>NZ_JACJSG010000038.1 GCF_014697625.1 Anabaena azotica FACHB-119 | reverse complement strand
GCCTGTATTTAACACACCATACAATATGATATTCAATTGCATAAACATAACCCCTTCCGTGTTTTACTTCCATACTTTATCTTACCATGTGCGTAACCATGTGTAAAACCAAATATGGAAATATAGAGCGCCTAACTCATGACTCGAAGTCACGAGTGTGCGGCTTGAAGAAATCAATGCGTGCGGCTATAGGTGAGGAGAGGGTCATCAAGTTCCAGGCGATCGCAAATGCGGCGATCGCCTTGGGTCAAAGCTGTGTTATTTGTCAAATAATCTTTGACTAGATGACAACCATAAGCCAGAGCATTCAGGTTGACAATTCGGGGCAAATTCCACAAAACTAATTTGTTGTCATCACCCCCAGAAGCCAGGAAAGTTCCATCTTGGATGATAGCAATTTTTCTAATCGCTGCGGTATGTCCTGTAAGAGTTGTTAGTTCTGTACCATCTAGTTTCCAAAGCTTAACAGTTGTATCCACGCTCCCAGAAGCTAGTATTTTGCTGTCAGGACTAAATGCTACTCCCCAAATGGCTGCTGTATGACCTTGAAAGGTGCTGATCAATTTACCCTCAGTTGTCCACAGCTTAATCGTATTATCTCCGCTTCCAGTAGCTACCATTTTACTGTCGGGACTAAAAGCAACTCGCCATACTGATGCTGTGTGTCCCACTAGGGTTGCAACTAACTTACCGTCGATTGTCCACAGTTTCGCAGTCCCATCAGCACTAGCAGAAGCCACCATTTTACCATCCCGACTAAAGACGACTTGCCAAACTTCAGCTTGATGTCCTCTGAGAATCTGCCGTACAGACTGATTAACTTTCCATATCTGAGCAATTTTGTCAACATTAGCAACAGCGATCGTTTGACCATCGGGACTCAAGACTGCGCCTGTAATTTTGCCTTGGGTATCTTTGTAACTAGCCACAGTAGTATTGTCTTGTCGCTTCACTGTTACTGTTTCATCGTAAGCGGGAAGAGCGATTAACTTGCCGTCATCGCTAAATGACACCTCGAACACTACGCTATTTTGCGTCAAAGTTTTCAGCAATTTGGCTTGAGGACTCCAAAATTTCACGTTGTTTTCGTGGCTGGCTGTGGCGATGATAGCACTGTCGGGCGTAATTGCTATCGACCAAATACCCGCGCTATGGGCAATCACACTCTCAAAAAATGGATTTTGACTTTGCCAGAGTCTCACCAAGTTTTCTGCACCTGCCGAAGCAATAAAGCTGCCATCAGGACTAAAACTGGTTCCCCAAACAGAGGCAGTATGACCTTTGAGTGTCCTGAGTTTTAGACCATCAATGTTCCACAATTGAATTGTGTTGTCGAGACTGGCGGAGGCTACCCTTTGACCATCTGGGCTAAATGCAACTGCGGAAACTCCCGCACTATGACCCGAAAGAGTTTTATCAAGACGATAACAGCCTGTGGAATCTCGCCGCCAAAGTTTGATGGTTTTGTCTTCACTAGCCGAAGCCAGTATCTGTCCGTCAGGACTGAAAGCTACTCCCACAACCCAAGCTGTGTGACCTAGAAGTTGCTGTAAGGGTTTGGCGTTTTGCCAACCAGAAGGCTCGCGCTGCCAAAGTTTTACAGTCCCATCAAGATTAGCCGCTGCCACAGTTTGACTATCCCGACTAAACGCCACACCCCAAAACCCGGCTTTGTAACCGCTAAAAGTCTTGATTAAAGTACCATCTATTCGCCAAATTCTCAATGTTTTATCCCAACCAGTAGAGGCTAGGAATTGACCATCCCGACTAAAGGCGACTCCCCAGACTGAACCATTGTGACCTTTTAAAGTCTTCAGCAAAGTGCCATCTCGTTGCCAAAGTTTAATTGTCCTATCTTCACTTGCCGATGCTATTATTTTTCCGTTAGGACTAAATTTGACGGCTCTCACTCCTGCTTCATGACCTTTGAGGGTGGCAATTTGTTTACCATCACGTCGCCAAAGTTTGATAGTTCTATCCAGACTAGCAGAAGCAATTAAAGAACTATCAGGACTAATATCTACTGCCATTACAGCTGCTTGATGTCCCGAAAAACGGTTGTATTCATTTGCACCATATACAGCTTGTCGCAGTACATTCTCTGCTTGTTTTTGAATCTCTTGGTGTGGTTTTTCTAGTTGCTGTAGTCGATGTTTGGCTCTAATTGCTTCTACAACCGCATCTAAAGAGCGATTTGAGGCGAACATTCCCTCACTAGAAGATATGAGTGCGCGAATTTCGCTGATTTTGGCTTGAGTTTCGCTGGCTTTGGCTTGGCGGTACAAAATGTACATACCTACAGCTAAACTAGTGGAGATCAAGAATTTAATACACATTCCCATCAGCAGCCATCTTTGCGCTTTTGCAGTTTTTTTCTCTTGTGCTAGTCTTGCTTCTACTTCTTGTAGTCTTGCTGCTTCTAATGCTGTTTGGATTTCGCGTTGTTCATATTCTTGACTCGCAGTCAAAAAACGATAATCCCAATCGCTCAAACTCTTACCCTGCGACCAATTTTGAGCATCTTTTAGTGCCTGTCCCCGCAATAATCGGGACTCATCTTGATAATTAGATGCGATCCAAGCATTGAAGGCTTGGGAGTAAGGACGGAGATTGTTTAACTGTTTAATTACCCATTGGTGGTTAAAAACATGACGATAAATAGGATTTTTAATTTTTAGATAACCGTTGTGTTTTTCCACTAAACCAGATAACAATAATTCTTTTTGTTCTTGACTATCATCGCTCACCACAGGTAAATTATTTGCTTCGGATTGCAGTACCTGCTGATAAATACCTAATAACCTACCTGCTTGTTGTTCGTTGAATAAGAGGCGATCGCGAATTGTCCGCAGGTGTTCTGGTTCGTCTTTTCCTTCCCAATGTTGGATAATCTGCTTTTGTACTAGTTGTTCTACCCAATACCCTGCTGTGGCTGGGGGTAAATCAATTTTCCCGCTTGATGTTTCCCATGCTGCTTTGACAACTAACTGACAAAGTTTTTGTGTCAGAAATGGTTGTCCACCTGTCCAGTCAATAATTCTCTCTAATACTGCTTGTGGTTGACTGACTACTTTTTCTAACCCTGCAAGTAATGGTGTAGCTTCATCAAATGTAAAACCAGACAATTCAATGGCTGTACCAATATTAAAGGGTGTACGACACTTATCAGTAATCAAATCTGATGGACTAGCCACCCCAAACACAGCAAATCCTAAACGTTGAAATTTTGGGTCGTGCGCTCTTTGGTTATAACAATGACGAATCCAAGCAAAAAAGTCACTAACTGAAAAACTCAAGCTCAACAAACTATCAATTTCATCAATAAATATAAATATCCGCCCACTTTGCTCTTGCGCCAGTAACACCTCTTCTACAAACTGATTTAACTTTTGTATGGGGGAAAGACCTGAGAGCGTTTCCCACCATTGTTTAAAATTGACTTTTCCTACCAAGTTTAAGCTATGGAAAAGACTAAGAATAACCCCTTTGTACCATTGTTCAGTTGTTGTATCCTCACTACCCAAGCGTGTCACATCTATATAAATACAAGTATTACCTTCTTTGCTCAGATGATTACTTGTGCGATGTAGTAGAGATGATTTACCCATTTGCCGAGAATTGAAGACGTAACAAAAATCCCCAGCTTTCAAGCTGTTATACAGTTGTTCGTCAGCCTGACGCATAACATAATTAGGATCATCACTAGGGAGACTACCACCAACCTGATATTTCATGTTACTTTAGGCATTTTCCAAAGCAGAAAAGTTTTTTTACATTTACTGCTTATATTTAAGAATAGCTAATCAAATAATCGCATCAGCATATTACTACAAATTTATGATTTTTTTGGCACATTAACTGCTTATTTTTGGTCTTAAATGTCTTAAATGTCTTAAATGTCTGACAAGTTATGCAAAAATTTTGTTTAACTGTCTTATCTGTCCTTGTCTTTTTAATAAAAAAATCAGAATATATAGATAGATACTTCTATAATGAGAGAACAAGCTGATCAAGCTTTTACTTTCACAGTTTTATGATTAGTCTATGCCCTAATGTATTGAGAAACTGCTACAAGCATCCGATTTGATTTCTAAAAAACAAGTATAGCTTTCCCCAGATAGATTAGAAAATAAACCAATCATAAATCGAAAACAAGAAGCCTTCATGGCTGTTTCCTGTCCTCTACCTCCTGCTATATCTGTATGTAGCAACTGTGGTTGACACAACTATGATATGCTGGGCAATGCCAACCTATCCGAAAAATAAGAGTTTTATTTCTCACCTTGACAGACTTAGCAATGGCCACCATAGATATATTTCTATGTAGCTGAACTTTACATTCCAAGTTTCTTTGATTAGGCTATTTTAGAGAACTGTTTAGCAAAATAATTGCGGTAGAGTTCACAACGGGGTAGGACGCGATCGCCTTCAAAGTCGATTAATCCCATACTTTCCAGTTTATAGGCATCCATAGGATCAACAGCCACACCTTGTTTGTTAGTCACAAGTTCCGCATATAATCTGACTAAACCGGGATTTGCTTGTAGTCTCACCCAATGTTGCTGTAAGTGATGGCGATAAATCCCACCATTAGCGATCGCTTCTTCGATCAACTCTGCTAAAGTCATAGCCCCACAACTCAGATAATACAGCGCCAGTTGTATAAGCGCCGGATGACCACCCACTAGAGACATCAACCGAGCTGATTCTTTACCCGGTATCCATCTGATTCCATATCGCCTAGCTAAATCTTCTACCTGTTGCTGGGTAAATTCTTGCAGGCTGATAGGTAAGCCAATATTAAATGGCGAGTGGTTAATATCTAGACAAGCATATTGTTCTGTAGAATAAGCTACTACTAACCTGAGTTTGTGCCAATGGGGATTTTGTCTTGCTTCCTCACACCAAGAACGCAATAAAGCAAAAAAATCATGAGCAATGTGAGGATAGTCAAAAAAGCGATCAACATCGCTCAACATCAAAACTATAGGTTTTTGGCACTGTTTCAGAATATAGTGTTGTAAATAGAAACTACAACTCAACTTACAACCTATTTCCTCATCCCAGTGAGCATCAAGACTGGGGTCAATATTTAATTGTGTAGCAATTTGCCAACAAATACAACGCAATAATTTATTTAAGCTCGTCAAACATTGGTCATCAATTTGGTTACACTTGAGACTAACTGTGTGATATTCTTGTGCATTGGCAAAGGCTAACAAACGCAGTACCAAAGATGATTTACCCATTTGTCTGGGGGCGCGAATCCTAATTACACAACCAGGTTGAGTTACTTCTCGATATACTAATTCTTCTATTGGCGGACGATTAATATAAAAAGGCGAATCCAAAGGTACAGCCCCATCTGGATATGTGCAATGATTTTCTACTGCTTCAGTAAATAATCTAGATAAATTTCTTGCTTGTATCGATGTCTCTGACCGTAAACTCGGTATTTCTATTTCATTGTCTTCCATTAAAACTGTATAATCTTCCTCATACACTTCTAAGTTGAAAGCAGCAAAGCATAATTTCAAAGTTTTGTGATCTACACTAGAACTTAAAGACCACAATCGGCTCAATGTTTTCGTAGATATATTTATCTGTCTGCTCAGTTGTTCTAGAGTTAAGCGATCGCCTTTATTATTTAATATCTCCCAGGATAAAATCGCTTCTTGTAATCTTTGTAGTCCCAGAGGAGTTAGCACCACTCCCCGTCTTCTCTTCGTCTTATGTTGCTGTAATTTCATAGATTTTGTTGCTGTATCTTTGGGCAGATGCAAGATTACTAAGTCTATTTTCGTAATTCAGTTGTGCCGAGAATCCAAGGGGAACAATCTATTAGATATACTCATTTTTACTAAGAAACTTAGCATTTATTATTTAGATGCTGTCAGATATTGAAAAGATTTGTTACTAAACAACGTCAAAACCTTGAACATAGATATAATTCAAGTCTGACTTAATAATTATCAACAACTATTGTTTGTCGATTTTTTAATTATTTTCATCCTTGTTTAGTTACAAATATTGTACTTGCATTTATGTGCTAGGATTGTAATTTCCTCCTTGATTATTTTTACTTATATAAATAAAGATATTGCTCCTAGCGAATAAATCATAATATTGATAATTGCCAATACATAAATAATTTAATGAACTATTTACACTCCTAAACATTTTTTGTTTCATTCGTCCTTACCAAAATACCAGCCAAAAATAAGAAACTTATAAGGATGTCATAACTTTTCTGCTAGAGGTATCATTTAAACAGTGAGATGATACTCAGGCTGCAAACTCCAACCTAAAGCATGGGTAATCTGTTCGGGTAAAGTTAATGGGTTAAATGGTTTAGCAATTGCTCCCACCACACCCAGATGGTGAAGTTGTTGCAATGTAAAGCAATCTGCTATCACGCTTAACAGAATAACGGGAATAGTTTTCAACAAATGGTTTTCATGGAGTCTGTGCAGAAACGAAGTCACGTCCATACCTGGCATTAAAACATCTAGCAGGATCAGATCAGGACGTACTATCTCTAGCTGTTTGAGTCCGGCTTGGGCTGAATTAGCAGTGACAACATTCCATCCCACCAAATCATTTAAACAAATTTGTACAAGTTCTCGAATAGTCGGTTCATCATCAATCAATAATATTGTCTTGATTACCATGATTAAAGAGCTTGAAAAAGCTGAAAGGAATTAATCAAACCAATTCTCAATTGTTCATAACCTACGGGTAGGCTCAGGCCTGCGTACCAAAGGCTACCGCTACGTAATTTGTAATTCAGAAAAACTGATTTCATCAGATTTTCCGGGTTTGTATCCATTATCAGATTTGAGAGAATTGGTATAAATTCAGCTTAAATCAAGAAAATAAGAAACTTATAAGAGGTAGTCATTAGTCATTAGTCATTAGTCATTAGTTTTTCTCCCCCATCTCCCCCCACTCCCTCATCCTGACAGGTGTAGGTTTTTTACTGGTGTTCCAAAAACCTTGGTTTGGGGTGTAAGGGTGTAGGGGTGTAGGGGTGTAGGGGTGGATGAAACAATGATTTTCTCGTTAGTTTTATAGTCGTTACTCACTGCTATATTAAAAACCTACACCTGTCAGACTCCCTCATCTCCCCTGCTCCCCTCACTCCCCACTAACTCCACCCAACCATCTGGGCTATTTGTTCGCAAATCAGTAGTGGGTTGAATGGTTTAGTGATAATTCCGGCTAGATCCAATTGTGCAAAGCGCTTGTAATCGTCTGGTAATACTTTGGCTGTGAGTAAAATAACGGGTATGTGCTGAGTCTTGGGGTTAGCTTTGATTTGCTCGTAGACTTGAAAGCCATCCATATCAGGCATTGAGACATCGAGGAGAATTACATCTACAAAATACTCTTGGACTTTCAAAAGCCCTTCTTGACCAGATTGAACGATAATCGCTTCCCATCCTCCCAAATCTTCTAAGCAGGTGCTGGCAAGCTCTCGGAGTGATTCTTCATCGTCAATTACAAGGATGCGTTTGCTCATAGGGGAGGGACTGGGGAGTGGGGGGAGATGGGGGAGTGGGGGGGAGATGAGGGAGATGAGGGAGATGAGGGAGCAGGGGAGCAGAGGAGCAGAGGAGCAACCCACCCCTAGCCCCTCCCAGGAGGGGAACGGAGCAGAGGAGCAGGGGAGAATAACAACTGACAACTGACAACTGACAACTGACAACCGACAACTGACAACTGACAACTGTCACCTGTCCCCTGTCACCTGTTCTGGTGGTATTGGCAAAGTGAAATAGAATGTGCTGCCCAAGCCAAGGGTACTTTCTGCCCAAATACTACCATCATGTTGTTGAATAATATTTTGACAAATCGCCAAGCCTAGACCGGTTCCTCCTTTGGCACGCGCATCAGAAATGTCTACCTGCCCAAAACGTTCAAAGATTGTTTCTAATTTGTCGGCGGGAATACCTCTACCTTGGTCTTTGACGGCAAAAAGCACTGAGCCTGATTGAGGTTGAGCAGATAAGGTAATCACTGAGTTAGGGGGTGAGAACTTGATGGCGTTGCTCAATAAATTGGTGATGGTTTGGATAATTAAATCGGGGGAAGCCCATACGCGATCGCTAGTAGGCATAATAGTAATTGTGATGGCGGCTGTCACGGCGATTGATTGTACTCCCTCTACCGCTCGTTGAATTAAATCGGTGGCGTTGCAGACTTCCTTGACTAGCTGCACTCGCCCGGAAGATAAGCGTTCTAAGTCCAAAATATCATTAACCAAACGCACGAGGCGATCGCTATTTGTTAAAGCTTGCTGAATCATCCGTTTAGCTTTTTCTGGTCTGTTGTCATAGTTACCAGTATTCAACAGGGCTAAAAATCCTTGGATGGCTGTGAGTGGGGTACGCAGTTCATGGCTGACAATGGAAATGAACTCATTTTTTATCTGCTCAATAGCTTGCTGTTCGGTGATATCTTGGATCTGCAAGACATAGTACAAGGGTTGACTCTGAAAATCTCTCACCAGTGACAGGCTCATTAATCCCCAGGCGATGCGTCCGCCATTACACAAGTAACGCAACTGCACTTGTACTGGGCGATTTTCATTGCACAATACCTGTGTCATGCTCTTTTCCAACTGATGCACATCTTCTGGGTGAATGATCTCAAATGCTCTGAAACTAGATAATTCTAACCCAGAGTAGCCCAGCATTTCCCTCAGCATGGGATTGATTTGTAACCATTGCTGATTCAATCCTAATAGCGCCATCCCAATGGGAGCATCATAAAACGCATAGCGGAACCGCTCTTCACTCTCACGCAAGGCGGCTTCGGCTTGTTTCAGGTCAGTAATATCTAGTAACACTCCATACCAAGCAATTTCCCCATTGGGGCGGCGTTCTGGGCGGGAATTTGCCCGTACCCATTTAGTTTTGCCGGAGGGAGTGAGAATTCGCCATTCGTGAGCAAAGGGTTCTAAGGTTTTGAGACTTTGGGTAGTTAGTTGATTGTAGAGAGCGAGATCATCAGGATGCACTTGCCTATATGTGATGAGAGAATCTGCTAAAACCTGTTCGGGTTCTAATTCCTGAATTTCTCGCACGCCGGAACTGATATATTCATAACGCATTTCCCCTGTATCTGGGTAATAGGTGAGGATGTAAATTTGTGCAGGTGAAGCGGCGGCAATTTTTTGAAAGCGGGCTTCACTTTGTCGCAGAGCGGCTTCAATGGCTTTGCGATCGCTAATATCCATCATCACCCCATGCCATACCAGTACGCCATTCTCCCGGTATTCTGGTCGAGAATTTGCTTGCACCCACTTGATTTTGCCACTAGGGGTAATGATCCGCCACTCATGCTGAAATGGCTGCATATTTTCCATAGCTTGCATCACTGCTTGCTGATGTCCTGCGCGGTCTTCAGGATGAAAACAGTCAAATGCAACCATTGGATTTTTGATTGCTTCAGCCAAGGGAATTTCCTGTATTTCCTCAAAGGCTTGGCTGAGATATTCAAACCGCACAGGTCTACCTGGATATTCTTCAATTGTGTAGATAATTGCGGGGGAAGCAGCGCCTAACTCGCGGAAGCGAATTTCGCTTTGACGCAAAGCCTGTTCAATTTCTTTGCGATCGCTAATATCTAAATTTGTTCCCAGTAATTGAATTACTTCCCCTTGTTCGTCAATGTCTGCTTCTCCCCTGGCTTCAATATATCGAGTTGACCCATGAGGTTGGATGACTCGCACCTCAATTCTATACGGGATTTGCGTGGCGATCGTTTGCTCAAGGCTTTTGTTCACCAATTCTCGGTCGTCGGGATGAATTAGCTGCATAAATTCAGATATGGAGGGTTCTGGCAAAGATATATCCCAACCAAAGATTTGAAAACTTTCCTCAGACCATGTAATTTTCTGGGTTTTGATATCTAGTTTCCAACTACCCACATGGGCGACCTGCTGGGCGCGACGCAGATCCGCTTCACTTTGTCGCAAAGCTGCCTCGGCTCGTTTGCGTTCTGTTATATCTGTTACCCGTACTAAATAGATGACTTGGTGAGCGATCGCCACTTCCTTGGCGGCGAGGTTGCCCCAAAACAAATTCCCCTTGCGGGTAAAGTATTGAATTTCGGCACTCCAAAAACCTTTCTCCTGTATTTGGCTGCCGATTTCTCCTAGTTCTTCTGAGGTGAATGGACGTACTTGTAGAGTGTGACCTAAAATACCAATTAGTTCCGCTTTACTTGCCGCTTCAAATAGTTGCACTGCTCGCTGATTACAGTCTATGATTAACAGTGTGTCTACATCGACCAAAAATAGAGCATCGGCAGATTCGTTATAAATGCTTTCGCGCAAGTCTTTTTGCCGCCGCAATTCTAATTCTGCCAGTTTGCGATTGCTAATATTTTTAGTAACAGTAATTATATGAGGTTGTCCTTGTAGCTCAATGATATCTGCGGAAATAAGCACTGTGAGAACCTCACCTGTTTTGTCCCGGAGTGTAAATTCTTGGTTACGAACTGTTTTACCTGAGAGTAAATCTTGGATGTAACATTGTTTCTCGTCTATATTGAACCAATAGTTCAGTTTTGTGACTGTGCTACCAATAACTTCTTCCCTAGAACAACCATATAAATCAATAAAGGCTTCATTGACATCTATACATTGCCCGTTAAGGGTGAAAATCCCCATCGCTTCTGGACAGGTACGGAATACTTTAGTAAAGCGTTCTTCCGACTGTTCCAGGGCAATTTTGACGGACTCATAAGACTGTTTTAGCTGCTGAGACATCCAATTTAAAGACTGTTCCAGAACTTGGAACTCAGCAATTAGGCTATCTTGTTTAATGGGTTGATTCCACTCTCCATCTGCCAACGCCATGCTAGTTTGACCTAATTTTTGCATAGGTCGGACAATAAGTTCCGTCACTAATAATCCTAAAGCGATCGCTCCCACTAAAGCCGCAAAACTAAAAATTAAAGTAAAGCGTGTATTGGCAACAATTTCTGCGGTAAAATCTGTTTCTGGTACAACTGTCACAATTAACCAGTCAAGTCCCAATTGATCGCGGTAAGGGATGACGAGTAAGAATTGCTTTTTGCCCTCTATCTCAAAGTTAAGTTTCTGTGTAGACTGAATTTGATTTAAGTTCCCACGGGAAAGCAGATATTCACCTGCTGAACGAATTAGCGGTTGCTGGCTTTCCCTCACCATCAGGCGCTGGTTCAGTGTCCCATGAGCATCTGCTAAAAAGGGCGGTTCAGGGGTGGAAGCAGCCACCATTAATCCTGAACGTTCCATAATAAAAACTTGTCCGTGAGTGCCTACCCGCAATTTCTTGAGAAACTTACTAATGGTCAGCAGGTCTATATCGCTGGCAAAAACCCCCAGAAGTTGTCGTCTTTGATTATAAATAGGGTAGGTGGCGGCAATTCCTAAACCTCTGGAAGCCGGCACATATGGATAAATTGGTGTCCAGGTTGGTTTAAGAGTGGAGATTGCCTTTTGATAGAAAGGTCTTTGAGTTCCATCATAATTTTGTTGACGAACTAATAACTGTTGCCGTTTCCTTTGACCATCTACGCTATATACATACAGTTCCCCTTTGACAAAATTCTTGGTGAAGGAAACCGTCAGACCCCGTTCATCGTTGCCGGCTCCCACAAGTCCGCCTTGGGGGTTGATAAAATGGATGCGCTTGGAACCAAATTCTTGAATTTGACCAAAAAAATAAGGTTCTAAACTTTGGGGATTAGTGATATCTATTTGATTAAGTTTGCTGGCTTGAACATTGAGACGATTGATTAAATGTGGAGTCTTTAAATAATTACTCAAATATAAATGAATGCGATCGCTCATCTCGCTCATCAACTGATATGCCAAACTATTCACTGAACGCTGGGAATTTTGCCATGATTCATAGCTGACTAAAGCAGTTGTTCCCCCAATTAACAACACAAAGGGAACAGTCAGGACAAGCCTTAAAGAAATCTTTAGTTTTTTGTTGTTAGCTTGCCTTCTCCCAATCATATTGGAGAGCCACACCTGCCCATCCTCCGTTTCTAGATTTTGAGTTGTAAACGAGAACGATTAATGCGGCTGATCACGCGAGTTATTAACTCCGGCTCAACTACAGGCTTGCCAATAAAATCATCGGCTCCTGCTGCAAACACCTGTTGAATGAATTTTATCTCTGTATGGGCAGTAACTACCAAAATCGGTAAATTTCCCCAATATGGGTCTTGTCTGACTACGCGGCACAAATCGATACCACTATATGTAGGCATTTCTAAATCAATCATTAACAGGTCAGGAGTTGTGCTAACTAGTGTCTCCCAAAATTTTTGGGGATTTTGTAAGGTCTTCACCGTCATTCCCCAAGGTTGCAGCATATTACTCAACATATCCAGCATCACGGGATCATCGTCTATAATCATCACCTTTGCTTGACTAGTTTGGGATTGAGGTATGAGTTGAGTAATTGCGCCAAATACTTCAGTAGTAGTCGGCTTACTCAAAAATGCCTGGACTCCTAAACGAGCAACAGCTACTCGCTGTGTGAGGTTGTCTTGGTCTGCTACGACTATAATTGGCGTATTGGGAAACTTTTGTTTCAGATTGTCCAGCAATTTTAAACTTTTTTGGCTCAATTTGCTGCCATTGAGGTTGAGTAAAATCACTTGCGGAGACTGAGAAACGCTTTCCCAATTGGCGGCTACTTCCAGCCGCACTCCCCAACTTGCAGCTTGGCTTTTCAGTTGGTTAGTCAAAGGTTCATCATTGATAGCTAATACCAAGGGAAGTTGGGTTGACTCAAATTTGTCCCCAGTTAAAAGTGTGGGAGGTTGGCTGATCGCTTCTCGGAGTTGACCCACTAGTAGCGACAGTTGCACAGCATTCTGTGAGGTTAAGTTTTTCTCGCCGATGAGTAAATGTTCAATTGCTTGAGCTAACTTTGAACCTGTTTCGTAACCAAATGAGCCTAGCGTCCCCGCTAGTTTGTGTGCTTCGGAACTTGCTTGCTGCTGTAATTCGGGTGGTAATTGTCCTGTCTGCAAGGCTAGTTCGGCTTGTTCTAGCAAAGTTAGCCGCCCTGCAAAGGTATTTTGATAGCGTTCTATAGTTTTATTGATAGCAGCGATGGTCTTTGAGCGATCGCAGGTCAGCGCTTTTTCACGTTTGCAGAGAGTTTTTTCCCTATCCAGCCGTTGGGGTGGACTTTTTAGCCGATACCCCAAGCCATAAACCGTTTCTAATAATTCAGCAGACATTCCCGCAGTCTTCAACTTGTGGCGCAAGTCTTTAATTAAATTAGTCACCGCTCCTTCACTTGGTGTAGCATCAAGTGACCACAAGCGATCTATAATATCACTCCGGCTAAAAACACGTTGTGGATTACGCAAAAATAGCCCTAGCAAGCTATACTCTTTCGGACTTAAAGATATCCGTTGTCCATCATAGGTCACTTCTGCCGACAGGGTATTGACGCAGAGATTTCCCCAACTCAACAAGCTAGGTGTAAGTTGGCTTGTACCTCGGCGTAGCAATGCCCGTATCCTTGCTAGTAACTCGGAAATATCATAGGGTTTGGTAACATAGTCATCTGCACCTGCATCTAATCCTTTGACTACATCAGTACTCTGATCCTTGGCAGTTAGTAAAAGAATCGGCTGTTGAATCCCCTGGGCGCGGAGTTGTCGGCAAAGGTTAATTCCATCAAGCTTGGGAATCAGTAGATCCAACAATATCAGGTCAAAGTTTGATAAAGTTGCTAACGTTAGCCCATTTTGACCATCTGTTGCCAGTTCAACTGTATAATGCTCCGCCGTGAGAACCTCACTTAGTATGGTCGCAGATGCTACATCGTCCTCTACCAGCAAAATTTTCACAACTTATACTATTTACTAACCAACTATCAACATGATTAAGCATAGCTATTAATGTCTAATATTAAAACATCTAAGCTACACAGAAACAATGGGGTGTAATTTTTTGACCATAACCTTTTAGGATTTACATTTTATTATACAGCAAATTGCTTGATCAATCAAGTCCAAACTGTATAAAAACTGTTCTTTCGAGAACAATATTTGCATGAAAGTAGCTCATACTAAGTTGCACTCACAGATAACATCTCATATGGGACTCGTATTTAATTCTTGAGATATACGTAGGTAAGGCTATGCCTTTACCCAAATTCTCACCGTATACACATAGAGATACGCAAGCTTGCATTGCATGAAATTCTAGACAAAAATTAGATAAAAACTGAGCAAAAAGCGTCAATATACAGTAACAAAAATCACAGTATTATCTACAAAGACCAAAAGTTTTAGTTAAAAACATAACACATCAATTGCTTCAGGAATAAGATAGCAAATATGAACAAGAAATGGACAGTTAAGCGAATCACTATCAACCTCACATCAGATGAAGCCAACAGGCTGGAAAAGTATTGTCAGCAGACAGGCAGACCAACAACGGATGTGATTCGAGAGCTAATCCGCAGATTAGCACATAACCCATCCTCTGAAAAATTAAACTAGACTCCAAGTCATATCCTTTGAAAAACTTACCAGCTAGCATGAGATGTTAATTGATAACAGGAGAAAACAACTAGCTATTAGCTATTATTAATTACCGCTTAAACCAACCATATTATTAATAGGATTTACGCATGAAAACCAAAAATTAAGGATTTTTGTAGGGTATAGGTTCTTAAATATCCGCAATCCCCTATACCCTTACACCCAATCTCAACACATAATTTGGTGCGTAAGTCCTGATTAAGTAATTAGCCGACTTGTTGAAAAGTTGTGATCAGGAGTTATAGTGATGGTAAAACCCAATCAGAATGACAAAAATAAATTTCTTTACCCTCGAAGTCGCTACTACGGTCAAGTTAAACCAGAAACCTTAGTTTTTAATGCTAACTTACAAGAATTTTCTCAAAAAGTCAGCTATATCACAGGTTTGCAAACCAATGGTAAGCTTGAATCAGATGAAGCTTACGAGCAGATTAAAATACTTTGGAAACAGTTGAAACGCAGTAAAAAAGAACTCTTAATTGATAATCAGCCACCAGCAGCCTCATGAAGTATAGCAGAGGATAAGAACCAGGCTGAGAGGATGTCTAAAAAGTATTATATTTTTGGTCTTTTAAGTAGCTCAACATAAAAAATCTCAAATGTAGGGCGTGTTATGCCTTAGCCTCACACCACCAATGATATCAAGATGGTGCTGGCGCTATGCGACAACACACCCTACTTCCATTTCTGACTTTTCACGGGATCTGGAAGACCTCTCTCCAAACCTCTCTCCTTGTAGGCTATCCATTACCCGGATCTATCTCAACATTTGTGAGAGTGTTCACTCACGTTTTTTCTAACCCTGATTTGTTCGTTGTTGATTCTCAATGTAGAGACGTTACATGTAACGTCTCTACAGCAGTTGGGGTAGGGTGCGTCAGATGTGGAAAATCCTTGAATGTGTACGACATTATTGGGGCTGACGCACCCTACATTTAGTTTGATTATGACACCTGCCTAAGTTCTAGTATACTTAAGACAGCTAATTGCTTGCTACTTACTCTTCAGTAATTTTGCTTGATATGCTTTAAAAGCCAGCTTGAGAAGCGATTGAAGATAATCTGCATCGCCTTAATTTACATCCTGCTAAATTCTTTTGAGCCAAAATTTTTTAAGTTTTCATATTTAGAATGCCCAATTGTGTTGCGAATTTAAGAATAAATCTCAATAAAGCATTATCCAGAACTAGTAAGTAGCCTTTGTTTCCGTAATCCTCCTGAAGGAATATTGACAAAATAGAATGATAATTATGTCTAGTGCAGCAGTAGTTATTGTACTTTTACGAGATTAAACATGAGCTTTGAAAAAATTTGCGTATGAGCTTAATTGTCAGTCAAGCTATAGGTTTGATAACTTTAAAATGCTTGATTTTTTAGCTATATCTATTAACAATTCAAAATTCACGCATTCGCGCATTAAAGACATTTTGCCTACGGCACGCTACGCGAACAGTCGGGGTTTAAATCCCCGACTGAAAATGATGCTAGGTATAGACGTAGGGGGTCTTAAACCCTTTTATTTACGATAAAAAATAGACCGTTAATAAATAAAAGTATATCTGTTAAAATTAACTTCTATTTTGAGTTAACGAAAGCCATTTTTTGAAATAAATGTAATTAGAAATGCTTTGACCTAATTTTATTCTCTAATTAAAAGTTACTAGTTGTAAACTAGGTTATTTTATTTGGTGACAGATAAAACATCAAATTCAATGAAAATGTTCAAGGTGATGAGCTATGAATCAAAAAAGTTGTATTCACAAAACTTGCGCTTGTCTTGAGGTGATGCAGTACAAGACTGAGGAAGTAGGCAGGCTCTTCCTCTGGTTTCCAATTCCTCATACTTTAAAAAAAGCTACCTCATACCTAAACAAGAGTGCTGTTGAATATGAGTTAATGCAAGAACGTTCTGGTCTAAGTTTGAATTGTCAACATGGACAGGCTCAGAAACTTGCTAGAAATATAGCTCAATTCATGGCACCAAGAGAGTTAAAAGAAACGCAAGTCCTTTTTATCCGAGGCGAGATTCAACCGCGAATTCAGGATTTTAGCGACATGGTTTCATTGCAACGCTTTATTAAGTTCGGTCAGTCGGACTGGCTAGTAGAAATGTTAGTTCAAGAAAGATTCACAAGTTACTTTCAACCGATTGTTTCAATTGAAGATACCTCGAAAATTTATGGTTATGAATCTCTTTTGCGGGGATTTGATTGTCAAGGTAATTTGATTCCATTAGAATTAATTTTTGAGTTAGCCACAGAAGCAGGTCTTCTGCCTCAACTCGATCAAATGGCGCGTCTCAACGGTATCAATCAATTTAGTCATCATCAATTGCATGGGCATATCTTTATTAATTTTGCACCGACGGCAGTTTATGACCCAGCTTTTTGCCTTCATCATACAGTAGAAGCAATTGATGCTGCTGGTATTGCTCATGAACGGGTGGTTTTTGAAGTTGTAGAGTCCGACAATCTTGATGATTTAGAACATCTCAAGACATTGCTACAATGCTACCGATCGCAAGGATTTTTAATCGCTCTTGATGACCTTGGCTCTGGTTATTCCAGCTTAAATTTACTACATGAGTTATGTCCAGACTTTATCAAGCTAGACATAGGGTTAATTCGCAATGTACATAAAAACCAGTACAAAGCAGCAATTACTGCCAAGCTTCTGGAAATTGCTCAAAATCTCAATATCCAAACTGTTGCAGAAGGAATTGAATGTATTGAGGAGCTTAATTGGCTGAGACAACATGGTGCAACTCTTGCTCAAGGATATTTGATTGCCAAACCTAATGCAGTGCCTGTAACTACAACGCCGCAGTTGCAGACGCACAAGTCAACTGCAATATTGGCATCTTCTCTATGCCTTGAGGGTTCTGTTGGGTATCAAAATCAATGTGAAAGAATTGTCGCGGCTGTGACTGGCCGAATTCGCCAGTCGTTAAACCTCAACGAGATTTTACAAACTACTGCCGATGAAGTGCGTCAACTGTTTGAAGTAGACAGAGTATTAATCTATCAGTTTGAGCCAGACTGGAGTGGTTTTGTGGCGGTGGAATCTTTGGCATCAGGGTGTATGTCTATTTTAGGATTTCATATTGTTGATACTTGTTTTCAAACTACTCATGCTAGTTATTACAAGGAAGGCAATACGAGAGCGATTGAAGATATAGAAAATGCTGGATTAGCATCTTGTCATCTCGATCTGTTGCAAAGTTTGCAAGTCCGAGCTAACCTTGTTGTCCCTATCTTGCAAAAAGAACGTTTATGGGGATTACTCATCGCTCACCAATGCTCTGACACCAGGCTTTGGCGACAATCAGAAATTAACTTGTTTAACCAGCTTGCTACTCAAGCTGCCATTGCCATTCAACAGTCAGAACTTTACCAGCAATTACAACAAGCAAATCAGGAATTACAGCGCCTTGCTTGTTCGGATGGTTTGACTCAAGTAGCAAACAGACGCTGCTTTGATGACACTCTCAAGGCTCAATGGCAACGCTCACGAAAACAGCAAGCCCCTCTTTCCCTAATTTTATGTGACGTTGATTACTTTAAGCTTTACAATGATAGTCTTGGGCATCTTGCTGGAGATGATGCTTTAAGACAAGTGGCTCAGGCAATCTCCCATGCTGTTAAGAGCGCTGGTAATTTAGTTGCTCGATACGGTGGGGAAGAGTTTGCTGTGCTTTTGCCGGATACTGAGATTGAACAAGCTATGGCGATCGCTACACAAATTCAACGCCATGTTAGTGCTTTACAGCTACTTCATCCCAAATCTGTGTGCAGTGAATTTATCACTCTCAGCCTTGGTTTAACATCTATTATTCCTCATGAGCCGCTATCTGATACTGCATTAATTGCGGCTGCCGATCAAGGGCTTTACCAAGCAAAAGCCAAGGGAAGAAATTGTGTAGTGTTTATAAACTTCATATAAGGTACTTCAAGTAAATGGCGCTGCGTATCATGGTTTTTGTCGGCATTACCCACCCTACTGTCCCTAATTCCCTGTCTCCTGCTATGTATTTATGACAGTACGGTTTGGTAAATTATTGTCCGGAAAGACTCTCATAGGTAGCGATTAATAAATTAGTCAACACCGTAATTTACTTACTTTATTATGTGTAGAAAAGTATGTAGATGATTTATTAATTTTTTAAAATTTCGGTTAACAAGCATTTTTAATTGCTGAATTTAGATAGTTTTTTATGATTAAAAGGTGCTTTTTATGAAATAAATATATAGGTGATGTTCGCCCTTGAGACAGTATTAAGATTCAAATTAAAATCTGGTAATAATTTAAAGATTTGATAAATACTCACGGAAACGCTGAAAAAACTTAGTTAGTAAAGTTACAATACGGGTTGGATTATTCAAGGCAAAAATTACACTAGAGGAAAATGTTTTATATACGGAAAATCTTCATCACCAATTATGTGAACCCTATGTTAATAGAATGATATCCGCTCAATAATGCCGAGACACATATGTGTTCTGACTAGAGGGACTTAATAAAAATAAGAATGAATGATAAGTATTTTAATATTAGATTGCATCTAGCTATAAGGAAAATAAATAACCTATTTAACTAAATACGCAAATATAGCAGCTAAGTTCTGGCTCACTTTACAAAAAGCAATAAATCATGCACATTCTTATCTACTCTTATAACTATTATCCAGAGCCAATCGGCATTGCACCTTTAATGACTGAACTGGCGGAGGGTTTAGCACAAAGAGGGCATCAGGTGCGAGTGATTACAGGAATGCCTAACTATCCCCAACGGGAAATTTACGAAGAATATAAAGGTAAGTGGTACGTTACAGAACAAAAGAATGGCGTAACAATCCAGCGCAGTTACCTCAGAATTAAATCTAAACCCAACCTCATAGATAGATTATTACTAGAGTTAAGTTTTATTTTCACCAGCTTGCCCCAAGCCTTTAACGGCAAAAAACCAGACTTGATTTTATTAACAGTACCTCCACTTTTGGTTTCACTACCAGCAACCCTACTTGGTCGGCTTTATAATTGTCCTGTGGTGTTAAATGTACAAGATATCTTACCGGAAGCAGCCGTGCGCGTCGGACTAATGACCAATAAATTAATGATTCGCTTTTGCGAAATTATAGAAAAGTTTGCTTACAAAAATGCTACTAAAATTAGTGTCATAGCTGATGGCTTCCGGGAGAATTTAATAAATAAAGGGGTAAGCGCCAAAAAAATTATTTGTATTCCCAATTGGGTAAATGTGAATTTTATTCGTCCCTTAGCTAAGAAAAATTTCTGGAGGACAGTCCATCAACTAGATAATAAATTCGTAGTGATGTACTCTGGGAATATTGCCCTCACACAAGGTTTAGAGACTGTCATCGCGGCCGCTACCTACTTGCGCCACATTCCAGATATTAGCTTTGTGATTATTGGTGAATCAACAGCTTTATCTAGATTGCAGAAATATTGTCTGTCTTGTGGGGCTGATAATGTTTTACTCTTACCATTGCAGCCAAGGGAACAATTACCGCAGATGTTGGCGACGGCTGATGTTAGCTTAATTGTGCAGAAAAGTAATGTGATTGCTTTTAATATGCCTTCCAAGATACCCTTAGCATTAGCTTCAGGTCGTCCGATTGTGGGTTCAGTACCTGCGACTGGTACAGCAGCCAAGGTAATTAAAGAAAGTGGTGGCGGTATCATTGTCGAGCCAGAATCACCGGAAGCATTAGCCGCAGCAGTATTAGAGATATATAATAATCCGACCTTTGCAACTAAGTTAGGCAATCAAGGTAGAAAATTTGCTGAAGAATATTTCTCCTTTGAGCAAGCAATTGAGCAATATGAGGATTTATTTTTTGAGTTATTAGGTAAGAAGAGAGTCAAGCTTCCATCTGTGGGACAATTGAGTCCGCAAAAATCTGTTAAGATTTAACTTTGACATCTCAGGTTAGGGAATAGTCAAAATGCAGTTTGCGCCTCTGTTCCCGATTATTTATCGGATTCTCCAGCCGGCTTTTCCTGGCTGTCTTTGGAGTGGCGATCGCAATACAAAAGTGATCGCTCTCACATTTGATGATGGTCCCCATCCCCAATACACCCCCGAATTATTAGCAGTCTTAGATCACTACAATATCACTGCTAGCTTTTTTTGGTTGGGTGCTTGTGTCAATCGCCACCCCAGTATTGCACAAGCAATATGCGATCGGGGTCACTGGATAGGCTTGCACGGTTACGATCATCGGTCTTTCCCCATACTATCGCCCACCGAACTCAAAGATAGTTTAGAAAAAACCCAAGTTGCCATCTACAATGCTTGTAACCTCCCACCGGCAAAAGTACGTGATGTCAGACCCCCCAACGGCTTGTTTACACCCAAAACCTTAAACCTATTCCAACAGTGGAAATATCGTCCAGTCATGTGGACTGTGGTTCCAGAAGATTGGGTAAGACCTGGAGTCAGCCAAGTAGTACAGCGAGTTCTCCAGCAAGTGCAGAACGGCTCACTCATTGTGCTACATGACGGTGCTTGTGGTGGACAAGATGTTGCTGCATCAGTTCAAATATTAATCCCGCAATTATTACAACAAGGCTACCAATTCATTACTGTTGATGCTTTATGGCAACAGTTAGAGGTTATTGATAAAGTAAAAATAAAGTAGGTAAGGCAAACAGATTTGGCTTCTACCGCGTGATTACCCTTGTGTTACAGCTTCCACCTGATGCACCATCATATAAGAAAGTGCGTTAGACGCTTAGATTATGTTTTTCGCGATCAACCATCTCGAAATATGCGCCTAACACACCCTACGGTAATTTTATTTTTACTTTATAAATATCCTTTAAGTCATTGGTCAGAGATGGCAACTTTAAGTTTAAACGCTAGAAACTGATTTCAGGTGACTTTGGCTGTTGAGAAAATCCACCCTCTGAACGACTAGCTGAAGTCGCTTCTTCAGTGCCTAACATATGATGAACGTCACTTAAAGAATTTGGTTTATTTACAAATTCTTCGGTTAATTCATCTTTGTACTCAATTAGGTCTTCTACTTGACAATTCAAGGCTTTACAAAACCTAATAATTCTTTCGATATGGTCTGTTCCAGTCCGACCACTTTCCCAGTTTTGAATAGTGCTTTCAGTTACACCAACAAGACGGGACAGTTCTAACTGAGTTAACCCTGCTTTTTCCCGCAATAATGCGATTCTCGGTTTTGGCTTTTGTTTCACAGCTACAGCACTTTAAACTTACCTATAGTGCTAGATCCTAGCACCAAAGAAAACCTGTACAATCAAATTACCAAAAAATTAGGCTCTTTTGTTTACCAAAAAACCACATTCATTAAAATATCTTAATTAAATTATAAACTTTATCTTAATTTAAAAAATTAAATAACATTCATAAGCTAGTATCTATGGTCTTTGACACTCCCCGAAATAGAATTTCGGGGATTCTTGGTTCACTGAGCCAACTTATCTAAACCTGTGACCAGATTCAAACAGAGGTCGTTCTCTCCCCAAGCGTTAGTTCCGACGTGTCCCGTCGTACTTAATCCCGACGCTAAAATATTTAGTGCAGCGTTTTCATCTCGGTCTAAAACAGTTCCACAATGGGGACATTCATGGGTTCTGGTTGACAAAGTTTTGACAACAATTTCCCCACAATTAGAACAGTTTTGACTCGTCCAGTGTGGTGGTACAGCAATGGTTATTTTGCTGTAAACTTTACCAAAATATTCAAGCCAACACCGAAACTGATACCAAGACGCATCACTAATACTTTTGGCTAACTTGTGATTCTTAACCATATTCCGCACTTGCAAGTCTTCATAGACAACCAAGTCGTTAGACTGGATTACGCACTTTGCTAACTTCACAGCAAAGTCTTTACGCTGTCTACTAACTTTCAAGTGTTTTCTTGCTAGTTTGTTTCTAGCTTTTTTATAGTTATTGGATTGAGGTTTAGCTTTTCTAAACTTCTTGGAAACCCGTCTTTGTAGACGTTTTAATGTCTTATCGGATTTCCTCAAGAATCTAGGATTTTCTACCTTTTCTCCGTTTGAATCAGTGTAGAAGTGGTTTAATCCAACATCTAAACCAATAACTTTTTTGCTTGGTTCTACCTTAATTTCTCGGTCAACGGCAATGCAAAATTGAGCGTAGTAACCATCTGCACTTTTTACCAATCGGACACGTTTAATATCCTTGATTTGATAAAAATGTAGGTCGTAAGTCCCAACTAACTTTAGTCTCCCGATCTCGAAACCATCAGTCATGGTGAGATATTTTCTATCATCTGACAACTTCCATCCCGTAGTTTTGTACTCTACAGAATGTCCGCGTTTTTTGAAATTTGGGAAACCTTTCTTACCTGGAATTTTCTTCTTGCAGTTGCTATAAAACCGAGAAATTGCAGCCCAAGCTCTATCTGAGGCGGCTTGTCTTGCCATTGAGTTGAGCTTATTTGCCCACTCAAAGTTGGCAGATAGCTCTTTGCAGTATGAGCTTAAATCATACTTGCCAACTTTTGGGTTGTCCATCCAGTAGCGAATACAAGAGTTACGGACAAACAAAGCAGTCCTGATTGCTTCATCAATCAGACTGAACTGCTGCTGTTTGCCCTTTAACTTGAACTCGTATACTAGCAATTGACAACCTCTTACGCTGCAATATCAGCATAACATAGGAGGGATTTAACGAAACACCACGACCGAATAAATTCGGTGAGGCAGTGCGAACAATCGCGCTTTGCGTCGGAAAGCAACTGCCGAACCCAAAGGGTCATTCGCGCTCTACCCCCACTTAAAAGACGTATGAGGGACAAAACTTATTGGTTTTGTCCCTCATACTTGGGGGCTTTACGCATCACGACTCGTAACTGACTCTCTAAATCGATACGTAACCATAACTCATTAAACGACCAGACACAAAATTGATAACTAGATGCAATAAAACTTTCAGGGTGATTAGTGACGATCGCATCTAGTTGATAATGACTAAGGCAAGCCAACTCTATAGCTGATTCAAAATCCTTGAGGGATAAATGACGTGATTTCTGCACTAAACCTTGGTCAACAGTACAAATTTGTATTTGTTCTTGTAACCACTCAGCTACAATCTCAGAAATATAGCTGTTTCTTAAACAGGAGGTATAAGCAGAAATTTTTTGCAAACCAACATCCGTTAAGTATAAACGAATCCAATGATGTGAATTTTCTAATAGTGCTTTGATATCCTCAGCAAATTCGGTGCGATTCATCACAGCATCTAACATTAAGTCAGCATCAAATAATATTTTGTACATTTTTTCCTCACATATAAGGTCAGTATTAAATATCAAAAATTAGTAGAGTCGATTGTTTGACTATTACTGCTTAAGTTTTGTCAATCAGGTTGTTTTGCTATTACTCATCAAAACAACAGCTAATTACTGAAGTTAGCACATTCCTATATACAACCCGTAACAAACTAATTTCGGTAATAAGTTCAACAATTTAATTTATTATTCAACAAATTTCTACAACACATCCATTATCATTAGCGGCGCACAGCTATTTATGCCTAACCAGGTATCTATCGCCTTTTTTTCAAATTACTATTAGAATGCTGTGGAATGCTTACGGCTTTTTAGGAAGTAAGCTCTTCCAGATTTAACTGACATAAACAGGTCGGGGATATTGTCCAGGCTATAAAAGTTTAATCTAATTTCAATATACAAATTATATCCAGTTCGCTGAAATACTTATCATATCTTAGGGGCTGGTAATGGGTAATTAGCCGAACTTGATATTAGATGTTTTTCACTTGATTAAGAGAACAGCAAAAAACAACTATGCAAATTGACTGTTACTAGGTGCGTCATGACGATAAACTCTAACTATATAGTAGGGGACAGGTGATAGGTGACTCTTGACAGGGCTGCAAGCCTTTGAAATTAAAAGTTTTAAAATTGTATGATGTCCTAACCTATGCTTCGACTGCTATACCAAAAAAATATTTATACTTCGCATCCTACATTTTGGATATTTTTTATCTGCAAGTCCCTAATTGCGAATTGGGACTTGCTATAACAAGCGCAGCACAACAAAAAACCGGGAAACTCAGTCTTCCCGGTTGATTTATATGAATATCAAAAATTTTGCAGAAGCAAATTATTGCCTCTATTAACTTTTTGACTAAAATTAAACCTTAGCAGCAGCTTTGGTAACAGCGTTGAGTTCACCCTTGGCATACTTAGCAGCAAAATCTTCGAGAGTAACTTGCTTAATTTTGCTTGCATTACCAGCAGTACCAAATTGCTGATAGCGTTCAGCACAAACCTTCTGCATATATTTGATGGAAGGCTTGAGGAAGTGACGGGGGTCGAATTCCTTGGGATTTTTTGCTAAAGCTTCGCGTACAGCTGCGGTGATAGCCAAACGGTTGTCGGTGTCGATGTTAACTTTACGCACACCGCTCTTGATACCTTTTTGGATTTCTTCTACAGGTACACCGTAGGTTTCAGGAATAGCACCACCGTACTCGTTAATCAAAGCGATTAAATCTTCGGGTACGGAAGATGAACCGTGCATTACCAAGTGGGTGTTAGGTAGACGGCGATGAATTTCTTCAATGCGGCTAATTGCCAAAATTTCCCCGGTTGGTTTGCGGGTAAACTTGTAAGCACCGTGGCTAGTACCGATAGCTACAGCCAAAGCATCTACTTGGGTTGCTTCTACGAAGCTAACTGCTTCATCTGGGTCAGTTAACAGTTGAGAATGGTCAAGAGTACCTTCAAAACCATGTCCATCTTCAGCTTCACCTGCGCCGGTTTCCAGAGAACCCAAGCAACCGAGTTCACCTTCTACGCTTACGCCCAAAGCATGAGCTACATTGACAACTTCGCGAGTAACATTAACGTTGTACTCAAAACTGGCAGGTGTCTTGGCATCAGCTTCCAAAGAACCATCCATCATTACGCTTGTGAAGTTGTTCTTGATAGCTGAGTAGCAGGTAGAAGGAGCATTACCATGATCTTGGTGCATGACAATGGGAATGTGAGGATAGGTTTCTACCGCAGCCAAAATCAAGTGGCGTAGGAAGTTTTCGCCTGCATAGTTACGAGCGCCACGGGAAGCTTGCAAAATGACGGGGCTATCTGTCTCTTCTGCCGCTTTCATGATTGCCTGAATTTGCTCCAGGTTGTTAACGTTAAAAGCTGGGATGCCGTAACCGTTTTCAGCTGCGTGATCCAACAGCAGCCGCATTGGTACAAGCGCCATAGATAGTCCTCCTAATGTGGTTGTCAGCTAGTCGGTGTGAGAGCAGCGTATTAATTACGCTAATTCTTAAGAGTTTTTTCAACTTATAGGAAATTATAACTAGTGTGGGGTGTTTATGTTGAAAAAGTTTACGCGATTAATAATCAAGATGCCTTATGCTTTATTTAAACTACTGTCAAGTATGCTACGTTACAGTGATAGGCTTTGGTAATCTGTGATCCCAGAAGGTATAGGATGGGCGATCGCTCCTCCCTCAAATCAGCCTTTATGCAGCATAGTGTTAGTATTATAAGTCTATAATCTGGAGCTTTAGCGGCTAAGTACGAGCTAATTTTCTTGTTTTTAAAATTACTTAATGTACGCAAAATCAAGAAAAATCTAGCTTTTCTACCTGCGGAGGGAGGTTTTGTATGTGTAGAAGTGGTTTCTAACCGCCCATTTCTGGAGATATACTCCCATTTATGAATGAAGTTGCGCCGCAATATAACGCCATTCTTGCAGCCATTGCTCCATTTCCCAATCATATTAGGAATTACGCAAGTGTCATTATCAAACTAACTGTAGGGTGCGTCAGCCCCAATAATTTCGTACACATTCAAAGATTTTCCACATCTGACGCACCCTACCCCTGGAACTACTTTATATATACTTGGCTCTTTCTCAAAGCATTCTTCTAAAAACACCTTAATACGTGATTTAGCGTAGCCAGGCGTAACCCGTCGCCAGCATCGCTCGTTTTTTATGCGACATCATAAAATCTAGGACTTACGCAACTGGCATATTTTTTCTGTAGGGTGTGTGACGCGGAGAAAATATTTGAACGTAGTTATGAGACTTGTAGCGTCACGCACCAACTACCAATTGTGACACTTGCGTAAGTCCTGAAATCGCCTTGCTCCCGCTCAACCCCAACGTGGAATGTAAAAATTTATTAAGAAGTATAAATACATACTAGGCTTTTTGATCTGTGATGCTATATTGAACGGAATTTTTGAATCTATATCAAAAAGTACTACTGTGTTTAATCAGGCTAGAAGAGTGAGTAGATGTCTTTACCTTTTTTACCTTCCAATGTCGCTTATTGGATCAAAGTACTTAGCAAGTTTGTCTCTGCTCAAATTCTAGTTCAAGCTTTGACTATAGCTAGTGGTATTTTCATAGTTCGTACTCTAGATCAGCAGCAATATGCTTATTACACCATTGCTAACTCAATGCTATCGACAATGAACATACTAGCTGATTCAGGTATTGGTACAAGCCTTGCCGCTATTGGAGGTAAAGTCTGGCAAGATCGCTATCGTTTTGGTCAGTTGATTAATACTGCAATGCGGTTACGCTACTTTCTCGCAGCAATTTCAATCTCTGTAGTCACACCAATTTTAATTTGGATGTTGATTCGCAATGGTGCTTCTATAATTTCTGCTATTTTTATTTCAATTATAGTTTTAATAGGGCTAAATTTTCAAATAACCAATGGTGTACTAATAGTAGTACCTCATCTTCATTCGCAAATTAGCCTGGTTCAGAATTTAGATATATTTTCAGCAATTTTAAAGATAGTTTTGCTAGGATTGGGTTACTTAACTTATTGGAATGCTACAATAGCAATTGCATTTGCATCTTTGATATCTGGATTACAGCGTTTTATTTTAGGACAATGGGTAAAGGAAAACATTGATACCAAAGCACCTATCAATGAAGAACAGCAAAAATATATATTGACGACAATTAAACATTCATTGCCTAACAGTATATTCTTCTGTGTTCAGGTGCAACTAAGCGTTTTTCTCATTAGCATATTTGGTACTACACAGAATGTGGCTGAACTAGGAGCTTTAGGACGAATAGGTGTTATTTTTACAATTATTAATTCGGTGATGACAGCAATTGTTTTACCAAGTTTTTCTCGTTGCCAATCAGTTGTAACTCTGCGGAGACGGTATTTTCAAATACTAGGATTTTTTCTATTATTTGCGACATTCATTATTCTAATAATATATATTTTTCCTGAACAAATTCTTTGGGTAATAGGTAAGAAGTATAGCTATCTAAAAAATGAATTATTTATGATAGCTGTTGTAACAGTTGTAAATTCCCTTCTTAGTATGATGACTTCGCTAAATCTTGCTAAAGGATGGGTTGAGTATGCCTGGGTTGATATTCCAATGAAGTTATTTTTACAGATATTTCTCTTGATGAATTTAGATATATCATCTATTAAAGGGGTGGTAATTTTTAGCTTATTATCTCAAATATCTTCATTTTTAGTCAGTTTAATGATTACATATCGGGGATTCAGTAACTATAATAAAATTTGACTTTAACGATTTACATAACAATAAATGAAAAATAAAAAAGCGATTGTAACTTTAATAATTGGTGATTACTATTCTCAGCGTTGGCACAAGCTCTGCGCTGCAAATTGGTACAAATATGCAGCTTTATATGATTATGATATTATTTGTATTGACCAACCGCTTGATGAATCTCAACTTGCTCGTTCACGGTCTGCTGCTTGGCAAAAATGCTTAATTTTGAGTGATCAAAGAGTTAGAGAATATGAGCGTGTAGTGTGGATAGATTCAGACATTTTTATTAACCCTAATTCGCCCTGCATAGTTTCTCATGTACCAGAGGATAAGGTCGGTGCTGTTAGTGCATTCGCTCAATTTAACGAATCCTTACCTGGAAAAGAGCAAATCTTAATTAACAGAATTATAGAATTTTGGAATTGGCCTTATCGTAATGCCAAAGAGTATTATTTAGGAGCTTTATTGCCTAATTTCTTCGATCAAGTTGTGCAAACTGGAGTTATGGTTTTATCTCCCCATAAACATAATTCTATACTGGAATATACTTATCACCACTATAACGATACTCCCCTTGGTAATTTTGAGATGGATGCCTTATCTTATGAATTACTTAAGGCTAATTGCGTTCATTGGTTAGATGACAGATTTAATAAGGTGTGGTTAACTTGTATGGTGAGGGATTACCCATTCTTACTACCACCAAAAAACACAGAAATTAAGCCTATTAGAGTCTGGAAACGTTTGACTAGAGGTCATTATCAATTACCAGTCAAGAAAGTTACTGTTCCTGCTTTGAATACAGCCTTTCTTAATAACTATTTTCTTCATTTTGCAGGTACGTCACAATATATGCCTTGGGTAGATACCAACATTAAATCATGGCAAGATATATCCTTATAGAATGAGATTTTCTATTTATTAATATCTGAAAAATCCTTTATTTACATAACAATAACCGAGAGAGACTTCTATGTATCCTAAAAATATTGAAAAAGTTTTATCAAAAATTCAACCTGATGATCTGGTTTTGGATGTTGGTGGATGGGCTTGTCCATTTAACCGTGCAAACTGGGTCTTAGATGCGGGATCATTTGCAACTAGAGGCTATTATGAAAAAATTGGGATGCCCAAATCTCAAGGAGGAACAAAAGAATATTTCAGCAAAGAAACATGGGTTCAAAGAGACTTTTGTGATCGAGAACCTTGGCCATTTGATGATAAGTTTTTTGACTTTTCCATATGTTCTCATACTTTAGAAGATGTCAGAGATCCATTATATGTATGTTCTGAACTGGTTAGGGTATCAAAACGTGGATATATAGAAGTTCCATCCAGACTAATTGAATCATGTCGGGGATTAGAATCAGATAAATTAGCTGGATTATCACATCATAGATGGTTAGTTGATATAACAGATAATCATGTGCAGTTTCTCATGAAATATCACATCATACATGGAGATTTCCAGTTATCATTTCCGCCATCGTTTGTCAAAACTATCCCAGATAATGAAACTATTGCCTTTTTATTCTGGGAAGATAAATTTGATTTTTCTGAAAAGCGAATTGATGGATTAGAAAACATCTATGAAGAACTTAGCCAATTTGTTTCTGCCAGATATCAGTATCCTCAGTATAGATATAATATTCAACAATTTACTAAAGAGGGAAATAGAATTTTTAAAGGTATAAAACGTCGATTATTTAGTTAAGTAAATTAGTATCATAGAAAATATGAGTATACTGTCTGTTGGATGCGGTAGAAAGCAAAAACAACCAAACTTAGTGAGACTGGATATATCGCCTGAAGTAGAGCCTGATATAGTTTGGGACTTAGAAAAGATGCCTTATCCTTTTAAGGATTCTACTTTTTCAGAAATAGAATGCTTTGATGTGATCGAACATTTAACAAATATTCCTAATAATTTACAGGAATTTCATCGGATTCTCAAGCCAGGAGGATTACTAAAAATTACTACTCCTCATTTTTCTTGTGCAAATTCATATATAGATCCGACGCATAAATGGCATTTAAGCTATTTCTCCTTTGATTACTTTTCTGATAGCCATAGTTTATCATATTACTCAAAGGCTAGATATCAGATTAAATATCGTCATATACAGTTTCAAGGTGGCAGAGTGAATCGTTCTGTGATCAGGAGATTAGCAAATAAATTTCCCCAAACTTATGAACAAAGATGGGCTTGGATATTTCCAGCTTGGTATGTTTATTTTGAATTAGAGGCTATTAAGTAAGCATTACTATATTTGATTATGAAAGTTATTCACATCACACCAAGTTACTTTGATGATGTATCAATTATCGGTGGTGGTGAACGTTATCCCACAGAGTTAGCATCTTGGATGTCTCGGTTCGTGGATACTACACTAGTAAGTTTTTCTTCTGAGAGGAAATCTTACACACAAGGTAAACTTAAATGCGAAACTTATGCAGTTAAAAAATTTATCAAAGGTAGTAAGATTAATCCTCTATGCTTTAAATATCTAGCAACAATTTTCAATGCTGATATTATCCATATACACAATATCCATACTCTAGTTTCTGACGTAGCTTGTCTCGCCGCATCTTTTCTTAACAAACGAGTTTTTGTTACAGATCATGGTGGTGGTAGTTCTTTTTATATCAATCATAAATTACCCGTTTTTCGTGGCTATCGTCAGGCGATCGCTCAATCACAATTTGCCTTAGATTTTTTGCCAACTACGCTGAGTAAAAAAGCAATTGTGGCTAAAGGAGGTGTAGATATAGAGAAATTTTGTCCAGATGCTAGTTTAAAAAAAGCACATAAAATTCTCTATGTCGGTAGAATTTTGCCTCATAAAGGTATTAACTACTTACTAGAAGCTTTTCGCTTGCTAAATCACTCAAACTACAAACTGACAATTGTTGGTAGAGTTTACAGTGAACAGTTCTATCAAGACCTCAAACAACTAGCAGATGGACTCAACGTAGAATTTATTCATGATGCTGACGATCAGCGTTTACTTCATGAGTATCGTGCAGCAATGGTGACAGTTTTGCCATCTGTACATAAAAACTGCTACGGAGAGTATACACCAGTTCCTGAGTTGATGGGCTTGACATTGTTAGAATCGCAAGCTTGTGGAACTCCGGTTATTTGTACTGATGCTGGTGCAATGTCTGAGTTTGTGGATGATCATTGTACTGGCTTTGTAGTTAAACAAAATTCTGGCGAAGCGATCGCATCTGCTCTACATCAAATTGTTCACTTATCGCCAACAGAATATGCAGGATACCAAACCCGTTGTCGTGAGTGGATAGAACCTCTCAGTTGGTCAACAGTGGTCAAAAAACATTTAGATATCTACCAAAATGGTCAATAGCTCCCTTCGCATACTTATAGCTACCCATTCTCCACTTGCTGCTGAGTTTGGTGCAGGTCAAGTAGCAATCAATTTAGCAACAGCTTTACGGGAGCAAGGACACCATGTAACTCTCTGGTCTCCTCATTCGCTCCCCAGTTTCACAAGCCCCAAAAGATACATTCAACGTATCCAATTAGTACGTTATCATCTGGATGAGTTTATTAAAACTCAAGAACCTTTTGATGTGATTGATAGCTTTACTGTATTTATCACTGAGCAAGTTGCTAAATCAGCTTTAGTGGTAGCTCGTAGTGTTCAACCAGAAATTTTGTACATACCATCTAAATTAAATTATTCCCAAAAAAGTAGTTTTAAAAAGATATTATTACTCCCATTTCGTTATTTATTAGAAATACCCTATATATTTTTCCTCCTACAAGGATGGAGCAGGGCAAACTATATTCTTTGTCTTGGTAGCAGGGAACTTGAATGGATGAAGAAATGGTTTCCCTGGTGGAGAAGTAAATTAATTTCTTATATAAATGCCCTCTCAACCACTGACCAAGCCGAACTCACGAAAATCCGCTTACATCGCCAAAAACATCAAGGTAAAGGTATTCGCTTTCTTTGGATAGGTCGTTGGATTTCTCATAAAGGAACCAGTAAACTAGTTGACTTTATTGTTAAAAGAGCAGCTTCACATCCTGAAGATATTTTTACTATTGCCGGATGCGGTTATGATGTAAGTAAACATTTTCCCGCAGAACTTACTGAGTCAGGCAAATTAAACATAATCTCATCATTTGCCAGGAGTCAACTTTATTTTTTGCTGGCTAATCACGATGTTGGTTTGTTTACAAGTAATGTTGAAGGTTGGGGGCTAGTGTTAAATGAAATGCTAGAGTCGGGAATGCCTGTTTTTGCTACATCAGCAGGCGCAGTACCTGACTTAAAGCCTTTATTTAAAGATAGTTTACAATCATTTCCACCAACATTAGAATTAACCTTAGACACCATACCTCTATCCGAGTTTAAGGATGAATATTATCAAATATACAGTTGGCAAAGTGTAGCCAAATCTTATCTACAATTTATTTATGCCAATTTATGCCAATAATTTACAGGACTTACGCAATTGGCACTTGGGGTAGGGTGCGTCAGATGTGGAAAATCCTTGAATCTGTACGAAATTATTGGGGCTGACGCACCCTACAGTTAGTTTAATTATGACAGTTGCATAAGTCCTAAAATAGCCTCTCATTGTTCCATTATTTCTATGATACTCTTTGCCATATCATCCCAAGTATAAGCTCGTAACTCTTGTGAAAGAGTAGATACTAATTGACTGTAGTATTGTTGATTGCACCGCCACTGTTGAAGCCGCGCGGCTAAATCAACAGCATCCTCATAATTACGAATTAACAAGTTTTGCAGTTGTGGTGGGTAGCGTTCGGCAACTCCAGCTGTAGCGCTGACTATACTAGGTAAACCACAACATAATGCCTCATGCACTCCCAAACCATAGGCTTCATACCGAGTGGGAGCAACCAAGCAGTCAGCAGCCTGTAGCAATTTCGGCACATCAGAACGAAAGCCTAAAAAATGTATATTAGAAATACCAGACTCAGCAGCTCGACGCTGCCATAATGGTAGTTCTGCACCTACTCCAATTACCACTAAGTCTGCATCCCAATTTGGGGACTTACATAACTGTTGCCATGCTGTAAATAGTGTATCGAATCCTTTACGGCGATCGCCTAAAGCACCAATAAAGACTACAATTGACTTGTCAGTAGACCAACCTAACTGCTGACGTAGTAAAGTTCGCTCTTGTTGAGTAACTGGATAAAATATTTGCGAATCGATGCCATAGTAGACTGTGTGCAGTTTTTGCTCAGGAATTGCCAATTTCTCAATCAAATCTCGTTTTGTACGTTCTGAATTGACAATAACTACTCGCGCCGAATTTAAGGCCTTTCGTTCTTCAGCCAAAAACATCTGACGAGAAACTATCCCCTTTAACTGATGCAGTAACCCAGCTTGATAGTTAGGTGCGTAAGCAACATGAGCATAATGCACCCAGTTAGTATCTCCCCACTGACAGTTACCACCATTTACTAACACTCTACCAGCACCAAGACGTTGTGCTTGAAAGCGCCCCATCCAATTGAGTAAAGGACTGCTAAGTAAATACGAATTAGCCACTTTTGGCACAGGATGGAATTTTACATGAGGATAAGCTAACAATTCATTTGCTACTCGATGGGCTACTAAATATACCTCTTGTCCTTGCCTTGCTAAGTAGTCAGCCAGAGCAAAATTAGCTCTATCCATCCCACCTATTTTGACAAAATCACCAGTTACTAGCAGATAAGACTTCATATAATAATATTATTAAGTTTGTCTAACCTTAATTACTTGACGTGATAATTTTCGCAAGGGTTTTTCTACCAAATAGTATATTGGTAAAGCTGAAAACAAAATAATCAAAAGACAATACAGAACTAAGGTAAGCCGCACAATTAGTAAACTTTCACTTACGATATTAGATGGCAGAAACTTACTTATTAATGTAAGTGTAATTGTATGAGTCATGTACAAAGAATAGGAAATTTCACCAAGATATACTAATGGAGGGGCTTGCAAAAATAATGAAGAGCGATTACCACTTATACCTAGTGTGGCAACGAGTATAAAAAACAAAATAATATAAACTATAGTTTGCAACTGAATGGATTTTATAATAAAGGGTAAAATTATAAGTAGTATTAATAGCACTTTGTCTAACCAACGCAAAGCAGTATAGCGGATTGCAATCAGATAGAATACAGATTCATCTGCGTCCATCTGCGTACATCTGCGTTCAATCATTTTTTCTGTACCTCACTGACTTGAAAACCGCTATAGTAGATTTAGATGGCTGGCAGAGCATACCCAGAACTACTCCACCTATGAAAGTTGGAATGACAACAATAATACCTTTAAATACTAAAGATTGTTCAATTACATATACCCAAACCGAAAGTACACAACTGATAACTATAAGGGCAATTAGCGCAGTACGTCTAAGACGAGAAAGTACTACTGCAAACATTGGCAAACAAATATAGGCGAACCATTCAGAACTAATAGACCATGAAGGATAGTTCCAACTAAGATTAAATGAGTAATCCCACGCTTGAATCAAGAAGCAGTTTGAAAAAAATCTTTCTACAGAATGTGCTTCATCAATCGGCCACCCTCGACGTGCTGTCATTGCAAGACAGATTAGCAAAGTGACTATATGAACTGGATATATACGACCAAGACGTAACCATAAAAATTGGATAATACTTTTGAATGAAAGCAAGCTATCCGTAACTAAGTAACGGAGTGATAACAGGTAGCCACTCAGAATAAAAAATAGTGGAACAGCAAGATGTCCGCAAGAAATTAACGGGTTAATGATTGACCATTCTGGCAGCAAGTTGGTCATAAATTCGGCAATATGATAAAGCACAACCCATAAGGACGCAATTCCCTTAATTGAGGTAAGCGAGTAAATATGATGATTTTTTTCATGGTTTAGCCCCATAACTCTACTTTCACTCATTTCACTGATGAATTTGCGATCGCTCTATTTTTAGCCGCTACAAACAATGCTGTATTCAGTAACCAGAATTCCATTCCACCTTGGCTCATAAACAGAGGATAATTAAAAGTAATTGCCACTGCCCCAATGTCGTAAGCAAAAATTAACCCACCCCAGAGAGCAAAATCACCTAATTTACGATTGATAGCAATCTTCCAAGCAGTCTGACAAGCTTGAGTTAGCGCCACAATATAAGCAAATACAAGAGGTACTCCACCATCAAGTAACCATCCAGTCCATTGAATTTCTACCCAAATCGGTTGGGATACTAGGTCAGTATTATCGCCAAAATAGGTATTTACCATTCCCCAACGCCCTAAACCAGCCCCCAAAGGATATTTAGGAAGTAGCTCCTCAATCGTTGCCTGCAAAAAAAACCCTCTGTTTTGCCGATAAACTTCATCAGGAGATGCCGAAAATAAACTAGATATACGTTCCAGTGTAGACTTTCCCCCCATTGCCAGCGCCCAATAAAATGTTGATGTAAATAAGGCTGTCACACTTGAAGCCATCATTGTTAAACGTGCAATTTGTCCTGTTCTGAGCAACACTCCTGCCAAGAAAACCATACAAATAGCAGCTAATACCAACATCGAACGTATTTGTGATAAATAAATGCAAAACAGACCAAGACCAGCACTACCTATCCCTACAATTCGTAAAATCGGGTTTTTATATTTAAGTGCAATCACAACACCAAACAAAAGAGCATAAAAACCTGCAGTTGCTGCCCCTCCCGGTGTATCAGTCAAGCCCATTGGTCTATAGACCTGTTGACCATTAGCTAAAGTGATTAATAAGTTATCTCCCTGATAAATACTTTTTTGAACAGTGATAGAGAGAGATGGTTGGAATTTTCCCGGAAAATATACCTGTAAAACTCCAAAAATCGCACTCATGGTGTGAATAGTCCACATCAAAAACATTAAACTCTCAAACCCAATTTGTGTGAGATTTAAACTTCTGACCCAAAACAAGGGGCTGAGAATAGCAATATACATAGCGCATTCAGCAGCCCCTGCGGTTATAGAATTAATATAAGGATGAAGACTGAATTGTAACAGCATGATTAAGATTATTAAAAATGCTGGGTTAGTGGCGGGATGTTTAGCACCTTTTGAGCGCAACAGTACTAAGAAAAATAGGCTCAGGGTAAAGGAACCTGCTCTTATTGGCACTCTGAGAATGCCGATTTGGGGAAATAACAGCAATATCTGAAGAGTAAACTGTAGCAGAATAAAGGTATGCGCCCAAGTCCAGTTTAATTTTCTGCCTAGAAAAGAATCTAGGAAACTCTGGTTTACTTTAAGAATCATTTAGCCTTAAAAATATAAGAATATAAGTTATCTATGATAATCTTTATTTTTGATTTGACAGCTAATAAACCAAACTTTATAAAATATCTGTAGATGCTAAAAAAAACATCAGATTTAAAATTATAAAAGGTCTTATAGAATCAACTTTCAGTTCAATAAATATCATTAAACTTTCAGTTTCTGCCCCACCAAAAGGATATTGTCACTGAATGCACGTCCGTGACAACCAAGTTTTTTAGGCCAGTGCCACGGGGTAAAAGGTATACGACCCTGGTTACTGTAGTTTATTTCAGTATCGGTAAGTTTACACTCCGTAGCAATACGGATAAAATCAATTTCTAGTAAAGCTGTTATGTGCGCTGGATAAAGACCTGGTGCTTCCTGAAAAGCATTGAACTGATTTTTGAAAATTAAACTCAACTTACTCAACAAGCTCAACTGATTGGGCGTAGTCACAATTACTAATCCTCCTGGTTTGGTGAACCTTACCAGTTCTCGCATAAAAGCCCGTGGATTTTCTAAGTGTTCAATAATTTCAACCGCACATACTACATCGGCAAATCCATCTGGCAAAGGTGTTTTACCAATATCTAAATTGAAGGGAATAAATTCGATCTGTGGTGGTAAGTCAGGATAACGCACAGCATCAAAACCAATATAGCAATCACTGCGATCGCCTACAAATGACCACAGTTTGCCGCTACCACAACCAATATCTACCAGTACACCGCCACCAAGATACCGTTTTGCTAATGTTTTGGCTACCATTTGGTAAATAGGATCGCTACTTGCACCAAGGCTTTTTTGCGCTCGGTTTTCAACATCAGGTTGTACTATTTGCTCACTGCCATCAGATGAAATCATGCTACTGCCTCATATTCAACAACTTCAGAAAGTAGATTGTAAAGTCGAGTCAGCTGTTGTGCAGGATTACAAAGATACTCAGCCCGTGGTTTTCCCCCAGCCGCCAGAGTCGCTCTCTCGCTAGGATTTAAAATTAGAAAATTTAAAACATCACTCAAAGCGTTAATATCATTTGGTGCAACCAGTCGCCCGCAGGAATCATCGACAATTTCCATTCCTGCGCCTATAGTAGTTGTCACAACAGGTAAGCCTGCATAAAGAGCTTCTACAAAAGCAATCCCAAATGGTTCTCCGCCTGTATTCGGTTGACAGTGAATGTCAGCCGCCGCTAACAAGCGTGGCACATCAGTTCGTTGCCCTAAAAATAGCACACGATCCTCAATACCAAGTTGTTGGGCTTGTATCTTTAGTTCTTGCAAGTACTCAGCTTCATGGGAGCGTTGTATTCCACCAACTAGCCAGCATATCCAACCTGGGATGTCGCGTAGATTTCCCAAAGCAGACAGCAAAAAACTTTGTCCCTTCCATCGCTCCAGACGAGATACTTGAATAAGTACTATTGCATCATCGGGAGTATTGAGTTCAGCCCTTACATCTTGGCGAATCGACGCATCCTTGCCAATATCTGGACAAGCTACTGGACATAGAAGAATTTTGCTATCAATTTGAGGGTAGAGATTTGATACAGCAGCCTGGGTATAAAGGCTATTAGCAATTACTAAGTTTGGTGGAATCTTTTTAGCCCACTGCTCTAAAGGATGCTTGCCATTAGGCACATCATGACACCAGAAAATGAGTGGTATACATTTAGCCCTAACAACCGACCCAAAAATTGCTTGCGACCAGCAAGAATGGCAAATCACCAGATCAAATCGCTCTTGCTTTAATAATTGCTGGAGTTGCAATCTAGCTTGCCACATTGTCCAAGGATGACTAATCCGCACTTTACCTAGTGAATGAATTTTTGCACCAAAACTTCGCAGTTCATGAGCCAATCTTCCTTCAAAACATAAAGCAAAGTGGTGTTGCATCTGCATACATAAACTTTGCTCTTTTGCTAATGTCACCAATAACGTTTCTATGCCACCAAATAAATTTCCTGAATAAATATGCAAAATTTTCATAACGAACTAACCGATGATTGTGATGTGTTCATATAGTTCCACTCTTGAGCCAAAACTTCTTCATAGAATTCAAAACTTCTTTGAGCCATAGTTACATGGTTAAAATACTCAGATCGTTTGCGGCTACTTATGACTAATCGATTACGCAAACCAGGTTCATCAAGCAAACGCTTTGCTGCCTTAGCTAAAGCTATTGGGTCGTTAATTGCTACAGTCAGCCCTTCTTGTTCATGCCGACTCACCCAAGGCACACCACTACCAGGAATATTAGCATTGATGACAGGACAACCACTCGCCATAGCTTCGACCTGAACTAACCCAAATCCCTCACTACGTATATTAGAAGGAAACCAAAGAGCCGTCGCAGCGTGATAAGCACCTACAAGTTCATCCTCACTCAAACGACCTAGCCAGACAATACGGTCGTCTACCCCCAGCTTTTGGGCTAAAGCTTTCAATTCTTGTTTTAAAGACCCAACTCCAACTACAATCAGTGTTCCTGGTACTCGGCTCAAGGCTTCAATTGCTATATGCAGTGCTTTGTAGTAAACAAGCCTACCGACTGCTAACCAAATTGGCCCTTGATATTTTTCCTTTAAGCTGCTGCTGAAAGTAAGGGCTATTTGATTAGGTTGGACGTAATTAGAAGATGGTAATCCAAGGGGTAAATAGCTCAATTTGTGGCGGTAAAGTTGCAAAAATTTTGAGCCTTCAATATAGGGAAAACTAGTTGTTAAAACTCGTGAACTTTGGCTATAAATTAAATGTTCAAAAGGGCGTAATCCATACTTCAACACTTTTTGCTTAATTACATCACTGTGGTGTGTAATTACTAAAGGAACACGCTTGTGTAATGTTGTTAAGGCGATAAGCATTGTAGGATTAGGCGTATGCAGATGAAGTAAAGTGTTGGGTTCTTTAACCAATTGGTAAAGTTTCTTTGGCAGTTCTGGACAAATATCAAATCTAGCAAATGATCCCAGCCGACCAAGGCGCGTAATATTTACATCACCATCTATTTCGTTAACGGTTTTAGTTTTAGTAGATAAATTTCCTTCCTTATCAAATCCATTCACACAAACTACATGAACTTTTGCACCCAAAGCAGCTTGAGTTTGAGCTAGTATTTGCACATGAGTTTCTATGCCCCCTCGGTCGGGAGGATAATATTTAGAAAGATGAATGATTCGATAATTGAGCATTTTCAGTATCTAAATTCAAAATGGTTCTTGGCGCGAATTATCAAGTCAGGACAAACCTATAGCTTCAATATTAAGTTTTGAAGCTTGTCAATATTAGGTATATGAGTTATTTTGGTTTATTTATACCACTAAAAAAACTGATATAAACACTTATGTACACAACAATGTTGCGCCTTTACAATAATTTATAGTTCTCAAGCATTACTTGAATTGGTATTAATTGATTGTCCAGATTAGAATCGATTTATTTTATAACTTAATATAAGTATTCTATGCAATAGTAAGAACACTTATACGATTACTAACAATGCTATTTTGCAGCATATGAATTTGGTAAATTCAGAAGTGATTTAAGTAGTTTTAGCTTTAAAAAGCTATTATTTTATACTTGTTTTGGCAAAGTATAAAACCATAAGCTTTCCACTGAAATACCGTCTACATATAAAGACACATAGAAAGAAACCCTCACAGCCTCCTCTTGATAAGGGCAGACTAGAAGGAATAACAATAATGTACATATTTACAAGAAAATGGAAGAATAAGTAATAGGACTTACGGAAGTGTCATAATCAAACTAACTGTAGGGTGCGTCAGCCCCCATAATTTCGTACACATTTAAGGATTTTCCACATCTGACGCACCCTACCCCATGTGCTTATTATTTCGTAGGGTGCTGCACTGCCCACCACCTGCTTATTGAGAAGGTGCAAGATATGAATAAATAATATACAAAATTTTTAGCTGAATTTCTCACCTATAGTTGGTTATCGAATGATGTAAGAAAAATGCCAACTTTTAATATTTAATCTAAATAATATATGTCAACAATTTACTATTTGAAAACTATCATAAATATCATTAATATATAGCCAGCAGTAGAGATTGCCATGCAACGTAGTTCTCAGCCCAAAATGATTCTAAAATTGGATAAACACTAGAGTCTACAGCTCCATTCAATGGAATAGATACCTGCGTCCATATACAACGGTTATCTCTAAGAACTTCTTGACCAAAAATCCACGGTAATAAACGATTCCAAGCTAAGTCATAAGTATAGCGATTTTGCATAAATTGATTGGAAGTAACGGTACTACCTCCACGTGGATTAATACAGGCTGTCAGGTAAGCTTGTTTACTGTCACTATAAAGCGTATAGTAGCCAATTCCTTTTACATACTTAATATTTTTCAGATTATCCTTAAATAAATTTTTACTTAGTTGCTGTAAAAAAGGGTTTGGCTCGCCTCTAGTATTTATGACATAACGCATTTGTAATTCCAGCGACTGACTATTTTTGATATAGCTATAATCCTTTCCTGATAGCACCATCAGAACTTTAGTATTTACTGGAGTGTCAGACTTTGGCTGGTTCCAAGACTTCACGTTTACTTGTTTCCAACTATTCACAGGTATTGTGTTTGGAAAAATTGAGTTGGTCACAGGTCGTTTACTAGCTATTAAATAGATAGAAGTTAATAAAATTGATAGCCAAGTAGTAGCAAGAAAGAAACGCCTCTTTGGTTCTACAATTGCTTTAGTGTTAGAATCAGGCTGTTCTTCTGAGGATAACAATTCTAGAGGCAGTATCCAATTACACAAAATTGCATAAGTAATAGTTGCCGTTGCCATGAATATAGCTCCTCCTTTGTAGTTGTGCCAATAGTCAAATAGACTATGATTATTAACTACGACAGCTAACAAAGCCACACGAATACAACCAACTAAAAACCCTGTACAGAACGCAGATATTACTAATCCACATCTCTGTCGCCAACTTAAAGAAGGAACAACTACTATGATTAACAAAGTGAGCTTTAGCAACCATAAAATTAACATACCCCCCGTACAGTAATAGAGAACTTCAACTTGACCTGTAGGCAGTTTGACAAAAGCACCATGAACAGTAGCTTTTAACCCTATATAGTGGAGTGCAAAAGCGGATATGGCTGCAGTTAATTCACTAAAATGTAGCCGAAACGCAAAAATTTCATTGATGAAGCCATAGGGAACAAGCATCAAGCACAACAATAAAAATAAGCGCCAATAATGTCTTAACCCTGCAAAACCAAAAGAGAGTAATCCTAATCCTAATGCAGCAACAATAGGCCCAAATCGAAACAAGAATAAGTCTAAATACCACAGGTAAATGGGTCTAAGTATTACCAGAAATAGCAATCCTAAACCTAAGAAACTAGAAAACCAAGTTGTAGTCGTCTCTTGTTGCCGATTTTGCCAAAGTAGAAAAATAATACCAGCCCAGTACAGAGCATAAAATGTAGTTTCCTCATCTTCTAGAGGATGATTGCTTACTATATTTAAATGCAAAACTGCAAGAGTAGTGAATATACCAAGCAGATAAAAATACTGGGTTTGCAGTAAAGGTTGAAAGCGAAGTAAAAACGCTTGTCTAGCTTCCTTCAGCTTTTGGCTACTGATGAACATTTTAGTTTCAATTTTCTGAACTTATTTGAAGTTAGCAATGAGGAACATAGCCCTCATTACTGACTTAATTAACATTTTTCTCAATTACACGAACCCAACGAGTCAGTCTCCACAGGGTAATGAAGCAAACACCAGATATTATTGCTCCTAAGTTAATTCGTACAGACGTTTTAATTAGATTTTTAATTTGTTCTCGCTTGGCTATATTAGCAGATACTAGAGTATTTTGAGCAGATGTTTGAATTTGCTGAGATATTTTATTTTTCAAGTCTTGAGGAGATTGGCTAGATGCAATTTGATTTTGCAGGTTTAAACTATTGGCTATGTTAGTTAATTCTTGCGGAGAATTTATTGTTTTCAGTTTTTCGGTTATTTTTTGTAGTTGTTCTTCTTGTTGTGCCTGTTGATTAGTAAATTGATTATTAATATTTCTATAGATAGTCAAGCTGTTATTAATTCCTAAAGGCAGCATTAATAGATAGAGGATACCGATTGTCAAAGTAACCCAAGAGAAAAATTTTAGAATTGAGAGTTGTTTAGGTTTGATAATGCTGGGTTGGCTATATAAAAATATAAATATTAATCCTATTAAGATAGACCATACATGATCGACCATTTGTCCAATTACTTGAAATTCCCAATTGGGATTTGTTAAGCGAGGAGGAATAAGAATGGCAAGGTAGTCAACCAGAGAAAATATAAGTAGGGTATAGCCAAGAAACCGTAATAAGCCGAATGAGCGCTTTTCAATAATTTCTGTAATTTCTACAGGTTTTTTAATAACTTTTTCTTGTTTTTTGGTTTTCATTACGATGGGATTACAACAAGTCGTCGTGAACTACTAGGCGGCTTATAACGAACAGAAAAAATCAACAATAAAACTGGCATCACGCAAAAAATCACCAAAAACGATAATAGTGATGCCTGATTTACAACCAATCCTGACTGTATTGACTGTATAAACTGCACAAGCTTTGTTAGATTGTTCATAATCATATTTCCACCTCCCCCGTGTATGTCAATAGATAGATGTTAATTTTGATTTTATATTGTGAATGTCAGTAGAAAATCCAACAAAATATCCTCATTATGAATTTGGGCAAAAATCAAAACAGTATTTACACTTAAATTCTGCTGGATAGTCATTTAGCATTAAGTATTTATCCTGACAACATTCATTTATTAATTTAATAAGCCAGATTATAAGAAGTAGCTCTAATCGCTTATGTACAGCAGAACAATGAAAATTGTCGCTTTTTGCTTCTTGAACTTGATTTTAAGCCAATTAAACTTAATTTTTTAAAATGTCAAGAGTACATCTACATTTTCAAGACTTACGCAACTGGAACAATTGTAGGGTGCGTCAGATGTGGAAAATCCTTGAATCTGTACGAAATTATTGGGACTGACGCACCCTACAGTGAGTTTGATTATGACACTTGCGTAAGTCCTATTATATTCATGTCAGTAGCCAAAATTAAAATAGACACTCTATTAAATATTTACACGCAAGAACTGATAAAATTTAGATTGAATCCAAAAATATCACCTAAAAAATTAAAATCATCCCTAATTTTCGATGTGCTATTATCTGACATTTTGTATTTTCTCAATTAGCAGGTAATAGACAATGCCCGCCTTACGAAATAATGAACTTTTCATCCCATTATTTGGTCAATAATAGGCTAGTGCAAAATATAAGCGTCTCCCTGGCGCGACTCAAGTTCCCGCAAAATATAAAACAAGCATATTTTGATCATTTTTTTTATAAGCCCATATTAGGGTTTGAAAATGTGCAAGTTGAGAGTTACTTAAAATTCAAGTATTTATACTAAAGCTTCACTATATTTCAATAATTGTCATCCGTAATTATACTATAAATTCTTAATAAATTGGCTGAAATTTTATGAGCTAACTTGCTTTTAGAAAAAAACTATTGACGATCAGTGTAAGTTCTATCAATATGGGTAATACAAATATCAGGCATCAATAGGCATTCAAATTCTATTCTGATTATAATTCGGTAAATATAAAATTACTAGAGAAGAAGATGGAAGAACATTTACAATATTGGACGATTCTCAAGCGTCGGTGGTTGCCTACTTCTATAGTTTTTGGGCTGCTTTTAATATTAAGTATTGTTAAAACTGTAATAGAAACGCCAGTTTATCAGGCATCGGGGCAACTTGTACTCAAAAAGAACGCTACCTCTTCGCTTACAGGAGTAGGGAACCAATTAGGACAGTTGGAGAGTTCGGTAAGCGGTAGACCTTTAGGAACAGAGGTAGCAGTTCTGCGTTCCCTACCTCTAGCTGAAAGAACTATCAAGGCTCTCCGCCTCAATATTCACCCTTTAGTATTTTTGAAAAACCTACAAGTAAGAAATCTGGAAAATACAGATATATTAGAAATTTATTATACAGATACAGACCCAAGAAAGGCATCGGAAATTATTAATACCTTAATGAGGATTTATATAGAAAATGATATTAATGCTAATCGCGCTCAAACCAAATCTGCTAGAGACTTTATTGCTCAACAATTACCGTTGAGAAAAGCTGCGTTACAAGTTGCTGAAAAAAATCTCCAATATTTTAAACAACAAAATAGAGTTTTAGACTTAAAAGCAGAAGCGTCATCAAGCGTTGGGATTCTTTCTGAGTTAGACAGACAAGTAGCTGCAACTAGATCCGATCTAGCGTCTCAAACTGCACGTATGGAATCAATCAAAGAACTATTTGGTGTCTCTCCCCAAGAGGCTGTAGTTGCTGGTTTTGTGGGTGAGTCTCCATCAACAACTTTAGTTCTCGGACAGTTACAAGAAACTCAACAAAAAATTGAACTTTTAAGGCTGCGTTTGACAGATAATCATCCTACGGTAATTAATCTCAAAGAAGAGGAAGCTGTTCTTAAAAAGCAACTTCAGCAACGTATAGAACAAAGTTTTATCGGCAGTGCGGGGCGTTTAAATCAAGAGAAAAATCCTGAAAAAATTGTGCAGCTGAGAGGTCAAGGTCTGCAACAAGGAATTCTGGGTAACTACGCTAGCATTGAAGCAGAACGCCTGAGTTTGCATGTACGTTTGAAAGCTTTAGCTGAAGTCATCAAATCTTATAGACAAAGAGCTAATACTTTACCACAGTTAGAATTGCAGCAACGCCAGCTAGAGCGGGAAATAACTGCAACTGATTCTAACTATCAAAGTCTTTTAGCTCGGTATCAGGAACTTCAGGTAGCGGAAAATCTACAGGTAAGTAATGCTTTGGTTGTAACACCGGCATTAATTCCGGGAGTACCAATTAAGAGCCGTCAATATATAAACTTGTTGCAGGGATTAATTGGTGGACTTGTCCTAGCTGGACTCACTGCGTTTATGTTGGAGAAATTCGATAAAACCATCAAAACAACAAAGTCTGCCAGAGATTTACTTGACTATACATTACTAGGCTATATTCCACCATTTACCAATGACAATCCCATTCCTGAATTAATCGTTAAAAACAAACCCGACTCTCCTGTCAGTGAAGCTTTTCGGATGTTGCAGACTAATTTGAGAGTGTTTAATTCAAAGCAACCAATAAAAGTTATTGTGGTATCAAGCGCTGTACCTAAAGAAGGAAAATCGACAATTGCTGCCAACCTAGCAATTTCCATATCTCAACTTGGGCGCGAAGTACTGCTAGTAGACGCTGATTTGCGTAATCCCAGCCAACATAAAATTTGGGAAATGGCTAATGAGCTTGGCTTAAGTAACGTTCTCAAAAGTGAGTCAGATTTGGAGCAGGCTGTTATTGAAGTTGCACCCAACTTAGAAGTTTTAGCATCTGGTGAAATGACTCATAACCCATCTGCACTGCTTGATTCTAGCCAAATGGCTATATTTATAGCACAAGCGGCGCAAAAATACGATTTTGTCATCATCGATAGCCCTCCTTTGACTGTAGCTGCTGATGCAACTATTTTAGGCAAACTGGTGAATGGAATTTTGTTTGTGGTTCGCCCTGGAGTTGCTGATGCTGATAGTGTTTCTCTTTCTAAAGAACTATTAGAGAAAGCAGATCAAAATGTTTTAGGTATAGCTATTAATGGAGTTAAGGCTAATCAGCAATATTCGGGATATAACATGAGTAGTATGTAAATGATCTTTGATATTATATTCAGTTATACCAAGTCGAAATCAGCGTACATAGAAATAGGACTTACGCATGAAGACGAAAAATCAAGGGTTTTGATAAGCTTATAGGGGTACAGGACTGTAAGTTTTCAAAACCCTTACTCCCCTACACTCAGTTTAATAAACCAGGGTGGTTTCATACAGAAAAAGAAAAATTTATAAGTCTTGATTTTTCGTTTTGTAGCAGAGATTTTGACCCCTCTCCAAACCTCTCCCCCCTTGGGGGAGAGGCTTTGAAACACAATAATCTTTTTTCTCTGATTGTATGAAACCACCCTGCTACACCCAGTTTAATAAACTATCTTGATGCGTAAGTCCATAAGTCAGGCACATATTTGGATTTATGCCATCTTTTTCAAAGTTTATGAGATGAGCAGGTACAATCCTCAAGTGTCAACTTAGACAGTTCATAAAAGTATGAGCTTGGACTGATAGCTGGTGCTTTTGATACCAAGCATAAGCGTTATCTGCAACTATTTGTCCTGTTGATAAGTTCATCGTTTGTAAATACTTGTCCGCTAACCAATAGTGTTTTCCTGCTTCTAAACCATCAACATCTTGACCTTTATAGGACATACCTATAGGGAGTAATCCATGAGCGCAGTAAGCTGCGAAAATCGTTGATTTTGCCAAGTATTGTGTATGGTAGTTAAAAAAACCTACCAGAGAGTTTAATAATAAGTTGCTGATTTCCTGAGCAGACTTAACTCCCATACAAACAACAGGAATGGCATTGACTGCATCAATTTTATAATCTAGAGGTGGCCCAATATCTAAAATTTCATCAATTTCCAATTCGAGACAAGTTCGCTGCAACGCTAATTGCGAATTCAAATAAACACGAGAACGGGAACCAGGACTGCCAAATACTACCAAACTTCGAGAACGTTCTAATAAAGAGGTGATATGTTTTGGTTCACCTATGTTAGAAAAAACTGGCAAAGCTGGAATTGTCGAGTGTTTTCCTTGACCTAATTTATTAATAATATCAGCATATCCCTGCTTGTTGGTAAGACAGCGATCGCTCAACCGCACCAGACGTGCAGCTAAATTTCTTTGCACTGGCGATGTCCAAAACTGACTTGTCCATATAGAACCAAAAGCATAGAGTTCATGAAACATCGTCACCAATTGTCCCTTAGTTACAGCTTTTCGCCAATACTCCAACCCTTCTACTAACCAAACCGGACAGCCTCGCCTTGCATAACCATAACCTACATAATGCAAGAGAACTGTTGTTGGGTGCTGGTTAGACGGTAGTAATTCTGACAAAGCTGCTCTGGAGCAATCAGCTACTTGTTTAACTGCAAATCCCTCTACAGACGCTTCACCAGACCAATTTGGATCTCCAACTACAAAGTTAATTACTATGCCAAAATCTTGACGCAGTTGCTTGGCTAAATTTAGAGCATAATCTCCAACTCCATCCACAGCAGGGGGTAGACGGGGAACAATAAAAATAATTTGATGATTTAACTGACTCATTATATTTAGTTTGTCTTCATGATTTCGGTAATAAAATTTGTGACCCGAACTACTTGTGTTTCTAGATCAAAATCTGATGGCTGAATGGGTATAGCTTGTTTCTTGATGGCTATCGCTTCATCTGTAACAGTTGCCATCAAATTAGCTAGGGCATCAATATAACATTCTTCCCAAGGTTTAGCCCCTGGTAGCCGCCAAACCCAATCTCCAGCAATATCATATGCCATAGGAATTTGACTTGTAATTACTGGTAATCTCGCTGCTATATATTCACTTAGCTTTGTTGTATAGCGAAAGCTACCAACTGCATCCACACTCTGAGGTAAGCTAGCTACATCCATAGCTGCCATGTAGTCCAGCACTTGCTCATAAGGAACATTACCAGGCAAAAAAATTCGTTTCCCCATATCCTCACCAGCTAATTGCTTTAAATAAGCAAGCCCACTTCCATCCCCCACTACTAAGATGGTGACGTTGTTAGGGTTGATTTTCTGGAAGGCTTTGATTAATTCGTAACCATAGCAGTATTGAAATCGCTCAATCAACACTATTGAACCCAATAATCCAAATACTAGAGAGTCATCAGGAATTCCTAGTTGCTGACGAATGCTCACACGACTATCAGCTAATTGTTCCACAGTGCGAGAAAAATATGCCCAACCCGCAGCAGTTACTCCTTTGGGTGCGCCAAAAGTTAGCGCCCGACCCACTAAGTAAGGTGTCCAACCGATAAACCCAGCGCAAAAGCGGCAGAGCGTTTGTTCATAAACCTTTACGATTGGGACGATGAGCGGATAATTTAAACTAATGAAAGGCGCGATCGCATCCCCACTGCTAACAACATAGGGAATGTGAAAAAACCATTGTAGGAATAAACAAGCCATACCTCCTAAAACTCCAGTACCTTCCATAACTATCAGTCTGGGTTTTGTCTGCAAAGCTTGTTGAATGATGTTAATAAAGCTTTTGAACTTATTAGCTCGTTCAAATGGTACAACTTGCAAACTAAACTTTTGTAAAAGTTTTAATATTCTAGCCTCCTCATTCGATTTTGTACCTTTAGTGGCAAAGACCAAAATTTCAGCACTCTTCATGTGGTTGTTCTCACAGTAATAGATTAATATTAGTGATACACTATACCCCATAAAAAAAGTGATGTCCGTAAGGAATTTAATTGGCTTGCTTTGCGTCAGCAATTGAGCAAAGAATTTGAAATTGAACAGACATTGTTCTCCCCTGTCGGTTGGTTGGGAGGATTTATCAACAGCCAAACATTTTTTATTTGCCGTAATGGAAAATTATAGAAGAGCAAAACCTTGACTAAAAATCGAATACGCTTGGCAATTCTTTGTGATTACCCCGAAGAAAACTGGCCTAGTATGGATTTGTGCGCTCAGATGCTACTCAAGCATTTACAAGCTGAACATGATACAGCTATTCAAGCCATACAGGTATGTCCAACATTTCAAGGGCGTTGTCAAAAAATCCCCTGGTTGAAAAAAAAGCGCTTTACTTACAATACTGACCGCTTACTCAATCGGTTTTGGGACTATCCCCGTTACCTTAGTCAACGGACAGCAGATTTTGATTTATATCATGTTGCTGATCACAGCTATGCCCACCTAGTCCATATCTTGCCACCAGAACGTACAGGTGTATACTGCCACGATATAGATGCTTTTCGTTCATTGCTAGAGCCAGCCCAAGAACCTCGCCCTAGATGGTATCAAGCCATGTCACGCAAAATTTTGCTTGGTCTACAGTCATGTGCTGTTGTATTTTATTCCACCGCAGAAGTAAAAAGGCAAATAGAGCAATATCAACTAGTGGAACCATCACGCCTAGTTTACGCTCCCTATGGTTTTGCTCCAGAATTTAATATTACTACCGAGAACACTAGTCAGACTGACCAAAAAATTTTAGAACAAATAGGTAATGCACCTTTTCTATTACACGTTGGTAGCTGCATCAAGCGCAAACGCATTGACATTCTTTTAGAAGTATTTGCACGAACCAGAACTATTTATCCATCTCTGCGACTCGTCAAAGTCAGTGGGGAGTGGACACAAAGTCAACTGCAACAAATTTCGCAGCTGAATATCGGCGAATCAATAATTTATCTACAAGGTTTACAGCGTTCAACCATAGCAGCCCTTTATCGACGAGCATCAGTAGTGTTATTAACCAGTGAAGCAGAGGGATTTGGCTTACCTGTGATTGAAGCTTTAGCCTGTGGAGCAATTCTCGTTGTTAGCGATATTCCTGTTCTGCGTGAGGTAGGTGGACAAGGAGTATTGTATTGTCCGACGGAAGATATATCAGCTTGGGTAAAGATGCTAGAGCAAGTATTAGCAAAACCAAATCTTGCACCCGCTATTAATTTGCGTTTAGCTGAAGCTGAGAAGTATTCTTGGTCTAACCATACCGAGATTATTGCACAATCATATTTACAGTTAGTTTCTCATCAATAAAACACAAGAAGGACGAATTAAAAACAAAGATTAATCGTGAAAACTATATGAAAATTCTATTTGTGAATCCTATCGGAGCAATTGGTGGTGCGGAGAAAGTATTGCTGACTATCTTTGCTGCGCTCCTAAATACACAACCAAATCTCCAACTATACCTGATTGTAGGTACAGATGGCGCATTAATCAAAGAGTCTGAAAAATTAGGAGTACAGGTCACACTATTGAAATTGCCAGAAGAATTTAATCAATTAGGTGATAGTGCCTTTAAAAGTAGCAATAAAGGTAGTAGTAAAGCTGTCAGCGCATTGATGTTACTACTACAATTAATAAAAGTTTTACCCAGCATAAATAAATATTTTCAAGAATTTCACCAATTAATACATAAAATTAATCCAGATTTAATTCATTCTAATGGTATTAAAACTCACTTATTAACAGCATTTGCTGGAGTAAAGGATACACCTGTTATTTGGCACATCCATGACTTCTACGGCTCACGACCGTTAATGGCAAAACTCTTAAAATGGATAAGCTTTCGCGCGACACTGGGAATAGCTATATCCCAAGCTGTTGCTCAAGATGCCAAAATCACTCTACCTCGGCTACCAATTGAAGTAATTTACAATGCTGTAGACATAAATTACTTCTCCCCTGCTGTTCCCACTACTCCTTGTTCTAACTTTATCCTGAAAGTTGGATTAGTAGCTACATTTGCACGTTGGAAAGGACAGGACATTTTTTTGGAAGCAGCACATCAAATTGTCAAAGCGCATCCGAACTTAAGCGTTCGTTTCTGTATCGTTGGTGGAGCAATTTATAAAACTCGCGGTTCTCAATTTTCCGAACCAGAGTTAAAAAATAAAGCCTCAGATCTGGGAATTACAGAAAGAATTGATTTTATAGGTTTTCAGCAAGATATAGTCAAAATTTACCGTTGGTTAGATATTATAGTTCATGCCAGTACCCAACCAGAACCATTTGGGCTGGCAATAGTGGAAGCAATGGCTTGTGGTAAACCTGTGGTAGTCTCTCAAGCAGGTGGCGCTGCTGAGTTATTTACTCATAATTATGATGCAGTTGGTGTACCACCAAGGGAACCGACTGCTTTAGCAGCAGCGATTTTAGATTTGCTAGAAAACTCGCAAAAACGTCAATTCATTTCTAAAAATGCCAGACATACTGTCACAGAACATTTTAACCATGAACGTTTAGGGCAGCAAATTTTGGCGATTTACTCAGCCTTGAAGCAAGATTAGTAGTGTGTTAAAGTTATCATCTGCCAAGAATGGCAATATCTCAGTTTACTCGGCTTTGCGTCTGGCTAACAAGCGATCGCGTATTCCCACAGGGTGAAAACGCAATATAGACATTTCCCAAAGACTAGCAACGCTCAAAAACCTTTGATTTCGCTGATCTTCAATCAGGTTTTTTGCCGTATCACTAAGATTCAAACTGCCCTCAATAAACCATAAAAATGTATGGGTGTCGAGCATTAGCCTCATGGAGCGTATTCCTCAAAATCCGCCAAAGGCTCATCAAAATCATCTGACATTTTCACTAAACCCCTAGCACTACCAAACTTAGGACGTGCTTCTACACCACCAAGCGGCACAATCTTGAAAGATGTACCATCGCTACGTGTGATGATGACTTCTTCACCAGTAGCCGCTTCTTCAATTAGTTCTGCTAGGCGAGTCTCAGCTTCTTGCAAATTAACTTGGTGCATTTATGAGGGCAATATTTTTCTTGTCTTCGTTTTTTAGTATAGGCTGAAGTTGGGTTCAGTTTTGAGCGATCGCTTTTTCACTCCGCTACTGAGTTTAACTGCAAATTCAACTATCTTTGAGCCAATTCATTCAGGGCTTCATTAATTACCTCATCACTCACACCGTGACGTTTCAAGCTAGCAATCAAAGCTGAAACCGTATCACCCTCTAGACGCTCAAGATCAGATCTGAGTCCTTGTCCAATATAAGCACGAACTAAGGGCTGATAACCAGAGAACCCTAATAATGGTGCTATTCTCTTCAAATCTTCAATTACATCTTCAGGAATGCGAATTGTGATTGTCGTCATCGGACGATTTTTATCTAATCGCTTTTTCAGTGCTTCAGCTTTCATAATATTCTCGCTCCTTGCGTATCGCTTTCCGAGCAAATTCTCTCTGTGTTCTCTGTGTCTCCGTGGTTTAATAAATTATTTTTTACACACAACTTTGTTTATGCTGATTCTAGATGAGCGACGGGAATTTCTTCGGTTCTTTCTGGAGGTTTCGCGCCAGTTGCAACAGCATGAACCGCATGGAGAATATCAGCAGAATAATAGCGATTTCCACAGTTATCACAAATACCTATTGTCACATCTTCAAGAATGACAAATCCATCTCTATGTTTAAATGCTTCACGCTTAACAGTCCGGGGTTGAACGGTTCCTTCGCAATACTCGCATTTATATCCATACATACGCCTAGCCCTCAAGCTCTGTAACTTCATAAACAGTAATAATCAGATAACGTCCACTAGTTGCGAAACGCCCAACAATCCCAACAGGCGTTTGTTGATCTAATGCAGTTCCCACTACTATATATTTTGTGCCTCTTGGATCATCTTTTTCAACCCGGATAACTTGACCTGTAAAAACAGCCTCTTCCACATCCAAAATTGTCAGCATATCCTCAGCCATTTCTTCCATTGCATGGGCTGACATATCATATTGGCGGAGTCTAATCTTTTCTCTAATACGGTCAATATCACTACGAGGCACTTGTTTGTTTTAGTAACATTTTGCTCATTTTACCAAGCCTTAAGTAAAAAATCAGGCTTGGTTAGTATAGGCTGAAGTTGGGTTCAGTTTTGAGCGATCGCTTCACTATCTTAACTTCAGCCAACAACTTTTATTTTGTTCTCTGTACATTATTACTCTGTTGCTGACGCTGGGCAATTTCGATTAGTAATCTTAATGCGTTATTCACTGCTTCATCGTTGGGAAAAGCCTGTGCAACATCGGGATCTAAACGTACTAGGTTCGTTTGTGTCCGATATCGCTCAACATATTTACCTCTAACTCCTCCTTCCATTTGGGCAAAGTCATACTCATAACATAATTCATCTTCCATTTCGTTTTCAACTTCCTTCTTCATGAAACTTTCTCTCTTTGCGGGTGCTGATAATTATTATGTACGGATACATTCACCTATTACTTTTTACTTCCTCAATTACAGCTTCAATATCTATGACTTGCGCGACGCTTCCATAAATAGCAATAGTCACTTCAACAATACTTTGCGATTGATTAGACAGGTCTTTTATTATTTGATTTAATATTATTTTTAATGCTTCTATGGCTGAAAATCCTCCGGCTCCAGTACCAAGCAAAGGAAAAGCAATACATCGATAACTAGCTCTACTTGCTTTTTCTAAGCTAGTGTGTATGACCTGCTGGATTACTTCTTTAGAAGGCCCTTTGCCAGTGTCAAAATCGATAACCACTCCATGAAATACCTTGCTTGCCGATAGTTTACCTGCTGTTGTAACTACAACTTCGCCCAATGAGAGAGGAACTAATTTCTGAGCTTCTGTATATATTTCGTTACCCCCTTCACAACGGATTCTGTAAGATACACCTCCTCCCATTGTTAAATAACTGTCATCTGAACTGACAACAACATCTGTTATAAGATTGGTAATATCACCATGATAAATTTTAATTAATCTACCATTTATAGCTAATTCTCCTATAAATAAGCCTCCCATCTCATATTGATTTATTCTTTTAAATGTTATTAGTTTTGAAAATTCCGATTCGCTAATTACTTGATTTTTGAAATTATTAATTAATTCGCGTAATTCTCTTGTTTCATTTTCTTGACGATGCAATTGTATAGTATATTCATCTATTATTTTTTGTAGCTTTCCGCTATCTTCCTTATTTTCATTATAGCGATTTCGAGCTAACTCTAATTCACCTACAAGCGTTTGAATTAGCTGATTTTTATCTTGAATAAGCTTTTCTGCTTCTTGTTCAGGTTGGGAGGTAGCTTGATTAATTGCAACTTTTAAAGTTTCTAAATTGTCCTTTTGAGCTTTCAGAGCGTACTGTTGACTTTGTATTATTTGCTCCTCAAGTGCAACATAAGCTTTAGGATCTTCTTGCCTTAGTTTTTGTTTAATTTCGGCAAGTTTATTTTCAAATATTTGATTTTCTAGTTCTTGCTGCCGTCGAATAGGATCAACGTTAATACCTCCCGATATTATTTCTATAAATGAATAAGATATTTGCCCAATTCTATAAGAGTTATTATTCTGTGGTAAATCTTTGGTACTCTTCCAAATAACATATAGTAAAGTGACACTAATAAATAAGATTAACCAACCGAAAACAACCCCAAATAGATAGCCTTTAAAAAAATCATACTTGTCAGTTTCCAAAATAAATTTATCTAGAAGTGGACTAACTACACCGCCACCAACTACTATTAGTAAACCTCTATAACGCTGAGAATCTGAAAGTTTTTTGCTACCAGTAGAAGCTCTCCACCCATCAAGGTAGAAAATCATGCCTGCAATTATTCCAATTAAAAAAGAAATAGTTGATATTTCGGGTATCATAATTTATTTAATAGATGTTTTCTGCCTGGGTGAGCAAATTATAACAGCACTCAGTATAGCCAACAAAAAAGCCTGCATCCGCAGGCTTTTTATTAATTCAGTAATTTTACTTACCTTTTCGCTAACTTCTTCGCCATCTTTCTTAAACGAATAGATTGAGGTGTTACTTCCACCAACTCATCGGGGCCGATGTACTCTAACGCCCGTTCGAGACTCATTTCTACAGGTGCTTGCAACTGAACTAACTCATCGCCACCGGAGGCGCGGTGGTTGGTTAACTGCTTGGTTTTGCAAACGTTTAATTCCAAGTCTTGGGGACGGTTGTGTTCACCCACAATCATACCCTTGTACACTTTAGTACCAGGAGTGATGAAGAACAAACCTCTATCTTCTGCGTTCTTCATGGCGTAGAAAGTAGAAACACCTTCTTCAAAAGCAATTAATACACCTTTGTTCCGGGCTTCAATCTCACCACAAAGCGGACGATAATCTAAGAAGCTGTGGTTCATGATACCTTCGCCACGGGTCATCCGCATAAATTCACCACGGAAACCAATCAAACCACGGGCGGGAATGACAAACTCTAACTGAGTACGGTTGCTAACCCCTGGCTGCATATCCTGCATTTCGCCTTTGCGTTGTCCTAAACGTTCAATACAGCTACCAACTGCATCGGAAGGAACGTCTAACACTAACAATTCATAAGGTTCGCATGGTTGACCGTTGACTTCGCGGTAAATTACCTGTGGCTGAGATACTTGGAACTCGTAACCCTCACGGCGCATGGTTTCGATTAAGATACCCAGGTGGAGTTCACCACGACCGGAGACGAGGAATTTATCGGGGGAGTCGGTTTCTTCTACGCGCAGGGCGACGTTAGTTTCTAGTTCGCGGAATAGGCGATCGCGCACTTGTCTAGATGTCACCAGTTTACCTTCTTGACCTGCAAAGGGCGAATCATTCACCCAGAAGGTCATCTGCAAGGTAGGCTCATCTACTTTAATTAATGGTAATGCTTGGGGTTCGTTGGGGTCGGTGATTGTTTCCCCGATGTTAGCATCAGCGAAACCAGCCACAGCCACAATCAGACCTGCGGAGGCTTCTTCTAATTCCACCCGCTTGAGTCCTTCAAAACCCAACAACTTACTAATTTTTGCCTTGACAATTGCACCACTTTCTGTTACCAAAGCAGCCTGTTGTCCGCTACGAATTGTGCCGTTGTGGATTCTCCCAATCACAATCCGTCCCAGATATTCAGAATAATCTAGGGTGGTGACTTGCAATTGCAGAGGCTTAGTAGCATCACCTACTGGGGGTGGAACGTGGCGTAAAATTGCATCAAATAAAGGCTGCATATCCTTGGGTTCCTCTTCCAAGGATTCTTTTGCATAACCAGACAAACCAGAGGCGAACAGATAAGGGAAATCACACTGGTCATCATCTGCGCCTAATTCCAAGAACAGATCCAATACTTTATCAATAGCACCGTGGGGTTCTGCTTGGGGACGGTCGATTTTGTTGACCACAACGATAGGACGTAGACCTTTTTCCAGGGCTTTTTTCAACACAAAGCGAGTCTGGGGCATGGGGCCTTCGTTAGCATCAACAATCAGGATACAACCGTCAACCATGCCGAGTACCCGTTCAACTTCGCCACCGAAGTCAGCGTGTCCGGGGGTATCAATAATATTGATTAGGGTTTCTTTATAGCGAACGGCTGTATTCTTCGCCAGAATCGTAATTCCTCTTTCCCGTTCTAGGTCATTGGAGTCCATAACGCAATCCGGAACGTCTTCACCTTCTCGGAAAATGCCGGACTGTCTCAGAAGTGCATCAACCAAGGTGGTCTTGCCGTGGTCAACGTGGGCGATAATGGCGACGTTACGAATTGGGAGCGTCATAGAGGCTTTTAGTGAGTCTAGGGGGAATTTTACAATTTACATTTAGGTCAAGGCTGTTTTAACAGAATCGGGGATGTTAAGCAAATTCTGTAAAGAAGCTTTAATAATTCTAGCGTAATTGTCACAATTCTAGTGGGCTTTATCAATGCAGCTTTTTTCCAGCATCATGCACTTCCAGGCATTTATTTGCAGAATAGACCAAATATATAGTGATTATTTGCACCTTAGCCCCATTTACGGTTAGTTTACTCAAATTTAGGACAAGTGCGTTAGCGTTCGCGTAGCGTCTCGTAGAGAAGCTTTGCCGTTCGCGGTAGCGTCTCTGAAAGAGAAGGCATCGCCTGTATCCTAAAATAAAATCATGGAAGCACAACCGTGAGAAGTTCGACGTTACATAACCCCTGATGGCCAGATTCCTTTTGATGAGTGGTTTTTCACTCTCAGAGGTTGTTTATAAAGTAAAAATAAAATTACTGTAGGGTGTGTTAGGCGCTTATTTTCGATATGATTGGTCACTAAAAAACTATCCTAACGCCTAACACACCATCTATGCGGGGGTGCGTTACGGCTAAATTTCAACGTCTTTTTGTCTCAAATCTTTTCATAGCCGTAACACACCCTACTGGACTGGCAAGGCTAAAATGTGGCAATAGGTTTGGATAAATTTGAACGCAGATGAACGCAGATGAACGCAGATGAACAAGATGATAGATTTTTCGCTAATGCACAAGTTTAGGCTTGCCACGCCACTAGTGGACTGTCTAGACTAAATTTGTGCATTAGCCAACTCTTGTGGGATGGGCATCTTGCCCGTCCAGTGCAGGCAAGATGCCTACACCACAAGAAAATTTTTTGCAACATTTTAGCCTTGCCACGCCACTACTTAAGATTTACTACAATTGTGCTTCTTTTGTGCGGCGGGGATAAAAGCACTCAAGAACAAGAGATTTCCCAAGCTATAGAATACTGGACTGATTATAGGAGTTAAACTTATGCCTAAGAGCTTACCTTATCATGATTTTCTCATTGCCCGTCTTCAAGATCCAAATTATGCGGCTGGGTATTTGGAAACACATATGGAATTAGAAGCCGGAGAAGAACCCGATCCTAGACTGCTTAAATTAGCACTAAGTCATGTAGCTGAAGCACTTAGCGAACAAAATATGACTCCTGAACAAGCTAAACAGCATCGAGAAAAACTAGATGAGTTGTTATCTCAAACAGGAAGCGAAGCAATTTATAATTTGGGTAGTTGGTTAAATGCTTTAGGATTAAAACTTACTGTGGCTGTTGTTGAAAACGCAGATAATCATTTTACTAATACTGCTGATCAATCTGAATTGACTGTATAGTTAATTATTTCACCTTCAACCAACTAAAAATATCTGCTGTTGTTATTTGCCAATCTGCTAATACATCAACGGTATAAGGTTTGCCGTTAGGAGTTGAGTTTTGTATGAAGGACTAAAGTCCTTACTACGAACTCAATTACAATAATTTTGCTAATGCTAATGTAAACCCTGGTACAATATCTTCACCACTTAAGATGGCTGTGGCTGGATATTGGGTAACTGAACCATCTTGACGATAAACTAAAGCTTGTCGATTTTTACTATCAATTAACCATCCTAACTTGACACCGTTGGTAATATATTCTTCCATCTTGGTTTTGAGTTTGGATAAGCTGTCATTTTTGGAGCGAATTTCTATTACAAAGTCAGGCGCTAAATTGATAAACTTATCCTCTTGCTGATCCCAATTTTCTGGTAAGCGTCCTTTAGCAACGAAAGCTGCATCAGGCGATCGCACCGCAGAATTAGCTAGTCTAAAACCAGTACTCGGCCCAAAAACTTCACCTAAATCTTGACTGTCTACCCAAGTCATTAAAAAAGTTACGGCTTTCGCCTCTCGATTACCAGAAATTCCCCCGGTTGGTGGCATAGTTTCTATAGTTCCATCAGCGTTACGTTCAAACCTCAGTTCTGGGTTTTGTGAACTCATCAACATCAATTCTTCATCAGTGACAGTATAGAAAGACTGCACCGTTATTTGTTTGCTGTTCATGATGATGTTATGAGAAGTTGGAAAGTTATTCCCATTGTATGCTGAGGAAAATCGCTATAATTTTTTAACTGTGGCACGATAAAGTAGTCTGTCGCCCTGACAATAGCCGAGGTGGGTGACTATAACTGTTTCACCAGGCTGTGCTGTTCCGCCTTTTAATTGATGCAGTTGCGGATCATAAGGTATCTCCGCGCCTACAGATGCGATCGCCTCTATCCCCCAAGCTTGTAATAATTTTTGTAAAGAATTTTGTACTAATGGCACAATTTTCACAGCCGCTAATTGATGATCATCTTGCGCTTTCTTAGCGGCTGTCGGCCATTGCAATAATAAAGTTTCCAGCAATTGTAAACTCGACTGCTGGAACTCTTGCCGTAATATTTCTCGCTGCTGTTGTAGTTGAAGCTGCGATCGCTCATACTCTCTTTTTAAGTCAGCGATTTCTTGGGGACTGGAGACTGGGGAGGGTTCGATATCTGATTCTAGAAAAGTTGATAATAATTGGCTCAAGGGTATTTGTAGTGCCTTTGATAGCTTTAATAGTATATCCAAGCGCATCTGTTCTAGCTTGCCTTGACGCAGGCGCAACACTTGATACTCGGAAACGCTAGCTTGGCGACTCAAAGCTTTAAAACTAGAAATACCTGCCTGTTGCATTAAATTTTGCAACTTTTGAGAAAAATCAGACATACGAGATTGAAGAAACAAGAGGGAAAAAGGAAAAGGGGAAAGGGTAACTTCTACCCTTTCTCCCCCACCTCTGGGTTCCCCTCCTTGGAGGGGTTAGGGGTGGGTTACTCCCTCTTATTCTTCCAGCAAACTTCTCAACATCCAAGCAGTTTTTTCATGCACCTGCATCCGTTGAGTTAGTAAATCTGCCGTGGGTTCGTCGTTGACTTCATCTACCACAGGAAAAATAGAACGTGCTGTTCTCACAACAGCTTCCTGTCCTTCCACTAGCAAGCGAATCATTTCCTTAGCTTTGGGAACCCCTGGAGTTTCAGGAATTGAACTCAGTTTGGCATATTCGCTGTAAGTCCCTGGTGCTGGATAACCAAGCGCTCTAATTCTTTCAGCAATTAAATCCACTGCTAGAGCTAATTCTGTATACTGTGTTTCAAACATGAGGTGCAGTGTTTGAAACATTGGCCCTGTCACGTTCCAATGAAAATTATGTGTTTTCAAATAAAGTGTATAGGTGTCAGCCAACAGGCGAGACAACCCCTCGGCGATTTTAGCCCGATTCGCGTCATCAATGCCGATATTTACATTATTAATTGTTCCTTGAGATGCCATAAATGTCTCCTAATTGAGTAATTATTAATTGGGGAAGGGGGAAGGGGGAAAGGGGAAAGGGGAAAGGGGAAAGGGAAAATATTGCTCCTCTGCCCCTCTGCTCCCTCATCTCCCCCACTCTCCACTCCCTATTCTCTACGCTAGGTGCATCTTCAAAACACTACGCGGAGCTTTGCGAACTCTCGCTAAAATGGTTTCTTTACCTAAACGTTGGCAGGCTTCATATCTATGGCAACCAGAAAAGCCATAATATTGTCCATCTACTTCGAGAACGTCTATGGGTTCCTGTTGTCCAATTGCGGCGATCGATTCCATTAGGGCTTGTACTTTATGGGGATCGTTGCCACGGGGCAATGGTCGCCGAATTTGATTTAACGGAATTTCTTGTACCCTAACCATGAGGTGTAAACTCAATTAATTCTGTTTCGTATCTCTATATAAATCATAGTCATAATGACTTCGTTTTGCAACTTTTTTGAGAGCAAAACCGGAAAGGGTATTATTTGGAGCGTTCATGCGACAAAACCACGAATTTATAGAGCAATTCCCCCCAGATCAGCGCCACAGCACAAAGAAAAAGCATTACAAAGCCGTCAAACATCCGTTCTGGCGTTTTTCCTATCCAGTATTGATGACATTCTGCTTGTTGGGATTGACAGGCGCATCAGCTACTGAAGATAGGATTAAAGATTTAGAACTGAAAATTGGCATTGTGCAACGATTTGGGGAACAACCCAAAGCTAAATTGCAAATAGAACCAACAACAGGCGATCGCTTAAAACTCAAGTTTGCCGAAGGGGACAAAGAGCGGATATTGCTTACAGACAAACCCGTCAAGCTAGAAACAGTCATGCAAGCCTTGCCCAAACCAACAATTGAAGAGGTTGTAGTTTTGGGTACATATCGTACCTACGAAATGGCAGAAAACAGTGCTGAAAATTGGCGTAAGCAGGGAATAGAGGTGGAAATAGCCCAGCCAGAACGTTGGCAGGTTTGGGCAAAACGGGATGTCTATAAAACTCCCTTGCTACGACGCTTATTATTTGGCAGCGTTAAAGCTGGAGGTAATAATTTAGCATATATTGATACTAGGGTACTGCCAAAAGTGCCGCTAGTTAGTTGGGTAGTTGATGGTAAGCGCTACAACCCAAACACCGTAGAGATTACCACAGCTAAAAACCTAATTCGGTTGAGAAAAGGTGAAAAATTAGATACATCCCGACTGTATGCTGGGCGGATTAATGTTCAACCCAACGCTTATGGTACATACACCCTTGTCAATAAGGTTTCATTAGAAACATATTTGCGTGGCGTTGTTCCTTACGAAATTGGCACTAACGCCCCAACAGCCTCAGTAGAAGCCCAAGCCATTCTGGCAAGGACTTACGCCTTAAGAAATTTACGTAGATTTGCTATAGATAATTATCAGTTGTGTGCTGATACCCACTGCCAGGTTTATTACGGACTGGGCGGTACAAACGCCAAAATAGATCAAGCGATCGCCGCAACTAGGGGTATGGTACTTACCTATAATAATGAACTAATAGATGCACTTTATTCATCTACCACAGGTGGGATTACTGCCTCCTTTAGCGATGTTTGGAATGGCGAGGATCGACCTTATCTGCGCCCGGTAGTAGATGCGCCCACCAACGTTTGGGACTTTTCTAAACAAAATTTAAAAGATGAAAAGAACTTCCAGAAATTTATTAGCCTGCAACAGGGATTCAATGAAAGTAGCTGGGATGTGTTTCGTTGGTATAAAGAAACATCATTGGACAGAATTATCAAAGACTTACAGAAGTTTTTACGGGCAAAAAATAGCCCTTATGCCAAATTCAAAACTATTGAGGCAATGGCTATCACCGAGCGTAGTCCAAGCGGACGTATTCTAGAACTAGCAGTCAGAACAGATATTGGTGTATTTACCTTACATAAAGACGAAGTTCGTAGTGCCTTTGCTGCCCCCGTAAGTACACTTTTTTACCTAGTACCCCTCAACAAAGGCAAAGAAGATTTATGGGGATTTGCTTTCATTGGTGGCGGCTTAGGACATGGCGTTGGTTTGAGTCAGACTGGCGCACAAAATCTAGCAAAACTAGGTTGGTCTAGCTCCAAAATTCTGCAATTTTACTATCCTGGTACAAAACTGCAACCTCTCAGCGAGGAAATCAAGTTTTAATTGAGGGACTGGGGACTGGGGACTGGGGACTGGGGACTGAGGAAGGGGGAAAGGGGAAAGGGAAAGGGGAAAGGGGAAAGACTATCTCCCCTGCTCCTCTGCTCCCCCACTCCCTCATCTCCCCACCTATGGTATCCATCAGAAATTGTTTATCACCCCTGGCTGCTCTTAGGTGGTATTACTCTGAATATCTACATGGCAATATAGGAGAATAAATTGCATACAATTCTTATTATTTAAATAAATCATTTACTTGTATGACTATATTGCAACCCTCTCCGTTTCTAGGCAAAAAGGATACTCGGACTGTAGGCAAGGGTTTTCAGTCAGTATTTTTAATTATATTTACCCTGTTGATGACTGCTGGCATCAGTGCGCGGTTAGTGTACTTGCAAATTATCGAAGGTTCCAAGTTCAAGCAAAAAGCCGAATCAAATCGGGTGCGCGTAATTCCTAAACAACCAGAAAGAGGAAATATTTTTGACCGCCACGGTAAGCTGTTGGCTAGCACAAGGTATCCTCGTTCTGTCTACCTTTGGCCGATGGCGCATACCAAACCCTCCTGGTCAGTTGTCGGGCCGAGATTGGCGGCAATTTTAGACATTCCTCAAGCAGATATTGAACAAAAATTAGCAGAGGCTGGTGCTAACTCTTCTTCACTTATTCGTATTGCCCGTAATCTTGATGAAGCCCAAATTACAGCGATCAAAGAATATCAAAATGAACTGACAGATGTAGAAATACATACAGAAGCTGTTCGCTATTATCCTCACGGTAAAGAATTAGCTCATGTGTTGGGTTATACACGAGAACTGACGGCTGAACAATTAAAAGCTAGGAAAGCTGAGGGTTATCGTTTGGGTGATGTGATTGGTCAAATGGGTGTGGAAAAAGCCTATGAGAAATTATTGCGGGGTGAATGGGGCGGTCAACAAGTAGAAGTGGATGGGGCTGGTAGACCATTACGTGTGTTAGGGGAGAAGCAAGCCAAAGCGGGTAATGATATACACTTAACTATAGATTTGGATATGCAGAAGGCGGCGGAAAAAGCTTTAGGCGATCGCAATGGTACGATCATTGCCATTGACCCGAAAAATGGTGCTGTCTTGGCGATGGTGTCGCACCCCACCTTCGACCCCAATATTTTCTCTAAGCAAAAACTCAGCCAAAAAGACTGGGAATCTGTACAAGGTGAAGACCATCCCCTAGTTAATCGGGCTTTAAGTGCATTTCCTCCCGCCAGCACCTTCAAAATTGTCACTAAGACGGCTGGGTTAGAATCAGGAAAATTTGCCCCCAACACAATATTGCCAACCTACGGTTCCTTAACTATTGGTGGAACTCGCTTTGGTGAATGGAATCACGCAGGCTTCGGCCCGTTGGGTTTTGTTGGGGCGATGCAGTGGAGTAGTGATACATTCTTCTATCAAATTGGTAGGGGAGTCGGCGGCCCCACCTTAATCGAATGGACGCGCAAATATGGTTTTGGTCAAAGAACAGGTTTTGAATTTGTCTCTGAAGAATCTAGAGGTTTAGTACCCGATGAGAAATGGAAACAGAAAGCCTGGAAAATGCCCTGGACTATAGGCGACACCATTAATATGTCGATTGGTCAAGGTGCTTTATTAACTACGCCTTTACAAGTTGCTGTCATGTTTGCCGTACCCGCCAATGGCGGCTACCGTGTCCAACCACATTTACTTAAAGATAATGAAGAAGCCAAAAACTGGCGAGAACCTGTAAAGATGAAGCCAACAACCATCAAACTTTTACGTGAAGGTTTACGTAAAGTAGTTTCTGACGGTACAGGCAAAGTATTAAATCAGCCAACAATTCCCCCAGTCGCCGGGAAAAGCGGCACAGCCGAAGCCTGGAAGCGTGGAGTAAAACAAAATCATGCTTGGTTCGGTGCTTATGCGCCTGCTGATAAACCAGAAATTCTCATTGTTGCCTTTGCCGAACATTCTGGTGGCGGTGGTGGTAGCGTGGCTGCGCCGATGATCCTACAAGTGATGGAAGACTACTTCCAACGCAAATATCCCGGTAAGTATCAAAAACCAGCCAAATAATAGGAGGGAACAGGTGACAGGTGACAGGTGAAAGGTGACAGGGGATAGGGGACAGGTGACAGGTGACAGAGATAAAACAAACAGCTTGACCCTTTGTTTGAACTGAATAGCACTTTTCACCTAAATGAAACGTGAGTTCGATGAACCTCTCCCTCCCAACCTCCCTCTCCTACAAGGAGAGGGAGGAGAAACGAAAAAATCACCAAGCCCCGTTGGGGCGGGGTGTAGGGTGTGGGGTTGCAGGATCGAGACAGCCCCAACAACCAGTGGGTCAGAAGCCCCACCCTTTGAGGGTGATTGCATTGGAATTCGTCAGAATCCTCTTCCAATGCCGTCTTCACTACCCCCTACCCCCTACACCCTACACCCTGTTCAACCTCTTACTCCCCTCTCCTCGTAGGAGAGGGGTTGGGGGAGAGGTCAAAACAAGGCTTGTCGAACTCACGTTGAACTGAATAGCACTTTTCACCTAAATGAAGTACATGACTATCCCCTGTCCCCTGTCCCCTGTCCCCTGTCAACTACCTCTTGACATTCGTCGCTAATTATGTTGATAATGGTTCTTTGTGGAAACTTTACCTCAATAAAATAAACACTTGGCTAACGTCATTGTCATAGGCGCTCAATGGGGCGATGAAGGAAAAGGTAAAATAACTGACTTACTCAGCCGCTCCGCAGATGTGGTAGTACGCTACCAAGGGGGTGTCAACGCTGGACACACAATTGTAGTCAAAGGTCAGACCTTTAAGCTGCACTTGATTCCTTCTGGAATTCTATACCCCGATACGGAATGTATGATCGGCTGTGGTACAGTCATCGATCCACAAGTTTTAATAAAAGAACTCGACCAATTAGAAAGTTTAAATATTTCTACTAAAAATCTGCTCATTTCTGAAACAGCTCATGTCACAATGCCATATCATCGGCTAATTGACAAGGCATCAGAAGAGCGGCGCGGCAGCCATAAAATTGGAACCACTGGTCGAGGGATTGGCCCTACCTACGCGGATAAATCTGAGCGTACAGGGATTAGGGTTTTAGACTTGATGGATTCGGCAGCGCTACGCGAGCAGTTAGAATGGACAATCAATTATAAGAATGTCATTTTAGAAAAGCTGTATAATCTGCCGCCCCTAGATCCTGAAGAGGTAATCAAAGAATATTTGGGGTATGCGGAACGGTTACGTCCTCATGTTGTGGATACATCGTTAAAAATATACGATGCAATTCAACGAAGGCGCAACATATTATTTGAAGGCGCACAAGGTACGCTCCTAGACTTGGATCATGGGACTTATCCTTATGTTACCTCTTCCAACCCAGTAGCCGGGGGGGCTTGCGTAGGAACAGGATTAGGCCCGACAATGATAGATCGGGTGATTGGTGTGTCCAAAGCCTACACAACGCGAGTCGGCGAAGGGCCATTCCCCACAGAATTAGATGGGGAAATAGGTGAACTACTGTGCGATCGCGGGGCGGAATTTGGCACTACCACCGGACGTAAGCGGCGCTGTGGCTGGTTTGATGCAGTTATCGGTCGCTATGCCGTGCGAATCAACGGCATGGACTGTATGGCAATCACAAAACTCGATGTCCTCGATGAATTAGAGGAAATTAAAGTTTGTGTAGCTTATGAAATCGACGGCGATCGCTGCGATCATTTTCCCACCAGTGCGCGTCAATTTGCTAGATGTCGTCCCATCTACAAAACCCTCCCTGGATGGCAAGTGCCAACAAGCCACTGCCGCACCCTGGAAGACTTGCCCCAGCAAGCACTAGACTATCTCAAATTCCTAGCAGAATTGATGGAAGTCCCGATTGCGATCGTCTCATTAGGCGCAAGCCGCGATCAAACCATCATCGTTGAAGACCCAATTCACGGGCCAAAACGTGCCTTGCTGCACCCAGACGGCACACCAGCGACCCTGCTAAGTGCCTAGTCAAAAGTCCATAGTTCATAGTCCACAGTCCAGAGTTTTGTGACTAATGACTAATGACTAATGACTAATGACCCTACGGGTTCGGCAGTTGCTTTAAGTCGGGAAACCCGCCCAACGCACTGCCTCACAACTGATAACTGATAACTGATAACTGATTAAACTATGCCTCTGACAGTCGAAACCAAAAAACGTCCAGAAGGCAGCAAACCAAATGCTTTGCGCCGCGCTGGACTTATCCCCGCTAACTTGTACGGACACAACGGTAGAGAATCAATTTCTTTGGTAGTTGATGCCAAAGTAGTTGAAAGATTGCTCAAAGCTGCTGCTGTGAAAAAAACAGAAATTGAACTGAGCATTCCCGAACTGCAATGGACTGGTAAAACAGTTCTGCAAGAAGTTCAAGTGCATCCAGCTAAGGGTACACCATATCACATTAGCTTTTGTGCCACAGCCAAAGGTTAAAGCAAGTACAAAATTTGTGATAATTGCTGATGAACCAGGGGTTAAACCCTGGTTTTTTGCTGCTTGTAGTCAGGACTTTAGTCCTCTACAAAACAGCAAACGAAAAAACCGGGACTAAAGTCCCTACTACGAACTTAAAATACCCATGACACAAACGAATCTTCCAGCTTTCATCCAGCAGATGTTACAACCCGGATTTTATCCCCATGAAGTAACAGAACCCATTCAATTAATCCAGACTCACGTTTCCTATGTCCTTATCACAGGCAAATATGCCTATAAACTGAAAAAGCCTGTGAATTTTGGCTTTTTGGATTTTTCCACCTTAGAAAAGCGCAAACATTTTTGTCATGAAGAACTGCGCTTAAATCAACGAGGTGCAGGTGAACTGTATTTAGAAGTGTTACCCATCACTTTGTCAGGCGAGCAATACATTTTAGGGGGAACAGGTGAAGTTGTCGAGTATGTGGTGAAAATGCGCCAGTTTCCCCAAGAGGGTTTATTTAGCGAACTTTTTGCCCAGGGTAAACTAACCGAGTCACACCTAGAAGAGTTAGGCAAGGTAGTGGCTCAATACCATGCTAAAACTGAGACTAATGATTACATTCGCAGTTTTGGCGAAGTACCTCAAGTTAGAGCTGCTTTTGATGAAAATCATGAGCAAACTGAGAAATATATTGGTGGCCCCCAGACGCAGTTGCAATTTGACGAAACCAAAGCGTACACCGAGCGTTTTTTTGCAGAGAAGCAAGAATTATTCCAGCGCCGAATGCAAAATAACTATATTCGGGAATGTCATGGAGATTTGCACCTGAGAAATATCTGCCTATGGGGAGATGAAATTCTTCTGTTTGATTGTATTGAATTTAACGAGCCTTTCCGGTTTGTGGATACCATGTTCGATGTCGCCTATGCTGTGATGGATTTGGAAGCACAGCAACGCCCAGACTTGAGTAATGCGTATTTGAATACATATCTAGAACAGACTGGCGACTGGGAAGGGTTAGAAATTTTACCCATTTACTTAATTCGTCAATCTTATGTTAGGGCGAAGGTGACTTCGTTTTTGCTGGATGATCCCAGTGTTCCCGCGACGGTGAAGGAGGAAGCGAGTAAAACAGCCTCGGTATATTACAAACTGGCTTGGGAATACACTAAACCCAAACAAGGAAGGCTGATTTTAATGTCGGGGTTATCTGGTTCTGGGAAGAGTACGACTGCAAAATATTTAGCCCGTCAATTTAATGCAATTCATATTCGCTCAGATGCAGTTCGTAAACACTTGGGGGGAATTTCTTTATTAGAACGTGGTGGTGATGATTTGTATACCCCAGAAATGACCCAAAAGACCTATGCGCGATTATTAAACTTGGGGCTTATACTAGCTAAACAAGGTAACACAGTAATTTTGGATGCTAAATATGATCAGCAAAATTTACGAGAGGAAGCGATCGCCCAAGCTAAACAACATGAGCTTCCCCTGCAAATAGTCTACTGCACCGCACCCTTAGATGTTGTAGAAGAACGGCTCAGGAAACGTACTGGCGATATTGCTGATGCTACAGTTGATTTATTAACTGCTCAAGTCAAGCAAACTGAACCCTTTACTGATGTAGAACTATCCTACGTGATAACTTGGGATACAACTCAACCACCACAGACACAACTGGAACAGGTAATAGGTAATTGGTTTGGACTGACGCAAGTGTCATAATCAAACTAACTGTAGGGTGCGTCAGCCACAATAATTTCGTACAGATTCAAGGATTTTCCACATCTGACGCACCCTACCCCAAGTGCTAGAACAGGTAATTGGTAATTGGTAACTTACCAAGAATATATGGGGAGAAAGTGTAGGACAAAATCTTTACCCCTACAACGCCACTTGCTTTAAGCCGGGAAACCCGTCCAACGCAGTGGCTCCCCTTACACCCCTACACCCCTATCCCCTTAGTTCATCTATGGCTAACAACAACAACCTATTTAACTTCACTCCCGAATTTGTTTCTCAACTCATATTCGGAGCATTTTTAATATTTATTTTAATAACGACAGGTTCGCCAGTATCTCTAAGTATTTTTCTGGGAATCCTTGGTGGTTTTGCCTTGGGTTGGTTTACTAATGCTAGTAAAAATAGTCCGCAAGCGCCTGTAGTGGCTTCTTCTGATGGTATTGATGCAGGGCTAAAATACTGGTTATTTTTGTTGCTTGGTTTTTCATTGATGGGATATTCTACGCCCATGAGTATCTTACTAGGCGGAATAGGTGCTATTGGTGGAGGCTGGATAATTGCTTGGTGGAGAAGCAAAGAGGAAACGAGAACTCAGTTACCCAGCGATGCTGCACAAGGGGATAACAGCGAAGAGCCTAGTGACAAAATTACCAGGCGACAAACAAGAAAACCAATCCGGCGTTATCGTCGCACTCCCAGGAATTTAAGTTTTCCATTTTTCGGCAATAATCGGAATAATAACGGTGAGTGAATTGTTTTTGTGTATGAGGCGGGTAGTAGGGGCGCACAGCAGTGCGCCCACACATGACGAATTATGTTTATTGTTTTTGAGTAGCGATCGCTAATTTTGCACCCTGTACCTGACGCACCTGATCCATCACTGCCACCACTTTACCGTGTCCTACTCTTTCATCAGCATTAATAATTACTAAGGCTTCTTGGTTTTTACCCATCAAATTACGCAACTGTTGAGCCAGAGAATCTACGAGAATTGGTTGACGATTTAGACTTACTGCCCCTTGTTCGTCTACTGTGATAGTAATTTTTGTAGGTACTTGCTGTTGTCTAGCCGTTGCCGCTTTGGGTAAATTTACTGGTAAGCCTTCTGAGCGCGTTAAAAATAATGTTGACATGATAAAAAATGTCAGTATCGCAAAAATCACATCAATCATCGGCACAATATTAATCTGTGCAGGAATATCAGGTTCATCTTGTAGGCGCATAGGTTCTCTGGTAGCATCGGCAATAAAGTATAGCAGGGGATAGGGGAGTGTGGGGAGAATATTCCTTTTCTCCTGCCTTCTGCCTCTTACGTTAATAACAAAGCTACATAACAGGATAGTTTCAGCCCTGTTCCCTGTCACCCTTCGGGTTCGCCAGTTCCCAGGGCGCGGGAAACCCCTCCGGGTTCGGCAGTCCACTCGGCGGCAAAGCCGCATGTGTGGCTGCACTCACCGCCTACAGGACTGGACTCACCTGTCCCCTGTCAGCTACTATATATGTTGGAGAAAATTAGCGATCGCTCCTGACTAAAGCCTTAACGCCACCATACCAATTGCCTAAATCCTGATTAATTTCTGGGAACTGTCAAATTCAGGTTAAAAGGAATTTTATTTTTCTTATTCTCGCCCCATACCAATTCACCAGAAACCTCATATTTTCCTGGTAATAATGCACTTTTGTCTTTAGTTGGAGCATCAACTAAAAGATAACGCTCACCTTCTGCAATGACAGTCGTATCACGTATTTTGCCTGTTTTAACTACCTGATTTTCTTGCTTAATTGTCCAATTGCCTCCAACAATAGCTGATGCCTTACCCTTATTCTGCACTAATAATTGAATTTCACCTTGAGGATTTAATCTTGTACTATCAGGGATAATATTAGCCAAAATATTCCCTTTACGTACATACACAGCCACACCAATACGAGGAACTAAATCAGTATTAACTACTACATTATTCTTTTCATCATTTCTGGTTACTGTTGTCGCTTGCAAGTCCTCAGTGAAAATCATGGTGCGATATTCACCATCAGGTAAGCTAGGCGGGAAACGAACCACAAAACGGATATTTCGCTGAGTTGAACCTGGAACCTGCATCTCTTGCGGAGAAAACCGTAAATAAGGACTGAGATCATTAGGGCTAGAAGATAGAGTTTGAAACCCTGTTTCTTTATTGTAGGTAAATGGCAAAGTATAAACACGGGCGCGAAATGCTTGCGAATCAAGGTTAGTCACAGTAATTAAACCTTGCGCCTGTCCTCTGTTTTCTTGGGTTTCAAATATCATAGGGGAAACTAAAATATTTGCTTTAGCAACATTTACCCAGATTAAGAAGCTAGATACCAAAATACTGCTTAGAGGTAAGAAAAATCTATAAGAAAACATAATACTGATTGCTAACTTAACTCAAGAGTTTGAAGTTTCAGTCAATGTACATAAGAGTCTGTATATATTAATTCAACAATGGACAATTAACAATTGACAATTGAATTTTTTCCTCTCCCGCTTAAGTGAGAGGATTGGAGAAGAGGATTTATTTTTTGTTTTTTTTCTCCTTTCTTGGAGAGGTCTTAAACCTTGAATGAAACAATTGTCAATTTTTAATTGATAAGTCGGTTAGAGTTTAGAGTCTTGATCTAACCGATTAAATAAAAGCAAGCTTTAGCTCATGCTAAGTCATCCAATGACTACAGCGCTGTGATGTTTACAGGTACTCTATATGTGTAAGTACCAGTAGGAAGTGAATTACTACCATTGTCAACATAAACCTCTACCTCAAGTAGTCGGTTGTTAGGAAATGGGAAACCCAAAGTAGCTGTTTCAGCACTACCACCCTTTTTAGCAAAATTACTAGTTACACCTACAATTTTCGCACCATAGTCAGCAACGTTGGTAGACAAATCATTTTGCGGAATAGGAATACCAAGGCTTAGTTGCGCTCCACTATTGCAGGTTAAGGTAAAACTACCATTACTTGCACCTGTTGCCTGTGAAGAGTTTGTAGTCAATCTAGCTGGGTTTGCAACTCTGAGAACACCAGCAGTAATATTACTTGTCGAGCAGGTAGGTGCAACGGTTCCTGTTACATCTATATTTACAGTACCTACAGTTTGAACATTGACATTGACAGTACCTCCAACTTGAAGTTGAGCATTCACTTTATCGGTGAATATTACACTGCTGATGGCTAGGCATCCAGCGACAAAAGCTAAACGACGAATCATTGATTAAATTCTCCTACTTTTAACTATTACCCATTAGATACCAAAGCAGCTTTTTTATCTTTATCTTGCAGAATTGTTTCCAGATAGATTTATCATTGAAAAATGCAGTAACTATCTCAGTAGAATAATTCATGCTGATAAGTAAAAAAAGCTGTAAATTAAATCTAAAATTTAATTTTTAGGTATCAATTCTAAGTCATTGTATACACAAAAAATTAGCATATCCTCAGCATAATTACTGAAATTTTATACGAGATTTTTAGTTTCTAAAAGTATTACTAAATCAAAATTTTAAAATTAGCAACTTGAGAAATACCTTTGTCTTAAATATTGGTATTTTTACTGATGTCTTTATTCATTAACTAGATTAGTTATATATTTAACGAGTATTTTTTAACGACCAAAAATCTATTTATCATTATTTAATTGTTATATCATTTATATTATTTCTAATAAATTAAAATTGGATTTCTTTGTTTCAAAATCTATGTAAAGACGACAATCTTAATCCAATTAATTCTAATATAGCCTATACTATTTAAATATTATTTAGTAATAAAAAATCAGGATTTTCTATATTAAAATGGTGAGAATAAATACCTATGTATTAATTTTTATACTTACGTTTTTCTTAACACAACCTATAAAAGCATTAGCTCAGTTTTCGGTTAATTTAAATTTTCAAACAAAACCTAAATCAGTACAAAATAATATTAAGCCTCAATTTTTTTTTCTAAAAGCTCTGACAAACAATCAGATTTAGTAAATACTAAGTTGAATTTATTTACTGTGGGATTGAACCTTGGCAATCGTAATATTAATCCTGCTGTACTAGTACGAGGAAGTGAAGACGGAACACAAGCCATTAGTTTAGAAAATTGGTTAATTCCCTACAATGCTGTAATCCAAGCATTAAAGTTAAATGTCACCACCTTAAATGATGGTCAATTAGAAATGCGTTCTGCTGGAGTTGTCACCCGTATCAATCCTCAAGAATTGCAGAATGACCCAGAGTTAGGGTTAGTATTTTCAATTCAAGATTTACAAAGGTTGTTTGGAGTAAAAGCAGAATTTGATATTAATCAGTACGTAATTGTTTTAAATGTTCCCTGGTTGAGTTCGGTTAATTCTAATCAATTTGATGATAACGATAGACCAGTTACGGTGCAAGGTTTATCAGTGATCAGACCAGATAAATTTAACGTTGCAGCAGTTGAACAAAGGGTAAGTGCTACAGGTTCTAGCAGATTTTCATCAAGATATACTGGGGATTTTCAAGCTGTGGGTACAGCTTTTGGGGGTTCTTGGTTTATTCGTACAAGCCAACCAAATTTCCCAAGTTTACAAACATGGAATATCAATGAAGCTCAATTTTTGCAGCAAACTGATAAGACAGATTATTTTGTCGGTTCTCAACCTACCTTTTGGCAAAGTCAAGGAAGTGGAGATTATTGGGGTTTTACCTTAATCCAACGTCAAGGATTTACACCACCTAATGATTTGTATGCAGGTGCTTCAGATCCTCGTCAACGTTTACAAGCTTCATCGATTCCCAGAACAATTTCAGGACAAGCTCAACCAGGAACATTAGTAAGATTAGTCAAAGGTTTTGGTAATAAAGTAATTGCTGAAGTATTGGTAGATTCTTCGGGAATTTATCGTTTTGAAAATATTCAGACTGGGAACAGAAATTTAAGTGGTAACTATCGTATTTTCCTCTATCCTCAAGGAAGACTAACCGCACCGCCAGAAATTCGAGAAGCAACATTTTCAAGCATGGTAGGACAAATTCCAGCAGGTACTTCAGCCTGGATGATTTCTGGAGGATTACGGCGTAATTCTAATAATCAAAGCTTTTTCGGAAATTTTTCTGATTTTAGCGGCGGTATCTCTGGACGTTGGGGTTTATCAGAAAATCTCACAGTTGGTGTTGGTGGCATTTATGATCAATCTTTCAAAGGGTTATCTGAAGTATTTTGGCAACCTAATAATTTTCCTTTGCAAGTAGCGGTTTCTGTCCAGGGTGGTAATGAATTAAATATGAATGCAAATATTCGTTATAACCCTTCACCTAACTTCAGTGCCTCATTAACTAGTGACAGACTTTCTAGCCGTTTCAACGCTGACTGGCGTGTATCAAGTAATATCGGTTTGTTCGCGGCTTTGGACAGTCGTACTGCAAGCTACGGTGGTGTCCAATTTAATTATAGTCAAAGGAATTTTTATATCTTTGCTCGTGCGAGTTGGGATACAGACAATAATTTACGTTGGTTTTTGTCGCAGAGTTTGGGTAAGATAGCACTGAATTTACAAGGTAATGAAATTGGTACTTTATCAGAATTAACTTATAACCTGTCAGAGAATAGTGTTTATTCCTCTGGTCACTCTTTATTGTTGAATTATGAAAGCCGCAGTCAAAATTTTAATGATAAGTTGCTGACTTTGGCATGGCTGTACCGTTCCCAACAAAAGGCAAATGATGGTAATTATCTGTGGGAAGCGAAGCTCGGTTATGGAATTGGCACTCAGGGTAGTGGCTTAGTTGCTACGTTAGGAACGACGGTGTTACCGGGTATGATGTTACGGGGGCGCTATCAAGGTATATCTTTAACTAGCGATGATAGTTCTTTTAGTTTAGAACTTGTGTCTAGCTTGGGTTTACAGGGGGGTTTGAGTGCTGGGGATAGACGCTCTCAAGATTTCCGCACTCAAGGCGGTTTAATGATCAAACCATTTTTTGATAAGAATCAAAATGGTAAGCTCGATTCTGGAGAATCTGTTTACACTGAGAATGCTAACTTGTTGCTGTTAGTCAATAATCAACAGCTTACTAGGTTCCGATCGCAGATTGAGAGCGATCGCATCAATTTACGTCTCAACCCAGGAACTTATCGTATAGATATAGATCCCGCAGGATATCCTCTCGATTGGCAAGCCACAACAGATGCCTTGGCTGTCAATGTAGTTGCTGGTAGTTATACCTCTGTAATGATACCTCTAGTTCGCTCCTATACTCGCTCAGGAGTAGTTACAAATGCCAAAGGTAATCCCATTGCTGGAGCGAGGGTAGAAGCTATACAAGCAAGTACAGGAAAACGTAGCTTTTCTGTTACCAATAGTGCAGGCGTATATTATTTAGAAGGGTTGCAACAGGGTGAGTATGACCTGCAAGTTAATAGTCAGTCAACAGGTAGTCTCAAACTAGAGGAATCCTCAGAAGCGTTTCAAGAGATGAATATCAAGCTTTAACTGGGGACTGGCGACAGGGAACAGGGGACAGGGAATAGTCAATGGAATTGACTATGATATTCATCAGCTTTTTACAATTGGATAACTTTGGCTCAATGCAAACCCGCGATAAATATTTATAAAAAAAAGTTAACAAAGTTTAATATAATAATTCTATTCACCAATAAGTATTTTTGCTCAATAACATGATAGCGGATGGATTTCCTTTGCTGACCGCGATTATATTGCTACCACTCGTTGCTGCTGGATTTATTCCCCTGCTGCCTGATAAAGACGGCAAGCTCGTGCGATGGTATGCCTTGGGTGTAGGAATCGCGGATTTTATTTTAATGTGCTACACCTTTTGGCAGCATTACGATGCCAGCAATCCAACGTTTCAACTAGTGGAAAAATATGATTGGGTTCCTCAGTTAGGTTTTAGCTGGGCAGTCTCAGTTGATGGAATATCTATGCCACTCGTGTTGCTGGCTGGGTTTGTGACGACGCTGGCGATGTTTGCTGCATGGCAAGTTGATCTTAAGCCCCGTCTGTTTTATTTCTTAATGTTGGTGCTGTATTCTGCCCAAATTGGGGTGTTTGTCGCTCAAGACTTACTGCTGTTCTTCATTATGTGGGAACTGGAACTTGTTCCGGTTTACCTGCTTGTCTCGATTTGGGGCGGTCAAAAACGCCGCTACGCTGCGACAAAATTCTTACTCTACACCGCCGCAGCTTCAATTTTCATCCTAGTCGCAGGGCTAGCAATGGCTCTCTATGGCGACAACACTACCTTCGATATCGTCGAACTGGGTGCAAAGAATTATCCTCTAGCTTTAGAATTGTTACTTTACGCCGGATTATTAATTGCTTTTGGTGTCAAGCTGGCGATTTTCCCCTTACATACTTGGTTGCCTGATGCCCACGGTGAAGCTTCAGCACCTGTATCAATGATTTTGGCTGGTGTGTTGCTAAAAATGGGTGGATATGGACTAATCCGCCTGAATATGGATTTGCTGTCTGATGCTCATATTTATTTCGCCCCAGTTTTAGCAACTTTGGGTGTCATCAATATTATTTACGGTGCTTTAAACTCCTTTGCTCAAACGCACATGAAGCGCCGCCTCGCCTACTCTTCCGTTTCCCACATGGGATTTGTATTGTTGGGTATTGCTTCCTTTACCGATGTGGGTGTGAGTGGGGCGATGCTGCAAATGCTGTCTCACGGTTTGATTGCGGCGGTACTGTTCTTCTTGGCTGGTGTTACCTACGATCGCACCCATACAATGGCTATGGATAATTTGGGTGGTATCGGTCAAGCTATGCCCAAAGTGTTCGCCTTGTTCACCGCCAGCGCAATGGCTTCTCTAGCACTCCCTGGAATGAGTGGCTTTGTCAGCGAACTGAAAGTGTTTATCGGTGTTACCTCTAGCGACATTTACAGTCCCACATTCTGCACTGTGATGGTGTTCCTCGCCGCAGTAGGTGTGATCCTCACACCAATCTATCTGTTGTCCATGTTGAGACAAGTATTTTACGGCACTGGTGCAGACCTCAGTTGCAACATTAACAATGAAGCTTATGAGAATCTAGAGGATGAAGGTACAGCTTGTTTTGGTACAGACTGTCTCTTACCCAGCCAAGCAGTATATCGGGACGCTACTCCTCGTGAAGTGTTTATTGCTATCAGCTTCTTGGTGTTGATTATTGGTGTGGGTGTTTATCCTAAGTTGGCTACGCAGATGTACGATGTAAGAACTGTAGCTCTTAATACGCAAGTGCGGCAAACATACACGCAAATTGCCCAAAGTAACCCGAAAATCTATGCTAAAGGTTTCTTTACTCCGAAAATCGCCGAGCCTGAGTTAATGGCTGTTTCTGGAGTCGTCAAGTAACTTTATTTAACTCCCAATCGGATAAATTTAGGCGATCGCTTCTTTGTGGGGCGATCGTTTTTATATAGCAGGGGACAGGTGACAGAGTGTAACTGTAGTGGCGTGTCTAGGTTAAAATAGTGTAATAAAAAATCCGTTTCATCGGCGTTCATCGGCGTACCCTGCGGGAAGGCTGCGCCAACATCGGCGGTTTTTTATTTAAACCTATTGCCACATTTTAGTCCGGTCGCGCTAGTAGGCTGCGTCAACCCCAAATACCAGTTGCGTAAGTCCTGATGATGTTTTGGGGGTTAGTCATGGGTAATGGAATCAGCACCTAAAGTTAATAATGCTGACTTCTGTGCTGCTGTTAAACCTGTGACTCCATGAATATTCATTTGTTCATAAATTTGCTCGGCTTTGAGGGTGTTGATACAATGTTTTGTGGTTAAATCCCACAGCTTAATGGCAGCATAGCCATCACCAGCAACCAGTAGATTACCTTGGGGCTGGAAAGCGACGCACATAACCCAATGGCTGTGTCCTGCGATGGTGTCTAGGCAATTACCGGAGGCGACATCCCAAAGCTTGATGGTGTTGTCGCTACTGGTACTAGCTAGGATACTACCATCGGGACTAAAAGCGATCGCCCACAATATCTGTTCATGTCCTTGCAGAGTTTGCCAACATTCACCAGTCTCAATATCCCACAACTTAATGATTCTCTCTACACAACTAGCAGTTGCCAAGGTCTTGCCATCAGGACTAAAGGCAATCCACCATACCCAGTTATGATGACCTGTAATAGTTCGGTAGGGTTTGCCTGTGGCTATGTCCCAAATCGTGACGCTATAATCAAACCCACCAAAAGCTAACTTTGTCCCGTCGGGACTAAAGGCGACTGACATTCCCAGGTGGACGGGGAATTTAGCCAAAAGTTGTCCTGTGTCGGCATCCCACAACCGACTTACGTTGTCATAACTGGTGCTGGCTAACAACTTGCCATCAGGACTAAACGCCACGCCTGTCACCATACCTATATGTCCCCGTAAAACTCTGACACATCCACCTGTGGCTACATCCCACAATCTTATGGTAGTGTCAGCACTAGCACTAACTACTGTGCGACCATCAGGGGCAAAGTCAACAGCAAAGATTAAGTCTGTATGCCCGTATAAGTTGCGACATTCTCCATTGAGAGTCCATAACCTGACGGTGCGGTCTTCATTTCCAGAAGCAATGAGATTACCCTGGGGATTCCAGGTGACTGATTTTACCCAGTTGCTCCTGCCTTTAAAGATTTGCAAACAATCGCCGGTGGCGATATCCCAAATTCTGAAGGAGAAATCATCAGCACCAGAGGCGAGGATAGTACCTTGGGGATTAGCCGCGATCGCATTTACAGAGTTAGCATGGTGCAAGATTTTCTGACATTGCTGATTCGTAATATCCCAGAGGCGAATTGTACAATCTATACCACAACTAGCGAGAGTATGATCGTTGATGAAGGCGATCGCTAGTATGCCATTTCTATGTCCGGCTAAAATCCCCAGGCAAACACCCTCATTTATATCCCACAATCTCACAGTTTGGTCTAAGCTACCACTAGCAAGTATCCCCGATGAATTAAAAGCCAGAGATTTAATCCAGTCTGTATGACCTTGTAAAGTAGCAAGGCAAGCACCTGTAGCTAAATGCCACAGTTTCACCGTACCATCTTCACTACCACTAGCGAGGATATCGCCTTGGGGACTCAACGCCACAGACCAAACTCTCCGACTGTGACCTTGTAATACTTGATTGCATTCACCACTGCGGATATCCCAAACCCTAATACTAGAATCAACGCCACTACTAATCAAAGTATCGCCAGCATCGGCAAAGATGACACAGACTATACCACCGCTATGTCCCTGTAGAGTTTGCAGACACTGCCCAGTTTTCACATCCCATAGCTTAATAGTTTCATCTTGTCCCACAGTTGCTAAGGTATTATCATCTGGACTGAAGGCTACACACCAAGTAAAACCTATATGTGCCTGACATTCGATTAGCTGCTGAGTGTTAATCACATCCCAGAGAATGAAATACCCATCAAAATGACCAGTGGCTAGGGTTTTACCATCGTTGCTAAAAGCTACAGTGATGATATTGCTAAAAGTTGTGGCAAAAACGGACTTAGATAAATCAGCATGGGCGAAATTCACCCTTTTAAGTGGAGTGTCTTGCAGATATGCTTGCCAAATTGTCAGGTGAGAGAAATCATAGCCAGTTAGGTCAGTTTGTAGGTGACAGAAGAGATTGAGGAGATTACCGCCTGCGTATCCGGGTTCTGGGTAGGGAGTGGGGAGGGATTGGGGTTTTATGGTTTGTAAAGTCTGCCTTAGCTGGGTTTCAATTGCTTGTTTGCTGCGGAGGTTTTGTTGCAGATGTTCGATGATGGGTTGTAGGATGAGTTTAGTTTGGGCAACTCTAATGTAATCTTTGGCAGTGGCTTTAATTAAGGCGTGGCTATGAAACAGTAGGGGTTTGTTATGTGTATTTTCGAGGATTTCTGCACAAACTTGCTCAATTAACTGACCTGTGACATATTCCATTACTACAGGTTGCAGTGTGAACTGTACAGGGGTAGGGGGAAGTGATTTTTTTTCAATCAAACTACGTCTAGTTAGGGAATCTAAGGCTTCCAAAAGCTTCATTGAGGATACTGGTAAGACCAAATCTGCCCGTAAATCGGTGAGAGTAATGGGTTCGCGGTTAATTGCTAACCAGTAAATGAGGTTTTTTTCTAGGGGCGAGAGACGATGAAATTGCTGGGCTAATAAGTCGTAAATACTACCAAAGACGGTGGAACCCTGGGCGAAAAATTCAGTGATATTACCTGCAAATAATTCTTGAATGGTGGTAGCGATAATTTTTAAGGCTAGGGGATTACCCCCATAGTGTTGAATTAGCTGTCGCCAGTCGCTATCGTCACCAGAAAAAAAGCTGGTGCTTCTGACTAATTGTAGAGCGGCGATCGCACTTAACCCCGGCAGTTGCATTGACCGCACAGGCAAATTTTCCCCCTCTAAAGCTGTTATTTCTGGCGGTTTTTCTCGACTTGTCAGCACTAGACAACTTTGATGAGCCGCTTCACCGATTTGCTTGAGCAGATATCCATAATCTGTATAATCGGCTTGATAGCGCCCAGAATGTTCACCAATAGCTAAAATTGATTCAGCATTATCGAAGATGACAAGACAACGGTGCGATCGCAGATAGCTCATAAATTGTGCAATCAGATGATCAACATTCTCCGCTAAATTCACCAGTTGACCATCAGCAAAAAAATGTAGCAAGTTGGCTAGCAGTTCAGTTAAAGGTGGACTATTACGCAGACTACGCCACACCACAAACTCAAACTCACCTTGAATCTGCTGTGCTAATTTGATTGACAGGGAAGTTTTACCAATTCCCCCCATTCCTAAAACTGCCACAAGTCGGCAACGGTCATGAATTATCCAGTACTCTAATTTACTAACTTCCTCGGAACGTCCAAAGAAAATGGAGACATCAACAGCTTCGCCCCAGTCGGTATTTTTTGGGGACTGGGAGAAAGGGGAAAGGGGAAAGACTGTTTCCTGTGCGCCTATGCGCCTCTGTGCCTCTGCTTGGTTTCCGGCTCTGACATAATCGTTTGGGGTGAGTTCTAAGCTAAAGGCTCTAAAAAAGTATTCTAGGGTTTGTTTGTCAACACCTTCCTCTCGTGCCAAAACTTTAGAAACTGTAAAAGGCGCAAGTTGAGTACGGTAACTCAATTCTTCGATAGTCAATCTCGCGCCATCGTTTTCTAAAATCTCTACCTGATTTCTCGCCTCCTGAAGCTTCTGGAAACCAGGGAGGCTAAGAATAACACCACGCTTGCGTCTTTGCTTGTGCAATTCCATCACCTTACAAGACCAACGCTAACAGGACTTACGCAACTGGCACATGGGGTAGGGTGCGTCAGATGTGGAAAATCCACAGAATTTGTACGAAATTATTGGGGCTGACGCACCCTACAGTTAGTTTGATTATGACACCTACGTAAGTCCTAGCTAAATTGAAATTATTTTATCGGTTTTTAAATGATATGGCGAATTGACGTTGCTGACTACATATACAGCTAAAATTACTTAGGTATATTTTCATGGTTATGTATTTTTTATATTAAATTGGATAAAAAAATCAATAGCATTATGTACATAAATTTTTTATCATTAATTTGGGCAATATATACCTAGTAAATTCTCTTGACTGCAAATATTCCTTAATTCCTAGAGGTTATGCCAACTAAGGTTATACAAATAGCATTTCTATTTTTAATTTATGAATCATCACTTGGTTCGTACTATCCTGCTAATCAATAAATCCGCCCAAGAGCGGATGATATTAACTCGCTATTTACAGCAAGACAGTATATATACTTATGAGTTCATAGAATTTACGACGACAAAAGCGGCTTTAAATTGGTGCTACCAGAAAACACCGGATGCCATTTTGCTGGATTTTTCCTTACTGAATGAGAATAGGGCAAATTTTCTGGAGAAATTGAGTTTAGCAATGATGGGCGGAACATCAAAGCTGCTCAGTGAGAGCCAATGTGCTGTCGTCCTGTTGATAGAACCAGAGGACAAAAATCTGGTGGGTGCGATGAAAAGTCGCGCTCAACAATATTTGCACAAGAATCAGATTACACCGGAAATTCTGCAACAGGTAGTTTCTCTTGCCATTGAACGGATGTCTTTGGTGCGGGAGCTAGCAAAAACTCAAGCAGCATTGCAAGAGAGTAAAGAAAGTTGGCAGTTAGCAGTACATGGTAGCAATGATGGCATTTGGGACTGGAATCTGCAAACTAATCAAGTTTTTTTCTCGCCTCGCTGGAAACAAATGCGGGGCTTCACAGATGATGTGATTAGCTATAGCTTAGAACAATGGATGAGCCAGATTCATCCTGATGACCGCGATCGCATCATGATGGCAGTGAATGACTATTTTCATCACAAAACCCCCTTGTTTCAGGAAGAATATAGAGTACAACACAAAAATGGTTCTTACTTTTGGGTCTTAGATCGCATTCAGGCCTTGTGGGATGAGTTAGGTAACGTGATCCGCTTGAGCGGTTCGCAAACAGATATTACCAAGCACAAACAAACCCAAGAGGCATTGCGGGAAAGCGAACACCGCTATGCAACATTGACACAAGCAGCCCCAGTGGCTATTTTCCGGCTAGATACAGAAAGTAATTGTATTTATGTCAATGATCGCTGGAGTAACTTGACAGGTAGAGAAGTAGAATCGGCTTTAGGTAAAGCGTATGTAGACTGCATACATCCAGAAGACCGCGATCGCCTGGTGAGACAATGGTCTGAAGCAGTAGGTCAAAGAAAAACCTATCAAAACAAAGGCAGATTTCTCCATCCAGATGGTAGTGTTATTTGGTACTACTTGCAGATATTACCCGAAATCGACGCAAATGATCAAATTATCGGCTATGTCGGCACACTGACAGATATTAGTGAACAGCAAGCTGCTCTACAGGATCGCATAGAAGCCGAAGCGCAGTTACGCAAAATCTCAGAACGGCTAACCCTAGCAGTCCGTTCGGGAGGGTTCGGCATTTGGGAATACGATTGCTTGCATAAAAGACTGATTTGGGATGAACGAATGTACGAGTTGTATGATATTCGCCCTGAAGATTTTCGCGGCGATTTTAATGCTTGGTTTAACCTTTTGCATCCAGATGATCAAGATGATATCTGGGCAACTATGCAGCAAGTTCTGTACAACAACCAAGAATATGATACAGAGTACCGCATCATTCAACCAAGTGGAAAAATTTGTTTCATCAAAGCCTATGGTATTGTCAATCGTGATGAACAAGGCAATCCTTTATGGATAATTGGCATCAACCTTGATATTACCGAACGCAAACAAGCTGAACAAGAACTCATCCGCAATCGGGATTTGCGAGAGGCAATTTTTAACGAATCTACTGATGCTTTATTTTTGGTTGACCCGGTAACATTACTGACCCTAGATTGTAATCGGCGGGCAGTAGAGCTATTTGAGGCCGTTGACAAAGCTGAATTGATTGGGATTGAAGGGAAGACACTCCAACGCCGTCCCTTCACTGATGATGAAATAAATACTATCGTCGCCCAAATGGAGATGAAAGGGTATTGGAGTCAAGAAATTGAATATGTAACTTGTCAAGGTAAAGTATTTTGGGGAAACATTGCTGCCAAGCCGATTACGATAGCTGGCCGTACCTTAAATTTAGTCCGGGTCACAGACATCAATGAACGTAAACAAGCAGATGAAGAACTTTGGCGAACAAATGAACAGCTTGCCAGTGCTAACGCCGAACTGGCCCGCGCCACACGCCTCAAAGACGAATTTCTGGCAAACATGAGCCACGAATTACGAACGCCCCTCAATGCGATTTTGGGTATGTCTGAAGGCTTTCTAGAAGGTGTGTTTGGCTCTATTAATCAAAAACAAGAAAAAGCGATCGCCACTATCGAGCGCAGTGGTAAACATCTTTTAGAACTAATTAATGACATCCTCGACTTATCCAAAATCGAATCAGGCAAACTCGAACTGCAAATCAGCGATGTTCCCGTCAGGAGTCTTTGTGATGCTAGTCTGACCTTTATCAAACAAATGGCCTTGAAAAAGAATATTCGCCTCACCACAGACATTAATTCTCAAATTGACATTATCCAAGTAGACGATCGCCGCTTGCGCCAAGTACTCATCAACCTCTTCAGCAACGCCGTCAAATTCACCCCAGAAGGGGGATCTGTCAGCCTCAAGGTTTGGCTGGAAGAAGTGGGAGTGGGGGGAGATGAGGGAGTAGGGGGAGATGAGGGAGTGGGGGGAGAAAAACTAATATCCCAGTCCCCAGTCCCCAGTCCCCAGTCCCCAGTCCTCAATCCCCACCTCTGCTTCTGCATCATTGACAATGGCATCGGTATCGCCCCAGAGGACATAAAAAAGTTATTTCAGCCTTTTACCCAACTTGATAGCAGCCTCAACCGCAATTACACTGGTACGGGCTTGGGTTTAGCACTGGTAAAACGGATTGTATCCTTACATGGAGGAACAGTGTCAATTAGCAGTGAAGTTGGCAAGGGCAGTTGTTTTACTGTCCGCATTCCTTATTTAACTGAGAATCATTCACTCAAAAGGCAGCTAATCGTTGCATCGCCGAACTATCGTTTACCTGCAAAGAATGCTCAAGTTTTGATTATTGAAGATTCTATTCCGGCTGCTGACCAAATAACTCGCTACTTGGGGGAAATGGGAATGCAGTTTGTTGTCTATCCACGAGGTGAAGGAGCCGTAGAAGAGGCTTTACGTCTCCAACCTGCGCTCATTATCCTCGACTTGCAACTACCTAACTTGTCAGGTTGGGATGTCCTCGCCCAACTCAAGCTCAACTCTGAAACAAGAGAAATTCCAGTTATTATCACCTCAGTAGTTGATGAACCAAGTAAAGGACTGGCTCAAGGAGCAGTTGATTATTTAGTAAAACCTATTACCCGTAATCAGTTGCAAGCTACACTGGAAAGGCTGCAATCTCCTGAACAGGCAAACTTACCTGCTGCCCCCGTAGTAGCAAAACCACCTTTAATCGCACCTGTAGTTTTGCTGGCGGAAGACAATCGTGCAAATATAGATACTATATCTGGGTATTTAGCAAGCCGAGGATATGACCTCATATTGGCAGAAAATGGACAACAAGCTATTGATTTTGCTCTAGAAAAATCCCCGGATTTAATTATTATGGATATTCAGATGCCAGGAATGAACGGATTAGAAGCCATACGCCATTTGCGTAATCATCGGCGATTTGCAGACTTGCCGATCATTGCCTTAACCGCACTAGCCATGCCAAGCGATCGCGCCGCTTGTTTAGCCGCCGGAGCCAATGAATATTTGACTAAACCGATAAAACTTAAACAACTTGTATTAACAATACAACAACTTTTACAGGTATAGGGGGTTGATAATGGGGAAGATAATATAGGTAGGACTTAGGTATGAGAACGAGAAATCAAGGCTTTGGGCAAGGGTATAGCTGTGGGAAAGCCTTACACACTTATACACAGTCTTAAGAGACAATTTTACTGTATAATTCCAGAGATAAAAGTAAAAATTATTACTAAACAATGAATCAACGCCCCGCTTCCGCGCTCCAGCACTCAGCACTGACTACTCACAACGTTTAATAAGGTAGGAAAATTATTAATGGAAACTCAACCCTCCATTTTGGTAATTGATGATGAACCGGATAACTTTGATGTTGTTGAGACATTGCTGGATGGAGAAAATTACCAGCTACATTATGCACCGAGTGGTCAACAAGCGATCGCAAGGCTGAATAGTTTCCAGCCGGATGTGATACTACTAGACGTGATGATGCCTAATTTAGACGGTATGGAGGTATGCCGACGTATTAAAGCTGATCCGCAATGGCAGTCAGTACCAATTATCATGGTAACAGCATTAACAGCTAAAGAGGACTTAGCTCGGTGTATTGCCGCAGGAGCAGATGATTTTGTCAGTAAGCCTGTTAATAGCGTAGAGTTAAGGGCTAGGGTTCATTCGATGTTGCGAATTAAGCAACAGTACGATAACTTACAAACCCTGTTGCAATTGCAGGAAGACATGGTGAATATGATTGTCCATGACCTGCGAAATCCTCTAGCCAGTATCGTTTTATCAACAGAAATTCTCAAGATTGCTCACTTGCAACCAACTCAACAACAACAGAAAATTGATCAAATTGCGATCGCTACTCAACAACTGCAAACTTTGATTGATAGTCTGCTGATCATGGCCAAGTTAGAATCTGGTAAAATGGTGCTTAACTACACAGAAATAGACCTCTGTGCTATTTGCATATCAGCCGTAGCAGATTTTAAGGAAATTGCTGCTCAAAAACACCTGACCCTCATCAGTGAATTACCTGAACCAGGTGGCATTGTTAAAATAGATGTAGCTATTTTTCGGCGTGTTTTGGATAACTTGCTTTCCAATGCCATTAAGTTCTCGCCAGCAAACGCACAAGTGACTCTCAAAGCAGAGTATATAGAAACTGGTGCGAAAGTGCAAGTTATGGATTTAGGTACGGGAATCGCTCAGGAATTAAAACAAACCATTTTCGAGAAGTATGAAGTCGGTAATGTAATATCAGAGGTTTCCCAACTCGGTCTGGGACTAGCATTTTGTAAAATGGCGATCGAAGCACATAACGGCAATATTACAGTGGAAGATAATTCTCCCCAAGGTGCTATTTTTACAGTATTTATTAACCAACAATAAGTAATATCAAATCAGGTTAATTAGTGATAATTACAGCATCATTAACAATTACTATTGACCAATAACCAATGACAGATTAAACTAGTAAAATTTCATTTGCATAAACCTGTTTTCTTATTTTTAATCGTTCTGTCGATTAATCCAAACGCCCCTTAATCCTGCTGCTTTGGCTCCTTGATAATCTTCTTCGATACTATCACCGATATGCCATGCTTCTTCAGGAAAACAATTGTGTTTTTCTAAAGCCACAGCAAAAATTTTGGGATCAGGTTTTGCCGCACCCACTTGAGTAGAAATAGTCACAGAAGAAAAGTAATGACTCAACCCTAAACTCTGCAAAACTGAGTACAACCGCGAATCGAAATTAGATAGTACACCCAATTCAATCCCTATATGTTGCCAGTTGTTCAGAGATTGTACAACATCAGGGTAAATCACCCAAGGTTCGGCAGTACCAAAATGGATATATAATTCACTAAAAAAACCAGAAAAATCAGAGAATTGCTGGACAACACCAGCAGTTTCAAAAGTATTTAGGGCAATTTTACGCCACCATTCAAACTCGCATTGGGGTATGTCTTCGCTATCAGCACCAGGGAATATTGGCGGTGGAGATGCTTTGAAGCTTTGAATAAATGCCTTATCCACAATTTCCGGTGCAACTTCCACACCAAATTCCTGCGCTATTTGACTATAAACTTTACCGACACTACCCTTAACACCGAAGAGAGTCCCCACCGCATCTACAAAAATAACTTTAGGCCTTTCCATATTGGTCAACAGTCCATAGTCAACAGTCCATAGTCAACAGTCCATAGTCAACAGTCCATAGTCAACAGTCCATAGTCAACAGTCCATAGTCAACAGTCCATAGTCAACAGTCCATAG
>NZ_JACJSG010000037.1 GCF_014697625.1 Anabaena azotica FACHB-119 | reverse complement strand
CATTGTCGCCTTGTTACTTGGTCAACCTTTGCCTGTTGGTAGCTTCTTCCCTGAATCTTGGAGAAGCCCCACCGCTTTCTCTTCTGCTTAAACAAAAAACCTGCCCTTGAAAGACTGGGGACTGGGGATAGGGAATAGGGGACAGGGGACAGCTGACAGGTGTAGGTTTTTTATTGGTGTTCCAAAAACCTTGGTTTGGGGTGTAAGGGTGTAGGGGTGTAGGGGTGGATGAAACAATGATTTTCTCGTTAGTTTTAGAGTCCTTACTCACTGCTATATTAAAAACCTACACTTGTGAGACAGGGGACAGGGGATAGGGAACAGGGAACAGCAATGCAAACCTAAACCTGTCAAAGTATTGAAAAAATTTATGAATCAAAAATGTAACAATCTGATTAAGCCAGTTTTCAATGCGAAATCCACTTCCATAGCGGGTGTGATGGGCCTTGTTGACGGATTTGAAACACTTGTTTTTCTAGGCGTTGCTTTTCTTCTTTAGGTAAACCTAGCAGAACATTCCGACTTTGCCAAACTAAAACAGCAGCCGTCATTGCTATACAAAAAGTCAAACCAAGGGTAGACAGTGGATGGGAAGCAAGCCCATACCTTACTGCTACCCAGGTAAAGTATTGTCGCCACAAAGCAAATTCTGTACGCAAATTCCACAAAGAAACAGGTGCTACAGTCAGCCACAAACAGCCGACAAAGCACCACCTACCATACACAGTCAATTGGTGTAGTCTTTGGACTTGTTGAGTTAAAGATGGATCTGTATTCTCAACAGAATTATCTTCCATGATTGGGGACTGGGGACTGGGGAGATGGGGGAGGGGGGGGAGTGGGGGAGCAGAGGAGCAGAGGAGCAGAGGAGAAAATATTCATCATCACTGTCAACTGTCAACTGTCAACTGTCAACTGTCAACTGTCAACTGATAACTGATAACTGATAACTGATAACTGATAACTGACTACTCCACAGATGTATCGGCTACGCTTGCAGTTGTTAAGACCTCAGATTTGCTGGTGCGTTCTCGCCACAATGTTAAAAGGGTGCTGGCGATGAAGATGCTGGAATAAGCTCCCAGGGTAAAACCAATGATCAGTGCTAAGGCGAAGTTTTTGAGTGTTTCTCCCCCGAATAAATAGATAGCAAATAAGGTAAGTAAGGTTGTGAAAGTGGTATTGATTGACCTGCCTAAAGTTTGGTTAACTGCATCATCAACAATATCCGCTATGGGACGGTTGGGGTTGGTTTGTAATGTTTCTCTGATGCGATCGTAAATTACCACTGTATCATTAACAGAAAAACCTGTAATTGTCAATAGGGCGACAATAAATAGGCTATCTACTTCTGTACCAAAGACTAAGCCAAAAATGGAGAATATTCCGGCTGTCACTAACACATCATGGAAAAGAGCAACAATGGCAAATATGGCGTAGTCTAACTGAAAGCGGAATGCCAAGTAAACGACGATACCCACAAAGGATACAATCAGGGCAATCATCCCAGAGGTGAATAATTCACGTCCCAAGGTGGGGCCTACGGTGTCAAACTGGTTTTTCTGTTGGTCGAAAGCGCCTACTTTTTCAGTTAAGGCATTCTGTAAGTTAGTACGCTGTTCACGGGTGAGGTTTTTGGTACGAATTAAGATACCGTTTTCTGCACGGGTATCTTTATCAGTGACAATTTGAATGCTACTATCACCTAAACCTTGGGCTTTAGCTACATCCCGCACAACGTTGATATCAATGGGTTTGTCACAGTTTCCTGGTTGACTACAGTCACGCTCAAATTGTAATCTTGACCCACCGATGAAATCCAAACTGGGACGTAGGGGTGCTTTGATGTTGGGGTTTTGCCAAGAAATCACCATCGAGATGAGTCCAGCTAGAGTAAAGATGCTGGAAATTGTCCACCAGAGCGATCGCGATTTATTTATACTCAGTTTCATTAAGCCACCTCTGCCTTATTCGTTGCTTTTGTTTTTGGTAAGTTAGGACAGAATAATTCTGGTTTGCGTAAGCTAGGTATACTAATTGCCAAAAACATCAATGTGCGGCTACAAGTAATGGCGGTGAACATACTCACGGCTACACCTAAAGCCAAGGTTAAGGCAAAACCTTTAACTAAACCAGCACCCAACCAGAACAAGGCAGCACAAGCTATCACTGTGGTCACGTTGCCATCTAAAATACTGGAAAAGGCACGGTAAAAACCAGATTCTACAGAACGGTATAAGGATTTACCCGCTTGCAATTCTTCCCTTGTGCGTTCAAAAATGAGGACGTTGGCATCTACTGCCATACCAATACTGAGAACGAAACCAGCAATTCCAGGTAGAGTTAATGTTACACCCAATAAAGCAAAGCTTGCCCAGGTGAGAACAGCGTAGATAATTAAGGCAATATCCGCAATCAATCCTGGTAGTCTATAATACACTAACATGAATATCAGGACTAAAGTTAAACCGCCAATCCCTGCATAGATGCTACTGGTGATACTGTCTTTACCCAAAGTCGCCCCAACAGTACGAATTTCCGCAATTTCTACAGGTACTGGTAAAGCACCACCGCGTAATTGTACACCTAAATCATTGGCTTGTTCGGGGGTAAATCTACCTGTGATCACAGCCGAACCCCCGGTAATTCCGGTAGCAGCAAATTCTACACCGACAACGGGAGAGCTAATAAGTTCATTATCTAAAAAGATACCAATGCTGCGTCCTGTACCTGCTAGCTCTTTTGTCAACTGAGCGAACAATTCACCGCCCTTTTGGTCGAAACGAATAGCCACGTTCCAGTTACCGCCATTTTGGGTTGGTTCGCCATAAGCATCTTTGAGGTGCTTACCATCAAGGGGTGGGTTGGTGCTTTCAAATAACTCGTTGATGGCTTGATTATTTTTTTGTAAGTCTTCTAAATTTTTATTAATTGCTGCTTTATCAGTGCTTTTTTGTAATTGTGTTTTTTTGGCTTCCAATTCAAATCTTGATGCTTGGAAGGCTAAAAGTTGGGTTTCTGTACCGGGTTTTTGTTTGCGAAATTCTAGCTGTGCTGTTCCACCAAGCACCCTTTCGGCTTGTTCTGGGTCGTTGACTCCTGGTAACTGGACGAGGATTTTATCTGACCCCACCGTCTGAATAACTGGTTCAGAAACGCCAAGTCCGTTAATGCGACCTTCGACGACACTTTTGACTCCATCCAATTCGCGTTCGGTAATTTGCTTAATTTCTGGGGTTGTTTTCACCTGAATTGTAAGCTGGGAACCTCCGCGTAAGTCCAATCCCAAGGGTACGGGAATTGTGAATATCACCGCAATGGCGGCGATTAATAATACTACAATCAACGCTAATAGCGATCGCTGTCTCTGCATACCATAACTCGCAACTGACAAACGCTATAATAACGCTCTTTGTAAGAGTTATGAGTGATTCGTTAAGGTTTTGAATACCAAAGGCGGTTGTCTGAGCAAACCTCACTCTGATTATTCCAATACCACAGCTTCATACAGCAATTCTATAGGAAACTCCAGCCCAATGCTCGATAAGGTGATCATATCGCCAGCAACATAGGGATAGTAAAGCCACATTCTGCCTTCGCCACGGAAGTAACGCTCGACAGAAATTGTTTCAGAATCAATTAAAATATACTCTTGTAAACTGGGAATTTTCAGATAGTAATTGAATTTCTCTCCCCTATCCTTAGCGCTTGTACCGGGGGAAAGAACTTCCGCAATTAATTTAGGTTTTTCAATAAATTTACGCGCGTTGAGGTCTTGGGGGTCACAACTGACTATCACATCGGGATAATAGTAGGGACTTTGAGGTGTGACTTGCACTTTCACATCTGACACGTTGACGCGACATCCTCTAGAACGCAAATGCGGGTATAAGTTCCTGTAAAAATTGAGAGCAATATCGTTATGGGGAATTGTCCCACCAGTCATCGCAAAAACTTCGCCGTTAACATATTCGTAACGACATTCTTGCTGGGCTTCCCATTCGAGATATTCCTCGATGGTCATTTTTGGTTGTTCTTGGGGTGTGGCTATCATAACCAATGCTAATAATATTCATGGTGGGTGTAAGTAGGTGAGGGTGTTGATCAACCTTACACCCTAAATCAGTTATCAGTTATCAGTTATCAGTCCTGACAGCGTATGGTGTAGTGTAACAGCGCACCAACGCCTTCCACCAATTAGTGAGGAACTTAACTGATAACTGTTCACTGATAACTGTTCACTATTAAACTCGCAATGCAATCATTTTCTGCACAGCTTCAACGATTTGTTCTGGTTGTACAATTGTTAATCTTTCCAGAGTACCGTTGTAAGGTGTGGGAATATCTTGAGATGATAGACGCAGCACTGGAGCATCTAATTCATCAAAGAAGCGATCGTTGATTGATGCGATTAATTCGGCTGCAATACCCCCAGTCCGCATAGCTTCTTCCACAATAATTACTTTGTGGGTTTTGCGTACAGATGCACCAATTGTTTCTAAATCTAATGGTTTGAGGGATATTAAATCAATTACTTCTGGGTCGTATCCTTGTTTTTCTAAAGCTTTCACGGCTTGGACTACGTGATGGCGCATCCGTGAATAAGTCAATATTGTGACATCTTTACCACGACGAACAATTTCCGCCTTATCCAAGGGTACGAGGTATTCTTCGTCAGGTAAGTTTTCTTTGAGGTTGTAAAGCAGAACGTGTTCAAAAAATAGAACTGGGTTATCGTCACGGATGGCTGACTTCAGCAGCCCTTTAGCGTTGTAAGGTGTAGAACAGGTGACAATTTTCAAACCTGGAACTGCTTGGAAGTAGGTTTCTAGACGTTGGGAATGTTCTGCACCTAACTGTCTACCGACACCACCAGGGCCACGAATAACTAAGGGAATTTTAAAGTTACCACCGGAGGTATAGCGTAGCATCCCCGCGTTGTTGGAAATTTGGTTAAAGGCTAGGAGCAAAAAGCCCATGTTCATGCCTTCAATTATAGGACGCAAACCAGTCATGGCTGCGCCCACTGCCATACCAGTAAAGCTGTTTTCGGCGATGGGAGTATCTAAAACTCGCAATTCACCGTACTTTTTATATAAATCTTTGGTCACTTTGTAGGAACCACCATAGTGACCTACGTCTTCACCCAGAACGAAGACACTGGGATCACGAGCCATTTCTTCATCAATGGCTTCCCGCAGAGCGTTGAAGAATAGTGTTTCTGCCATTTAGACCTTTTATTACGACTATTATTTTAGAATCTTATCGCGCCACCGTAGCTAATATAGTTAGCGATCGCACTAGCTGAGAAAGTTGTTAATGTCAATTAACTCGAATCCGGCAACATAGCGGTTTAATTATATCTTTGTGTGTGACCATCAATTACATGACCAGTGTTAATTACTTTTGAGCAAGGTGTAGCTTATACATATATGGCTACCCATGACAACGAAAAATCAAGGGTTTGGACAAAGCTTGATGAGTAAAAGAGTGGAGAAGTATACATATTTCCAACGTTTACACTTAGTCTAAACAGACAACCTTAGTGCGTAGTCCCTACCTTATTAACTGTTCCCTATTTCCTATTTACGCCAATCTATTCAGATATTAACCAGGATTGTTATAAAATTCATCATGTTTTTTTAGAGATACGTAGGCTGGTGCAGCAACCTATCATGATATTGGTCAGAAATGCTACAGATATTTATGTGTTTTCAAGATGCAAATTGTTGTGTTAGTTCCAGATAAATATGTTCTAATCGTACTGGCTGACGAGAAATAGCATCGATAGGTATACCTTCAAAGCGAGAAATAATTTCTTTTAAATCTAAAGATTCCGGTAGCCAAAAAGCCAAATCTTTATCATAATATCTGTGTGTAAAACCATATGCTTGAGCGCGAGCGATCGCCTCTTTTTCCTGTGTAGTTTGCATAACTAAAACTTCCTGCGCCGGAATTAAATTGCGTAACTCGGCTAAACTACCTTCAACTAAAATCTGCCCTTGTTTGAGAATCCCAATTTTTTGACACAGCCGTTCTGCTTCATCTAGTAAATGAGTTGTGAGTAAAACTGTAATCCCCTGAGACTTCAGTTGTCTAATCAACTCCCAAACCTCATAGCGCGATTCAATATCTAATCCTGTTGTTGGTTCATCAAGAATTACTAATTTTGGCTGATGTACTAACGCGACAGCAATATTTAATCGTCGCTGCATCCCCCCGCTCAAAGTTTCTACCGGACTTTTTGCCCTATCTAATAAGTTTACAGATAATAGAGTTTCTTTAATTTTTTGATTAATAATATTTTTACTTAAACCATAAATCTCTGCAAAAAATCGCAGATTTTCTTCACAAGTCAAACTTTTATATAAGATATTTTCTTGAGGAGCGATACCAATTATTTTTTTAGTCGCTTCAGAAATAGGCTGATTATTAAGTTGAATATCACCACTATCCGCTTTAAGTAAATTACAAATAATATTAATAGTTGTGGTTTTACCTGCACCATTCGCACCTAATAAGCCATAAATCTCACCATTGGCAACATTGAGATTCAAATTATGTAAAACTTGTCTCTTGCCGTAAGATTTATTTATATTATTAATTTTGAGCATTTTCAAAGTTATTAAGGGTAATAATTACTAATTTGTATAGGACTTACGCAACTGGCACTTGGGGTAGGGTGCGTCAGATAAAGAAAATCCTTTAATGTGTACAAAATCATTGGGGCTGACGCACCCTACTGGACTGTCTAGACTAAATTTGTGCATTAGCAAACTCTTGTGGGATGGGCATCTTGCCCGTCCGGTGCGGGCAGGATGCCCACACCACAAGAGTTATATTTATGCAATATTTTAGCCTTGCCACGCCACTACAGTTAGAGGCTATTGATAAAGTAAATATTAAGTAGGGGAGGCAAAAAGCAGTGTGGATATTCCTCCTGCTTTATTGCCGTTGTGTTACGGCTATGTCAGGATTTGAGCGTTGGCGAAATGAGGAATTAGCCGTAACGCACCAGCAAATACGGTGCGTTCAGCGCTGCTTTAACGCACCCGACAATTTCAGGTTTACTTTATAAGTCATCTCTTAGTTTGATTATGACACTTGCGTAAGTCCTATTGTATTAAAATTATAGTCCAAAGGAAAAAACTTTAGTCCTCGTTATGTAATAATAAAAATTACTATAATCTTCTTTCTACAATTAACATTCTTTGATAAGAAAACCAACCACCTACAACCATAACTACAGCAAAAACTAACAAAAAGTTAAAATGTGAGAGTATTTTATCAACTGCGGCGTTCTGAGATGACACCGCCACAAAAGCCTCATTCATGTGGTATATGGGATTAAATCGAGCGAGATTCAGCAGTGTTTTGGGAAATAATGTAGTTGGTAAAAATGCCCCGCCTAAAATTAACAAAGGAACGCCAAAAGCTGCTACTAGAGAATTGACATCTTCAATTCTCCTAGCTAATTGTGTACCGAGAAGAAAACCCAAACCAACATAAGCAGCAATACTTAGAAAAATAATGGTCAATCCTAATAGAATTGAACCTTTGAAAGACGCTCCCCAAAAAGCAGCGATCGCATAAATTAATAAAGCTTGACCAATACCAATGCAACTATGAGCTAGAAAAATCCCCAAAAAATAAGATACCCCACTCAAAGGAGAGATAAAAAGACGTTTAAGAGTTTGCTGTTCCCTTTCCGCCACCACAGTAGACACTGTACCACCCAAACAACTAAAAAACAGCGCCGCACCAACTAAAGTTGATGGCGCAGCATAAGAAAAAGCATCAGCTAGCGGTAATTCCGCCCTTTCCGCCAATATAAACCCGCTCAAAGTCAACACAGATACAGGGAAAATACTCCAAAAAATTAAACTGCGTCTGCGGCGTAACAATTCTATTAAAATGCGTTTGCTAACTGCGATCGTTTCATGCCAGTATTTCATAGGTTGACAGTTGACAGTTGACAGTTGACAGTTGACAGTTGACAGTTGACAGTAAAAATAATCTGATAACTGATAACTGATAACTGATTAATTCAAAACTTCTGTCCAGTAGTAATTTCTAACCTGACTTCTCCTTGGTCGCTAACGCCTAAGTCGCCGCGAAATAAGCCGAAGGGGGAGTTGAGGCGGACTCCTACACCATAGCCAAAACCGCTTCCGGGTTTATTTCTGACTACACCCGGTTGTCCAATGACGGTTTCCGCAGACCCAAAATCTGAGGCGAAGTCAGTAAACACAACTCCACCAATTGATTCTATGATGGGGAAACGATATTCTACAGAAGCTAAACCATAACTGCGACCACTGGCGAGTTTTCCCGAACCGTGACCGCGTACAGAATTTAATCCACCTAAATTAAACGCATCGGCTGGGGGGAACTCTCCCAGAATAGTACCTAGTTGCACATTTACCGCCACCATTTCCGAATTATCTGGGAAATTCTGCTTCCCTATCCATGTGACTGGGAGATACTGAATATAGTTTCCTTGGATGCGGTTACTAAAAATGTTACCCAGTCCCAAAGGTATGGCTTGTTCGGTGCTGAGGGTGAGAATTGAACCTTGTGTGGGATTTGAGCGGCGATCGCGTAAATCTCTGGTCACAGCCAAGGATAATGTAAATAGGTCATCAATCCCTGTACCACTCACAGAAAGGGGATTACCAAATTCATCAACCTGGACAACGTTATAATCTTTGTCACGCAAGCTAATTCGAGTAAAGTTCAGACCTAATGCTGCATCCCAGTCATCGAAAGAACGGAGTACAGCCACAGAACCGCCAAATCTACCTTCCCTGGTTCTGTCGCCGTTTGCTAGTTTAACCTGATCATCAAAGGTAGGCGAGATGCGGCGATCGCGGAAAGCTGATACACTATAACCCAAGCGTTCCGGCTCCCCTGGACGGTAAGGACTGGTAAATTGACTATTAAATTGCACATCCTTCCCACTAACTTGTACAGTTGTCGCCAACTGGTCATTCAAACCACTGATATTGGCATCCCTATAACCTACCCGACCATACAAGCCGATATCATCATTACTACCACCTCCAAAATTCCAACTAGGAAAGCGGCGTTCTTTAATGTCATAAATAATACTTACACCAAAAGGGTTTTCTTCTCGATAAACCCTAACATCATTGAATGATTCTAGCCTCCTCAATCTTCGCAAATCCGCCTGTAGTGCTTCATCACGGAATATTTCCCCAGGCTTGAGTTTTAACAAACCCAGAATAAAATCTTTTTGAGTGCGTCCTTTAACTGGCTGTCCTTGGTCGTCAACCGACTGATTATTTTCGTTGAGGAAGCGAATTTGGATATCCTGAACAATTGTTTGCGAAGATTCATCCGCTTGAGGAACGCCCACATAATCACCATATTTGGCGTATCCATCGGTAACTACACCATCAGGCAAATCTTCCGTTTCCACTATAACATTTGCCAGCACTGGCTGAGATTTCCCACTCAGTAACAGCCCCACCACCAACATTACAACTATTGGAACACGCATATTGGCTACCAATTAGTGTTATTAATTTTGCCTCATTTGGTGAGTATAAGCAACTGTTAAATCAGTTATCAGTTATCAGTTATCAGTCTTGACGGTGTATGGTAGGGCATAAAAAAACGTTAAAATAAGCCTTCCACCAATTGGTGTGGTGTTTCACCAATATATTTAAGTACGGGCGGGTTTAGCTGACATATCTGTTTTCCCCATGAATTTCTCAATGAACCCGCCCCTAAAACTGTTCACTGTTCATGGTCATTAGTCTATAGTAGGACTTACGCAACTGGCATATTTTTTCTGTAGGGTGTGTGAGGAGCGATAATATTTGAACGTAGTCATGAGACTTGTAGCGTCACGCACCAACCACCAATTGTGACACTTGCCTAAGTCCTGTATAGTACATAGTTATTTAAATAAATAGTATATTTGCACTATCTGATAGCGTTTCAATTTATTGAATAAGTTATGGAATTGGTTATGAGAAATACTTGAATAGGATACAAATATAATTATAAGTATTAATAATGTTTAAAATTTAATGTATAAATCCTTACTATCAATAAATATACTCATTAAGCATCTAACAACCTAACTATCTATTAGTAGGTATTACAGAAATAATACTTTGCACTTACTACGTGCTAGTAGTTTATTCAAGTTGCATCAGTCCAGTGAGAAAACAATAGTTAGATTAAATACTTAATCAAACATTTTTATATAGCCTTATGGCTAGATATGTCAAAAGAATTTGCCATAACAGCTTTAATAGTGTATCAGCATAAAGTATCCTTGCTAAGGTAAATTCTACTAAAATCTGCTAACCTACATAGATATTTTGCTTATATTCCGAAAAATTTAGTCCTTATAGACAAAGTTATAGAGCCTTGAAGAATAATTTATTGTTAAGAGGTAAATCATTTCAATTTGCGGTGCTTGTTTTACCGCTACTAATGTGGTTTGGATACAAAGAAGCCAAAGATAACCAGACACCACCCCAAGCGGTTGTAGTTTTGGGCGGATCAACTAAAAACTTAGAAAGGGAAAAATTCACTGCTAGTTTTGCCCGTAAGCATCCGAATTTACCAATTTGGATCTCTGGAGGCAGTCCACCCACATATACTAGACTGGTGTTTACCAAGGCTGGCATCGATTCTAAACGGTTACATTTAGATTATGAAGCCGTGGATACTGTAACTAATTTTACTACAATAGTAGATGAGTTAGAATCTCGCGGCATTAAAAGTGTGTATTTAATTACCTCAGATTTCCATATGCGCCGTGCTTGTGTAATTGGCGAGATCGTTTTGGGTAGTCGAGGAATTGCTTTTAAACCAATATCAGTTCCGTCAAAGCAGTCACCTGAACCGATTGAAAAATCTTTTCGTGACGGGGTAAGGGCTTTAGTTTGGGTGGTTACAGGCTATACAGGTGCGGATCAAAAATACAGGCGGTAGAGACTTGCAGATAACAAATATTCAAGATTTAGGGTGCGCTACTTACGAGAAACCTTGGCTATACCAACAAAATATTCATAAGTAGCGCACCCTACTGGCATGACCGGACTAATTTTGTGCATTAGCCAACAATCTATCATCTTGTTCATCTGCGTTTATCTGCGTGCATCTGCGTTCGATTTTCCCCCATCTAATGCCACATTTTAGTCCGGTCACGCTACTACTAGCGCGACCGGACTAATTTTGTGCATTAGCCAACAATCTATCATCTTGTTCATCTGCGTTCATCTGCGTTCATCTGCGTTCATCTGCGTTCAATTTTCCCCAAACCTATTGCCACATTTTAGTCCGGTCGCGCTACTACTAACTGTCACTGATAACTGATAACTGTTTTAGGCTGCTATTTCTTGGACTAGAACATAGGGCTGTATTATCATTGTGTTAAATCTCTTTTGCTGATTACTGTTCCATAGTCCTAGTTGCTGGTTGGAAGGTTTACTAATCAATGCCTCATCAATCCATCTTTGGACTAAAGGAATATTATCATTAGCGATCGCCTCTCCCACATCCAGCAAATCTAAATCTAAAGAAACCACAATCACTGCATCTCTTTTCACATGAGGAATCAACCATTCCCACTCAGCTTCATCTATGGTTTCTGATAATTCTGTTCTTAAATCTGACATGATTCTCTATCTTTAGCTTATCCTTCAATTTTACATGAAATGAAATAAGCGAATCGAGCAGGGTAATAAGTAGTGAAAATTGGGAAATTTACTATTTACTTTAAGATTTTCTTATTAATAGGACTTACGCAACTGGCATATTTTTTCTGTAGGGTGTGTGAGGAGCGAAAATATTTGAACGTAGTCATGAGACTTGTAGCGTCACGCACCAACCACCAATTGTGACACTTGCGTAAGTTCTGATTAACTCAGTTTATGACTCTGCTATTAGCCAATTCTCTAACTTTACTTCTGGCACTTTGAGCAAATCAGAATCATTAGAAACCAGAATTAAATCACGTATAATTGCAGTAGCCGCAATCAATATATCTTGTTCTTGAATCGTCAAGCCCCTACGCCGTAAATCCACATGAATTTCACAAGCTTTTTCTATAATTGCTATATCATCCAGAAATAAAATTCCATAATCACTACAAAACTGCTGAAAATCAGCTAACTGTCTAGTAGCATTTATAGATAAAAGTCCTCGCTTAACTTCATAGTAAGTTATACAACTAATAAATATACCGTCCCCGCGAAGAGTTACTTGCCGTAATTTATTATTAACAGGTGTAATTTTCTTCAAAAAATAACTAACAATATTTGAATCTAGCAGATAACCCACTATTTATATCCCTTCTATAGCTGCATCAAAAATTGCTATTTGCTCTGGAGGTAAATCATTCAAAGTACCAGAAACTGCCTCTAGCGTCAATAATTTTTTTATTCTGCGTGTCATTTCATTTTCATTAATAGCTTGCAATTCTTTTGAACTAAATTGACTAAAAAGGTCTACTAACATTTCAATCATTTCTAATTTTTTTAACTTTACCTGATATAAACTATTACCTTCAAACAACTTTTCCACAATAGGCGCTATCCGCTCACTTAGTTCTTGATGATAACTAACAACTTCCGCCATAACCCCACCTACCTATAAACTCATCAACCCAATTATAACCCTTCTCCTCTCTTCCTCCTCTGCGTCAACCTCAGCGCTCTTTTGCGTTAAAAAAAAAGGGCGTTGCTGAATCAAGATATGAATTGGTTTCACGCAAAGGCGCAGAGACGCAAAGTTATAGCAATCGCCACATAGGTTAGGACATTTATGAATCATAAAATCCTTACACCGAAAAGCTTGCTTACCTGTCACCTGTCACCTGTTCCCTGTCCCCTGCTATATAAAGAAAAAGGAAGTTTAATTTGTCTTTTCATATTTCAATTCAGCAACTCCAAAAAAAGGGTAGGCATTATGCCCACCCAAAAATTAACCTCAGAGAATATTCCGTCTTATTAACCTAACAATTGTTTAGCTTTAGCTAACACATTATCAACAGTAAAACCAAACTTCTCCAAACAAACGCCACCAGGAGCAGAAGCACCAAAGCGATCAATTGTGACTGCATCGCCTTCAGTACCGATGTACTTGTGCCAACCAAAGCTGCTAGCAGCTTCTACAGCCAAACGCTTGGTAACAGCTTTAGGTAGAACTGACTCTTTATAAGCTGCATCTTGTGCTTCAAACAAATCCCAAGCGGGTAAGGAAACAACACGTACCTTCTTACCTTCGGCTGTCAGCTTCTGGGCTGCGGTGACAGCGAGGTTCACTTCTGAACCAGTAGCAATGATGATTAAATCTGGTGTCGCATCATCACCAAAAACGATGTAACCACCCTTAGCTACGCCTTCAACGCTGGTATTCGCCAAGTTAGGAACGTTTTGACGGGTAAACGCCAACAAAGTAGGATTGTTGTGTTTAGCTCTTTCGATCGCCACTTTGTAAGCGCCAGAGGTTTCGTTACCATCGGCGGGACGAATTACTGTCAAGTTAGGAATGGCGCGTAGAGAAGCTAAGGTTTCGATTGGTTGGTGGGTGGGGCCGTCTTCACCTTGACCGATGGAGTCGTGAGTCATCACCCAAATCGCACCTGCCAGAGACAGAGCGGATAAGCGGATGGCAGCACGCATATAATCGGTGAAGATTAAGAAGGTCGCGCCGTAAGGAATTAAGCCAGAACCATGTAGCGCAATACCGTTACAAATTGCACCCATAGCGTGTTCACGCACACCGAAGTGGATGTTGGGGTTTTGGTATTGTCCTTTTTGGAAATCGCCTTTACCTTTGATTTCGGTGAGGTTGGAGTGGGTTAAGTCAGCCGAACCACCAATGAGTTCAGTAACAACCGCCGCCAATTTGTTGAGGCAGGTTTCTGAATGCTTACGGGTGGGAACACCTTTATCTTCAGGGGTGTAGGTGGGGAGAACTTTATCCCAACCATCAGCTAGTTTGCCGCTCAGATAACGCTCAAATTCAGCAGCTTCTTGGGGATACTTGGCTTTGTAGTCGGTGAAGGTTTTGTTCCAGTCAGATTCGTAACCTGCACCCCGCTCTACAGCTTTGCGGGTGTAGTTGAGGACATCTTCGGGAACTACAAATGGCTCGTGTGACCAACCCAGATTTTGCCGGGTTAAGGCTACTTCGTCGCCACCTAACGCCGCACCGTGAACACCAGCAGTATTGGCTTTGTTGGGGGAACCGTAACCAATTGTAGTTGTCACCTTAATCATGCTGGGCTTATCGGTGACAGCTTTTGCTTCTTCAATAGCTTTAGCAATACCTTCTAAATCGGTGTTACCTTTTTCTACGTGCAGAACGTGCCAACCGTAGGCTTCAAAGCGCTTGGAAACATCTTCGGTAAAGGCTACGTCCGTAGAACCATCGATAGAGATGTGGTTATCGTCGTACAGAGCGATGAGTTTACCTAGTCCTAAGTGTCCAGCCAAGGAAGCTGCTTCACCGGAAACGCCTTCCATGTTGCAACCATCACCGAGAATGACGTAGGTATAATGGTCAACAATCTTGGCTTCGGGTTTGTTGAACTTAGCCGCGAGGTGAGCTTCGGCGATCGCTAAACCAACACCATTAGCAATACCTTGACCTAGTGGCCCGGTAGTTACTTCTACGCCTGCGGTCATAAAGTTTTCCGGGTGTCCAGGGGTTTTGGATTCCCACTGACGGAATTGCTTGATGTCATCAAGGCTGACACTGTCATAGCCTGTTAAGTAGAGCAGTGCGTACTGCAACATCGAGCCATGACCGGCAGACAAAACAAAGCGATCGCGGTTAAACCACTGAGGATTTTTCGGGTTATACCGCATATAGCGATTCCATAGCACAAAAGCCATTGGAGCCGCGCCCATCGGCAATCCAGGGTGTCCCGATTTTGCCTTTTCTATAGCATCAACAGCCAAGAAACGGATCGCATTAATAGAGAGTTCTTCGAGGGATTGGGTTGCAACAGCCATAATAAGATTGTTTTTAACGACGGGTTAGCACTCTTGAGCTACTGTTACCGGGGAGGTTCTCTTCCCCTACGGTATCCTCATCATCCCATTCCCGATTGCTCATGGACAAGCGGGAACTCCTGAGATTGTAGTAATTTATCAAGCCAAGAATTAGGTCACGCTGAACTCTTAGCTGAGGAAAGGAATGATCTCTATGATACTTTTAGCTGGGTTATTTCAGGAGATTGGATGTCAGTGAACAGTTATCAGTTATCAGTTGTCAGTTGTCAGTTGATTTCCACTGTCCACTGTTCACTGTTCACTGTCCACTGTTCACACGTACTTCTTGAAGGCTAGCGTGACATTATGACCACCAAATCCAAAGGAATTGGATAAGGCAACCTGGACTATGTGAGAGCGGCTAGAGTGAGGAACGTAATCTAGATCACACTCTGGGTCGAGGTTTTCGATATTAATTGTAGGGGGAATTTGGTCATGAACGGTTGCTAGCACTGTGGCCACAGCTTCAATGCCTCCAGAACCGCCCAAAAGATGACCTGTCATTGACTTTGTAGAACTGACTGCTACTTTATAAGCATGGTCGCCCAAGGCTCGTTTAATAGCTTTGGTTTCATTGGGGTCGTTAGCGGCGGTGCTAGTGCCGTGAGCATTGATGTAACTGACTTGTTCTGGGGTAATACCTGCATCTTTGAGAGCTAGTTGGATGGCTCTAGCAGCTCCTTCACCACCAGGAACTGGGGATGTCATGTGATAGGCATCACAGGTCATGCCATAACCAATAATTTCGGCATAAATCCGAGCGCCGCGACTGATGGCGTGTTGCAGCTCTTCCAAAATCAGAACTCCCGCACCTTCACCCATAACAAATCCATCGCGATCGCGGTCAAAGGGTCGAGAAGCATGAGCTGGGTCATCATTGCGAGTTGACAAGGCGCGTGCTGCCGCAAATCCTGCGACACACAAAGGTGTAATTGTTGCCTCTGCTCCACCGCAAATCATTGCCTGGGCATAACCGTTCTGCACTAAACGGAAAGCATCACCGATGGCATTCGAGCCGGCGGCGCAAGCAGTGACGGTACAGTTATTTGGGCCTTTGGCTCCAGTGTGAATTGCCGTTAATCCAGCCGCCATGTTGGCTATCATCATGGGAATCATGAAGGGACTACAGCGATCGGGGCCACGATTAAGGTAAATTGTTTGTTGGTCTTCCAACACCTTGAGTCCGCCTACCCCAGAACCAATAATAACTCCTATCTGTTCGGCGTTCAGTTCATTGATGACTAATCGGGAATCTGCTAGTGCTTGCTTGGCTGCTGCTACTGCAAATTGGGAAAACCTGTCCATGCGCTTGGCATCTTTACGATCCAAATACTCATGGGGGTCGAAGTTTTTCACTTCCCCTGCAATGCGACAATCATGGCTAGACGCATCAAATGAGGTTATATAATCAATGCCATTGCGTCCGCTTAACAATCCTTCCCAATATTCATCGGCTGTGTTACCAATAGGTGTAATTGCGCCGACACCCGTGACAACTACCCGTTTACGATTATGCTCTGTCATGACTCAGTTAAAGGTGGCGAGAATGCTGCAAAAATTAGGGACTAGAGGTTAGGGACTAGGAAGAGGCAGGGGACAGGGAGCAGGGGGCAGGGGAGAAAAAACTTTTCTCATACCCAATACCCAGTCCTCAATCCCCCTTCTCTGCGAGAGGCTACGCCAACGGATTCGCCAGTTCCCTACGGCGGGAAACCCGCCTACAGGACTGGACTCACCAGTACCTAGTCCCCAATCCCCAGTCCCTAATTGCTTCTTAAGCTGATGCGGCAACTTGGTTATTGATGTAATCCACCGCTTCTTGCACGGTTGTGATTTTTTCGGCGGCTTCATCGGGAATTTCGATATCAAATTCTTCTTCCAAAGCCATTACTAGTTCTACTGTATCTAGGGAATCAGCCCCTAAATCGTTGGCGAAATTGGCTTGTGGTGTAACTTTTTCAGCTTCTACACTGAGTTGTTCCACAACAATTGTCTTGACTTTTTCAAAAGTGTCTGATTGGCTCATAAATAAACGTCCTTCACCAGTTGCTATTGTCTGCGCTTTATGGGCGACATGGTTTTGAGCATATACATCTTATCGGAAAGCGCGATCGTCCGTATAGCGTTCTAATTCCAAATCATAGAATAGGGTGGGAGCAGTGGTAAGTGCTGATTGTTGGGTAGTGAGTGAGTATTTTAACTTAGCAAGGTTAATCTTTCCTCTACAAGCGAATCTTTCTAGCAATTCTCAGCAATATGTGAGTGTAAACAAGAAAATACGGCACTTTAAGCGATGGGCTACTGCGACCTTTGGCTAACGCATTCAGTTTTTAACTACTGTAATTTAATAATTGTTACTAAAATTTTGACCCATGTCCAAAAAAATTACATTCCCTTATCAGTATCGCTTATAAGGGCTGATAGAAAAGTTATCATCGGGGCAGTTGCCCGAAAATAAACCTAGTTTTATGCTATCTCAGACATTAAAATATGCTTACTTTCCTGGCTGTGTTGCCCAAGGTGCTTGTCGGGAACTGTATCAGTCTACTCAAGCGCTAACTCAAGCTTTGGGTATTCAACTGATTGAATTGAAAAAAGCCGCTTGCTGTGGTTCTGGTACGTTTAAAGAAGATTCCCAACTGCTAGAAGATACAGTTAATGCTCGCAATATTGCCCTAGCAGAAGAATTAAATCTACCTTTACTCACCCATTGCAGCACTTGTCAGGGTGTGCTTGGTCACGTTAACGAACGTTTGCAAGCATCTCAGACAACTAACCCTAGTTATCTAGAACAGGTGAATGGTCTGCTACACAAAGAAGGTTGTTCACCTTATCGCGGTACTACTGAAGTTAAACACCTCCTTTATGCTTTAGTCACAGATTACGGCTTAGAGGAAATCAGCAAACGTGTCACTCGTCAACTATCCGGCTTGAAATGTGCGGCTTTTTATGGGTGTTATTTGCTACGCGCTCAAAAGTTGATGCCCTATGACGATCCTTATAATCCCCAAGCAATGGAAAATGTATTTCAGGCAGTGGGGGCAACACCAATTTATTATCGTGGACGGACTCAATGTTGTGGCTGGCCGCTTGCGAGTTATGCTACTACCGAATCTTTTAAGATGGCGGGGATGCACATTCAAGATGCCTTAGCCGCAGGTGCGGACTGTTTAGTTACACCTTGTCCTTTATGCCATCTCAATTTAGATTCTCGTCAGCCAGAGGTGGAAAAAGTCATCGGTGGGAAATTAGGTTTACCAGTCCTGCACTTACCCCAGTTAATCGCTTTGGCTTTAGGCGTTAGTCCTCAAGAATTAGGATTAGAACGCCACATTGTTTCTACAAAACCAGTGTTGCAAAAATTAGGAATTAGTCATTAGTCATTGGTCATTAGTCATGAGAAAGGGCGAGGGATTGTTTTCTCCCTTCCCTTTTTACCTCCTTCCTGCCTTTTTCCAGAATTACACCCAAATCTGGACTACTCGACCTTGTAATTCCTGACCTAACCAAGATGTATTTTGAGAAAGGGTATAAAGATTTTTCTTTTCGACCTGCCAAATTTTCTGGGGGTCAAATAAAGTTAGTTCTGCTTTATGATTAGTTGCAACCGCAGTCACTTTTTGCTGTAGACATTCGGCTGGACGGTTACTCAAAGCTTGCCATAATTCTAAAGCTGTAAATTCTCCGGTTTCGACAAGATGCTGCCAAAGTAAGGGTAATGCTAACTCGAAACCAATTGCCCCTGCTGGTGCTTCGGCAAAGGCTTGGACTTTTTCTTCGTAGGTGTAGGGTGCATGATCTATGGCGATCGCATCTATTACTCCTGTCCGCACTCCCTCACGTAATGCTTTGACATCACTGGCTGTTCCCAATGGTGGGTCTAAATGCAGGCTAGAATTATAACTCTTAATTGCTTTTGTGTCAAGTAATAGGTGCAACCAAGTGGTGCTGGCACTGATGGGTAAACCCTGAGCTTTAGCGGCGGCTATCAGTTCCACACTACGGGCTGTGGAAACACGCATGATGTGTACTTGACGATTGCCTGTAGCAGCAACTAACTCTAATAAAGCGGCGATCGCTGTTGTTTCTGCACTAGCGGGTATAGGCGGCAAACCAAAGCGGATAGCATCTGCACATTCGCGCATAACACCATTGGCAGTAAGGAGGCGATCGCAAGCCCAAAATGCCACAGGTTTCCCCAACGGCTGGACATATTCCAATACCCGCCGCACCAAGCTTAAATTATCTAAAGGTAATCCATCAGTAAAACCAATCACCCCCGCCGCCGCTAAATCAGCCAATTCCGTCATCTGCTTACCAGCCACATCCAGAGTCATCGCACCCCAGATGTGGAGATGGGGGAGAGGAGGAGATGGGGGAGTAGGGGGAGATGAGGAAGTGGGGGGAGTAGGGGAAGAATTATTTCCCTGTCCCCTGTCCCCTATCCCCTGTACCCTCTTCTGCAACTGCGCCACCAGCCCCGGATTATCAATAGCCGGGGATGTATTTGGTAAAATGCTGATTCTAGTAAAACCACCAGTCGCCGCCGCCTGCATCAAGGATGAAAGCGTTTCCCGCTCTTCAAAGCCTGGTTCCCCTGAGTGGCTATATAAATCCACTAAGCCAGGGCCAAGAACTAGCCCCCGACAATCTCTAATTTGGGTATCAGGACTGATATCAGAAATATTAACGGCGATTGCTTGGATGACACCATCAGCAATTAACACATCTGTGATATTATCAATACCCGAAACTGGGTCAATCACCCTTACTTGTTGCAGAAGTTCAGTTGTCATGTAACCTATCAGCGCTGGAACGGCTTGTATATTGTCATCTATATTTTGTCTATAATGCTCCTGCTGCGGTTTTATCTAAAACACCACCCAGATGAGTAGTAATATTCATGGCTTGCAGTACTGGTACACCATTTAATCCTGACGGGTAATCAATTACACTAACTGCACCATTACCTTGGCGGAAATTCCAAAAGTTGTCTGTGGGTAAGCCGAGAATATGACAGAGCAAGGTTTTATTTGTGGCATCATGAGCTACTATCAGCCCGATTTGGCGTTGGTTATCTAGGGCAGTTTGCACAATATTTTGCCAAGCCGCAACGCTACGTTCCCATACCTGCTGTAAATTTTCACCTTCAGGCATTTGTACATCCCCTGGTGTTGTCCGCCAACGGTGTAATTCACCTGGAAATTCCTGTTCTATTTCGACTTCTAATTTTCCTTCCCAGAGTCCGTGACTGATTTCTCTTAAACCGTCTTGTAACTCCAAATTTATACCAGGGTGGTGCTGCAAGATCAGTTCGGCTGTTTCTTTAGGACGCTGCATAGAACTACTCACAGCAAAGTCAATTGCTACATCTTGCAGAAACAATCCAGCTTTTTGCGCTTGTTGTCTACCGTTGTCGTTGAGAGGAACATCAATTTGTCCTTGAAATCTGGTTTGGCGATTCCATTCTGTTTCGCCGTGGCGCACTAACAACAATCTTACACCTTGATGATCAGGACGTAATGAGGGCAGAGTCTCCCCTATGTGTTGGGTTTGATTCATCGACTCTAGCTGCACCCCTTCACCCAATACGCCAGCAAAATTTAATACAGTGATACCACAGTTAGATTGCTGGATGCAATGATATCGGCTGGGGTGAATTGCCAATGCTGTACTGATGAGGGCGCGATTAATACCGTTGTGTCCAACTATCAGAATCGTTTCTCCGCGATGGCGAGGCAAAATTTCTTGCCAAAACTGCTGCGCCTGTGCGTATAAAGAAAGAACGGGAAAATGTTCTCTTGCTACCCCATTTTCGTTAACTAACATCTGTAGTTCATGGGGTTTTTCATGCCAAAGACGGTAATCTTCGGGAAACTTCTGCTTGACTTCAGATGTCAGCATTTTTTCCCACAAAGGCAAGTCTATTTCTAGTAGCAGATCGGAAGTTTGCACCTGGGCTGAATGTCCAGTCTGAACGGCTAACTCACTGTGAATAATTTCTGCTGTTTGTTTTGCCCGTTGAAGTGGGCTACTGTAAATTGCATTAAACGAAATGTTGGTGAGGGCTTTACCTACCTTACTAGCATCGCTACGACCCCTATCTGTTAATGTTGATACATCAGCACGTCCTTGAATGCGCCGTTCGGTATTATATGTACTTTGGCCATGACGCACAATAATGATACGAGTCATCCAGCTTGCCCTCCTCATCTCTAAAGGACTAATTTTACTGCAAACTGCTTGCAGAATTATCCATTAGATTGGTTATCGGCAATTTAAGAAGTTTTAGGGACTGGGGACTGGGGACTGGGGACTGGGGACTGGGGACACTTCCCTACGGGACGCTGCGCGTAGCTTGCTTCCACGTTCGCGTAAGCGTCCCGGAGGGAAGTGGTACGTGAGCTTCAGTGCATCGCTGGGGACTGGGGACTGGACTCAAAGCCTTGTGAATATGGATTTTTTTACCCTCTCCATCCTTCGGGTGCGGGGATTCTACCTTCACAGACTCGCCGTTAGACAGCAGGTTTGCACTAAGCCTGTTCCCTGTCCCCTATCCCCTATTACCTATTTTCTAAATCTAACTGCAACTGCAACGCATCATCAGTTTCACTCTGTTGTGCTGACTGCAATATCACAGGTGTAGATGTATCTGGTAATGAGATTGAGCGATTTAACCGCAACCCACTTTCTACCTGATTATTTTTCCTATCATTAATGGAGGTATTGGTATTAAAAAACTGGGGAAAGTCATTCTGTGCGGATCTGTTACCAATGCCTTCTAAAGAATCACCAGTTAACTGATACTCTGGCGTATTTGAGTTTGGTTGTGCTGGTGTTTGGGCGCGAACTGGGCTTGCTACGCTGGCAATAGATAGAGTAATTGCCAAAACGGGAATAATTCTAGCTTTCATTAGTTTTATCCCTATTTTTTATGATTACTTGTGGTTATTTTCTCAATTAAGTTAAGATTCCAACTTCTACTATCAGTTAGATGTCATGAACCAGGATTGTCAGAAATAATATAAGAATCTAATTACTAGACACACATAACAATGTGATTGAAACATTGTTAATCATTTGTTGTGTTGCAAGACAAATATGTTAAATTGTATATTTATTTACCAAAAATTGAATTAATTTTAATATTTACTTAAGATTAATTTTCTATTTTTAGAGAATAGATAATGGTAGCGATCGCCAATTCCATCTATTCTGAGAGCGCTAGTTGATGGCGATCGCTAAATCATCGAAACTACATTATTACCCTGATACCTGATTCAGCAAAGACTCTAGTTCTTCCTTAACAGATAAGGGTTGATAGCCTAGTGCAAAAGCCAGAGAACTATCTAGAGAAACATCACCCGGTCTAGGTGCAGCCATTTTTACATCTTGTTGACGACAAGCTTTAATGCCTGTAACTGGTAATTGAAAGACTTCAGCTAATATATGTCCAAAATCGTAGCGAGAAATCCGTTCTTTACCCCCCAAGTGAATAATGCCGCTCACTTTTTCTAATACTAATAATAATCCTTTAGCTGCTGTTGTTCCACTTACAGGAGTGCGAAATTCATCGATAAATAAAGTGAGTTCCTTACCTGATTGTAAGGTTTGAATAAAGGGCTGAATAAAACTTTTTGCTGTGGGTGTAGCATTACCAAACATCAAAGGCATCCGACACACCACCGCCCTTGGATAGCGTTCTAATATACCCAATTCCGCCATAACTTTTTGCTCACCATAAATATTCACAGGACATACAGTATCAGTTTCTTTATAAGGAGAATTTAAGCCATCAAAAACTAGTTCACTGGATGTAAAAGCATAAGGAATTGCATAGTCGGCACAAAGTTCGGCAAGATGACAAGATGCAGTCACATTAACTATATAAGATTCCTCTGGATGGATTTGACAAAAATTGGGTTGAGATTGGGCTGCGGTATGAATTACAGCATCGGGTTTAATTTCCTGAAATATTTGTTTGAGTTGGGTAAAATCTGTTAAATTAACTTTGACTAATTTGCTACCTGCAATATCTAAAGCATGGGAATTATAAGTTCCATAAACTTCCCATTCTCGTTGAGCTTGTTGGCAAAGATGCCATCCCAAAAAACCGCTAGCACCAGTAATTAAAAGCTTTTTCATATCCCAATCAGTAAATTTATTGACAAAGACAACGCAGAAATTATAGCCATTTATTATGGAAATCAAATGTTTTCAAGTTGAAACTCTCGGATATTTTTCAAAATAAAAACATTATCTTCTTTAAATAAATCCCCCGTACATCTTACAGGTAAGCGTTCTTGATAAGATTTTATTGCCAAAATATAATCATGGTCGAGCAGTTCAATTTTGATTGGGCGTAATTTCTCAAACACTGGACAAACAACTGTAACTTCACCACTTAATCTATCTGCATTAGGAGTGGCAATTTGCGTGACAAAGCCTTGAATTTTTAGATTAGGATAATTTTTAACAAATTCATTTAAAACTTCCCAGGTCGAAAGATTTTCGGCATCTGCAACTGTTTGGATAAGTTCCCGAACTCTTGAAAGATAATCTCCTAAATTTTTTGTGTTTGGCAGTAAGATTTCAAATTCTCCTAATTCTACTTGCTTGTGCCAGATTGTGGCATGAGCCAGAAAGGGTCGGTCTTCGTGCCAGTTATGAGTTTGCAAATACTCTCTAAGTTGTTGTGGTTCTATATTTTTGAGAATTTCTGTGTCTTGCACTGTAACTTTCATGGTTCTATTCCTTGACCGATACCTTGCATAATTGACTTGAGAACAGCGACTGTAAATTGATTATTTCTGGGCAGGGTGACAGTTAAATTCGATGTGTTTTGTACTTCAGGTAATCTTCGTAGCGATAACCAATAGCCACAATATCTCATACAAAGTTCTTGTTCTGATTGTTGCACCCACTCGTCTAAGTTGTTGGGAAGTAAAACTACAATTAAGATTCTAGGAACAGCAAAGTCAGCCATTCGTAAATCGTTGTAGTTTTTTAGTTTTAGAGGGTAGCGGATAGCGTTATCGTTTTTGACATCCCTTGATGTTGATTTTAGCTGTAATTCCAATCGCGGCGCACGGATGCGCCCCATAATACCTGTTGCTGCTATTCCCCAGTCCACGCTGTCGTCGTCCACTGCTGGTTTGTATAGAGAATAACCGGCAACACTGGTGATGGCTTGGAGATATGCGTTGCTAAATTGTTCTTTCTGTTGATTGATGTCCACTAAGAATTGGGTCGATTTTTGATACGGTTTAGAGTTTACATTGCCTTTGCTGCACATTTCACCTGTTGAGACTCTCATCGCCCGGTCATTCATCCCAACGCTTCCACTTTCCTACAGAACGAAGTGGGCGAACGTGGTAGGTGTGGGGCTTCTGTTCAAGCTAAACTTACATCCCCCTCATCTCTACCTTTGTGAAATTAAACCTACTGGGGCAAAATAGAAAATATGACGATTGAACCTAATTCTCCAAATCTACCAACCCCAGAATCTACACCTGAACACGACTTGCAGCCAGATGACTTTGACGGTGCTACAGGTGAAAATCAATTAACTTCTGAAGCAATAGCAGCACAACAAGCCCTATCTGCTATTTCTTCTTTGCAGTCACCGCAATATACAGCCGAGTTGCAACAAGCCCGTTCCAGCTTTGAGTCACGTTCTAAACCTCCAGTAATAGTCAAACCAAGGGCATTGTTGATTACTCTGATAGGAATGGCTATCACTATTATTGGTATTGCCCTCAATAGCTGGATTATTGGTCTTGTGGGTACGGTGATGACTTTGTTGCTGTCTTTAGTGATACTTGTGCCTTGGCTGTTATACGTGATTGATGAGTGGTTTACATCCCAAGATAAAACTTTATTTATCGCTTTTTTGGGGCTAGTAGTGGCGTTGAGCGGTTTTGTCAAGTTTAGTGGACTGGGCGATCGCCTGCTTGACTGGGGGCGCAAGGTAAACTGGGAAGCTTCGGGTACTCTGGCGGAGTGGTTTGGGGCTTTGGGGCAAATTGCGATCGCCATTATTGCGGTTTATGTGGCTTGGCGACAATACATTATTTCCAAGGACTTGACAATTCAACAAAACTTGTTGACGGTTCAACAAAATATTATTACCCAACAACAAACCATCGATTCTTATTTCCAGGGCGTTTCTGACTTGGTGCTAGATGAACAGGGCTTATTAGAAGACTGGCCGCAAGAAAGAGCGATCGCCGAAGGACGGACGGCGGCAATTTTTAGTAGTGTGGATGGGAGTGGTAAAGCCAAAATCCTGCGTTTTCTCTCCCGTTCTAAGTTACTCACACCCCTAAAACGCGATCGCCATTTAGGTAGAGCAATTCTTAACGGTGTGGGTGGCTACGCCGAAGACCGTCTGGAAGGCGTGCGTGTCATCGATTTAGGCGTGATGTTAGCCGGGGCTGACCTTTCTCATACAGATTTGCGTTGGACTGATCTCACCGAAGCTAATCTTGTCCGTGCAAATCTTAGCGGTTGTGATTTAGTCAAAGCCAACTTTTCCCGGACTATCCTATATAGTGCCGATCTCAGTGGCGCTGACTTTAATGGAGTACGTCTATTTTACGGCTCAGTAGAAAAAGCCTCACCCCGCAGCCGCACCGAACCACCAGACTATCAAACAGGTGAACATACTGGCGCTGTGGTCGAAAATGCGAATTTCAGCGACGTACAACGGATGTCTGAGGTTAACCGTTATTACTGCTGTGCTTGGGGTGGGGAGAAAACTAGAGCCACAGTTCCCGGTGGTTGCGAAGGTATTCCTAACTTGTTAGGGCGTTAATTCGCTGGGATAAGAATATTTAAGGAATTACGCATAAAAACTAAAAATCAAGGGTTTGGGCAAGGGTGTATGGGTGTAAATTGTTAAAACCCTGACACCCTACCTCAACAGCAAACTTTGATGCGTAAGTCCTGTACTTATTTATATAGCAGTCGAAGCATAGGTTATGACATCATACAATTTTAAAACCTTTAATTTCAAAGGCTTTCAGCCCTGTCACCTGTCACCTATCACCTGTTCCCTGCTATATCAAGTAATATACTAAGTTAATTGACTAATTCGCTGCAAAATTCTCAGAACGTCATATAGTTCATTACCACGATTACGGACATCAAAAATATCAGAAGTAGCATAGCGAGGAGTTTGACCTTTTAGGAGTTTTACAAACATAAAACTGCCCCCAGAAGTAATCATGCCAAATACTTCATTTTGTGACTGGGGAGCAGCTAACATATACGCCAGAATTTGGTCTAATCCTGCTTCTACAGAATATGCTACTTGTTTGGATTCAATAACTGTCACCCAAAATTTATGATTTAGCAGTAAGAAATCAATCCTACCTTTAATGATAATTTCTTTGTCTTGCGTTTCAATTTCGATAGATTTTTCTAACTTCAAATGGAAAGGCGGCAAATAAAATTTACCAATAAAGAGTAGGGGTGATAAAACTACGGTATTAACTGTATTTTCTAATAGCGGCGGATAGTTTCGTAAGTTGATGTAACCTGCTTTGATTTGATCTAGTAACTGCTTTTCTAAATCTGTCAATTCTGGTAAATCATCTTGCCACTCACGGAAAAATTCTTCCGTATCAACTAACTCTAAACCATAGAGCGTAATTAATTGCTCCAGGGTAACGTTTTCCGCCGCTAAAGTTTGCGTCATAGCTATTTACTCACCGTCAGGTAAGGTGAGGATTTCTACGCCATCATCTGTAACTACTATGGTATGTTCAAACTGAGCCGATAGCTGGCGATCGCGTGTCACAGCCGTCCATCCATCACCCAGCATTTCCACTTCATAAGTCCCTTCATTAATCATCGGCTCAATAGTAAATACCATCCCCGGACGCAGGCGCTTACCTTTCCCTCTTGTGCCGTAATGAGGAATGTCTGGTGCTGTGTGGAAAATATTGCTGATCCCATGTCCTACAAAGTCACGCACCACAGAGAAACCCTGAGCCTCAGCATACTCTTGAATTGCCGCCCCAATATCGCCAATCTTCGCCCCCGGCTTGACTTCCGCAATGCCTAAATTTAGACATTCTTGCGTTACTTCCACCAACTTCTTCACTTTAGGGGGAGCATCGCCCACAATAAAAGTTTTTGACGTGTCGCCGTGGTAGCCGTCAACAATGGGAGTGACATCAATGTTAATAATGTCACCTTCTTTGAGAATCTGCTTGGCATTGGGAATACCATGACAGATGACTTCATTCACACTGGTACAAATCGACTTAGGAAACCCTTTATACCCTAAAGGAGCGCTTTTAGCTCCTTGCGCCTGTGTCCAGCGTTCAGCCTCATCATTAAGTTCCAAGGTACTCACCCCTGGCTTAACCATTGGTTCCAGGTGTTGCAGGAGTTTCGCCGCCAAGCGTCCCGCCTGCCGCATTTTTTCTATTTCGCGTTGAGATAAGATAACGATTAACTCTGTTTTCATGAAATCTAATTTAACGTATCTGTCAAAAATATTGTTATCCCTGCCTGTGCAGCTCTTTGAGCAGCATCAGCCACTTTGAGAGTGTATAAGCTTTTCTCTGGGGTGACATACAAAGGAGTGCCATCAAAAAGATGATCTAACACCATACTTGTGTCTTTAGCAAATAAACCCCGACGAGTACCTACCTCTATAGGTGTGCTTTCCCCTGTTTGAATAAACAACCCTGTATCCCCATCAAAGATTAAACCGCCGTTGTCACCATGAACTTCAAACTTCCGTTCTGGCTGCCACAAACTTTCACCTTTGCCGTAGATTACTTGGGCTAATAATCCACTAGTAAAGCACAGTTGAGTCATGCAAAGACAGGTCTGGTAATAATCATCTTCTATTTCCCAATACCTTTGATGACAGTTAACAGTGAAAACTTCACCAAACAAATCTGTCAACCGATGGAGGCGGGAAAGCGCACCAATTAAGGGAAAGCCAAACATTTCATGGTTATAAGTCCACTTGCGGGGGGCAGGGTTTTGGGGGTTAATGGTGCTGTAGCGGACATAAAACAGATCACCTACTTTATCTAGGTTTTGCTTTAAGGCTTGATGTAAGCCGCCTAAAAGTTCGATGTGTTCGACGTGGAGTAATTTTTTTTGTGTTTTGGCTAGGGCAATTAATTCTTCTGCTTCGTTGACATCTACAGATAGGGGATATTCTACAATAACGTGTTTACCAGCAGTGAGTGCAGCACGAGCGATCGCACCATGATCCCGATTAATTGTACAAATGACGACCAAATCTATATCTTCGCGCTCTACTAACTGTTGCCACCCAGTTATCGCCTCAGTTTGGTAATCTTGAGCAAAAGCCTGAGTTCTTTCTGGTGTATTACCAGCTATAGCGACTAAATGCGATCGCTCATCTTGTAAAAAAGCTTCTACCCTTAATTTCGCCGCATACCCTGTACCAACTACACCTACACGTACTTTTGCCAAAGCCGCCTCCTATTCTACATAATCACCCCCGTTATCAATTATCACAACATTTAGGTAAAAAGGGAGTGGGGGAAGGGGGAAGGGGGAAAGGGGAAAGACTGTCTTCTCATCTCCCCAATCCCCAGTCCCCAGTCCCCAATCCCCAATCCCCAATCCCCAATCCCCACTACAATAAATATTTATGCACCTACCTTCATTTCTTTGGCTGTGGAAAATTGCAGCATGGTCGATGGGATTATCGCTCATGGCTTATTTGCTGCTAGCAGTCACCGGCTTTTTAATGTGGCGAATGAGAAGTTCGCTGTCCATTTCTGGTTTTGAGCGATGGGCTACGCCCCGCCTTCGGCGATCGCAACTGATCACCCTACACTTAATCATGGGTATCAGCATGGTGAGTTTAGTCTTGCTGCTACTGGCGATTGGAATTATTGGCACTTTGGGGCATTTTGGCTCTTTAGGTCACTCCTCGCACTTGTGGGCTGGGATTATTGTAGTCCTCTTGGTTCTGTTATCTGCTTTCAGCGCCACACAAATTAGTGCTAAGAAACCTTGGGCAAGGACTTTACATATTACTACAAATATGGTGTTGTTCGCGGGTTTCGCTTGGGTATCACTCACTGGTTGGATTGTAGTACAAAAATATTTACCATAAAGAGATTAAGCTCGTTTCTGGGCTTGAGCGGCTTTCAATTTTTGATAGAGAAGTGGATTTTTGTCTCTTAAAGAATGTTGTAATTTTTCAAACTCTACTTCACTTTCTTTTAGGTAAACATCAACTTGCTCTTTGTTAGCAAGATAAAATGCAATTGCACCATAAACTTGCTCTAATGAGAGTAAAGGAAAGTTTTGTGCAATATTTTCTGGGGAATCACCATTTAAAAAAGCATAAACGACTGAATCAAGAGAGATACGACTACTCTTAATCCAGTATCCTTGGTTTCGTTGTTCAATATATTTTTCCAGCAGGGTAGGTGAATCCGTCATAAAACTACTAACTACTAATAAAAAATAAAACTTTTTCCATCATGTTGAGATAGATCCGGGTAATGGATAGCGCCTTTGAGGAGAGGGAGGAGAAACGAAAAAAATCAACGTCTTACTCCCCTCTCCTCGTAGGAGAGGGGTTGGGGGAGAGGTCAAAACAACGCTTGTTGAACTCACGTCGAATTACATTCGCCCTGACTTAAGTTGACACCAATGCACAGCTGTGCGCCCCTACAGATAATTGATGTGTTGCAAATATTTTTTGAATTGGTATTAGCTATGCGGCGATCGCACAGGAGGCTATCAATATCATACCTTTACCCGATGCTTTGTAGAGGGCGATCGCTTTCACAACCGCCCCCAGTCCCCACTTCCCAGTTAGACTAAATTTAAAAGCCTATCAGCCTGATTAAGCCGTGACAGCAAATTTAGTCGATAACTCAACTTCAGTTTTCCGGTTATCTCCCTTAATTCGGATTACCCTATTAAGTCTGTACATAGCACTCACAGTCCCCTTACCTTTCTTAGCAGAGGTGACAAAAGCACCCACACCCCCCGCTTTGTTATGGGTGGGTATTAGCATCGGTTTCGTTGGCTTGTATGCAGTGCTGACGGAACGAGTAGTTGTAGATGAGCAAGGAATACAGGTAACTTACCCAGCTTGGGTTCCTAAATTCTTCCGCAAAGGTTGGACTTTACCTTGGAAAGAAGTAAAACAGATAAAGCCCCGCTCCACTGGTCAAGGCGGTCTGGTTTATTATTTTCTCAGTCAAGATGGCAAAGCTTACTTGCTCCCAATGCGGGTAGCTGGATTTGCCCGTTTGGTAAATATCGTGCAAACTAAAACAGGGATAGACACTACAGATGTCCGCCCTTTGGCGCAACCGTGGATGTATTTAATTTTATTGGGATTTACAGGATTACTCCTTTTAGTTGATGCTTGGACGATCGCCACAGCAGTAGGAATGGGGTATTAGGGACTGGGGACTGGGGACTGGGGAGATGAGGAGACAGTCTTTAGCCTTTCCCCTTTCCCCCTTCCCCCTTTCCCTCTTCCCCTTCCCCCTTTAAGCAAACTATGGACTAATGACCAATGACCAATGACTAATGACACCTCAATTACAGCTAGAACAAGTTAATCTGTATGCCAAGACCAAAACCCAGCTTCAGGGATACCCCATATTGCAGGATATCTCTTTTGCGGTTTCTGCTGGCGATCGCTTGGCAATTATCGGCCCCTCTGGCGCTGGTAAAACTTCCCTGTTACGTCTAATCAACCGTCTAGCTGAACCCACTAGCGGCAAAATTTTTCTAGAAAATCAAGAATATCACCAAATCCCGGTGACTCAGTTACGTCAGGTAGTGACACTAGTATTACAAGAGCCAAAGTTGCTGGGGATGACAGTCCAGCAAGCCTTAGCTTATCCTTTAGTTTTGCGCGGTTTGCCCAAAGAAACAATTCAGCAGCGAGTCAGTCATTGGACAGAACAACTGCAAATTCCTCATGATTGGTTGGAACGCACAGAATTACAACTTTCAGTAGGACAAAGACAGCTCGTAGCGATCGCCCGTGCTTTAGTCATTCAACCAAAAATCCTCCTGTTGGACGAGCCAACCTCTAATTTAGATATTGGTATAGCCTCCCACCTCATGCAAGCCTTAACCCAGCTAACTCAAACTCATCAAACTACAGTTGTGATGGTAAACAGCCAGCTAGACTTAGCCAAGATGTTTTGTAATCGGCTTTTGTATATACACCAAGGATGTTTATTAGTCAATCAAGCAGCTTCGGAAATTGACTGGATAGACTTGCAACAAAGGTTGATGCAGGCCGAAAACCAAGCCAATGAAGAATGGAACTGAGTCAGTTATCAGTTATCAGTTATCAGTTGACAATTGACAGTTGACAGTTAGCAGTTATGATTAATTTTCCTCTCCTGCTCCTCTGCTCCTTTTTCCCCTCTTGGGAGGGGTTAGGGGTGGGTTACTCCCTCATCTCCTCTAAACTCTCTGCCCACTCAGCGTTGTGCGTGGATTGCTAAATCTCTCTTTTGTTAACTTTGCTTGTGTTTGTGGAACATTAGCATTCAAAATTTCCATGTTAAATCGGTATCCAACATTACGGATAGTTTGAATGAGGCTGGGTTGGCGGGGATCAAGTTCTACCTTCTTGCGTAAAGATAAAACATGAGTGTCAATAGTACGGGGATTATCAATCGCATCAGGCCAAGCGCGACGCAGCAATTCAGAGCGGCTTAGAGGTACTCCCCCAGCTTGCGCCAAAACGTACAGTAAACTAAATTCCTGCGGGGTGAGGTCGATAAACTCCCCTTGGAATCTTACACGGCGCTGGACTAAATCAATTTGCAACGTCCCATAATCCAGATATGCAGGTGCGGTAGGTGTACGCTTACGGCGAATTAGTGCCTCTACCCTAGCTAAGAACTCTTGCATCCCAAAAGGTTTGCTCAAGTAATCATCAGCTCCTGCTTTCAAACCAGCAACAATATCCGCCTCATTAGTCCGGGCGGATAACATGAGAATTAGCGGCTGTTGCTGACGATGCAGCCAACGGCAAAATTCAATACCGTCACCATCTGGTAAATCAGCATCCAAAATGACTAGCGTTGGCTGATGGCTCAAGAAGGCTTCCCTTGCTTGATATATGCTGGCGGCTTGATGGACACGATATTCCAATTGTTGCAAGTGCCAACCCAGCAACGACCTTAGATGGGGATTCCCCTCAACGATTTCAATACAAACCGAACCCACGGCGGCAAGACCCCTTAGCGTCGATGAATTTCAAAGTAACAAGCCCATGCTCAAGGTTTTGTAGTCTTTGTTACTCCAGGTGCATTTACCTTTACGTTTTTCTATAACTGATGTTTGCAAAATGTAGAGTTTATGCCTTGCCTAGCCTTTAATTGATATTATTCTTAAATTTTTGTTATACTTTCTTTAAAGTTGTTTTAGCTAATTGATTTAACCTTTAGAATCAAGCCATGTGCTGATACAGCATCAGCACAAAGACGTAGTAGATTTATATTTCCCTAAACCTGCTTGTAATTCAGTCAAAGGCTGCATCTTTGTCACCCAGTTAAGCCATTATTTACCAAAAGTATAAAAATACCCTAACGACTGATACTAATTACAAGTTTTCTGGAATAAAATCTAACTGTATTGTAGCTGCTGGAGAAAGCATCACAAGTGACCAAACAGAATTGCATCTGAAATTGAAGCAGAAATCACCCTTCACATTTCAGCCTGAATCATTTACAATTCTCATTCCAAAGAGATCAATCAGCAGTTATGCTCCAAGACACACAAACAATCCGCTATTACCAACGAATTACCGACGCCTTCGTCGAGTTGTGGAATCGCGGTTATCGCACGGAAGAAATGCGGATGTATTTGGACGGGTATCTAGCCGCACTGCGACACAGTAACGTTATTGAACCTTATCTGATTCATCGTTTAGAGGAGGAAGCTAGCCGCTACTTATACGATGCTTCAAACTTTCTTAAGACAGAGCCACAACCTGATTACTACTAAAGCCTGCTAAAAAGCCAGTAGTAGAGGCTATTTGCTCAATCACGCAGATGATCATAGCATATTATTTGCAATGGTCAAGCGCCAAAATGGCGGAGATTTTGGGAAATGCGCTACTTCTAAAGATAGATGTAAGTTGCTAGTTATCTATTGAAAACGGTGATGGGGAATAGGTAATTAGTAAGGTTTTCTTGTGAATTACCTATGACCTATTACCAAATTTCAAAAACAGCAGGAGACAGGGGACAGGGGACAGGGGACAGGCGCTTAAGGTGCTTGCCATAAAGATTTTATCGGCTAGAGGTTGGATTGTTATCATCTAGATGACAAAATCCCACAACAAACGAAGATTACATTATTTTGCTCTAGCACAACCTTCTAAGACCCTATTACCGGAAATGTATACGGCGGAGTAGGGATATTTGATATCAGACATACCATCACTACAGGAACCTTTTCTGATTACTAGTGTGCTGGTTACGTTGTTGCTGGCTCTCAAACGATAAACCCTAACTAAATCTGCTGGTCGTCCTGATGCTGCTATGGGTGTAACATAAGGAAAGTTTTGACGAGACTCTGGAGTGGAGTAGACTATTCCTTTCCGGCTAATTGTGATGCTCCAAAATGGTTCTGTACCATTAACAATTAATTCTTCACCGCCTCTGTTAGTCGCTTGAGAAATTAAAAAATTATTATCAAAAGATTGGCTTGTTGTGTTAGCGTTGCTGGGATTACTCAGCATTAAAGTTGTAGTAAGTCCAGCTACAAATATTGACGAAATTTGTGTCTTCATTGCTTCCTAATTAAATGCAGTAGTTAGTTTATTGCTTCTATGACTACAACATTTATCAGATATATTCCGTTTGAATGAGCGAGTAACCCACCCCTAACCCCTCCCAGGAGGGGTTAGGGGAGATGAGGGAGATGAGGTAGTAATTAATTATTCCTTGTCCCCAGTCCCCAGTCCCCAGTCCCCAATACCCAGTCCTCACAAGTGTAGGTTTTTAATATAGGAGTGAGTAAGGACTATAAAACTAAGGAGAAAATCATTGTTTCATCCACCCCTACACCCTACACCCTTACACCCCAAACCAAGGTTTTTGGAACACCAATAAAAAACCTACACCTGTCAGAATACCCAGTCCCCAATACCCAGTCCCTACTTTCTACTCAGCACTAAAAAAATAACCCTCTGCATATACAGGGGGTTGGCTGATTTTGATGATAAATTGTCAGGAATAGTTAGAATGGTGCGATGGGCTAGGCTCCACCGGAGGCGATCGCCAAACAAAAACCAGCTAAGATGGCAGCGATCGCATAAAATGTACCCACTACTTGCAATTCTGACCAGCCTGATAATTCTAGGTGGTGGTGTAAAGGAGCCATTTTGAATAAACGCTTACCTTTACCATCGGGGCCTTTAGTTGCTTTGTAGTAAGTTACCTGTGCCATCACAGACAGGGTTTCTACAAAGAAAATACCACTGAGGATAAACAAGGCTACCAAACTGTTACTCAACAAAGCCACAGCTGCTAAAGCGCCGCCCAAGGCGAGGGAACCTGTATCACCCATGAATACTCTAGCTGGGTTGCGGTTGTGGGCTAAGAAACCCAAGCAACTACCGCTTAAGGCTGCACAGAAAATCATTAATCCGGGGGCTGTTGGGGCAACTATAGCACCTAATGCGAGTAAGGCGATCGCTACAGTTCCGCCAGCCAAACCATCAATACCATCAGTTAAATTAGTTGCATTACTCTCTGCCACGAGGACAAAGCCAGCCAAAGGCCAGAATAATAAACCCAAGGGTATGGCAAAGCTCACCCAGGGTAAAGCAATACTAGTAATATTAGCAGGTTGATTAAACATTAACCATACACAGAAGGCTGCCGCAAAACCGATTTGCAAAGCCAGTTTCATCCGAGGGGAGATTCCCTTGTTTGATTTGCGGCGGAGAATTTGCCAATCGTCAATCCAACCAATCAACCCATAGCTGAGGGTGAGGGCGGAGACAGCGAGGACTTCTGTCGCAAAGTTAGACAATATACAAGCAGCCACCACAGCTACGGGAATAAAAAATATCCCGCCCATTGTGGGAGTACCGGCTTTTTTCAAATGGGCTTGAGGGCCATCTTCACGAATGATTTGCCCAGTTTTGAGGGCTTGCAGTACAGGTATAACAAAGTTACCTGCAACTGCTGAGGTGATAGCGCACAGTAACAATGGCAAGGTAAGTGATGTACTTTGCCAAGGTGTTCTGTTTGCCAACCAATCCAAAATTATAGCTACTATGCCTAGCCCGGTGGCTAGGGAAGAAGCTAGACCTATACCAGAAATGTTTAATCCTTGATTAGGCGATAGTTTAGCGTCCACAAATGTTTCCCTTCACTCCACACTTAAATACATTGAATTATAAGGACTCTGTGTTACAAAATCCCTGTCTCAAAAGACTAATCTTCATCTATGGTGATATCGTCATCATCATCATCCAAGTAGTCAATGCCATCTTCGCCGCCAAGGAACTCGGAAATTTCCTCTTCTTCATCAGAGAAATCAGGTTCATGAACGTCACGCGCAATCAGACGACCATTAGCTTGCAACCAATCTAATAGAGAAGATTCTTGCTTTAGGGGGATGACAGCAGCGCGTTGATTACGAGGTTCTTCACGTAAAGGAGAGTTCAACATATCGATGAATGCAGAAAAATCTTATTGTAACTAGACATTAAGCAGTCTATCACTTGAGACGGGAGAATTTAGTTATTTCTTCAACTCTTAGGCAAATAAATCCGCAAGTTGATAAAAATAATTTCTTTAATAAAGATAAACCAATTAGGAATAGATTCTGAGTTATTTTCTACCTCCATATATAAGACATTAATATCGATTTAATGTGAGTTTAATTGTGATGATTATTGAGGGAATGGGTGATGTCAGAAAAAACAGCTTTATTAAATGCGATCGCTGGCACAAATCGCGGTTTGTTAGCCAGTGAACAGCAAAAACAGTCTATCTCAGAAGCGATCGCCGCATTAGAAGACCTCAATCCTACAGCGCGTCCTGTAGAAGCCGCCGACTTACTAGAAGGCAATTGGCGATTACTTTATACCACAAGTAAAGCTCTTTTGAACCTAGATCGCGTTCCTGTATATAAACTGGGACAAATTTATCAATGTATTCGGGTAGAAACTACCAGCGTTTACAACATAGCAGAGATTTACGGCTTACCTTATCTCGAAGGATTAGTTAGTGTAGCTGCTAAATTTGTGCCAGTTTCCGAACGACGAGTCCAAGTAACATTTAAACGTTCCATCGTCGGGGTACAACGATTAATTGGGTACAGTTCCCCTGAAGATTTTATCCAACAAATTGAAGCCGGTAAAAAATTCACAGCCCTAGATGTACCTATAAAAGGTGATACCCAACAGGGATGGCTAGATATCACCTACCTAGATCAAGATTTGCGGATTGGCAGGGGTAACGAGGGTAGCGTGTTTGTTTTAAGCAAAACATAATTTTTTTCTAAAGAAGTATTTGCGAACGAAGTTATGCGATCGCTGAACCTCCGTCAAGGGGGGTGTGACCCCCTATTAGGGATTGGGGACTGGGGACTGGGGATTGGGGGAGATGAGGGAGTAACCCACCCCTAACCCCTCCCAGGAGGGGAATAGGGAGATGAGGGAGATGAGGGAGAATAACTATGGACTTTTGACTATGGACTATGGACTATGGACTATGGACTATGGACTATTGACTATTGACTGTTGACTATTGACTATTGACAAATAACTTAACAAAACCTCTAGTAATGACCTTCAAGATGTAGAGTGAAAACAAATAGCCCTATATATTTGGCGATTGATAACTAAAAGGGAAGATACTCATGGTTCAACGTGGTTCTAAAGTACGTGTTCTCCGCCCAGAATCCTACTGGTTCCAAGATGTCGGAACTGTGGCTTCTGTTGACCAAAGTGGCATCAAATACCCAGTAATTGTCCGCTTTGATAAAGTCAACTACGCGGGTGTCAACACCAACAACTTTGCGGTAGATGAATTAATCGAAGTTGAAGCACCCAAGGCTAAGGCTGCTAAAAAATAAGTAGCCCAGCTTCAAAGGGATTATTTAATGGGATGATGGAGAGAAAGGTCAAATTATAGATACGAAGTCTGAAATATTTAATTTTTCATTCTTCATCCCAGCCTACCCTACCGTCTGAAGACCGCCATGCGGGTATTTACGGTTTCCAGGGAGTAGTGCAACCAAAATTTAGGGTGTCTATAACCCTTTCTCGTTTTTGATTTCCCAAAAATATTCCCATTGCTTGCTTAATCAGCTTAAATGCCTGAATTGCCTGAAGTTGAAACAGTCCGACGGGGTTTAAATCAACTGACCCTGAACCAAAAAATTACGGGTGGAGATGTGTTGCTTCATCGCACCATTGCCCACCCTTTTTCTGTCGGTGAATTTGTTAACGGTATTACCGGAAGTGCTATTAATTCTTGGCATCGTCGCGGTAAGTATCTCCTGGCTGAACTGTCTCCCGTCGGTTGGCTGGGTGTGCATCTGAGGATGACTGGTCAATTACTCTGGCTAAACCAAGGGGAACCTTTACACAAACATACAAGGGTGAGAATATTTTTTGAGGATCAGCAGGAATTGCGGTTTGTTGATCAGCGAACTTTCGGTCAGATGTGGTGGGTTCCCCCAGAAATGGCTGTTGAAAGCGTGATTACTGGTTTAGGTAAACTTGCCGTAGATCCCTTTTCACCTGAGTTTACTGTTGAATATCTGGCTGATAAGCTGCACAATCGTCGTCGTCCTATCAAAACAGCGCTATTAGATCAGTCGGTTGTAGCGGGGTTAGGTAATATCTACGCTGATGAAGCGCTGTTTAAAAGTGGTGTGTTACCAGAAACTTTGTGTACAGATGTCAAGCCAAAGCAAATTGAACTGTTGCGACAGGCGATTATTCAAGTGCTAGAAACCAGTATTGAGGCTGGAGGTACAACTTTTAGTAATTTCCTCAATGTTCAGGGCGTGAATGGTAATTATGGTGGTGTCGCCTGGGTATACAACCGTGCGGGAGAACCATGTAAAGTTTGTGGCGATGTCATTCAACGCATTAAGTTAGGTGGAAGATCGAGTCATTTTTGCCTAAAGTGCCAAAGATAGGGGTTTAGGGGAAACATGATTGTTTCTATTGAAAATATTGATATAGCTGTCGTTAGATAGATTAGGACGGAAACCAATCATAAAACCTCGACAATACAAGGTTTGTATGGCTGTCCCCTGTCCCCTATCCCCTATCCCCTGCTATACCCATTAAACCCCAAGTAAGATGAACTTTTGTACTCGGCTGCAAGCTAAAATCCTCTATGAAGCAATGTAAAAAAATAGAGGGGACTTATGCCAGTTAAAAAAGGAGATATGGTTCGCGCTGTCCGCGAGAAGCTGGAAAATAGTGTAGAAGCAAAAGCCAGTGATACTCGCTTTCCTGCTTACTTGTTTGAAACTAAGGGTGAAGTTGTAGATATCAAAGGTGATTACGCGCTGGTAATGTTTGGACAAGTACCAACACCGAATATTTGGTTACGGTTGGATCAGCTAGAATCATTTTAAACAGGACTTACGCACCAATGTTATTTGTTAAGACTGGGTGTAAGGGTGTAAGGGTGTAAGGGTGTAGGTTTTGAAGGCTTACCCCCCTACACCCCTATACCCCTATACCCTTGTCCAAACCCTTGATTTTTCGTTTTCATGCGTAAGTCCTATTAAAGTGGGGAATAGGGAGTGGGGAGTGGGGTATAGGTTTTAGCTGACTCACGCCATCATGAATTACAAATTACGAATTACAAATCACAAATGAATCTGAGTTGTTAAGGTGGGTGTGAAGATGCAGTTCTACCCAAATTTATGTCTACTCCCCTTGACTCCCCAATTCCTCTTCCTCTACCCCGTGTCGCTATTATCGGTGCTGGTAGGGTTGGTAGCACTTTAGCTCAAAGAATTGCTGAAAAAAATCTGGCTGATGTGGTGTTATTAGATATTGTTGAGGGTATGCCTCAAGGATTAGCACTAGATTTATTAGAAGCTAGGGGTTTAGAACTGCATAATCGTCAGATTATCGGCACAAATAATTATGCTGACACATCTAATTCGCAAATTGTGGTGATGACAGCCGGGTTTCCGCGCAAGCCAGGAATGAGTCGGGATGATTTGCTGAAGGTTAATGCCAAAATTGTTGTTGAAGCAGCAAAGCAAGCGATCGCCTACTCCCCTCATGCTATTTTTATCGTAGTCACCAATCCTTTAGATGTGATGACTTATTTAGCTTGGCAAGCTACAGGTATCAAGCGCGATCGCATCATGGGTATGGCTGGGGTGTTAGACTCAGCTAGGTTTGCAACTTTTATTGCTTTAGAATTAGGGGTATTACCTGCGGATGTCAAGGCGATGGTGTTGGGAAGCCACGGAGATTTGATGGTTCCCTTGTCTGGTTACGCCACAGTTAACGGTGTCCCCATCACAGAATTGTTAGATCCAGCGACAATCGAACGCTTGGTAGAAAGAACCCGTAATGGTGGCGCGGAAATTGTCAAGTTAATTCAGACTGGTGGTGCATTTTTTGCCCCTGCATCGGCTACAAGTGTGATGGTAGAATCGATTTTGTTGAATCAGTCGCGCCTATTACCTGTAGCTGCATATCTGCAAGGTGAATATGGTTTAGATGATGTGGTGATTGGTGTTCCTTGTAGGCTAGGATTAAGCGGAATTGAAAGTATCTTAGAATTAAATCTTAGTGAAAGTGAAATCAAAGCTTTGCATATTTCCGCTCAATCTGTGCGGCAACAGATTGAGCAATGGTATTTCTCAAGTGTATAGCGATCGCCAGAAATTTTCAATCCTTCTTTATGAAAAAGGTGCGTTAACGAGGTACTTTCAAGCTCTGTTTTTGCATCCACAATGCAAGTACAGCCATAAACATTACCCCCATTACTCCTTGCAAAGGATTATTATTCACTCCTGTCACCCAGTCAGGAACTTGTCCAGAATATTGAATTAATCCTCCCACATTAATTATGTAATATCCCCACACTAAGCCACCGTGTAAGCCAATTGGTAAACCCAAACGTCCCCTACGCCAGCGCTTACCCCATACCTGCGTTAACCCCAACAATACCAAAGCTGGAAATTGGGGTAGGGTATGAATAATCGCTTCTAATGGTTTAATAAAGTGTAATGCGGCAAAGGTAACTGCATCTATCCATAATGCCCAGGTAGGACTGTAATCTCGTTCCAACTCATTCAATAACCAACCGCGAAATAATAATTCTTCCGCAAACCCCACACCTAAACCGACGAAAAAGCCTTCCAAAATTATCTTGAGTATAAAGATTGTGGGTTGTTGCCATCTTAGCCAACCCAAAGCACCTTCTATCCCAAATAAAATGAGAATGTTAACTAAACCCAAAGCCAAGCCACACAGCAGTTCTACACCGTTACGCCTTGTGAACTGTAAGCCATAATGCCAAAGTATGTGCGGTTGCTGATAGACTTTTTTACCCCATAGCCTGAGCAGAAAAATAAAATCTCCATATAACAATACTATTGTCAAGATACTGGCTAAATTAGCATCACGTACTAATAAGTAAATTGGTGCAGCTAAGGGCAACCATAATAATAGTAAAGCGAATATAAAATAACCCAGCCTAATGGGGGCAGGACGCTGGGCTAATATCTCAAATCTATCTAATTTGTACATCTTCTTTGGTTGGTTGTTGACAGTTAACATTTAACCGTCAACTGTCAGCAAACCTTATGATTGGGTAACTTAATAGCGCCATAGCTTATTCATCAGGTTCTATTGTGCTACTTAGACCGTGAGTTTTGAGGGTTTCGCAGTAAAATTCTGCGTGTTCTTGAGCGCAGGTAATGACTAAGGCTAGCCCATTGGTGTGGGCTTCCATCATGATGCTGACTGCTTGGGGCTGGGTAAGGCTCGGCACGGTGGTCATTAGCACTTGCACCACATACTCCATAGAGTTGTAGTTGTCGTTATGGAGCAAAACGCGATACCGAGGCGCGAGCTTGCGGGATGTGGAACGCTTCTCAATGGTTTCGACTGACACAGCTCTTGCTCTTAGTTTTGGTAATTACTACAACAGATCATCTGTTAGGCGATCGCATAACAGTTATCTACTCATTCTATAACATTTTCAACATAAATCTATGGCATGAAAAATTTTCTTGCCATTATTTGTGTTTCGGCAAAACCAAATTACCGAGTATACTGCAAAATTTTTACAGTATATTTTTATCATAATACCTCATATTCACCTATTGCCGCAAGGAGGCTCACACTGAACCCGATAGGGTCAGCGCCCTTGAGGAATTGCGGGGCAAAAACGTAGCTTGCTTCCCGAAGGGTAACGCCTCTTGACCAAATCAAACCGCAGGCTTGACAGGGAGAGAGGCAGCCCTCGTTTTTGCCAAATACATTTTTGATACAACACGACTATTTTGATGTATTATATTCACGGGTGATTAGGTTGCGCCTAATGGAACAAGTGCTGACGCTAGTTTGCAAACTCAACCCCTCTAAAAAACAGGTAGAAGAAATCGAACTGGTATTAAGGGCTTTTGCTGATGCGTGTAACTACGCCAATCAGAAAGTTAAACCTCAGATAACCAGTAAGATGACTATTCAAAATCTGGTTTACAACGAGATTAGTGCTTTGTTTGGGTTAAGTGCAAATTTAGCTGTTCGTGCTTGCGCCAGAGTTGGGGCTAATCGCAAAACTGCAAAACTTAAAGACAAGCCAGTTAAAACATTTAAACCAACATCGGCTGATTATGATGCGAGAATTTTCTCATTTAGAGAGAAAGACTGGACTGTTAGTTTGACTTTAATGAACGGTAGGGAACACATCAAGATTGATGCTGGTAATTATCAAAGAGGTAAATTAAAAGGTAGAAAACCGACATCAGCACAGTTATGTAAACATCGTGATGGTAACTACTATATCCACATTCAAATTAAAGACGATTCCCCAACACCAATCAAATCTAATAAAGTGATTGGTGTCGATTTTGGTCGCAGAGACATTGCTGTAACTAGCAATGGGGATAAGTGGGATGGAAAGCAAATCAACAATGTTAGAGACAAGTTTTCCAGAGTGAGAAGTTCTCTCCAGAAAAAAGCTACGAAAGGCACAAGATCGACTAGACGTAGAGCTAGAAATATCTTGAAACGGTTGTCGGGCAGGGAGAGAAGATATCAGCAATGGCTAAACCACAAAATTAGCAAGTCCATTATTCAGTCCGCATTAAAAAATCATGCAGTAGTAGCAATTGAAGACTTGACAGGTATTCGTGAAAGAACCAATCAAAAACCAAGAAGTAAAACAGAACGTAGGCGTTCTAATTCTTGGTCTTTTTTCCAATTGCGTTCTTTTTTGGAATATAAAGGTATCCAATTTGGAGTAGAAGTAATTGCTGTTCCTCCAGCTTGGACTAGTCTTACTTGCCATCAATGCCTACATATTGGACTGCGCTCTGATAAACGTTTCAAATGCACTAATGAGGCTTGCTCTTGGAGTGGTGATGCTGATTTTAATGGAGCAAAGAATATTGCTGCTATTGGTGAGACAGTGCTGCGGGAGGGTTTCCCTCCGCAGGCAACTGCGAACCCGAAGGGGGTGAATCTTGTAAACTCGCCCAGAGGCTCGAACTGTTTGTGTTGTAATCTCAGTACAGACAGTTCAGGGCTACTTAAAAGCCTACGCTCACCGCTTGCGGGAGCGTAGGTAGTTTGCTTTATAAAATAAAGAGAAAAGCAATCTGCAAATTTAAGGACATGAGTCTCGACTTTCAACCTGGACAAATTGTGTCTTTAGAGCATGGTGAGCGGAATTTGTATGCAGAAGTGATTCAAGTTGTGGTTTCCCGTCAATTATGCTGGGTACGCCCTTTACTGCTGGTCACTCACGCCGAAGAACAGTCAATCATAACTGATTTGAGAGATGGATCTGACCTACTGTGGCCTATTCACCTATTTCGCCACGCTCTAGATACAGAAGTCATCACCCTTCTGGGACAGATTTTAGTTAAAGAACCCAAATCAGAACCAGACCCAGCCGCTAAACAGCAACTGCATCAGTTTATTGGGCAAGTTTGGCAAGCATATCAGGAAGAGTAGGGAGTGGGGGAGATGAGATGAGGGAGATGTGGGAGTGGGGGGAGATGTGGAAGATGTGGGAGATGTGGGAGATGTGGGAGTAACCCACCCCTAACCCCTAAGAGGAGGGGAATAGGGAGATGAGGGAGAATAGTAACTCTCACCTGTCACCTGTCACCTGTCACCTGTCAACTGATAACTGATAACTGATAACTGATAACTGTCACCTGTCACCTGTCAACTGTCAACTGTCAACTAACTAAACCTAATTCCCGCATCGCGCATTCGTTGAATGGCTTCATGTAAACGTTCGTCGGATATGGTGAGGGCTATTCTAAAATAACCTTCTCCTGATGCACCGTAGCCAATGCCTGGGGGAACGACGATACCACATTTATCTAGTAGTAGATTTGCAAATTCTGTTGAGGTGTAGCCAGGAGGTACGGGAACCCATACATAAAGCGTTGCTTTGGGTGGTTCGATAGGCCATCCTAAAGATTGCAAGCCTTTGACGATGATGTCGCGGCGATTTTGGTAAACTGACATCAGGGCTTGTAGTTCTACTTCATCGGTGGCGTAGGCTGCGATCGCTGCTTTTTGAATGGCTTTAAATACACCAGAATCAATATTCGTTTTTACTTGACTCAATCCCTTAATAGCATGGGCATTTCCCACTGCAAAGCCAATTCGCCAGCCTGTCATGTTATAGGATTTTGACAAACTGTGGAACTCAATGCCAATATCTTTAGCACCAGGAATTTGCAAGATACTAGGCGGTTTGTAGCCATCGTATGCCATTTCCGAATAAGCATGGTCATGGCATAACAAAATATTATATTGTTGACAAAAAGCCACTAATTCTGACAAAAATTCTAGCGTTGCTATAGCTCCGGTGGGATTGTTGGGGTAATTAATCCATAATAATTTGGCTTTACGGGCGATTTCTTCAGGAATAATATTTAAATCAGGTAAAAATTTATTTTCTGCCTTTAGAGGCATCACAAAAGGTTCGCCCCCAGCAAAAATTGTAGAAGTGCGATACACAGGATAACCAGGATCTGGTATCAATGTGTAGTCGCCTGCTTCCACAAACGCCAAGAAAGTATTGTGTATTGCTTCTTTGGAACCAATAGATGAGATAACTTCTGTATTTGGATTTAAACTATCCACCCCAAACCGCCGTTTCATCCACTTAACGGCTGCTTCGCGAAATTCTTGCGTACCTTCATAGGGTGGATAGTTGTGGGTAGAAGGGTCTTCAATGGCCTCATGCAACGCTTGGATAATATGAGCAGGTGTTGGCTTATCAGGATCACCTACTCCTATATTAATGATGTCAACTCCTTGGGCGATAAGTGCTTCCCGTTTACGGTTAATCTCAGCGAACAAATAAGGAGGAATTTTTTCTAAACGTTTGGCAAACTGCATGATGGCTTATGACTAAGGAAATAGTGGATGCTCATTAGCACAGTTTACGCCACACTAGGGAGCTAAATCACCACAGCCATTTATGAGTAATTACACTTTGCTGGTGATTGAAGCTTGATTGTTGCCAAAAATGTAAAATTTTATGAATCTTAGTGTTACTAATTGTTGCAAAAATTAAGTTTTTATAGAGAAAACCGCTACAAAAACGAGGAGATTTAATATCCCAAGCCAAAGCTAGGGACTAGCTGAATACGTCCAGCATCCATCTCTGCCATTAACAATTCTAGAGCTTCGTAATCAACATCAGAGATGTGACCCATTGCAGTTAACTCAGAATTAATTTCGTCCTCTATCTCTGGAGTTAACTTTTTAATATCCAAAGCTTTTTCTACCAATTGCCGAATTGCATATCTAGTTCTCATAGGTGTATAAACCCACTTTCAGTAATAGTTAATTATCTAAGATAGAGTTAAGTATAAAATGTGATCCAAATGTTCGTATATTTGTGATTTAGATCACAACTTAACTAAGTAGATACTTCCTTGCTTGACCCTTGGTAAGAGATGAAGATCCATGCTGATTTCAGCAGTTAAATAGCTACTTAACAGATAGCTCAATAACTCTTTCTGACAAATGATAGGAGCTTTCCAGCAGAATCTTCGATAATGATTTTTTTATCGGGCTTGCTATGATGATTTTTTTTTAAGCTTCCTGAAAAAAAAGTATATATGGACACAATTGCTTAAGAAGTTCGGACAATCTTTAAACATACCCACAAAAAACATAAAGATTCAGCAAAGAGAGTTAGGACATATGGTCGATGTCAAGGTAAAAAGTTTATGTTCAAATAAATTCAAGCTTCACAATTCAGTAACTCTAATTAGGATTTTGTATGCAAGCAGTACTGAAGAGTCCGAATATTCAGGTGATTCGTCCTTATGGTTGCCTGAATGCGACTAATGCTTTGGAATTTGAACGAGACTTAACTACAACTCTCACAAAGGAGGATGTCTCAAGCCTGTATGTGGATTTAGCCGATGTTGAATCCTTAGACAGTTGTGGACTGATGGCTTTGGTATCTGCGCTCAAACTAGCTCAAAACTTAGGTAAGGGTTTTCAACTTTACTCTGTTTCCCCAGCTATCAGGATTATTTTTGAGCTAACCCAACTCGACGGCGTTTTTGAAATTTTTGAACACAAAGCAGAGTTGGCAATATAAGAGTTTTCTTATAGATATGTTACTTAATGTTAACAAATGACAGGGGTTGAGAGCAACTCTCTGTAAAGGAGTCCTAAGTTGCTGCTGTAGACACTGTTGAAAGAGCTAATCAATGCTAATGTTGGAGGTGAGTAGCTGTAATTAAAGTAGCTCGAAGTTAGCACAGTGGCTATTGCATTTGAAAACTTAATCACACCGGATATTCTTAAGCCGGCGCGTTACTTAGGTAACGAACGCCTAGCAGTACATAAACCTTGGGATACCGCCGCCATACGCTGGGTATTAACTTATCCAGAAGTTTATGAGGTCGGAGCATCCAATTTAGGGCATATCATCCTATATAACATCCTGAATGCCCAACCGCGACAATTATGCGATCGCGCCTATTTACCTGGGACAGACTTAGCAGCAAAACTCAGGGCGACTAATACTCCCCTATTTGCTGTCGAGTCCAAGCGATCGCTAGGCGAATTTGATATTTTAGGTTTTAGTCTCAGTTACGAATTGGGAGCCACCAACATTCTGGAAATGTTGGATTTGGCGGGAATACCCCTAACTTGGCAAGAACGCTTGCAAGGGAATTACCCTCTAATTTTTGCTGGGGGACAAACAGCAACATCAAATCCTGAACCTTACGCCGATTTCTTCGACTTTTTCGCCTTGGGAGATGGTGAAGAACTCCTACCAGAGATGGGCTTAATATTAGAAGAGGGTAAAAAAGCCGGATTGAGTCGCCAAGATTTACTCCAAGACTTGGCACAAATACCAGGCTTGTATGTGCCGCAATTTTACCAGATGACAGCAAGCGGTGCTGTAGAACCTCTACGCCCAGATGTACCCAAACGAATTTTGCGGCGAGTCGCTACTCCCATACCCGCCTATTCCATTGGGCTTGTGCCATATGTAGAAACTGTACACGATCGCTTGACAATAGAAATTCGGCGTGGATGTACTCGTGGCTGTCGCTTCTGTCAACCAGGAATGCTCACCCGTCCTGCTAGGGATGTAGAACCAGAGAAAGTAGTAGATGCCATCGAGCAGGGAATGCGGGCGACTGGTTATAATGAGTTTTCCTTATTGTCCCTGAGTTGTTCTGATTATCTATCCCTGCCAGCAGTGGGGATGGAAATTAAGAATAGGTTAAAAAATGAAAATATTTCCTTATCTCTCCCTAGTCAGAGAGTAGATAGATTTGATGAGAATATCGCCAACATCCTGGGTGGTACAAGGCAAGGCAGCATTACCTTTGCCCCAGAAGCCGGTACTCAAAGGATGCGAGATATAGTCAACAAAGGATTAACCAACGAAGAATTATTAAGAGGTGTCAAGACAGCCTGGGAACAAGGCTGGGATAAAATCAAGTTATATTTTATGATCGGCTTACCAGGGGAAACAGAGGCCGATGTTTTAGGGATTGCAGAAACAGTAAGTTGGTTACAACGGGAATGTAGAGCCAAAGGCAGAAGACCCCTGAATTTCAACATTACAATTTCCAACTTCACACCCAAACCCCATACCCCATTTCAATGGCATTCTGTAGCGACGGCAGAATTTAAACGCAAGCAAAACTTACTGCGTCAAGCATTTCGCCGGATACGCGGGGTAAAAGTCAACTTCACCGATGTCCGCATCTCGGCAATGGAAGACTTCATTGGGAGAGGCGATCGCTCATTGGGTAAAGTATTACGTAGAGCCTGGGAACTAGGTGCAGGCATGGATTCATGGTACGACAGCTTAGATAAAGCTTTTACTGCCTGGGGAGGTGCGATCGCCGAAGCCGGTTTAGATTGGAAATATCGCCAAGTAGAAAACGGCGAGTGGAATTTATTCCATGTAGCTGGGGAAGATGAGGGAGATGAGGGAGATGAGGGAGTAGTTTTACCCAATCCCCAGTCCCCAGTCCCCAGTCCCCAATCCCTAGATACTCCCCTCCCCTGGGATCATATAGATACAGGCATCGATAAAAAGTGGCTCCAAGAGGACTTACAACGCGCTCTAGAAGCGGCAATTGTCCCCGACTGCTCTTTTGAAGGTTGTTCGCATTGTGGCGTATGTGGCACTGATTTCGGACACAATATCGTCATTGAACCGCCAGCAATTCCTCAATTTGCAGGTGAATTTGTGCCTAACACTACCAAAACTCAACGCCTACGAGTTTGGTTTGGGAAACAAGGAGACATGGCTTTAGTTAGCCACTTGGATTTAATGCGTCTATTCGACCGGGTGGTAAGAAGGGCGAGTTTACCAGTTGCCTATACTGGCGGTTTTCATCCTAATCCTCGCATTGCTGTAGCCAGCGCCTTAGCTTTGGGAGCCACTAGCAGTGGGGAGATAGTGGATTTTGAATTAACTATACCAACAGAGGTAGATGCGTTTAGGCAGAAACTGACTGCGGAACTACCCAAAGACATACCTATATATGGTGTGGCACAGATAGATTTAAAATCCCCAGCCGCTAACCAAATACTAGACAAGGCAGAGTATGTAATCAAAGTAGCAGTTGTAGGGGAAGTGTCATCTATACAATGGCACAACTGGATAGAAGCAATTCTAGCAACAGACGAAATCCTCTATGAACAGACAACCAAATCTGGTAAGAGCCAAATCGTAAATCTGCGCTCACGTTTGTTTGAGTTGGAATTAGTCTCAACCAATAACAGCGAAGCTGAGTCTACAGCCGTTTTGCGTTATGTGGGTAGCTGTCGCCTCGACGGTGTACTGTTGCGTCCTGAACAAATTCTATCTATGCTAGAAGCAATTGCTGGTAAAGAAGAATTTCATCTTCTGCACATTCATCGCAATCAACTAATTTTAGCGGTATAATCCCAAAAGAGTAACTTGCTAGTAGTTACTCTCTTGTGGTAAATCGCGGGAATTGATTTTTGGCAAGGTTGCGTTAGAATGGGGTCAAGAGAAATTTTCTGGCGCTGCATTGAACAAACTAGTTCACTACTACCCTGATAATCAGGGAGCAAAAGTAAAGATATTAGAGTGTAAATTCTAGGATTTTATCCCGGACAAACTAAGGCAGATTAAAAAAACTCTCTCTTTATAGCTATCTTGTGAACTAGTGATTAACAGCAGGCTCAGTCGGCTTCTCTACCACCATGCTTTGAAAACCACTGCTGAATGCCTAATCCCTAGATGGTGAAGGTATCACATCAGAAATCAACCACGGGCGGTTGATTTATTTGCTTAGACAATATGCAGCCGTTCTGGAATAATCAGGCGTATCAACGCATTTTTCTAGTCAATAGCTTTTTATTTTGAAGCTCAACTTCACAATTTTTATTACCAGCAGTGTCTTTGGAGGCTGGCAGGGGCGAGAGGGATACAAACCTCCAAGCCTGTTGATACTGCCGATTTTTGAGGAAATTGAATGCCAAAACAAATTATTATCGCGGAGCAGCATCAAATCGCTGCGGTATTTTCGGAAGATCAAATACAAGAACTCGTTGTAGCCACAGGCCATCATCAAATCGGTGACATCTACTTGGGTGCAGTAGAAAACGTATTACCAGGTATTGATGCCGCTTTTGTGAATATTGGTGATCCAGAACGTAACGGTTTTATTCATGTAACGGACTTAGGCCCTTTACGGCTCAAGCGGACAGCCGCAGCAATTACAGAGTTGTTAGCACCACAACAAAAAGTGTTGGTGCAGGTGATGAAAGAGCCAACGGGAACAAAAGGCCCCAGGCTTACAGGTAATATCACTATGCCCGGACGTTATGTGGTATTAATGCCCTATGGTAGGGGTGTAAATTTATCACGGCGAATTAAAAGTGAAAGTGAGCGGAACCGCTTACGGGCTTTGGCAATTTTAATTAAGCCTGCGGGTATGGGTTTGTTGGTGCGGACAGAAGCAGAAGGCAAACCAGAAGAAGCCATTATTGAAGATTTGGAAGTGCTGCAAAAGCAATGGGAAGCCATTCAGCAAGAGGCACAGTCAACCCGTGCGCCAGCCCTACTCAACCGCGACGATGACTTTATTCAGCGCGTATTACGTGATATGTATGGCGCGGATGTAAATAGAATTGTGGTTGATTCTAGTACCGGGTTGAAGCGAGTCAAGCAGTATCTCCAAAACTGGAGTGGTGGACAGACACCACAAGGACTGTTAATTGACCATCACCGCGATCGCTCTCCCATATTAGAGTATTTCCGCATCAATGCAGCAATTCGCGAAGCCCTCAAACCCAGGGTAGACTTACCTTCTGGCGGCTATATCATTATTGAACCAACAGAAGCACTCACTGTTATAGATGTTAACTCTGGTTCATTCACGCGATCGGCAACAGCCAGAGAAACAGTTTTGTGGACAAACTGCGAAGCCGCCACAGAAATTGCTCGCCAGCTACGTCTGCGGAATATTGCCGGGGTAATAGTCGTTGATTTCATCGATATGGAATCGCGCCGTGACCAGTTACAAGTCCTCGAACACTTCAACAAAGCATTACGTGCAGATAAAGCCCGTCCGCAAATTGCCCAACTCACAGAACTAGGTTTAGTAGAACTAACCCGCAAACGCCAAGGTCAAAATATTTACGAGTTGTTTGGTGATAGCTGTCCCGCTTGTGGCGGCTTAGGACATACCGTCCGCTTACCAGGGGAAAGCGAAAGCCGCTTACCCACACCAGCACCAGTAGAAGTACCAGAACGCTTTGTATCCCTGCCTACAAGAGAACCACGTTTACCGACTGCACGCATTACCGAACCACGGGAAACCTACGATGGCTTTGGTGATGGATTTGAAAATGACTCTGACTTGGGTTCTTTAAATTTAATTAATCATCCCAGCTACCAAGAGCTAAACGACCACAACAAACGCCGCGCCCGTACTCGTCGCAGCCGAATTGGTATCAATACTCCCAATGGCAAAGATGAGCCAAGAATTAATGGTAATCCCATAGGTTTTATCGGTGAGCCAGACCTAGATTTAGATACAGATGTAGATTTAGGCACTGCACCAGAGTTACCTACACCTAACTTGGGTAAGTCCAGTTGGACTGATAGAGGAGAACGGACTAAAGTCATCAAAACCGAGCCGGTTAAGCCAGTGGTAGAACCACCGGAAATTAAGACTGTAGAAATGACTCCAGAAGAGCAAGATATTTTTGCTTTGATGGGAGTTTCTCCGCTCATTAAATTAGAGCAGGAAGTAAAAAATCCGAAAGCGGTGATTATTAACATTATTCAGCCTGGACAAACAGCGACTGAATCAGATGAAGCTATTCCAGAACCAGTAGCTACAGTCACACCCAGTATGGAAGTTGGGACACCAAAAGTAAAACTGGAACCGAAATTTGTGCCAACAACGGTAACTGAACCAATAAAGGTGACAGCAACTACTGAAGATTCCGAAACCAATAGTATTACCACAGCTAGCCGTCGCCGTCGTCGTCGTTCCTCTGCGACTGACTCAGATGCGGGTGATGATAGTTAATACCAATTGTTGAAAATTCAACAATAGATTCAAAGTCAAAAAAACCTAAAAAATTCAGTTTTCTGAAAAACTTCCAAAAAATAAATAGTTTATTTTGTGGGGTGGGCTTAACAGCCCGCCCGGAATATAGGAAGGGCTGTTAGACCTTTCCTACAAGAAAATTGGCAATATTTCTGATTCTGAAGTCTTTTATTGTTGAATTTTAAATTGGTATTGCTTACCTGTTAGATGTTCTGCATTGGTGTGAGTCAAAATTATGGTGAAGAGGGGGCAAACTGCCTACACTCTACAGTTACCAATAGCCTTAGAAACAACTAGTTGGCTAGAATTTTCCCCTGAGTTATCAAATATTCCAGGGTTGATAGCAGGGGTAGATGAAGTAGGGCGAGGCGCTCTTTTTGGGCCTGTAGTTGCGGCGGCTGTGATACTGCCTACTAGTGCTTTTTCTCAACTCATCACAGCCGAAATTAAAGATAGTAAGAAACTATCTCACTCTCGTAGGGTTCAGCTAGCGCAGCAGATTTGCACACTGGCGATAGATTGGCGAATTGGTTATGCTGCAACTGCGGAAATTGACCAAATCAACATTTTACAAGCAACAATCTTAGCGATGAGGCGGGCGGTACAAAAGCTCAAGGTACAGCCTGCAATCTGTTTGGTGGATGGTAATCAGCCAATCAAAAACCTGCTGATGCCACAACAAACTATTATTAAGGGAGATGAGCGATCGCTCAATATTGCTGCCGCTAGTATTGTAGCCAAAGTTTGGCGTGACGATTTGATACAGCGTCTAGCGGCAAAATATCCCATGTACGATTTAACAAGTAATAAGGGTTATGGTAGTAAAAAGCATCTGTTAGCTCTGCAACAATACGGTGCTTCACCTTTACATCGTCAGTCCTTCCGCCCTTGTCAAACTCAACTTCATTAGCTAATTTGTCATTATTTATACAATTTACCAAATAAAAAAGTTGTCAGCTATCCCTTACTACTGACAACTAACACACTAGTCGGTATTGAGAATTGGTAATTGAGTATCATCCTTACCGAAACATTCTTCTTGGGTTTGGGAAATTACCCATTGACGATAATCAGCTAATAGATGATGCAACAATCTTTGCTTTACGGTTAATAAGACACTCTTGAGTAAACCATTACCAGTAGTTTCTAAAATTGGCTTGGGAGTTAAAGAAAAAGGCGGAGGTAAATCTACTTGTACCTCTAAATCAGCCTTACCTTCCAGACGAGTACCAGTTTTTGATTGATACGGCGATAAATATCCTCTTAAATTTAGAGAGAAGCGCTGGTTAATATACTCAAAACCAAGAATTTCGCAACCCACTGAACGCAAATAAATTGTTCCGTTAGATTCTGCCCAAACTCTCATGTCTACAGTAGGTTGAATACTTAACGACATAAAAGATAAAGGACGCATCTTTAAACGAAATACCTCTTCTGAAAGCTGCCGAATGCGTTTTTGGTCAACTAAAGCATTAACTAGCCGTTGGGGTTGACGCAAGTAGTGTTGAATAGGAATAGGTTGCTCTGGTACAGCAATTTCTACTGATAGGGAGGCAGTAAACTTGGTAAGCATGATTTACAAAAATCAATTCTTTTATATTTATATATATTAATTAATTTATTATATTTATAATTTATTTGCCGAAAGCAATTGCAAAATAAATCATACTTATGTTTAAAATATACTTTTATTTATTATTTTATTCTCTGTATACTGGGAAAAAGTGCGATCGCTATCTTTAGACTTATAAAGTATAAATTAAATTACACAGATTTTTATACCATAAGTTTTTGCAGTGCAGATATTAACGATGGAAAAGACTATTTCTGTGTACAAAATGTAACTTATGGGGGTGACGCAGTGAGTGAAAAATTAAGAGTCGGAGAATGTTAACCACATCAGTCATAAAAAACCGTCCTCACTTATTACTGCTGCTGTTATGGCTAGCGATCGCTATTGTCTTACGATTTTTGCGCCTAGCTGCTTTGCCGCCTTGGACTGATGAGTGCGCGACGATGGTTTTTAGTCTGGGGAATAGTTTCCGCATCGTCCCACTTAATGAAATTATTAGTTCTGGTGTACTATTACAGCCGCTACAAGTTAACCCTGCAAATGGAATCAATAACGTCATCCAAGAACTGTTAACCGAGAGTACCCATCCTCCTGTATATTTTGCTTTGGCTCATTTCTGGATGAAACTGTTTTCACCAACAGGGGAAATAGCCTCAATTGGGCTGGCGCGATCGCTTAGTGCCTTGTTTGGTGTATTATCAATTCCCGCCATGTTTTGCTTCGGTTATCTCACCTTCCGTTCTAAATTAGTCGGGCAGATGGCAGCTGCAATGATGGCAGTTTCTCCCTACATTGTTTTTCTAGGTAGGGAAGCCAGACATTACACTTTGGCAATGTTACTGGTAATTGCTTCTTTATGTTGTTGTGTCAAAGCTATTCAATCGATCCACCGTCAGCAATCTCTGCCTATGTGGACGGTATTAGCTTGGATAGCCATCAATAGTTTAGGGATAGCAACGCATTATTTTTTCGGCTTAACTCTAACTGCTCAAGCATTAGTATTATTCGCCCACATTTGGCGCAACCGTAAGCCAAACTCTAGACAAACCCACTTGTGGCGCATCTGGCTAGCTGTCTTGGGTACATTAATCGGCGGCCTTGTTTGGATACCATTCCTACAAACTATTCCCAGTAGTGACCTAACAGACTGGGTTGCTATGAGTAATCCTCATACCAGATGGGTAGAACCAATAGGGCGATTACTGCTGTGGAATATTAGTATGCTGTTGCTTCTACCTTCAGCATTCACAATCTTACCTACAGCTATTATTATCATTTCTGCTGGAGCAACTTTACTATTCTTATTGTGGAGTTTGCCTAAATTTATTTACGGGCTGAAAAGGCAACAAGAGTTTTATGATAATAGTTTAAGCATTCAAATTTTATCCGAGTATCTTCTAGCAGCTGTTTGTTTATGTTTATTTTTCACTTATGGTTTAGGTAAAGATTTAACTTTAGCCGCCCGGTTTCAATATATTTATGCACCAGCAATAATTTTACTTTTAGGGGCTGCATTAGCAGGCTGTTGGCAATATCTTGTGCAAGGGAAAATTACCGTAAGTATAATTTTGTCAATGGCACTCTTGGGAGGGCTAACTGTAGATGGGAATCTTGGCTATCTCCAAAACCAACGTCCAGATATCCTCGCCTCACTTATCCAAAGAGTTTCTGTTAATAATGTGTTAATTGCCACCAAACATATACATCATGGGCAGACTGGCAGAATGATGGGGTTAGCTTGGGAATTTCAAAAGCAACCAAACTTTAATGTCCAGTTTTTCCTGGCGGGTAAAGATTCAGACAGTCAAGAGTACAATCATTCTGTGCAAGAATTACAGGACAAAATAGCCAAAAGCCAACGACCTCTAGATGTGTGGTTGGTTGAGTTCCGCACTCCTATCAATTTGGAATCTCAGCAATGTGTGCAGGATAAACAATATGGTAGAACTGCTGGAGAATACAGTTACAAACTTTACCATTGTCTTGAGTAAAACAACAGTTTAAAGTCGAATTAATTAGTTAAACCAAGGTACTGTTTTCGCAAGGCGAGGTTTGCCTGCGGTATAGTCGATGAATCTCACAGATAAATGAGGTTAAAAAGCCATGTCTCTATCTATTGCTCATTTAGGGCCGCCTGGAACTTATGCAGAACAAGCTACTGTTTTGTATGTTAACTGGCTAACCCAAACCACAGGAACTGAAGCTATGTTATGCCCATATCCCAGCATAGCCCAATCCTTGCAAGCCCTAGCGACTGGGAAAACACAGTTAGCTGTTGTGCCTGTTGAAAACTCAATTGAAGGTAGCGTCACTATGACGATGGACACCTTATGGCAGTTAGACAGCTTACAAATTCATTCAGCTTTAGTCTTACCAATTGCTCATACTTTGATTTCTTGTGCCGCTAGTTTAGATGAAATCAAAACTGTTTATTCTCATCCCCAAGCTTTGGCTCAGTGTCAAGGATGGCTAGGAGCTTTTCTGCCCAATGTCCAACTGATTCCCATTAATTCTACAACTGAAGCTCTACAAAAATTAGAGGATGATTTAACAATAGCCGCGATCGCTTCTAGTAGAGCCGCAGAACTCTACAATTTACCCATACTAGCCCGTAATATCAATGACTACCCAGAAAACTGTACTCGCTTTTGGGTAGTCAGTCAGGCGGAAGCTGATATCATTCATCAACTACCTGCACAAAATCCTACCCACACTTCTATTGCTTTTACTGTGCCAGCTAACGTACCCGGAGCGTTACTCAAACCACTACAGATATTTGCTCAGTTAGGTATTAACCTGAGTCGCATCGAGTCACGACCAACAAAGCGATCGCTTGGTGAATATTTATTCTTTGTTGATCTAGAATCTGATGTCAGTACACCAAATATGAAAACTGCCCTGGGAGAATTAACTGCCTACACAGAAGTTATAAAAATTTTTGGTAGCTATAGTGTACTTTCAGTAGGGAGTAAAGGCTAGGGATGAGATATGAGGCTGTAAATCAGCGATCATGATGTTACTCTGCTTCACCCCCAGCAACATATCACTTCGTATTAAAAGTATCTTTCAAAACAGAACGAGCTGCTAAATGATTACGAGTAGTAGTCAGAATTTCTGCTTCTCTTTCTAGGCGAGCGGCGGTATCTTGCATTTCCAGCAGTGATTGCTGCTCTCCTGCCACTCCATATAAGTTACTGGCTACCCAGTATGATAATTCTGTGGGTAAATCTGGCAGTTCTTCGGGAATCTCTATATTTTGTTCGGTGATTTTTGCGGAAAGCCGAACAACATCCCGCAGTAACTGTTCTACATCAGTTGCTAGAGGACGTAAATCTTTTGTTGGGGGTTGGTCTTCTAACCATTCCACCAGACCGACACGGTAGGGTTTTTCTCGCACATATTCTAAAACCCGAAATCTCTGTTGTCCCAGAGTCAACATTTTCATCCGGTCATCTGGTAGGCGCTGGTAGTGAATAATTTCTGCACAGCAGCCTACATTGGCAATTGTACCTTTTACTGGGTCAACCATCAACACCCCGAACCTGCGATCGCTTGACAAAATCGTGTTCATCATGATTCGGTAGCGAAACTCAAAAATATGCAGGGGTAATGGTCTTGTGGGAAACAGAACTACTTCGGGTAACGGGAACAGAGGTAGTTCGCGGACGGCAATTCTAGAAGAAGATGTCATTTTTACCTGAGTATAAATTTAATCTTTAAAATTTCTTTTTTCTCTGCTTTTCCCGTATTTTCTTTACATTCTATCACTTGTTCTTAGGTAAATAAAAAGCCCTGAAAGAAATTTCTTCCGGGCCAAGTCAAGATTTCTACTAGTGTCAGTTGTCAGTTGTCATTAGTCATTAGTCAACAGTCATTAGTCAACAGTAGAAACCTACAGATATAGACTATGGACTGTGGACTATAGACTAAATTACAATTTCACTTCAATGTCCACACCAGAGGGTAAATCTAGTTTCATCAGCGCATCGATGGTTTTGGACGAGGGTTGGTAGATATCGATAATCCGGCGATGGGTACGTGTTTCAAAGTGTTCGCGGGAATCTTTGTCTACGTGTGGCGATCGCAGCACGCAGTAGATTTTCCGTTTTGTCGGTAGAGGAATCGGGCCTATGGCTGTAGCGTTAGTCCGGTTGGCTGTATCAACAATCTTCTCGCAAGATGTATCTAATAAACGACGGTCAAAAGCTTGTAAACGTATTCTAATCTTCTGCTGCTGTAGAGTTGCCATCTTAAATTTTCCAGGTTCTGAGTTTGGGGGATTGGGGATTGGGGATTGGGGATTAGGGATTGGGTATTGGGGATTGGGAAAGCAGGAGTTACACAAAAATGTTTGCTGATACCTGCTATTTCTTCCTAATACCCAGTCCCCAGTCCCCAGTCCCTAATGTTCAGATAAAAGAGCAGAGAAGCATTTAGCGTCTCTGCTCTTAGTTATGGTTTAAAAGGTGCTACTTGAGGATTTTAGAAACGACACCAGCACCGATGGTGCGACCACCTTCACGAATAGCGAAGCGCATACCTTGCTCAATCGCGATCGGGTTGATCAATTCTACGGTCATTTTGATGCGATCGCCTGGCATTACCATTTCCGCCGCCGCACCTTCGTCTGAGGTGAAAGCTGTGATAGTGCCGGTTACATCTGTTGTCCGCACGTAGAATTGAGGACGGTAGCCTGGGAAGAAGGGGGTTTTCCGACCACCTTCTTTCTCGGTGAGAACGTAAACTTCACCTTCAAATTGAGTGTGAGGGGTGATAGAACCGGGCTTGGCTAACACCATACCACGTTCAATATCGGTCTTTTGGATACCACGCAGGAGTACACCAGCGTTGTCCCCAGCCATACCTTCTTCAAGACTCTTCTTGAACATTTCAATCCCGGTAACGGTGCTGTTGCGGGTGTCTCTGATACCCACGATTTCTATAACGTCACCTACTTTCACCTTACCGCGCTCAATCCGGCCGGTAGCTACTGTACCACGACCAGTAATAGAGAATACGTCTTCTACCGCCATCAAGAAGGGCTTGTCTACGTCGCGTTCTGGATCGGGGATGTAAGAATCTACAGCATCCATCAATGAGTAGATTTTATCTACCCAAGGATTTTCGCCACGTTGGGTCTTAGGATTAGCGGTCATTGCTTCCAGAGCTTGTAAGCCAGAACCTCTGACGATGGGGATTTCATCGCCATCGAAGTCGTACTCAGTCAACAGTTCTCTGAGTTCTAGTTCTACCAACTCTAGTAGTTCTTCGTCTTCCATCATGTCTTCTTTGTTGAGGAAGACTACCAGACGAGGAACACCTACCTGTTTAGCTAATAGGATGTGTTCACGGGTTTGGGGCATAGGGCCATCTGTAGCCGCAACTACGAGAATTGCGCCGTCCATTTGTGCCGCACCAGTGATCATGTTCTTCACATAGTCAGCGTGACCTGGACAGTCTACGTGAGCATAGTGACGCTTATCGGTTTCGTATTCAACGTGAGCGGTGTTGATGGTAATACCACGCGCCTTTTCTTCAGGTGCGTTGTCGATTTGGTCGTAGGCTCTAGCTACAGCTTTACCTAGAGCAGCTAAGGTCATGGTAATAGCTGCTGTTAAGGTTGTTTTACCGTGGTCAACGTGGCCAATTGTACCGATGTTTACGTGGGGTTTAGTTCTTTCAAACTTTTGGCGTGCCATGAATCCTCGTTTCCTTTATTAATTAAGCGTTCCCTTTGCTTTTGGCGATGATAGTTTCAGCTACGCTGCGAGGTACTTCATCGTAGTGGCTGAATTCCATCGTAAAGATACCGCGACCTTGGGTTTTTGACCGGATATCTGTGGCGTAGCCAAACATGGTCGCCAGTGGAACTTTTGATGCCACTTTAGCGAGTCCCTGTTCAGTGCTTTGGCTTTCAATCTGCCCTCTGCGGGCGATGAGGTCGCCAATGACGTTCCCGATAAAGTCTTCAGGAACTTCCACCTCAACTTTCATCACAGGTTCTAACAACACTGGTGAAGCTTTGAGTACGGCTTCTTTCATTGCCATTGAGCCAGCAATTTTGAAAGCCATTTCCGAAGAGTCTACATCGTGGTAAGAACCATGAATTAGCGTTGCTTTCACGTCAATTAGCGGATAGCCAGCTAAAATCCCTGATTCACAGCTTTCTTTCATCCCTTGTTCTGCGGGGCCGATGTACTCTTTGGGTACTACACCACCGACAATCTTAGATACGAACTCAAAGCCGCTACCGGGTTCTCCTGGTTCCAAATTGATCACAACGTGACCATATTGACCTTTACCACCACTTTGACGGATGAACTTGCCTTCAACGTTGGTGACTGGTTTACGAATGGTTTCGCGGTAAGCTACCTGTGGCGCACCTACGTTCGCTTCCACTTTAAATTCGCGTAACATCCGGTCTACCAGAATTTCCAGGTGGAGTTCTCCCATCCCGGCAATTACTGTTTGGTTGGTTTCCGGGTCAACGTTGACGCGGAAGGTTGGGTCTTCCTCTGAAAGAGATTGCAGTGCTTTGGACAATTTGTCCATGTCGTTCTTGGTTTTGGGTTCAACCGCTACCGAGATCACAGGCTCTGGAATAAATAGGGATTCCAAAATTACTGGTGCGCCTTCATCAGTGATGGTGTCACCTGTCAAAGTTTCCTTTAATCCCAGTGCAGCACCCAAATCACCTGCTCGTAGTTCTTCTACGTCTTGTCGCTCATCTGCTTTTAAGATTACTAGACGAGAAATCCGTTCTTTCTTGTTTTTGGTAGCATTTAAGACGTAACTACCTTTTTTGAGAACGCCCGAATAAACACGAACGAAGGTGAGGCGACCGTAGGGGTCAGCCATAATCTTGAATGCCAAAGCCGCTAGGGGTTCGTCATCATCAGCCCGGCGCTCTACGGTTTCACCATTGGCAAGTGTGCCTTGAATGGGGGGTACTTCTGTCGGTGCAGGTAGGTAATCTACAACTGCATCTAACATTAATTGCACACCTTTGTTCTTAAAGGCGGAGCCACAAAGTACGGGTACGATACTGCCGGCAATTGTACCTTGACGCAGGGCAGTACGAATTTCTGCTTCTGTCAGTGCTTCACCCTCGAAGTACTTGTTCATCAAGTCGTCGTCAGTTTCGGCAACTGCTTCTATGAGCTTGGTGTAGTACTCTTCGGTTTTATCCTGCATATCTGCCGGGATATCCGTTTCTTGGATATCTGTACCTTGGTCGTTGGTATAAATATACGCCCGTTTACGTACCAAGTCTACAATGCCTTGAAAGTCGTTTTCGCTACCGATGGGCAACTGAATGGCAATGGCATTGGCCCGCAGGCGATCGCGCATTTGCTCGTGAACTCTGTAGAAGTTCGCGCCTGTGCGATCCATTTTGTTGATGAAGGCAATTCGAGGCACTTTGTAACGGTCTGCTTGCCGCCACACTGTCTCTGATTGGGGTTGTACGCCACCTACGGAGCAAAATACCGCGATTACACCATCCAACACCCGCATCGAGCGTTCTACTTCAATTGTGAAGTCTACGTGACCTGGAGTATCGATAATGTTAATTTGGTGATCTTTCCAACTGGTACTAATAGCAGCCGCAGTGATGGTAATACCACGTTCGCGTTCTTGTTCCATCCAGTCGGTAACAGCAGTTCCTTCGTGAACTTCACCAATTTTATGAATAATCCCAGAGTAAAATAATATTCTCTCTGTAGTCGTGGTTTTGCCCGCATCTATGTGCGCCGCAATACCTATATTGCGTACTTTCTCTAGCGGGTTAGTACGTGCCACAATAGCCTCCTATAGTTTTTGCCTCATGATATCTTGTATATTACTCTTTGTTAAGATTCTATACTTTTAGAAAAAACCGACTTTTGTTTGGTAATTCCGCGATATACCGTTATTAAATGCACGATATACCGCTTTTGTACTTAGTAACGATAATGGGCAAATGCTTTGTTTGCTTCCGCCATCCGGTGCGTTTCTTCCCGTTTGCGGATAGCATTCCCTGTTTCATTGGCAGCATCAAGTAACTCATTAGCTAATCGGCTGGCCATTGTCCGTCCGGGTCTGCTCCTAGAAAATTGTACCAGCCAACGCAGTGCGAGGGTAGTACCCCGGTCTGAACGTACTTCCATTGGCACTTGGTAGGTTGCACCACCAACACGGCGAGCTTTCACCTCAACTAGAGGTGTTGCGTTTCTGACTGCTCTTTCAAACACTTCTAGAGCATTATTACCAGTGCGCTCTTCAATTGTTTTCATCGCATCATAAACGATGCGTGCAGCTAGTGATTTTTTCCCATGACGCATAATTCGGCGGATGATCATACTCACCAACCGACTGTTATATACAGAGTCAGGCGGTATTGGCCGCCTTTGAATAACACCACGACGAGACATACTTTACCCTTAATTCGGACTTGGCAACGAAATTATATGCTATCAGACAGCGTAATCTCTGAGCGCTAACGCAGCTCAGAATTGAGCATTTTGGCTGATTTGAAAAAGTGGTCAGTGGTCAGTGGTCAGTGGTCAGTAAGAATTTCTTCCTCTGCTCCTCTGCTCCCGGTTGGTGAATCTCGACTTCGCGGTAGTTGAGCGTAGTCGAAACTCGATTACCGCGCAGTCGTTCGCGCTAGCGTCTCCAAAGGAGAACCACTGCTCCCCTGCTTTCTCGACTCTTTCTATATGTAGTGTTTTGTTGATTGTGCCTACACTTGCTCGCTGAGTGTAGGTTGGCGGTAGAAGCTTGAGCCAATTTTCTAAAACAGATTATTTATTCTGTGAATTAATCACTGTTTCAGAACAAGCATTGATACTTTTGCTTGAATTAGGCGCTTTTGTTGAAGCGAATAACCGCATCAAGCACGATTAATCGCTTAATTTATTTTTTCGCTTCTTTAGGACGTTTGGTTCCGTATTTGGAACGTCCTTGCTTACGGTCTTTCACTCCGGCTGTATCTAATGTACCTCGGATGATGTGATATCTTACACCTGGTAAGTCTTTCACCCGACCGCCACGAATCATAACAACTGAGTGTTCTTGTAAGTTGTGACCAATTCCTGGGATGTAAGCTGTTACTTCAAATCCTGAAGTCAATCTCACCCGTGCTACTTTGCGTAGGGCTGAGTTGGGCTTTTTGGGAGTGGTCGTGTATACTCTTGTACAAACTCCTCGGCGCTGAGGGCATTGCTTTAGAGCTGGGGACTTGGTTTTCTGACGCGCTTTCTCGCGTTCAGTACGAATTAATTGCTGTATTGTTGGCATGAGTCACAGCGCGTGAAGCTGCTTGTAGGTCTAAGTTTTAACAAATCCTGATTATATCTTTTTTTGTGGTTTTATGTCAAACTTCCATATTAATTATTAAATAGCAGATGGTCTAGTGGTAGAGAAAGAATTTCCACAACCACAGGTGGCAACTGCTTGGGGGTTTTGGAAACGAAACGCCCCACCCATCAAATCTTCTGAATAATCTATGACTAAACCATTAATATAATTATAGCTGGCGTTATCGATAACGACTTGGACGTTATGCTCGTCAAAGATGCGATCGCCTTGTTGGATTTTCTCATCAAAGGACATATCATAAAACCAATCGGAACAGCCACCTGGTTTGACGGTGATTCTAAACAAGGCTTTTGGCTGTTGTTTGGACTTTAAGCGATTGATTTCACTAGCTGCGGCTTGGCTCAGATGAATCATAACTCGTTTGGGCAAGTGAAGACACCATCTTTCAGTATTACAGATGGGTTGCTGATATTAGCGGATGAGAGCAGAAAAATTGAATATTAATTATCTGTGCCTCCGTACCTCTGGGTTTATGTTCACCACAGAGACACAGAGGCACAGAGAGAAAGTTGTTACATTTTGGAAGTCAGTTGTTTTTGAAGCTGGCTGATGGTGGGTTTTACATATCCAAAGCCACTGACCACTGACTACTGACCACTGAGAAAAATTTTAATTGCCTGTACGAGCGTAATCATCTTGGTAGCGGATAATATCGTCTTCACCCAAGTATTCACCGTTTTGTACTTCAATTAATACTAAGGGAATTACGCCAGGATTTTCTAGGCGATGAGCAGTACATTGGGGTACATAGGTAGATTGGTTATTACCTAATAAGATTTCTTTTTCACCACAAACTACTCTGGCTGTACCGGAAACGACTATCCAGTGTTCGCTGCGATGATGGTGCATTTGGAGGCTGAGGCGGTGTCCGGGTTTAACTTCGATACGTTTAATTTTGTATCCGCGTCCTTCTTCCAAGACTGTAAAAGAACCCCAAGGACGCAGTTCAGTTGCAGCAACACTACGGTTATTGATGGTTGTAGGCAGGGGCAAGGTGTTGGTTTTTGTTGTGGTTTCTTGTGTTTGAGCCATAGTTACCTCTTTTGGAGACAAAACAAACCGTTATTACGCTGAACAATTGATGGAAAATTTGGGGCAATTTTACAACCGTGAATTTAGCAATTTTATTCGCACCTTGCTAAACATAACAAAGTCATATCGGCTGGGGTGGAGAATATCTGTTGAAACTCTGGGTTTATACAAACTCTTCATCAACTGGGATGAAGGCTTATTCTCAGCTTTAAATTGGGGACTGGGAAAGGGGAAAGGGGAAAGGGAAAAGGGGAAAGGGGAAAGGGAGAAGTCTTTGCTTTATCAACTGTCACCAGTGACCTGTCACCTGTGACCTGTGACCTATCACCTGTCACCTGTCACCTGTCACCTATCACCTGTCACCTGTTTTCTATTTGGGTTGAAGAAAAATGCCGATGCCGTTGTGGACGCGGGCGGCGGTGTTGGGATAGCGGTCTATGAGTTGTCCACTTAGGTAGAGGCTGGTTGAGCTACCGCCGTCTAGGTTGAGGGCGTTGACACAGCCTAGAAGTTTCATGAGTTGGGCGTGTTCTGCTAGGGTGGGGCCTGGGCCGCTTGCGCGGTTATGTATGGCGGCGATTAATAAGGTATTATTGGCGGTTGTACAAATGCCACTGCGGACGGCTCTTTCGGCGATGAAGGCTTTACTGAACTTTTCGCTTGCGGCATCAAGGACGATTTGGTTATTTTGAATTAACAGTGGCCCGGCTCCTATAATGTTGGGGTAACGGTTAAAATCAACGGGAATGGTGCTACTGGTAATTTGGACATTAGTACCGATGGGTAGTTGTGAGGCGATCGCTCCTCCATTTCCACGTATTGTAAGTAAATAGCCATTTGCTGGAATGGGAAAGTTTGTTTGTCCGGCTTTACCTCCGGCAAACTGATTAGTAATTTTGTTGTTCTGAACTAGGAGAATGCTTTCGTTGTCGGTTAAGGGTGTGTAAGTTTGCCCCCAGTCTGGGGTATAACGGGCGATACCGCTTTGGACATAGCCACTGTTGAGAAATAATATTGGAGAGCGCAAATTAGATGTGACTAATGTCTCTTGTAAGCTGAGGCGACCAAAGTAAAATTGTCCGGCATTATTCCAGGCGATCGCACCTCGATTTAAAATTGGGCTAGATAGCCATTGATTATTTTGGCGAATTGCACCCAAGGGATAGCGGTTATTGCGGTTGAAATATCCGCCGTTAATTGCCCCTACGGCAAGGTAGCTTTGGGCTGTTTGCAGGATAGGGGCTGTACCTACTAAGGTGTCTTGGTTGGTGATAATTGGTTTTAAGGTCAGTCCCACCGTCCGGGGATTAATTTCTAGCAGCACTACAGGAAAACGGTTTGTAGCTAAATTGACATATTGCTGTCGCCAACGTATGCCTTTTGCCCAGGTGATATCACGCGCTTCTAAGGGGTCGGGACGTAAATCGATAACTAGGCGATGAGGATTATTAATGGTGGTAACTTTGGGCGATAAAGCTAAGGGAACGTTAAGCCGAATTAGGGTTTGATTATTTACTACCTGTACTTGCTGTATAAATGGTTCCGGTGTTGGTAATTGTTTGAGTTGATTTGGTTCTGTTATGGATGGCGGTGTTACTGGTAAAGGTGTGTAGCGTTGAATTAAACTGGGGTCGGCTATGCCATCGAGAACTATTGTCCATTCTCTGTAAGTTGCGGCTGGGGGTTTGGCATCTGGGATGTTGGGGTCGGCTGGGGGTCGAATTGGTTGTCCTTGTCTGACTTGCCAAGGGGTGGGGCGGTCTAAGTCCACTACAATGCGCGTTGCAGGTTGCTGACTTTGGCGGATGTTGCTTACTTGCGCTCTGGGGGTGGCGATCGCTAAAGTATTACCTTGGGTTTGAATTTGCCATCCTGCTGTGCGGGCAAAATTTGTAATATCGAGATAACGATAGCCACCTTGGAGTCTAGTTGTTAAACCCAAGGGTTGGGTAGTAGGAGAATACCATAATATTGGTTGGCTTGCGGGGTTACTGCTGCTTAATAGGTCTACACCAATTAATTGCCGCATTGCGCCATCACTGATGAATGTTGTTATTTGATTTGCGCCTCTTGGTTGTTGCAACCAAGCTCCTGATACGTTCCGACCGTTGAGGAATATTTGGCTACCAGAAGATAATCTGACTGATGCAGGCGATGGGGGACGCTGTGTATTTACTTGTCCCAGCTTTACCTGTTGTTGGGCGTTAGCAGCACAGGTTGCAGACAAACATAGTGATATTACGGTTATCGGTGACACAATCGACTGTAAGAATTTACCTTCTAATGGTTTAGTAGCAATATTTTGATTTTTTTCTCGGCAATAATTTTTCATTCTGAACATGAGCTACACAGGTACTTTTGAAACCTATCACCCAACGAGCTGATTGGCTAATTGTGTGGAAATCTTGAAATATAGATAAGAAATGTTGTAATTAATGTGATACTATGTATAGTGGCTCTTTATCTCTTATAGATGACTAGCTAAAATTTTGCCGCTAAAACCACTGTAACTAAATGCTTTAACTAGCACTAGTTAGGACAAAACTAGAAATAGTAGTTTTAGTTATTATATTTGGATAAGATATTAAATCCTGATACATTGTTCCTGCTGTTGCTACTTGGTGAGGGTTAAACAGTGGAGACGTTTAGTGGCAACAGCAAAAAATCTCACAACCATCAAAATACTTAGGAATTGCCAAAGGGGTATGTAGTGTACTACGCTGATTTTGCTAATAAATCAGGATTGTTTCTAGTCGAAGAACAGTAAAGTGGAAATATAGGATGCCGTTGGTGGTATCCAAAACTGTGTTTTGTTCTGGCAACTCAAAACACATAAATTGAAAAAATATGCAGTTACACGATATAAAAATGAGGACTGTCAAGGCACAGATATTTTGTCTTCCATAGAATAAACACATAAAACATAAAGCAGACATTTTAACGTCGCCAAGAAAAAAAGCCGAAGTTAAAATTTTTTTTCTCTAAATTTCGCTGATTTCTATATTCGTGCTAGACGAAATTTAGAAATTTTTCTCACAAACAGGCACGAACGTGACTAAACGATCTCAGGAACAGGCTCTATGACTGATAAACCGATGAATCAAGACCAAAAATTCACAGCTAATTTAAATTCAGGGGACACCTACCAAGGGCCAAAGTGGTTAGTAGAAGAACGGGATGCCTGTGGTGTAGGTTTTATAGCTCATCGTCAAAATCAAGCCAGCCATGAAATTGTCGCTAAAGCTTTAGGTGCTTTGACTTGTCTAGAACATCGGGGTGGTTGTAGCGCCGACCAAGATTCCGGTGATGGTGCTGGTATATTAACGGCGATTCCTTGGGAGTTATTACAACAAGATTATACCCAAGGACAGATAGACTTTTTGTCTAGTAATAATATAGCTGTGGGGATGGTATTTCTCCCACAGGATTTACAGGTAGCGCAAAAAGCTAAATACGTTTTTGAGCAAATTGTTACTGAAGAAAACTTCACTGTACTAGGCTGGCGAGAAGTTCCTGTACAGCCTGAATTATTAGGGGTACAAGCTAAAGAAAATCAACCCAGAATTGAGCAAGTTATTCTAGGAGGCCATAGCAGTGGTGATGCCCTAGAAAGGCAGTTGTTTATTACTCGTAAACGTCTATTCAAGGCGGTAAAGAACATTTCCGAAGAATTTTACATTTGTTCTTTGTCCAGTCGCACAATTGTTTATAAGGGGATGGTGCGTTCTGCGGTTTTGGGAGAGTTTTATCAAGACTTACAAAATCCCGCCTATAAGAGTGCGTTTGCAGTTTATCACCGCCGCTTTAGTACCAACACTATGCCCAAGTGGCCTTTAGCCCAACCCATGCGGCTATTGGGTCATAACGGGGAAATTAACACCCTGCTGGGCAATATTAACTGGATGATGGCGAGAGAAGCTAACTTGAGTCATCCAGTCTGGGATGGTCGCTTTGATGAACTCAAGCCATTAGTGCTGCAAGGTAATAGTGACTCGGCGACTTTAGATAACGTTCTGGAATTGTTGGTACATTCTGGACGCAGCCCCTTGGAAGCTTTGATGATTATGGTTCCAGAGGCTTATAAAAATCAACCATCTTTGCAGAATTATCCAGAGATTGTGGATTTTTACGAATATTACAGTGGTTTGCAGGAAGCTTGGGACGGCCCGGCACTGTTAGTATTTGGTGATGGGAAAACAGTAGGCGCAACATTAGACCGTAACGGCTTAAGACCAGCACGTTATGTCATTACGAAAGATGACTATATTGTGGTGGCTTCGGAAGCTGGGGTAGTGGATTTCCCCGAAGCAAGTATTGTGGAGAAGGGTAGACTCGGCCCCGGACAAATGATTGCTGTGGATTTAGTCAATCATGAAATTCTTAAGAATTGGCAAATTAAACAGCGCATCGCCAAGCAATATCCTTATGGGGAATGGCTGCAAAAGTACCGTCAAGAACTGAAGCCAACTACTAGTTCTGTGAATGGGAATGGAAATGGTAACGGTCATTATGTAGCTAGTAAGGAAATTGATAGAGAAAACTTACTGCGTCAGCAATTGGCTTTTGGCTACACCACAGAAGATGTGGAAATGATTATCCAACCAATGGCTAGCACCGGATCAGAACCTACTTTCTGTATGGGTGATGATATTCCTTTAGCGGTGCTGTCAAATAAGCCCCACTTGCTGTATGACTATTTCAAGCAGCGTTTCGCCCAAGTCACCAACCCAGCCATTGACCCGTTACGGGAAAAACTGGTGATGTCTTTGAAGGTGGAGTTGGGTGAGAAAGGTAACTTATTGGAACCGAAGCCAGAATATGCTAAGAGGCTGAAGTTAGAATCACCAGTCTTGACAGAAGCAGAGTTGGCAACAATTAAGCTGTCGGGGTTTGCTACGGCGGAGTTGTCAACGCTGTTTGCCATCGCCAACGGCCCAGATGGTCTAAAATCGGCAGTGCAAGCTTTAGAACAGCAAGCGGCTGAGTCAGTCCGCGCTGGGGCGAAAATTCTCATCCTCAGTGATGAAGCTGGCGAAGGTATCGGTACAGAATATAGTTATATTCCGCCCTTGTTGGCTGTGGGTGCAGTCCATCACCACCTAATTCGTGAAGGACTGAGAACGAAGACATCCTTAATTGTCGATACTGCCCAATGCTGGAGTACACACCATTTTGGTTGTTTAATTGGCTATGGTGCAGATGCTGTATGTCCTTACATGACTTTGGATACTGTGCGGGCTTGGTGGTCTGACCCCGCAACGCAACAGTTCATGGAACGAGGTAAAATAGCCAGCATTTCTTTAGAAGGGGCGATCGCTAACTATCGCAAGGCTGTAGAATCTGGGTTGTTGAAAATCCTCTCCAAAATGGGGATTTCTCTACTTTCCAGTTACCAAGCAGCGCAGATATTTGAAGCCATCGGTATCGGTGGTGATTTATTGGAATTGGGATTCCAAGGTACAGCTTCCCGCATCGGTGGTTTAAGTGTGCGGGAGTTAGCCCAAGAGGTACTTTCAATTCACAGCAAGGCTTTCCCAGAACTATCTACCAACAAGTTAGAAAACTTGGGGTTTGTCAACTACCGTCCGACAGGCGAGTACCACATGAACAACCCCAAACTAGCCAAGGCGCTGCATGAAGCGGTAGATGGGAAGAAGTACGACCATTACGAAGTCTACAAGCAGTATTTGCAAGGTAGACCAGTTACGGCGCTGCGGGACTTGCTAGACTTCCAAAGCGATCGCTCACCCATCCCTGTAGAAGAAGTAGAATCAGTTAGCGATATTGTCAAGCGCTTCTGTACTGGGGGAATGTCCTTGGGGGCGTTGTCACGGGAAGCCCATGAAGTTTTGGCGATCGCCATGAACCGGATAGGCGGTAAATCTAACTCTGGGGAAGGTGGGGAAGACCCAGTGCGTTACCAAGTATTGGATGATGTGGACGCATCTGGACATTCAGCAACTCTGCCTCATTTGCGGGGTTTACGCAATGGTGACACAGCTGCTAGCGCCATCAAGCAAGTAGCATCAGGACGCTTTGGTGTAACACCAGGGTATTTAGCCAGCGCCAAACAAATCGAAATCAAAATCGCCCAAGGTGCAAAACCAGGGGAAGGCGGACAACTACCAGGGCCGAAAGTTAGCCAATACATCGCCATGTTGCGGCGGTCTAAGCCCGGTGTGACCTTGATTTCCCCCCCACCCCACCACGATATCTATTCAATTGAAGACCTCGCACAGTTGATTTTTGACCTGCACCAAATCAACCCCAAAGCCCAAGTATCGGTGAAGTTGGTGGCGGAAGTTGGTATTGGGACAATTGCGGCTGGTGTGGCTAAAGCCAACGCGGATATTATCCAAATTTCTGGACATGACGGCGGTACAGGTGCATCACCCCTATCATCAATTAAACACGCTGGTTCACCTTGGGAACTAGGTTTAAGTGAAGTGCATCGGGTGTTGATGGAAAATAGTTTACGCGATCGCGTGGTTTTACGGGTAGATGGCGGTCTGAAGAGTGGCTGGGACGTGTTAATTGGGGCGTTGATGGGTGCAGAGGAATTTGGCTTCGGTTCCATCGCCATGATTGCGGAAGGCTGTATTATGGCGCGTATCTGCCACACCAATAACTGTCCTGTGGGTGTAGCTTCCCAAAAAGAAGAACTACGTAAGCGGTTTACGGGTATCCCCGAACACGTTGTGAATTTCTTCTACTTCATTGCGGAAGAAGTACGCGGTTTGTTAGCAAAACTCGGCTATCGTTCTTTATCGGAAGTAATTGGTCGCGCTGACATCCTCACCACCAGAAAGGACGCACATCTGACCAAAACCCAATCTCTCAACCTTAACTGCTTAGTTCAGCTACCAGATACGAGAGAAAATCGTAGTTGGTTGCTGCATGAAGAAGTTCACAGCAACGGCCCGGTTGTAGATGACCAATTGCTGGCGGATGCGGAAATTCAAGCCGCTATTCGCAACCAGTCAACAGTCACCAAGACCCTACCTATAGTCAATACTGACAGAACATTGGGCGCAAGACTAGCGGGAGCGATCGCATCTCAATATGGCGACAGTGGTTTTGAGGGACAAATTAACCTCAACTTCACAGGAAGCGTCGGTCAAAGCTTTGGCGCATTCAACCTCCCCGGAATTATCCTCACCCTGGTAGGAGAAGCCAACGACTACGTAGGTAAAGGAATGCACGGTGGCGAAATTATCATCAAACCACCTGCTGATGCTACCTACGACCCCGCGCAAAACGTCATCGTCGGTAACACCTGCCTTTACGGTGCTACTGGTGGCGTGTTGTATGCCAATGGTTTAGGCGGAGAACGCTTTGCTGTCCGCAACTCCAAAGGTGTAGCGGTAATTGAAGGCGCAGGGGATCATTGCTGCGAGTACATGACAGGCGGCGTAATTATCGTTCTGGGTAGAGTTGGACGCAACGTAGCGGCGGGGATGACTGGTGGACTAGCCTACTTCTTGGATGAAGACGGTTCATTCCCGGAATTAGTCAACCGCGAAACTGTCAAAATTCAACGAGTGCTAACCGCCGCCGGAGAGAAACAACTGCAAGACCTAATTAAAGCCCACGCAGAACGTACAGGTTCAGCCAAAGCTAAACTCATCTTGCAAAATTGGCAGGAATACTTGCCCAAATTCTGGCAGTTAGTACCACCTTCCGAGGCGGAAAGTCCAGAGGCTAACCCTCAAGCGGTAGTAGAGAAGCATTTGAGTTCGGTTTAGTCATTAGTCATTGGTCATTTGATAATGGCTGATGACTAATACAACGCTAATAGTAAAAAAAGACGCGATATCTCGCGTCTTTTTTTAACGTGAGTTCGATGAACCTCACCCTCCCAACCTCCCTCTCCTACGAGGAGAGGGAGGAGAAACAAAAAAATCACCCTCTTACTCCCCTCTCCTTGTAGGAGAGGGGTTGGGGGTGAGGTCAAAACAACGCTGGTCGAACTCACGTTAAGGGATTTCTCAGGAATAATTAACCGCCGATAAACGCCGTACCCGTTGGGAACCGAAGGAAGAAACGCCGATAAATCAGAATGTCAATTTAGTCTTAACGGAACTGTATTGACTCATAATCTAGGAAGGGCAAGATGCCCATCCTACAAAAAATTTAGGAAATTAGCGAAAATCTAAAATCATTTTTATCGGCGTTCATCCTCTTTATCGGCGGTTAATTTTATCCAAAATCTATGGCATAGTCTCCTAATTTTGGCAATGCACTACCCACCCTACTTTTTATTAGCAGCTAATCTCTCATTTTTATCTTGTATTTCCAAAAGCTCAGGAATGGTGACAAAACTGTAGCCTTGCTTGCGAAATCTGCTAATAATTTCTGGTAAAGCTTTTACAGTTTGAGAACGGTTTCCCCCGCCATCGTGCATAAGTACAATTCCACCTGGTTTTGCTGGTCTTAATACATTATTAATTAATCTTGGGACACCGGGACGCGAATAGTCTGCCGAGTCAGATGACCACATAATCACGGCATATTTATTACTTCTAGCATAGGCAACTAACCCATTATTCATCATCCCTCCAGGTGGACGAAATAAATCGGTTTTCACACCAGTCACCTTGTAGATAATATCTGTTGTATTAGCAACTTCATAAGCTGCTACTTGAGGATTCATAAAATGATACCAATGATGCCAAGTATGGTTGCCCACTGTATGTCCTTCAGCAACCACTCTCCTTAATAAATCTGGGTAATTTTTGACATTCTGCCCGACTACAAAAAATGTCGCTTTAATATTATTTTGTTTAAGAATATCTAATACTTGTGCAGTGCTTTCAGGCCAAGGGCCATCATCAAAAGTTAATGCAATGACTCTTTGAGATGGGTTAACTTTTGCTGATTTGATAGTCGCTCCTTGAAAACGTGGCGGAACATTATCAGACAAGCCTTTGCTTCTTGCTTGTTCTTGCAAACTAGTCACCATCATCGATTTTAATTTCTCAATTCGCTGGCTAGTTCCGGCTTTAGCTGCTGTACTAATTGTAGTTATATTATTTATACTTTTTCTATTCTGAGCATCGGAAGAATTTGGTCTGAGCAACATCATCACACCAACACTCAAACTAGCACTAATAGCTAACAATGCAAATAATATTCCTTGTGGCCACAGAAACGACTTATTGTTTTCCACTTCATAGCTCCTTCAAGGGTAAAATCATCAGTCACAGTGATGATGGTAATTTTGTTGACATTTTTCATGAAAATTTAAGATATTCAGCTAAATTCTGTTAATCCTCAGAATTTTTCAAGCGATTAACATGATTTAGACCTATCCTCAGACTTGTTCGATAGGGTTATAACTCAAAGTTATGAAATTTACGGTTGGAGAGTAGTGGACTATTTAGCGATTACGATAATTTAATCTCAAATAATCTTTCTCCACAGTGCAGAGCTTACATTTTTATCATTGATGTCTGTTTAATCAGTAAAGCAAAGTTATTATATTTTCTAACTAATAATATTACTAAAGGTTAAAACTTTCTTCATAATATTAGTATTTTATTATCTATCAATAATGGTGTAGCATAAGTTTTTATCAAAAATTAGGTAGTTATATATTGGGTTTATCCTATTTTATCTATTGAAAATATTAGCGATACAGAAGTTAGTTTGCTAATATCAAATATTCTACTGCTAAGTACCATTTTTAAGAAAAAATTAATTTCTGGCTGTTCAATAAAAATATTCTCCTTTCTCCTTAAGCAGGTAGACGACAGTTACTTGAGTATAGTTTCTCATTAAAAAGAAGCTTGGACTAGTTAATCTATTACCTTTTGAATAACTAGGGGAAATTGATTATTGAGTACAGAATCTTATCTGTAACTCAATAATTAAATTCTTAAGTATTAAAAATAACTCAAGTTGTTGATGCAGCTTGATAGGTACTACTTTAACCCTCAATTTAATGAAGGTCACTACCTTATTAATATAAAAACTCAATATAGTTAGTTACAGTATATTTACTGAAATTAGTTCATATTATAAATGCTAGTACTCAAAATGTGGTTCTCAAGGAGCGGGGATAGCAGCTATTTTTACAGAAAAAACATAATTATTTGGTAAAAAATTACATAAAATTAGTATTTGTAGTTACAATTGTCTGCCTGCTCAAGAATGCCATAATCAGTATAGGCACTCAAAAGTTGGAAAGTAGCATATTTTAACAAGAAATTAATGACTATATCATCTCAGTATATGCTGAGGTGTTTGAAAAGAGCGATCGCCTAACCTAACATAGGCTCATCATGACAATATTCTGTATTTTATGATACTTTTTCCTGATTTTCATGGCAGATCAGAAGCCAACTATCAAAACAGTTAGTTATGCTAATATTTTGTTTTAAATATGAATTATTTTGATGACCGTAAAATTCAAAGAGACCATATCATACTGCTGGTATTTTTTCTGGCAACATTAGTTATTGACGGAATTTGGTTTTTTTTAGACGAATCAATTCCCGCCTATGACCAAAGCGCACACTTAACCACAGCATTACAACACTACCGCATTTTTCAAGATTTTAATCTCTTTTCTGGTGATTGGTGGTTATCGCTTTGGCAGTTAACTCCCAGCTATCGCGCTCCTTTCGTTTATATTTGTACTGTACCTTTTTTATTATTTGCCAAAAGTTACCACCAAGCCAGCTTGGTTAACTCACTATACACGGCAATAATTATATTTTCTGTCTACCATCTAGGCATCTATCTATTCAATAACCGGAAAATTAGCCTCACAGCTAGTTTGTTTTGCTTGTTATTTCCCATATTGGGAGTAACGCGAACAGATTATTTATTAGATTATGGTTTAGCGGCAATTGTCACATTAACTTTCACAATTTTAACAATTTGGAAAGATAGATATAGTGGCTTCTTTTCATGGATACTCACCTTGGCTTTGGGTGTAGGTATAGGATTAGTAATGTTAGCTAAACCTACAGGCTTTATTTTTATATTAGTCCCAAGTATTTTAACATTAATTGGTTTTGTTATCAGGCGTAAATATTTTAAACTAATTCAGTCAGGCTTATCTTTAACTTTAGCTTGGTTAGTTTGTGGTTTTTGGTACAGTTTAAATTGGTTAACGATTATTACTTCTGCATTAAATGCTAATCAAGTAGGTAAAAGAGAGGGTGATCCCCCTGCAACAACTATTGCGGGATGGTTAGCTTATCCCCAGATGATATCAGAAAGTGTGGGCTTTCCTATACTATTTGTAACTATAGGAATTTTATTAATTTATTTATTTAAGAAAAAGTTGGCTATTAAAGATAGGTGGAATGATTCTGGTTTAAATTGGTTAGTTATATTTTTAGTAAGTAGCTATATAATTTGTTCCCTTGGCACGAACAAGGATATTAGATTCATATTACCTTTTTTTCCCATATTTAGTTTGGTTCTGTCGTACTGCTTTAATTTAATTGATAATAAATTATTTGATCAAGTTAGGATAACGACTATAGGATTAAGTGTTATAGTTTTAATCAATAGTATATTTCCCTTACCCATAACCCAAGGATGGGGAACAATTAAGCGTTTTCCTAATGATGAAGGTAAAAGATATCCACTGACGCAACTGATAGAGAGAATTACCCAAACTGACCCATATTTAAGGGCAACTTTAGGAGTAGTTCCTGTGTCTACGCCGCAAGTTAATCAATTCACTTTAGATTATTTTGGCACATTGGCTGACTTCCGAGTATATAGTCGAAAATTAACTACGAAGTTATCTGAGGTAGAGCAAGATTTAGATAATTTTTCCTGGTATGTTACTAGAGATAATGAGCCTGATGAAGCCGGAGAAAGGGGAGAGACTAAAAGAAAATTTAAGTCTTTAATTGAGTCTTCAACAGATTTAAAATTGCAGGGAGAATGGCAATTACCTTCAGGAGATAAGTTAAGGTTGTATCATAGAATAAATCCGGCTGTAGTTGTGGAGAAGTTGGATAATAATGCTGCTCCAGTTACCTTAAAAAAAGTTATAACTTCTAACCAGTTGGTAGTTGATAAAGATAATCCAATTACTTATCAAGTGACTGGTTCCTGGGATGAATTGCAAAATGGACTATTACTATTAAAATGGCAAAATCAGCAATCATCATTTTATCATGACCATGCGATCGCACTAGGTAACTTATACTGTGGTCTGAAATGTCATCCCCAAGAAACCTTTGAGGTAACAGAAAATCTGAGTATATTTATTCCCCAGGATTTACCATTAGGAAAATATCAACTCTCAGCACTATATCTAAATAGAAATAATGGTAAGGTAACAGCTTTAAATGTTGCCAATATCACCGTAGATGTAACTAATCAAGGAACAGTAGAAAAAGCACCCGCGTTAGATTTAGTTTCGCGAATGTCGCAGTTAGGCGTAGAATTACGAAATGGCAAATTAGATAATATATTTACACAAGTAGCTAATTTTAATCAATATGACCCGACTCAAGATTATTTAAAACAGATTGAGTTAGCTGCTAATTACCGCTTACAACAAGAGCCAAATAATTTGAATTGGCGCTATACTTTGGTGCTGTCGCAACTTTTGCAACGTCAAGTTGATGAGTTAATTAAAAATCTCACAGAATTAACTAAATATGATAGCCAAAATCCTTATGTATGGATTTATTTAGCCTTCGTTTATTTATACGATTTTCAACCAAGACAAGCTGAACCAAAATTAGCGATCGCCGAAAAAATCCAACCAGATATACCAGAGTTAAAAACCTTAAAAACTGTGACAGATATCATGAAATTTCTGCCATTAATTCACTTTTAAAATATCAACTAAATTTCGATATAGGACTGATACTTGATTTTTGAAATATACGTAGGGTGGGCATTGCCCACCAAAGCTATGATATGGTGGGCAATGCCCACCCTACAGATACTTTTAAAATATTAACTAAATTTCGATATGCACCCAGTCACAGAAAAAAAATTATTACTAGGCTTATCGGTTGCTGCTTTAGCTTTGTGGCTCATATTTTTAGGTAACTCTCCTTTACGTGATTGGGATGAGGGTACAATAGCACAAGTTGCTCGTGATATTTGGCAAGCCCCGGTAGGTTCTCTGCGTTGGCTTTATCCCACCCTAGCGGGGGAAGCCTATCATAATAAGCCGCCTTTAATGCACTTGTTAATTGCTTGGACTTACTCTATTGCTGGTGTAAATGAGTGGACAACACGTCTTCCTGGCGCAGTAATAACTGCGTTGGGAGTACCTTTGTTGTACTTGTTAGGACGATTACTTTTTAACCGCATACCAGCTTTGTTTACTGCCTTAGTTTATCTAACTATGTTGCCTGTGGTACGCCACGGAAGACTGGCGATGTTAGATGGGACAGTTATCACTTTTTTCTTATTAGCATTGTATTGTTTGTTGAAAGCAAGTCATAATCAAAAATACGCTTTGGGTGTGGGTTTAGGTTTAGGGTTAATTGCCCTAACAAAAGGGATGATGGTTTTGCTATTGGGGGGAATTGCTGGGTTATTTCTCCTCGCAGATAGACAGTTTTTCTTATTAAAAAGTCCTTATTTATGGCTGGGGTTGTTTTTAGGAAATGCACCTGCGATCGCTTGGCATATCGCCCAATTGCAATATTATGGTAATAACTTCTTACAAACTAACTTACAATCGCAAAGTTTTAACCGTCTTTTCGAGTCTGTAGAAGGTCATAGCGGCCCGCCTTGGTACTATTTACTAGAAATACTTAAATATGGTTTCCCCTGGCTATTGTTTTTACCTGGAGGGCTTTATTTAGCTTGGAGAAAACGTCATACTTCCTGGGGTTGTTTAATTCTTGTGGGTACAACTGTTTACTTAGTAAGCATTTCCATCATGAAAACAAAACTACCTTGGTATGTAATGCCTATATATCCGTTTTTAGCTTTGGCAATTGGTGTTAAATTAGCTGATGTTTGGGAACATCGCCAGGTTAAATCAAAAGCTTGGGTAATTTTATTTAGTCTTATCGCGATCGCAGGTTTAGGAGGTGGCGTTTACTTTTCCACTACCGAACCTCAACCTATATTAGTAGTCATGAGTCTGATTTTAACTGTGACTATGGCTATAGTAGCATGGTTTGTGAGTCGGAGCGATCGCCGCTTTATTCCCTTGTTATTTGCGGGGATGTATGCAGTTTTATTTCTACTCATGAGTTCCCAATTATGGATTTGGGAATTAAACGAAGCATTTCCAGTTAAACCAGTTGCAACATTAATTCGCCAACACATTACACCAGGAACCAAAATTTATACTTCTTTCGCTTATAGTCGTCCTAGTTTAGACTTTTATTGTAATTGTCAAGTGATTCCGACTACTACGTCAGTTTTGCAAGAAAAATCGTCAAACAAATTTTATTTATTATTAGACAATTCAACTGTCAATGAAATTGATTTATCTCATAGGAAACTGCTGGGAAATGCTAATAGTTTCTCTTTAATTTCACCGCTTCTTAAATAAATACACGTTATCATGCTCATACTCTAACTTATATGCTAGGTTATTTTGCAGTTGAGGTACTAAATCTGAACTAAATTCTAGTTTATTGTTTTGGTTTTGATTTAATAAGTCTAGCAATACATAATCAAATGTATTATTAATCGTTGGTAAAATTTCCAAGTTTGGGCTAGTGATTTGAATAATCTGACGTTGGCTCAAGTGGGGCGCTATTTTTGATGTTGTTAAAACGCTGCCTTGGGTTTTAACTAAATGTACAGCAGTGTAGAGAGATGAAAGGTTTGGTATGCTTGATAGGTATCGTGTTACAAAAAATTCGTACTTAGCTAGTGTAACAAATATAATTACAGCCCAAGCTACCAAAATACGAGGCTGTAGCCAACGTCTTTTTTTCTGTTGCTGATACAGCCTTACTGAACGCACAAGCCATACAATAATAAACGGAAAGATGGGTAATGAATAATGATGAATGAGGTCTCGCTGCGCTCCATAATCGGAAATAACATTAAGTAATAACATTGGTAATGCAGGCAGTATTGTCAGTGTCTCTCGCCAGTGTAAGCCAATGATAACTGGTAGGATGAGTAGCAAATAATAAAACAGAGTATCAGGTACAAAAAACTTCGCTAAAATTAAACCGGGATTGGTCAGTATTGTCCAAATAATTTGTGAAGGAGAGCCACCAAGAGACTTGTAAAATACCACTCCACCTGCTTGACCCTCTCTAAGCAATGGCACTAAATAACTAACTGTTACCAAATACCAAACTATTCCGACAACAATACATCCGATACCATACAGAAAGCGACGCGGAATTAACCACAGCCATACACCTAAAGCAATTACAGTTAAACTGAGACTATCCTTACAAATTAAAGCTAAGATAACAGCCACAATTAACTGCCAAATTCGACCGCTCATTCCTGCCCACATTGCCCACAACAAGGCGGGTACTGCGATCGCTTCTGGGCGAAAATCAGTAAAAAAGTTAATATTAAATAAAGCAGGATAAAGCAGATAAGAAAGAGCAAATACTCTTGCATAAGGTACATATAAGCCGATTTGCAAACTCATAGCATATATAGGTAAAGCTCCCATTGCTAATGAGATTGCTTGTAGTGCAAATAGCCAGTGTACGTCTGGATAAATTTTGTATAACAAAGCAATGCCATACAGAATAAAAGCAGCATGGTCTCCCAGGACATGAAAACTAAAAAAAGATGAAATCGGGGGTAATCCTTGGCTCACAAGATACACCCATTGGTCAAAAGCAGCTAGATCCAAAGCAGTTGACTGGAATAAGGCGTGTCTTAAGCTGCTTGCAATGAATAGTATGACCGCACTCGCTCCAATTATCCAACCTACAGAACCAAGCTGATTCAACTTTTTTTTCATCATATTGTATTAGAAAGTATTATTAGCTAGCGTTACGCATATTATTAACACACAATTAATCACTTATTTACTAAATTAAGGCTTGCTAATTTAGCATATATATAGTTATCAAAACACAACTTTAATCTTCTCATAGATAGAGTGTCAAATAATCTTTTGGGCAACGTGAACAGCAGATAGAAACGAGAGTTGAACAGTATCTCCAAACTTATGCAACTTTTGGCGCAATTCTGCAAATAGCAAATTCTTCGTTTGTGGTTCTAGCCTGCGGAGAGTGCTTAAAAGATTGAGGAAGTCATCAATAGTATATGTGACTTCACAGGCGATTTGCTCAGTCACCAAATCCCGAAAACAACCAGAGTCGAGAATATCTTGGGCAAATCCTGTTAAAATCTCTGCTTGCGTTTCTGCACCTTCATACCGCACAAGCGAAGGCGCATAAGCTTGATAAACTTCCTCTAGGGCTTGATAAACTGCATATCTTGGTTCGGGTGTCAAGTTCCACAGTAAAATCAGATAACCATCATCTCTTAATGCCTCTGCTGCTTTGGCATAGCGAATTTCTGGTGGTATCCAATGAAAAGCGTTCGCAAAAAGAACAGCGTCGAACTGATGCCCTTGCTTGTCCCACTCTTCAAAGGTATTATGGCAAATCTTCACGTTGGGATATGGCGCACAGTTTCGTTGTGCTAAACGGCAAAAATCTGGATTTGGCTCAAGACAAGTCATTGCAAAGCCAAACTCAGCAAAAGCTATCGTAGCATTTCCAGGGCCACAACCAACTTCCAAAATCGACGCATCTGGGGAGAGTTGAGTAAGTGCGATCGCTCGACTAATATGTTCTTGGGGGTAGGCTGGTCTGGCGTTATAGTAGATTTCTGCAACCGGAGAGTACCAAGTCCTTTTCTGCTCAACATCTCTATCAGCAGCTTGTGCTGGATGTTCCGCATCTTGCATACGTAGATTATTCTAAGGGACTTTCAGATAAAAAAATATCCAAAATGTAGGGTGCGTCAGGATGAATATTTTCTTGGTATAGCTGGGGTCTATCGTACTGACGCACCCTACTAACTGGAAAAGTGAGGCGATCGCGCAGTAGCGGTAAAACTCTAGCTTCTCGACAAACTCCGGCGATCGCCTCGACATAACGAGGGCGGCGAACTACAATATTAGCTAAGATAGCAACATCACTGTTCTGGCTGTTGATAATCTCCATAAGTGTTCGTCATACCAGCTAACCCAACTGCGAAAAAAGTTTTTCCCAATCAATTGTCGCTGGTCTTGTCCCCTTATTCACCAGTTCAAAAATTTGCCCTTCACTAGCTGAATAAAAAATAGACTCCACACAAGCTGCGGCAACATCAATTCTACTAGCATCACCCGCTAAAGTGTCACCCTTACCGATAACCACATCAAGCTTACCGTCTGTGGTTGCTTTCAGGAGCGTATTGAGGTCGTATGAAGTATAGGGGCCATCAATCAAACGTCCAGGGCGGATAATAGTATAAGGCAATCCCGAATTAATAATTGCTTGCTCTCCCTTTTGTTTGGCATCCAGCACACCAAAGGCATTCAAAATGCTAAAAGGCGGCTGATCTTTGCGAAGAATACCCACCGAGGAGACAAAAACAAACCTTCTCAAATTGCGAGGTGCGGCGGCGACTAAGTTAGCTACACCCTCAGCATCAACTTTCGCCGGAGTATTTTTGGCTTTTGCTTCTCGATAGTTAGAATCTAGAAAAATCTGTCCCCATTCCCAAAAATTAGGTTGTGGGTCAAACTCCCATCTTGCAGAGGGAAAAGCTGTCGTTCCGGTACAGCAAATGATTTGAGTAACATTATCAACTGCGGCTGGGAGTGTGTTCGGTTCGCGGATATCGCCCACAAAAACTTCTACTTTGTCATCGAACATTTTTTTGGCTTTTTCTGCATTCCGCGTCAGAGTGCGGACTTTCACACCCTTCTCCAACAGCTTACCCACTACAAGTTGTCCTACTCCACCCGTAGCCCCAACAACCAACACCAAATCTTCAATTATTCCAGAAGTCATAATTTTCTAAAGATAGCCTGTTTTTAATCTACTCAAAAATGTGAGTAAGCTGTTTGCTACTACAGGGAGATATAGTTGGGGACTGGGGAGTGGGTAAGGTTAATCAATTACATCTAATCTTGTGACAGCGTAGCCTACTGCAACGCCCTTTCCATCTCTTGTAAATATTCACGATTATCTGTTTTCCATTCATTCCAAGCAGATATAATTGCTTTTTTTTGTTCTTGTGTTAGCTGCCAAGAAAGTGGCGGTTGGATTTTTCCTTTAGGGAATTTAATGGGAATGTAATGAATTTTTACTCCTTTTTGGCAATATTTCCCCTTCAAGAACTCTAGTTTTTTTTCATTATCAATATGGGCATAGCCACATTCGTATTTATCCTTTAATAGTGCTACGTTTAATTTATTATTTCCATTTTGGGCAGAACTACGTACATTTAATAAGGCAAGCAATGACCCAATTACCTCCATCACCCATCCAGGGCCACCATCTTGTCTATTCTCATCTTCATCATCAGGAAAAGCATTTATTTGTAAAAAAATGACTTGTCTGATTTGCTGTAATTCATCTTGCTCTAGTAATTGATCAAGTAATTCTACGCTAGTAACCACACCGAAATTATCGAAGTAACCGCCATCACCAACATGATAGTTCCATTGAGTTGGTTGATTAGGACGACATACAGGAGATACATAAGGAAAAGTAGCAGATAATCTAGCAGATGTTGTCACATCAATATCGAACCCTGGATAAAGTGTGTTAAAGTCTGCAAAGTGTTTATCGTTGTCATTACAAAAAGTCATCGGACTAACTAAAAAACGCCGTCCGTCTTCAACTAGAGTTGCATTAAAAATAGGAATAGGAAGAATTCCTTGATGAATTTTCTTCCTCCAGCTACCAAAACTCGCATCAGGCGTTTTCATTTCACCTTGCCAATCTATCTCGATAGCAGTACCACGATCTTGGTCTGTTGCATTACCATTATCTTGCTCTTTTTGTACCAAAAAAGGTAAACCGATAAGACGAAGTAAGTCTGGATAAGCTAATCCCCAACCTGTAGCATCTAAACTATCTTCAGTAGCACTTTTAAATATTTTGTCTAATTGCTCTGGTTCAGGAAAACCTTGCTCTCCAAATCTATCTAAATAAAACATTGTCCCCACAGAACCACCAGAAACTGCACTAATCCAACCGATTGCTTTTGTAAATTTAGTTCCCAGTGCTTCCTGTAAACCAGTTAATACTTTAGTTGTCCATCCTGATGCTTGAATACCGCCACCACTTGCACAAACAACTACCAAAGTTTTTGCTTCACTTCGTTGATTTTCTAGACGCTGAAATATAGCATCAATCCATTCTTTCTTCCTTGGTTCTGGATATTCATCACTGAGTTTATATATTTTATAAAAATGGTCTACACCAAAAATCAAATAAGAAACAGATGAAATTACTAAAAACAATAGCAAGGTGGGAATACGCGATATGTCGTTGAAAAAGGAAGTTTGTCCTAACCACAAGACAGCAACTGACAAAATTAGAGTAAGATAAAAAAGCGCAGGAACTTCAAATCTCCTACTGACAGGGCGTGGTTTGAAAAGAACATAACCTAATATGTAAATAATTAGTACACTAATAGAAAATACTACTAATTGAGAGATACCATAAGACAAATGATGATTTCCATCTACATAACCTTGTTGTATTCTTTCTGGTAAAAAATTAATCAAGGTTAATAGTATTTGCTCTAATGATTGATTATTTTCAAAAATCTTTTTACTCAAGGAACTTATAATTAGCAATAATCCACTTAAGACTATACCAACAATAATTCCCCATATTTCTGGACTAAGAGATGTCTCTTCTATTTCCTGCTTAGATTGTTTAATTGCTTCTATAGATATAGGCAGGCTCAATATAATAGCAAATAAAATTTGCCAAAATTCTGGAATTGCTTGCTTTTCAGTTACACCAAAACGAAGATGTGAATTATAAAAAATAACGTCTGCAATACGTATAGTTGCCAGTCCTGCTAAAACTGCACCAGTAATAACTAAAATTAGTTGAGTTTTATTACGCAGTACAAACAGGTTTTTCAGCATTGCTGAAAGAGAAGTGTTAACTGCGATAAATGGCAAAATCATCAACAGTAATCCAACAATTATAGGTATTCTTAAGAAGAAAATATATTGCCAAAAATCATAGTAATTTTGCAAAAAAATACCTAAAAAAGCCAGTCCAAACCATATAATAACACCGAGAATAACTGTTTGATTTCGGTTCATGGCAAATTTCTTTAAATAAGAATTAATTTTGGTATAAATATATAAATATCAGAATAATCTCATAATTATCATAAATTTATGTGTATTTAATCATTAAGTAATGTGATTTTAATCTTGTAGATAAATTAATAAAAAACCTATAAATTATGATGTTTTTCTCTTTGAAAAAAGAATAACAAATAAAATTAATCAAGCAAAATATCTTAATATAAGGGTTCTCGAAACCTATACCCCTATACCCTTGTTCAAACCCTTAATTTTTCGTTTTCATGGGTAAGTCATAATGGTAAAGACAACTTAATATCAAAAACAAAAGCCCGGTGGTTATGTCCGGGCTTTTGTGTAAGCTGTGGGGATATATTCCCCAAGGGTTTAGATATAGAAGTTCTGTATAATTGGCTGTACTGATAGGTAATACCACGGCGTTTGAGTTGATTCCGGAAAGATAACAGAAATTTTTTGCGGTTTCAATGAGGAATATACTGATGGTTTGAGGGCGTAGGATGGAGAAAAGCAGAGATTTTGTAGTAAAATATCACATTTTTACGATGGATTATTTATCTGGTAGCTGGCAAGAATGGTTAACTGTATCAGCCTATTTAGGTTTGACGGTGTTTGTGATGTGGTGCGTTTTTGCCACACAGAGGAGGTGATATCAATTCAAAATTCAAAATTTTTCAGGACTCATCTAAATAGGTGTGTGGTAAGTCCTATCAAGCCTCCGGCTAGGACTAACCAGGCGGAGTTGATTTTGAAGCGAAATACAGCGATCGCACTCACAACAGCTAAAATAATTGTTAACCAATCTACTATTGCGGCTCGTCCTAATGTATAAGTGACTCCTGCCATTAATCCGAGTGAGGCTGCATTCACACCATCAAGGAAGCTGCTTGCCCAGGGTGATTGACGTAATTTAGTTACCCAAGGATTAACTAACCAAACTAACACAAAAGCGGGTAAGAAGATGCCAATTGTACCAGCGATCGCACCTGCATTTCCAGCCAGCAAATAGCCGATAAATGTGGCGGTGGTGAACACTGGCCCCGGTGTAAACTGACCAATGGCGATGGCATCTAAAAGCTGCTGTGATGTTAGCCATTGGTTACGTTCGACTAAATCTCGTTGCAGGAATGCCAGCAACACATAACCGCTACCATAGAGAACACAGCCAATTTTCAGAAAGAAGAGAAAGACGCTTACCCAACTGACTGATGTGACTGCGGCTGTTGTCCCGACTTGAGCGAGAACACCAGAAAAAGGTAGGATAAATGCGCCGCTTGTACGCCCTGTGCGCCAATTCTTCAACACCATGACGGCGATACCTAGCAAAATTAGCAGTAAGATTTCATTTAATCCCACAAAGTAAGCTGCGATCGCTACTATACCCGCAATGATTGTTGGCGTATCTTTGGCGGCTTTTTTCCCCAAATTCCACACAGCCTGAAGCACAATGGCAATAATTACCGGCTTAATTCCATAAAGCAACCATCCCACCTGCGGCACAGTTTGATAACGGGCATAAATGGCGGCTAATGTCCAAACTATTAGCATAGCAGGTAAAATAAAGCAACTACCTGCCACCAATAAACCACGCCATCCGCCTCGCTCGTAACCAATATGAATGGCTAATTCCGTTGAGTTGGGGCCAGGAATCAGATTTGTAATACCCAGCAAATCGAGGAGTTTCTCGCGGCTCATCCACTGACGGCGATTCACCACCTCATTATCCATCATAGCAATGTGGGCTGCTGGGCCACCAAAGGCGATCGCCCCCAGTCGTAAAAACACTGATGCCAATTCTATTAATCGTTGCTGCTGTTGGCTGCGAGTCAGCGCATTATAGGAAACCGTTTCTTGCGCTTGCTGAATGTCATCAGCTTCCTGCGTCACTGTAGTTTTCCTAATTAATTATGTTGACAGGATTAATATATCGAATTCCGATCACGAAAAACTATATCCAGTTTGATTTCTGAAAAAAAAGCAATGCCTACCAAAACCACGATATGGCAGGGGACAGGTAAGAGAAAGCCCTTGCCGTAACGTAAAACCCAAAATCATGTATAGACGTTACATGTCAATCTCTACAGTATTTCACGAATAGCGAAACTACTGTAACTGATAACTGATAACTGATAACTGAAATTATGTGTTTCTGAAAAAACTACATATTAACTCACCAGGGTCTTTAGGTGCAAATGGTACTATAGTTCCATCTTGTTGCACTCTCAACTTTTGGCGACAGTTATAAACTTCCAGGGGTCTTTTTACTCCGTCAACGGTCACACTCGCTCTATATTCCCAATAATTTTTAGCACTGCGATTAATACTCACAATACAAATACGCTGACCGTGATAATTACGGCACACATCAGCTATGGCAGGTAATGCCACGATGCTTGAGAGGATTAGTAGTAGTATTAATGCAATAAATTTATATAGCTTTTGAATATGAGTCAGCATTAGTAGCCGTTGATTCAGGGAGGATTTAATTGACAATTCACTATTAAGAATTATCAATTATTTTGCCTCCCTTGTTGCTGCAAATTTGATCATCCAAAGCTACAGGACTTACGCAACTGGCACATATGGTAGGGTGCGTCAGATGTGGAAAATCCCTTCATTTGTACGAAATTATTGGGTCTGACGCACCCTACAGTTAGTTTGATTATGACACTTGCGTAAGTCCTAAGCTAATCAAACTTTGCCACATTGCTGATTTGCTGGTACAGCTTCTAGCATCTTCTTAGGTTTGGGTAAATCGAGGTTATTCATGAACTCAATAAATTGGCTGCGACTGCGTCCAGCAAAGCGGGGGTTCCAGCGTTTTTCTTCGCCAATGGTGGAGACTGTCCACCCTTGGTAGTCGTGACCAGGGTAGACTAGGGTTGCTTCTGGCAGGGTGAAGAGTTTTTGCGTGACGGCATCGTATAATGAGCCGGGGTTGCCGTTTTGGAAGTCGGTACGACCACAGCCACGAATAAATAGGGCATCTCCCGTTAACAAGTGAGTACCGTTGACTAAATAAGCCATATGGCTATCAGTGTGACCGGGAGTGGCGATCGCCTGAAGCTGCACATTTCCCAATTCTAATATATTACCATCCCCAATATATAAATCAGCACAAGTAGCGGCGGCGTTCTCTGGTAAAATACCTAAGCATCCCGTCAGCGACCTCAATCTATCTGTCCCCGTGATGTGGTCGGCATGAATGTGAGTTTCCAGGCAATATTTGAGGGTTAATCCCAATTCTTGCAATACTTGTAAATCACGGTCTACCTGTTCCAATACCGGATCTACTAAAATAGCTGACTGGGATTTTGAGTCAGCTATTAAGTAACTATAGGTACTCGATTCTTTGTCAAACAGTTGGCGAAATAGCATAACTGGTTGCTGCAACGCGAGTGATGGACACAAAAAGAATTAGTCTCTCTCCACAGCAGCATAGGTTTTAGAACTAACAGATTTCAGTAACTGTTGAACCAAATCTGTACTTGTACCCGAATTTCTGAAACAGCAATAGCAGGGGACAGGGGACAGGGGACAGGGGACAGCATTGAAAGGCTGTTTTTACCAAGAAACTGGGTCTAAAGCCCCGTCCTTCTTGGACGGCTTTGATTATGGTAGAATATTTGTGTAGAAGTTTTCCACGTAAAATGATTGTTTTAGAGTTTAAAGCTAAAGGGAAAACAACTCAATATGCAGCCATTGATGAGGCGATGAGAACCTGTCAATTTGTTCGCAACAAAGCTATTCGTTTTTGGATGGATAACCGAGGTGTAGGGCAGAAAGACTTATATCGTCTTAGCAAGGTTCTCAGACATGAGTTTTCCTTTGTGAAAGCTTTGAA
>NZ_JACJSG010000036.1 GCF_014697625.1 Anabaena azotica FACHB-119 | reverse complement strand
TTGCTTGGATTTAATCACCTAATTTCTACCATGAACCAATTTAAACCTTTTTTCTCTTCTGGCTAATTTCAGTTATTTACTACTTGCTTATTTCGGAAAGTGACAGAAGAGGGTTATTATTATCAATTGGTTGGTGGGCATTGCCCACCCTACTAGTCATATAGTTACTCAATCTTCAAGTTAAAAGGCAACCGCGCATACACACCTTGGGGGTCGTTCATGTTCTGCAAAATCGCAAATTCTTTTTGCAATTTTTGTAATTCAGTTGTTAATGGATCAGTTGGTTTATTGACTAACTTCTCAATCCCTAAAGTGGTACTAATATCTTCAACTGCTCCGCCAAAAAAGCGCTCTTCAAAAGAGGTTTCTCTGGGATAATCTTTTAATTCCCAATCTTTACCTAGCTTCGCTTCTTTAGCTGCATATTCTACAGCCGCATTCAAGCCGCCAATCTCATCAACTAAACCAATTTGCTTTGCAGCCATACCAGACCAAACTCTTCCTTGGGCAATTTCTGCAACTTTTTGTGTGGGTAATTTGCGCCCTTGAGCAACTTTGTTGATAAACATATTGTAAATGCGGTCAACACTGCGCTGATAAATTGCTATTTCTTGGGGAGATTTGGGACGCGCTACGGTTTGACTATCTGCATAACGTGCGGTTTTGACAGCATCCCAGGTGATACCATTATCATTTGCTAGTTTCTGCCCGTTAAATAACACACCAAATACACCGATAGAACCTGTAATTGTGTTGGGTTCAGCGAAAATTCGATTAGAGTCGCTGGCTATCCAGTAACCACCGGAAGCAGCATAATCACCCATAGATACAATCACGGGTTTGCTTTGACGAGTTAGGCGGATTTCGCGCTGCATGATTTCTGATGCTGTGGCGCTACCACCAGGACTATTAATTCGCAAAACAACTGCTTTGACGTTTTTATCTTGCCTGATTGTATTAAAGATCCGGGCAAAGCGATCGCCACCTATTTGTCCATCTTCACCTTGACCATTGACGATATCACCTTCAGCATAAACCACAGCAATTTTATTTTTTGAGTCTCTTTCTACACCCAATGGTTTACCTGGTACTTGAGCGTATCGCCGCAGGTTAATCTGTTTAAATGTCTTATCGTCTTTATCGCTATCTGTGATTTTTTTTAAGTCAGCAACTATTTGGTCGTTGTATACTACTTGATCTACTAAGCCGTTGGTTTTGGCTGCTGTCGCTTCTAGGAATGGTTGATTATCGGCGATCGCTTGCAGTTTTTGTGGCTCAATTTTCCGACTATTACCAACTGTACTACGCCAATCACTCCAAACATCATTCAATAATTTCTGGGTTTGTTCACGGTTTTCTGGACTCAGCTTGTCTAACACTAACGGTTCGACTGCACCCTTAAATTTCCCAACTCGCACAACTTGTACACCAATACCGTACTTTTGCAATGCTCCCGCTAAGAACATCGGTTGGCTACTCAAACCGTTAATTTCTAAGTCACCCAAAGGATTCAGTGCAACGGTATCCGCTACTGAACTCAGATAATAATCCCGCTCGTCCCAACCTACACCATAGGCGAATATCTTCTTACCTGATTTACGAAACTCTTCTAAAGCTTTGCGAATTTCTTTCATTGAAGCAAAACCCAGATTATTACCCCCACGAGTACCATCTAGGTAAATAGCGACAATACGCTTATCCAGTTTTGCTTTCTCTAAACTATCAAGCACGCTGCGGAGTGTCATCCGATCTTGTGTCACACCTGAGAGTCTATTTTGTAATTCTTCACCAGCACCCAGTTCTCTTTCGCTGATGTTCATCGACAAGTCAAACACCAACACTGATTTATCTTTTACTACTGGCCCTGAACTACTAGAACTAGCAGCAGCAAATAACAATAATAAAAGTCCTGTAGTCCCAACACCAGCGAATATAAATAGTCCGAATAAAGTGCCTAGTAAGCTAGCAAGAGTTTGTTTAAGAAAGTTATTCATTAGTTATTAGTTATTAGTCATTAGTCATTAGTCATTAGTCATTAGTCCATAGTCCATAGTCAACTGTCAACTGACAACTGACAACCGACAACTGTCAACTGACAACTGACAACTGACAACTGTCAACTGTCACCTGTCCCCTGTCCCCTAATAAAATCTATTGTATGCGCTGTAAGCTGTTAGCGTGTTTTAACTGATGTAAAGTAGCGTTGCCAGTGCAAAATAATACTGTGGTGATTTCGGCAATCAGCACTTGGGCTAACTCTTGCAAGGCGATTTCTGATTCTATGGCGGCTTGGAGGAAGGGCAAAGCTAAACCAGCGATATCTGCTCCTAAAGCGATCGCTTTGGCGACTTCGAGTCCATCACGCAAGCCACCGGAAGCGATTAAGGGAATATCAGGTGCGATCGCTCTCACACTTGTAATACAATCGGCTGTGGGTATTCCCCAATCTGCAAAGGTTCTACCTAATCGTCGTTGTATGGCGTTTTCTGCTCGTTCCCCTTCTACCTTTGCCCAAGAAGTACCACCCGCACCAGCTACATCAATGGCTTGTACTCCCGCCGCAATTAATTTTTCCGCCATTGCGCCAGAAATCCCATTACCCACTTCTTTAGCAATCACTGGCACTGATAACTTACTACATAATTCTGCTATTTTGTCAAGCAAACCCCGGAAATTGACATCGCCCCTTGGTTGAATACATTCTTGCAGGGGGTTGATATGCAAAATCAAAGCATCCGCCTCTAGCATATCGATGATTTGCAGACATTCATCTAAGCCATAGGTGTAATTAAGTTGTACCGCACCCACATTAGCGAATAGCAACACATCGGGGGCATACTGACGAATAGCAAAAGTTTTAGCCACCTGGGGTTTTTCTACCGCCACCCGTTGGGAACCCACACCCATAGCAAATTGATATTGTTGAGCGAGTTCAGCTAAACGGCGGTTAATCATTCCCGCCTGTTCAGTTCCCCCAGTCATGGAAGAGATTAACAAAGGAGCGCCAAGTTTTTTACCTAAAAAAGTGGTGCTGGTGTCAATATCGTTGCGGTCTATTTCTGGTAAGCAACAATGAGTAAAGCGATAGCGTTCTAGTCCGTTGGTAGTTTCGCGGAATTGCACATCTTCTTCTAGGCAGATGCGGATATGATCTGCTTTGCGTGACTGGGTTTGAGCGAAGTTGCTAGTAGTAGAGGCGTTCACTGTTGGGGATGATTTATGGCTGGTGATTACCATTGTGCCGAATTTTTCCCGAAAAATGAATAGCGCGATCGCAACTGTCAATAGTCTAGGTTCCCGTTGTGGATATGCTAGCAAAAACAATATTCTTTATTACAGGTTCTCGCAAATGTTTTCTTAACGCATCCTGGTCAAACTCACTAATTAAACTGATATGAGTATTTTTTGTCTAGTTCATGGTGCTTTTCAAGGTACTTGGTGTTGGGATTTGCTAATTCCCCACTTAGAAGCACATGGTCACAAAACCGTAGCAATGGATTTGCCAATTGAAGATGCGTCTGCTACTTTATCTCAAATGGCAGACGTAGTAATTCAAGCACTACCAAAAACTGATGATGATATTGTGTTAGTTGGTCACTCAATGGCTGGTACTATAATTCCCCTAGTTGCAGAAGCGGTAAAAGTGCGTCAACTAGTGTTTATCGGTGCGCTGCTTCCTTATCCTGGTGTTAGTACATTTGACCAAATGTCTCATCATCTTGATCCTGAAACAATCAAATCATTTAATTACCAGCTAAAAGACCCGATTCATCTCGAACGGTTCTATGATGAACCTAATATGTATGAACCCGCTTCTATCGGGAAAGATTATTCAAACCCAACAGTATTAATGGATTTTTTCTATCATGATTGTCAGGCAGATATAGCAGAGTGGGCAATCTCCAAAAGTCGTTCGCAACAGTTTATTGGCTATATGTTTGAAACCAACCCTTTAAAAGTTTTGCCCAAGGTTGAGCGTAAATATATTGTTTGTACCAATGACCGCATCATATCCCCTACATGGTCACACTACGCCGCCAGCAAGCGCTTAGAAGTCGATGCAATTGAACTACCTTCTGGACATTGCCCACATTTGTCTTGTCCTGAACTTCTGGTTGAAATATTAATTAATAATTAATTTTTGAGTTTGGCTTGATTTACTAGTTTCTGACTTTTCACCGGCTCTGAAAAACCCCACTTTCATTCCTCTCACGCCAGTTGCTACAACACCAGAAATCAGAACTTACGCCTGATGTGAATTAGAAAAACCTTTATTATCCAAACAATAGCCTATGCGGGGAGCTAATGAGACTCGCTAGGGGCGGGTTCACCGGGATCATCGTTAATTGTTGATGATATTTGATTAACCCGCCCCTACAAATGTCTATCCAATTACAAGATTTTAATTCACATTAGACGTAACTTATAAATTTTTCTTTTTCTGTATGAAACCACCCTGCCCATAGCCTTGTAGGAAAGGGGGCTGGGGGGTTAGGTAGGAGCGTTAACTTTTCCACATGACGTGAAAAGTCTGACTAGTTTACTTTTTAACGCTAAAACTGGGTATTATTCCCTAATTTTCCCATTGATGAAGCAGAAGAAATCGATGGCTAAAAGCCTGATGTCTCTACTTTATTGCTATGCTGTGTCAATCAAATATATAGCATTAGGATATCAGTTTTTACATAATGTAATTGAGCAGTAACGATGAAGATACTGTAAAAATATGAACTTTTTCTTAAGAAAGAGTTAAAGCAAATTAATTAGAAATACATAACTTGTGACAAATTGGCAAGTGCTACATATTGTTGCTTTTTTACTAAAACTTGTAATTAGAATATGTATATAACATTACCAAATTAATATTAGAGCCTGTTGGAGGGCTGCTATGAAGGATTGTCGCCCCCGACTTCATTTTCGAGGCGGTTGGATTTTGGCTATAGCTACAACTGTAATGACTACACCTGTAATTGCACAGACAGCTAATTTTGCCACACTTAACTTATCACCAGGGTTTGCGCCAGCAGAGGGGAAAGTTTCCGGTTATACAGGTGGTGGTTATTCATTGTCTGCCATTAGTAACCGCGATCGCGATCAAAAACCTTGCATCGGCTTTGCTGATCCCAAGCCAGACCACATCATGATTTTAGAAAAAGACTTTCCTCGGCTGAAATTACAAGTTAATAGTGGTGGGACTGATACTACCTTATTAATTAAAGGGCCAGATGATAATACAATTCGTTGTGGCGATGATACGGGAAAGAGCAAAGACGCTAGCATCGATGACCGCAACTGGAAAAAAGGTACTTACCAAGTTTGGATAGCCACATTTAATTCTGGTGTCAAGCGCAACTACACCTTAACAGTCCAAGAAAATTAACCAGTTATAACAGTCGCCACCTACTTTAAGACATGGATTAAGTCATAAAAAGCCTATTTCCAGCCTGTCACCTATCACCTGTCCCCTGTTCCCTACTATAAAATCTGGTTGCAGAAAGAAGAATTTTTTTCTGCATAATAACTAACATCATGAGCGATATGATCAGAAGGTAGCTTGTTGTGCTTTACCGAGGGTGCTATCTCGTGCTATCTACACTGCGTGCTGACTTTCGTATCATATTTGAACGTGACCCAGCTGCCCGTAACCTGCTGGAGGTCTTGTTTTGTTACCCTGGTTTGCAAGCCCTATTATTCTATCGGGTAGCTAACTGGCTGCATCTTGTGGGAATGCCCTTTATTCCCCGCCTGATTTCCCACATTGCTCGGTTTTTGACAGGAATTGAAATCCATCCTGGTGCAACAATTGGGCAAGGCGTGTTTATCGACCACGGGATGGGGGTAGTAATTGGTGAAACTGCGATCGTCGGAGATTACGCCCTAATTTACCAAGGTGTCACCCTTGGGGGAACAGGTAAAGAAAGCGGCAAACGTCACCCCACTTTAGGCGAAAATGTTGTTGTTGGTGCTGGTGCGAAGGTACTGGGCAATATTCAAGTTGGCAACAACGTCCGTATTGGTGCTGGGTCAGTTGTACTCAGAGATGTACCCTCTAACTGTACAGTTGTCGGTATCCCTGGACGGATTGTTTATCGTTCCGGTGCTAAAGTTGACCCCCTGGAACATAACAATTTACCAGATTCCGAAGCTCAAGTAATTCGTGCCTTGGTTGACCGCATTGAAGTACTTGAACTACAAATACAAGCCTTACAAGATAAACAGTCCGTTTCCAAGTCTCCGGCTTTAGTAGCTGCAACTTCCTTAGAAGAACAAATATCTCATGATTCCCAATGGTGCAATCTCAGGGATAAGGCAATTCAAGAATTTCTAGATGGTGCAGGAATTTAAATCAGTTATCAGTTATCAGTTATCAGTTATCAGTCCTGACGGCTTATGCTGTGGTGTAACAGCGCACTAACGTCTTCCACTAATTGCTGCGGTATTTCATGTTCGTATCTAAGTACGGGCGGGTTTAACGGATATATCTGTTTTCGCAATGAATTTCTCAATCAACCCGCCCCTACGAACTGTTGACTGTTCACTGTTAAAAATTCAAAATCCAAAATTCCCAAACCCCTCTTTCACCCTTTCTCTTTAACTCTGATCTCCCTCTTACTCGCCACTCCCCATCAAGGGTTAACAGCTTGCATAGACCATTCTTGGTCATCAAGACGATAAAGGTAACGGTTTTGTGGTTCGCCCCGTAATTCTAAATGGTCTACCTGTTTGGGTTCGAGTAGTAATAGGCAAAAATTCGCTATTGGTTTTTGGGGATCAGGTGGCGGTGGGTTGAAGGCTGCTTGGTCTTCTTTATTTTTGCCTGGATGAGGCCAAGCAAACTGTAAGCGTGCTGCATCGCTGAGTTCTTGCCAAGTAGCCAACCTGGCTGGTTGGAGATGAGGGTGAGATTCATCACTTCCTACTAAGGTTAAATAGCCACTGATGCGGAATTGTTCTCTGGTGTTGGGAAAGTACCAACAGGCCTCTGCCCAAGGTTGCTGCTGTATCTGGTCGATTTTATCGCTACGGGCATCGGTAATGAATTTTAATTGATTGGTATCTGCTAAAAAACCCCGAAAAACTACAGTCCGGTTAGCTGGATGACCATTCGCCCTGACTGTGGCTAATTGGAGGTAGCGGGCATAAACTAGGCTGCGGTTACGATGGAGGGCATGGGCGATCGCACTTCGCCAAGGAGCTAGAGGCATAATTTAATATTCTGTAATTTTTGCTACAATCTTTCCGTTGAAGATGAATTCCAATCCTTAAATTTTAGTTAATTTTTCTGCTGATAACTTGATTTTATTTTGTATTTTTGTTGATTCATAGACTTTTTAAATACTGTCAATAATTGCAACTACGTATATAAACTCTATTAGGTAGGAAAAGACATTATACACCATAAACTTATGTGGCAATTTGTACAGTTAAGGCATAGCGTAAAGTGGAAAAATTTTCAATCTTTTATCCTCCATCCACTTGGTCTATAGTCATAATCTGTGAATAAGCAATAAAACTTGTTATATGGTTCGTGAGCTTGAAAGAAAACGTCAGAGTGCCAGGTTTCCTGAATCTGCCCCGGCTGCCAATCCGGTATTTTTTAGAACCTATAGCCGCCGTACAGAAGCGGGGTTAAGGGAAACGTGGGATGAGGTATGCGATCGCACCCTCAAGGATTTAATCGAGTTAGGTAAACTTACGGCTGAGGAAGTAGCAATTTTAGAAAAGTCTCAGCGTAATTTAAAAGCCCTACCCAGTGGTCGCTGGTTGTGGGTAGGCGGTACAGATTGGATTAACAAATCCAAAAACTTCTCCGGCGCGTATAATTGCACATCCACCAACCTCAAAGACTGGAAAGCCTTCGGGTTGATGATGAATCTAGCGATGATGGGTTGCGGGACGGGGGCTGTCATCGAACCACAACATATTCATCAATTACCACCTATCCGTAATCGCTTAAATGTCATCGTTCAAGGCGAAATTGGCACTACTCCGAAAAACTTACGTCGTGAATATACACAAACCGTTATAGAAGGTAACAAAGTTACTATCCACGTTGGAGATAGCCGTGAGGGTTGGGTAGAATCTTATCAAGTCCTGCTGGAACTCTCCACAGACGAAAGATTCACTGATGAAGTACAGGTATTTGTTGATGTTAGCGATGTGCGCGAAGCCGGAGAAACCCTGAAAGGCTTTGGTGGAGTTGCTAATCCTGTCAAGTTACCCGGATTGTATCAACGCTGTGCTGCCATTCTCAATAAAGCAGTAGGTAGACAGTTAAATTCTGTAGAGTGCTGTCTGCTAATTGACGAAGCGGCTGTAACAATTGTGGCGGGAAATATAAGACGTTGTTTGCCTGAAGATGCTTTAGTACATACTGAAGCGGGATTAGTCCCGATTGCTAAAGTACGTGTGGGCGATCGCGTGCTGACAAGTAAAGGTTTTTACCCAGTTACCAATTTTTTTATTCAGGGTGAACAATCTCTTTGCCGTATTCGCACTCAAGATGGTTTCTTTGATTGTACAGCCGACCACAAAGTTGCCGTTTTAACAGATGTATTCGGCAATTACGAAATGATTAAAGCTCAGGACTTACAACCAGGCGATCGCTTGATATTTGTACCACAAGCTCTACCAGGAACACCGACTGAACTACCTGAGTTTCGTGGCACAATCAAGGGCAAAACTAAGCCAATTACAGTTCCAGCTCTAACTCCTGATGTGGCTTACTTTATCGGTTATTTACAGGGTGATGGTTCAGTTAGTTCCGATGGCTCAAGAGTAAGATTTCGAGTTCATCAAAAGACTCCAAAAATTTTAGAACGTTTAATTGAGGTTGGTAGTGAATTTGGTCTAAAAACTTACACGATAACAACACCAGAACAGTGTAAAACTAAAGCCTATGAGCTACAGTTCAACTCATCAGCTTTGAACCAATACCTCCAGTTATTCAGACAAGCCTTCCAAGCGTTGAAAGTTCCTGATTGTATTTTGTTAGGTACAACCGAGATTCGCAAAGCTTACCTAGCAGGTCTCGCTGATACTGATGGGTGTCATTCACAAGGCGTTTTGGTTGCTTCAATTCATCAAAGATTTTTGCAGCAAATTCAAACACTGTACGCATCCTTGGGAATTACAGTTCGTCTGTGCGCTTCAATCCGCAGGCGGACAGGAAAATGGGAAGGTGAATTAGTTACTGTTGGTGCAGCAGCATTTGCCAGTGTTTCAGACTTTCTAGAACAATATTCTTTGGTATTTTCCGCCCACAAACGTCCAATTCCGGCATCATTTAAAGACCACAGCTTTCCAAAAGCAATGGTTCGCCCTATTGTGAATAGTACTAAATATCACTGGGGTCGTATTCACACACAAATGCCTTTACCTACGGTTAAAAAATATCTTGCCGAAGCAACTGATTTAGTTCCAATTAAAGTTGTAGGGGTTGAGATGAATGTCCGTTCTGCACCTACATACGACATTGAAGTAGCAAATGTTCACGAATTTGTATGTGAAGGCATTTTAGTTTCTAACAGTGCCGGCATGAGGCAATTCACCTCCGATGACCAATTGGGGGCAAATGCCAAAGATAATTTATGGCAGCAAGATGAAAACGGTAACTGGCGCATTGACCCTGAGCGTGATTCTTTACGGATGGCGAATCACAGTAGAGTATTTCATCACAAGCCAACACTACAAGAATCTATTGATGCTGTACGTAAACAATATTACAGTGGCGAAGGTGCGATTCAATGGGCTGGGGAAGCTGTAGCCAGAGCAAATATTGATTTGCTATCAACTCCAGAATTGAAGAAAGAGTTTTTGCAAGCTTATGAGGACGGTAACGCCAAGCAATGGTTAAATGAACATTACCCCCAAATAGATGCTGATGAATTAGAGCATCGTTTGGCTAGATACGGACTTAATCCGTGTGGTATTTAATTATATTTGCCTCACGTAAAAAACCCCGCAAATACGGGGAAAGCTGAGAAGCTAATCCCGTGGTAATCAATGGAATTAAAAAGCTATTGACACCGTACAGCGTAGAGAGTGAACCTAGATAGCAAAACAATTGTTTTCTAGAATATAACCTCTCCAAGAGTGTGGGGGTACGTATGACCAGTAATTTTTATGGCTACTCAGGTTTTTACGGTGAGCATTGTCTTAGGTCTAGTCTTGAATACATTTACGCAAGATATTTGGACTATATGAACATTGGGTGGACATACGAACACAAAACCTATACGCTCTCGGACGGAGTTAGGTATAAACCTGATTTCTGCCTAGAGACAGGTGAATATGTTGAAATCAAGGGTTCTTTCAACTTTACGTATGATCTGCCAAAAGTTCAGCGTTTTCAGTCTGAGTACAATGTAAAAGTTACCATTCTCCAAGAAAAAGACTTACGACAACTTATCAAACCCACTCCTTTTGTATTTGAACACTTGAAACAGGAATGGAAATCTTTTGCTAAGGTCAGAGGCATGAATAACATTGGGAATAAAAACCCCATGTATGGTGTTACTCAAACCCAGGAAGCCAAAAATAAAATTCGTGATAAGGCAAAAGCTAGATTTGCAGACCCTGAATTTAAGGAAAAGTTTCTCAATAGTCCAAAGCGAAAAGCTTATCATCAATCTCGAAAAGGGCAGAAAACAGGACTGACAGCGCCTAGATATACTTTAATTTGTGAATTATGCCAAAAGAACTTTGAGGTGATACAACATAAAGCATCTCAAAGGCGTTTTTGCTCTAAGCATTGTTCAATTCAAGCACAACATGGCAAAACTTTATTCACAAATTCAGGTGTCAAAGTATTGGTGTATTCTTTTGCATTAGACAACTCTGAGCAACTGTTTTCCTTAAAATTTAACAAGCTGAAGAGTTTCTTTCAGCCTTTGTGGGATTTAATTCAAAAGGAGTACAACATTTTGGATATTAGGACTATCTGCCAGATTGTTGTAGAAAAACCTTGTAGTCAAAAGGAATTTATCTATCATTTACGGTCATACGTACAAAAGGTACGCGGAGCTACAGGGAATATAGAACCTGTAGAACTAGAGGATAAAAAGCCTTTAGGGTAACAAAACTGGAAATTCTTGGTAGCGACTTCCACTGTAATCTATCTGAAGTTCACCTCAATCAAATTGACCCATTTGATTACAAAGAACAAGAGGAGGCTTTCACGGCTGGGGCTTTATCTGTAGCCACACTTTTAAATCACAAGTTCCAAGAACCGCGCTATCAATATAGTCGGGAATTAGACCCAATTGTGGGGGTTTCTTTTACTGGCTTGTTTGATTTCTTTGTCCATGCTTTTGGTGTGGACTGGTTGCGCTGGTGGGAGGAAGGAAGACCGGAAACAACCCAAGGGTTGGCGTTTAAACGCGAGGAAGAAAAATATCTCACTTCTTGGCGCGAGATTGTGCATCGGGTAGTGTGGGATTATTGCGATCGCCACAACATTAAACGCCCGAACCGTTGTACTACAGTCCAACCCAGTGGGACAAAATCACTATTAACTGGTGCTAGTCCTGGTTGGCATCCCCCCAAAGCCCAAAGGTTTATCCGCCGCATTACTTTCGGCAAAAATGACCCCGTAGCCTTGGCTTGTCTTGACTACGGTTACAACGTCATACCCTCGCAGTCAGATAAGGATGAACAAGGTAACTTGCTGAATGATCCCTTCGATCCCAGGGTGAGTGAGTGGTTAGTAGAAATTCCCGTTGCCGTACCTTGGGCTGATATACCGGGTGCTGATACCATCGATATTAGTAAATTTGGTGCGATCGCCCAAATGGATTTCTATATGCAGGTGCAGAAATTCTACGTCACCCACAACACATCTGCAACCATCGAGCTGCGAGAACATGAAGTGGAAACTTTAGGCACACAAATCTGGCAAGCCATACAAAATGATGAAGGTTACATCAGTGCGGCATTGTTGGCTAGGTTTGATGACCATCAAACCTTCCCCCGTCTACCATTTGAACCGATTTCTAAAGCAACCTATGAGCAAATGCTGGCAGAAGTTGCCCAACGTCGCAAAACTGATGATTTCTACACCGTTTTAAGCCGCTATGATTTCGGTGAGTTAATGGAAGTAGGCCCAGCAGGTTGTGACTCTGATAAGTGCATGATGCCTGAACAAAGTCCAAACTAGTCCATAGTCCATAGTCCATAGTCCATAGTCCATAGTCAAATCTATCACTATGGACTTTTGACTAATGACTAATGACTAATGACTAATGACTAATGACTAGACTCACACACTAGTTTGTCTAACTCATGCTGCATCTTGGTTAAAACCAAGTTGTAGCATTCGTTGACATAATGGCGATCGCTTGCGGCTTCTCTGCCATAATGTGCAAAGACAATCGGTGGACAAACCCGCGTGTGTATGGTCACAGGAAAAGGAATATTCGGTAAAGGCCCAATCGATAGACCCCAAGGCCAGCCTAAATAAATCGGAAATACCACCGGATCAATACCCAGTAACCAAGGCATTCCTTTATCATGCAATTGCTTGACAAATTTATATATATCTGCTAATACAATTAAAGTATCGTGAGCGCCAGAGGAAATCATCGGCATAATTGGTACATTTTCCCGCAGTGCTAGCTTGATAAATCCTTGTCTGCCAGCAAAATAAATTTTATGACGTAGTTCATAAGGTCGAAAAGCATCTTCTGCTCCCCCTGGATACACCAGTACACTAGCTCCAGAACGCAAAGCAGCATAAGCCATTTTCGGATGAGCTATAATCGCCCCAGTTTTAGCCATTAGCCCTGCTATCGGTGGGCTAACCTGCCAAACCGTGGGGTGCATCAGACCGTAAACTGGTCGTTCTACTCCAAATCGGCGAAACCAGTCATACATCATCATAAACATATCAGGAACCGCTATTCCCCCATTATGGGAACCAACTAATAAAACTTTTTCCTGTGCTGGGATGTGTTCCCAACCACTGGTTTGCACGCGAAAATAATAATCGTAGAAAAAGCCCATCATGGGCATGACAGCTTTAATAAACTCTGGATCTCGCTTGTCTAAAGACCATCCGAGTTTTGTGTTGCGGGTATGTTGCTTTTGTGACAAAGTTAAAGTCATTAGTCCACAGTCAATAGTCAATAGTCATTAGTCCATAGTCCACAGTCATTAGTCAATAGTCATTGGTCATTAGTCAATAGTCATTGGTCATTAGTCAATAGTCAATAGTCAATAGTCATTAGTCAACTGACCACTGTCAACTGTTAACTGATAACTGATAACTGATAACTGATAACTGTCAACTGACAAAATTGTGATACGCTATCAGCGTCGGGTGTGTAAAGGTAGTAAAGATGAGTAAGTTGCGGGTGGGATTGTTGTTTGGCGGGCGTTCTGGGGAGCATGAAGTATCTATAAATTCAGCAAGGGCGATCGCAACAGCTCTCAGTGCTGGGGAAAATGCTAGTAAGTACGAAATACTGCCTTTTTATATCCAAAAAAATGGGCGGTGGTTAGCAGGAGAAGCACCGCAAACTGTACTAAAATCGGGTGTGCCTCTGTTAGAATCCTCATCCCCATCAGCAACTGACAATAATATTGTATCTAACCCCCAACAACAAACCCTGGAACGTTGGCAGTCACCTTCCCAAGTGGCGGAGGTGGATGTTTGGTTTCCTATTCTTCACGGGCCTAATGGTGAAGATGGGACAATTCAAGGTTTACTTACCCTGATGCAAATTCCTTTCGTCGGTTCTAGCGTTTTGGGTTCCGCTTTGGGAATGGATAAGATAGCCATGAAGATGGCTTTTGCCCAAGCGGGAATACCCCAGGTGAAATATAAGGCTGTGACTAGAGCGCAGATATGGTCTAATCCTTGTATATTCCCCAAATTATGTGATGAAATAGAAGCGGATTTGGGCTATCCCTGTTTTGTGAAACCAGCTAATCTGGGGTCATCTGTGGGAATTTCTAAAGTGCGATCGCGCCAAGAATTAGAAAATGCTTTAGATAATGCGGCTCAATATGACCGTCGAATTATTGTAGAAGCTGGTGTTGTCGCTAGAGAAGTCGAATGTGCTGTTTTAGGTAACGACCAACCCCAAGCTTCCGTTGTTGGTGAAATTACCTTTGATAGTGACTTTTATGATTATGAAACTAAATATACCCAAGGTAAAGCAGATTTACTAATCCCTGCCGCTATTCCCAACGACATCAGCAGTAAAATTCAAGACATGGCTTTGCAAGCCTTCGCTGCTGTTGACGCTGCTGGTTTAGCCAGAGTAGACTTTTTCTACTTAGAAGCTACAGGCGAAGTGTTGATTAATGAAATTAACACTCTACCAGGTTTCACCGCTACCAGTATGTATCCCCAACTCTGGGCCCATAGCGGCATCCCCTTTCCAGAATTAGTAGATAAATTAGTCCAACTGGCAATAGAAAGACACAATCCTAGTCATTAGTCATTAGTCCATAGTCCATAGTCCATAGTCCACAGTCCATAGTCCACAGTCCATAGTCCATAGTCCATAGTCCATAGTCCACAGTCCATAGTCCACAGTCCATAGTCCATAGTCCATAGTCCATAGTCCACAGTCCCATTTCCCCTTTCCCCCTTTCCCCTTTCCCCCTTCCCCCTTCCCCCTTCCCCTTTCCCCAATTTGTAGCCTAGATAGCACAAAAAAACTACTAAAATCGTTAAATCGGCTACGGATACCTCTTAGCTCGCCCCTTTAGTACAATCAAGAACTAGAGGGGAAATAATCTGAAAGTGATCATGGAAAACAATCAGAGCATAAAGCATGAGCTAAATCAGGTGAAAAGACCTAAAGCAGTGCTAAAAAGTAGTAAATCCGTAGCCATCAGTAGCTATAAAATTTTTATCTATCTGCTGACACGTCATCCCTTACTTTTATTGGTTGGAGTGTTTACAACACTTATGGGAACGGCTGGTATGGCTTTGCATAGCATAGCCCATGTGGGAGATGTGGAACCTTTCGAGTCAGAACCAGTGCCAGCAGTAGTTGAGCAACCAATTACTACAATTACTTCTGAGAATAGCAATCCTCTACCTTTATGGATGATAGTAGCGATCGCTCTCAGTTGTGCCAGTGGTAGCTTAGTAATTTTTCGTTTACTTAACCCGCCACCACAGCGTCCTCAAGTCCAAAAGCGACAGGCTATTTTTTATCAAGCGCCATCTACACCAACCCGCGCCCGCAAACAACCGCCTGTTATCCAGACTCAGCCCATTTCTGCACCAAGCCAAACATCACGGCCGACCAGACGGAAGCAGACTACCCAGAAACCTATAATTACAGTTATGCAATCAGAACAGAGAAATCCCTTTGAGGATGGCAAGGAGTCCTTGGTTGACTTATTAGATTGGCGTAAGCATAATTCTTTGACTTCGATTTTACAGCAGTATTCCTCTTAATTCGGTAAAGGGTAATAGCGAATAGGTAATTGTTTTCTACTATTACCAATTACCCATTACCCATTACCAATTACCAATTACCCATTACCCATTACCAATTCCCAAAGTATCAATTAATAGGCTTACTTGTAGGTAAATCTTCTTGTGGTTCGTGATATTCTAGATCATTGGGTGCGCCGCAAGCAGAAATATTTCCGGTGAAATTTACATCTGCCATGAGTTCGGGATGTTCTTGTTTGCGTTGGGCTATTTGTTCACGGGTGAGAATCTTGGACTCATCAAAACCTAGCTCAATTTCTGTGTGTAAACCTTTATATTTGACTCGGTTGAGGTTGTAGAAGCGTTTGTTGAGGGTGGTTTTGACAAATGCTTTCAAGCAACCTAAAAGATACCTGCGTTTGAAAGAGTCTTTGACAAACCAATACTCGAAGGTTTTACGGAGATAAAAGCGGGCGTAGTTGCGTAATACACCTTTGAGAACGTCTTCCCTTTCCATTGCGTCTGGTTTCATGATGGGGGTGACGAAGTTGTATTGAGAATAATCTCTAACTTCTACGCGATCGCCCAAATCCTGAAATAATTCGGAAAATGGCCAAGGGGTAAACATATTCCAGTTTACCATGTCGGCTTTCCAATCTAACGCCATGTTGTAGGTTTCTTCAATAGTCTCTGGGGTTTCGTTCTCCAAACCCATAATAAATTGAGCTTCGGCAACAATGCCATTTTGCCTTAAAAGTTGAATCGCCCGTTTGTTTTGTTCGATAGTCGTTTCTTTACGGAACAAATTCAACTTTAACTGCGCCGCAGCTTCTGTCCCCAAGGAAACGTGAACTAGTCCGGCTTGACGGTAAAGTGGTAATTCTTGCTCATCTCGTAATATATCTGTCACCCTAGTATTAATTCCCCAGTGAACGCCTAAGTTTCTTTCGATTAACTCATTACACAGGGCGATAAATTTGGGTTTGTTAATTGTTGGTTCTTCGTCAGCCAGAATGAAAAAGCCTACCTTGTGTTCTTTAACCAAGATTTCAATCTGATCAACGAATTTTTTGGGACTGCTGGAACGATATTTCCGCCAAAATGCCCACTGAGAACAAAAGCGACAAGTGAATGGACATCCCCTAGCATAGTTGGGAACAGCTACCCGCACGTTAAGCGGAGTGTATATATATTTACTCCAGTCTAATAGACTCCAATCTGGGGTTAGAGTATCTAAATCAGCAATGGGGGGATGGGCTGGTGTGGCGATGACTTTGCCTGATTCTTGGAAGGCTATACCTAATATATCATGGCGTTCACCTACGGTGGGCGGAACGCCATCGCTCTTATCTGTACCATTGGCGATCGCCTTGAGCAAATTAACTGTAATTTCTTCCCCTTCCCCTCGGATAATATAATCTACCCAAGGCGCTTCATTGAGAACCTCACTATACATATAAGTAGGATGAATCCCACCCATAATTGTCGTTGCTTGGGGACAAACTTCTTTGACAATCTTCAGGGTTTTTTGGGATTGATAAATCATCGGTGTAATCGCCGTAGCTAACACTACATCTGGTTGATGTTGGGCGATTATTTTAGCTAACACATCATCGGGAATATCATCCGTCATCGCATCAATAAAACGGATATTAGTGAAGCCTGCTGTCTTCAACGCCCCACCCACATAAGGAACCCAACTCGGCGGCCAATTTCCAGCAATTTCCGCACCACCAGAATGATAGTTGGGTTGTATCATCATGATCCGCATAAACTACCTCTGAATTGTTGAAATTTGTTCTCGCTAAGATGGGAATGGCTATAACTTGGTAATTGGTAATAGGTAATTGGTAATTGATGATGGTAGAAAATAATTACCTATTCACTATGATTTCTGACTAAAGAAATCACTAATTTAGCCAAACTTGATCTCGAAATATTCTTGTAGCGTTTCGGAGAAAGCCTTCCCATTCACAATTGATAGGAGCGGCAGTAAATACTTATTTAGTATATAGCTATTCAGTTATTAAAGTCAAAAATGAGTAATGCTTTTTAAAACTTAATCAAGACTTACGCAACTGAAACTTGGGGTAGGGTGCGAAAATCTATCATCTTACTCATCTGCGTACCCTGCGGGTACGCGGTAGTGTTGCGTAGCAAAGGCTGCGCCAACATCTGCGTTCATCTGCGTTCGATTTTTTCCCAATCTAATGCCACATTTTAGGTTAGACACGCCACTACTTAATATTTACTTTATAAATGACCTCTTACTCCCCTCTCCTCGTAGGAGCGAAAAGTCTGAGCGCCGGCTTCCGGCGATCAGAACTTTTCAAGAGAGAGGGGTTGGGGGAGAGGTCAAAACAACGCTTGTCGAACTCAAGTTAATTTATTCTGCCTAACGTAGAGGAGTTTAGGTAATTATTACATATCTCCACTATTGACTAATGAAGGAACTCAACCTGTAAGGGGATGGTGATATTGATGTTTAGGTTGAATACTAAAAAAAACAAGATGTAACCGCATAACCAATGTTGATTTTTGTTGAGTGATTGCTAAAGAAATCTGTTGAAAATGAGAGACTAGAGAAACTCAACTTAAAACAGTTGTATGAGAGTGAACGGATTTCACACTAAGCAATTTTTCCACCTCATGTAAGTTAGTAACTAAAGATGACTCTATAATCATCTCTTAGTTGTTCAGTTTACATCAGTATTTTACTCTACAAAATAAGGGTGAAGTTCTATGAAACAACCATATCTCTCCCCCGATGATTTTCCTACTCATAAAACAACGCTAATTAGTGAAATATTACTTAGTCAATTAGAAGAGACGACGAAGAAAAGCTTTTATTTAGCTTGTAAGCAAACGGTACGGATTTTACTATCCAGTTGCCATTGGTATTTTAAAGTAAATGGCGGCATTCTCATGCTAATTATGGTCTGTCATGATATCGAAAGCTACCAAAATATCATGATGGTAGTTCCTTACTTAGCTAATAAGTTGAAGCGCTTTGCTAACCAAGCAAAAATTAGTATTAGTTCGCCAGTTAACCAAGGCATCCCTTGGGTTATCAGCATTAATCAAATCATACCAGAGGAAGAATAATTTAGTCATTAGTCATTAGTCATTAGTCATTGGTTAATTAACTAATGACTAGTAACTTTTCCATGTATTTGATTGTTAATTTGCCGATTTTGATATGGCACTTGGGGTAGGGTGCGTCAGATGTGGAAAATCCTTGAATGTGTAGGAAATTATTGGTGCTGACGCACCTTACATTTAGTTTGATTATGACTCTTGTACCCCAGGGTTGGATGATGGAGATAGCATTGACAACTGACAACTGACTAAACAGGTTGTAATATTGTCATATGAAAGTTATGCCTATTTTCGGCTGTTAGGTATTTTTCTTGTAAAGGTTGCCATTGTTGCCACCAATGAAAGCGATTTTCTGCGACTAATTTAGCCAGAGTTGGTAATTCATCATTCAGTTCTGACTTAAAGACCTCTACCAGCCACTCACCCATAACCATGCTGTCTTGAATATTACCTAGAATGTCTTGGATACTTTTGACTTCTGTAATATATGCCGCGTAAGCTTCACTATATAACTCAGTAAATAATTCCATTTGGTAGCGCACACGCTTGGCTTGTTTTCGCAAACTGTGAATAGTCTCGCCTTTTGTTGTTAATTGTTCTTCTACTTTATCGGCTTTCCAGTCAGTGCGAATTTTTACCTCAGATTCTACAACATGAGTTCCTACTAATAACCCAGGATGCAGTAAGAAAGTGCTGACTTCTGGTAATAACAAATCTGGTAATACTTGCTTAATTGGTAAAGATGCTAATGGTTGATAACTAGGTTTTTCTAACCAGTCTTCTAATGTCTGTTTTAAAGACTTATAAGATTCATCTTTCAAGGTTTCTAGGGTTTTCTCTAAAGCGCTTTCTCTTTGTTTACTTAAAGCATCAAAGGCTTTTTGTAGGGTTTTTTGTTCTTTTTGGGGTAAATTTGGCTGATAAGTGGTTTCTAAAGTTTCTTTTAAAACATCTAAGTCTCGTAGATTACCAAGACGACGGGCAATTTTACCAATATTTTTATCATTGGCTGGTTTCGACAAATTTAAGGCTATACCAAATCTGCTAATAGCTGTACGTAACCGACGCATCCCTACTCGCATCTGGTGTAATGCTTCTGGGTCTTCATCTTTCTTAACAGCTTTTTCCCACTTTAGGGTTTTCTTAAAGTGTTTTTGAATAGCTTCGTAAGCATAATCTCCAAGCGTTTCTACTTTGGTTTCTGTAGCTACTTTCATCATTGATAGTAATTATTTATTTAAGCAGGTTATTGAATGATAGCAAATAATAGGATTAGTGAAAATTTGCTATCTATCTTTTGATATGTTTTTTTCGAGTAAATCCTTCTTTGTAAGTATAATTAAGCTCAATTCTAGATATAGAATTAATACGTGGTTTGTAAAATATACTTAGGGTGAGTATTACTCATCAAAATCATGATACAGTGGGCATTACTCATACTACGGATACTACAAATAAAGATATTTTTGCAGAAATTAAAGCCAGTCTCTTTTTAAGATAGAGGTTTGGAGAGAGGTTTTCCAGATACCATGAAAAGTTATATCCCTAACCTCAGAGGTTCGATGAGATGGTAGACTTACAGCAACTTCAGAAAGTGACGCTGACATTTACTAATAGTTTTCAGAAGCATAGAGAAGATATTTCGGCTGTATTACTGACTCAAAATCAGCATTTATGGTTGGGTTCAGATGAAACTACCACAATTGAGCGTTTATCTTTGGCTGATAGCGGTAAATTTACGAACCACCAACAATTTAGGGTAGCAGAATTTATCGATTTACCAGCACCAGAAGATGAAGAGATTGATATTGAAGGATTAGCCTATGCTGATAATTACTTGTGGTTTGTTGGTTCTCATAGCTACAAACGTAAAAATGTTAAATCAGACAAAACTGATGAGGAAAATATTTCTCGATTAGCAAAAGTTGCCTCAGAAGGAAACCGCTACGTTTTGGGCAGGATTCCCCTTGTCAATGGGCAATTGTATAAATCTTGTCCTCATCCAAACAATCCCAATCAGCAGTTAATTGCAGCAAAATTAGAGTTAACAAAGCAAGGAAATATTTTGATGTCGGCTTTGGCTGATGATCCGCATTTAGGTTTTTTTGTGGAAGCTGCGATTCCAGGGAAAGATAACGGCTTTGACGTTGAAGGTTTGGCGGTTTATGAAAATAAGGTTTTTCTGGGTTTGCGCGGGCCTGTGTTGCGTGGTTGGGCAATAATTTTAGAAATCGAGTTAGAAGATTCTAGCTCTGGTTTGATGAAATTAGGCAAGATTGGCGAAAAAAAACAAGGGTATAAAAAATATTTTGTTTGGTTGAATGGGTTGGGAATTCGTGATTTGTGTGTAGTCGATAAAGACTTGTTGATTTTAGCTGGCCCAACTATGGATTTAGATGGGCCAGTCCAAATTTATCGGTTAGAAAACGGTGTGAATTTACAAGAAAATATTCTCAATAGACCGAAGTTATTCCAAGAAATTGCCTATGGCGATCGCAATGACCATGCTGAAGGGATAACATTATTTGATGATATCTCCGGTGTACCTTCAATATTGGTTGTTTATGACTCTCCCGCAAAGGAGAGATTGCTGGGTGATGATAGTGTAATCGCCGATGTGTTCCAATTAAGTTAAAGATTGGTGGAGATTGCTTGTACAGGACAGGTAGGTATACACTGCTCACAGACAATACAACGCGATCGCGTGAAGGTTAACTTATAGGTATCTGGGTGTAAAGTCAACGCTTCTGTCGGACAAACCCCAGTACACAAACCGCAGTGAACGCATACATCTTCATCAACCACAATCTCCCCTAAAGTAAGAGATACATGAATATGGCGCGATCGCATCCATTCTATAGCCGCATCTAGCTGATCAATATCTCCCGACAATTCCACCACCAGTTTGCCAATTTGATTAGGCGCAACCTGAGCGCGGATAATATTTGCAGCCACATTAAAATCCTTCGCCAGCACATAAGTCACTGGCATTTGTATAGCACGTTTGGGGAAGGTGAGAGTAACTCGTTTTTTCACAGATTTAGCAGAGTTGTTTCTTTCTCTGTTGTAGCGTAATTAGTCAATAGTCATTAGTCAATAGTCAATAGTCATTAGTCAATAGTCAGTAGTCAATAGTCAATAGTCACCTGTCACCTGTCACCTGTCACCTGTCAACTGACAACTGTCAATAGTCAGTTACACTAAAAATGAGATTACTTAATAAGATTTAATAAATTTTGTTATGACTACAGATTCACCTAGTAAGCGAGAAACTACGGCGGGAAAGCGGTTGAGAAACTTTTTGATTGCTATTGTGGCGATCGCTCTCGGCGTGGCTTTATTCTTAGGATTACGGACGGAAACAACTGCTGTCTCCCTAGAAAAGTTAAATCAAGCTTCCACACCTCTGGAAGTGGCGATTAGCAACGGTAAGCCTTCAATGGTAGAGTTTTATGCTGACTGGTGTACTGTCTGCCAAAAAATGGTTCCAGATATCGCCGCATTGGAAGAACAGTATGCAGACAAGGTGAATTTTGTCATGCTGAACGTGGATAATACTAAGTGGTTGCCAGAAATGCTCAAATATCGGGTGGATGGTATTCCCCATTTTGTATTTTTAAACAAAGCAGGGGAAAGTTTAGCTCAGGCGATCGGCGATCAACCGCGTACAATTATGGCTAATAACTTAGAAGCCTTAGTAACTGGTTCCGCTTTACCCTATGCTCAAGCTAGTGGAAAAGTTTCTAAAGTCTCCGCCCCAGTTGCACCTATCAGTAGTCAAGACGATCCTCGCAGCCACGGCAGTCAAGTTGTAAATTAGAAATGTGTTGACGGTTGACGGTTAACAGTTAACCGTCAACACAAAAAGTTTCTTTTGATTAATGAAAAGTTATCCCCTAAATACAGTTGATAACCTTTCCCAGTCGCCAGTCCCCAGCACTAACTAACGTGAGTTCGATGAACCTCTCCCTCCCAACCTCCCTCTCCTACGAGGCTACGGTGTACACACATCTCTATGTTGAGCCAAACAGATCATTTGATCCCCCATTATCCCCCTTAATAAGGGGGACTTTGAGAGCTTCCCCCCTTTTTTAAGGGGGGTTAGGGGGGATCAAAACGCCGTGGGACAAGTTTATATGACTTGTGTGTACACTGTAGCTCCTACGAGGAGAGGGAGGAGAAACGAAAAAATCACCGTCTTACACCCCTCTCCTTGTAGGAGAGGGGTTGGGGGTGAGGTCAAAACCGCACTGGTCGAACTCACGTTAACTAGCAGAAGCAACAGGTACAGCATCCACCGCAACACCATTATTTAAAATAGGCTTGCGGGTTTTCAGGTCAAATTTAAAACCATGTGGCAAAATGTGCAGTTTTGCGCCACAAATTGCTAAGGCTTCATCTCTGAGAATTTCATCCATGTTGTTGTATGTGGACTCTGATTCATCGACAATTGTGACTGAACCTTGCCCAATAATTTCAATTTGGTTGTCAGTCACAACCATAGCTGTATTCTCGTCAATCCCAAATCCTAAGACAACAGGTTCTCTAATTAAGGCTGTAATTAAGCGTCCCAACCGTCCGCGTTCAGAAAAATGTTGGTCAATAACTACGCCTGGAAGAAAACCCAACCCAGGCCCCATTTCTACAATCTCTAAACGAGGATTGGTTTCTGAATCACCAACAACAATCATTTTATCCGGCATAACAGCCGCGCCGGCACTAGTACCACCAATAACTATACCTTCCGCAGCGCGTTCGTGAATTGCTTTGTCCAGTTCAGTTCCTTTAAGAATACTAGTAATGCGGGCTTGATCTCCGCCTGTAAAAAATATACCTGTTGCTTTACTAACTGCTTCCAATGCAGTCGATGAAGCAGCATCTTCACGAGTTTCTGTATCAACTATCCGCACGCTTTCCGCACCCAAGCGTTCAAAAACTCTAATATAATTTTCTCCTACTTCTCTTGGTAGCTCTGTCGCCGCAGTCATAATTATAATATTAGCTTTTGTACCACCTGCCCGTCGGACAAACTCCCGTAATATCTGCGAATCACCTTCTTTATCTTCTGCACCACCAATAATTACCAACTGCCGTTTATTTTCAGCCGCAGCCATAATAACTCCTAAAATAAATTCATTTATGTATTATCAATAAAGCATGACATTCATAGGTATCAAATCGCCCATCCGATAGATAAGCTAGGTAGAGAATTGCTGAATTTTCTTGTAAAAAATATTGATAAAATAGTCAATAATTACCAATTAATACATATATAGATTTAATTCGTAATAGGTAATCTTGCCAATTAATTACCTATTACTGGAATATTTATTTGCCTAAATTCCATCAAAAATGCTTTCAAGTCAGCAGAAAGTAAAAATTTAATTCAACCTGTTTAGACAACGCGGTTTCTGTAGAGAAGGTTCATCAAAAAAAACCTTGCTTGTTCTAACGGCAGATGTCTGGGTTTACCTTGATAAACAATTTGGTATTCTTCTATATCCGGGCCATCTCCGTGACCGGAAATCAGTTTCATGTGAAAAGCTTCTTCTGCAAGTTGTCTAATTTCGTCTCTGAGGTCAGTTTGTGTGCTATTCATAACTTGACTGTCTCTCGTAACCATCCTTTTCTTTATATAAATTTTTGACCAGCCTTACACCCTTCAAAGGTTATATTTTTGTTGACGGTTGACAGGACTCAGGACAAGATACTGAGCTAAATACTAGTGTAATTATGCCTTACGATAGTTGAAAATGCTGATGAGTAAAGTTAACTTCAAACAGTCAGACTGTAAATTAATTACAGTCAAAATTATCATCTAAGTAATCTTCGATGGTTAAGGTTCATTAGTTGAAATAAACGTTAAATTTAGAGGTGTTTAGCCAGAGGTTTAGCATCAATGGTTCAGGAAACAAGCACCGAATTAGTCCGCATTAATGCCAGAAAGACAGATGTATTTGATCTCTTCAACTATCGGTATTATGCAGGGCCTAACCCTAGTTTGGATACGGGGGCGCTAGTATTTGATTTTGCGGTAGTGCCAGATAGAGAGCCTTTACCTATTGGAGATTATGTAACGAAAGTAGGCGATCGCTATCCCCATCTGCGCGACCAAAACCATGAAACCTATGCTCACTTATTTGCCCAAACAGTATCCGAAGTGGGCAAATTAGACATGAATTTACACCTGAATCGCTGGAGTGTAAAAAGTGGCGATGGTCTCCGACCGACCGTAGGTCATCGCTACTCAAGAATTGCCGTGCAAGCACTGCACGAACGCACAATTAGATCAGTAGTCTACCTAGTTTGGGACTGGTTTGAAGCCATCACCCAAGACGATGAATTTTTCTGGGATGACCAGCTTGTCACCTTGCAAAATAGATTCCGTCAATCTGTTTACGGCGGCCCCACAGTCTACGCCTTATTACGGACAGCCTACGAAAAAGGTATACCCACATTCTACCTGTGGGATGAAGGGCTAATGCAATACGGCTGGGGAAAAAAACATATCCGGGGTGTAGCCACAACCTTCAACTGCGACAGCCATATTGACTCTGACTTTACCACCCGTAAAGACGACTGCAAAGCATTTCTCAACACCTTGGGTTTTCCCGTCCCCCAAGGTGAAATTGTTTACTCAGAAAAAGAAGCCAGACAAGTAGCCAGAGACATTGGTTATCCAGTAGCAGTCAAGCCAGTAGTGGGACATAAAGGAATTGGTGTCACCGCAGACGTACAAGATGGAGATGAACTAGAAAAAGCTTACGATAGAGCATTAGCCGCCATTCCCGACAACGAACCCACAAGAATAATTGTCGAACAAAGCATCAAAGGCAAAGATTTTCGTTTGTTGTGTGTTAACGGTCGATTTGTCGCCGCCACAGAACGCCATCCCGCATCAGTCATAGGTGATGGCGACTCAACCATTTGGGAATTAATTCAGCGAGAAAACCGCAAACCGGCGCGTTTAGATACTCCCACATCACCGATGAGTAAAATCATCGTCGATGATGCGATGGAACACTATCTAGAAGAACAGCGCCTGTCATTAAAAACAGTCCTTGATAAAGGCGAAACCGTTCACTTGCGGAAAGTTGCGAACCTTTCCGCCGGAGGGATGAGCATCAATGCCACCCACACCATTCATGATGACAATATCATCCTGGCGCAAGATATCGCCCAATATTTTCGCCTCACTTGTCTGGGTATTGATGTCATGACCGAAAGCCTTGCCGAATCTTGGAAAGAGGGTAACTTTGCCATCATCGAAATCAACGCCGCACCAGGCGTAATGATGCACCTAAACCCGGCTGTAGGTGATAGTGTTGACGTACCTTCCCACATTTTAGAAACCTTTTTTGCCTCTGGTGTAGATGCCAGAATCCCGATTATCACTTTTAACAAAATAACCGTACAGGAACTGCAAACCACAATTGACCACATTCTCCTGCAACATCCAGAATGGACAATAGGTGCAGTTTGTCGTGATGGAGTTTTCGTCAACCGATCGCAAAAAGTCCTGCGCGAAGATTACAATAGCAACATCCAAAGTTTGCTGCGTAATCCCAAACTCGATTTATTAATAGCAGAATATCCCCAAGATATTCTCGCAGAAGACGGGATGTTTTATTACGGCAGTAATCTAGTAGTGTTAGAAGATCCCACTGAAACAGAAATGATGTTAGCGCGGGATGTCATCGATGGTTCCACCGTCGTGATTAAAAAAGAAAACAGTGTTTCCATTCGGCGCAAAGGGTTAATAGAAGATTACACTTTAGGCGCAGAGGAACCATTCACAAGAGTTTATCTCAAAGAAATCGGTACGATTTTGTAGAGCAATTCGAGGTTTGTAGTAAGGACTTTAGTCCTTACTACAAACTAATTACCTCAGCTTGTCATAAGCAGCCAAAATAATCCTTTCTGTTTCCTCCCAACCAATACAGGGATCAGTTACAGAAACACCATATTTTAATTCTTCCCGTTTACAGTTAATAGGCTGATTACCCTCGGATAAATTTGACTCTAACATCATCCCCACAATTGATGTATTGCCATCAACTATTTGTTGGACAATATTCTCTAACACAGCAGATTGCAACTTGTAATTCTTATTAGTATTACCATGACTACAATCAATAACAATTCTAGAATGTAACTTAGCCTCTTTTAATTTATTTTCTACTTCCTTAACACTCTCCGCATCAAAATTAGGCTGATTACCTCCCCGCAAAATTACGTGACCATAGGCATTACCTTTAGTTTCAAATATACTTACTTGTCCTTCAGGGTTAATACCTAAAAAATTATGGGGCATTCTAGCAGAATGTAACGCATTTAAAGCCACTTGAATATTACCATCAGTGCCATTTTTAAAACCTACAGGCATGGAAAGACCGCTTGCCATTTCCCGGTGAGTTTGCGATTCTGTAGTACGTGCGCCGATCGCTGCCCAAGTAATCAACTCACCAATGTATTGTGGTACGATGGGATCTAACGCTTCCGTAGCTGTGGGCAATCCTAACTCAGTCAGCTTGATCAGTAAATCTCTAGCCAGCAGTAAACCCTTTTCTACAAGGAAGGAATCATCCATTTCTGGATCATTAATTAAACCTTTCCAACCTACGGTAGTGCGGGGTTTTTCAAAATAGACCCGCATGATTAACAGTAGCTTATCTTGGACGCGATCGGCTAGAGCTTTTAACTTGTGGGCATATTCTAGCGCTGCATTAGGGTCATGAATCGAACAAGGCCCAACTACGATAAACTTGCGTCTATCTTGAAAATCTAAGATTTTTTCTATTTCATCTCGGAACTGCAAGACAGTTTTTTCAGCATCTGCGGTTAATGGCAACTTTGCTTTTACTTCGTTCGGAGTTAATAGAATGTGATAATTTTCAATATTGGCGTTAGTTAATTTATTGTGCATAGAAAAGTTCTTGAGATTCCCTGAATGATATTGCGAGCGTATTGACCATCCATATTGTAGAGGAAATGTACAACGCAAATTCAGGAGTTAAGTCAAAAATACTAGACATTATTTAATTCTACCGCGCTGCCCTTGTCAGTTGTTTCCTGCAACTTTTATTTACAGCAGTTTCGATATTCGTGAAATACTGTAGAGACGTTACATGTAACGTCTCTACTTGGTTTTGGGTTCTACACTTGTACCTCATCTACCCAAAATATGCTGTATATACTGAAATAAAAGTAGGGTGGGCAATGCCCACCAAGACCATGACACTACTCAGCACTCAGCAGTCTTTCTACTGCCAAACAAACACCTTAGCTTCATAAGGGCCGATATCAGTCATGATGCCATCATCACCAGCTTCCACATCATAGTTCCCAGTCCACTCATGCCATGTACCACCGGAGGGAAAATTGGGGACATGATAACCAGCTAAGAAGGTTTCGGAGAAATTTGCCACCACTACCACACGAGAACCTTCTTCATTCCAACGACTGTAGGCTAATACCTTAGCTTCTGCATTTTCGTGGATGAAGTCAATATTTTCTGTATACAAGGCATGATTACTCTTACGCAAAGCAATCAGTCCTTTATAGTAGTCAAATAAACTACGATTCAGGTCATTGCCTAACAATGTCCAATCAATTTTAGCTTGGTCTTGTTGCTTGGGTTTATATTCGCCAAACTCTTCACCCATCCAAACTAAAGGCACACCTACGGCTGTCATCAAAATAGCTGCGCCTAGTTTAGCCCTTCTAAAAGCTTCCTCATGGAAAATTTCTCGATTACCCAACTCGACCATAATATGGTCATGGTCATGATTTGTGAGATAATTGACTACATTTGTCGCACCCAAAAAGCCCTGACGCTTGGGGTCAATTACATCTTTAAGGTTTTCTAAATCAAAACTATCACCGCAGATATGGGCTTTAATTGTGTGGTAGAAACTATCATGCCAGCATCCATCCATTGGCCCATCTACATTAGTGATGCTGGTTGTTTCTGGGATGTGTTCAGCAATATTATAAAAGGGTTTTGCACCAGCAGTATTTTTTGCTTCCTGCGTAATCCAGTGCATAAAATCATAGTTGGCTATTTGCCGCGCCGCATCATAGCGAATGCCATCTATATGGTATTCTTTCACCCAAAATCGGACTGTATCACCAGTAAATTTTCTTGCTGGGTAAATGTCTAAATTTTCATCATAATGTTCGTAATTAAATTCAGGCCCCCAGTTATTGTCAGGGTCACGGGGTTCATGGTGATACCAATAATCATGGTCTATTTGTGTTAACGGACTGGATGCTTCTGAATGGTTATAAATCCCGTCCATAATGATGCGAATACCCCGTTGATGGCATTCATCAACTAAGTTTTTTAACTCAGCCGTAGAACCATAACTGGTTTCAGTAGCAAAGAAATAGCGAGGATTATAACCCCAACTATAATTACCAGGATATTCTTTTACAGGTAATAGTTCAATAGCATTGATACCCAAGTCACACAAATAATCTAACTTTTCAATCACGTGTTTATATTTGCCCCTTGCATAGGGGTCATCTTCTCCGCCGGAAAAATCTCCAACGTGTAATTCATAAATTACTAATTCATGGTCTGCTGGTAAAGGTTTATCATCATGTTGCCAAACATAAGTATCAACGATTCTTTCACCATCTTTGATGGTGACAATGCCGTTATCTTTGCCACTTAATTCATCAATATTAGTGGCGTAGGGGTCTGTAACATCTACCCATTGGTCTGCTTCAAAAAACCATGATTTTGTCTGAACACGGAATTTATATTGATAAGTACCGTCTTCTAATTCAACAGTTGTCCGAAAATAACCATCATCTCCTTTTTCCATTGGTATTTCTTGCCAATCAGAAAAAGAACCAATTAAGGCAGCGCCTTTGTTATATGGTGCAAATAGATTAAATTCAATGGGCTTTGCCATAAAATTATGTAAAATATATAATGCGGATATTAAATATTTTCTAAATTATTAATCAATTTGCAAATCGGTCATCGGAAATAATTATGCAACTCTTCCTCTATCAAGAGATGTATGCTTACATATATCAATAGTTTATTTATTGGTAATCAATTTCTCTCAAAGCTGATGTTTCAACTGTTTTGTATTGTCTACTATCATTAGATAGATAATCTCAAATAATCAATTTTTACCAAAAACTCAATACCTAACATTAAATATGATGTTATTAATCGAATATATACCAATGTCTTATATCAACAATATTTTTCTTATTCAAGAAGCAGTTTAAACTGAGGTTGGGCATTGCCTACCATCTGCTATAATACTTTTAAAATAGAATAAAAATCTAAATATTTTTTCTCTGTGCCTTTGTGTCTCTGTGGTAATAAACAGTAAAAAAGCTAGGTAATGGATACCTAGCATATCGCTATTACCAACAATTATGCACCCTGATCAATTTTTTGCTGCAAATAACTTAATAACCAATTAGCAGCAGTCGCTCTCCGAGTTTCTCTTGGTGTAAAAGTGCCAATTTTGTAACCCTTAAAACCAAGTTTCTCTTTGGTGATTTGTTTGTATTGTTGAGGAATTGAACGAGTTAATTTCATCGTCGCTGGGCGGCTGTCGAGAAAATTTGGCGGTTCTGGATACTCATCTCGCCATTCTGGAGCCACTGAGCTATTATCCCATTTAGCTGTCGCCGAGTCATAGCGGTAGCCCAAATAGTACCAAACTAATTGCATAACTGTAGCGTCATCGATTTGATCGTTGAGAATACCCCAGATAGTATCGGTATTCAGTGGTGGTAGTTCAGACATAAGCAGTGCAGAATTGGGAATTTAAAATTAGCAGATTTCAATAGAAAAAATCCGTTCTTGATTCACAAACAATGTAGACTGGTAATCGTAAACAATAGATAGGTCAATGCCAAATTCTACACCACAGTCGCAGCTCGTTCGCGCTCATGTCTTCATTGCTGGGAGAGTGCAAGGGGTAGGCTATCGCTATGCCACGGTTGATACCGCCAGCCAATTAGGGTTAACTGGTTGGGTGCGAAATCTTCCCGATGGACGTGTAGAAGCAGTTTTTGAAGGGGCGCGGGAAATTGTAGAAGAAATGGTACGTTGGTGTCATGTAGGGCCGCCGGCTGCTGTGGTTCAAGATGTCAAGGTTGAATATGAAGAACCGGAAGGTTTGCGTGGGTTTGAGGTCAAGCGGTTAGTTAAATAAATTTGACTATATGGTCTAAATTTTCGTTTGGTAACGAAACTGAACCGCGTGGTAACGAAATCAATTGTATTCGTAACGAAACTCAATCCTGTGGTAACGAAACTGAACTTTTGCGTAATATCAAGTTCGGCTAATTACTTATAATATGGTTGTTTTGGTCGGTAATTGGTAATAGCTAATAGGTAATTGTTGCGAGCCATTACCGATTACCCATTACCTATTACCAGCCCCCAATATATGATAAGTATTTAAGCGGACATGATATAACAAAGCCAATTTCTGACACTGCATATTGTGCTGTTAATCTGCTACCGAATATATTGTGACTGGAAAGTACTCCTGAAATCCTATCTGGCGATATATATTGATTCCCATCTGTGATGCTTGCAATGTAGCTACAAGGTATCCCAGACTCCGGGCTTTGTATAGTGCAGCTAATACAATTGCTTTAGCAAAACCTTTTCTGCGTGCTTCTGGGCGTGTGGCGACATAATAAAGCCCAGCTACCTGTCCATCTAAGTATAATGCTGAGGTGGCGACGGGTAAATCATTGTCATAACCAATAAAGCGGATAAATGTTTTTGATTCCCAACCCAGGCTTAACTCTAAGTTATAAAAGGCATCCCATTGTGTATCAGGAATTTCAAAAGCGATCGCTACTATTTCTGTCCAATATTTTAAACTTTGTTGATCACTAACGGTTGTAATCACGAAATCAGCCTTCACAGGTGTTTCTGGCGGTAAAACCGATAAATCAATCGCCATTCCCGACAATATCCCTACATTAATTAATCCCTGGGCTTCTAAATACTTACCCAAATCAGGTGGTTGAGTTGCTGGCCCCGTCCACCATAACATCGGTAGTTGCTTGGTACTAAAGTATTCAAGCGTTTCCCTAATGGTTGTATCTATTTCTTGTGGTTGCAACTGGGTACGGATAACACCATTCAAAAGTGGAGTAGCTACCCCAGTCACAAAACGAATCATATTAGAGCCAAAGTAAAACTCAGTATTGTTAGCTTGGGCATAGTATGTAAAAATTGCAAATATGTTGTTTTCAAGGGTGGTCACTAAGTCGGGTGCTGATAAATCCTGAATAACTTGAGTCACAGGAAAACTCCTACACACAGCTACAACAGTGAGCCTACCATTTTTTGCTTCAGTGCTTATAGTTACTAAGATGATTTTTCTGGGCATTTTGGCATTATGGCAAGCCGAAATCTGGCTGCGATCGCTACATTAGAAGAATATAGTTACCCATTTCATGCGGCTCACATTTAACCATGAGTGCAAATACCACCATTACTCATAATCCCTTACTCACAGGTTCTGGCTTACCTCCATTCACCCAAATTCAGCCAGAACAAGTAGAACTAGCCTTTCAACAGCTATTGGCAGAACTTGAACAAGAACTCACCACCTTGGAAGCTAACATACAGCCTACTTGGCAGGGCTTAGTTGAACCACTAGAAAAGTTAACCGAACGGCTGACTTGGAGTTGGGGCATAGTGAACCATTTAATGGGTGTGAAAAATAGCCCAGAACTACGTGCAGCCCATGAAGCGGTACAACCTGGGGTTGTACAGTTTATTAACCAGTTGGGACAAAGCCAACCCATCTACAACGCTTTTAAACAACTCCGCGCCAGCGATAGTTGGGATACTTTAGACTCAGCCCAACAGCGAATTGTGGAAGCAGCTATTCGGGATGCGGAACTATCCGGTGTGGGCTTACAAGGCGAAGCAAAGGAACGTTTCAATGCCATTCAAATGGAATTAGCAGAACTTTCGACTAAGTTCTCTAACCATGTGCTTGATGCCACCACAGCCTTTAGCCTCACCCTCACAACTAAAGCAGAAATCGACGGCTTACCCCAAAGTTTACTTAGTTTAGCCGCACAAGCAGCAAGGGCGGCTGGTGAAGAAAACGCCACACCAGAAAATGGCCCTTGGCGCATTACACTAGACATCCCCAGCTACAACCCCTTCATGCAGCATAGTACAAGGCGCGATTTACGAGAAAAGCTCTACAAAGCTTTTATTACCCGCGCCTCATCTGGTGAGTTAGATAACAACCCACTCATCGAACGAATTTTAGAACTGCGGCAAGAATTAGCGAATTTATTAGCTTTCCCAAATTATGCTGAGTTGAGCTTGGCTAGTAAAATGGCTTCTAATGTGGAAGCGGTGGAAGCACTGTTAGAAGAATTACGCAGTGCTAGTTACGACGCAGCCGTGAAAGATTTAGAAGCACTCAAAGCGTTTGCTGCTAGCAAAGGTGCGCCAGAAGCCGCAGAATTACGACATTGGGATATTCCTTTTTGGGCAGAACGTCAACGGGAAGAAAAGTTTGCCTTCACCGCCGAAGAACTGCGTCCTTACTTCCCCCTACCCCAAGTTCTAGACGGCTTATTTGGACTTGTAAATCGGTTGTTTGGTATCACCGTCACCCCAGCCGATGGTCAAGCCCCAGTCTGGCATGAGGATGTGCGTTATTTCCAAATTGCTGATGAAAGCGGTAGCCCCATTGCCTATTTCTACCTCGACCCCTACAGTCGTCCCGCCGAAAAGCGTGGCGGTGCATGGATGGATACCTGTATCAACCGTGCCAAAATCACGGAAAATGGTGTTACTTCTGTGCGCTTACCTGTGGCGTATTTGGTATGTAACCAAACTCCACCAGTGGATGGTAAACCCAGCTTGATGACCTTCTACGAAGTGGAAACCCTATTCCATGAATTTGGTCATGGGTTACATCATATGCTCACCAAGGTTAACTACACCGGGGCCGCAGGCATTAATAATGTAGAGTGGGATGCTGTGGAACTACCAAGCCAGTTTATGGAAAACTGGTGTTATGAGCGTCAGACCTTGTTTAGCTTGGCTAAACATTACGAAACTGGCGAACCTCTCCCAGAACATTATTATCAAAAGCTGCTGGCGGCACGTAATTATATGAGTGGTAGCGCTATCTTACGGCAACTCCACTTTAGTAGTGTAGATATAGAATTACACGCTCGTTATCGTCCAGGTGGTAATGAAACTGCTGCCGATGTGCGTCATCGTGTAGCTGAGAATACTACCGTTTTACCGCCGTTACCGGAGGATTCTTTCTTGTGCGCCTTTGGACACATCTTTGCAGGTGGTTATGCGGCGGGATATTACAGCTACAAGTGGGCTGAAGTATTAAGTGCTGATGCTTTTGCGGCTTTTGAAGATGCTGGTCTGGAAAATGAGGAGGCTGTAAAAGCTACAGGTAGGCGTTATCGAGATACTGTGTTAGCGCTTGGTGGTAGCAAACATCCAATGGAGGTGTTTGAGGAGTTCCGGGGACGGGAACCGAGTACGGTTTCTTTGCTCAAGCATAATGGTTTATTGCCAGATGTAGCTTGAGGTTTTTAAACGCAAAGGGCGCAAAGAGATTTCTCTGCGTTCCTTTGTGTAATATGGCTGTTAGTATTGTGCGTCAGTATGAATATTTACAGCTATGTGTGAAGAGTTATCATTTGATTCGGGATTTACGCAATGATTAACGAATTAGGCGAAAATCAGTGGATGCAGCGATAAATCCTCAAATATTAGTGATGCTCTGGCGATCGCTTCCATACTAACTCTGATTATCATCTAGCGATCGCCTAATTGCCCAAAACTGCTCAGTTTGGTTAACCAACAAGCTCAACTAATTTACATAAATTTATATATTCGTCTCATTTAACTATATAAAAATTCGTAAAAGCTAACTTTACTGATTAAAGTCAAAACACAGCAGTTAAAAACTACTTATTACAATCATAATTCTTTTTGTCTATTTTAAATATAAAAGAAATCTATTGATATGGGTATCATCTCCGTAAATACATGAGAGGCTTCATTATCAGGGAGCATCATTAAAGCCTTATCTTTGCAATACTTAACCCTTTTCTAATTAAAAATATTTAATATACGTTAAAAATCATAAATATTATCATTAATTGTGAAGTGCATCAGGCAATATTGAGAGTAAGCTTAATTATCGGAACCTAGTTAAACAGTAGAGCGACAAAGCACAAGCAAATGAGAACAAAGATTAACACATTGAAAAGATTTATGATTTTGAGTGTTAATTACTAATAGCTAAAAATTTGAATTGTGCTAGCCTAAATACTAGGTTGTTGAGCTACGTGATGAAAAATTCATCCGAACCTAGAACAAAAATTAAAAATCAATCAACCTTAAGAACAAGAACTAACGATGATAGAAAAGATTTTGCTCGCTGTTTCTGGATTGGGACACGCAGAAGAGATGCTCAAAACTTTAAAAGAAGTGCCATCAATCCAATCTGCAAAAGTGACAGTTCTGCACGTAGTTACTCCCCAAACTACATCATCGGCGATGACAGATAAATGGGAGGAAGGCGGCAAAATTCTGGCGAATGCAATTCAAACTTTGAATTTAGATCCTAGCCAGGTTTCTTCAATTTTGCGCCAAGGCGATCCTAAAGATGTGGTTTGTCAGGTAGCGGATGAAATTGACGCTGACTTAATTATTATGGGTTCACGGGGACTCAAGCGTCTGCAATCAATTTTATCGAACTCTGTGAGTCAGTATGTCTTCCAGTTGTCTTCTCGCCCCATGTTGTTGGTGAAAGATGACATCTATGTTAAAAGAATTAAGCGTGTCATGGTAGCGATGGACAATTCCGACGCAGCCAAACATTGCTTAAATTTGGCTTTGTTCTTACTGCGGGGTATTCCCGGTAGTCAATTATTGTTGGCTAACGTCACTACAGATTTACGGGGTAAAAACTCAGAACCGGCAGAAATCAACCCTGACAAAAATCCTATCTTAGCAGCAGCAGTGGCGGAAGCACAAAAATATGGTGTCCAAACTCGCTGTTATATCAGTAGCGGTAAACCAGGCGAAGAAATCTGTCGCCTAGCAGATAATTTGAATGTAGACCTATTATTACTCGGTTCTCCCGATCGCCGTCCGTCAGTGGCTAAAAGTTTCGTTGATATCGACAGACTCATCGGCGCTTCCCTGTCAGACTATGTTCGCATCAACGCTACCTGTCCCGTATTATTAGCAAGGACAAGTGCTTAATGTTTGGGACTTACCCATGAAAACGAAAAATCAAGGGTTTGGACAAGGGTATAGGGGTATGGGGGTATAGGGGTGTAGGTGTTCAAAACCCTTGTACCCCTACACCCTTCTGACTTTTCACGTCATGTGGAAAAGCTAACGACAGACCTAACCCCCCAGCCCCCTTCCCTAGTAGGGAAGGGGGAGAAATCAAAGCCTCTCTCCTTGTAGGAGAGAGGTTTGGAGAGAGGTCTTCCAGATCCCGTGAAAAGTCAGCTAAACCCTTACACCCAGTCTCAACAGATAACTTTGGTGCGTAAGCCTTAAATGTTTTAGCGGTTGATCAATAAAAAACCCCTTAACCATCGGGTATAGGGGTTTCTTATTTTGTAGAAAAAGCAATTAATGTTATGTCCGTTTAAAAACTTATCATTTTGTTGTGGTTGGTCATTGGTAATGGGTAATCGGTAATGGTAGAAAACAATTACCAATTAGCTATTACCTATTACCGAGTAAACCAACCATATCGTAAGTAATTAGCCGAACTTGATTTAACTAATCTTTTTTACCTTCGCGGCTGGCTGTTTGGATATATAGAATAATTAAAAACACGGCGGGGACTAGCACGAACAGAATGCTCGCAACAAACCCCAAGTCATTAACTTGCATGGCAAGGAAGCCTCTCTCTAATTTCCAGTCAACAACTTTAGAATAGCATCAACGATGCCAGTGTTAGCTCTTTTTTTTTACTTCCTCAACCGTCAATACTTTAGGGTTTAGTAACTACGCTGACGGGGCCATTTACTAAGGTTTGACAAGCCAAGCGGTAATTTGCTGGCTTTTTCTTCAACATCCTGTTTTCCACATCGGTAGGCGTGGAAAGATTTTCAATTCCTTCAACTATCTCGACAATACAAGTCCCACACTGACCTGCGCCACCACAATTGGTCAATTTGCCAAAAAATTTATAGATGTCAACGCCATTTTCTATTGCTTTCAGGCGCAGATTAGCACCATCCGCCGCTATCACTTCTTTATTTTCTTTAACAAATTTGATATTACCCATAACTGCCTAATTCCTCGTTAACTGCAAGCTACCCAAGCCATATACACATTATTACTGAATTTATGCAAATTATTACAAAAAATTAAGAATTATCAACAGAGCAGAAACATAAAAAATAGGACAGGTAAAACACCTGTCCTAATGATTGGTTAAAGCTTAACTTACCTAAATCCAACAGCAGCTTGCCATACGAAAGCAAGCAATAAAAAGAAAACGGGAATTACAGGGAGAACATCTACCAAGGGGTCGAAAATTTGGTAAGCTTCAGGCAATTTTGCGAGTAAGAGTGCTGCTTCCATATTTATTTAAATCCACTAATCCAACACAGCGTTTAATAATTGAGAAGTATCGTGAACTACTCAGACTTGCCTACGGCTGAAGTCTGAGCTTCCCAATTCATCGGGGATAGCCTCAAAAACTCCGTAGTTTTTTTGGTCTGACATTCCCTCCAAGGGCAGGAGTCCTGGTTCCCAAGACCCAAATCTTTCTCTTGCTACACTTACCTATACAGCTTGGTTTTCGCTTATGGCATTGGTGGCAAAGACCCAACAATTCTATCAGAAAATCCTGGGGTTTCGTCATACATCCGGAATTTGTTTTTACCAAGAAAAATGAATTCCAGATGCAATCGTTGTCAAGCGCTATTCATCCCCACCCTACGAAAGTTGTTCGCGTAGCGTCTCGCAGAGAGGGTGGGGACTTTCGCGTTACGTTAATATTTTTCATATTTCAACAATTATTTCCCAGTCCCTAGTCCCCAGTCCCTATCTCTGGTGCGTTTAACCAGTGACCAAATTCTTCAAGGAAGCGATCGCTTAATATTGCTTCACGAATTTTTTGGGTAAAACGGATGAGTTCGGTAATATTATGAATGCTCAATAATGTGTAAGCTAAAATTTCTTGCGATCGCACTAAATGAGAGATGTAAGCACGAGTAAAATTTTGGCAAGCATAACAAGGGCAAGTTTCATCCATTGGCGTAAAATCTTCACGAAACTTAGCATTTTTTAAGTTCCAACGTTCACCTTTGACCATTGCTGTCCCATGTCTCGCCCAACGGGTGGGAATAACGCAATCAAATAAGTCTATACCAGAGGCGATCGCAATTACCATTTCCCGATAAGTTCCCACACCCATCAAATAACGGGGTTTGTCTGGTGGTAACAATGGGGCTGTGGCTTGGACAATTTGCGCCATCAACTCCGGCGGTTCCCCTACACTCACACCACCGATAGCATATCCAGGTAAATCAAACTGCGTCAAAGCATTAGCAGCCTTCGCCCGTAAATCCAAATATACCCCCCCTTGGACAATGCCAAACAAAGCCTGATCCTGACGCTGATGGGCGCTAATGCAACGTTCCAACCAACGGTAAGTTCGTTCCGTCGCCGCTTCTACTTCTTGGCGAGTAGCTGGGTAGGGGGGACATTCATCAAAAGCCATGATGACATCAGCCCCTAAAGTATTTTGAATCTCTATCGAGCGTTCCGGTGTTAACTTAATAATTTGTCCATCGTGGGGAGAACGGAAAGTTACACCTTCTTCGCTAATTTTCCGCATCTCGCTTAAGCTGAAAACCTGAAACCCACCAGAGTCGGTAAGTATCGGCCCATTCCAGCCCATAAATTTATGCAAACCCCCACCACCAGCGACAATGGCTTCCCCTGGTTGCAGGTGGAGATGATAAGTATTAGATAAAATCATCTGCGCCCCAGTGTCCTGAAGCTGGGCTGGGGTAACAGTTTTCACATTCGCCAGCGTCCCCACCGGCATAAACCGGGGAGTTTCCACAATACCGTGGGGAGTGGAAAATACACCGACTCTAGCTTTTGTTTGACTACACCGAGCTAGAGATTGAAAAGAAAATATAGAACTCAAGGTAAAAGTAATAGGTGATGAAGCAAGATTAATTATATAGGGGACTGGGGACTGGGGATTGGGGACTGGGCGATAAGGCTTTAAGTATCTGAGAAAACATCTTGACTTATCGGCGTGTATCGGCGGTTAATTACTTTAGGACTTACGCAACTGTCATAACCAAACTAACTGTAGGGTGCGTCAGCCCCAATAATTTCGTACATATTCAAGGATTTTTCACATCTGACGCACCCTACTACTGTGCTTATCGGCCTTTATCGGCGTGTATCGGCGGTTAATTATTTTTATCTTAGGACTTACGCATAAAAACGAAAAATCAAGGGTTTGGGCAAGGGTATAGGGGTATAGGGGTATAGGGGTGTAAATCTTTAAAACCCTTACACCCTTACACCCTTACCCCCCTACACCCTGTCTCAACAGATAACCTTGGTGCGTAAGTCCTGTATCTAAATGTATTGGTTTAGCAAATGCGATCGCGATCGCTAAATCATTAAGTTTTTTAAAGTTTGCGTAATCCAGAAATTTTGCCGTGGATATAACTATGAATCAACTAAATAGATCACAATTAATTACCTAACTCCCAGGGTCAGTTATTAACTGATTAAGGAATACAGATGTTGTCTGCAACTTCTGTAGCGTCCAGCAGGGAGGATTTATACTGCTCAATATTTGTATCTCAAATCTTGGGTAATTAATTGCATTCTAGCGCTTATCAAAACCAAAGAGTATTTCACAACCAACAATGAAAGTAGTCAATTCCCTGTTAATTTCTGGCTTATTATCTTTACCAATGGTGATCAGCGTTGCACCTGAAGCTAAAGCCGATTTAATTGTTTGTAGTCGCTCAACTGATAAGGCTTTTGTTGCTAAAGCTTGGTATTCTGGAGGTGATTGGATAACTAGTGGCTGGACTCACATCAATCCTGGTCAGTGTGAAACAATTCTTATAGGTGATATGAGAAAGGTTCCTGCCTACATCTATGCCTCTGATCAAGATTGGCAGCCTTGGGAATTAGAAGGGAGAAAAACGAGTATATTTTGTGTTCAGCAAAAACCTTTCCGAATTGAGAATGCTGATGGAGAATGTGGTACAAATATGATTCCCAAGAGTTTTTATCAGGTAGTTTCCCCAGATAACTACGATTATACACTCAGACTGAGATAATTAAACATCAAAAAAAACCACAGTCAAACATGAAAGCGGTTGATTTCCTTAAATACTAGCCCTGTAGATATACCATATATCGGCTCTCTACTTGTTGGTTTTATTAATTACAAGTAAGACCAATTACCCAAATAAGTGCAACAGATGGATTAATTAATACAACCCAGACACAGAAAACAATTTTCATCCAAAATTTAAATCTGTATAAAGTGGTCGGTGATTAAAAAGCATCGCCACAGTCATCATCAATTTCTGCGTCCCATCTAGCCGCCAAGACTTCTTCCATCATCGCCTCGATCGCGCTTACATTCCAATTGCGCTCTCGACGTTCTTGTATGGGTGTAGATAAAGGAATCAACCGCAAACAAGTACCTTCCTGCATTAAATCAAAAAAAGTTTCTTTTTGGGGTGACTGTTTCAATTCCAGATAATCAAAGCTGGCAACATTGAGATAAAGTGAACTGTTAGCCACTAAGGTAGACCTTTTTGGGTTAACAAATACTTCCATCACATCCCCTTCACCCTCACTCAGTAACTTACCTTCTTGGGTGTAGATGTAGCGGACTCGACCTAAGTCAGCTAATAAGCGCTTCATGTCTATCTTGTTAACAATGATACCCGCGTTAACAATACAGGGTGCTGGGATTTTGGTGTCGGGTAGATGATGAGTCATAAATAAAATTGGAATGTGAGCAATATTGTGATCCAACGTAGCTAAACAATTGGTTGCACAGCTCGTTGACCCTCTACATTAAAAAAAATATCAATTTTTGAGTGCGATCGCCTAATTAATCTTTGGGTAGATAACAAGACTAATTGTATCGAAATTTTAGCTTGTCAAATTAACTAGTATTGCGTTATAATTAGCGCTCAAAAATTTTAAATTGTCTAGTCCAGCATAACAAAAACTGCTCGATTATGCCTTAATTGACAATAATTTTATCTAAATATTTAAGATGTGAGTGATTGGGGAAGGGGGAAAGGGAAAGGGGGAAAGGGGAAGGGGGAAAGGGGAAAGGGGGAAAGGGGAAAGAAACTAATGATAACTGACAACTGATAACTGATAACTGATAACTGTCAACTGTCAACTAACTCTCATCCTCTAGCTAGAAGGCAGAAGCGTTAACGGCTATCTACCATACAAGGGTCAACAAGGGTAATGTACCTCTACATTGATGATTGAGAATTACAGCAGTAGTCACATAGGTTAGGAATTGATAAATCGTCAAATCTTTATAGACAGCAGCTTTTAAGCCTGTAACCTGTCCCCTGTAACCTGTTACCTATTCCCTACTATACAGTTGTTGAAGAGAGAAAATGAGGTCGTGACCCAGCTAGAGTTAGGAAAGTGGTCATGCACGAACTATTTCACCCTATTTTGGCTAACAGTGAGGAAAAAGCGGCTTTACAAAAGTTGATATTTGCATTAGATGGTTCAGGTAAGCGTTACTTCCTGAGAAATGAGATCCTACAAGCTTTTTCTCAATACTGTCACCAAGCCCAAAAGCCTACATATTTTTATCACTCTTCCTCGGTGGGCAAACTAATTCAATACACCCACGAAATCATTTTGGCAGAGGATAGTATATGGTTTGTAGTGCGTCCGAAAATTGCCCACCAAGAGGTATGGCGGCTAACATCAGACTTTACCCAGTTTGATTTTATGCCACCCCAGGCTTTACTAGATGTGAGCGATCGCCTAGTTAACGCCTCCGAACCCAATATTCTCGAAATTGACCTCAGTTCATTTTACGAAGCTTCCCCCAGTATTAGCGACTCTAGAAACGTCGGTCAAGGTTTAGCCTTCCTCAACCGTTATCTGTGTAGTCAGATGCAGGCTGACCCCCATTATTGGGTCGAGTTACTGTATCTAGCATTACGTGGATTAAATTATGATGGTATTAACTTGATGATTGGGGATGCTATTCCTTCAGGTATCGACTTAGCTAAACAAATTCATCAAGCAATTAAATTCTTGTCTGGGTTACACCCGGAAGAACCCTACGAAAAGTTTTATATTGACCTGCAAAAACTCGGCTTTGAACCAGGGTGGGGTAATACAGCCGGGCGTATTCTGGAAACTCTCAACCTGTTAGATAGACTGATAGATAGCCCCCAACCTGCCATTTTAGAAGCATTTGTTGCCCGTGTTCCGGCTGTCTTCCGTGTCGTCCTTGTCTCTATTCACGGTTGGGTAGCGCAAGAAGATGTCATTGGACGGGATGAAACCTTGGGTCAGGTCATCTACGTGATAGAACAAGCGCGGAGTTTAGAAAATAAACTACAGCAAGAGATTAAACTGGCGGGATTGGAAGTTTTGGGTATTCAACCCCACATAATTATTCTTACCCGCCTCATCCCCAATTGCGAAGGAACTTATTGTAACCTACGCTTAGAAAAATTACAAGATACAGATAATGCTTGGATTTTACGAGTACCTTTTGGACAATTTAATCCCGAAATTACAGACAATTGGATATCCAAATTGGAAATCTGGCCTTATTTAGAAACCTTTGCATTAGATGCAGAAAAACAAATATTAGCCCAATTTCAAGGTAAACCAAATTTAATTATCGGTAACTATAGCGATGGTAATTTAGTGGCTTTTCTGCTTGCCCGTCGTTTAAAAGTTACTCACTGCAACATCGCCCATTCTTTAGAAAAACCGAAACATTTATTTAGTAATTTATATTGGCAAAACTTTGAAGAACATTACCATTTTTCTGTTCAATTCACCGCCGATTTAATTACTATGAATGCGGCTGATTTTATTATCACCTCAACCTATCAAGAAATTTTCGGCACACCCGACAGCGTAGGACAGTATGAGTCTTACAAGTTTTTCACCATGCCTCATTTATATCATGTAGTCGATGGGATTGACTTGTTTAATCCTAAATTTAACATGGTTCCGCCAGGGGTAAATGAGCAAGTTTTCTTTCCCTATAGCCAAGCAGACAGAAACTCTCATCTAACTAACAACGTCCAAGATTTACTATTTCACCGTCAAGACTCACACATTTTCGGTCATTTAGACCAGCCACATAAACCACCTATCTTTGCTGTTACGCCTATCACCTCAATTAAAAATCTCACTGGCTTGGCTGAATGCTTTGGCAAAAGTCAGGAATTACAGGAACGCTGCAATTTAATTCTGCTTACTAGTAAGTTAAATTTAGATGAGAAAACTAACCCAGAAGAAGCCAGGGAAATTCAAAAGCTTTACGACATTATTAATCATTATCATCTGCATGGACATATTCGCTGGCTGGGGCTACGACTGACTAACAAGGAAGTAGGTGAAGCTTATCGTTTAGTTGCTGACTATCGGGGAATTTATGTCCATTTTGCCCTTTTTGAAGCCTTTGGGCGTAGCATCTTAGAAGCGATGATTTCCGGCTTACCTACTTTCACCACTAAGTTTGGTGGTTCTTGTGAAATTCTAGAGGATCGAGATGATGGATTTCAAATTAATCCCACAGACTTAGAAGGTACAGCTAAGAAAATTTTGGCATTTTTCCAACAGTGCGATACTCACCCAGAACATTGGGAAGAAGTATCTCAATGGATGAGTCAACGCATTCATCAAAAATATAATTGGCAGTTACACACTAGTCAATTACTAGCACTAACAAAAATCTACAGCTTCTGGAATTTTGTGTCCCCTGAAAAAACTGAAGCTAGAGTGAGATATATGGAAAGTCTATTTCACCTAATTTATAAACCCAGAGCCGAGCAAATTTTAGCAAAGCATATGGGGCATTAGTCATTAGTCATTGGTCAACTGATAACTGATAACTGATAACTGATAACTGATAACTGATAACTGATAACTGATAACTGATAACTGTCCCCTGTCCCCTGTCACCTGTCACCTGTCAACCACTATGAATACACAATGTCCTTCTCGTGATTTTATTTATCAAGATTGGATATTAACTGAAACTAAGTTTAATCCTGAGCAGTTGCACTCTAGAGGTACTGTCTTTACTATCGGTAACGGCTATTTAGGTACAAGGGGTAGCTTAGAAGAGGGTCATGCTCGTGGTGTACCAGCTACTTTTATTCATGGGGTGTATGATGATGTACCTGTAGTTTACACGGAATTGGCTAATTGCCCTGATTGGTTGCCGTTGATGATTGTGATTAATGGCGATCGCTTCCGTATGGATGAGGGGGAAGTATTACAATACGAACGTCGGCTTGATGTCAGCCAAGGTTTGCTGAGTCGTTCGCTACGTTGGCGCAGTCCCAGTGGTAAGATTATTGATATCCACTTTGAACGCTTCGCTAGTTTAGCAGACCAGCACATATTAGGGCAGCGTTGCCAGTTAACGCCACATGATAGTGATTGCACAATCGAAATTCAAGCGAGTATCAACGGCTATGCAGAAAATCAAGGTTTCAATCATTGGGAAGGATTAGATCAAGGTAAAACTAATCAAGGTGTTTGGTTGCAAAGTCGTACCCGTGGAAGCCAAATTGAAATCGGTATGGCGGCTAAAATGACTATATCAGGTGCAGAGGCAACGTTACAAGTGAGCATCGTCCCTGGTTATCCCACTATCAGCGCCAGTTTTGTCGCTACCTCTCAACAAACCATCACCGTTGAAAAGTTGGTGACGGTATTTACTTCACGGGAGATAAATCAACCAGTCACCGCCGCTCAGGAAAAACTTGCACAATTAAGCGACTACACAACCTTACTCACAGCTAATAAGCAAGCTTGGGATGAAGTTTGGCAAAAAAGCGACATTCATATAGAAGGTGATCCTACAGCCGCTTTTGCTGTCCGCTATAACCTGTTTCAACTGCTAATTGCCGCCCCATTCCATGATGATAAGGTGAGTATCCCCGCGAAAACCCTTTCCGGCTTTGGCTATCGCGGTCATGTTTTTTGGGATACGGAAATTTTCATTCTGCCTTGTTTCACATTTACCCAACCAGCTATAGCCAAGAACTTACTCACCTACCGCTATCATACCATCAACGGGGCGCGACGTAAAGCCAATCATTACGGGTTTAAGGGGGCGATGTATGCTTGGGAAAGTGCTGATACTGGGGATGAAGTTACGCCGCGTTGGGCTTTGCCTGATGATTATTATGGCGAAGATGTGCGTATTTGGTGCCGCGATCGCGAAATTCATAACAGTGCAGATATTGCTTATGCTGTCTGGCAATATTGGCAGGTTACAGGGGACGATGAATGGATGCGCGATTATGGTGCGGAAATTCTCCTAGATGCGGCTATTTTTTGGAGTAGTCGAGTTGAGTATAACAAGCAAGGCGATCGCTATGAAATCCGTGGCGTGATTGGTGCGGATGAATACCACGAGTTTGTCCATAACAACAGCTTCACCAACCGCATGGTGCAATGGCATCTAGAAAAGGCGGTGAAAGTTTATGATTGGTTAGGTCGTAACTTTCCCGAACAGGCTAGGAAACTGGAAGATAAGTTAGAACTGACTTCAGAGTTAGAAAGACGCTGGCAAGATATCATCAAAAAAATCTGCCTTTTCTACGACTCTTCAACAGGATTAATCGAACAATTTGAGGGATTTTTCCAACTTAAAGATATTAACTTACAAGACTACGAACCACGCCAGCGTTCCATGCAAACCATTCTGGGTATTGAAGAGGCTAACCAGTACCAAGTCCTCAAGCAACCAGATGTTTTAATGCTACTATACCTGATGCGCCCATCAGCCGAGTTTCCTTACAACGAAAAAGCCTTAGCCACCAACTGGAATTATTACGCACCCCGCACTGATATCACCTATGGTTCATCACTAGGCCCGGCAATTCATGCCATCCTCGCCGCAGATTTAGGGAAATCTACCACCGCCTACGAAAGATTTATACAGGCGCTGATGGTTGACTTAGAAGATAGAAGAGGTAACGCCAACGACGGTATTCACGGGGCAAGTGCTGGCGGTATTTGGCAAGCTGTAATTTTTGGCTTCGGTGGTATTCAACTCACCGAACAAGGCCCCATCGCCAACCCCCATTTACCCCCAACTTGGACAAGCCTAAAGTTTCAGCTACATTGGCGCGGGCATTGGTATCAGTTTGATTTGTCTAGGGAGGGGACTGGTGATAGGGGACTGGGTACTGGGGATAGGAGGCAGGAGTTAATAATTTCTCCCCCATCTCCCCCCTCTCCCCCCACTCCCCCATCTCCCCCCACTCCCGACATTCGCGGCTTTATCTTCGACCTAGATGGGGTATTAACGGATACAGCAGAATATCATTATCAAGCTTGGCAAAAACTGGCTGATGAGGAAGGTATACCTTTTAACCGTCAGGCTAACGAGGCTTTGCGGGGTGTGTCTCGTCGTGCTTCCTTGATGTTGATTATTGGGGATAGGACTTATTCAGAGGCACAAATTGAGGAGATGATGGAACGGAAAAATCGTTACTATGTAGAACTGATTCAACATATTACATCCCAAGATTTGTTACCGGGGGCGATCGCACTTTTAAATGAACTGCGGCAAGCGGGAATTAAAATTGCTATAGGTTCGGGTAGCAAAAATGCCAAAACAGTGATTGAACGGCTGGGAATTGCTGATAAAGTAGATGCAATTGTTGATGGATACAGTGTCCAAAAACCCAAGCCAGCACCCGATTTGTTTCTCTATGCTGCCCATCAGTTAGGCTTACAACCACAACAATGTGTAGTTGTAGAAGATGCAAAAGCAGGTGTTGAAGCTGCAAAAGCAGGCGGGATGTGGGCAATAGGACTCGGCCCCGTTGAACGTGTTGGTGCAGCTGATATAGTCCTTCCTAGTCTTGCAGGCGTAACATGGGCAGAATTACGTACCAAATTCCCACAAACAGCCAAGAGGTAGGGCAAAGTGCTGAGTCTGTATATCACAGGACTTACGCAAGTGTCACAATTGGTGGTTGGTGCGTGACGCTACAAGTCTCATTACCATGTTCAAATATTATCGCCAGTCACACACCCTACAGAAAAAATATGCCAGTTGCGTAAGTCCTATATCAGTGAACATAACCTAATAACCGATTAAGTCTGCCTTCTTCTATAAAAAAAGGATAAAAAGAATATGGCAACAAACTATCAAATTAAAATTGTTGCTCTATGGGTAGTATTCCTGTTAGGAACTCTATTTCATACCCAATTAGGATTAATGCCACTCTTCCACGGATTGAATGTCATTGAATCGCAAAGAGCCACAAATATTAACGATATATCGGCGATTATGTGGTTGATGTTGGGCTTTTTTGTATTACCGATGTTGGCAATTATAGCCACCGTTTTTAATGATAGTAAACGCTACAAACAAGTACATTTTGGGCTGACTATAGTTTATAGCATCCTCAATTTTATCCATCTATTGTTAGATTTGCTGCTGCCTCAAGTGATTTGGTATCAAATTACATTAATGGTGTTATTATTCCTCATCGGCTTGTTATTAAATCTTGTCGCTTTCCAATGGATGAAAACACCATCTAGAAATTATCCTTCTTCAGAACATTTACCAACTTCCACTTAAGATTTTTTAGCACAATAGTAGGGTGCGTCAGATGTGGAAAATCCTTGAATTTGTACGAAATTAACGTGAGTTCGATGAACCTCTCCCTCCCAACCTCCCTCTCCTATGAGGAGAGGGAGGAGAAACGAAAAAATCACCCTCTTACTCCCCTCTCCTTGTAGGAGAGGGGTTGGGGGAGAGGTCAAAACAACGCTGGTCGAACTCACGTGAAATTATTGGGACTGACGCACCCTACAGTTAGTTTGATTATGACAATTGCGTAAGTTCTATTTAACTTCCTGACAACAGATAAACATAATACAAAGGAGTTTCCGCAACTAGTTGAGCAGTATTTTGATATTTTGCCAACTCTGAGGGAAACTTCTCGTCTTTTTTCAGTTTAAAGTTTCCTAGTGATTCGTACTTAGCATGGATAATATAAAAACCAGGCTGACAGTTAGGAACAAATTTCAAATCTCTTTTAGTCACAAAACGGTCAATATATTCATCATTTCTCAAATTACGAGGATTTCCATTAGGTTGGCATAAGGTAGATTTTTCAGGTAATTTTCTCAGACTATCTGCTATATCATGTGTACTTAAAACTCTGGGGATACCAGACCTACTGTTAATATAGTTATGATGTAAATTCAAGTTAATTACGATGGAAAGAGTTATGCAGGCTATGATAAAACCTGATAAAACCTGATTAACTCTCTTGGGAAAATTGATGTAGGCTAGACTGCAAACTGTAAAAACAATGGGAGCTAAATAAATTAGGAGTTTATAAAATGTAGGGTTGTAGGTCTTTTCCATGTCTGTGGAAGAATAAGCCAGCAGGAAAATAGACCAAATCAAAAATAATACATTTAAAAGTATCCTGTTACCACGAAATTTTAGACTCCCTAAAACTAATACTAAACCCAGAAAGATTATAGAAATAATCAAACTCTTGGAAGATTCCCCAAAAAAATAGACTTCTTGACCTAATCCAAAATAACCATTGAATATGGCTTTAAATCTTGATAAGATGGAAAGGCTGTATTCTTTTCCTCCACTAGATTTTGTCACTATAGCGATAATTCTAGCTGTGTTTACCCAGTTTCTGCCAATTTCTCCTATCCAATATGGTGTCATAGCAAGTATGGCAGTGAAAGCCGCTACACCAGATAGTAGCCATCTTCTCTTTTCTCGGTAATTTCTAGAGATATAAAAAATCACAGTAATTATAAAAACTACTGGCATTACATAGAGACTAGAAAAGTGTAAGTTTGATAAAATTGCTAAAACCAGCCCGTAAGCCATCCAAGATAATAATTCTAAATTTGGAGATAGCTTACCTTCCATTTGATAAGTGTATAGCAACACAAAACAAAGCAGAAAAAAGGTAATTGAGACAGGATTCCCCGCTATGCTATGTCCTGTACTCATCACAATATTTTCAAATAAACAAATGTACCAAAATCCTGCTAATGCTGATAGAAATAATCTTTGATTATGCTCAACATTTTCTAAAAGTTTATAGCTGGTTAAAATAAGTAAAGGAATAGATAAAAATGTCAAGAGTGCGTTCGGCATTGCTTGAGCAGATAAATCAGCAGTCAAGGCAGTAAAGGGAAATACTAAATAGTAATATAAAGGTGGTAAGTAAAATTCTCCTACCAGTCCTGACCAAGCGGTAGGGCCTGAGCCTAATGTAGGCCACTTGCCGTCCCATGTTGCCATAATTCTATAAGCATCGTTAATTTGATCACCGCTATAATCACTAAAGTTTATAACAACGAAACTGAGAATATATAGTCCAAAAATTAACGATAAGAATATAATGATATAGCTCAATTTTTTAAGATTTAATTGCTTTAACATGGCTCCTCGAATTATTTTATTTGTTCGGAAACTGGCCAATGTTATAGTAATATAAAGGTTGGTTCTATTAAAATTCATCAGTAAAAGCTATATCAACTCTTTATAAAGCGCTAGCAATAATAAAGTTATCCGCAACTTTAGCAGTAGCTTAGGGATTTGCAGACAAAAATATCCTAAATTTTACATTTAGGGTGTGTAAGTATGAATATTTTCTTGGTATACCTGGGGTTTTTCATACTGACACACCCTACTAATAGTCAATTTGGATAATTTATTTTTGGTGTTCCCCTAGTGATGTTTTAAACTTGGGCGAGTGCCTAATCATAGTTAGGTTTTGTTGCTAGAATTAGACTTTGACTTAGTGGAAGCTGTTAAGATGTTACTCTTAGCTTTGTGATTATTCATATAATAATAACTTTTGCTTATTAATTCAAAAAATAAAAATATTTGCTTCTATCGGTGAAAGTCTTTAAAGTTAAATTAGCCGGCAACTAGGGAGTTGGTGTGAGTTTTCGCCAAGCCTTGGCTTTTGGGAAACTTCATCAGCAAGTTAGTAGCATTAGGTGTTAATTTAAAATATTACGCCTGTGGAACTCTCTAACAAATCGGAATATGCACTTTTAGCCTTGTTGGAACTGGCGGATCGTTACGCCAGTGGCGAATCACTGCAAATTCGACAAATGGCAATGTTACAAGATATACCTAACCGTTATTTAGAACAACTACTAGCCACTTTAAGGCGGCGAGGATTAATTAAAAGTATCCGTGGCGCTAAGGGTGGCTACGTTTTGGCGCGAGATCCCCGCACAATTACGCTACTGGATGCGGTTAGTTGTATGGAAGGTTTAGATGCAGTTGCACCAGAGGTAAATAGAAATAGTACACATATAGAAACTCAGTTAATTGGAGAGGTTTGGCAGGAAGCTTGTCAAGCTGCTAATGCAGTTTTACAAAAGTACACACTCCAAGACCTTTGCGATCGCCGCGCTACGCATGGCAACAAAGAACTAATGTACTATATTTAAAGTTCATGGATCAGGGTACTTGTAGTAAGGACTTTAGTCCTAGCTGATCTCAGCACTAAAGTGCTTACTACGAGCTAAAAATCAGAAATCCAGCAAGCTAGCCGAATGACTATCCAAAAATAAAGTTGCTTGTGGTTGTTGGCGTAAAATAGAAGCTGGACAATTGACGCTAACAGGCCCTTGTAACATTTGCTTGACAATCTCTGCCTTACGTTGTGTTGGTGCTAAACACAAGATTTTTCGAGCGGCACAGATTAAAGGTAAGGTAACAGTAAAAGCGTACCCCGGAACACTATCAATATCAGGGAATTGACCTGTATTAACTTGTTGTTGGCGGTTGAGTGGATCTAGTTTTACCAGCTTGATGCTGTAAGGATCTTGGAAATTCGCTACAGATGGATCATTAAAAGCCAAGTGTCCATTTTCACCAATACCCAGAAAACATAAGTCTATAGGTTGTGCTTGCAGTAATTTGGTGTAGCGATCGCATTCTGCCAACGGTTGTAAAGTATCACCCTCAATATAGTGGAATTGTTGCGGCATAACTCGCTTTTCCACAAGTTCGCGCAGATAACGGCGAAAACTAGCAGGATGATCGGCTGTAATTCCCAAATATTCATCTAAATGAAACAAGATAATTCTTGACCAATCTACACCACCCAAAGCAATTAAAGCATCCAAAAATTTGAGTTGAGAATTTCCTGTCGCTAATAAAACCGCAGCTGTTTCTTGTTTTTCAAGCACAGATTGCAAATACTTGCGGACAATTGCTGCGACATCCTTAGCCATATCGGCTTCAGATTGATAAATTTGTACCGACAGATGATCAACATGGAAAAAGTTTGTAGCAGCTACCATATTGGGGACTGGGGACTGGGGATTGGGAATGAAATACCACTTTTAATCTAACCTCTAACCTCTAACCTCTAACCCCTAACCTCTAACCTCTAACCTCTAACCTGTCACCTGTAACCTGTCACCTCTATCAGCTAGATGACTTGCAAACCCAAAACAATGTAAACTATGTAAGTTAATTTAACAATTATTTACATTTTATCTAAACATCATGCTAGCTGCCATTCTCTTTGATTTAGACGGTACTATCGTCAATACTGACCCCATACATTACCAAGCTTGGCAACAAATGTTGTTGAGATACAACATAGAAATTGATGAGGTATTTTACAAATCCCGCATTAGTGGCAGACTAAATCCAGTAATTGTCAATGATATTTTGCCACAATTATCAGTAGCAGAAGGTGTCCAATTTGCAGATGAAAAAGAAGCGCTGTTTCGAGAACTAGCTTCTCATCTTCAACCACTAGATGGATTTGCTGAACTCATAGCTTGGACGGAAGCACATAAATTAAAACGTGCTTTAGTTACTAATGCTCCGAGATTAAATGCAGAGTTTATGTTAGAAGTATTAGGAATAACAGAAGCTTTTGAGCAAATTGTTCTGGCTGATGATTGTGTAGCAGGTAAACCAGACCCAGCACCTTATCAAGTTGCTTTAAATAAGTTGAAAATTACAGCAGAAACTGCCATTGCTTTGGAAGATTCTCCTTCAGGGATTCGTGCATCTGTGGGTGCAGGTATTCAGACTATTGGTATCGCCTCCACTCATGACCCCAAAATTTTACAAGAAGTCGGTGCATTTATGGCAATTCCTGATTTTACAGATTTACGTTTGTGGACATTGCTTAACTCATCAATTGAGCCAGATTTGAGTGTAATTCGTAATCAGTAAAGTAGGCGATAGGCAACAGGGTTGAAGTATGTGTAGGGTGGGGAATGTCCATTAAAACCATGATACGGTAGGAAATGTCCGCCCTTATAGCGATCGCCACATCTGAATTTTCACGTTATGTGGAAAAGCTCTCCGTCAGACCTAACCCCCCAGCCCCCTTCCCTACAAGGGAAGGGGGAGAAATCAAAGCCTCTGGACTTGTAGGAGAGAGGTTTGAAGAGAGGTCTTCCAGATGCCGTAAAAAGTCAGTCGCCACATAGGTTAACTCAAATCTTGCACCTTCTCAATAACTACTTGGTGGGCAGTGCATCGGCCTACGATATAATCAGCTTTTCAGCCCGTTTTTTGGTCAATAAGAAGCTGGTGCAAGATATAAGTTAACGTGAGTTCGATGAACCTCTCCCTCCCAACCTCCCTCTCCTAAAAGGCGTTCGCGTAGCGTCTCCGTCAGGAGAGGGAGGAGACAAGAAAACCTCACCCCCAACCCCTCTCCTCGAAGGAGAGGGGTTGGGGGTGAGGTCAAAACAACGCTTGTCGAACTCACGTTAGGTTAGGAAATTGAAGAATAGACCTCTTGCATAAGTAGTTTTTATCGGCGTTCATCGGCGTTTATCGGCGGTTAATTATCGATGACTTTGGACTTTTGCAAGAAGTCCAATCATCAAATCCTTACAACGAAAAGTTTCCTCACCTGTCACCTGTCACCTGTCACCTGTGTTTCTTGAGAGTTAATCATCTTGGACGATGCTAATTATTTCCAGAATTTTTTCAAACTGAAAATCGTGGGCTAAAGCTACAAAATAGTTTTTTAAAGCTGTATTTTCCCAAGATGCTTGTTCAATTAATTGAAAAATCATGTCATCGCTACATTGGGCGGCGGCATGATACAAATTTATTAACCAATCTTTTGGTATGGCTGATAGTAAAGGTAATAAATCATCAAAGGCTAGGGATTTTTCGCTAGTTTTTAGGCTGCAAGAATCGTCTTCTTGATATATGTATTGTACACCTAGATATTTATGAAGCTTTTCTAGAATTTGTTGTTGTGAGAAAGGCTTATGAATCAAATCATCACAGCCTACTTGGAGCATTGTTTGACGTTGTTCTTCAAAAGCGTGTGCAGTTAAGGCAATGATAATTGTGTGAGAATTAGGTATTAGCGGCTGATTTTCTTTTTCTAGGGAGCGAATGAGGCTGGTAGCTGTGTAACCATCCATAACTGACATTCGCATATCCATAAAAATTAACTGGGGATGCCATTGTTGCCATATAGTAACAGCTTCCTGTCCGTTTGTAGCTTCCTGCACCACAAAGCCAATAGATGATAGAAGTTTCACCAGCAACAACCGACTATCAGCTACATCATCTACTACTAAGATGCGGTATTCTCCTTGCTGGGATGCTAAACCAATAACTGAGCGTGTAATTAACTGATGGGGAATTTCATCCGCAGAAACTAAACCCACCTGTATATGGAAACTAAATGTACTTCCCACTCCCACAGCACTAGTGACGCTAATATCTCCCCCCATCAGTTGTACATATTTGCGGCTAATAGCTAAACCTAGTCCTGTACCTTGTTGCGAGTTTCTGCCGGCTTCAGTTTGTCCAAAGGCTTCAAACAACAAACTCATTTCATTATTACAGATGCCGATACCAGTGTCTTCCACCTCGAAGATGAGGTATTGGGTATTGGGTATTTTTCTCCCCCCAGTCCCCAGTCCCCAGTCCCCAACCCCCATTCTCACCCGCAAGGTAACAATACCAGTTTCGGTAAACTTGATGGCATTACCTAAGATGTTGAGCAGGACTTGACGTAGTTTGCTTTCGTCGGCTTGGATGTGTTGGATGATATTGGCTGCATATTCAAATTTGAGTTGTAAACCTTTGGCTGCTGCTCTTCCTTGCATCATTTCTTGCAAGTTATTTAAGAGGTGGATTAAATCAAAGTTATGAATATTTAATGTGATTTTGCCTGCTTCGATTTTCGACATTTCTAAAATGTCGTTGATTAAGTCGAGTAAATGTTCTCCTGCACGGTTAATAATTGTCAGGTTTCTTTGGTGTTCGCTTGACAGTGTTTTGTCATGGTTCATGATTTGTGTGAAGCCTAAAATTGCGTTAAGTGGTGTTCGCAATTCGTGGCTCATGTTGGCGAGAAATTCGCTTTTGGCTCTGTTGGCTGCGTCTGCGGCGAAAGCAGCTGATTGTAATGCTTGTGATTGTCTTTGGGTTTGTGTTAACAGTTGTGCTTGCTGCAAAGCTACTTCTAATTGATTGCCTATTTGCACTACGATATTGATTTCACCTGTTTTCCATTGACGAGGGCCGGAGTTTTGGTAAGTTGCTAATAATCCCCAAATTTGCTCACCAGATAAAATGGGGACGATAATATAGGCTTGTGCTTGCAGGCGTTCTAAAAATTTGATGTAACAAGAATTTAATCCAGCTTGGTAAATGTCGGAAACACAAAGGAAACTCGACTCTGGGGTAGCTTGGGGATGATTGGTAATTTCTAGGAGCCTGTTAATACAGTATTCGTTTTCTACTGTATTTTCTGCTAGATAGGCGTTATTTTTGTTTTGTTCTATGAGAGAAATCCAACCTTCACCCACAGATTCAGCCGTAAATTCACCCTGCCGTTGAGCATCGAAATGATAAACTAAGACGCGATCGCAGTTGAGGACTTGTCTTAATTCTTCGGTGGTAGCGGCAAATATGCTTTCTAAATCTAGAGTTTGGCGCATTCTTTGAATTACTTGGGCGATCGCTCTTTGCCTTTCTGCGCTGTCTTTGAGTGCTTCTTCGGCGCGTTTGCGATCGCTAATTTCTACCATAACTGTACCCACGCCAGAAAGCTGATTATCCTCCCCAGGTATGGGAAAATACGATACTAAAAAGTGACGCAAGCTATCTGGTTGGTTGGTGGCGGGAAGGCTGAGTTCTAAATTCAGTATTGGTTGACCAGTTAAGAGTACCTGTTGGCAAAATGGCGTGATTAAGGGGGCAATTTGCGGTGCTATCTCCTGAAGGCTTTTGCCAATATGTGCTTGTGTCGGTTTACCATGAATATCTGCTATCAACTCGTTAATTTGCACAAACCGCAGTTGATTATCTAAAATGCTCATACCCACAGGAGCGCCACTGAAAAAGGCATTGAGACGAGCTTCGCGCAATTGTAGTTCTTTTTCTAAAATTTTGCGCTCTGTGATATCTTTATGAGTACCAGTCATCCGTAAAGCTGTACCCTGTTTGTTCCGTTCCACAATTTGACCACGAGATTGTATCCATTTCCACTCGCCGGAGGCGCAAAGCATCCGCATTTCTATTTCATAAAGGGGAGTAGCGCCTTCTAGGTGAGAGATGATTGTTGATTTAACTGCGGCTAAATCTTCGGGATGTATCAAATTCCATATTGCTGTTTGATGATCTTCCTTTTCTTGTGCTGGGTAGCCTAACATCTTTTGCCACCGACAGTCCCGATAGACTTTACCTGTGGCGAGGTTCCAATCCCACAACCCTAAATCACTGGCTTCTAAGGCTAGTTGTAAACGTTCTTCGCTGTTTCTATGCGCCGCTTCTATGAGTTTGCGCTCAATTAATGCGCCTAATTGAGTAGCAACAGCACCTAAAAACATGAGCAAACGCTTATCTACTAGGGTGGAACTACGCTTAAAAAATACCAAAACTGCTAACACTTCTCTTCTAGCAATGATGGGAATACCAAAGCAGGCTTTTAACCCGACTTTTTTGGCTTGTAACCCTCGCAAAAATTGCGGTTGCTTGATTTGAGAAACATCTTCAATCCATGCTGGTTGTTGAGTTTGCCAAATTCGTCCCGGTAGTCCCTCACCCAGGGCCATTTTGAGGTCTTTGCTTTGATGACAAAATTCAGTTAAATCAGCTTCCTCAAAGTAACAGACCAAACTATGTTCTAAAACTCTCGATTCACGATTGGGTGTCCAGGCTTCGCCAAAATCCCAGCCAATGGTTTGACATATTACCCGCAATACTAGCGTTAAAGCACTTTTAACGTCAACTGCACGGGCGATCGCTTGGGTTGCTAACAGTAGTAAACGGCTTTCCGCTTCCGCTTGTTTGCGTTCTGTTATGTCTTTAGCAGTACCCAGGATATACTTCTGTCCATCAATTTCGATTAACTCTGCACTAAACAGCGCCGTCTTAATTTCGCCACTGCTAGTTTGAAAATCTACTTCATGATTGCGAATGGCTTTAGTTCTTTCGATGATTTGTGCAATAAAATGTAACTCTTGTGTATTTACCCAAATATTTAATTCTTCACCAGTACTACCAATAACTTGAGAACGATCATAACCAAAGAGGCGACAAAAACTATCATTAACTTCAATGTAACGAATCTCTGGATAAGTACAAAGGGCGATGGGGTCAGGAGATGCTCTAAATGCGGATGCTAGTTTTTGTTCAGAAATTCGATATGCTGCTTCTGCTCTTTGGCGTTCCCGCGCTTCTAAAGCTAAGGAAGCTAAATTAGTTAAAGAACGAGCAAAGTTCTGGTCTTCTGGTGTCCAATGATGAGCTTTTCCTACCGTTTCCAAACATAAAACCCCTACGGTTTTACCTGCGAGACGAATGGGTGTATCTAAAATGGAAGTGATATTAAATGGTGTTAAGTAACTGTGGGAAAATGCTTGAGTTCTGGTATCTGTGTGAGCATCATCTGCGGCGATCGCTTCCTCTTGATGTAAAGCTTGAAAATAAGCTGGATAATCTGCTGTTAATACAGTTAATCCTTCACTGTGGCGATTGTGGCTATACTCAAACAAGTCAAAACATTCAATGCTAGTAGCTGTTTCGTTATACAACCAAATACTAGCTCGCTCTATGTCTAAATTCACAGATGCCGCAGTTGTTATTTCTGCAAAGGCTGCTTTTAAATTTCCTTGATACAATACTTGATCCTTTGCCAATTCCGTTAATACTAAATTGTCTTTCCAAAGCCTGATAGTGCTATTTTGCAATTGCTCTGGCGTTTTATTATGCTTGCTATTTTTGTCATTGCCATCTAATACTTTAGAAGAGAAAAATTGACTTTTTATTTTTTTACCTTTTAACTCTAAACCTTGAAAATAGTATTCTTTTTTATTCTCATTAATAAGTTCTTGGCAAGCAGTTTTTTCTCCTGTAAACCCCTTATAGACATTTTTCAGAATTAACTGATTTCTAACACGGAAATAACATTCTTCCTTACGTAAGGGTTTAATAATAAAATCAGATACACCCACCTGAAAATAAGTATTATATTCTGCCAGTTTATCTATACAGGTTAGTAAAATTATAGGTATATGCTGAGTTGTGATCTCAGCTTTTAATTTTTTGCAGAAAAAATGTCCATCTGTTTGCTTGATAGAATCATCTATTAAAATCAGATCGGGCATAAACTTAAAAACATTAATAATTGCATTCTTAGCACTATTAAATTGTCGCAATAAATATTCTTCCTCTGTAAAAATCTCGGACAAAACAAACCAATTTTCCCAAAACTTATCAATTAATAAAATCTTATTTGGTTGAGAATCAATAAGCATAGCGCCCATTTATCAAAAATTTATCAAGTAATTTCTTAGAGGTTTATGCTCTCTAGAATAAAGCTTTTGAGCCATTATTTAGTTAGTGCTTATACAGATTTGATAGTATGCTAATTTCTTCAATTTATCTGAACTATCAATTTTTATATTGACTTTATAAATAAATTATTATATTTACTTTAAAGTAATATTTACAAAAATTTATAATTCTGCGCTCAGAATTAGACTAAAGTCGATAGCGCTCACCTTTCTACAAATTGTAAAATTTGCTAATAGAGAAGACCTGGAAGTAAAAATCTAGGCTTTACCCAGTAATGGAGAAAGATGAGATGAACAATTTCAAGTTTGGGCATAGAAAAGCAGGTACATCAGATTTTTCAAATCCATCGCTCGTTTCACCAAATACTCCAACACTAGCGAATCCAATACGCGGCTTTGGTTTACCATCCAATAATGATATCCAAACAGTAACATCACCATCAACTCAGCTGCCAACAAGCCAGACTAGTGACGAGCAATCCTTGTTATCAAACACCATTCAACGAAAGTCTTCTGGTCATGATATTAGTCGCATACCATTGCGTTGTCCACAGGCAAAGTTGGCGATGGGAGAACCAGGAGACAAATATGAGCAGGAAGCAGATTTTGTAGCAAAGCAGGTTATGCGGATGGCTAAACCTGAGTCAACGACAAATATTGAAGCCATAGATTCACAACATACAACGCCACAAGAATATGTTGCTTGTGAGCAGACACAAGGGAAAGCCCAAACCAAACCTTTGCTACAACTTGCCAAAAATGACAGCTTGCCAGATCAAACAACGGATAATATTGAGAGTTTGCTAGATAGCACTAAAGGAGGGGGAAGTCCTTTATCAAATGAAGTGCGAAACTTCATGGAACCCCGCTTTGGTCATGACTTTAGCAATGTGCTTGTGCATAATGACAGTACAGCAGTACAGATGAACCAACAATTAGGCGCACAAGCTTTTACTTATGGTAGCGATATTTACTTTGGTGCAGGTAAAACTCCAGCAAATAATGAGTTGATGGCGCATGAATTAACCCATGTAGTGCAGCAAAAAGGTGTAATTCAGCCCAAGCTAAACATTCAGCAAACAGATCAACAGATTTCACTCACACCCGCAGCAGGAGACGCTGCGGGTGCATCTCCACCTTCTCCTGCTCTGCCTAGCAAACCAGTCGCTAAACTCAAGTTGCACGCTGACACAGAAACAGTAAATCGTAGTGATTTAACATTACAAGAGCTTATTAAAGAGGCGCGGGTTGGACATTCTTGGATCAGCTTAGAATATACAAACAAAAAACAAATTCCCCCAACTATTGGTGAACCAACTCAAACTTTACTTAAATCTGGCTCTACTGCATTTGGTTTTTGGCCTCTGGTTAATCGAGCCAGCAATTTCAGCGCCGAGGAACAATCACGAATTGATCAAGGACAAACTCCTGGCGCTGGAGCTAGTACCAATCCCATGCACACTGGATTTTCATTAAATCCTTTTAAAAATGTACCTGGACGAGTTGAAGAACCAGATACAGCCCATACCCCAAAGGGAACAAAAGAGTATAACTTAACACAAATTGAGGTAGGAAGTTTACTTAATTACGTCAACTCAAAGCGGAATGCTAAATATAACCTGTACTCGTTCAATTGTACAACCTTTGCTGTTGAAGCAGTCAGAAGTGCGGGTAAAGCTGCACCAAGCGGTTCGCTCTGGGGAATTTGCTTACCTAATGCTTTATACAAAGACATATATCAAATGTACAAAGCAGGTGATAAGTCTGTAACAGTAGCACCCCTTGAACCAAACGAACGCCATGATTGATTAATTAGGTAGGTATAACTATGAAGCAAGCATGGCTGTATTTTTTTCTAGGGATAATTCTCATGAGTTGTTCTATATTTCCAAAAGAATTAAAAGCAAACTCCAATACAAACACTCACTATCCATCAGATAAGGTAATTGTCATGCAAACAGAGGATAGCTCCAATGTAAAGTTTGAAGCGATTGGAACAGTCAAAGAGTTTAATATTGTAGACCGTAGCAAAACGGCGAGGGTGCAAAATTTTTATACCTACCTTACCCTGAAAGTTGAAGAAACACAACCCACTAACGTAGCATCAAACCTTCCAACCGATGAACTCAAATTTTCTTGGAGGACAGATGAAGCTCGCGATCGCAAAATATCAGTTGGCGATAAAGCCATAGTAACAGTTGTAGGGAATAATTATACAGACCCTACTTGGTTTCGATTATACGACTTGAAAAAAATTGAGCGTTAGACAGCATTTATCAAGTGAATCTTTAGAAAATGTGGGAAAAGTATTTTTGCTAACATCAAAATATTAAAATAACCCCTTGAACCTCCCCTTATCTACAAGATAATGGGGATTTTAGCATATTTTATTTGAGTAATTACAGCCGTTTCGCTATTCGTGAAATACTGTAGAGACGTTACATGTAACGTCTCTACATGGTTTCTCATTTACCAAAAATATGCTGTATGTAGTTTTCAACGTATCTATTTTTTCAGTCATCTGAACTTGACTGATGACTAATAACCTCACAAGTTCCTCATGTTATGGCTATAGATTTTTGCTTATGACTCTTAGGCGATCGCCATTATGGTGATAGAACAAATATGAGTGCAATGCAATCCATACAAAGTCTCAAGTGTTCCTCTGTGTACGGGCCTGTCAAATCTTGGCGATTTGGAAATTCTCTAGGTATCGATCCAATTGGGGTGGTATCTACCTGCTCGTTTAACTGTGTCTACTGTCAATTAGGGAAAATTCAAACACATACCAATCAGCGTCAGATTTTTGTGAATACATCCCAAATTATTGAGGATTTGCAAGCACTTGCTTTTGATGAACAAGTAGATGTTGTCACCCTCAGTGGTAGTGGCGAACCTACTTTAGCATTAAATTTAGGGGAAATTTTGGCGATCGCAAAACAACTAACAAAACGACCTACCGTAGTTTTAACCAACGCTACATTACTCAAAGATCCTCAAGTCCGCCATGCGCTAAAATCAGCAGACATTGTTGCAGCTAAATTAGACGCTATTTCGTCAAATCAATTGCAGCGCGTCAACCAACCTGTAGCGACAATTAATTTACCGTACATCCTCGCAGGTATCGAGCAATTTCGAGGGGAATATCAAGGGAACCTAGCTATTCAAACAATGGTGTTGTCCCCTTGGACAACAGAAATGATAGAACTTTACATCCAACAGATACAGCGTTTACAACCTAATGAAATTCAACTTAACGTTCCCACCCGTCCCCGCGTCTTAGTTCGACAATTAGAAGCTAGAGGGAATGATGCGACTGAATTTATCCCCAATGCCATGCACCAACTCAAATGTATTAGTACTGATATTATTACCGCCTTAGCTGACACAATCAACTGTGCGACAAATATTCCGGTGCGTTATAGGGGTGTAGGGGTGTAGGGGAGATGAGGGAGATGAGGGGGATGAGGGGGATGAGGGAGATGAGGGAGATGAGGGGGATGAGGGAGATGAGGGAGATGAGGGAGATGAGAATAGGACTTACGCAACTGGTAGATTTTTTCTGTAGGGTGTGTGAGGAGCGATAATATTTGAACTTAGTCATGAGACTTGTAGCGTCACGCACCAACCACCAATTTTGACACTTGCGTAAGTCCTGAAGAAGACAAGATACACAAAGCAAATAAGGTAAATAGAAATTCTTACCCTACTCCACTCCCCCTACTTTCCCCACTCCTTACATAACTAACAAATCACAATTCCAAGGAGAAACATATGGAAACTCAATCAACCAACCCATCAATGACAATTGCAGAAATTCCCCCAGGCTATCTCAACATCATGGGTTACATTGATGAGTCAGAGGTAAATGGCCCTGGTTGTCGTGCAGTTGTTTGGGTACAAGGTTGTCCCCGTGAGTGTCCGGGGTGCTTTAATCCTGATTCCTGGCCATTTGAAATTAACCAATTAGTTTCTGTAGATTCCCTCGTCGAGCAAATTTTGAGTAAACCACAAAATCAAGGTGTCACATTTTCTGGCGGAGAACCTTTTTACCAAGCGACAGCATTGGCGCAACTCGCTGCTAAGTTAAAAGCTGCTGGTTTAAATGTCATGTCTTTTACAGGCTTCACCCTCAAACAACTCCAATCTGAATCTGCACCTCCTGGTTCCCAAGCATTATTAGAACAACTAGATATTTTGATTGATGGGCCATTTGTGGAGTCTTTAGCAATTAATTCGCCAGATTCTCCTGTTTCTTCCAGAAATCAAAAAGTTCACGTCTTTAACCCAGCCTTTGCAGATAAAATTACTTGGGCTAGTGACCAAATAGAAGTCCACATCCTCAAAGATGGAAACCGCATTGTTACTGGTTATCAAGGTTGGCTGGAATTGACTTAAATCAGTTATCAGTTATCAGTTATCAGCAGTTTCGCTATTCATGAAATACTGTAGAGACGTTACATGTAACGTCTCTACATAGTTTTGGGTTTTACGCTTGTACCTCATTTACCCAAAATATGCTTGATGAATGGTTTTCTTGTTGGGGTAGCATATATTTCTGGGTTAAAACAAAAAATAACGCTGTGCCATTGGTAAAGAGGTGGCGGGTTCACAGGTCAACAACTTCCCATCCACCCTGACGTAGAATGTTTCTGGATCAACTTCAATCCGGGGAGTTGTATCATTGAGTTTCAAATCTTTTTTACTCACTTTACGTGTATTAGTAACTGCTAGTAAACGCTTGGATAAACCAAGTTGAGCGCCTATATTTTGTTCTAATGCAGCTTGGGAAACAAAGGTAACAGAGGTGTTTGCTATGGCCTTGCCAAAAGCGGCAAACATTGGTCGCATATATACGGGTTCAGGTGTGGAAATACTGGCGTTGGCATCGCCCATTTGCGCCCAAACAATCATACCGCCTTTAATGACAGCATCTGGTTTCACACCAAAAAAGGCAGGTTTCCACAAACACAAATCCGCCAACTTACCTTTTTCAATTGAACCCACATGATGGGAAATTCCATGAGCGATCGCCGGATTAATAGTATATTTAGCAACATATCGCTTTGCCCGGAAATTATCATGGGTTTCATGCAGATTGTCGGGAGAGGGCAATAAACCCTTTTGTACTTTCATCTTGTGGGCAGTTTGCCAAGTGCGAATGATCACTTCCCCAACTCGTCCCATTGCTTGGGAATCGGAAGACATGATGCTGATTGCACCCATATCGTGCAAGAGGTCTTCCGCCGCGATCGTTTCCTTGCGAATCCTTGATTCAGCAAATTTGACATCTTCAGGAATGTTTTTGTCGAGGTGATGACACACCATCAACATATCTTTGTGTTCATCAAATGTGTTGATGGTGTAGGGACGGGTGGGATTTGTCGAAGCTGGCAAAACATTGGCGTAACTGCACACTCTGAGAATGTCAGGTGAATGACCTCCACCAGCCCCTTCAGTATGGAAGGTGTGAATAACACGGTCTTTAAATGCCGCAATGGTGGTGTCCACAAACCCAGCTTCATTCAGGGAGTCAGTGTGAATCGCCACTTGTACATCGTACATATCTGCAACGTTAAGACAATTGTCAATGGCAGCAGAGGTGGCTCCCCAGTCTTCGTGGATCTTTAAACCGATGACTCCCGCATTCACTTGCTCAATCAATCCTTCGGGTTTGCTAGTATTGCCCTTGCCCAGCAACCCAATATTAAGTGGGAAAGCTTCGGCAGCTTCTAACATCCGGTAAATGTTCCAAGGGCCGGGAGTGCAAGTTGTGGCAAGAGTGCCAGTCGCGGGGCCAGTACCACCGCCAATCATGGTAGTCGTCCCAGAGGCGAGGGCTGTTTCGATTTGCTGAGGACAAATAAAGTGAATGTGGGTATCGATTGCTCCCGCCGTGAGAATCTTGCCTTCTCCCGCGATCACCTCTGTGCCAGGGCCAATGATGATATTGATGTCGTCTTGAATGTGGGGGTTGCCTGCTTTACCAATTTCGACAATTATCCCTCCCTTAATGCCGATATCAGCTTTCACAATGCCCCACCAATCAAGAATCAAAGCGTTGGTAATCACCACATCGACAGCACCATCAGCATTGGAGATGGGAGATTGACCCATGCCATCGCGGATCACCTTCCCACCGCCAAATTTCACTTCATCCCCGTATTGCGTGCCACCGTAGGTCGTGAAATCTTGTTCGACTTCAATAAATAAATCTGTGTCGGCTAGACGGATGCGATCGCCTATTGTCGGCCCAAATGTGTTGGCATATTCGCGTCGGTTGATATAGTTACTCATATTTTATTCTCCTACATTTACGTGAAAAATCTTGATTTGGCAATTTGAAAACTTCAGAAAACCTAACTGACTACCAAAGGCTCTGAAATCTAACTGGCAAATAACCGACGAGCCATTTTTTGATGCTGCATTTGGGCAATATCGATAAACGGAGTACAAGACCACATCTCATTCAGGCTCATGGATGATGCCATTTGGCAAGCTATTTCAATATCTGGTACTAGATGAAGGCGAATTTGTTGCGCCTGCAAATGTCCTATAACACCTAAGCGAATAGCCGCCCCTAATAAACCAGTTATAAAACTGTGTAAAAATGATAAGATAGTGTTTAATTCGCTTAAACCAGATGCTCGACCTACAACTGCAAAAATAACTGGATGCAGGCAGTGAATTTTCCCTTCAGCCGCATCTTGATTCAGGGTGTCTAATTGCCAGTCTTGCCAGGTTGAACTGGCAACCATCAGCAAGGCGCGTCCACTTTGGCGTTGAGTGGAGCGAGTTTTTTCCACCAAGGTTTGTGCAAAGAGTTGGCTATCTGCTTGGCGAACGGCATCTAAATCATCACCAGCACTTCCCCGGTAAGCATGAATTAATGCAACGAGATCCGTAACTCCCACCTTATTGAGCAACAGCAGCCGCAGAAAAGTTTGCAGTTGTTCTGCACCTTGCAATTGACCGTCTTGCACCAAGTATTCTAGCCCGTGCGATAGGGTAAACGAGCCGGAGGGAAAAAAAGAATCGGCTAACTGCATGAAGGTAAGTTGTTGGGCGATCGCCGATTTAGGTTGATTCATTGGTCGTGATGGTGATGGGCTTGTGGAGAAAAGTCGAGATGGTCGAATGGCGATCGCAATTCGTAATCAATTTGTAATCCAGGGATCTGAAACTCGCGGATGGTTGATTCTATGACTTGGGCATCAATAGCTAACTCAACATAAAGCTGACGATCTTGGACAATAATCGGCCAATGATGATTGCCTAAAACGTGACCCAGATGAACTAATTTGATCGCATAATCGGACACAGGTTCGGTAAAATAAAGAACCATCACCTTTTGCTGTTGGAGATGAACCAGCAGTAACTGTCCCTGCTCTGTTTCTAAAACATCTCCATCCCGCAAAGACCAATTGCGACTTTTCACAATTCCTACGGTGACACCAGAGGTCGTATGCGCGTAAATCCGACCTTTGTAGCTATCGGTTTGGCTGATGCAAACCTCTAGAAACCGTCCTGAGTTGCGGGCTTGCTCTATTTGTTCGGCTAGGTTAGCATCCTCGATGGAATTGCCCAGATAAGTTTGCGCCAGTTCAGTCATAATGAATAGGGTAAAGGAGGTTGATGGTTACTGCGACGCACACAGTTGAGAGCGTATTTCAAATACATTTTCATTTTGTGAGTTCCACTTGCGATCGCTCTAATCAGCAGACCCTTGCCATGAGGCAAAATCGAGCTAGCTACAGTCATATCTGAGCAGTTTGCCGCTTCTAAATCTTCTATACTTGCACTTAATATTGCCAGGTCTGCTTCAGGTAGAACCACAAACAAACTACCAAGAACTGGTGAAGACGTAAATAGATGACTGTCAGTAAAAGGATTGAGTTTTCCTTCCAGGTACATCGCATCCGTAAACCATAGTTCACCAGAGGTAGACCTCACCTGCAAACGACTCAGATAGTGGTGAAACTGGTAAGATTCTCCCCTCGCCAGCCTTCCCGGTAGAATGATTTCGCTCAAGCATAGCTGTCCGGTTGGGTGAATTTTGATGTTGATCGTTTGCTCCAAAACAGCATCCGCAAACAAAATCAGAGGTTCGGGGATAAACTCTAAACTTGCTTTTGCTCCAATTTCAATGTTATAATTAATAGTTGCTTTTGTTCCCTCTATAGGCATAGAATGAACCTTGGTGGCAGCCTGCTCGGTCAAGTAAAGACTGCTATTTTCCTCAAGCTGCAACGATATCTTCCATTCATCTCCAGCTAGTAAACCGGGTGATGTACTCATCATATAGAGATAAGCACGATAAGAATCAAAATCACCATCCAAACGGAATACAGGAGACACACTCAAAGGATACGCCGCGTATTGGTGGCTGACAATAGTTTTACTCTGACGATTGTCCGCAGAGCAGATGCCTAAAGGCTTATCGCACTTTAGCCTCAATTCCAAGTTGTTTGTGCGTTGACTTGCTTGTGGAATAGTTGCCAAATTTGGTAAAGATAACACCATGAAACTCAAAACTTTCAGCTGCTAATTAAACAAATCTCATAGGACTTACGCAAGTGTCATCATCAAACTAACTGTAGGGTGCGTCAGCCCCAATAATTTCCTACAGATTCCAGAATTTTCCACATCTGACGCACCCTACCCCAACTGCCAGTTGCGTCAGTCCTGTCTCAGCTTGTTACTGAGGCAGTGTTGCCAAATAGAAGCTTCTCTTGAATAAAATCAACTACCTCATCTAATCCTTCTTGCGTCTTACAATTAGTATACGCAATCGGTTTGCCTCGGCGGTATATGGGTGCTTGTTGGCGGATCAGTTCTAAGTCCGCACCCACGTAATGGGCAATATCAATCTTGTTTACTACCGCCAGATCAGCTTGTACGAAACCAGGCCCATTTTTCCGGGGGATATCATCTCCCGCACCCACATCAATCACAAAAATGTAAGCATCTACCAACTCATAGCTAAAAGTAGAGGCCAGATTGTCACCGCCACTTTCAATTAAAATTAAATCTAACTGAGGAAACTGTATTTCAAAATCTTTCACAGCTAGGAGATTCATGGTGGGATCTTCCCGAATGGCGGTATGCGGACAACTACCCGTTTCTACTCCGACAATTCGTTCTGAAGGCAGAAATCCTCGGCTTTTCAGTCGGTTTGCATCTTCTTTTGTGAGTAAATCGTTGGTAACTACAGCGACTTCGATGCCCTGACTCATCAATTTTGGGACAATACACTCGATAAGAGCTGTTTTTCCGCTCCCCACTGGCCCCCCAATTCCCAGTCGAGCTGCTGACTTAGGCATAGCTAATCTCCCAGATTTTCAGTCATTTTTATCTATAGCGGATTGCAACCGGATAAAATACAGATTCATCTGCGTTCATCTGCGTTCATCTGCGTTCAATTATTTTTTCGGCGTTGCTGAATCAAGATATGAATTTGTCTCACGCAAAGGCGCAAAGGCGCTAAGTTACAAAGAAAAAGGACGGTCATTTTGCGATTTCATATTCTAATTCAGCAACGCCATTTTTTCTATACCTCACTGACTTGAAAACCGCTATAATATGCCATTGACTTTTCCATTGAAACCATAGATTTCCCTGTTACCACCGAATGGAACCAACTCGACTTCTTTTTCATCTCCTGGTTCAAATCGGATTGCCGTTCCTGCTGTAATATTTAAGTGCATTCCTTTAGCGCTCTCGCGGTCAAATTCCAGACCTTGTTCATCTGTTGTGCAGCCATTAACTTCATAAAAATGGAAATGAGAGCCGACTTGGATCGGGCGATCGCCTTGATTTTTTACCATGAGCGTAATCGCTTCTGTTTCTCGTTTAGCATTAAGTTTAATTGGCTCCGGGTTGGTAATGATAATTTGCCCTGGAGTCATGGCTATTTTTTCGACCTTAATTGAAGAGGTCTCATTGTTAAAGCTCTTGTCCTCAACTTGAATATTCTCCAGATCGGTGACGTTACTGGTAAATGTTTTACTACGACCCCGAAAATCTTCATATTCGTACAGAGTAACTTTCATACCTGCTGGTACTGTCAAAGAACTCAGTTTATTGTTACCAATACCCAGGTCGTAAATGTTATACTCGCCCTCATCAAGCTCCTTTTGCTTTCCCTGGAATTTAGCACCATCGTAAATCGTAACTTTATTACTCCTGTACATTTTTGGCTGCCTTCCTTGTCAATGACCAATTTAAAAGTTGAAAAAGTTTGGCAATAGTTTTAGTCTTGAATTGGATTATGTACCGTTACTAATTTTGTCCCGTCGGGAAAGGTGGCTTCCACTTGCACTTCATGGATCATTTCTGCGATTCCATCCATGACATCATTTCGCTTCAATAGCGTCGCTCCTTCACTCATCAACTGACTGACGAGTTTTCCTTCTCTTGCGCCTTCTAAGATAGCAGCCGAGATGTATGCCACTGCTTCGGGGTAGTTTAGCTTTAACCCCTTTGCCTTACGTCTTTCTGCTACCATAGCTGCTGTAAAAATCAGTAGTTTATCTTTTTCTTGTGGGGATAATTGCATAAAAATTCTCCTGGGATGAAGCCGACATTTTATATTTACTTACATTGCACACGTATTTTGTGTTAGTGCTTCTATAGGAATCCGATTTAATTTCTGTATCCCTTACGGGAGCGTAGCCATAAAAATCTCGGTACTTGTAGGGTGGGCAGTACAGCGCCCTACTTGTCTGGCAAAAATTAAGTATAAATCCTATATGTTATTACAGATGCTTTACTATTCAAAGCTTGGCGTAAAGATAGGTAAGTTACAAGTAGGTTACTAACGATTTGTTGTGTTTACTCATACATTTTCTAACGATAATGGCGAAAATACAAGGACAAATAAGACATTTAAGCAAAAAAATGAGACAGTTAAAACACTTATCATAATTAATACTTAATTATGTATAAATTATCTCATAATAAGACTTACGTAAGTGTCAGAATTAAACTAACTGTAGGCTGCGTCAGCCCCAATAATTTCGTACAAATTCAAGGATTTTCCACATCTGACGCACCCTACCCCAAGTGCCAGTTGCGTAAATCCTGAATAAATCTCTTACTATTGACTATGGACTAATGACTATGGACTAATGACAACTGACCAATGACTAACCTACAAATTTTTCTCGATATTGCCACAGAAGCGGCGTTAGCTGCGGGTGCGGTTTTACAGGGTTACTTCGGTAAATTAGAAGATGCAGTTACAGAAAAAGGTCGTCCTGGTGATTTAGTTACCGCCGCCGATAAAGCTTCAGAAGCTGTAGTTTTAGAAATATTGCGCCGCCACTTTCCTCAACACTCCATCCTGGCTGAGGAGTCGGGGAAACTGGGAAATCAAGATAATGAATATCTTTGGGCGATAGATCCCTTGGATGGGACGACTAATTACGCTCACCAATACCCAGCTTTTTGTGTGTCTATTGGGTTGTTAATTGATGGTGTCCCCCAAGTAGGCGCAATTTATGACCCCTTTCACGATGAATTATTCCGGGCGGCGGTTGGTTTAGGTGCAACACGCAACCGTCAACCCATCAAGGTTTCCGATACCGCAGAATTGAGTAAAAGCCTATTGGTAACTGGATTCGCCTACGATCGCCGCGAAACATCAGATAATAACTATGCCGAATTTTGTCACCTTACCCATCTCACCCAAGGCGTGAGGCGTAGCGGTTCAGCAACTTTAGATTTAGCTCATGTTGCTTGTGGGCGTGTCGATGGTTATTGGGAGAGAGGAATAGCGCCTTGGGATATTATCGCTGGTGTCATCTTGTTACAAGAAGCGGGTGGTAAAGTTACCGCCTATGATGGGACTCCCTTAAAGATTGAGTCTGGTAGAATTCTCGCAACCAATGGTTCTATTCATGACAATCTGAGTCAGGCATTAATGCAAACGCCACCTCTGTCAGCTTGGCAATAAGAACTAATTCGTCATGGCTTTGTTGCATGAAAGAAAGAAGACATAGTTACTAAAAATCCTTCTGCTTACCACCTTGGTAAGTGAAACACCTATTGAATAAAAATTGATGGTCATACGGAAAGTTTTGCTAGACACTAATACAGCATATTTTGGGTAGATGAGGTACTAGCATAGAACCCAAAACAATGTAGAGACGTTACATGTAACGTCTCTACAGTATTTCACGAATATTGAAACTGCTATATCTGCTAAAAATTGGCGTAAACGTTTTCTGCAAATACACCGAAAATAATCCCTAATTCGTAATTCCTAATTAAAGAATCTAATTTTGAATTTTGAATTTTGCATTATTTACGTTCCTGGTAAATTACGTAAATCCTCGTCTAAATGCGTGCGATCGCCTAAAGTCTTTAAAATAGGCCCATGTGCAGTAAATTCTACATGACTCACAGAACCAACCGGACAGTCTAAACGATAACGAAAGCGTCCGACATCAATTCCCAGCAAACTGCACAGAATAATTCTAATTGTCGCTTTGTGAGAAACCACCAACACATTACCACTATTGTATAGTTGTTTGATTTCCTCAATTACAGCCATAGCACGAGAAGCAATTGTAATAGCCATCTCCCCACCTGTAGGCGCATACCACGCAGGGTCAGCCGACCAGCGAATATAATCATCATGGTATTCAACATTGATTTGTTGTGGGTTTTTTCCTTCCCATTTACCATAATTAATTTCCTTCAAACCATCGCGCAATTCTGGTTTAATTCTCACCGCTTCACATAATGGCTTGGCTGTATCTATAGTCCTTTGCATAGGACTAGAAAAAATTGCCGTCCAAGGAATAACACTATAGGTAGATGCGAAAGCTTTCGCCATCCGTATACCATCTGGAGTCAGTTCAGAGTCTATCGAACCGCAAAAGTAATTATTACGGCTGCATTCTGTCTGTCCATGACGAAGTAAATAAAGATTGAGGTTCATCGTTGATTAGGAAACATGATATTGATTGCAGATTTAAGTTTATAATGAAAATAGATTTTTGGTCATGTAACTAATTTTGAATACAAAATAGTGAGATTACGGGTTTTTAATTTAAAAATTAAATAAATTATAGCTTCAGTCACTGAATTAATATACAACTTGCTTCTTCATCTCGCCTCACAAAATTAACTATGACGCTGGATCATTAAAATTAAAAAAAATTAATCACTAAATAAATTAAGAATAACTACTGTAAATATTATTGATTTAATTACATTTAAGGACATATTAAATACTCAATTGTCAAAAATATTCTTGCGATTTAAGCAAATACATGAGGTTATTTGCTTGGTTGATGAAGAAATCACGGAAAGATAACACAAGCATCCGAGTTTCCATAAATTGCGTTTATCTGGTCATAGTGAATAGATTTACAAGTATTAGTTTTGGTGATGCGTGTTTGCAAAGCACGCCTTATTACCTTTTATCCTCTTGGGAAAAGTTTCCATGAATCAACGATCAGCATCAAATCTTTTGATTATTTTTGCTAGCTTGACGGGAATTGCTTCTTTAGCTACACCAGCCTCAGCTCAATTAACATCAACAAAAGGACTCCTCTCCAACACTATTTCACCCAAACTAACCACCAGCAGCACAGGTTCATTGCTCACCTCAACCACCAGCAGCACAGGTTCTGGTGGAGTTATCTCACCTATCGTTTCCCCAGTCCTAGAAACAACCAACTCTACTAATGGTGTCGTGACAACTTCTCAAACAACCACAGTGACACAACCAGTTCAATCTCATTTACCAGTACTGAATAACACCACACCAATCATTCAAAACAAGATTGATACTACAGCAGGTGTTTCACTAATAAATAACATTACTGCTACGCTTCAAGAAACAACCAATACTACTGTTGGCTCAATAGCAGGAGTTTCTACTGATTCTCAGACTACAGCGACGGTTATAAACCCAACTCAACTTCAACCACCGTCCTTAAGTAACCCTAAAGAGCTTATTCAGAAAACAGGTCAAGTTACGCTGGGACTACAAGTTAATCAACAGGGTGTTACATTAAATACAGGAGCCAACCTAAATCTAGGATTGGGCAATTTAGCTCAAGTCGGTATCTGTTTAGATGGTAATGTTTCTTTAGGTAGCACTGGTAGAAATGCTCTAGCTGATTGCACTAAACCAGACGAACCGGAAAGAGTTCCTGAACCTGCGACTATAGGTGGTTTAGGTCTCATCAGTGCTTACATGATGTTCCTCAAACGTAGGCTGTCCAAATCAAGAAAAGTATCTGTGTCCTAAAGCAGATTTATTGAGTCTGGTGCAAAGTCGGATGAAAGCGATAGTCAACCTGTAGCACGAGTTTTAATTCCCCAGCGAGTACCCTATGGTTTCCAAGGTATATGGGTTTCTGAAGAACAGTTGAACTTGAAGCAAATTTAATCACCCACAGACGCACAAGAGCAGAAAAGTGGAGGAAGCAGAGGAGAAAGTATTTTCCCTTTCTCCCTTCCCCTTTTCCCTATTTGCTAATCAAAACGTTGAATCTCAATTAAATAACCATTAGGATCACGTAAAAAACAATGATAAATTTTGTATTTTTCATTGTATGTAGGCGGTTTTTCAAATTCAACGCCCAGCTTCTTTAGATATTCGTACCACTCATCAACCTGTTGTGTCACTAGAGTAAAAATTACACCTGATTTACCTTCAGATGGGGGTGCTGAAGTTCCGCTAGTTTGACACAATCCCAAGTAGGCAGAACCACAAACACCATATATCCGGCAACTTCCTTGATCAAGCCATAATTCCCAGCCTAATTTCTCTTCATAAAACCTTGCCGAAGTTGTGAGATCGTTGGTATATAAAAAAGTAATTTGCTGCTCAATTAGAGGGCGACTACACATAAATTTTAATGATAATTTGCTAAAAAATCAAGTAATGTAAGTTTAAATAGATAATTTCTGGGAGTGATAGTGATGTTACTAGAACTAAAGCGCATCCATGTTCCACCAGGACAGAGAGTATTACTAAAAGATGTTACATGGCAAGAGTTGGAAATAATTCTTGAAGAATTAGGAGAACATCGAGCCGCACGTATTGCTTATGATAAGGGAATACTAGAAATTATGGCTCCATTACCTGAACATGAATATGATAAAGAAATTATTAGCGATTTGGTTAAAGCTTTATTGGAAGAATTAGATATCAACTTTATAAGTCTTGGTTCTACCACCTTCAAAAATCAATTCATGGCTCAAGGTATAGAACCCGATCAATGTTTCTATATTAAAAATGAATCTCGAATCCGGGGAAAAAGGCGATTAGATTTAACTGTAGACCCTCCCCCAGATTTAGCATTAGAGATTGATGTTACTTCCCGCACCCATCCAAATATTTATCAAGCACTCAAAGTACCTGAACTTTGGCGCTTTGAAAAAGGGAAATTGCAAATCAATATTTTACAAGATGGTGTTTACCTGGAGTCTCAAAAAAGCTTAAATTTTCCTAATTTTACCTTAAGCGATGTAATCACTCAATATCTTGAACAAAGTTTAGTTATAGGCAGAAATGCGACTATTAAAGCTTTTCGTGCATGGATAAGACAGCAAACAATATAGATGTGGTTTAGTTAAAAGATATCAGGACTTACGCAACTGGCAAATGTCTATTTCCAAAAAATTGATATAGAAATCCTATTTGAATTTTGAAAAAATTTCTGGTCTATGTATTTTTTAGAAATCAAGTAAGAATCCCATATATTAACCAAATCGGTATATGTAATATTGTTTGAGTTATACAGTAGTATCAGTCAAGCGGCTAATGGATACACCTGAGATGAGTACGGAATTTCCACTTGTACCTTACCCAGTAGACCTAGTAAAGACTTTTGCATTCGATGTAGTAACGATTGATACCCAAGGTCAGGAAGTAAAAATAGAAAAACACCAAGCCCCTGATAGGTTAGGACACCGAATAAGTATAAAATGCCTATAAGAACAGGCTTTCAAGACTGTTACCTGTTACCTGTTACCTGTCGCCTGCTATATCCCTTGAAAGACAATTTTCTTTATCTGTAGCTATTACCCCCTCCCCATTTTTTAGTCCCCTCTTATCATGGAAACTAAGCCTGTTAACCAAAATTAAGTAATGCTGACACGTATTAAAGACTTAGCCATAAAACTAGCGCCTCGCCTGATTGAAATTCGTCGTCACATCCACTCGCATCCAGAACTGAGTGGAAAAGAATATCAAACTGCTGCCTTTGTGGCGGGTGTCTTGTCTTCCAGTGGCTTGCGTGTACAAGAAGGTGTCGGTAAAACTGGTGTCGTTGGGGAATTACAAGTTACTGAGAAAAATCATAGTTTCTTGGCAATTCGCACCGATATGGATGCCTTACCCATTCAAGAATGTACGGGGTTAGAATACGCTTCTCGTATAGAAGGGGTGATGCACGCTTGCGGTCATGATATTCATACTACGGTAGGTTTGGGGACGGCAATGGTACTGTCCCAAATGACAGAGGAGTTAGGCGGAAATGTGCGGTTTTTGTTTCAGCCTGCGGAAGAAATTGCTCAAGGTGCTAGCTGGATGGTAGCAGATGGAGCTATCAAAGATGTTTCAGCTATTTTAGGGATTCATGTTTTCCCATCGATTCCGGCTGGTTCGATTGGGGTGCGTTATGGTGCTTTAACGGCGGCGGCGGACGATTTGGAAATTTTGATTCTGGGCGAGTCTGGACATGGTGCGCGTCCCCACGAAGCAGTTGATGCAATTTGGATTGCGGCGCAAGTAATTTCTGCCTTACAACAAGCCATTAGCCGGACTCAGAACCCGTTGCGTCCTGTGGTCTTGACAATTGGGAAAATTAATGGTGGGAGAGCGCCTAATGTGATTGCAGATAAAGTACAGTTGTTGGGAACAGTGCGATCGCTCCACCCAGAAACCCGCGCCCAACTCCCCAACTGGATAGAAAAAATTGTCGCCAATGTTTGCCATTCCTACGGGGCGCGTTATCAAGTCAACTATCGTCAAGGTGTCCCCGGTGTTTACAACGACTACGCACTGACACAATTGTTTCAAGCCGCAGGGGAAGAAGCTTGGACAAGCGATCGCGTCCAGGTATTACCAGAACCTTCCTTGGGTGCAGAAGACTTTTCTGTATATCTAGAAAAGGTTCCCGGTTCAATGTTTCGCTTGGGTGTAGGCTACCCTGAACGAATTATCAACCACCCCTTACATCACCCTGAATTTGAAGTCGATGAATCTGCCATTGTCACAGGAGTTGTAACAATGGCTTACGCCGCCTATAAATATCTTTTAAAGTGATTTTTCCTTCGTAGTAAAGGCTTTAGCCTTTTCTTGTAGACTAAAGTCCTTACTGCAAACCTGGAATTATTGACGAAGTGTATCAAAACTTGTAGATAAAAACCATGTAGAAGGTGCAGCAGAAAACAGGTGCAAAAGCATCTTGATTTGATGACTTACGTATGTCCTGACATATCTACTAACTGCTATAAAAACTAAGGGTAAACTAAAAAATTTATTACGGAAATTGCTAATGCCAACTCTAAAATTACCAAATGTTACAGTCATTGTAGGGGAAAATGCGGTTCCTGTGGCTCAATTGCCTCCTGTGTGGCAAGACATCGCTCAGGGTACAGCCAAGATTGGATTGAGCGATCGCCAAATTTATGTAGAAATGGCACAGTTATTTTTATACAAGCTAGAACAGGGTGATGTTGACCTGTTTCATGAACGTCCAGAACTAACCCACCTCAAGCCCTCATTTTGTCAGTTATTTGGACAATTAGCACGAGAAACCCTTGAGTTCTACGGCTATGATTTCATGACTCATAACTATCCCAACTTTGAAAAAATTCTGCGGGATGTGGAATCTGGGGATGCTGATTACTCCAAGGTAGCCAGGATTGGACTAGAACTATTCCAAGAATTTGGTTACGAATTGCCAGCCAGTTTTTATCATGTGCATCTAGCACCAATTTACCGAGATCATATATTTGAAGAACGCGCCCTGAGATTTGACAAGCGCGACATAGAACATAAACGTTCTTGGGATGCCATACTTCATGCGGGTAAAGTATTTGCCATGCAAATGAAGGTGCAGAGTATCGCCTCCAAATACGGTTTTACTTACCAGCATGGTTGCGGTTGTAACTCTCATCTATCTGCCATTGATGAATCTCACGGAAACTTTGCTTATGAATTGAGCCAAGAAAAACGCGATCGCTGGCTTCGCAGTTTTATCTGGACGGCTTGGTATGAGTATGCTTTTTTCCCCATCGTGCCAAACACAAGTTATTTAGTTTAACTTTAGGAAACCTCTGACTGAAAAAAACGTCACAAGATGGACAGGTCATCTACATGATCAATAAAAAACTGAGCATGAGTTAGGGAAATCAACTATCTCACAGTTAAAGCTATGAAGCTGGCAACAAGATAGTCCCAAACACTGCGATCGCCCTCTCAAAAAGGAACTAGATGCAGGTAATATAAAGAAGCTACCTTTTCTGCATGGCAGATACTGAGAACGAAGCTCTACCCTTTGGAGATATCCCAGATGCTCACTTTAAAAATCGCTGTTTATATCGTTGTTGCTTTCTTTTTGGCGATCTTTGTCTTCGGATTTTTGTCTAATGACCCAGCTCGTAACCCCGGCCGTCGGGATTTAGAGTAAAAACCAGACAATTGATCTGTGACTGCCGGAAGCTAGAAAACACCAGACTCAGTTATCAGTGAACAGTTATCAGTGAACAGTTATCAAGCGTATAACGGAGGATTTAGACCCACCACTATCGCCTACCAGCAATTGGTGTACCATTTGCCCACGATTTAACTAGTAACTGACAACTGATAACTGATAACTGATAACTGATTTTTCAGTGTAGTGTCTCCCTTCAGGGGGAATACTCAAGCGAAGGTGAATTCATTCCGGCTATTAATTGGCTATTTGTTAGGTTGATTGTGTCCGAATATGCTTCATCCAGTTCTGCCGCCTGCACCGCCTCCACTTGTTGAACCCATACAACCTGCAAATTCCCCCTCATCTGCTAGTGAAAGTCAGTTTCCTTCATTTGGCAAGATTGATACCAGCAGCCAAAAAAAGCAGAATGCTAAATTGGCACAGAAGCAGTTTTCGGACACAACTGTCGGGAAAACGGGAGATTCTACACAGTTAGCAAGTCCTGTTAGTAATAACACGGATGATTTCATCGCCACTCCCGTTCTAGCAAAGCCCAGTACACCAAAAACCCTTCACCCAGAATTTTCTCCCATTAATACTTCTAGTAGCGCTGTTAGTTTAGGACAACCCCAAACAATAGGTTATTCAGTTGAGAACGGGACAAACACTCATCCCCAAGTTTTCCCTCCGACAGCGACAACTCCTCAGCTACCTCCTCAAACAGCACCAACTGGCTATTCAGTTGAGAACGGGAAAAACACTCATCCCCAAGTTTTCCCTCCGACAGCGACAACTCCTCAGCTACCTCCTCAAACAGCACCAACTGGCTATTCAGTTGAGAACGGGAAAAACACTCATCCCCAAGTTTTCCCTCCGACAGCGACAACTCCTCAGCTACCTCCTCAAACTAAGCCAACTCCCCCAGCATCAACTAAGCAAGAACAGAAAGAGCAGGTAACTCTACACCAGACTGGGAAGAACATTAATATCTCTTCTGTATCGACTAACGATCAGCAACCGACTAATCAACTTACTCAAAATTTTATTGAGTTTAAATCTCGTAATTCGCCCCAAAAGCTGTCAGTAAAAATCAAACCACCGACTGTTACATCGCAAGCACAGTTAGAAATACCAACTCAACCACCTGCTACACCCAACAATACACCGCCAACCCGACAACGAATTGTTGAAGTGACATCAGATAGGCAAGAGTATGATGAGCAAAGACGCATCATCACTGCTGAAGGCAATGTCATAGTGCGGTTTGATGGAGCAATACTTGATGCCGATCGCGTGCAAGTTAACTTAGATAATTTGATAGCGGCTGGGGAAGGAGATGTAGTCTTAACCAGAGGCGACCAAATATTACGCGGACAACGCTTCACTTATAATTTAGTCCAAGACAGGGGAGAATTAGAAAACGGTCGGGGAGAAATAAATGTACCCACAGCCTCCCAAGATTTTGCTTTCCTACCCAGCGATGTGACAGCTGGTGGTGTACCACGACAACCGCCAAACAATAACATCCGTGCCAATCAACCCTTTGGTAACGTCAGTAGTCCAGGTGGCATTGATTTTACCGTCGGGGGTGCAAGCGGTGTCAGTAATCTCCCTCCCCCAAAAACTGGAGGTGAGGTCAAGCGCGTCAGGTTTGAAGCCAGACAAATTGAATTCTATCCCCGTGGTTGGCAAGCCCGGAATGTGCGCTTGACAAATGACCCATTTTCCCCACCAGAACTAGAGTTAAGGGCAGATACAGTCACCTTAACCAGAGAAGCGCCTTTAGTCGATCGCGTAGTTACACAACGACAGCGATTAGTATTTGACCAAGGTCTTACCTTACCAATTCCCATAAATCAGCAGACAATCGATCGCCGAGAACGGGAGACTTCACCCTTTATTGTCTCCCCTGGCTACGATGGCGATAGACGCGGTGGTGTGTTTGTTGAGCGCAGTTTTACACCCATTAGCACAGATAGTACCAGTTTGCAAATTACACCCCAGTTTTTTGTCCAGAGAGCCATAGAAGGCAGTGATAATGTAACAGATTTATTTGGTATTAGGGGCAAATTAAATTCTGTGTTGAGTTCACGTTCTGTAGTTGAGGGTAGAGGAGAACTCACTAGCTTTAACTTTGACGATATAGAAAATAACTTGAGAGCAAGTTTACGTTTACGCCAAGCTTTAGCCGATCGCAACCCTCACATAGTCAACTGGGAATATAGCTACCGCGATCGCCTCTATAATGGAACCCTTGGTTTTCAAACAGTCCAAAGCAGCTTGGGGGGTGTAATTACTTCACCCAACATCCCTCTAGGAAACAGTGGCATTAACCTCAGCTATCAAGCAGGCGCACAATATATTAACGCTAACACCGACCGTCAAGACCTGCTAGACCCCATCCGCACCAATGACCGGATTTCCCTCGGTCGTTTCCAAGCCAGCGCCGCCCTGAGTAGAGGATTCTTACTCTGGCAAGGAAAACCACTACCAGCCACCGCTACACAAGGTTTGAGATACACACCCACTCCTGTAGTTCCCTACTTACAAGCCTATGCTGGCGTTACGGGTACTTCCAGTTACTACACCAGTGGCGATAATCAAAGCAGCCTCACCGGTACAGTTGGCTTAGTAGGACAGATTGGTAACTTTTCTCGTCCCTTCCTAGACTATACCGCTTTCAATATTGCTTTCTCCCAAGGTTTAACCAGTGGACTGTCACCCTTTTTATTCGACCGCTACGTAGATACCCAAGTATTAAGTGCTGGCTTTTCCCAACAAATTTACGGCCCTTTACGTATAGGTTTTCAAACATCAATTAACTTAAACACTGGGGAAGAAAGTAGCACCGACTACCTGATTGAATATACTCGGCGTACCTACGGCATCACCCTACGCTACAACCCAGTATTAGAATTAGGTGCTTTGAGCATCCGCATTAGTGACTTTAACTGGACTGGTGGCGCTGATCCATTTTCTGAAGTTCGGCCAGTTGTGGGTGGGGTGAATAGAGAGTAGGGACTGGGGAAAGGGGAAAGGGGAAAGGGGAAAGGGAAAAGGGAAAAGGGAAAATTAATAATTTCTCTCCCCACTCCCTCTTGTATTCATCCGCTCCAGTTGATGGGACAATGAGAAATCATGCTTACTTTAAACCAGTCAACAGTGGACAGTGAACAGTGGAAATAACCTGACAACTGTCAACTGACAACTGTCAACTGTCAACTGTTAAATATTGCTTCCAGCCTAAAGGACTCTGTAAAGATGTGGAAAAGAATTGTATTTATGTTGCTGTTGGTGTTGAGTTTTAGCCTCAGTAATCCTAATGTAGCCCAGGCGGCTGGATTCAAAAGCTTTGTAGACACTGCTGATGGCTATGAGTTTTTATACCCCAATGGCTGGTTACAGGTAAAAGTCGCAAACGGCCCTGATGTGGTGTTTCACGATTTAATCGAAATTTCTGAAAATGTCTCTGTGGTAATTAGTCCGGTTCCAGAGAACAAAACTCTACAAGAACTGGGTACACCCACAGAAGTTGGTTACAAGTTAGGAAAAGCAGCTTTAGCACCACCAGATTCTGGTCGTTCAGCTGAACTAGTCAATGCCTCAGAACGAGAATCACAAGGTAAAACATACTACAATCTTGAGTATTTAGTAAAACTTCCCAATCAGCAAGAACGTCACAATATCGCTAGTGTGGCTGTTAGTCGCGGCAAACTTTTCACCTTTAACGCTTCAATTCCCGAAAAACGTTGGCGAAAAGTTAAACGGGCGATGGAAGATGTTGTAAATTCTTTTACCGTATATTAATAGAGAGTGGGGAATGACTGTTGACAGTTGACTGTTGACAGTCATCAGTTCTCGGCTTCTAGCCGATGGGCTTTCTGCTTTCATCACTGTAATTTTTATGAAAAATCCGCAATTTGTACTAGCCTCAGCTTCTCCCGCACGCCGTCGTCTGCTGCAATCTGTGGGTATTGAACCAATAGTTAGTCCTAGTGATTTTGATGAGTCGCAAATCCAAGAGACTGAACCTGGACAGTTGGTGCAAATTCTCGCTCAATGTAAGGCGCAGACGGTAGCCCCACAGTTTCCATCAGGGCTGGTGATGGGGTGCGATTCGGTATTGGCTATTGATGGTAAGATTCACGGTAAACCAGTTGATGCGGATGAGGCGATCGCTCGTTGGCAAATGATGCGTGGTCATTTTGGCGACCTCTACACAGGTCATGTTTTAATTGATAATACACAAAATATTACTTTAGTCAAGTGCCAAGTAACGAGAGTTTATTTTGCGAATATTAGCGATCGCACCATTCAAGCCTACGTTGCTACAGGTGAACCCCTCAAATGTGCAGGGGCTTTTGCTTTAGAAGGTTTTGGTAGTTTATTTGTAGAAAAAATAGCAGGTTGTCACAGCAACGTCATTGGGCTGAGTTTACCCTTGCTGCGACAAATGCTAGAAGAGTTAAATTATGATGTCACTGATTTTTGGAAGCATTAGTCAGTTGTCAGTTGTCAACTGACTAACAAGATGTTGATTAAAATAGCTCTTGGGTAAAAAGCAGCGATCGGGTAAGAAAGGATTATCTACATTTTGGTGCAATGAAGCTGGTGATTGAACTCTGTGACAAAATGGTGGTACTATTCCCCATTCTTCTGCTAACCAAATCCAGTACCCTATTTCAACTTTGCCATAGTTGGATACCGTTAAAATTTCTCCAACGCTATTGTTGATTGAGACTAACTCTGGAGAAGATTTAATTTCTGTTAACAACCAAGCCAATTCATCTATAGAAAAATTATAGCCATAATCAGCAGCTATCTTGCTGAACTGTTGCGGATTCTTAGTTAATAATAATTGCTCTTTGAGCGCTGGCGTTGTCTGTGCTAAATCAAATAAGTTCCAAATTTCTTTTCTGGTAACTAGGAACCAAGCAAGTTCCTCTGCGTTTATATCGTATCCACTTTCTAATAGTAAATACATAAACTTCTCAATGCTCTCAGCCCCTCCTAAATGGGTTTTTAGGAAAAAATCTTGCTCTACACAGGCAAAAAAATTAACTATTTTTTGCCATGTAGAAGTATCAAATTTCTTATAAAGATTAATTTTATTTTTCCATATAAGATATTGCTCTTCCTTTAAAAAGAAATTCCATATTTGGAAATACATAATTCATTTTTCCTCAACTTTGGATTTTCAAAGTATTATTAATTTTCAGTATACTCAGTATTAATATCCATTACGTCAGTGTTGACAAAAATTATTTGTCAATAAAATTACAAAAAATATAAGCAACCTATTTATGTAAACAAGATAACCTTATAAAGATAAATACTTAGAAAGCAATCGATACATCTTTGCTTTCGGATGATTACAAAAACAAAAATATGTGATGAATTTTATTTAAATACAAGTATATTATTTAAGTTATTTAATATTTATAGACAAAAAATATACAAAAATTAGGATACGTCAGTACCAGCAACCCTAGCTATAATAAGAAAATATTTATACTGACGCAAATGGCACTTGGGGTAGGGTGCGTCAGATGTGGAAAATCCCTTCATTTGTACGAAATGATTGGGTCTGACGCACCCTACAGTTAGTTTGATTATGACCGAAGATGAAAAGGATACAAGCCCCTAAATTTATTTATGGACAATGTAGAAACAATTTTGCCGAGATGCGTAAGCACAAGGCAAAAAATTCCTTGTCTTGAGCCGCCTAAATTTATTTATGGGGATTGTAATGCGTGAATTTTGAATTTTGAATTGGAGCGTTCGCGTAGCGTCTCGTAGAGAAGCGACTTGACAGGAATTACTCGACTCAGCCATTAGTTATTTCTCAAGGATGAATGAAGTTTCCTTCATAAGTAAGAGTCAATTTTTCCCATATTTCATGATGATTTTAATTATAAGAAACCTGAACTGCTGTCAAAGATAGTAGAGATTTTTGGTAATTAATCACAAAAATCCATGAAATTTAGGGTGATGAGGAAATAAATGAATATAAAATTGCTTAACAATAAAAAAGCCCCATTACCAGCAGCTATATTTCTGTCTGCGTTGCTATCAGTTCCTTTCTTGAGTAGCTGCGGTGATGGCTCCCGAACAGCATCACCACCCCCACCAGTAGATGACACTGTTGGTAGAAATGTGAATTATCCTAATTCTCCCAATTCTCCCAACCAACCCCAGGCTAGAAGAGGACTTTCCACAGGGCAAAAAGTGGCAATTTTGGCGGGTGCGGCGGCTTTATATTACCTATATCAGCAGCGTAAGAACGCCCAAGGAGCGGGGCTAAATGGGAAGTATTACCTTTCCAAAAACGGGCGTGTTTACTACCGCGATAACCAAGGTCGCGCTCACTGGGTAACGCCACCACAGGGGGGAATTAGAGTTCCTGAGTCAGAAGCGCAACAGTATCGAGATTTTCAAGGCTACAACGGACGCTCTACAGGGCGTGATTTAACAGATATTGCGCCACAGGAAGCACCAGCTTACTAGATGCAATGGAAACTCAAGTCAGGAGGTAAATTATGGTAGATAACTTTTTTCAAAAAGCAAGAGAGCTTTTCACTGGAAGCAACAACGACGAGTTTGATCAAGATTCAGAATACCGTGATAGTGATTACAGAGATAGTGAAGTAACGCCAGCCAGTCAAGACCCTTATGGCGACCCTGCTAATCAATATTACGGGGATTTAACGCCAGCCAGCCAAGACCCTTATGGCGACCCTGCTAATCAATATTACGGGGATTTAACGCCAGCCAGTCAAGACCCTTACGGCGACCCTGCTAACGAATACTACGGTGATGTCAGCCCCGCCAGCGAAGATCCCTATGGCGACCCAGCAGACGAATACGGATACGGGCGTTAAATCAGTTATCAGTTATCAGTTATCAGTCCTGACAGCGTATGGTCGGGGATAAAGAAGCGGCTCAATAGATTTGGAAAAAATTGAACGCAGATAAACGCAGCGAAAAGTTCTGTAGGAGGGTTAGCCCGACCTAGGAAACTTTTCAAGACAGATAAACGCAGATGAGTAGGGGCGCACATCTGTGCAATGACCTCTAAAGCTAACAATCTTTAATGTGATGGTAATCTATCAAGGCAGTAGCTAAATAGGCTATTGCTTTTTTTGGTGTTGCTGAATTAAGGGATGATTTTTGTGCAGTAGGTATCATGACTCCTATGGTGTGGTAACTGGTGTAGATGTAGGTGTTTGGGTTGGGGTTGGGGTGGGTGTTGGTTCTGGTGTTTGGGTGGGGGTTTCGGTTGGGGTGGGTGTTGGTTCTGGTGGTGGGGTGGGATTTTCTACTGTGAGGGTGAGGCGATAGTCTGCGGGTGATGATGCTGTTGAGGCTACAACAAATTCATAAAATCCAGATTCTGGGAGTTCAGATGATAAACTGCGTTTGTTGGAATCTTCTAACAAGACTACTTTTCCAGATGGGGAATAGACGGATAATAAGACTCTGGGGTTTGCTTGTAGCTGTAATTCTAATAATTGGTTTTGAGCTAGGTCGGCAATGAAAACTTTACCACCACCAGGCTGTATTGTACCACTGACGGTTTTAGTTGTGGTATCTGGATCAAAGACAATTTTTCCAAACGCTGTATTGGCGAGGATGGCGCTGAGTTTATCGCTGACAAAGGCTTGCCAAACTTGCCCAATTGGTTGATCAATAAAGTCTTTCCCTTTTTGTTCGGGAAAGGCTAAAAAGAAAGCTGCATCACCTAAATCGTATAAAGCACGGCTACTAACATTGATTTGATTGACTTCTACTTTCCAACGATCGCGTTCTGCGGCAGTATAAGTACCAAGCGCTCTTCTGGCTCTAGAACTCAGTGGCGTAAGTTTATCTAGTATTTCGCTGGCGGTTGTATCCCAGGCTGCCCGTAAGTCCTCATCCTCTGGGCCGTCGCTGAGGCTACGACCTCGTAAACTGGGGTTTTTATCCCAAAAAACCTGATTAACTAAATTTATATAAAAGTTAGAATCTATACCCAACCTTTGACGGCGATCGCTCAATCTTTGTTTGCGTTGTCGTTCTGCTGGGGAGTATTTATCTAGAGGGTTGGTGGGTTGGGTTGTGGTTGGTGTGGGTGTGGGGTTCACAGAGATGGTGTTGCGATCGCCTTGACTCATCCCCCACCACAATAAGCCAGCACTACCCACTACTAACATTGTTACGAAAAATACCTTGGTTGGTGTCCACCAGCTTTCTGCTACGGGTGGTAAGGGGGGTGGCGGTGGGGAAACAGCAACCGTTTCCTGTCTCGTAGGGGTAGGGGTAGGTGTAGGAATTGGCGGAGGTGAGGGAGGTTGAGTAGGCGGATAATGTACTGGTACTGGGTTGAGTGCTTGTAAAACTTGCTGGGCTGACTGATAGCGATCGCCCGGTCTAGGTGCTAACATTTTATCTAAGATTTGCCCCAAAGTCAGACTCAGGGTAATTTCCCGTCGCCACTGCCAAGATAAGTTATATGTATCTACTAATTCCTGGGGTTGCTTCCCTGTGAGTAAAACTAGGGCTGTGACTGCTAAAGCATACAAATCACTGTGGGGAGAAACAGAACCAGTTTGCATTTGTTCTGACGGTGCAAATCCCACTTTACCAAGGAGGGTGGCGGGTGGTTGTGATGGCGCTTGCCCTGGTTGATAATATTGTGATGCGACAACCGCAACTACTTGTTTCACACCACCAAAATCAATTAATACTGGCAGTTGATCGACAGTGCGAAGGATAAGATTATCTGGGGAGATATCACGATGAATCACGCCCAAAGAATGGATATAATCTAAAATTGGGAGAATTTGCTGTAAAAGTTGCCGAATTTCGGCTTCCGTGAACCTTAATCCTTGCTGTAGGCGATTATTTAATAAGGTACTATAAGTTTCCCCTTCTACATAATCCTGAACTAAAAATAGATACTCTTTCCCCGCTTGGTTAACGCGGAACATTTCGCGGAAGCGTGGTATTTGGGGATGTTGCAACTGATAAAGTACATTAGCTTCCCGTTGAAACAGTTCCTCTGCTTTTTGTAAGACATAGGGTGTTTGCACTTGGGGAGAAAATTCTTTGAGAATACAGAGTTCCCGAAAACGGTTAATATCTTCAGCCAAATAAGTACGCCCAAATCCTCCCTGTCCGACTTGGCGCACAATGAGATAGCGATCGCTTAATGTCAACCCCGGCTGAATCCCTTGAGGTGTAAAATTATCTATTAACTTCTCACCACACTTAAGGCAGAATCGAGTCCCTGGATAATTCTCGTGTCCTTTTGAACAATATAAATTAGTCATTAGTCATTAGTCATTAGTCCATAGTCAATAGTCAATAGTCAATAGTCAATAGTCAACAGTTCTCCCTCATCTCCCTCATCGCCCCCCTTTCCCTCATCTCCCTATTCCCCTCCTGGGAGGGGTTAGGGGTGGGTTACTCCCTCATCTCCCTCATCTCCCTCATCTCCCTCATCTCCCTCATCGCCCTCATCGCCCTCATCGCCCTCATCGCCCTCATCTCCCTATTCCCCTCCTGGGAGGGGTTAGGGGTGGGTTACTCCCTCATCTCCCTCATCTCCCTCATCTCCCTCATCTCCCTCATCTCCCCCCTTCCCCTTCCCCCAGTCCCTAATTCCCTCTCGCCTTACTTACTTGATCATCTGCGATCGCATACCATATTTGACCGAAAGTTTGTTGATTCAGTTTCCCACGCTGTTGAAGAGGAAACAACTGATTAAATTTTTGATTTGTGTCTTTGGTGAGTTGGCTGGGGGTGTAATTTCCTAGTTGTCCAGAACGTGCTTGTCTTCTCCAATTTTCGTAATCTTTTTGGGTATAGGTTCCCAGTTTTTGCCGTGATGCTGTACTGAGGTTAGCCTGTTCTATTTTATGCAAAAAATCTCCAGCAATGCTGTGCCACTCTTCTCTTAAAGCAGCATCTTCTGGCTTAGATGTCAAGCTGCGTCCTTTTAATTCTGGCTTTTGGGCGTAGAATAAGCTATCTACCATCTGGATAAAAAATCCTTCGGGAATTTCTAGCTGTTGACGAAGGCTAAGAATATCACTACTACCATTTTTGTTTTTATCTCCTACTGGTTGCGCCAGAGGATTGGGTAAGGATGGTATTGTTGGTAATGAAATTGAGGATACACCGCGAATCACGGAATTTACTAAGGCAAAAGTCCCAGCCCCCGTTAAAACGATGACAGCTGTGACTCCAAAACTGATAGCAAAGGGACGTAGCCATACAGGTAAGGGTAACTTTTGGCTAACGGCTTGAGTTTGGCGTTGTAGTTTGCCTGCAAGAACTGTTACCTTCCGTCCAGGGGAAACTACCATTGTTTTAATTTTCGTCAGATGGGTCGTTGGTGGCTTGTTAACAGCTAGAGATGAGGGTAAATCAGTGATAATTTGCGCTGCACTTTGATAGCGATCGCTAGGTTTATAAGCTAGCATCTTTTTTAACACTTTTTCTAGTTGCTTACTCACATTAATTTCTTTACCCCAACGCCACATACCTTGGTAGCTGTCGTATAATTTTTGCGGTTCTTTACCTGTCAGTAATACTAAAACCGTTACTGCTAAAGAATATAAATCGCTACTTATAAATACTTTTCCTTGTCGTAGTTGTTCCTCTGGGGCGTAACCTTTTTTACCTAAAATAGTATTATTACCTGCCAACTTAGTGAACCATAAACCCTGAGACGCTGGTAATTGTTTGACTCCCCCAAAGTCAATGAGGACAGGTAAATTATCAGCACGTCGGCAAATCAAGTTATCAGGAGAAATATCGCGGTGAACGACGTTTTGAGAGTGAATATAAGATAAAACAGGTAAAATTTGTCTTAGTAGAGTGATGACTTCCTCTTCCGTAAAAGTTTGTCCCTGACTTTGACGTTCTTCTAAAAGTTGTAAATAATTGTCACCCTCGACATAATCTTGAACTAAAAAGAAGAAATCTTTAGTACCAATTTTGGCTTGTAGGGAACTGTGAAAACGGGGAATTTGGGAATGCTGGAGTTTTTTGAGGACATTGGCTTCACGTTCAAATAACTCCTTAGCTTTTAGTAAGTCCTCTTTTGCTTCTACTTGGGGTGCAAATTCCTTCAGCACACAAGTTTGATTAGCCTTTTTTAAATCCTCGGCTAAATAAGTGCGTCCAAAACCACCCTGCCCTAATTGACGTATGATTTGATAACGGTTATCCACAACTTGCTTCTCAGCAAGCGGCAAAGGTTCACCACAGAGGGTACAAAAACGATTACTGCTATGATTGGCGTGTTGCTTACTGCAATAAACCTGCATGGTGCTGAAGGATGTAGATGAACGTTTTTCTAAATTACTACAACATATATATTGTGGTTTACGAATATTGTCTGAAGAGGGGAAGGGGGAAGCTTTCAAGGGCAGGTTTTTTACACTTCGACCCAAAAACACTGATTTTAGGGTGTAGGGGTATAAGGGTGTAGGGGTGTAGGGGTAGATGAAAGTCTGATAATTTACTGAATCTTATAGTCCTCACTGATTACTTTATGAAAAACCTGCCCTTAAGAGGAAGGGGGAAGGGGGAAGGGGGAAAGGGGAAA
>NZ_JACJSG010000035.1 GCF_014697625.1 Anabaena azotica FACHB-119 | reverse complement strand
CAACAGTCCATAGTCAACAGTCCATAGTCAACAGTCCATAGTCAACAGTCCATAGTCAACAGTCCATAGTCAACAGTCCATAGTCAACAGTCCATAGTCAACAGTCCATAGTCAAAAGTTCTTCTCCCTCATCTCCCCCCACTCCCTCATCTCCCTCATCTCCCCCTGCTCCCCCTGCTCCTCTGCTCCTCTGCCCCTCTGCTCCCCTACTCACCACTTTCATCAGCATACATTGTTAAATATTTATCACTACTCGTGATGTAGTATTAACCGGAATGTGTCTTTTGGTATATTATTGTCACTTTTATGGTTATCCCACCCAGGGGGATATCATAATAATCTCATAGGTGAGCAAACAATCCGGCTATGCTGTAGCTACTGATTTTGCTTACCACACTGGTTTATATCGAGGAATTGCTTGTGGTAGCCACACCGGAAAAGCTACAAAATAATCAGGAACATTTATCAGGGCAAGACCGAGTAGCCGTTCTGCTCATGGGTTATGGTGAAGTGGAAAGCTACGAAGATTTTGCTAACTATAACGAACAGGCTCTCAATTTGTTAACAGCAAAGTTTGCACCTGTACCTACTTGGATTTATCCTCCTTTAGCAAAGCTGTTGGCGTTATTTGACCGTCATGAATGGGGACATCAGCACCACGATTTTATTTCCCCTCATAACGCCATCTTTGAAAAACAGCGTGCTGGTATTGAACAAAATTTACAAGCAAAATGGGGCGATCGCATCCAGGTTTTCAAAGCTTTTAACTTCTGCGCTCCCTTTTTACCTAAGCAAGTTTTGGCGGAAATCAAAAGCCAAGGTTTTGAGAAAATCTTAATTTACCCCCTGTTAGTGGTTGATTCCATCTTCACCAGTGGTATCGCCATTGAACAAGTTAACAATGCTCTAGCAGAAACGAATGATGCTGAAAGTCACTGGCTCAAGGCACTACGTTACATACCTTCATTCTACAACGAGCCAGAGTACGTTCATTTAATGGCTCATTTAGTTGAGGAGAAAATTAACGCTGATTTAGCCTCAGCCTATTTACCTTCTCAAATTGGTATTGTACTGATGAATCACGGCTGTCCCCACAAAGCCAAAGGTTTCACTTCTGGTATTACCGAAAGTCAAGCACTTTATGAGTTGGTACGCGAAGAGTTAATTAATAAGTATCCTCTGATTTCTGTAGGTTGGCTCAATCACGATACACCGCTAATTGAATGGACACAACCCAACGCTGAACAAGCCGCTAAGAACCTGATTCAATTAGGTGCAAAAGTGATCATATTTATGCCTATCGGTTTTGCTACAGAAAACCATGAAACTTTACTTGATGTACACCACATTATCCATGCTTTAGAGAAAAAGTATTCCAATGTGGATTATGTGCAGATGGCTTGTGTGAATGACCATCCAGAGTTTTTGGCTATGGCTGCTGAATGGGCAAATGCACAAATTGCCCAGTTACAAAATGAGCAAGCTGTGGCAATTAATCCACAATTATCGCTGCATCATCACCATCATCATCATTAAAGGTTTAGGGGCTGTTTGTCTCAAGGATACTAGCGAAAGGCGATCGCCCCCTCTAGAGCGATCGCCTACTCATTTGTATCTAAAATAGTTAAACTAGCAGTGTTTGCAGCAAGGGTTTATCTTCGGATATTTTACCTGTCCGCAACCATTCTTGTAGTTCTTCTGGGGCTTGAGCTTGGCTCAGGCGTTCCCGTAATAGCCCACCTTCGAGGATTTCTTTTTGCAAGAGTTCCTGTGCTGTCTCTTCCAATAACTCACGGTTATTTTGTAGAATACTCAAGGCGATGTGATGGGCATTATCGACAATTTGCTTCACTTCGCGGTCGATTTCTTCAGCTACTTTAGGGCTGATGGAACGGCGAGGATTACCGTAGCCTTCGAGGAATTGTTGTTGAATTTTCTCAAATGCTACAGGCCCTAACTTATCACTCATACCATATAAGGTGATATAGCGTTCAGCCAAGTCTGTGGCTTTTTGGATATCATCACTCGCGCCTGTAGAAACCTTACCGAAGACAATTTCTTCCGCCGAACGTCCACCTAATAGGGTAGCGATACGACCGCGTATTTCATCTTCAATCATCAAGAAGCGGTCTTCTTCCGGCATTTGAATTGTATATCCTAAAGCGCCCACACCACGGGGAACTACAGAGATTTTCTCAACTCTACCAGCACCGGGCATCAATGCACCGATAATCGCGTGACCGACTTCGTGATAAGCTACAGTCTTCTTCTCGGTTTCATTCAAGACACGAGAACGTTTTTCTAAACCAGCCACAACCCGTTCAATAGCTTCGTTAAAGTCAGCCATTACCACGGCTGGGCGATTTTGTCTAGCTGCTAAAAGTGCAGCTTCGTTGACAAGGTTAGCTAAATCTGCACCAGCGAAACCTGGGGTTTTGATGGCGATGTTAGCTAAATCGACATCATCAGCCAATTTTACATTTCTGGCGTGGACTTTGAGAATGGCTTCCCGACCAATTTTATCAGGGCGGTCAACTACTACCTGACGGTCAAAGCGACCGGGACGACGCAAAGCGGGGTCAAGCACTTCGGGACGGTTGGTGGCGGCGATGATAATTACACCTGTATTAGCATCAAAGCCGTCCATTTCTGTGAGTAACTGGTTGAGGGTTTGTTCCCGTTCATCGTTACCACCGACAAAACCACCAGCACCACCACGTGATTTACCTAGCGCGTCTAACTCATCGATGAAGACGATACAGGGGGCTTGTTTTTTGGCTTGTTCAAACAAGTCACGCACACGCGCCGCACCTACACCCACGAATAATTCGATAAATTCGGAGCCAGAGATACTAAAGAATGGTACACCAGCTTCGCCGGCGATCGCCTTGGCTAACAATGTTTTACCAGTCCCTGGAGGCCCTACCAACAACACACCTTTCGGAATTTTTGCGCCCAAATTTGTGTATTTAGTCGCATTTTTCAAGAAATCAACGATTTCTTCCAACTCCGCCTTAGCTTCATCCACCCCAGCCACATCGGGGAATTTTACCCCAGTGCTACCTTCTGAGTAAATCCGAGCTTTGCTTTTACCTACAGTCAATGCAGCCGGGCCGCCACCTTGACGATTAATTAGGAAAGCCCAAATACCAAAGAAAATCAAGGGAGGTGCAACCCAACTTAATAAAGTCCCGATCCAACCGTTTTGGTCTGGTGGCGGTGCGGCAAACTCTACGTTATTGTCGCGGAGAATTTTCGGTAAGTCTAAATCAATTGCTACTGGTGTGGTAGCAAATACCTGCTCGACAATTTTACCATCGGGGGCTTGAGTTTTGATAGAGTATTGAATGCGATCGCCACCTACAATCGCCTTATCTACTTTCCCAGCCTGTACTTGAGCGATAAAGTCACTGTAGGGAACCTGCGGTAAGCGAGGCCCTAAAAAACTCGGAACAATAAAATTAAGCAGTAACAGTAAAGTCAGCAGAATCAAAAAACTGCCACCAAACTGACGCAACCTCGGCGGTTTAATTGAATTTTTTTTATCAGTTTCAACAGGCATTTTGATGTAACCTCAAAATAATCAGTTATCAGTTATCAGTTATCAGTTATCAGTTGACAGTTGACAGGTGACAGTTGTTCTCCTCTGCTCCTCTGCTCCTCTGCTCCCATGCTCTTCTGCTGTTCCCTGTAACCTGTAACCTGTCCCCAATCCCTAACTTGATAAAGTTTTGTGTACTCTTAGGTTTATTGTAGATATTTGGGACTGGAAGCTCAAATTAGTGGATACCCTTCCGAAAATGTGTATTGCCGTACCTATATGGAAAATCAGCTAAGTTTTGTTGTGAAATTGCTTATAATGTCGGCTTTTGTGTCAGTTTTGATTAAATATGCTGGGCCGCTTTGGCCTCTGCCAGCGACTGATACCAATGCGCTGATTTTAGTTTTGTCGCCTACTGTGATTATGGCGATCGCACTTTTATGGCGATTCCAAACACAAAAACAAAATTAACTAAATCAAGCAGGCAAAATTGCTAAAATCAGCCTGGAATGTGTGTTATTTGCATCACCAACAGCTGGGAGTCAGCCTGTGAACCTTGGTCAATGGATCGGCTTAATCGCTTTAGTTCTGTCTTTATATGTATTGTGGCAAATTCGGGAAGTGCTGTTGCTGATGTTTGCCGCAGTTGTTTTAGCCGCCACCTTAAATCGGTTGGCAAAAGTCTTTCAACGTTACGGGATGAAACGTGGCTTCGCTGTTTTGCTAGCTGTAGCCATCTTTTTCATCGGTGTTATCGGTTTTTTCTGGCTGATTGTACCACCATTTGCCCAACAATTTAACGAACTTACCTATCGAGTTCCTCTAGGGTTTGAGCGTTTTAATACTTGGCTTGATGAACTAAGAACACGCATTCCTCAACAGTTAGTTACTTATATACCAGATATTAACAGCCTGATCCAACAAGCACAGCCCTTTATTAATCGTGTTTTAGGTAGTTCTTTTGCCTTTGTTTCCGGCTCATTAGAAGTTTTAGTTAAAGTTTTATTGGTACTAGTTTTAACAGGAATGTTATTAGCTAACCCTATCGCTTACCGCAAGGTATTTGTGCGGTTATTCCCTTCATTTTATCGCAGGCGGGTAGACGGAATTTTAGATAAGTGCGAAGTCTCTTTGGGGGGATGGGTAACAGGCGCTTTTATTGCGATGGGTGTAGTAGGACTGATGAGTGTAGTTGGCTTATCATTTTTGGGTGTAAAAGCTGCGTTGGCTTTAGGAGTTTTAGCGGGATTTTTGAATCTGATACCCAATTTAGGCCCCACTATGAGTGTTGTTCCCGCAATGGCGATCGCACTTTTAGATAGTCCATTAAAATCTGTGCTTGTATTAGCTCTCTACTTCTTCATCCAACAGGCGGAGAGCAATTTTATCACACCCTATGTTATGGCACAACAAGTTTCATTACTTCCAGCCGTGACGCTAATCTCTCAGTTATTTTTTGTGACCTTCTTCGGTTTTTTAGGATTATTCTTGGCATTACCTCTCACTGTTGTTGCCAAAATTTGGGTACAAGAAGTATTAATCAAAGATATTTTAGACCAGTGGGGACATGAACACCCAAATGAGTCTGAATTAGTCATAGTTTCTGACCATTCTCAAGCAGATGATCCTTGGGATGATGACTCACATCATGATTCAAGTGATGATACTGTGGTTCAGGAAGATTAGTTAGTGGAGCGATCGCTGATTGTTTTTATGATAGGCGATCGCTCTTGCTAAAACTACTCAACTCACAACCTAGCCATATTTACTCGTGAGTCGTGCCATCTGGCATAATAGCACCAGCCAACTTTGCATTTTCTAAGTTAGCGCCATTAATATTTGCATCTTTTAGGTTGGCTTTTTCTAATTTAGCATAACTTAAGTTTGCTCCACGTAAATCGGCTGAACTTAAGTTAGCACCAGTCATTTGAAGTGATTGAAGAGAAGTACCACACAGGTTTGCTTGGCTTAGATTTGCTCCACTAAAGTTACCACTAATACTTACACCTACTAAATTAACACCACTAAGGTTAGCACCATTAAAATTCCCACTCAAATGTGTATTTTTTAGATTTGCTTGAACTAATTCTGCGGCTGTAAAGTTAGTGCTTCCTAAGTTTGCTTGCATTAAGTTTGCTCTATTAAGCCTAGCGGCAGTTAGGTTAGCATGACAGAGATTTGCTTCAATTAATTTTGCTCCATTCATATTAACTTGGATTAGTTTTGCACCGTTCAAATTAGCTTTAGAAAGATTTGCTTCAATCAAGTTAGCTTCACTTAAATCTGCACCTGATAGATTTGTTGATTCGATATTTGCATAGTTTAGGTTTGCTCCAGTTAGGTTTACTTGACTTAAATCAGCACCTGCTAAGTTAGCATTTGCAAGCGTTACACCTGGAGATATTAAATAGGCATTATCTGTAGGAACAAAATCTTTAGGTAAGATTGTTGTATGATTGTAAATAGCTTGGTCAAAATTTGCGTCTTGAAAATTTGCACCTTCAAAATTTGCCTCTAACAAGTTAGCATTACAAAGAATAGCATTGCTTAATTCGGCTCCAACTAGCTTGGCTTTTCTCAAGTTAGTACCGCTTAAGTTAGCATCATTTAACTTAGCACCACTCAGGTTTATTTGATAAATATAGGCATCACTGAGATTTGCTTTCTTTAGAGTTGCATTTTCTAGATTTACTGAATTGAGTTTAATATTGTGTAAGTTGGCATTATCTAAATTAGCTTCGCTCAAATTTGTGCTAGATAAATTTGCATCACTTAAATCTGCTCTCTTTAAATTTGCACCATTTAGGTTGTCAGAATTTAAATAAGTGCGGCTGAGGTTTGCTCCAGTCAAGTTTGCTTTACTGAAATTAACTCTGCTGAAAGTTTTACCACTCAAATCGATTCCAGCTAAATTCAAGCTGGAAAAATCTCTTTCCCCTGCTTCATAACGTCTCAAAAATTCTTCAGCATCAAGCGGTATATCCTGACTTTCTTCCTCTGCTGCATAACTTCTATTTACCAACCACATTATTCTTTCAATTTGAAACTCAAAGTTACTAAAAGCTGTGCTAGGTTTTGTCTCTTCTTCAACCTGCTCATCTTCCTCAGTAACTGAAATTTCGGTATTTTCAACAATAGTTGGTACTTCTACGGATAATTGCTGAATTTGCTGCTGATCAACTCTCTCAAAAAAACGCTTGACAATTTCCGCGTCATCAATATTACTCTGCTCTACTACTATTTCCTGATTATCTTGATTAGCTAAATCTTTGTCTAAAGGCGAGATATTTATATGCTGTTGTAACTCAGAAACTTGTGCAGTTAATTGTGCGATCGCCTCATGCACACTTTGAATATCTTGCAACTCCGTTCTATGATTAAATTGCTGTTTTAAGTCATCAAAATATTTTTTCAACCAAGCAATATTTTGTCTACGAAGATTTTGCTCCTTTTCTAGCTGTTCCACCCTAGCCACTAAAGCAGCTACATCTATTTCGGAATTAGTAATACTCATAAAAATTCTTTACTAACTGTCACATATATATAAGTTGCCCAAAGCAAGACGCAGACTATCAGCGACAACTGCTAAACTAAAAGCAACTACAAGACAGCAGCAAATGGTTTCCAGAGTTGGAATTACTGACACAAGTGACATACTCACGCTTCCTGAGTACAGGTAAGCGTGAGCTTCTCAGAGACTCTTCAATGAAGACATTATCTGAGCTTTTAAGGCGTGTGTCCCACGCGCTTTTATATTCAAACTTGCATTTAGATCCCTGCACAAACTGACCTTACAATTAGGGCAATTGTGCGTTCTTTCTGATAGTGGCTTTATTACCTTAGTACCACAATTAGAACATTCCTGGCTGGTGCCGTTTGGGTTTACAGCAATAACTTTCAGTCCAGCGTTCTCGGCTTTGACGGTAAGTATCGAAATAAATTGTCCCCAACCAGCATCGTTTACACTTTTAGCAAGTCGTGACTTAGCCAGTCCTTTGATATTCAGTTTTTCTACGGCGATAACATCATAATTTTTGAGTAAGTTATTAGCAGACTTGAAATGAAAATCTTTACGGGTATCCGCTACTTTTTTATGTTGAATACCTAGCTTTCTAATAGCTTTTTTACGACGATTAGAACCTTTTTTGCGTCTTGATACCCTTCTGTGCGCTGACTTTAATTTTCGTTCAGACTTGCGAAGATACCTTGGTGCAGCAATTCTAGTATTATCAGAGGCAACATAGAAATCTATCAGACCAACATCAATCCCGACAATATTGTTAGTGTCAAAATCCGGTTTGACTGTCGGCACAGTTTTATCTTCTAAGCTCAGGGTTACATAGTATCCATCAGCTTTTTTGGTAACAGCTACAGTTTTAATGTCAAACCCTTCCGGTATTTGACGGTGGACGATTACTTTTACAGCACCTATTCTTGACAATATTATTTTATCGTTTTGAAAATGCTCCTTTTTGAATTGTGGATATGTAAAAGTTTTATACTGCCCTTTACCTTTGAATCTAGGCTTGCCGCTACGTTTACCATTAGCGTCACCTTTTAACCAACGGTCAAAAGCTATCTCAACTTTTTTAGGGACTTCTTGTAGAGCTTGAGAATGAATGCTTTTGTACCAAGGACGGTCTTTTTTAAGTTGGGTTAGCGTTGCTTGTTGACTAAACCTATTAGGCCTATCTTTCAACTCTGGAATATGGCAAACAACGAGTGAACATCTATCTATAGAGCATCTATTTTGCTCATACCAGTCAAACCTTTGAGCAAGCTGATAATTATACTGGCATCGCAGCATATCTAATGTTTTATCAATATGCAACGCTTGTTCCTTCGTTGGTTTTAATCGGTACTGATAGGATGTTCTCACTTGCTCGACTAATTAAGTGTTACCTTTTTAGTATACACGCAAGAATCACCCACAGAATCAACGTAAAAATTTGTTCGGTTCCTCCATGTTCTCTTCCCTAATTTCGCTTACGCTCAATATGAGTCAGAGAACTGTCGTCAACTCACACGCATTCATCCCACGCTCATTCGAGTGAGACGTGGGACTTCTGCTGAAATTAGTTAAAAGCTTGAACGATGTACAAACTCGCTGTAACTTACATAAAGCAGATAGCGATCGCTTTTTTTTGCGAATGGGTTGAAAACTTACCCGCACTCAACAAACAATTACTTACAGGTATCTATAACCCAACACAAGACTAGGGATTTTAAGCTATTGACTATTGACCAATGACCAATAACCAATGACTAATGACTAAACTCAACTTTTACATTCAAGGTCAAGGTTTCCCCATATTAGGATTACATGGTCATCCTGGTAGTGGTCGGAGTCTTTCTGTATTTACCAACCATCTATCAAAACGCTACCAAACCATTGCTCCTGATTTACGTGGATATGGCAAAAGTCGCTTTCGTAGCGATTTTACAATGCAGGATCATTTGAGTGACCTGGAAACCCTATTAGACCGCTTACAAATCGAAAAATGCTTAGTATTAGGATGGTCGCTGGGTGGAATTTTGGCGATGGAGTTAGCCTTGCGCCTCCCGCAACGTATCACAGGTATGATTTTGGTGGCGACAGCAGCTAGACCGCGCGGAAATCATCCGCCGATTTCTTGGCAAGATAATCTTTACACTGGTGTTGCCGGGTTACTCAATTATATTAAACCGAGTTGGCGCTGGAATATTGAAACCTTTGGTAAGCGATCGCTGTTTCGTTACCTCATCCAGCAACACACACCCACAGCTTATAATTACATTGCCCAAGAAGCCGTCCCAGCCTATTTGCAAACCTCTACATTTGCTACCCGCGCCCTGAACAGCGCCCTACGTTTAGGGTACAACCGTCTCACTGACCTTGAGCAAATTCCCTGTCCTAGTTTGGTGCTTGCTGGCGCTGAAGATAGACACATTACCGCCGCTTCCAGTTTGGAAACAGCGCAACACCTCAAACTTAGCCAATGGCAATGCTACCCCAATACCGCCCATCTGTTCCCCTGGGAAATACCCCAACAGGTACTAAGCGATATCGACTTGTGGTTAGCAAATAATCCTCAAGTTGTTAGTAGTCAATAGTCCAGAGTCCAGAGTCCAAAGTCCAAAGTCCACAGTCACATCAAATAACTAATGACTAATGACTATCAACTAATGACTGTTGTTAGTAGTCAATAGTCCAGAGTCCATAGTCCACAGTCCACAGCCAAATCAAATAACTAATGACTATTGACTATTGACTATTGACTATCGACTAATGACTGTTGTTAGTAGTCAATAGTCCAGAGTCCATAGTCCACAGTCCACAGTCACATCAAATAACTAATGACTATTGACTAATGACTATCAACTAATGACTCTTGTTAGTAGTCAATAGTCCAGAGTCCAGAGTCCAGAGTCCACAGTCAACAGCCCACAGTCACATCAAATAACTAATGACTAATGACTATTGACTAATGACTATTGACTAATTGCCTAACTTACATCTGACCGCTAAAGGCAGGCTTTACTTTGCGGTCAAAACGTTCCCCCAGGTCATCAGCAATTGTCAAATTCTCTGGCTTGCAGCGCTTCACGTTGACACATATTCCTTGCGCTCCTTCGTTTTCTAAATCCTCTACATAGCCTTTGATAGCTAGCTTGGCCTCAGCAGAACTCAGAAACGGGCCGAAATAGTATGTGCAGCGAGGGTTTTGAGTGGTAATTTCCACCCACCAAGCCAAGCCAAATGAATTGAAAGTATTAATTGCAGTTTCCTTCAGGTTTTGCCAAATTGTTGTCATGGTTGTCGCCAATTGATCAAAGTGGTACTGAATCTTTAACAACAGATTTGTTGTTACATTTCTTTATACTCTTTTACTGATAATTTTCATAGAGGTTTTGGTAATTTATCTAAGTACAAAGTATTGAGGGATCGTTGGCGGAAAATCTCATAAAGCGCCATTCCTGCGGCAACTGAGGCATTCAGGCTAGGGGTCTTACCCATCAGGGGAATTGATACCAAAACATCACATGAGCGCTGAGTTAGCATACTCAAACCTTCCCCTTCCGAACCGATGACCAAAACTATCGGCCCCCGAAAGCTGACTGTGTGCAGAGGCTCACTAGCGCCAGCCGCAGTCCCATAAATCCAAAAGCCTGCTTCTTTCAACTCTTCTAATGCACGACTGAGGTTAACTACTCTAGCTACAGGAAAGTTTTCTAAAGCGCCTGCTGCTACTTTCACAACGGTAGAAGTGATCCCTGATGCCCTTCTTTGGGGAATGACCAACCCTTGAGCGCCAATTGCTTCGGCTGTGCGAATAATTGCACCCAAGTTGTGAGGGTCTGTGATTCCGTCAGCTACGACAATTACGGGATCAGTAGTAGACTTAGCTTGTGCAATTAGTTCATATAACTCAATATATGAGTAAGGTGCAATCTGTGCAGCTATACCTTGGTGATTAGCTTGGTTAGTGATTTGGTCTAAGCGTCTGGGTTCTACTTCGTCAATGACTGTGCCATTTTCCTTGGCTTGCAGAATCAAATTATGAAATCGGGGATCGTAACGTAAGCGGGGAGTTACCCAGATGCGATTGAGTCCGCGCTGACTTTCCAATGCACTCAACACTGGATGACGACCATAGATAACATCGCTATCTTCTTGTGGTTTGGCAACTGGTGCTTTAGCAACTGGTGCTGAATCAGAAAATTTGCGTTGGGGACGTGGGGGACGTGGCTTACTGGAAGCCGAAGAATTGCTTTCCCCTGGTCGAGAACTGCGAATAGGATTTGCTAGGACTCGCTTACCTTTGAGTTTAATTGGTTGGACGTTAATTGGTTGGACGCGATTCGCTTGGCTAGCGGTCTTGATTTTTTTCGGTTTGTTAGTCATAAAATTTTGACGCATGGCGCATGGGTAGACAGTCCGATTCCTGAATGTACGGAACCTCAACGTAAAAATTTTCCGAGCGAGGAAATCTTATTTATTCTTCTTTCTCTAGAGAGATTTTCTGTAAAAGTTCGGTTAAACGTGGGAAATCGGTCAGATAAAGATAGCCAATTAAAGCCTCAAGACTAGTGGCTTGTTGATATATTTCGGGATCAACCCGCTTAGGGCGACCTGTGGCAGCATTACGGCCTCGGCGGACAATTTCTAATTCACTTGCCTTGAGGTAAGGAGTCAGCGATCGCAAATGTAGCGCCTGTGTTTCTGCTCTTACTTGTGCTACTACTAATCGATGGTAAGCATCTGATCGTCTTAGTGGTAGCAGATAAAACATTCTAACATACAGTTCATAAATTGCATCCCCCACATAAGCCAAAGCCGCAGGGGAAATTTGCTGCAATTGTGTCTGGGAAATATTTGAGATTAATGGCGCAGTAGTTGCCAAGAGTGCTTGATTCCAAGATGAATCCAGCTTCAGGTCTTCACCTTGTTTATCTAATAAATCTTCCTCCTGGGACTTCACAAATTCATCATTCCTTGGCTAGGTATTCTTGAAAGCAAAAGTTAAAAGTTTTGGATACCTAATTTTAGTAGTTTTTTATTAATTTCCAACGATATCTCTATTGTCTTTATACTTTACTATATTTTCTACGCATCTATCGAAGGTTAGAGATTAGGGGCAGGTGATAGGTGACAGGTGATAGGTGATAGGTGATAGCTGATAGGTGATAGCTGATAGGTGATAGGTGATAGGTGATAGGTGATAGGTGATATTCATTACTTTCTCCCATCTCCCCCCACTCCCTCATCTCCCCGTTCCTCTCCTGAGAGGGGCTAGGGGTGGGTTACTCCAGGTTGGTGAGCGAAGTCGAACCACATCTCCCCCCACTCCCTCATCTCCTTCTACTCCCCAGTCCCCAGCCCCCAGTCCCTCCCATAAATTAAGCTATACCGAAAAATCTCGGAATAGCTTAATTTCTCTATAGATCAAGCACCCTTAATGTTTTCTACAGCTGCGTCAACCGTGGATTGCAGTGAGAGGAACTTCTCTAGGCGAACGAGCTTGACCGTTTGTGTGACTCGTGCATTGGTGACAATTTGCAAGGTTCCTGTGGCATTTTGCGCTTGCTTGGCTAGCTGCACCAGAGCGCCCAAGCCGGAACTGTCAACAAAGTCAATTTGCGAAAGATCCAGAATAATATGCTTCGGGCCTTCATCAATTTTGCCGCCAAGTACCTTGCGAAACGTCGGCTCAGAAAAGGCATCTAACAGACCTGTGAGGCGGAATAGCTGATAGTGATCGCGGGTTTCACGAGTCCCTCTCAGGCTTACGGTTAGATTTAGTGGTTCAGCAATAATTCCCTCCTCGTCGTTATAGTAAACGCTCAAGTATAGATGGTTTTTAGGCTTGTTGTCTACAACCTGCTGGGGTATGGGGTATGGGGAGAGGGGAAAGGGGGAAAGGGGGAAGGGGGAAAGGGTTATTTAGATTAAATTCTAATCTAAAATTCCCATAGACTAGTCTGTTCTTCCTTCCTTCTTCCCAGTCCCCAGTCCCCAGTCCCCAGTCCCCAGTACCCAGTCCCTAAACCCTAGCCCCTTGTTTTGCAGCTCGCATTTCTTGGACAAACTGAGCAAACAAGTAATCAGCATCATGAGGGCCTGGGCTGGCTTCTGGGTGATACTGTACTGAGAATACAGGTAGGGATTTGTGGCGTAAACCGGCGACTGTGCGATCGTTGAGGTTGAGGTGGCTGATTTCTACAGCCGCTTCAGGTAAGGAATCTGGGTCGATCGCAAAGCTGTGGTTTTGGCTGGTAATTTCTACCCTTTGTTGTAAACCCGCAGGTTGATTTAAACCTCGATGCCCAAATTTCAGCTTAAAAGTTTCTGCTCCCAACGCATGACCCAAAATTTGGTGTCCCATACAAATACCAAACATGGGTTTTTGGCTTTCAAGCAAGGCTTTGGCTGTGGTAATTCCTTCTGTTACCGCCGACGGGTCGCCGGGGCCGTTAGAGAGGAAAATACCATCTGGATTGTATTTGAGGATTTCTTCTGGTGGTGTATCGGCAGGTACAACAATAACTCGGCAACCATAGCTGGCTAAACGGCGCAAAATATTACGTTTCACGCCAAAATCTAGAGCTACAACTGTCAAGGATTCCTGATTATTTACCCTAGCTTCTGGATTAAACTCCCAAATCGAGGTTGTGGGATCTGACCATTCGTAAACTTGGGAGGTGGTGACTTCGCGGACTAGATTTAAGCCGCTCATACTGGGGGCGGCTTGTACCTGTTCTAGCAACTCTGCCTCATCTAAAATTTCTGTGGAAATACCGCCATTCATGGCTCCGTACATCCGAATTTTGCGGGTGAGGGCGCGGGTATCTATACCAAAGATGCCAGGGATTTGATGCTGTTTGAGGTAGTCGGGTAAGGATTGTGTCGATCGCCAGTTACTAGGTTTATAACAAACATTGCGGGCGATCGCACCTCGCACTTGCGGGCGTGCTGATTCTTCGTCTTCGGGGTTAACGCCTGTATTTCCCAATTCGGGATAGGTGAACAGGACAATTTGACCGCAGTAACTGGGATCGGTCAACACTTCTTGATATCCAGTCATACCAGTGTTGAACACAACTTCGCCAATAGTGGTTCCCGTCGCACCGAAAGACCAACCACGGTAAGCAGTTCCATCTGCTAAGACAAGGAGAGCGGGTATTGCGTCAGACAAGGGCATAAGCGATAAATTGGGGAAGGGGGGAGGGGGAAGGGGAAAGGGGGAAAGGGGAAGGGGGAAAGACTATATCCTGTGCTTCCATACTTCCTCTGCTCTTGTGCTTTTTCCTAGTATCCTGGGGCTAGTCCCCAGTCCCTATGATACTGCGACTGTTAATTATCCCATGAGTTTGTGAATTAGACGTTCGCCAGTCAATTAATTAAAACTTAAAATCAAGATAGTTGAATTATGAGATAGTGCCACAACTACGAGCGAATAAGATAAGGGAGCAGAACAACAGAGGTAAGTTTAATAGTTCTTATTTCCCCTTTCCCCCTTCCCCTTTACCCTTTACCCTTTACCCCTTCCCCCTTCCCCCTTTACCCTTTACCCTTTACCCTTTACCCCTTCCCCCTTTACCCTTTACCCTTTACCCTTTACCCCTTCCCCCTTCCCCTTTCCCCTCCCCCCTCCCCAAATTTAAATGCCTTCGCTGAAACAGGTAAGATGGAGATTATGCTTCAGCCTTTTTTATCCCGCGCCATCCTGATTTGTATATCTGGTACTTTAGCTGTTTTGACTGTTGCTTGTAGCGAAGGCAATCAAAAAACGGCTATTCTTCGCAATCAGCAGTCTGTGGTAACTGAGGATTTGCCAGTATCAGTCCCTGATGAACCGCAAGCAGCACCAACTATTCCCGCCTCGGCAGATGTGCCACCATCACAAATGGAACCGGGTTCTTTTGAGATGGGGTTAGATAAGGCTGCTGGTGCTGTGAGTATTAGCCAATCGGCGCAATCGTCTGATGATTGGTATTTGGTGGCTAGTCAATACCATGATGCGATCGCTCTGATGAAACAGGTCGATCAACAAAGTCCTGAGTTTGCGTTCGCCCAAACTAAAATTTCTGAGTATCAGCGTCAGATTAGGTACGCTGTTCGTCAAGCTAACGCTGTCGCTCGTCCCTTACCAAATTTTTCAACTTCCCAAAGGGTGGCGATTGCTACACCCCAACCAGATCCTGCACCCCAGTATGTGATCCCTGTACCGCCACCCAATAGCACAAATTTGGCTACAGATCAAGTGGATGTTCCCATATCGGCAGCGCTGACTTCTGAACAAGAGGTTTTTGTCGCCCCGATAAAAAGGAGGATTGGGGGTACGCCAATTGTGGGTGTGACTTTCAATGGTCAGCAGCAATTTGACATGATTGTGGATACTGGGGCTAGTGGGACTGTGATTACTCAACAGATGGCGAATGCTTTGAGGGTTGTCACCATCGGTAAAGCTAAGGCTAACACTGCTAGTTCCAAGGGTGTAGAATTTCCCATCGGTTATGTAGATTCGATGGCAGTGGGAGGAGTGGTAGTAAATAGAGTACCAGTTGCGATCGCTGGCGCGGAACTCGAAACCGGGCTTTTAGGACATGACTTTTTTGGTAATTATGATGTCACCATCAAGCGCAACGTCGTAGAGTTCCGCCGTCAATCACACTCAGACGTTAACTCCCCAAAAATTGTACCAGTTCCTCCAGCTTCTTCCAGGCGCTACCAGTCTGTAGGATCTCCTTAGCCACAGTCACACCTTGGGCATGGTCTAATAAGGGGACTACACCAGCCACCTGTAGCGCCAATGCAGCATTCAGAGCTACAGCATCTTGTTGTGCTTGAGTTCCCTTTCCTTGTAATACGTCTTTGAGAATCTGGGCATTTTCCTGCACATCCCCACCCCGCAGTGCGCCAATAGGCGCGGGTGTCACACCGACCTCTTGAGGATTGATAGTAGTTAACTGTAACTCACCATCAGATAACACAGCTACATCAGTTAAATCACCCAAACCAGCCTCATCCAGTCTTTCTCGCCCATGTACAACGATCGCCTTTTGCTTGCCTAAATTGTCCAAAGCCTGGGCAACAGTTGTCAAAAGTTTGGGAGTAAATAACCCCACCACTTGCCCAGTAGGACGCAAAGGATTCACCAAAGGCCCCAGCAAATTAAACACCGTGCGAATTCTTAAAGTCCGCCGCAAACTAGCCACCGCCTTGAGTGCAGGATGCCAACCAGGGGCAAACAAAAATGTGATCCCGACTTCTTGTAATGCGGCTTGTACCTTGTCGCTAGAAGCACTCAAGTTAACTCCCAACGCTTCCAAAACATCAGCGCTACCTGTGAGACTCGAAGCCGAACGATTACCATGTTTAGCAACAGGTACACCATAAGCCGCCGCCACAAACGCCACGGCTGTAGAAATGTTAAATGTTGATGACCCATCGCCACCAGTGCCACAAGTATCTATTATGGGGATTGGGGACTGGGGATTGGGGATTAGGGTAGCAGTCCCTTTGGATTGAGATTGTAAGACTTCCGCCATACCAGTCAACTCATCGGCAGAAACGCCTTTAAAGTTGAGTGCGGTTAAAATTGCTCCTGATAACTCTGGGGGGACGGCTTCACTTAGCCAGCCTTGCATCAATTCAGCAGCTTGTGTCCGGGTTAAAGATTCACCATCTATTAGTTGTTGCAGAAGTAGATACCAGCTTGTGGAATCTTGGGTAGAAGTTGTCATAGCTTATTGTGTAATTAGAGGCATGGCAGTTATCCTACCGAAAAATTGACCCTCATCAAAGTTAGGTCAAAATATCAAGTTCCAACTGTAAAGTCTGTTGATGATTTACCTTATTATTTTTTTGTGTAATTTCATAGTTGGTAATGAATAACTCTTTTCCCTTTGCCGCTTTGCTTTGTTTATAGTTGTTCATACCATATTGCAATTCCCATTCATAGATATGAGCTAAGGCAAAATTAGCTCGAATTTCCGGTGAGTCATCATAAGTGATTAACCAGGGATAGGAACATTGTTGTAATAACTCTGCAAATCTTTGATGTTCAAAAGAAGTGTGTAAATCACCATCTCTACCATATAATTTAGATTTTTTTGCAATAAAATATGGTGGATCTAAAAATAAAAATACATTTCTGCCTTCTGTATTTAATAATTGACTGTAATCCAAGTTAGTTATTTTTATATCTTCTGTTAATATACTTTCTAGCTTCTCTAATCTTTCTATGGATGAATAGGTAAATCGTTTATGAAATGCTTCCTCTGAGTAACCCCCTGATTCTACCGTACCAGAAAAAGTAATTCTGTTGAGTACGAAAAATCTTACGGCTCTGTCGAAATCAGATAAGCTTTCTACATCAAGACTGGTCAATTCTGAAAACAGTAGTTTTCCGTCTAGATATTTATCTTTAATACGACGTATTTCATCAACCATTGGAGATAATTTTGACTGAGCATATCTCCAAAATAAAAATAATTCAGTGTTTAAATCATTAATCCAAATTTTCAAGTTTGGATATTTTTGCTTTAAATAAATAAATACAGAACCACCGCCTACAAATGGTTCTCGATACTCATCAAAGCTTTGCGGTAAATATTCTATTATTTGCTTGATTGCTCTTGATTTACCGCCTGGATAACGAAGTGGGCTTTTGATCATAATTCAAAAAAACGTTTACGAGTTTCCAGATATTTCTATTTTCAGTTTATTATTATTTTGAGCTTCTAATGCTAATTTTCTAATGATATTTTTCTGATTACTACTAAAAGTATTAGTGTTGACCGTTATAAAATTCTCTATTTCTTTTGATGAAGCTTCTGGAAAGACAATAGAGCTTGTAACATTTTTACCAGTTAGTTTTAATTTAGGAACAAATGATACTGGTTTTTCATTAAGGGTTAAAGAGTCTAAATTAGAAAATAGAATTAGTTTAAATAAGCCATCCTGAATATCATGTAGCTTAGGCAATGAACTTTTTGAAGTATTTTTTGATTCTTGTATAATGTATCTACCATTCTCAACTAATATTTCATCAGGCGTTAAATAATAAATCCCTCCTAAATAGTTTTCAATACTAAAAGTTGCCTTTAAGCCATCTACTAAATATTCTAACTTGTGAGAAGTAATAGCTTCTCTCTTACTGGCACTTAAAGAATTTTTTAAGGATATATTTTTAAATTCTTCAAATTCATTGGTAATTTTTTGTAAATATTTATTCATGCCTAGCCTTGAGTGAATTTTCACACCTGTCCTTTGAGAGATAGAATCATAGGAATCTAAGGCAGTTTCAAAAATTTTAATAAATCTTTCCTCAAATAAACTTTTATTCCAATGTAAAGCGCTTTGTTTATATGCCAGTATCTCTTCAATTTGAGAATTTACAAATAGATTGTCAAACTTTTGACTACCTAATTTATCATTATTTACTTGTTTTGTCTTTTTACTCTTGTCTGCTGTAGGCGACTTAATTAATCCATAGCTGTTAGCTGTATTAATATTAAAATTATCAAGACTATTTTCTTTTAAATTATCATTCAAGTAAGTTCGATAAATCAAGTTTTTAATAAATCCTGTAAAATTGAGAACTTGTGACATTGTTTTTAATTTTTATGACTATATCAATAACATTTAAGCTTAAAGTCTCATTTTCTGTTAAAAACATTTAATAAAAGCTACCAAACTTATAACTATGTCTCGTTCAGCCCCTGATCAGCCGTTGTGGTTAAAGATTCTTCATGGCGTGAGTTTAATTTTAGCGATCGCCGCCATCATCACAGGCTTTCTAGTTTACAATACCTTTGATGGTAGATTCGGTAAGTTACCTGTCCCCCGCATTGGCGAGATTATCGACATCCACGGCACATTTGCCGTCTTTTTCTTTTTTATCTTGCCAGTATTCGCCCTCTACAGCTTTCATGCAGGCAATAAACGGCTTTTACAACAAGATTCTTTACAGAACTTAACTCAGGTAGGTAGACCAATTTGGTGGGTGAGTCTGCAAAGAATTGCTAATACACTCATGCTGCTGGCTTCTGTTTTAGCTGTGTTGTCTGGCAGAATGATGAAAGAGGAATGGTTGCCAACAGGAGAGTTAAATCATGCTTGGTACTACCTGCATTTGATTGGTTGGTTGGTGCTGGTTAGCTGTTTGGCAATTCACCTTTTAATGTCTAGTAAAGTGGGTGGTGTCCCATTGTTACTTTCTATATTTTCGTGGAAAGTGCGTCCAGATGATAGCCCTAGTCAATGGTCTAGGCGTTTGCAGAATTGGTGGAGGAATTTATCGGCTAATTTTGGGGGAGTAATTAATCATTTCATGCAGAATAATTTTCCTCTGAAAGTTGTTGAGGTAATTGTGGTAGGGGGAATTTTGGTGGCGTTGATTTTGCCTTTATTTGTTGGTGGTGAATAGTGATATTTTGTTTTTAAACGCGGAGAGACTTGGAGAGGTTATGAGGGAGCTAGAATGAGTTAAATAGGAGAATTTTTCTAACGTGATGAGCGAAAGATGACACGACCGGGGATTTCTTCTTGGTTAATGCGTGCGTAGACTCGCAAACAGGTTAAAACTTCGCCAGGAACACCGCCAGAGTCTAGTTGTAGGTCGTCTTTGGTGAAGGCGCAAATGTCGGCGTATAACCCTGTTAATTGGCGAATGCGTATATCATAACCTGCTTTTATTGCTTTATCGGCTACTTTTTTGAGGGCGCGTCTTGATTCTTGTTGTAAATTACCCCACCACGAATAGCGTTCCGATGGTGGTACAAATACTAAGGAATTGATTGCTTCATCTATGTCTATCCAAGCGCGTAAAGTTGATAAGGGGTCTGCACTTTCTTCGGCTTTTTTTGTGCGTTGGAAACGGTCTATTAAGGTTTCAATGTATTGATTTTGTTGCTCTGGTTGGGAATGTAAGGAGACAACATCGAAACTGAAAACGCTTTTGAGTGCGTGATGTAAGTCTGGTTCTATTTCTAGAAATTTACTCCATAAAAGTAAAAAACTAGCTAATAAATGTAATTCTTCAGAAGCATGATTGGGAATAATATTATTTTGAAAAAATTCTTTTTGTGATAAGCATAAACCTTGGGCGTTGACACTACCACGTAAGCCAGGATAGATAATTTCATTGCGAATAAAAGGTAGATGATAGAGATATTCATTATCTTCTACAGCGCCCATTTCTTGGGCAAAATCTAAAGCACGTTGTCGCCAAACTTGCGCTAAATCTTCGGGAAGTCTTAATAATTTACGGTGGATTTCGTTCCATAAGTCGCCATCTGTTTGGCTTTGTAATGGTGAGTCTCCCAAGTATAAGATTAGTTCTGGGTCGGAATCAAATGCTTCGCGGAGATAATTTAGCTTCAACTCATCAGATGGTTGGATAAAGTTTAATTCTTGTGTTTCATCTTGTAGGAGATTTTGCAGTTCTTGCAGCAGTTGTTCGCATACCTTCGCGCCTGGGTCTTGCGGTAATTCGGCTTGGGCTTGTTTGAGGGATGCTTCCATTCCATGCAGGCTAAACCGCAATAGCCTGGCTAATTCTGAGTTTTTTGTTGCTAGTAGCTGTCGTATATGCTGCATGGGACTGGGGACTGGAAGGGACTGGGGAGTGGGGGGAGATGTAGCTTGCTTCTCTGACGAGACGCTACCGCGAACCCGTAGGGTGGGAGTGCGGGGAGATGGGGGAGTAACCCACCCCTAACCCCTCCCAGGAGGGGAAAAAGGAGATAAGGAAGAACAACTGATAACTGATAACTGATTTAATGTATCCCGCAGAAGGGATCACGTTCTTTATCGACTTCATTAGGTTGCAAGTCTAACTCAGCACGGTAAACGCAGCCTTCCTGTTTAAGACATTCTTTATCTGTGGATGTCCAGTAAGGTACATCTCCCGCGTGAATGCGTAAAATGCCTTTGTTGTCAAGGGTGACGCGATATTGGCAGGGGTATTCTGTGCTGACATCTGGTTTACGCAGTGCGCCGATACGTATCCATTTTTTGCTGTTGCTGGCGCTGTCGCTTTGGTACACATAAAAGGTGTGCTGTCCGGTTTGGGGGAAGGGAGGAAGGGGGTGACTAATTAAGCCTGCGCCTGGTTTTTCTGAACCATCCTTGAGATAATGGAATGCTTGCAGGGATTTTTGGTTATTTTTGTCTACTGCAAAGACTAAATGATAGGCATCTGGTTGATCTACGGTGGCAGATTCTATAACATTGACAGCTATATCACCATCATTTAAGTCTTTATCTGCACGTTCTACGGCGATGTTCCACTTTAAGTCACCGTCTGCAAATAAGGTAGATGTTTCGGATGCGGCGGAGATGGCGGAATTGACATCAATACCGGGAACATCAATTAAATAATGGGGGTTGCCTTGACACAGCAGGACGTTGAATTGTAAGGTTTGGTCTATCTCAAATTGCACTTTGATTTTTTTGAGAAATTCGCCTTCATCCATCCCCAATTTTTCCTTCAGGGTTTGACCGTCGAAGCTACCCCATAGGCGTAAGTCTCCGTCTTCGTAGTCTTGGCGATAAATAATATTTGTTAATTGTATCCCTTGCCATTCTGTACGAACTTTGGCGACGTTTTCCCCTGGTGCGAGTTGGTAGAGTTCTTGTCCAGCTTTGAATACTGGTAAGAGTTCGTTGCTTTGGGTTTTGCGTTTGAAGTTGCAGGGGAGGTAGTAAAAGAGGTTTTTGACATCTATCTCTAATTGGTTTGCGCCTTTACGTAGCAAGGCTTTTGATTCTTCGGGGTCGAATCTCAATCTTCGTAGTTTCTCGGCGTAGCAAGCCCCGGCGGAGGTGGCGAGTTTGGTATATTCTAAAACAAAGGTGATGCGTTCGGGATTCCAAACGAAGTAGGGGGAGTTGCTAAATTCTTGGTAGATGTGGCGTTGTACTAGGTCGAGGTTGCAAGTTTTCCCGGAGAGTATGAGCCAGTCAACTTTATGGGTGTTCCATGAGTCGATATTATTATCTTCGGGACGCAGGCGGCTTTGCATCAACCCTTTAGCTATACCAATGGCTTCCTTGATGGCGGAGGCGGCGGCGCGTTCAAATTGTTGGCTGTCTATGGTGACGTTGAGGCTGTCTAATTCTTTGACTTGGAATTTGATGGCGCTTTGGGTAAGGAGTTCAGCTATTTGTTGTTCGCTAAGGGTGAAGGTGAGGGGGGTATTATCAGGTGGTTGTTGTCCGAGTTTGAGTTTGGCTGCTTCTGCATGATCCCATAAAGTATAGAAGGTTTGCAGGCGTTGGGGTGCTTGTTGCCATCTGGTGGGGATGACTTTCTCGGCTGTGTCTAACGCATCTTTATAGGCTGCGTCACCTTCGGGATTTTCTTTGTCTAAACATTTCCATAAACTACCGCTTTTGAATTTGCCTTGTTCTAAAAAGCGTTCATTTAATTCGGAATTGATTAAGTCTTCCAGTTTGTCGCTTTCGATGTTACCAAGGGTGATGGCTGTGAGTAAAGCGTCGGCGATCGCAACTTTCAAAAACCTATACAAGCGCAAGGTAATTAACTCGCCACCCAGTTGCAAATGTCCAGAAGAACCTAACAGTTTCGGGGTAAGTTTATAGTACCTTCCGCCTAAACCTCTATCTTCATTACTCCCAAAAAATGGGGTTTTATCTTCTAGGGTGAGTTCAATTAAAGCTAAGTCTGTGGTTCCGCCACCAATATCTAACACGAGGACGTTTTGTGACCATTTATTCTTATCTTGACGGCAACGAGTTTTAAAAGATTCAATACCAATATTTAAATTACCACCAAATTCACGCCATAAGAAAAAGATGGCGACAGATACGGCTTCATCGTAGGCTGTTTGTACGTCATCTATCCCTATTTGTTCAATTAATTCTTTAACTTCTTTCCGCACTACAGGAGGTGCGACTGTGGGGTAGGTGACGACGGCTGTGAGAAATTCCCCTTCGGAAAATCTGCGTCTGGCGCGTTGGCGATAATCTTCGGTTAAATCAATTAAATGTGACCAAGCAGCCTGTATTAGTTGGTTAACATTAATTGTTTCTTCTTGACCATCTAAAATTACAGAGAAATCACGCTTCTGCCCAAAATAACGCTTGGGTGAATGGTGAAATCGGCTGATAATTTCCTTTAGGGAACTGCTGGTTCCTTGAGCGATCGCCTTTTTTCTATTATCCCTTGCTTCCCTACCCATGCGAATATTTAGATCTCCCAAGTTGGAAATTTCTAACTCGCTGGGAATTTCTGTATCGCGGCGGTCAATATCTAAAACAACCGGGATGAGATTTTGCGATTCTAAGGTAGGAACACGAAATACCTCATGATAAATATTATATAACTTTTTGCTCACGGCATGACGAAATCTATCACTATTTCCTAAACATAATTCGATTTGCCTTACCGCTTCTAAAAACCTATCTTTATTTTCACTTTCAAAAACTTCCCTTAACTGACTGGGGTCAATTTCCAAACTTTTACTAATATCAGATAGAAACTTTTCCCACTCAATATCACTTACTTCTGGTAGGGCGATAGAAGCGGGTGAACTTAACCATTGCGACAGGCGATCGCGCAATCTTAATTCCTGTTCTCTCGGTAAAACTTCGGCAATTGGTACTTCAATGGGGTCAAAAAGTGTCACCGTAGAATTAGATGTGCCAAAATCTAACGCAAACCAACCGGGAAACCTTTTCTGGGGTTTGGAGTCTGGTTGTTTTTCATGATAATTACGGACTTGTTGCGGCGGGTTTTCGGGTTGTGTGATGGGGTTCATAGGTAGTGACCACAGATGACAATAGGCTGCTATTTTTTTCCTGGCTGATAGCAGGGGATTTCCTGATAAATCGGAATCGAAATACTCAACAATTACCTGTAAATTACAGTTGATAGCTTGTGTTAAAGGTTGCTCTATTTTACAAGGATACTGTTCTAATTGCCCAATTTGGGAAATTTTTGGTGTTGCTGAATCAAATTGTCTATAGGATTTTTCTATCTTTGCTGCCAATTCGCTTGATGTGCCTTTTACAGCGCAGGTTATGCGCGAAATATGGGGAACGTTATTCCCAGTACCAATTAATTGAATACTGGGAAGTTCCAAGTATTTTTTCTCATTAACCCGCATCTGAAAGCGTGGTGCAAGCTGAATTTTTACAGGCATTTTATCCGTTCCCTATGCAGTCGTAATTAGTGGTGGCTACTAATTACTCATTACTGAAATCGACTGCTAAATCGGCAATTTCTGAGAGATTCTGTAACCAAGTAGGCACTTCACCTTGAGATTGACTATCGCTAGCAGCAATAAACCTGAGTAGGGCATCTTTTTTGGAGATGTTTTGTAAGGTGGGGATAATTTGGTCGAGAATTCCTTCTAATTCATTATTGACTCTTTGATTAACTTCACTAACATATTGCACTAAATGTAAGCTGGCACTAGCGGTGATTTCATCACGCAGTCGCAAAACAAACATTTGATGATTACTAGATTTAGATATGGCTTGGGCTTTCTCCGGCGACCAGTCAAAGATTTGACCAATATGATGTTTTTCATTCTGACGCGCCAGGGGAAACATCACTTCTGGGGTGAGGAATTTTTCTTGATGATTAATTTCCTCAATTATCGCCGCTTGCCATTGGGTAGGGTCACATCCTAATAACAATTTATAAAATAAATCAGCTTCTTCCGCCCCAAATTTTGTTTCAATATCTGTTTCTAGTTCTGGGTTGAGAATTGCTTGCAAACGCTCTTTGGCTGGGGCAATTTGCGCGGATAATTTACTTAGTAAGTCTACCACCGCTTGCCGGATGCGATCGCGAGCAAATTCCTCTACTTCTTTGACAGTTTTTTCAAAGGCTGGATAAAAGTCATCACTCTTAGTTGGTATACTAGTATTAGTTCTATTTCCCCGGTCAAATAACTTGCCGGCTGCACCTTTTGATTCTGTAATTGTGATAGTGCCATTATTGGCTTTGTTAAATAACAAAGTCCATTGGTTCCAACTCAAAACTCTAAAAGTTAACTCATCTTTCACCACATCACTAACTACAGTTCCCCGTCTATCTTTGAGTGGTTCTTTTCCTAAATCTTTCTGAAAATTGCGATAAGCTTTATCTAAATTTTCCAACGCCTGACGCAAATCAATTAAAGCAGGACTATCCCCCGTAGGTATGCCTTGGTCATGGATTTCGGCGATGATAGTTTTAAGATTATCCTGTTGTTGGCGTAAATTATCGGCGGCGCGGCTAGTATCTGCACAAAGTTGCTTCAGTCCGTGGGTAGCGACGTGATTTTGAATCAATTCCCGCAGCTTGGCGATACCCCCGTCTTGTGCAAAGTAACCTAATTTCCGACTCAAATGGCTGCGTGGATCTAATTCTAACAGGCGATCGCTCAACTGTCCCCATTTTTCCTGCAACTGCTTTGACCTTTCCAAATAGTGAGGATAGTCCAAGTTAGCTAAAAACTCAGGGGAACCGGCTTTGATACTACTCGAACGCTTGGCTAATTCCGCCAGTCCCAACAGGGGCGATAATAAAACGATGCGGTCTTTGTTAGTGGTGAATGCACTCGCGCCGTCGATGGTGGTTTGTAATACCTTGAGTTGCTGTAAAACCCTATCGGCTGTTAAATAGGGCGTTTGACTCTCATCAATTAATTGGTCAAGTAGTCGTTCCCCGCCTTCACTTTCCAACGGTAACTGATCAAACCGCCCCACCCCTACCAAAATTAAATCCTTCAGGTCTTGTCCGGGGCGCTGTTGCTGCATCATCGTGAAAATTTTATTGGCGCGATCGCTCCCCGGCGATTTACCATTGAGCAGTACCAAAATTGTCTGCACCTCTGCTAATTCCCGCAATGATAAGAAGGTATCCCTCGCGCCAGAATTAGCCGCACCCAAACCCGGAAAATCTAACAGCAGAAATTCGCAACCATCGTTAAGATCCCAAATTTCCCTAGAAATTTTCACTTCAATATCAACGCGGCGAATTAACGGGAAACTATTCTGTAATAACTTGGTGGGTAAACTTTGCGGTGGGCTGGGTAAGCGGATATGGGCGGGAGGTAAATCTTCAAAGCGCAAAGATTGAATAGCCAAGGGCTGTTCTGCTAACTGTAAACCTTCACGGGCGGCTATGGGGTCAATTTCATAGCGTCCACCACAGAGGGCTTCACCGTAGGAACTGTAGGCGCGGATAAATAACACCAACTCGCGCAAAATATAACGCAGTTCCAAATTATTACTACTATTCCAAGTTTCTTCACACCAACCCAGAATATCCTTGCCCGAATTCAGTTTAGCAGGTTGAATGGGTGGAAGTCCGGCGGCGATCGTCCGGCGGTTAGCTTCTCCTAACATGAAGCGCAAGCACTCATTCACCCCTTCCCGCGTCAGATACTCGACAGTAAAATTACCTACGTGGGTGGTGGTAAAGCCGGGATGGGGGATGAGGTGAATAGCTGTAACGTTTCCGGTGGTAGGGTTTTCGCTGATAGGTAAAGCATCTGCATAGCCGATAAGACTACCCAACAGGAGAGTTTTACCACTACTAAATTCTCCCATCACGCCAATTTTTACGGGTGATGTAGCCAATTCTACAGTTTTTACCGCAGTTTCCCGCAGACGTAACAGACAATCATCCAGGCTAGCCGGAACCCAATCTTCTTGTTGTGAGGGAGATTGAGGTACAATATCTAATTTTTGGAGAATCAGTTCGCCGTACTCTTTCAAACGTCCCAGTTGTTCTGGCTCCATAAAGTAGCCTTCCGCTAAGATAAATTTCTGTGAGTTTTATAACACAAAAAAAAGTTTATCACTTCCCTATCTGCCATCTTTTTGATGAGTATGTTGGCTGGGGTTGGATGAGGTTGTAATTTACTCACCCAAAGGCGCACAGATGCGGAGTGAAATTGGTGATTTTATTGTTTTGTTAAGAAAGATAAGGGTAATTTTTATTACTGTTCACCTTTGTGATGTTGTTCATCTTTTCAATTTACAAGCAGTGACTCAATGATAAAGATGTTTTATTAAGTAATGAAATTCAGTTTATTAGTTATACCAAATTAATCAGAGAATAATTGAACGCAGATGCACGCAGATAAACGCGGATAAATCAATTGATTTTATATTAGGGACTTCCAGAAATTAAATTATTTAATGAGTGAAAGTTTAAAAGCTGATTAAATTCTTCCTCCCCTGCTCAAGAAAGCTTCCCCTGCTTCCCCTGCTCACCAAAGTGATTGTATATTTTTTGAGTTGGCAGCCCCTTATGCAGTTAATAAATACATAGTTTATTTGAAGAAAAATTAAAGTTATTAGCTAGTAATTTGCGTGTTTACCCCAATATTTTATTTAATCAAATACATTTATATTTGAGAATATCAAAACTCCGATAAATATATCAATCTAGTAAAGATTTTGTAAAGAACATTTAAAAAGTAAATTAGAGGAGGAGCTTACAAGCAAAAAAAACTTTCTTTTCACCCTCGCTACTTTCCCCTTGTTCAAGAAAGTGATAACACCCCACAACTTAAAAGCAAAAAAATCTCATAAACAGCAGCGATCGCCAAAAATGTTAGAATCGGCTGCTATTTTGCCATTGATAGCCAACAATTACTTCCGGCTAGACGCTCAAGGCATAATTTTAGATTACAAATTAGAGACAATACATAACTTATATAATCCTCCAGAAATCATTGTCGGCCAGTATATTTGGGAATTATTACCACCACAGGCAACAGACAAAATTCAGCAGGCGATCGCCCAAGCCCTACAAACCGAATCCCCAGTAAATTTTGAATATACTCATACTACTCCCGCAGGCAAACAAAAATACGCAGCCAGACTATTATCTGTAGCACAAGAAGTTATAATATTAATTCGTGATATTACCCCAGTTAGAGAAACACCACTTTTAGAAAGTGAGCATAAATTCCAGCAAATTGTCGAAAATGCCAACAATATTATTTTCGGCTTAACACCTGATGGCATTTTTTCCTATGTTTCCCCTAATTGGACTGAGATATTAGGGCATGAAATAGCAGAAGTAGAAGGTAAATCTTTTGTTCCCTTTGTTCATCCTGATGATGTGCCACTGTGTACAGATTATCTATCAACAGTTGTCAAAACCGGACAGAGGCAAAATCCCCTTGAATACCGCACAAAACACAAAGATGGTAGCTGGCGCTGGCATACAAGTAGCGCATCTGCCATTAAAGATGAGAAGGGCAATGTCTTATACTTTGTTGGTATTGCTTACGATATCACAGACCGTAAACGTACAGAAGCAGAACTAGCCCAGAGAGTCAAATTGGCAGATTTCCGCTCTGAAGTTGATTCAATTCTCTGGCAAAGTTATACTTTAGAGAATTTAATGCAGGGCTGTACCCAGGCTATGGTCAAACATCTAAATGCAGCCTTTGCCCGGATCTGGACTCTCAATAAACAAGATAACGTCCTAGAATTGCAAGTTAGTTCCGGGATGTATACCCATATTGACGGGCCTCATAGATTTGTACCCGTGGGGAAATTCAAAATTGGGTTAATCGCCGAAGAAGGTCAACCCCACATCACCAATTCTGTACAAACAGATCCCCGTGTGGGGAATAAAGAATGGGCAAAACAAGAGGGAATGATAGCCTTTGCTGGCTATCCCTTAATTGTAGAAGGAGAAACATTAGGCGTACTGGCCATGTTTTCTCGCCAAGTCCTCAATGAATCTACTTTAGAGGCTTTGAGTATTACAGCCAATGAAATCGCTATTGGTATTAAGCGCAAGCACACAGAAGAAGAATTGCGAAAATCTGAAGCCAAGTATCGTATTGCTGCCCAAATCGCCCAAGAAAAAGCACAGCAGCTAGAAGTCGCTTTATTAGAACTGCAACAAACCCAGACGCAACTCATTCAAACTGAAAAAATGTCCAGCCTGGGACAATTAGTCGCGGGTATTGCCCATGAAATTAATAATCCCGTCAATTTCATCCACGGTAATCTCATCTATACCCGTGAATATGTGGGAGATTTGCTGTATTTAATAGAACTATATCGACAGCACTACTACCCATCAGTACCAGAAATTCAGCAACAAATTGCTCAGATAGATTTAGACTTTATCGCCGAAGATTTACCCAAAATTCTCAACTCGATGGACATAGGCACAGAACGTATTCAGCAGATAGTCCTATCTTTACGTAATTTCTCGCGCCTAGACGAAGAAGGCATGAAGCCGACAGATATTCACGAAGGCATCGATAATACATTACTATTATTACAACATCGCCTCAAACCTCGAAACGATTCTGAGAGAATTGAGGTAATGAAAGAGTACGGCAACCTACCAAAGATATTGTGTAATGCCGGACAAATCAATCAAGTATTTATGAATTTACTGACTAATGCGATCGATGCTTTGGAGGAGTCAGTTATCGATAGTCAAAAAACTAAAAATCCCCAAATAGTAATTCGGACTGAACTTACTACCGACAATCAAGTCATCATCCGCATTGCTGACAACGGGCCGGGAATGACAGAACAAGTTCGTAGTCGGCTATTTGACCCCTTCTTTACCACCAAGCCTGTAGGTAAAGGCACAGGCATGGGATTATCAATTAGTTATCAAATCGTCGTCACAAATCATCAAGGACAAATACAGTGTATCTCTGCACCAGGAAAGGGGACTGAGTTTATAATTACACTTCCACTTTATCAGTTGACAGTTGACAGTTGATAGGTGACAGGTGACAGGTGACAGGTGATAGGTAATTTCCACTGTCCACTGTCCACTGTCCACTATTTACCGTCGTCTGCTACCAAAGCCAGTAGAACGACGGGCGGGAGCGCGTCCACTACCAAAACTACTACCGCTAGGGCTGCGTCTGGTGGTGCTGGAGTTGCCAGAAGGTCTTAGGGTGCTACCGCCAAAACCAGAACCAGAAGGACGGTTGGTGGTAGTGCTTGGTGCGGTGCGGCGGACGCTGGGATTGCTATTAGGATACCTTCTAATTGTGCCGGTAGTCCGAAAAGCTGTGCGATTTCTCACGGCTGCGGGTGGTGCGTTGTAACGACTGCGGTAGCTAGATACGGCTTGGTCGTAGGTATTACCATAGCCACCAAAGCCGCTAAAACCACCTTGTTGATAGGCAGGGGGAACGTAATACTGGGGTCTAAACAAAGCATTACCAATTGCTTGACCCGCAATGCTACCAACAAGAGAACCAGCAAAAGGTGTCCAGAAGCTATTTTCCCGGCGAACTACAACTGTTTCTTGTTGTCCAGTTTGAGGATTAGTTTTATTTTCGGTGACGTTGTGGACGTATTCAATCTTAAAATCTTCGGTTAAGTAAAAAGCTGGCTGTCCATTTTCTACTTTCAGGTAACTTTTTTTACCTTCTTTGATTTCTTCATCGGTCAGCCTTGCCATTTGTAAATTCTCGGTGGAAAAAGTCGGGGGCGTACTATTGAGCAAAAATAAGGTGTATTCCCCGGTGGCATCATCATAAGTAGCTTGTTGTACTTGATACTGACCGTCATTGAGTTTGGTAGTAGCAGAAGTTTGTCTCACAGTGCCATTTGTGGAGGTGGTTTGTTCTCCTCCTCCACAGGCTACGGTTGTCAAGCACAAACTGACTGCTAAAACAATCACTGTAAATTTTCTTAGTATGGTCATGAGCATGGCATTGTCATCTTATTTTCGAGCTTAACAAGTTCTCTGATGGGTCGTAGGTACGGACAACCCCACAAGTTATAAAGGTATCAACTCTGGATAATATTGCAATAGCTGATCGTTAGTCAGTTCATCCCCTAACCTAGCTGGTGAGAAATGCACTTGTATAGCTCTGAGTTTGTGTTTGTAATGTAAATTAATTAAGGCTTTTAATCCTTCCTTTAAGGCTTGAATATTCGCCAAATCTGTCTCTAATTCTGGAACTTCACCTTCATAAGCAACTGTAATCATGATGATGATGTTGCGGGTTGCAGGTAAAGACAGGGGCTGATCGAAATCATCGCTATCCAACTCTAAATCAGCGCCATATCTGGCAGCAGAATCACTAAATAAATCGTTGACGTAATCTCCTGCTTCGCCTTCGTTCCAAAATACATCGCCTTCATTAGCAGCAGAAGTCCAATATTCATCATAGCGTAGTAAGGTTTCGCTAAGTTCTACCAATCCTTCCCCTAATGCCTCTATATCGCCTTCTGCATCGATCGCATCTCTGGCAATTCGGTTTAATTCTCCCAAAATGGGCGCTACATCAGACCCGCTCAAGTGCAGAAATAAGCGAGCTACTACATAACGAGTCCGACCCATCATTTTATTAAACATCAAGCTTCCTCCTTTGATAGGGATTGGGGACTGGGGACTGGGGAAAGGGGAAGGGGGAAGGGGGAAGGGGAAAGGGGAAGGGGAAGGGGGAAGGGGGAAGGGGGAAAGTTAATAATTTCTTCCTCATCTTCCTCATCTCCCTCATCTCCCTCATCTCCCTCATCTCCCTTATCCTCATCCCTTCTACTATTCATTCACATAGTGGAAACTGTTGACAAAATCTATAAGTGTATTTAATGGGGGTAGGGTATTTGTAGTGGATTCAGTATATACATCTGCTAAAATAGTATCTGAGGCGTTAATAAATCGTTTACCAAAGTTGGTGTTTTCATAGACGATGAGAGTTTGAGCGCTGGAATTGGTTAACATGGTTTGGGTTGGGGTTTGAAAAAATTTGATTTTAGCTGCTAAGTGTAGGTTTTTCTTGATTTTTCTAATGGTGTTTGCCTGAATTATAGTTTGCGCGATCGCTGTGGACAATTGCTTCACCCGTTGGGCTGTTTTTATGCTGGAGGTGGATAGATTTTCTTTTTCTATCATCGCCAAAACTGCATGAATATTTTTTTGGGTATTGCTAGCATCTTGAAAGGGTAGTATTGCTATACAGGCTGTAGGTAATAAAGCCGCATCGTTTTCTACGCGGAATGTAAATACAGTGCGACGGCGACCAATTTCCATGCTGGGGGGTTGTGGCAATAATTTATATTCTTGGGCGATGTGGTAATAAGCGCCAGCTAAGGCAAAGTTGGCTTCTGGTTCTAAGGCTGCATCAACGATGATTTGGATGGTTGGCGGGGTTTCGTTAAAAAAGTCCCGTGGATCTTCTGTGTCAAATTTTTGGATCATGGTGCGATCGCCTGTTGGGCTTAAGTCAATCCACTGACATACCAAACCCTCGGTTTTTAACCCAAATCTTGAGGTTGAGTAAAGTTTAGCACCAGTTAAATCGGCGCTGGTAAGGTCAGCACCCACCCATTCAATTTTAATTAATTTTGCCTGCATTAAATTAGCATGGACTAAACTGGCATTGGTTAAATTAGCATTACTCAAGTCTGCGCCAACTAAATTAGCACCACTCAATTTTGCACCACTTAAATCAGCCCAACTGAGATTTGCACCGCTTAAATCAGCCCAACGCAAGTTAGCACCACTCAAATCTGCACCACTCAGGTTAGCCTGGAAAAGATTGACCTGTTTGAGTTCAGCATCTCGCAAGTTGGCGCTAGTTAAATCAGCACGACTTAAATCAGCCCCATTGAGATGAGCCATTTTCAAGTTCGCACTGATAACTGAAGCACCCCTGAGAATTACGCTGTTCAAATTGGCGCGGCGAAGATTGGTATGGCGGAGTGTGGCTTCCCGCAAATCAGCACCCTCTAGGTTCGCCTCAGACAAATCAGCCCGACTCAGTTCAGCACGCAGCAACTCAGCACGCACCAGGGAAGCCCCTCGCAACTGAGCGCGACTGAGGTCAGCCCGAATTAAATTAGCAACATTGAGGCTAGAATGATTGAAAATAGCGTTTGTCAGGTTTGCACCGCTCAGTCTAGCTACATTTAATTTGGCATGGCTGAAGTTAGCGTCACTCAAGTTTGCTCCACTCAGGTTAATTACACTCAAATTAGCTTGACTAAAATTCACACCACAGAGTTTGACACCACTCAAATTCGCTTCCGACAGGTCAACACCAATAAAATTAATTACCCCATTTGCATATTTTGCTAACAATTCCTCTACATTCATCATAAATTTAATTCGTAATAACTATTGACTAATGACCATTGACTAATGACTAATGACTAATGACTAATGACTAATGACAAAAATGCAAATTGGAATTTTAGGTCTAGGCTTAATTGGTGGTTCATTGGGTTATGATTTGCGATCGCAAGGTCATCATGTGTTAGGGGTTAGCCGCAAGCAATCTACTTGTGACACAGCCGTAGCTTTAGGTAGTGTTGATGAAGCCTCTGTAAACATCAAGTTGTTAACAGGCGCTGAGGTGGTATTTATATGTACACCCATCGGTCTTATTGTTCCCCAAGTCAAGCAGTTGATTAATCATCTGTCGCCTTCTACGGTGGTGACTGATGTTGGTTCAGTGAAAGCACCGATAGTTGCAGCGATTTCTCCCCTGTGGGAAAATTTTGTGGGCGGTCATCCAATGGCGGGGAAAGCAGACAGTGGGATAGAATCTGCTCAAAAAGATTTATATGTGGGTAGACCTTATGTATTAACACCAGAGGCGACAACCCCCAAAAGAGCGATCGCAGTTGTGGAGGAAATTGTGCGATCGCTTGGTGCTAATCTCTATTATTGTCAGCCCGAACAGCATGACCTGGCGGTGAGTTGGATTTCTCACCTTCCTGTAATGGTAAGTTCTGCATTAATTGCCGCCTGTATGAGTGAAAATGATCCTGAAGTTTTACAATTAGCTCAAAATCTAGCTAGTTCAGGTTTTCGAGATACTAGTCGGGTAGGTGGCGGTAATCCAGAGTTAGGGGTGATGATGGCACAATACAATCGTCAAGCTTTGTTGGGTTCGTTGCAACAATATCGGCGTAATCTGGATGAGTTAATTGATTTAATTGCACAGGAAAATTGGCCGGTTTTGGAAACTAAGCTACAAGCAACACAACGCGCTAGACCTGATTTTGTGGATTAGGCTTAAAGCAACTGGCTTGCCCATAAAAACTGCTTATGCAAGAGGTAATATAGCTTATTGGTGGGCAATGCCCACCCTACAAATATAGCAGTAGCCACATAGGTTAGGACATTGAAGAATCACAAAATCTTTATAGTAATTCTGCACCTGTTACCCTTTGGGTATGCCTCCGGCACGCCAAGGGCGAACGCAGTCGCCTACGGAGGGAAACCCTCCTACAGCGCTGTCTCACCTGTCCCCTATCACCCTCCGGGTTCGCCAGTTCCCTGCGGCGGGAAACCCGCCTACAGGACTGGACTCACCTGTCCCCTATTATAAGTAAAATTCAACGCTGCTTCTATGGAACCTACACGCTTAAATAATTCTATTAATATATGAGATGTAGTTCTCCTCGTCGCTAACATCTCTTTCAATGGCGCTAATAAATTAACATCTGGGTCGTCTTTCAATGCAGCTTCAGCCGCTTGTAAAATTGTTGTCGCATTTGTTAATATATCTTCTGCATCAAAGCCAAACTTTGCTGACCATTGATGCAAATTCGCGTCAGGAGTAATTGCTCTCCCTGGCAAAGTTTCATCTATCACTAAACCTTTTAATAATGCTAGTAACCCTGCATAAATAGAGAAGTCATCACAACTATCAAAAGCTTTAAACTCTATCCGACCGATTTCCGCAGGTAGGCGGGCAACTTTGGTTAATGATGGTACAATATTAACTAATTGTTCTTTATCCTGAACAAATACTAAAGTAGCAGGTCTTTTTCCCGTTCTAATAAATGTTCTAACTGATAAACCATTCCATAACTGACCATCATAAAAAGGCGAACTGTAACTAAAAGGTACAATATAAGGACTGTAATAGGTTAACTTTTTACCGATATCAATTACACGCTCAATTGGTAAATCAGCCACGGAAAGATTTAAGTCAGGCCCGTATGACACCATGTAAATGTTAGCTGTTAGCTCATCGGGATAAGCTTGCAATTGTTGCAGCTCATATTCATTTAATGGCGGATGGGGTACAAAGTTGGTTCTGTAAGGATGAAAACTAGTTAAAACGGGTGAGAAACCAAATTCAGCCGCAACATTGCACAGTAAATTAAAGCTATCTGATAATTCTTGGATAGCGCTTTGAATATCAGAGTGGATAGTGGTTCTAATTTCTATCCCCTTTGACAGACAATCAATTACTTCATCTGAATCGGCGAATCTTTCAAAACCCTCAATATACCAGCGCTTTTTCCTAATACCTGCATCGCCTACGTGTAATTGTAGATGGTCATTAGGGTATATGGGTAATTTTTCTACAATTTGGTTAAAGTCTGCAAATTTTGTCGAGGTAAAATCAGCAAACTTCCCTTCTTGATCGAGGAAAGCGACTTCATGTTCGATGCCAAATGAGAATATCATGTTAAGATTAATAGAAAAAATTGTCAATAGTATTGTAGAACTAAATTACTTTAAATACTACTGTTGCGGTTTAGTAATAATAAAATTGTTTGGCGACAAAATTCTCAACTAGTTCCCCTCTACCGTTTTAACTACCATAAAGTTGAAGGGATAGAGTTGATTCCTGGCGCAGATGGTGGTATAGTTGCAGGCACAGATGATGAAAACTTTGGAGCCTACGTTTATATGTTGGGCGATAATTTTTTGTAAAGACGCGATGCTTCGCGTCTGGAAAATTAAACGTTAAATCGGAATAACATGACATCGCCTTCTTGCACGATGTACTCTTTTCCTTCACTGCGAACCAAGCCTTTTTCCTTCGCAGCATTGAGAGAACCAGTTGCTACTAAATCATCGTAAGCAACGGTTTCCGCACGAATAAATCCTCGCTCAAAATCGGAGTGAATTACACCTGCGGCTTGGGGTGCGGACATCCCTGCATGAATTGTCCAAGCGCGGGTTTCTTTGGGGCCACTGGTAAAATATGTCCGCAATCCCAGTAAGGTGTAGGTGGCACGAATTAAGGATTTTAATCCGCCTTCTTTTACACCTAAAGATTCCAGAAAATCAGCTTTATCCTCTTCTGGAAGTTCCACTAATTCTGCTTCTACTTGAGCAGAAACAACTACAACTTGAGCATTTTCTTGGGCTGCAACTTGGCGGACTCTTTCGACAAATTCATTCCCGGTTGCTAGGTCATCTTCAGAGACATTAGCCGCGTAAATAATCGGCTTATTTGTTAATAGTCCCAGTCCTTGAATGATGGCTGCTTCTTCTTCGGTTAAGCTGACTTGACGCGCTGATTTACCTTCATTTAAAGCCGCAGCTAACTTTTCTAATACTGTGACCTCAAATTGTGCATCTTTGCTGGTGCGTGCTTGTTTCCGGGTGCGCTCAATGCGGCGTTCAATTTGGGCTAAATCTGATAGACCTAGTTCTAGGCTGATGATTTCGATATCTCGCACTGGGTCAACGGAACCAGCAACGTGAATGATATCATCATTCTCAAAACAACGTACCACATGAACGATCGCATCAACTTCTCGAATATGAGATAAAAATTGATTACCTAATCCTTCACCTTGGCTTGCGCCTTTCACTAAGCCGGCAATATCCACAAACTCAACTCTTGCGGGAATAATTTGTGCCGAACTGGCAATTTGCGAAAGCACATTTAACCGCTCATCCGGGACTGCAACAACACCAACATTAGGTTCAATTGTACAGAACGGGAAATTAGCCGCTTCTGCTTTAGCATTAGCGACTACAGCATTAAATAAAGTAGATTTTCCGACGTTAGGAAGTCCGACAATTCCGGCTCTTAGCATTTTTGATGTAGGATTTTGAGTTTATAGTTACTAATTTCATAGACAAATATTACTTTGGCTATTACTTTGAGCTTTGTCAGGTTTTACCCTGACTGGACTAACTACAAGCCGCTCTACCAGGTTTTATCTATATTCCTAGATAAGTTCCCGACTACTTTTGACCTGTTTTCTCGTTCTTATTTGATTAGCTACTTTTGGAAATGTATTAATTTGTTTGATTTAGAGATTTTTCTGTCACACAGAAACAGGTTGTTATGCTAATTCTAACTCTGTGCAGTTTCAAATCAGGACTTACACCTTTTTCCAAAGATCAACGCTTTTTGAACAATGCCAATTATAACACAGTTGACTGGGTTATTTGTGCATAGTTGAAATATCTGTCTATATTTTCAGGGAATAAACCCTATACAGGCCCCGGTATTGTTTGGGGAATGGTAGTTGGTACTGTTTGGGGGATGGTTCCCGGAACCGTTTGGGGAATAGGAGACGGTACTGTTTCGGGTACAGGCTCCGGTATACTTGGCCCTGGTGTGGGTTCAGGACTGGGTAGGGGGTTGGGTTCCGGGTTGGGAATTTGTGGTTCAGGTATGGAAATAGCTAAGGGTTGAATCATGCTACATCTACATATATCATTTGACCTTCCCAAGCTAGATGACAACTTGATTTGTTGACATCCCCCTAAATGACTATACCAATTGTCATTAGTCATTGGTCAGTTGACTAATGACTCACTCTAATACTGCGGTATCTATCGGTGCGGATGTTGGAGATGACTGTGCGGATTTGATTTTCTGGTTCTCCCAAGGTTGCTAGTAAATGGGCGCTTAACTCTAGTGCGGCTTCAAATTCTGGTTGTACGACTTCCTTTGCACCCATTTGAGTCAAAATGTCTATTTCACTGTTGTGGTGGGAGCGGGCGATGATATCTAGTGCTGGGGCGATCGCTAAGGCTCTTTGTAGTAGTAATCTAGAACTGGCAGGATCAGGGAGAGCGATCGCTAAAGCCTTAGCTGTTTCTAGATGTACTTTTTCTAGCACTAATTCTGAATCAGCATCACCAAAAATGTAGGGAATTTGCTCCATTCTCAATCTTTGAATAGCGGCTTCGCTATTTTCAATTACTATAATTGCATAACCTTGATTTTGTAAAATTTTCACAATAACTTGTCCGACTCTGCCATAACCTGCAACCACAACATGACCAGTGATGGTTTCGGGAATAGATAACATTTTGGGTTCGGCAAATTGTCGGAGGTAATTGGCAAATAAGGGCATTTGCAAGAGTCTAGATGCCAAATGAGGGGATATTTTCAGCCATACAGGCGTGAGGACAAGTGTAATTGCTGTTGTCCCTAATAGGAGTAAATATTTACTTTCGGGAATTAGTTTCAGTTGCAAACCTGCCAAAGCTAAAACAAAGGAAAATTCCCCAATTTGATTAATCCCAAAACTGGTAATGATAGCGGTTTTGAGCGAGTAACCAAACCTCAAAATGATGGGCATAATAATAGCAGCTTTACCCAACATGACTAAAGCCACTAGTCCGAGAATTGTGCCAATGTTTTGAATTAAGACACCAGGATCAATTAGCATCCCAATTGAGGCGAAGAACAAACAAGCAAAGGTATCTCTGAGGGGAAGGACTTTTGCTAGAGCATGATCTGCATAGTCAATTTCCGACACCATTAACCCAGCGACAAATGCACCCATTTCAATGGAAAGCCCAAGTTTAGCTGTAACTAACGCTACTCCTAAACATAGGGCAATTACAGCGAGGATAAATAATTCTGTATTCTCAGTTGCAGCAACTTTACTAATTAAAGTTGGTACTATCCAGCGTCCAAAGGCAAAGGCGGCGGCTAAAAATATCAACACTTTTAATAAAGCACTACCTAAAGCTAAACCAATACTTTCTGGCTGGTTTAAAGCGGGTAAAATAGCTAACATCAAGCCTAACATCAAATCTTGGGCAATTAAAATTGCCAGCATCACTTGACCATGAATTGTATTCGTTTCGCCTGTTTCCGCTAGAGATTTCAACACTACAGCCGTGGAAGAAAGGGAGAGGACTGCACCTAAAAAAATGCCTTGAGTTATTCCCTCAACCCAACCCAGCCAAATAGTTAAAGCTGCGACAAAAGCTGTAGTTAAACCTATTTGTAGTAAGCTTCCCTTGATAGCAATATCCTTGACTCGTTTTAATTCTGTCAAAGAAAACTCGACACCAAGAGCAAACAATAAAAAAGCAACGCCAATAGATGCTAAAGATTGAATACGTGGCACATCACTTAATAGCTTGAAGCCGTAAGGCCCTACTAGTAAGCCAGTGACTAAGTAACCAAGCAGAACAGGCTGGCGCAGTCGATTGGCAAAATATCCTCCCAGTGCAGATGTTCCTAAAACAGTCGTCATATCAAGAATCAAGCTCTGCTCGGCTGCCATAATTTTGCCCTGGTGTGACATTTTCAGGTAAAGTAGGACTTACGCAAGTGTTATAATTAAACTAACTGTATTGTGCGTCAGACCGAATAATTTCGGATAAATTAAGAAATTTTCCACATCTGACGCACCCTACCATTGTGCCAGTTGCGTAAGTCCTGTAAAGTTTACTGCATGGCAGTAGATTAATGTTTGAATGCGCTCCATTGAGTTACAGGAGCCATCGCCCGCCAGCCTAAAAATTTACCAATTGGTTCGGCTCGTTGAATAGCGATACGGGTAAAACTACCACCTACTTTTTCATACCATTGAAATAAAGTTTGCTCACCTTCTATAGTGACTACATTAGCAACTAATCTTCCCCCTGGACGTAGTTTTTGCCAACAAATGTCAAACAACCCTTCTGCTGTGACTCCACCACCAATAAATATGGCATCGGGTGTAGGTAAATCTTGCAGGGCTGATGGTGCTTTACCTGGGATGATTTTCAGGTGGGGTGTACCTAATGCGGCGGCGTTATCTGCAATGTATTGTAGTCTGGCGGCGTTTTGTTCGATCGCGATCGCAATACATCGCTGATGAGTCCGCATCCATTCTATGGAGATGGAACCACAACCCGCGCCGACATCCCAAAGTAATTCTCCAGGGCTGGGTGCTAAAGTTGATAGAGTAACGGCTCTCACTTCCCGTTTGGTAAGTTGTCCATCATGGTGATAGGCGTTATCTGGTAATCCTGGTACTCTGGGTAAGGGTATAATACCAGAATCAGCAAGACAATAGACGGCGATCGCATTCAAGTCTGCAATTTCTGTTTCCTGCCAAGCTGCGGCTGTGCTTGTGAATATTCTTTCATGAATGCCACCCATCCGTTCCAATACTGTTATTTGGCTATGACCAAAACCTCGCTGTGTGAGGATTTCGGCGACAATTCCGGGTGTATTTTTACCTTCGCTCAAAATTAACAACCGCGCCCCAGGATATATATAAGATTGCAGCAAAGCCGAGGGACGACCGCATAAACTGAGGGTTTCTACTTCGGTTAAAGACCATCCTAATCTGGCACAGGCGAGGCTAAAGGATGAAGGCGCAGGGATAATTGTGATTTCGGATATGGGTATGCGTCGCTTCAGGGTAACACCAATACCGTAACATAGAGGATCACCACTGGCTAACACACATACAGCTTGACCGCGACGACTGATAATTTCCTCTACTGAGTGACTGATAGGTGAAGTCCAGAGGATTTTTTCGCGGTGGTCGTTTGGCGGTAACATTGATAGATGGCGATCGCCGCCCACAATGATGTTAGCTTGAGCGAGTAGAGATTGAGCGATCGCACTTAGCCCTGGTATTCCATCCTCACCGATACCGATAATCGATAGCCATTTTTGTGCCATAGATGTACATTTTGCAATTTGCCATAGCCTATCATCCCTGCTTACTTAGGCTGTGGCAAATTCTGTAAAACCTCGCTTATTTGGATGATGAAAGCCTAAAACAATATCGCTTGGGGGTATTCCTGCTGATAGCAAGTCATCAACAACGCATAAATCAGTTGCGTCTGCTTCTACCCAAACTTTGCCATCTTTGATGCACAAATAGATGATAATATGCTGTATCAGCTTCTTATTATCCCAGCCAAACCGAAACCAAAGATACTGATCCCTTTCTTCATCCAATGCCAAGCGATCGCTTACCTCAATTTCCCTACTGCTGATAACTTGAGCATTAGCCAATTCGTAATACTCAGTTAATATCTTTTTGATAACAATGCGATATTTATCTAGGTTATCCATTGTTTAATTTCCTCTTTTTCTGTATCTACGACGATTAAAAAAAGGTGATTTTGATTAACAACTGCTTGTATAGATTTACGTTGAAAAAATTCCTCATAGACAACATCATCAATAGCTAAATAAAGTATATATTCTGGTTCAGTAAGTTGAATCAAGTTGCGATAGACAATGTACTGCCCTAAAGCATTGTGGAAATCATACATAAGTGATTTACCTACAAAGCTCTTGATTTCTACAACAATTTTCTGTCCTTGACGTTCTGCCGCAATTGGTTTCTCTGCTGCTAAGTCGGCGTATAGTTCAGCATCCTCATATTTGATTAAGTAAGGATCAGCAGTGATAGTCCAACCGTCTTTAATCAATGCGTTTTTGACTTCATCATGATAGATGTCTTTTGCTGGCATGGTGTAAATTTGAGTAATAATTTCATGGTTTTAGTTTGACATTAGGACAAACTGAAGCCATTAAGGGAAGATGGCGATCGCGTCAAATTACAGTTACCTTGTACAATACCCAAAATTATACAATGGTAGCTACTTGGCTTAAATTGAGTAACGCGATCGCACAGGTTTTTATTAATTTAGCCAAAACTACAGCACTCAATAAGCCTAAAAACTGAGACTTTGAGGGGGGATAATTGCTCAATTTAGGCAAGATTTAGTCAAAAGCTATTAGCTTGATGGCTGAAAGGCATGGGTGACGAGGGATTTGAACCCGCAACCAATAGATTAAGAGACATACCGTTTACTTTATCGTAGCTCAAAATGTCCAGCACTAAACAAGTGACTGGACATTTCGGATTTTGTACAAAATCGCAGACAACCGGAGTCTAGGCTTAAATTTTTGGTGGCAGTGGTCTATCGCTGTTGCTCATTGCCAAATCAAACGCTCGTTGATGATGTTGAGCGTTAATCCAAGTGTGATAGAGGTTACTATGGACACTCAGGCTATGCCCCATCTGCTGGGCGGCTAACGAGATGTCTATCCTGTACTCCAAGGTTCTGATTGCCCAGCAGTGGCGCAAATCGTAGACTTTGAACGGCAACTTGTCATTTCGACGAAACCTCTGACTGACAGTTGCGCCGATGTCGGAGTTAGGGCGATCAAGAATAATGTCGGGAATTTTTACATTTTGTAGCCCGAACTGGTCAAACCACTCTGGATGATAGGGCCAGACAGTTCTACGTCCCGTTTTGCCCTGAAGCACGGTTAAAACCTTGTTTCCCTTCCTCAGTGCTTGTAAGTCGAGAAAAAATACTTCATGATTCCTCAGCCCATAGGTAGCAAGAACTCCATAAACCCACTGCCATTTAGCGTCTTGAATCTTGAAGTACCACTCAACAATGGTTTCGTCTGTGGGTAAATCTCTAACTTTTCTGCTTTTGGGGCTGTAGTCACCTGTATATGGGCTAGGGTCAAAATCTAAACCAGCAAATTTAGCTAATGCACCCAAGGCTAGGCAGAATCTCTTGCGTGTTCTTGTGTCCGGTTTAGTTGATAAAATAGCCGACTTCAGAATATCTGATGTTAATTGACTGTTAACGTCTAAGGTTTTGAAAACTGATACATAATCAACTTTCCACGTAGAAGCTGACTTGTAATTTTTAGCTCGACGCTGAAAGTACTCTCTTTCAAATTCATCGATTAATTCACCAATCGTTGGGGCTGATTTCATCGCTGCAAAGTCAGTGTAATCGCTCCAGTTAAATTCCCTAGAGTCAAGTCTATATCTTAATAGTTTCGCCTCCTTTTCGGCTGTCTTTACTCCTTCTGAAGTAGCAGAAGCAATACTAACTCTTTGCTGACACCAGTCGGTTTTTGTTGATTCTGGCTTGGGTGGCATTGTTGCTCTTAGATAAAGCCTGGTGCCTATTTTTTCGATGCCAACTTTGTAACTTCTAAGCCGTCCGTTTGCCTCCTTAAGTCTCTTATCTATTGTCATTTATTGTCTAATCCCATTCTAGAAAGTTATTAGATTCCCATCCGATGAAGTCGGAGAAGTAGAGCATTATGTAATCACGAATATTACGATGCCTTTCGATGCAGTATTTGTCTACAAGTAGCGCCTCCGGTGGTGGAGTTGGCGGCAAACGTTCAAATATTTTTTGATAGCCATGAATTGGCACTGCTGGCTCAAAGGCTTCCCAGTAATCGATGTACTTACTGAATCCGTTTGCAAAGTCCGAATGACAAGCAAAGTCGATGTCATTATTTAGCCTTAAGGGCTTAATGACCAGCAAGCCTCCGGCTGGATGGGATTGATAAGGTAGCAGAACCGCGTCCCACCAGCCGCCAAGCCAATATTCATTACGTATACTTTGAACCCATTCGTTGTAGCGTTCCCAATACTCCAAATCCTCAACGTTATTTATTGTGTGGTTATACGCGGGTAGCTCCACCTCACATTCACTTTGCCCGTCAGAGTCAATGCAATAAGGCAATGGCCAGGGCCTTACTAAAGAATTGCAGTAGGCGCGATCGCACTCATCAAAATATTCGCAAATTAAACCCACGGGGCATTTCATCTGCATACTCCCCAGAACATCCTTGTCTCCTATTTTTCGTGTTCCATCCCATCAATCAATGCTTCTAGCAAGCATTCTTTTTCTTCTGTATCCAGACGAAGTGAAATTTTGCCCATAGTTTCAAAGGGATTGAGCTTTATCTTTATCCATTCATGGACATATCCTTTAGCGCATCGATTAACATATAAATCATTTGCAATCATCGCAATTAACAACAGCCTCTCTAACTTAGTCATGTCCTCAAGGCAATGTCCGTATTTTTCCTCAAGTTCATGGAGTACAAAATCTTCTTCGTACTCAGATTGTTCGTCATCGTAAGACTCAAAATCGATGTAATGACGTAGTGGATAAATTTTTCTTTGTTGTTTTTTACGCATGATTTACTTCTCGACTCGTAATTGGGACTATGGATAACATAAAAAATAGTGGCGCGATCGCACTCTCACACTCGAAAAATCTCTCCCCCGTAAGTAGTTCCCCAAAAAGTCGGATCTATACAAGCATGGATCTTAATGATGTGTTCTTCCACACCTTCACCAACATCGTAGATGTGCTTGATATCAGTGATAACTAGGTCTACGTCTACCTCGTCCTCCAAAAATTCAAAAGCCTCAGCCAACTCCTTTTGTACGGAGATGTTGAATTTTTCCCCCGTGCGGGGGAGTGATTGAAGCTTCAAATTGTGAATGACGAAGGACACCAAAGAGGTATGTTCAGGTGGGTTGATGATTAATAACGCTATCATTTTGCTCCTCCCAAAAGGGCGATTGCCCCAATTTAAAAACTGTGAGCGTTGACGTATTCTTGGCACTCTTGAAAACTGCCTTGAAACTTTGCAAACTTAGCCGAGTGATCCCCGTGGACGTGCAAGCTTGGATAAATGAGTAAGCGCTTTCGCTTAGGAATTTCGTCCGGGCTGGATACCGTTATCAGAAGGACGTAGCAATTGTTAAGGCTCATCTTTTTACTGCGCGATCGCACTCCTCGTTTTGAAATTAGCTGCACTCCTGTACTGCCATCAGTTGAGATAACATCATCCCCTCGTCTTAACGTCTAAGTCTTCTAGCACTTCCTGAAGGGGGGTTACAGTGTTTTCATTTTCATCGCTGTGTATCAAGTAGCTGGAATCGCTCATGATTTTCCAAAGCTTTTCGGCGGATGCCCCCTGGAATTTCAGCGTCTGCCCTCCATATAAGTAGAGGGTCAGCAATCCGCCATCCATGAACGCAGCGCTAATGTCGGACGTGTTCACGATTTTTGCTGCGCTGTGTTCTCTAATTTCAACAAATCTGTTCATGGTTATCGCTTTTTACGAAAGTTTACAAATGTCACCCCTAGCAGGTCTTTCTCTACCTCAGTGGCTACAGGCTGCTATCTCTGCATGATTTGGGGTATTGGGTATTGGCTATTGGAGGGAAGCCTGTAGCGAATAGCAACTACGGGCACTTGAATGGAACGATACAGAAACTCAATTTGTTTGTGGGGAACCTCCTTTACTCAGTGATGGGCAGTCCATCAGCCACAGGACGGAGTTAGTAACTACTCCTCGGAGCCTTCCTCATCATCGTCGCCCTCGTCGTCAACGCGGAGAGTCAATACTCCTTCTAAGACTATTTCCTCGATCGGGTAGTCCGTTCCGCTTGTGCCTACTACGTAAACCAGCGTATCTGGTTTTAGGGTTACTGCATTTTGTATCAGTTGTTGAGTTGTTACGGTCATGTGTTGATTTCCTCGGTTTGGTTGGTAAAGCCGGCGCTGCACAGGTCACGTCGCTCACGCTGGCAGGTCTTTCTTCGCCTCAGTGGCTACAGGCTGCTATCTCTGTTAATTTCGCCTAAGCTTAAAGTATCCTGTTAGGATATGATACTAACATCCTAATAGAATCTTTGCAAATAGAATCCTGCTATCCTAATAGGAAATTAAGTATGGTTTTCTCAGATGCCCAAAGCCAAGCATCTCCAGAGAGGAGAGGTCAAACGAACAGTCAGCATGAGCCTTTCGGACACCAGTCTACAGAGACTCGATCAATTAGCGTCTACCTTGGAAATCAGCCGTTCCGAGGTAGTCGAGATGATAGCGAGAGGGGAGATGTCCCTTGCCGGACAGGGGGACATACTGCTGGGGGAACAATTAAGCAGCTTATCTCTGAAACCTTAGAAGAGTTACAGGAATCAGAATCTAGGTCTGATAAGCTGCGTAAGCGTTTAGTTCAACTATCAAATCTATTAGAAAGTGTAGAATCCCCGGATAAAACTCAACAAAAGTAAAGCCGTCACCTTTACGGGTAGACGGCTTTGCTTATGGGTGGTTGTTAGCACGATCGCCCTTATTAAATCAATACAGGTGCTTGATGAACAGTAAAAAATTTAAAAATAAATGCGGGTATTCGCTGATGCTGTTATCAGCGTTATGCCCGCATGGTGGATTGGAGTGTTTCTCAATCCATTCCTATGCACAGCTTAACAGAGAGTCAACGCAAGTTAGCGCAACTACAAGAGATATTGTCTCAACTGCAACAACAGAAATCGGACTTGTCCAGGCAGAAGGAGACGGTACAGTATCAACTGCGCCAACTCGAAGCCAAGGAACAACAAGTAATCAACGTCCTCACTCAAGCGCACCGGAAGCGCATAGAACTAGAAAGGCAGATAGAGCGAGAAAAGCCCCCAGTCAGCAAAAAAATACAACTTTCAAGAGAATTGCTCGAATTGCTGAATGGCAACGCGGAGGTCGGTCATCGGTTGATAGAGTCGCAGCAGCGATTAAATCCCGGACGGACAGACGACTGGTATCTAGACAAAGTCATGTGGGACTTGAGACGCGATCGGCAGATGTAACCTCATTGCTGAATTTAATTAGCGGCGATTGACCCTGCTGGTCTGTCGCCGCTTTTATTTTTGACAGGCAACGGGCGTGACTCCCCAATACCCAATACCCAATAACTAATGACTAATTACCAATTTTTCAAATGACTAAACGCAAACCCAAGAGACTAATACATTACAGCCCGGAACGCCGCCAAACACACGCGGCTTGTGGTTACTGGGCGCGTCCTTCCGAAACCACGCAGCATACAGAATACGTGGACTGTCCAGAATGTCGAGCATATATAAAGCAGCAGACGACAATTAATAATCAGCATAAAAACTGATTATTTCCTATCCAAAAAAAACTCCAGTTAGCGGCTGGAGACAATCCAAAAAAAAGGTTTCATGTATGAGTATTTTAGAGGCAAACAATAAACTTCCACCAAGCAATATCGAAGTAGAAATTGAGTTGCTTGGTTCCATTCTATTCGATTCCAATGTCATTTATCAAGTAGCCGAGTCTCTACCGGTAGAGGCATTCTCGGCTAATTCTCACAGAGAAATATATAAGGCTTGCGTTGCATTGTATAAACAACATCAGCCAGTCAATACATTATCCGTCACCTCTTACTTAGCTGATAAAAAACTGCTTGCCCAAGTAGGTGGGCAATCAATGCTGTCTCGATTAGTCGGGGGCTGCATATATTCTGACAATGCTACCTATTTAGCTGAACTACTCACAGAAAAGTTTGTTAGGCGACAATTGATAAATCTGGTTCCACAAATAGAATCCCAGTCTTTTGAACAAGACAAACCCTTAGCATGGATTTTAGAGAACATTGAGCAACAAGTATTAAACGTCACGCAATTAAGGAACGCTAAAACAGGAAGAAGTTACTGGCAAGCGATAGATGACGTTGCCTTTGAGAGATTATGTAAAGACCTTGATGAAGTTGAGGCAATTGAAAATGCAGCCCAACGAGATTGGCTAATGAAGAAGCTAGCGAAAAAATGGAAGTTTAGTAACAAGAAAGAACTTTTAGACTTTCATGCCAAATGGTTAGACAGCAGGTCAAAAAGTAAAACATATACAGCTAAAGAATACTTTGAAAAACACGGTTTATCTGAACAAGAATGGCTCATTCCCGGTTTTATTCCAGCCGAGTCAGTTATTGTCCTCTACGCAGATGGAGGGGTAGGAAAAACCAGATTAGCGTTTAGCTTGGCTAAGAGCGCAGTCACGGGGGGGACGTTCGCATATGAGGGGACAGAATTTGACCCCATGAACACATTGCTAATTGAAACTGATCAAGGCCCGCGTATCACGTCAAAACTGCTAGAGATGCAAGAGCTAGTAGATGGTGAACACTGTCAGCGCCTACATATTTGTGATGAGTGGTCAGTGGGTGAATTTGGAAAATTAAAAGCAATGCTTAAACAGCATCAACCCAAACTAGTAATCATCGATTCGCTTACCTCGATCAGCGTTGATTCACTTTACTCCGAAAATGAAGCTGAGTATGCCCGTCCCCTAGTGCGGCTGAGGCACTTAGCCAAGGAATTTGGTTGCAGCTTCCTGATCATCCACCACTCAAACGCAAATGGCGATATGCGGGGAAGTCGAGCAATCCGCAATACGGTTGATGAAGTTTGGAAGTTTACCAAAACCCAAACAGAACTTGAAACTTATAACTGCCTAACAATAGATAAAACTCGTTCTCGCGCCCCTGCCAGCTATAAATTCACTTATGACGATGATGTTTGGGGCTGGAAATTCAAGGGCAGGGTAGAAGATAGCGCGATCGCCCCAGGCGCAGAAGCTCAAAGTACCCGGATCATGTTCCAGTGCATCGACTACCTAAAGGAAAATGGCGGCATCCCCTATGAATGTTCAGAAATCGCTCACGCATTAGGATTAAACATCAATTCTGTGAGGCGAGACTTGAAACGGGCTGTAGCCGAGGGGTTGGTAAGTTCCGGTAGAGGCCAGGTTAACAAACGAGCGTTGGTTTACTACGTTGGCACAAGGAAAGCTAGGACTGAATTGTTAAGCAATATTACAACTGATCAACTGATCACAACTGATCAGATGGCTGATCAGATAGAAAATGCCGGATTATCAATACTTTCAGCCCCAACTGATCAGATGATCAAAGTGATCACTGATTTTGAAAACTCAAATTGTGAAGAGAAAAAATTTAGCGGTCGATGTGATCAGATGATCACATCGACCGCTAACCCTGATACAGAGCCAAAATTATCTGATCACACCCAAGTGATCACTTCCGACACTTGTGATCAGTTGTTATATTCCGTTACAATTCCCGACCAAGATGAACCGCCTGCTGATGAGTCACAACCGACGAAACCAACCCTTGAAGACAACGTTTACTACCCAGGACAAAAGGTCGAAGTGCTAGCAGACGGAGACTTCAAAGGACAGGTCTTGAGAATCAGCTCGGTCACTAGCAATTTATGCTGGCTTGTCAGGGATAACAGAAAACGGGGACAGCACGTTAAGCCGATAGGCCCATTCGCAAAACATCAAATTAGGAAAGCGCAACAAGTAGAAGAGGCAACTTCCACCACCGCCTTAGACCCCGTTCACCATCAACTGGACATAACATCAGCTAGCATCGTAGATTTGACCAAAACCCCAGAATTTATCGAAGGACATTATTACTGGAGTGAACAACTTCAGCAGCGTGTAAAGATATTGCGAATAGATGAGCAAACCGCCGCCAATTTTAAAAAGCCAGTCGCCACGGTATTCCGTGAAAACGACCCGCCAACTCAATTAGCACTAGATGATTTGCGTTCCTGCCACGACTCGCCATCTTCAGACTTAAAACCTAATGAAGTCGTCCTCTGCATGACCGGCTATCAGGATAAGAAACCAGTAGGGGCAGCGGGTGTGGTGTCGCATCGTGACGAACAGTGGGTTTGGGTTCGGGTTCTTGTTAACGAAAAATTTTCTGAACCGAAAAAATTCTACGCTCATCGGGTGGTGAGGGCGGAGGACTAACCAAAGGGCGATCGCGTTTTCATCTGCGATCGCGTGTTATAACGCTACCCAAAACGGGGAAAATAAAATAGCGTTACTCATCAAAATCAATGCCTCAGATAACAGACTTAACTTGGCAACAACTAGAAACAGCTATTGGGGTTAATAATGCAATTATTGTTGACCCTACTCACGGCATTTGTATTAGGGTAGGAGCATTTCTGGGAAGTAATCCGACCGCCAAAACTGCGATGGGAGTAGTAGAGACACTTTTTGAGCTAAGAGAGGCGGCCAAAAAAGCCCAAGACACAGCAAACACTAATCAATTGATAGGTGAAAGACTTGCAGCATTCCCGCCTGCCAGTTCAGGAACTGCCGTCAACGGATTTGTGATGCAAACTGGCTCGATTACGGTGCGGACTCCACTCGCTACGAATGGGATAGTAGGAGCGGCTAATTAATGGCTGACATCTACAGAAATATAAATATCATTCGTGAGTTTAATGCTAGTAGTCAAACAGAGATATTTGATATATATCAGCCCGGTTTAATTTCACCTACTGATATTATCAACAGTTTCAGATATTCAGGATTCTTAACATCACTTAGGTTAACTGTAGATATCACATCAATACCGGAAGTGCGTACTATTCCTGTTGATATCATGGCAGGAGACGACGAACAAGCTCAAGCTAACCAAGAGACATTTAATGGTAATGCTAAAAAATGCTTACGTCTTTATATTAGAAATAGCATTACGCCAATGGTAAAGGTTGCCGACGCATTTCTTTTTAATCAGCGTCCATACTACTACCTTAGCCTGATAAATTTCTTTACCGACGTTGGCACTTTTGACGTGGGAAACGACACAGTAATTAGCTGTGGATTTACAGATATAGGTAATGGATTGCTGATGAACGAAGATAGGGTTCTCTTACTAGGAACTGTCATTGAAAAAGCTCCTACTACAGAAGGTTATCTAGAGGTATACCAGTGAGCATTAATCAGTTTAGAAGGGTGACAAAAGCAAGAGCCAAAGACTTGCTTTACATAATTGACACCAGTGGGAACAGACCACTTACTAAGCTAATAGAATCTAGTGATTTAATAGGTACTGCTGTAAATGGTAAAAGTGCTTATGAAATAGCTTTGAATAATGGTTTCGAAGGCACAGAGCAGGAATGGCTCTCATCACTTAAGGGAAAAAATACTTTAGCAGCTAAAAGTATCAGCTTGAACACGGATGTCAATGGAGATTTTCAAGGAAATCTAACATTGACTAATGGGTTCGCCCTAACTAAAGTTGAAGCTGATAATCCTATTAGAGTCAGACTTTATCTAAACCAAACTTTTGGTAATAGTGATATTTCTAGGGGAATAGGAACTAGTCTACCTGTGTCGCATGGATTGATTTATGAGTCTGTATTTGCTGGCAATACGAAAGCACTTGACGTATTGCCCTCTGCTATTGCATTTCCGTTTGGCGATTGTTTTTTAGTTGTAAACAATCCTTCTGGCTCTCAAAATATCACAATGACATTTAATTATATTCAATTAATCTAAAATGCCAAACGCAATAATAACACAGACAACCCTGTCAGGAAACATCAATAACGTTAGCTTTGTAAATGCACTAAGAGACGCTTTAATAAGCGTTGGTTACACATCATTTGATACTTTTTTAGTAGGTTCAGCGGAACATCGCATATTAGCTTTAAATAGCAGCAGTGCAGCGAAAGGAACCGTCTATCTACAGATAAGCTGCAACAGCAGTTTCAATACAGGTTATCAATTGCATGAAAGTTGGAACACATCCCCTACTGCAAGAGGGGGAACCAATAGCACTATTAATGTGGGTATAGGAGGTTTTGCCGCAGGGACAACAGCCGTAACATTCTATTCTGTCAATCATCCAGAAGCAAAATTAGTGACAATTGAACAAGGAACATCTCAATCAGTTGTAGGAGTAATCCGCCCTAAAGGTATTGCTCCTAGCTGGTGGAACGAGAACGATTTTGCTTACGCCTTTCAGACAAAGTACAACACTAATCCACCTAGCAGTAGATTAGCAGGAACTACATCTCCATCTGGCAATAATGCCTTTGATTATGAATATATGCAGTTTTCAAAAATGCAAGATGGAAATCCTCGAAATAATGACGCACGCTCTATTTTTCCACTTTGTATCCTCAGTGCTGGAGCATCCGGGATACTTGAAAGCTGCAATGATTTGATTGTGACCGCATCGAACACAATGCGGATTAGAGATACAATCCCAGTTTCTGATAAAGAGATTTATACCTATATTTGGGGGAACGCTTTAAGTTCAGGAATAGCAATTAGAACTACAGGGGGCTAAATGCCAAGTTTCAATGGGAATGTAGCTATTCCTAGCTATGCTATCAAGAATGGTATTAAAGGAACTTTGGTATTTAGAGGAAATGACCATTCTTTATTTTTTAAAACAGCAAGAGTTCAGAACTTTCGCTCATTTATAGGTAACAGACCAATTGTAACTACCACCATCTCTATACCAACTATTACAAAAACAGTTGGTCAATTATTCCCTTAAATTATGCCAGCCGTTGATTACAAAATACCCGACTCAATTAATAAATCATCGCCGATTAATTTTACTCCCACCCCAGTAGGGAACTCTAGCATAGTCCCCTACACCCCATATCCACGAGTAGCACCAGCACCACGAGTAGCACCACAGCCACAACCCAGCACATCACCTGTAACACCTACCCAACCAGTAAAGGACATAAGGGACTTACCAAACTCTAGCCCTGCCAACGGCAAAACCCCGCAGGAATATAGAACAATTGACATGAAAAAAGACCCGCTAACAGGGACTTACAGAGCGCCAAGGCAAGATCCACTGGTTAACCCTAGTAACGGTGTTAATTATGGTAGATACCCAGCCGGAGTTACGGAGGCTGATGTAGAAGGTACGGCGATTCTAGGGATGGTTCTTGCAGGTTTTTACCAACAGGTGAGTGGGGCAAATCCTCTAAGCAATCCCAATCCTAGAATTGAAAACATGAAGGAAGGATTGAGACCTGGCGACAGTGCTGGATATGAACTAGGTAGACAGATGGGGAGAATTACCCAGGAGGAAGCAAGTAGGGCTGGACGCGCATTGCAAGACCTTTGGGATAATCGTCCACAATTTGGTCTCCCGCAAATAAAAATAGATATAAAAATCCCAGAAATACCGGAAATAGAATTACCTAAATTTCCTGAATTTAAATTCCCTGAAATATCATTCCCAAAGCCTAAACGACCTCTACCTACTCCGAAACCCCGCCTTGTTAAACCTAAAACTCTAACAGAGCAATTAGAAGAGAAGGATTTCTCTGAGTGCAATGGATTTATTATTTATGCAACTAACTGCATAAAAAGAGTGTATATTCCTAATCGGAACAATCCAATTAGTATAATTGATTCGCCATTTCCAGCCCAAGAATGGCTCGAAATCACAAACAAGGTCAATGTGGCAGAAGGTTATCAACCCTCAACTTTTTACGATTACAGATTTGATGGAGCCGGATTTACGGAAATTGATTTTCCGAATAATCCTGAAACTGAAGTGCGATTTTCTCAAACTGTAAGAACAACCTTAAATGGGGAAAGACCAAGAGGTGGTGAAAATGAATTATTAATCTGTGGAACTATTACGATAGGCATAAGAGGAAATGGTACAAAAACCTCAGATGTTATCTCTTATTTAAAATCTACATTTACCAATCCAGAGGTATTCTTTTATCAACCTGGCAGTTCAGCCTGTACCTTACCTCCACCTAGTCCCGCTACGGCAAACCCACCACCTAACCCAAGTTGTTGTATGTGCTGTCCCAATCAGAGTCAAGATATAGATTATGCTCGTATCAAACGCATAATACAAGACACTTTAAAGGAGCAAAAATTTAAAATTGATGTACCAGTTTGTAAATGTGAATTTAATGAGTCAAAGGCGGAATGGGAAGCCAAAATAGAAAACAAGACACTTGAATTTTTTGCTTCCACTAAAGAACAAGCTGAACAGCAAGCTGTACTGCATTTCGAGAATGCTAAACAACTTGCAGATATGTGCGTTAGTAGGAATAAAGATACAGAAGCTATAGCTTCTTTACCATTGAGTTTTCAAATTAGACATGAGGGGAGAACTCCGCAGTTAGTAATACAATGCGCCGAACAATATAAAGATACAGATGGAAAGCTCAAATACAAAAGTGCAATGTATCCAATCACGGTTCCTCACTGGAAAGGAACCCCAAACGATAAGCCCAGATTACCAGTTTATAAAAAAGGGAACTGGGAAGGCATTTATGTATTATCTGATAATTCAAAAATTACCATTAACGCTGCTGATGAGGCTAATTGTATTAAAATTCTAAATGCTATTAAACCTTGGATTCCTAAAGAATTTAAGGAAGGTTCTTATTTCAAGGGCGGAAAGATAAATGTAGAAATCAAACAAACTGTCGTTAAGCCGATGTACGGCAGGTATTTTGGGCAGGGTCAGAAGAATGGGAAACCTGACTGGAGGGTTGATTTTCCATGACTCAAAGACTACCTAAAAGGATTAGATGTCAATCCGATAAATTAAATAAAATTGAGAACAATGGCTCCACTTATATATCATTAGCTGAAGCAATTAAGCATCTATTTTTACACGAAAGCACTATTAGATATCACATTATTAGGCGGAGAATTAGAGCTTTTAAGAGTGGAGGCAGGTGGTATTTAAACCTGAGTGATGTTGAAGCGTTTAAAAAGTTATACAAAATTGAGTAAGTGGCAACCGATTGAGCCTTAACTCTCAATCGGGAGAATGGGAGGAATCCGCTGACAGTAAGGATTACGAAGGTTAGACTGAGGACGTAAGTCTAAACATCAAACAAACAAACAGACCTATGGCAGCAGCAGTACAAACAACAGCCACCACTTTGGAAGGACAGTTATTCGAGGTAGCCAACCGAGTCCAGCTTGCCGAATTATCCCAGCCGGCAGACGCACGACCTAATAACGTTCAGGTAGCGCTAGATCCAGAAGGGGGAACAGTGTCCATAACATTTTCAGCCCCAGCTAGTTTTACCATTGGCGCGGCTGGGCAGTTGGTGGCTACTCCTGTAGCTTATTTGCCCTAAATCTGTGGGTAAGTAAGCTACATATGCCTTACTTACCCTGATTTATCTGTTTTTTGGAATAACTACTAAGGGAACAGCATGGCAACAGAAGCAAAGACGCAAGTTTATTACATCAACATTGGAGGAGGACTTGCCAACGTTGGAGCAGTCAGATGGGCTTGGCGGGGCAGGAAGAACTTGTATAAGAACATCGCTAGTGGTTTAGGTGTCGTTTTGGCAAAAGACACTGATAAAGGACTAGTTTATGGGACTAACAGCCCCAGGCCGGCAGAAGTCAGGATTAACTATACAGATAGCACGGGAAAAGCTGCCTCTACAATTAGGTTCTGCGAACCCGATAAACTCAATTCTGTTACACATGGCGGCGCACTTAACGGAAAAAAGGTTTGGGTAGCAGGCAAGGAATATAACATCAACAAGGTCACGATGAAATCCAATTAATGGAACCGCCTGAAGGACGCAAAGACCTCAATACAGACTACTTATGGATGCCAAGGGTAAATACAACTGTAATTGGCAAAACTGGAGTTTTTCAATATAAATTCAATAACCCTACCATTGCTGTTTTAGCAGATACTACAAACATCAATCCTAGTAACATCGCTGGATATCTAACGCAGATATCTAGAACTCAATTAGGATTAGCTGAAGTAGGAAACTGGCTAAGACTCCCTAATAAGGTTTTGAGGATTTATATGCTTCCAAATATTATCAATTATCAAGTTAAATTTACTCTTGCCACTCCAGTTGGCAATTGTAAAGTTCAAGTGTGGGAAGGAATATCCAAGGCATCATTGTGAGAATAGACGACAATACTATTACGGTTGTTTCTTTCTTTTTTATGCTTGCTGGTGCAGTATATCGATTGGGCCAAATAGAGGCAAGCATAAATTCTCGGATTAAAGCTGTTGAAACAAGCGTTTTAAGTGCGATTGATCAATTGAAGGACAATGTAGCCGATAGGCTTTACCTTCTTGAGAAAGAGCTAAAAGTCCACACGACTGAGTATGAGGGTAAAAAGGAACATTACGATTATCGAATAAACGATTTCGATAATCGACTAGAACATAAATTTAAACGGCTCAGTAATTTAATAAAGCAACTTGCTGGCTTCCTCAACAAAGAATCCGGCTTTGTGCTACGGGATGATGAGTATTAGTTGAGTTTCATTCATGATTCATTTAAACCCCCTTATTGCCGTGTTACAAGGCAATAAGGGGGTTTTCTTTATTTAAGATTTGCACTACAATGGCTTGTAACACGGCAATATAGGATTTTCTCATGGGTAAGGGTGGAATAACTTCGACTACGTGGACTAGCGGTAGCACTTGGGAACATGGGGACACCACGACAATCCGTGTCCCTGTAGCACTCAAAGCCGATGTCATGGCTTATGCCAGGGCTAAAGACAAGGGAGAAGCCTTGTTACACGGCAATAGCAAAGAAATAATTCTCGGTGCGATCGCGGCTTATACTGAGTTGAGAAAACGCGATCGTCATCCCAACCAGCACAACAAAGAACTCGACACCAACGCTAGAACTTGGGACGAGTTACGAAAATTCGCCAAGTTATTGGCGGAACAGCCGCATCTGTTAGGGCTAGAGTAGCAACCAGGGTTTTGATTAAATTCAGTCAAAACTCGATTGCTGCTTAAGCCTAAAAATCCAGGGTTTTGAGGAGGATAATTATTGATTTTAGGCAAGATTTAGTCAAAAGCTATTAGCTTGATGGCTGAAAGGCATGGGTGACGAGGGATTTGAACCCGCAACCAATAGATTAAGAGTCTACTGCTCTACCGTTGAGCTAGTCACCCAGACTAACTACGATATTAGCAAAGTTTCCCCAGGCTGCCAAGATTCAGCCGGCTAATGTGGGCAATCTCTCAAATATCTCTCAATCTGGTCAGTATATACCTTCATATCTTGTACCTTCTCAATAAGCTGATGGTGGGCAATGCCCACCCTACGAAATCACTAACGGAAAATATGGGGTTGTAAACCCGCACAGGTGGTTACTGAAGCTCAAGAAGTGGGGGTTTTGTCTTTGTGGATGCGGTTTCTAACCGCCCATTTCTGATACGGGGAATTTGATGATGAAGGTGGTTTGACCTTCGCTACTTTCGACGCAGATATAACCGCCTAAGTGCTTGACCATTCTCTTGACCAATGCCATTTCCAAGCCTGTACCGCTATGTGTCCAGGGGTCGTTGTGAGATATATGATAGAATGGCTCGAAGATGCGCGATCGCATTTCGGCAGAAATTTCTAACCCAGAATTGCTAATACTCAACTGCACAGCGTTGTCTGTGAGTTGGGCTGTGACTGTAATTGTTTCACCTGCTGGAGTATATTTGCAGGTATGGGTGAGTAATTCGGTCAGGACACGTTCTAGTTCGGTGATATCCGTTTCTAAACGTGGTAGTCCAGGCTCAATAATCAAGTTTAGTTGCTGTCGCTGAACATTTGTCAGGTCGCGGAAGGACTCCACGATGGGAGGAAGCCAGGTTTGCAGGTCGATGGCAATGAGGGTAGGGGGTTCTGGTTGGGCTTGGAGATAAGTTAGTGTTAGTAAGTCGTTAATTAATTGGCTTTCTCTACCGCACTCGTTATGGAGAATTTGCAACAGTTGCGGTATGACTTCATCTATTGTATTGTTGGATGAGAGAACAGTTTCCAGTGTTTGCGCCGCTAGGCTAATACTAGTTACTGGTGTCCGCAGTTCTTGGGACAGTTGTTTGAGAAATTTGTTGGTGAGGTTTTGTCGTTGTTCTAATTTTTGTAGTCTGGCTTGGTTGGTTGCGTCTAACCTGGCTTGGCGAATGGCGATCGCACAATGATTTGCTAAAGTTTTTACTAGACAGATTTCCGACTCATCAAACATTTGTTGTGTTGGTCGAATTAGCCATAGGTTGCCAATAATACCCTGTTCATCAAAAATTGGGCAAGCTAGTTGTGTGATGACTAGTAACTGAGGATGCCAACCTGGAACTATTTCTATGCTTTGGAAAGGTTGTTTTTCTAACAGGGGCTGATATATTTCGCTTAAGTCTGCAACTTTCCTAGTTAGTCCTTGGTATATGGGCTTTCTGGTTGGGTATTCATCAACTACACTAGCACAAGTGCAGTCAGGGTTATAAAGTTCGATATAGCAAGATTCTAGGTGAAATAATGTTGCTAATTTTTGAATAACTGTTGCTAAAACTTGCGTTTTATTAGGTCGTTCACGAATTTTTTCAGTTATATGTAAAACTAGAGCTTGAAACTGTTGGTGCTTTTCTAACTGGGCTTGCTGCTCCTGTTTGTGAGTATCTAATTTAGTTTGCAGTTGTTTTATTTGCTGTTGTAGTTTTGTTTGTTGGATAGCTACGCTCAATTGGCTTGATAGTTGTTTGATTAAATCAACTTCTATCTGCTGCCATTGATGAGGTTCATCGCAATACTGGGCAATTAACAGCCCCCACAAATCTTTTTGTAAGCTAATTGGTACGACTAAATTCGCCCTCACTCCCATAGAAGCGAGGAAGTCTCTTTGACAAGATTTCACCCTGGCGCAATAGATATCTTCAACCATCTCCAGACAACATCGCCCTTGGCTTTGTTGATATTTGCCGTTTAAGCAAGGGTCACGGAAGCTTTTACCCAAAAGGGAAACACCAGAAAATACTGTTGATTCTGCAACAATTGTCCCATTGTTCTCGGACTTAATTTTATAGATGAGGATGCGATCGCAATTTAAACACTGCCGTAAATCTTCAGTTGTTTGCTCAAGAATTGTGTCTAAATCTAAAGATTCGTGAACCTTTTGGGCGATCGCAGCTAGAATTTGTGCGCCCTCCGCTTGAATTTCTCTGGCTTGGGCTAACTGTTTCGTCGCGGTGATATTGCTACTAGTGCCAATCAAGCGATAAATTCTAGAATTCTGATCTCGTAGTGGTGTGAGAGTTGTAGTCCACCAAGTAGTTTTTCCCTGAAATTGCAAGCATTGCTCATAGGAAATAGTTGTGCCAAAGCGCACACAGTCAGTATAATGCTGACGTACCTTCACCGCATCAATTGGCGTTAAAATATCCTCTGGTTTTTTGCCTCGCAACTCTTCCGATTTAATACCAACCCATCGTTCATGAGTAGGATTGAGTGCCACATACTGAAAATCTCCATCTTCCAGTACATCTACCACAAATATAGATGTCTGCACAGAATCATACATACTCAGTAGCAACTGTTCGCCACTACTTTGTTCATCTACCTCTTCCCCAAAAATAATCTGCGGATGCGCCTGTTCCTTCAACTTCATTGTTGAGTCTACTGGGTTGGTATTCATGCGAGAGTCCCTGTCTGGTTTTATTGGCTGATCTAGGCGCTTTCTCTCGGAATTTCATGGTATAAAATGCTTTCTAGCGCCTAAAATGGAGTTTTGTTAGATTTTACTAATAATATTTTTGTCTTTCTTTATTTCTTACCAGAAATCTAGAAAAGTTAATAGCAGTATGATAAAAAATACTGCTAGTTGCAGCCTAAAACAGCTTTGAAGGCTACGGTAATTTTACTGAATTTATTATTAAGATTTACTTAAGATTTTTGCATAAAATTAATTCAATTCAAATTATAAATTAATTTACGTCATATTTCTTGATGAAGTAATGATTTCTTAACTTTTAGTGGGGATTGGGGGGAGATGAGGGAGCAGAGGAGCAGAGGAGCAGGGGAGAATAACAACTGATAACTGATAACTGATAACTGTCAACTGTCAACTACTTCAATAATCTACGAGCATTAATACCTGTGAGGATGGCGACTATTAGCCAAGTAATAGCTAAACCTGCGAGTTCGCCTAAGAATAAACCTGTCAGGCGGCGCAACATAAAACCTATTGTAGTACCTATGGGGATAGCGATCGCCCAACTTAAAGAATTAACTAATATCCATTGCCAAGCCCAAGGGGTTGGCTGACGAATTGCTAACCATTGCGCCATTCCGATAGCAAAACCGCCGATAACGCCGGCTCTAACCCCGTTGAGGAGGCGTAACACAACAGATGCAGTAGGCGGTACAACCCAACCAATAGCACCTAAACCAATCGCTGTCATCATCACCCAAGCTAACAGCGTGAACGCAACCCACTTGAGTCTAGAGATATTCTCTTTGAGGATTAAACTTTGGGGTAGTGCGATCGCCACTCCACCAACAGCAGCCTGTAAAATGCCAATTTCTCGCTGTTCAGCAATTTCCAGCCAGAACAAACTACCCAAAAATCCGCCATAAGTAGCGATAATCCATAGCAAGATAAATTTCAACGGTGTTTTCATCGAGGGACTGGGGACTTGGTATTGGGGACTGGAGATTGGGGATTGGCGGAAAGGGGGAGGGGTAAAGGATTTCAATTCTTCCCTTTCCCCTTTCCCCTTTAACCTTTTACCCTCATCTCCCCTAATCTTCCGCCTACCTTAATTGGCGCTAACGGCCTAGCGGCTTTAGCGGTGAACATTTCTTGAAAAGCTTTTCGGCGGTATGGGGGTGATTCTGGGGTGATGTAACCCCACAGGCTTTCCCAATAGAAGAAAGAGATCCCAAAAAAAGAGCGATCGCGCACAGCTTGTACTTGTTTTTTGATTTGGTCAATCTTAACAGGTTTTCGCAAAATTCCTGTAGATATCCCAATAGCTACGGGAATCTGAGTACGGGCAAACTTGACTGCCGACTGTTCTAATTCATTCACAAAACTATTTATATCATGACGATACACTTGCAAAATTAACTCATCTACTAGACCTTTTTTTACCCAATTTGCCCAATCCTGTAAATAGTATTTATAGGCAAATGATTGTGAGTTGGGAGAAAGAGATATCTTAGCATTCGGTTTAAGTTCTCTCACAACTTGGGTGATTTTTGTCATGAAAAGAGTAATTTTGTTAGCTCGCCAACTCATCCATTCTGAGTCAAAAACATTTTCAGGAGGGCTTTTACCTTGATGTTCTTGTTGATACAATTCTATACTGTATGGGTCATAGCCAAACTGTACTGGCATCCCGAAATGGTCATCAAATTGAATGCCTTGAACATCATAATTTCTGACAACTTCTGTAATCAGTGATAGAATGAATTGCTGAACTTCTGGATGCAAAGGATTGAGCCAAACTAGCTTATTTGTTGGGTCATTGTCACTTTCTTCTGGTAGCATTTCGCTAATAGATATGACACCATTCTGACCATTTGTTAACCACTCAGGATGAAGCTTGGCTATCATTGAATCTGGTGGAGACATAAAACCATACTCAAACCAAGGAATCACACTTATTTTTTTCGGTTTGGCAAGTTTAATTAACTTGGCTAAAACATCTTGTCCGCCTTGCATGAAATTTAGCAGAGGTTGGGTATCAACACCTATCACAGATTTAGCTTTAGCACTTTTGTAAAAGGTATAACCGCGATTCCAAACTACAGGGTAAATTGTATTAAAGTTAAGCGCAGATAATTGCTCAATGGCGCGATTAATCCCCCAAGGTACAAATAGTACACCACTAGCAACATTAGTTAGCCAAACTCCACGAATTTCTGTTGTAGCTGGTACACTGCTTTTTTGTTCATAGTTGGAAAATGAAGGGATAGATAATCCTGTTAGATACAATAGTAGTAGCACAAACAGCAGGAAAGAAAAAAACAGTTTTGCCAACCGATTCATGAGAGAGTCTAACTTTGCCCTTAAGAAGGAATAGGAGATGCGGAATAAGTTAGTATACCCTCAAAATACCTATCAATAACGTCATTTATGTATCAATTATTTAAACTGTAATAATTGATCATCAGCTTACCCTAACAAAGGCGATAAAATATGCCCCATCTTAGCTCAAATCTTGCACCTTCTCAATAACTACTTGGTGGGCAATGCCCACCCTACGATATAATTAGCTTTTCAGCCCGTTATTTGGTCAATAAGAAGCCGGTAGCCTACCACGGGCGCGATGAACGCTCCCGCAAAATATAGAAGAAACACAACTATTCCCTATGTTCTTCTTTCTGTAGCCTATGTTTCTTGAGAGTTAGGCGATCGCCCAGTTAACTGATCAAGTTAGTGTAAGATTGTATCATTTTTTAATCAACTTGCTATCTTCGGTTTACCAAATTTTGGTCGGCACATGGGTAAACGCTTCGACCACCATCATTTTTCCTCAGTGATTTTCAGCTTATCTTACAAACTGGTCATAACTTGGGTTAACTCTTTAGACAAATCAACTGTAGATTTGTCTTGTTGAAATAGAACACCAGCTAAGAAATAATAGTCTCCAGAATAGAATGCCATGTTATGTTTTCGCAATTCTTCTATATGGTTTTTTACTTTTGGTTCTGAGCTATAGTAACCAAACTTTAACGGGAGAATTACGAAATTACTAATGTTATATCCATGTTCCTGTGCTTGTTCAATGGTACTTAGAGGATTAGAGAAACTGGAAACTAAAAGTAAGACATTTTCGTAGCCTAAAGATAAAAGCTCATTGGTAATAGTTGCACCATCTTCACCGCCAAATAATAAGGGCATATAAATTTCATCATCTGGTGCTGGTAAATATGGAGGATTAGCAATGAGATAGTTAGCATTGGGTGTATAAGACTCAAATAAACATGAATTATTTACTACATATTTATCTGTGAGATGATATTCATCAATTGTTAAATTTGCTGCTTTCCAGGCAGAAGTATTTAACTCAAAGCCATGTATTAAACCATCAAATTTATTCCTGAGTAATGAATTAATTACAGGACTACCATCCCCTGAACCAAATTCGACAATGGAATCGGCATCATCACAATTTCTCAAAATGAAATTCTCTAGACAATTTGAGTAGAAATTAGATTCTTCAGGACAAAAGAAGATGTCTTTCATGAGATTTAACTTTAACCTTAATGTTTAGTTAGTTTGCAGAAAATTTAGACAAAAAATCTTCCCTTAGTGATGGATTACCACTAAAGAAATGATGTGATTAGGACAAGATAAGAAAACTCTTAATTAACTGCTTCGGCTTGACGGATGGAACGGACAACAGCTTCAGCCGCGCGATCGCCCATCAATTTCTCTTGGTCGTACCCCAAAACTAACTCCCACGCCTCATTGGGGTAACGTTCCGCCAAAGGTAAAGCCACGTCATCCAACATCCAACGTCCGTGGCGTTCATCTTCCTTGATATGCAATTCCCAATAACCCATCGCCGCATTCGATAATCCTAATCTTTGCGCTGCTGCAAGATAATTGCGATAAGCCGCAGGCCCAGCCACTTCAAAGTATGTCAACCCGCCACTGTAACGCAAGTAATAACGTCTGCGTTCTGTCAGCAAGAAGTTATGGTTCGCACAAGCTAAAACTTCCCAGGGAACTAAATCAAAGTATCCCTCCGGTTCCGTATTCATCCCAAACTCAGCCAACATCTGCGCGAAAAATGTCGAGTGCTTGCGGGATAAACGCCCATTCCCATATTCTTCCAACAGTACCCGTACCAAGGTACACTGCACCTCATTTGCAGTACCGCCCAAAATGCGGGAAAGACGACTACCTTCCACCAAGCCATCAAAAGAACCGATCGCCAACAAATGACGGTAGCCAGTTTCGCTCATTTCTTCGCGGATATAACGACTAGCTGCTGACAATGGCGGGTCTAAATCAGCCTTAGCACGGTCAATTAAAGCTTGTTTAACATCTAATTTTTGTAGTGCTGCAACATTAACTTGTGCAAGTTCCCACTTTTGCCAAGCCGCCTCAATGTGATTACGGCAGGAGGATAAATAAAGCGATCGCTCATTAGTATAATGCTGCAAATCATCATACCAAAACAAATTCAGCCGATTAATCCGATAGAGTATCCGTTGCAAAAACCGATGCGCTAACTCATCGCTATCAGCTGCATAAGCAGCAGCAATTGCAGTGGAAACCGCCTCTGCAAAATTATTAACAATAGCAGCTTGTTGATCTAAATTATTATCTAAATCTTCAGTAGCCAAAAGTAATAAAAATTGCTGCTCAACACGGTCGTATTCAGTAACATTTTTTTTCTTTACCGGCTGACTCTGCCTTGCCAGCTCAACAATTGGGAACATGACTAAATTGCTTTGCATGGAACCTTCAGTGACTAAAGCAAAGGTGTGAATTTTTCCACCTTTAATATCTAAGTTTCCACACGAGTAACATTGTCTACCTCTTTCTGGGGTTATAAAGAAATATTAACCCTAGAGTTGATATCTCCCCTGGTTGCAGCACAGAAGTTCTAAAAGGATGTTGTTACGCACCTCTTAGCCATGCTCCGCAATGGACTACTGACTACCCCAATTTTTAACTTTAAATTAACCATATAACTGAATTTCCTTAACCCTGGGTGATTAGCAATTCAGCTATTGTGATTACGGATAGGCATTATTTCTAATAAATAAGCACTACCCCGATCAAACATGGCGAGAATATACCGTGCCTTCCTGGCAGGTGGACTGCTGAGTTACTTCCTGCTGGGTTTATTTATTGTAATTATTTAAAATAGTTGATTCTTGACTTTGTTTACCGGAATTTTAAGTTTAAATAATTATTACTCCATCAACTTCTATTTTAAAGTTTATTGAAAAGTAATGAAGATTAAATTCATAGATTTAAATACATCTTAACTTTTAATTAACCTATTTTTAACCTATTTAAAAAGTAATAAAACTAACATAGTCATGCTGTGATGAACGCTGCAAGTAATCTCTAAATTCCGAGGTAATATGAATTTTTCTGCCACCGCTTTACAGCGTGTATTTACTACTGCTGTGGTAACATCTGCTGTTGCCGTTACTCCTCTTTTTGGTGCGATCGCTCAAGCCCAAACTCTCAACGGTGCAGGCGCAACTTTTCCTGCTCCACTGTATGAACGGTATGCGCGTGAAGTTAGAAAGAAACATCCAGAACTGAAAATTAACTATCAAGGAATTGGTAGTGGTGGTGGTATTCGTCAAACAATTGCTGGAACTGTTGACTTCGGCGGAAGTGATGCCGCAATGACCGATGCAGAAATAGCTAAAGTCAAGAATGGCGTGATTCTTGTGCCTACAGCAGGTGGTGCTGTTTCGGTGGTTTACAATGTTCCCGGTGTGAATAATCTCCGCTTATCCCGTGGTACATTACCAGCCATTTTTTCTGGTCAAATTACTAATTGGAACGATCCCAAAATTAAAGCTGACAACCCTGGTGTAAACCTACCAAGCCAACCAATTAGATTTGCTGTCCGTGCTGATAGTAGTGGTACTACCTTCATTTTCACCAACCATTTAAGTGCTATTAGCCCTTATTTCCGAGGCAGAATTGGCGCTAACACTGCGCCCAAATGGACTTTACCCAACGTTCTCAGAGGTAAAGGAAACCCTGGTGTAGCAGCATTAGTAGCTCGTACTCCAGGCTCTATAGGCTATGTTGAATATGCCTACGCAGCCAAAAATAACCTCAGATCAGCACAAATCCAAAATAAAAAAGGAGAATTTGTTGCTCCTTCTCTGCAAACAGCTAATGCTGCACTATCAACCGTAAGTTTCCCTGATAACTTCCGTACTTTTGTAGGAGATCCCGGACAAGGTTATCCTATTGTGGGACTCACCTGGATGATGGTTTATAGACAGTATGCAGATGCTGCCAAATCTCAAGCTGTGAAGAAATGGATTAATTGGGTGTTAAAAGACGGTCAACAATTTAACGATGACCTGAATTACACCAGAATCCCCGCTTCTGTTGCTAATCGTGTGTTGCAAACAGTTAATAGCAATGTCAAACCATAATCTGTAAAACTTACGCATAAAAACGAAAAATCAAGCGTTTGGGCAAGGGTGTGGGGGTATAGGGGTATAGGGGTGTAAATCTTTCAAACCCTTACACCCTTACACCCTTACACCCTGCCTCAACAGAAAACTTCGATGCGTAAGTCCTGATCTGGTGTTCTGACACTAGCTTTTCTGAGTTGGGTGGGCTATTTGTCCACCCTTACGAGTATAAATATTGAATAATGTAATTGCTGAATTTGCATGACAGATTTATCGCCACCCGGTTTTGATCATGAAAATCTCGGATTAACAGCTAACGACGGCAAAAATTTTTGGTTAGACAAAGGATTCACATGGTTAGTTTATACCTTTGCCGCGATCGCCGTAGCTGTATTATTCGTCATGAGTTGGATTATTTTCCAAGAAGCCAAACCAGCCATAGAGAAGTTTGGGCTGAGTTTTATTTGGGGAAAAGATTGGGATACAGCTAATGAAATTTTTGGCGCATTACCCTATATTTACGGCACTTTGGTAAGTAGTGCGATCGCTATCATCTTAACTGTGCCTGTGAGTATAGCAGTAGCCTTGGTGACAAGTGAAAAATTCCTTCCTCCATCAATCCAAACAACATTAGCATTTGTCATTGAATTAATTGCTGCTATCCCCAGCGTCATCATTGGTTTGTGGGGAATTTTCGTTTTTATTCCGGTTTTAGAACCGCTTCAACAGTGGTTAGCAAGTAATTTCAAATGGCTCCCAATATTTAATTCAGAATTTCCCGTCGGTACGAATATGCTAACTGCGGGAATTATTCTTGCCATTATGATATTGCCAACAATGGCCGCAATTACTCGTGATGTATTACTCGCCATACCTAAAGAATTACGCAGTGCTTCTATGGCCTTGGGTAGTACTCGCTGGGAAACAATTTTTAGGGTATTATTACCTGCTGGATTCTCAGGAATTGTCAGTGCAGCCATGCTCGCTCTAGGAAGGGCTTTAGGCGAAACAATGGCTGTGACTATGGTAATAGGCAACTCAGCCCAAATTAGTGCATCCCTACTCGATCCAGCATATACAATTCCGGCTGTTTTAGCTAATGAATTTGCCGAAGCTCAACCAGGGTTACATATTGGTGCTTTATGTTATCTAGGTTTAATATTATTTGCTGTTACATTAGTTGTAAACATTGGCGCAAGGTTATTAGTGCAGTGGGTTGGTAGGAGAAATAGGTAGTTAACAGTTATCAGTTATCAGTTATCAGTTATCAGTGGTTTCTCTCCTCCTTCATATTCTCTAACCTCTCACCTAAGCGCCTCTAAATATGAGTAATTATCAACCATCAGAAATAGATAAAGCCGTAGCATCAGAATTAATCAGACCTCTACCACCAAGAAGACTGTTATTTACTTATGGCATGAATGCGATCGCATTTGCATTCTCGGCTTTAGCTTTGATTCCTTTATTCTCAATTATTTGGGAAATTATTTCCCGTGGAATTGTTGGTTTAAAACCAGAAATGTTTGTTAAATCGGTAATTGACAACGGATTTGGTAACGCCATTTTAGGAACAATTACAGTTGTAGCTATTGGTTCAGTTTTTAGTATTCCTGTAGGTTTATTCACAGGTATATTCTTAGCCGAATTTGGACAAACTAGTCCCTTAGCTCGTTTTGTCCGTTTTATTATCAGTATCCTTACAGGTGTGCCTTCGATTGTGGTGGGGATATTCGCTTATGGTTTAATAGTTTTGGCGACTAAAGGATTTAGTGCGATCGCAGGTGGATTTGCCTTAGCCACAATCATGTTACCCATCATCGCCTTAACCACAGAAGAAGCCTTAAAACTCGTTCCCATCGACCAACGCCTCGCCTCAGCCGCTTTAGGCGGGACACGTTTTCAAACTACTTTTCGTGTCGTTGTTACTGCGGCTATACCCACAATTACCACAGGTATATTACTAGCTGTCGCCCGTGCTGCTGGCGAAACAGCACCCCTAATTTTCACAGCTTTGTTTAGTCTAGATTGGTCAGCCGGATTATTCGGCCCTACAGCTTCCTTACCAGTCTTAATTTATAACCTCTACAATGACCCCGACCCCGAAAGAAACCAGCTAGTCTGGACAACATCTATAGTTTTACTCGGTTTAGTTTTGAGTGTTAGCTTACTTTCTCGTTTATTTACTCGTAAGAAAAAGATTAAATAAAAGCAACCTAGAAGTTCACACAAAAAACTAATATTCTATCCCACAACGAGGCGATAAAAAATGTTATATCTAACCCCTAGCCTCTAAGATACTTACCAACTAACAACGTCAATTACTGACACCGACCTAACCAATTATCATGAGTCAACAATTAATCCCCGCAATTAAAGTTAAAAACCTCAGCTTTTATTACAACACCTCAAAAGCCATTGAAGGAATTTCAATGGATATTTACCAAAATCAAGTAACTGCAATTATTGGCCCTAGTGGTTGTGGTAAATCGACCTTTATCAAAACCCTCAATCGCATCAGTGAATTAGAAGGCCCTGTCAAGGTAGAGGGAATTGTCGATTTCTTCGGTCAAAACATTTATGACCCGCGTATCAATATTAATAGACTACGCCGCCAAATTGGCATGGTTTTTCAAAGACCAAACCCATTTCCCATGAGCATTTATGAAAATGTCGCTTACGGTGTGAGAATATCGGGTGGAGTACCGCAAGCAGACTTAGATGAAATTGTCGAATCTGCACTTAAAGGCGCTGCTTTATGGCATGAAGTGAAAGATAAACTCCATAAATCAGCTTTAGGACTGTCTGGAGGTCAACAACAACGGCTTTGTATTGCGCGTGCTTTAGCAATTAAACCAAAAGTCCTGTTAATGGACGAGCCTTGTTCTGCACTTGACCCCATCGCGACGATGAAAGTTGAAGAACTAATCCATAGTTTACGCTCAGAATTGACGATCGCGATCGTTACTCATAATATGCAGCAAGCAACCCGCGTCTCCGATTTCACCGCTTTTTTTAGCACTGATGAGAGTCGCATTGGTCAAATGGTCGAATTTGGTGCAACAACTCAAATCTTCGGCAACCCCATCGACCCCCGCACTCGTGACTATGTTTCAGGACGTTTTGGTTAAAAGCTTGTCGCCAATTTTACATATCAGCATGAGCCAGGATAACAAATCAAGGTTGTAATTAATCCTGTATAAGCGCTTCATAATGATTAATTACATAAATTTTTAGGACTTACGCAACTGGCAGATTTTTTCTGTAGGGTGTGTGACTGGCGATAATATTTGAACGTAGTCATGAGACTTGTAGCGTCACGCACCAACCAGCAATTGTGACACTTGCGTAAGTCCTGATTTTCTAAGAATATACAAATTTATTAGCCAAAAACCTTACGTACCAAGACTATACAGTCTTGGTACATTAAACCGACAGATAGAACTTTTGATTAAAATTTTTGATACATATAATTAAATAGTAGTTGTTATATATCGTGTAAAATTAAGACTTGGAAGAGTATATAATTTACTACACCAGTAGTGTGTCATATATTCGATTTTTAGTTAGTTTTCTTTCCTTTTCCCACAATAAAAACTACATTTACTCGATGTATACACTGTATTTTGGCGCGTATACTCAACAGAGGTATTGTGTTTCCTGATCTTAGAGTACAACAGTAGACAAATTTGAACCTATGAACTAAACATTACCTCACATTCAACTCATAAGTAAGTAAAAATTTGCCCAACGTAGTAATTGCTTGATTTTGACTATCTGATATCATACCACATTTATTTGATGAGGAGAAGAACTTTGATGCAAATATTTTTCTAAAAAATACTGCTACTTAGCTATAAATGAATATATTTTGGTATTCCTGATTGGAAACCATGATTATTCAATATTGGCTTCACAAACCGTGAAACAGCAGAACTGATTTTTACTACTTTGTCAAGTCAATATTTTTGGTAAACCTTTTTGAGCATGAATAAACTAATTCCAGCAATCAGAGTCAAAAACCTCAGCTTTTCTTATGACACCCAAAAAATTCTGGAAGAGGTGTCTATGGATATCTATGAAAGTAAGGTAACGGCAATTATTGGCCCTAGTGGTTGTGGAAAATCTACCTTTATCAAATGCCTCAATCGCATGAATGAATTAGAAACCCAAGTGCAAGTTGAAGGCAGAGTAGAATTTTATAATCAAAATATTTATGAGCGTCGAGTTAATTTGAATCGGCTTCGCCGACAAGTAAGTATTGTATATTCCAAACCCAATATTTTCCCCATGAGCGTTTATGATAACGTTGCCTATGGAGTTAAAATAGTTGGTTGGCGACCAAAAGTAGAGATAGATGAAATTGTCGAAGCTGCACTTAAAGACGCTGATATTTGGGATGAAGTCAAACATAAAATATATAAATCAGCGTTAGACCTTTCTATTGGTCAACAACAGCGACTCTGTATTGCGCGTGCTTTAGCTGTTAAGCCAAAAGTTCTATTAATGGATGAACCTTGCTTTGGTCTTGATCCTACAGCTAGTATGAAGGTAGAAAACTTAATTCAAAGTTTACGTTTTCGTTCTGAATTGACAATAGTTATAGTTAGCCACAACTTACCTCAAGTTGTCCGCGTCTCAGATTTTACAGCTTTCTTTAACTTTAATGAAAATCGGATTGGTCGGTTGGTTGAATTTGGTTTAACAAAGAAAATGTTTAACAGCCCTAACGATTCTCGCACCCGTGACTATGTTTTAGCCCGTATAGGGTAAGTATTGATTTACTTACTCAAATCAAACAAATTCCTCGGAATTTTATGTTATTAGGACTTACGCAACTGGCATATTTTTTCTGTAGGGTGTGTGACTGGCGATAATATTTGAACGTAGTCATGAGACTTGTAGTGTCACGCACCAACAAGCAATTGTGACACTTGCGTAAGTCCTGGTTATAAAAAGCAAACTATGAGATTATTCTAGGGCCGCTAGTAAGCATATAGGGGAGACTAATCGCGTATAACTTGACTAATCTCCCCGCCTGTGTATCTAGTTAACTTCTGCAGCTGAATGTGAATCACAGGGAACACGAAATAGGAATTTTGCTATCGTTATCAACCAACAGTAGATATGGAAGCTCCCAGCCAACCAGCAAAGTTTTCTTGCTGCGTAGCATCAGGATTTGGCACAGGTAATAACTGATACTTTGTAGGACGTGGTGAACCGAGAGTGACAGAATAGGTACGTAGTTCATCCTGGTGGAAAACCGTTACCTGAATGCTATCATTTGGTTGATAATCTTTAAGGCGATCGCTCAATTGATGAGATGAAATCCTGATACCAGCGATCGCTAGTAACTCATCACCAGCATCAATACCTGCCATTTGTGCAGGCGAACCAGCCTCGACAAATTTAATCATCTCCCGGCCATTTTCCGTATTCACCTTCACCCCCAAATAAGGTTCTTCCTCTCGCTCTGTTACCAAATGCAAGCCAAAAGGTTCTAAGTACTGGTTGAATGGTAATTCTTCCGTACCGTCAATATAACGTGCAAAGAAATCAGTCAAATCTACACCAGCCACCGATTCAATTACCGCCTGTAACTGTTCTGGAGTGTAGCCAATTTCCGCTTGACCGAACTTTTGCCACATTTGGCGCATCACATCATCCAAAGAACGCTGATTGCGATAGCGCAATCTAATTAGCAAATCTAGCAACAAAGAAATCATCTCCCCCTTTAAATAGTAAGAGACTTGTGAATTGCCTGTATTTGCATCTGGACGATAAAGTTTAATCCAAGCATCAAAACTCGACTCAGAAAGTGCTTGTACCTTCCTTCCTGGTGTTGTCAATAACCTGGTTATTTCTTTACTCCAATAGTTTAAATAAGTCTTGACATCGTAAATGCCTGCTCGCAAAGGAATCAGTAAATCATAATAACTAGTTGTTCCCTCGCAGAACCACAGAGAAGGCGTGTAACTTTCCTGGTCATAGTTAAATACCTCCAGCGCTTGCGGACGGATGCGCTTGACATTCCACAAATGGAAGAACTCATGCGCCACTAATTGAATGAAGCGTTCGTACTTATCTTGAGAGCGAAATCCAAAACGCTGATAAATTAAAGAACAGCTATTTTTATGTTCCAAACCTCCGTAAGCTTGGGCAAATAGATGCAGCAAAAAGACGTATCGGTCATAAGGCAAGCCGCCAAACATCTGCGCTTCTACTTGGATAATTTTTTGGGTATCGCTAATTAGCCGCTCTACTTGGAAATTTCCTTGTCCCCAGATTGCTAGTTCATGAGGTTTTCCTAACACCTCAAAGTGATATGACTGGTGTTCACCAATCTCAAAAGGACTATCTACAAGCGTATCAAAATCAGCAGCATAGAAAGTATTAGATTGCTCACCTATAGTTGGCAAGGCAGTAGTTACGCGCCACTGGGGACGCGGTGGGATTACAGCAACACGGATGGGAAGATTTTCCCACCCCGGTATTCTAAAAAACAATGCTGCGCCATTAAAATAGCCGTGGGTAGCATCTAAATGATTTGTTCTTACCGATAGTTCGTTTGCAAAAATCCGGTAGCGTACCGTTACTTCTAAAGCATCCCCTTTATTGATTTGCCAGTGGTTTTTACTGATTTTACGCCAAGGTAAAACTTTATCCCCTGCCAAAGCAGTGAAATCTTGTAAATTCTTGGCGTACTCGCGCACCAAATATGATCCTGGTGTCCACACCGGCATTCTTAAGTCAAGAATTGGTGATGAATAGTTTACGATTTGCAAACTCACCTCAAATAGATGCGTCTCTGGTTGGGGCATTGCCACCAAATAATTAATCGTCGGCACGGTGTCCTGAACGCCAATATCGATACGAGGTGCTGTCGCTTCAGTCATCTGTAGTTAAAAGTGATAAGTTCTCAGTCAAAAGTCAATACTATACATAGTTAATAGTTAATAGTTACTGGTCAATAGTCAATAGTTAAGCAATGCAGACTCAGCATTTTGAGGTGCATTTATACTACTGACGACGACACAGGCTGCATAACTCAGTCTACTAAAAGAAAACTCGCTAGACCTGGTTGTAACTTGGTTTTGCTCTTTTGGAGTATAATTGCGTAGCATCAATAACGTATTTTCCAAAAATCATTTATTAATTAAACGTAACATAATTAAATGTTAAGTTAAAATTAATTAACTTCGATAAAAAAATTAATATTTTTGTAATAGTCCAGCACCTACGAGTCTGAATACTAGCTTTTAGCCTGCGAATCCTTAACCCTTGTGTTTGGCTCATAGTACAATAACTGTACAAGGAGTCATATCAAACCAAGATTTAATATGGCGTGCGATAAGCACAAGCATGGGTAAATTAAAAATTTAGAAAACTGGATTATGTGAGAGTTAATTGCAAGAGGTTATTGAATAAAGGCGACTAGATATAAATTTTGACAACTGTTTTATCAGACTTTTCCAGCTAAATTCGACAGTTGCTTAAAGTTTACCAGATAAATAGTATTATTGTCATGATCAATTTTGATCCATCCTTTATCATGCAGCTTGTGCATAATTTTAGTAGTTTCTTCAAGACTAATTTCTGTTACTTCTGCTAAGTCCTTAAACGGAATATTAAAAATTTCCTTACCTGTATTTGATTCCTGACCATAGCTTTCACCCAAACTAACTAAGGTATGGGCTAATTTAACAGCAGGTGGTGAAGAACGAATTTGTAAACGTTGGTTAATTTGCCGCAATCGCCGCACCATAAGTTGCAGCATTCTATGATGTAACTGTGGGTCTTTAAAGAGAATTTGAATAAAACGTTCCCTGGAAACACTGAGCAATTTGACTGGCGAGAGAGCAATTACATCTGTAGATCGGGGAGATTCATCTAAAATTGCCATTTCCCCAAAAAAATCACCCTTGCCTAAAATTGCCAAAGCGACAGAATCGTCTCCACAAGTACGTCGGACTTTGACCCATCCAGACACAACAAAATAAACTGCGTTACCCCAAGCATCTTCCATTAAAACCGCTCTGCCTGCTGGATATTCGTGATCAATTGCAACATTGAACAGCCATTCTAAGGTTTGTGGGTTGGCTGTACTCAATAGAGGAAAAATATTACTAAAAATTTCAGTTTGCATGAAATATATACTAATAGTGAATTTGTTAATAGGAAAATAGGATATCTATGATAAATTTCAGAACTAAATATGGCGACTATTTTTTATAAAATAGTAAATTTTGATAACCATGTTATCAGTTTCCATAATCTAAATAAACAGTTATGTCTTGATAAATGTCAACCATTAACAACTATCAATAACACCTAAGCTCTGACCAATTAGAAGAGAAAATAATTAGATATCTTACATCTAAATTTCACACTTTATGAAATTTAGATGTAAATATTTTTTGTATTTTTCATGATGAGTGCCTCACACAACTATTGATATGTCTAGCCAGAACTTTACTAAAAGATAGTCTGGCTTGTCATTACAACATAACAATTATGGCAAAAATCGAAATCAGAAGTTATACTGACAGTACTATAATTTGCTGCCTGATTCTGACTCTTGATTTGCTGTGAGTATTTTAACTTGTTGGTCTAACTTTTCGACTAAGCGAGTGAGGGTAGCGAAAGCCTCTGATTGCTCAGATTTGAGGTGTGGATTTAGATGTAATCGTTGCTGGAGTTCGTGCAACTTATAGCTGAGTTGTTGGGAAATGCCAATGACATCCCGGCTCATCTGAGCCAACTGTTGCTGTTGATAAAATTTTAAAGCTGCGCCTCTAAGTACCTGTATTGTAGCCTCTTCACCATTTATTCCTGCCATTACACGGATGCGTAATAATAAACGGTTGTTTTGATATTGACATTCTTTCTCTATCTGTTGTGGCTCTGTGACTGTGCCTAAAGGAAGTGCCGCAAAACGCTTCAATTCGTTAAGTACTCCTTGAAAGACAGACAGAGGTAAGTTTTCTAATATCGACTGCAAAACTCCATTGTCACTCCAAATGATTCTTCCTTTATATGGTTGTCTTTCCAAATATAAACGACCAATTCCCCCGCCTAAAACACGTCCTAATAATTCTTCCCATAGTCTTCTAGGTGGTAAATTTACTAATGTTTCAATAGGGCTGAACAGATTTAGTGCTGGTAGTTGTAAAATAGTTACATCATTCAATGGTACTGTTAGCGCTTGTTCAACAGGATGAATTTCTGAAACATCCTTGGCTGTTGGAAAATCACTTTCTGAACGGCAAGTTACACAAACAGTATCTACATTCTCTACTAAATGAGCTTCTGCTTCTAGCTGTTGTGCTAGTTTCGCTTCTGAACGAGATGTATTTTTATAGCTGAGGTAAGTAGAAAGTAGGATGCGGTGGATGTCAGCAGTAATTTCTTGAGTCTTTATTGTACCTTTGATGTAGGACAAAATGCGATTCACGTAATCTAATGCGCTGCTATCTTCTAGATTAACCATACCTAGCGATAGCTGATGATTTTCGAATTTTAGGGGTAATATTTGATGATACAGGCAAACCTCAAAAGGCAAGAGACTGTCAATTAGTTGGAATATTTGTTCACGTTCGGACTCTTGTCCCCAATTAGTAGGACTTGGGTTGAGTTGTTGTCTATCTGCTTCGGTATCAGCTGGTTTGCCCTCTGAAGACCACATAGGTTTGCTTATTTAGTGTTTCTTTATATTTATTTTATTTTGCTCTTTCAGACTTGGCAGTAAATAAATATACTTAGTTAAAATTTGCTGTTAGCATTAGGGGGCGTTGAGCAACGTACTGAGTGGGGAACTGACAGGCGGAGGTTTCTTATCTCTAGGACTTACGCAAGTGTCATCATCAAACTAACTGTAGGGTGCGTCAGACCCAATAATTTCGTACAAATGAAGGGATTTTTCACATCTGACGCACCCTACTAGCGTGACCGGACTAAATTAGTGCAATAAAAATAAATCTTGTAGTGTGGGCATCTTGCCCGCACCGGACGGGCAAGATGCCCATCCTACAACAAAGGAATAATGCAACATTTTAGTCTAGACAGTCCACTACTATATGTGCCGGTTGCGTAAGTCCTGATCTCCTCCAGTACCCAGTACCTAGCCCCCAGTCACTTATGTATGTTGTTGGAATTTTAGCCAGTTGTAGTGAAGCGATGATTATTGCTGAGATTTAACTTGTTCCCCTTGTAGAGTGAATCTACAGCATTTAATCAACAACTGGCGATAGGGTGGGCATCTAAGGGTGATGTAGACAACATTTATCCCTTAGTTGAATTTCTACCTTCCCGTTACCCTCTTGATATCTTATTTAAACTGCAACGGCAGAGTCTTGGTTGCCAAAATGCCACAAAAATTTTGTTTAGCTGAAGGTAGGGGTTAGGGAAGAGAGATTGTCATAGTTTATTTGTGTTGTAGATTACAATTATTTCGTAGGGTGGGCAGTGCAGGGAGCCACGTAGTTATACAAGGAAGGTGCAAGATTTGAGTAAACCCGCCTTTACTCTTCTTTGTATATCTACGTATGAGTTTTTCCCGCTTGTAACTGTTATGTCAGGGTAGAAGTACAGTTAGATTTAGACGATACTTAGTGCCATGAGATTTTCTGACATTTCAAAATTAGAGGTGACATTTTGCACATCATCTAAACCTTCTAAGGTATCAATTAATTTAAGGAGCGATCGCGCTTGGTCATGTTCCGTAATTTCTACATGATTACTGGGAATCCAGCGCAACTCAGCATCTGTGACTTTAAAACCTTTGTCTTTGAGTGTTTGGTTGAGGGTTTCTAAATTGGCTATCTCAGTAAACACCTCTGCTGTCTGGTCTTCGGTCATTTCGTAAGTTTCCGCCCCACCTTCCAAGGATGCTTCTAAAAGCTGGTCTTCATCCACCACACCTTGGACGACACATACCCCCTTCTGGGCAAACATCCAGCTAACACAGCCAGTTTCCCCCAGATTACCACCGTTTTTACTAAAGGCTACGCGCAAATCAGCAGCCGTGCGATTGCGGTTATCGGTGAGAGCTTCAATTAAAATGGCTACACCACAAGGCCCATAACCTTCATAGCGAATTTCCTCCAAATTAGAGCTATCACTGCCAAAAGTGCCTGCACCTTTAGCGATCGCTCTTTCTATATTATCGTTGGGAATCCCCGCAGCTTTCGCTTTATCTATAGCTGTCCGCAGTTGAAAATTGCCTGCTGGGTCGGGAATTCCATTTCTAGCCGCCAGAATAATTGCCCTAGATAACTGAGTAAACGTCTTACCCTTTTTTGCATCTACTACCGCCTTTTGGCGCTTAATATTTGCCCATTTACTATGTCCCGCCATAATCCAAAATTTGTTAGTTGTCAGTTGTCAGTTATCAGTTATCAGTTATCAGTTGTCAGTTATCAGTTGTCAGGTTATTTCCACTGTCCACTGTCCACTGTACACTGTCCCCCTACTAAGACTCGCAAAGTGCCAAGGATTACTGTAGCATGACAAATAATTGTGTCTTCCGCATGATAATTTTCCAAGATGGTAAAGCGAAACAGCTCAAAATCGGCACGACAACGCTTCAATTTTTCCCGATGGGCGATTGAGTACTCGTGGCTGACTGTCAGTTTTTGGATAGCTGTAGCAGTAGCTGGGGCGCTGGCTTTCAGTTCTCTTAAGTATGCTTTGTTCCCAGATATTACCTTTCCGGTAGTGGTGGTAAATGCTACGGCTCCTTTGCCAAGTGCTGTAGATACTGAAGCAAAGCTTACCATACCCATAGAGGAGCGTCTGCGTTCTTTAGAAGGGCTAGATGATTTGCGCTCATCTAGTTATCCAGGCCAGGCTGCTGTGAGTCTGGCTTTTAGCGTAGGGACAAATCTTGAGACATCGAAAAGCGAAGTTGATTCAGCACTCAAGCAGTTAAAGCTTCCTCAAGGCGCAAGTTACAAGGTTATACCCTTGAACTTGAACGAGTCGGCGGCGGTGAGTTACGCCATTGAGAGTAATTCTCGGAATTTGGCAGATTTAACTAAGGTAGCCGAAGACCAGATTACACCTGCGATCGCTAAATTACCAGGAGTCCTCAAAGTCTCGCTGTTGGGCGCTCCTGCTACCTCACCTCCGGCAAATGCTGGTAATAATGATTTAGCAGCCCTAGCCCAAGGAGCAGGTACATTAGTCAGGTTCAACGGTCAACAAGCGCTGGCGTTTCAGGTGATTAAACGTGGTGATGCTAATACCTTAGAGGTTGTTAGCCGAGTGGAAGCGGAAGTGCAGAAACTGCGGACTAACTTAAAGGATATCAAACTTACCTTAGCGGCGACTCAAGCAGAATATATCCGCCAAGCCACCAAATCAACTATAGATGCACTTATAGAAGCGATCGTTTTGTCGATTGTGGTGATTTATCCTTTCTTATGGAATTGGCGAGCTACTTTTATCTCCGCATTGGCGATTCCTACGTCCTTGTTAGCGACGTTTATCGTCATGGCGATTTTTGGCTTCAACCTGGAAACAATCACCTTACTGGCGCTAGCATTGGTCATTGGGAGTGTAATCGATGATGCCATCCTTGATGTAGAAAACATCTTGCGGCACATCGAAGAAGGGGAAAGCCCCCGTCAAGCCGCCCATGCAGCAACAGATGAGATTGGTTTGGCAGTTGTCGCCACTACAGCCGCAGCCGTGGCAGTTTTCTTACCTATCGGGTTGATGGGTGGAGTAGTTGGACAGTTCTTTAAGCCATTTGGAATCACAGTTTCAGCTTCCTATATAGCTTCTACCTTGGTTGCGCGTACTTTATCACCAGTGTTAGCTACCTACTGGTTAGTACCTGCGACGAAAACCCCTGAACGCCGAAAAATAAGCATTTGGGTAAGATTTACCGAATTTTACAGAAATCTACTTAAATGGTCTTTAAATCACCGTAAAACAGTCGTCGCCCTAGCAATACTCAGCTTTATTGGTGGTATGTCATTGATACCTTTTATTCCTAAAGGCTTCATTCCCAAACTAGATCGGGGCGAATTTAATATCACCTATACCGCACCCTTACCAAAAATTCCCGATTTGGCAGCTTTACAGCTACAAGCACAACAACGAACTAATCCCCAATCCCCAATCTCCAATCCCCAATCCCCAGTCCCCATCCCCAACCCGCTCAACGACTCCCTAGAAGTAGCCAAAAAACTAGAAGAGGCGGTGAGGAAATACCCAGATGTGGAAACAGTGTTTACTACAGTTGGTTCCCGTGAGGGTGAGCCGAATAAAGGAACACTTTACGTCAAACTGAAGGAAGACCGAAAAACCCCCACTGCCCAGTTACAAGACGAATTGCGTAAAAGTTTGCCTAGTCTTCCTGGTGTAACTACCAGTGTGGAAGATATTCAATTTGTGGATACAGGCGGACAAAAACCTCTACAAGTGGCGTTAAAGGGTGAAGATTTACAAGCTCTCAATAAAACCGCGAAGACAATTAAAGAGCGCATTGAGAAAATACCGGGATTTGCTGATGTCACGGTAACAGGTGAAAACAATGTCCAGGGTCAGGTTTTCCAAATTGAGCGGCTCAACAATGAACGGGTAGCGTATATCAGCGCTAACTTGGGACAGGGTTTATCTTTAGGTGATGCTACTGATAAGATAATGGCAGAAGCCAAACCAATTTTACCCAGTGGAGTCACTTTAGATTTGGGAGGAGATTCGGAAAGGCAAAGCGAAGTTTTTGGTAGTTTTGCTTCCACATTAATGTTGTCAGCCATTTGTATTGTTGCCGTACTCATTTTATTGTTCAGAAGTTGGATAGACCCCATAGTTATCGGCGTTTCTTTACCTTTGGCACTTGTAGGAGCAATGCTGTCGTTACTTTTTACCAAGAGTGATTTCGGTATGATTTCACTAATTGGTTTTGTCTTCTTACTAGGATTGGCAAACAAAAATGCGATCGTGCTGGTAGATTACATTAACCAACTGCGTCAAGCTGGTTTAAATCGCACAGAGGCAATTCTCAAAGCAGGCCCGGTGCGTTTGCGTCCCATCATCATTACCACCATCTCTACCCTGTTAGGAATGTTACCCATTGCCTTGGGTTTGGGTGCGGGTTCAGAATTGCGATCGCCTATGGCTGTGGCTATTGCCGGGGGTCTAGTTAGTTCCACTATCCTCAGTTTGATTGTGATACCCGTGGTCTACTCAATTTTGGACGATTGGTTCCCTCGGTTTGGCAAAAAGGAGGCGAATTAATGCGGGTATTTGTCACAGGGGCGACGGGTTTTGTTGGCGCTAATTTAGTGCGATTGTTACTGCAACAAGGATACACAGTTAAAACCTTAGTCCGTCCTCACAGCAACATCGGTAATTTAAAAGGGTTGGATGTGGAAATCGTCGAAGGCGATTTCAGCAATCAGTATCTTTGGCGACAAATGGCTGGCTGTCGCTACCTGTTCCATGTCGCCGCCCAATATTCCCTGTGGCAAAAAGACCGTGATTTACTTTACCAAAATAATGTCCTTGGCACTTTGCAAGTTTTGGAAGCAGCCCAAAAAGCCGGAATTGAACGCACAGTTTATACCAGTTCCGTAGCTGCCATAGGTGTAAATCCCTCTGGTGAAGTTGTCAATGAAACATACCAAAGTCCTGTACATAAACTAATTGGACATTACAAAAAGTCCAAGTTTTTAGCAGAACAGGAAGCTATGCAGGCCGCCGCCAAAGGGCAAGATGTCGTCATAGTCAACCCCAGCACCCCCATAGGCCCTTGGGATATCAAACCTACGCCTACCGGGGATATTATTTTACGCTTCCTCCGGCGACAAATGCCCGCATACGTCAACACCGGACTCAATCTTATAGATGTGCGGGATGTAGCTTGGGGACATTTACTAGCGTTGGAAAAAGGGAAAAGTGGCGATCGCTATATCTTAGGACATCAAAACCTCAGTCTCAAAGAACTGCTAGAAAAACTTTCTGAAATCACAGGTTTACCCGCACCTAGATGGACTGTCCCAGGCTGGCTACCCCTAACCGTCGCCTGGATAGAAGAAAAAATTCTCGCACCTTTAGGCAAACCCCCCTCAGTACCTCTAGATGGTGTCCGCATGGCACAACAAACCATGTACTACGATGCCTCAAAAGCCGTCAAAGAATTAGGTTTACCCCAATCTCCAGTGGATATCGCCCTGAAAGATGCGGTGAATTGGTTTATTTCCCAGGGTTATGTCAAGTGAGGAGATGAGGGAGTGGGGGGAGATGGGGGAGATGAGGGAGATGAGGGAGATGAGGGAGTAGGGGGAGATGAGAAGTAACCCACCCCTAACCCCTCCCAGGAGGGGAACCCAGCAGGGGAGAACAACTGTCAACTGTCAACTGTCAACTGACTATGAGGAGTGATCAGAAAAATGGGTGTTAATTTACAACAAGCGATCGATATTGGTAAGTATTTAGTAACTCAACGTCTTTTAGGACGCAAGAGATTTCCCTTAGTGTTAATGTTAGAGCCATTGTTTCGCTGTAATTTGGCTTGTTCTGGTTGTGGGAAAATTCAGCATCCTACAGAAATATTAAAACAAAATTTGACACCCGAACAGTGCTTTGCCGCCGTGGACGAATGCGGTGCGCCTGTGGTTTCCATTCCTGGGGGTGAACCGCTACTGCATCCCCAGATTGACGAGATTGTTCGGGGATTAGTTGAACGGAAAAAGTATGTTTATTTGTGTACTAATGGGTTGTTATTAGAAAAGAGTTTAGATAAATTTCAACCTTCACCTTACTTGACTTTTAGTGTGCATTTAGATGGCTTGAAAGAATGGCATGATAAATGTGTAGATAGAAAAGGCGTGTTTGATATTGCCGTCAAAGCCATCAAAGCTGCTAAAGCCAGAGGATTCCGCGTCACCACCAATACCACAATTTTTGAGGGTTGTGATCCCAAGGAAATGCAGGAGTTTTTTGATTTTCTGGAAACCCTCAACACCGATGGCATGATGATTTCTCCCGGTTATAGTTATGAGTGGGCCCCTGATCAAGACCATTTTCTCAGACGAGAGCAAACCCGCGCCCTGTTTCGGGAAATCCTCACGCCCTATAAAACTGGCAAGAAAAACTGGAATTTCAACCATAACCCCTTATTCTTAGATTTTCTTGTGGGTGAAAAAGATTATGAATGCACACCTTGGGGTAGCCCTAGTTATAGTGTTCTCGGTTGGCAAAAACCTTGTTATCTTTTGAATGAAGGACATTACAGCAGCTTCAAACAATTGTTAGAAGAAACAGACTGGAGTCAATACGGCCGCGCCAGTGGTAATCCCAAGTGTGCAGATTGTATGGTTCATTGTGGCTACGAACCCACAGCCGCAATGGATGCGATGCAGCCGCAAAATATTACTCGTTCCTTGGGGAGTGTGTTTGGGAGATAGTACAGTTATCAGTTATCAGTTATCAGGTTGTGTTTACTGTTAACTGTTAACTGTTGACTGATAGATCCACTCAGCACGGTAACAGGAGTTGAATATGGCACTAGCGAAAAATGTAATTGGGACAGATTTAGAGCTTTGTTGTTCTTCACCCGTGACTGGGTTTTATCGTGACGGTTTTTGCCAGACAGGGGCTTATGATACGGGGATGCACGTTGTTTGCGCTCAGGTGACAACAGAATTTCTGGAGTTTACAAAATCTCGTGGTAATGACCTGAGTACGCCCTATCCTGAGTATAATTTTCCAGGGTTGAAGCCTGGCGATCGCTGGTGTTTATGTGCAGCACGTTGGCAAGAAGCTCTAGAAGCCGGCGTTGCACCACCTGTAATCCTCTCAGCCACCCACGCTAGAGCTTTAGAAGTCTGTTCTCTAGCTGATTTAAAACAACACGCCTTAGCTCAGTGAACAGTTATTCAGTTATCAGTTATCAGTTATCAGTTGACAGGTGACAGGTGACAGGTGACAGGTGACACTTGTTATTCTCCCCTGCTCCCCTGCTCCTCTGCTCCCCTGCTCCCCTGCTCCCCTGCTCCTCTGCTCCTCTGCACCCCTGCACCCCTGCTCCTGCCTTTTCCTTCACTTTGCCAAAATATACAAAAACCTGTCACGATTTTTGCCAATATAATATATTATTTCCCAAAAAATTCGCTTGGCAAAAATCGGCATGAGTGAAAAAACATTAGAAAGTGACGGGAAGGCGTTTCTCGTTCTACTTTTGCCAATATCGTTTTTAGTGATTTTCCTGGTTTCTACCTGGAGATTTTTGCTGGCGCTTATTGTTGTGGTCATTGGTTTCAGAGTTTTTCAGGAATATCAATGGCAGCAGTGGTGTCAGCGAGTTAACCCAATTTTCAGTCAGTTAATTCGGGAAAACCAAGGCAAAATTACGCCAATGGATTTGGCAATTCGTGGCAATTTCCCTGGCCCGACGGCAAAACGTTATTTAGATAGTAAAGCTTCTGAGTTTGGTGCAAGTTTACTACCAGCCGCAGAAGGTGGTGAAGTTTATTATTTCATCACAGCTAGTATTCTGGGCAACATCCTAGATAGTAGTGAGCCTGTAAGAGAACTTGCACCTCAACCAGTGGCGACAGAAGCGCGATCGCTCCTAGCACCACCTCCACCACCAGAAGCAGTAGTGGCGGAACCAGAAGCTGAACCAGAACAACCTGAAGCTGAATTACCACCAGCTACTCATCAAGAAGTTAAGCCAAATCTGGAAAGACAGTTAATTTTCGGTTCTCTAATTCAATCAGAATTGGCGAAGCGGCTCAATGTTTATTCCAGCACTGTCTACAAACGGCGCAATGATCCAGATTTTCCTGAATGGACTCGCAGTCGTGATCCTGATGGTATTGCTTGGACTTTTTCCGAAAAAACTAAGGAATTTTTCCCATTAGAAGAAAAGGAAGGTTAATCAACGGCAAAAGTTAATTTGCTTGTTGACTGTTGACTGTTGATTATGGACTTCTCCACTTTTATAGCAGTTGCCACATAGATTAGGGCATGGATCAATCAAAAAACCTCATGAGCTAGTAGCTTTTCTTGCCTGTCCCCTGTCCCCTATTCCCTGTCCCCTGTTATAAAATCTAAACCTACAGCTTCGCTGATGGAATTTAATCCACGTTCTTCTAATTTGGCTAGCAACCCAGTTAAAATTCTACGTACCATCATTGGGCCTTCATAAATCCAGCCTGTGTACACTTGAATCAGGCTGGCTCCAGCAGTAATTTTTGCCCAAGCATCCTCCGGGGTAAATATACCACCAACCCCAATTATGGGTATTTGTCCCTGGGTTTGCTGCCAAATAAAACGTATTACTTCCGTGGAGCGATCGCGCACCGGCGCACCGCTAATTCCTCCCGCTTCCTCTTGGGGTGGTTTACCTGTTTTCTCAATCACCTGAGTTTTCAACCCATCACGGCGAATTGTCGTGTTAGTGGCAATAATCCCCGCTAACTGGTAGGTCTTAGCTAATCTGATAATGTCGGCGATCGCTTCCCATTCTAAATCCGGTGCTATCTTGACAAATATTGGCTTGTGTGAATTATTTTCTGTTTGTAATACCTCTAGGATGGAACTGAGCATAGAGGCATCTTGGAGCGATCGCAACCCTGGAGTATTGGGGGAAGAAACATTAACCACAAAATAATCTCCCAACTCCTTAAGTAAGCGGAAACTATTTAAATAATCTTCTGCGGCGGCTTCCAGGGGTGTCACCTTAGACTTGCCCAAATTGACACCTATAGGTATAGAAAATTGCCCTTTTTCTGGAGCTAAACGTTCTGCCATTGCCGCCGCACCACTATTATTAAATCCCATACGGTTAAGAGCAGCTTGATCCAACGGCAAGCGAAACAGCCGAGGAGGTGGATTACCAGGCTGTGGTATAAAAGTTACGGTTCCCAGTTCTGCAAAACCAAAACCCAAACTAGACCAAATTTTAGCTGCTACCCCATCCTTATCAAACCCAGCCGCTAAACCCACAGGGTTAGGAAATTGTAAACCGAACAAATTTTGTTCCAGACGAGAATCTTGTAAGCAGAGTGACTTTTGTAGTGTAGTATGTACCCACTTGGTAGTAGTGCGATCGGTGTGTGACAACCAGCTAAAACTCCGCATCGTCTGCTGATGTAACCACTCAGGATCAGCCTTCAGCAAATTAAATAAAAACGCACCAACAGTAAATTGATATATGTTCATTGTCAGTTGTCAGTTATCAGTTATCAGTTATCAGTTATCAGTTGTCATTAGTCCATTTCTTTCCTTTCCCGTTTCCCCTTCCCCCTTTCTCCTTTCCCCTTTCCCCTTTCCCCTTCCCCCCAGTCCCTTTCATCCCGAACTGTCAATAAACATCCAAAAAGATATAACTGAGGGTAAATTGGGCATCCTATATATTACAAGTTATGTTCATCAAAAATCAGATGGGGCAGCCACAGAAACCGATAGCCGCCGAACAAACTATTCTGGCCCTGGGACGTGTTTTGCAAAGTCTCAGGGAAGAAGATAATGTAGATGTTCTGATTAACACCACTATCGCCTATATTAAACAGGAATTTACTTACAATCTAGTTTGGATTGCTTGTTACGATCGCCTCAAGCACGCTTTATTAGGACAGGGGGGTATAGCGCCTAGTTCTGATCTGACTTTCTTACGCAAACGGCTAGTTCTGCAACCGGGTGATCTCTTAGAACAAGTAGTAATTCAACAGTCTCCCTTGGGAGTTGCAGACATCCGTAACGAAAAGCGGGCTGGGGAATGGCGAGAATTCGGGACAAAATTTAACATCCAAGGGACAATAATTTTGCCCATGCGTTACAAAGACAAATGTATGGGTTTGGTTGTACTGGGTTCGGAACGCTGGGGTTATTTGCTACCAGAAGATGCCAAAGCTCGTTTAATGATTGTATTAGGTGAACTGGCGGCAATACTTTATCAAAAAGAATTAGATTTGCAACATAAGCAAATCAAACGTCCTGACGAACCGTTATTAAAATTATTAGAAAATGTCCGCAACTTAAATAATTTAGAAGAAAGGCTAAAAGCGGTAGTAGAAGCTACCCATGATTTTGTCTGTCCTAGTCGTACCAATGTTTACTGGTTCGAGAGACAAGGGCGCTATTTTTGGTGTCGCATGAGTAATCAATTAGTCAACCTTGGGCGAGATAATAACAGTGAACAGTCAGCCGCAGGCATGACGGTACAAGAATTAAATGATTTGTATTATGCGTTGTCTGTAAATCAGATAGTCTGGATTGGTGATGCTCGTAGTTCCCTCAAAGGTCAGTTTACCGCGAAATTGTTACAACGCTTGCGGGTGCGATCGCTCCTAGCCGCACCAATTATTTGGCAAAAAGACTTATTGGGTTTTCTGGCGGTAGAAGGTTATGAACCACGTATATGGACAGATGCTGATAAGAATTTTGTCCAAGGTGCGGCGGGGTTTATTTCCTTAGTAGCTCCTAATGACAACACAGAAGATATTATTAAACAAATTCAAGCAGACTCTCAGTTAACTAGCGAAGTTGCCCAGAGTATTTACACTCATCAAGACCTGAAAGAAACTCTACGCACTTGTGCTGCTAGAGTAATCAATCGATTAAATGCTACTCGCTTTTTGCTGCTACATTATGACCAAGACGAAAATAATTATCAAGTTATTTACCAAACTCAGCCTAATAACCGCCGTCCTGTTACCTCTGCTTTTAGTTTATTAACCGAAACTGATAGACAGATGTTGAAAACTGCCAAGGTTACGGTGGCAGTTGAAAATATAGAAGAAGATTTACGCTTTTTTAACTGGCGTTCCCTACTATTAGAACAGGGTGTGCGATCGCTGTTAATTAGCAATTGTACTCAAGGTCATAAAGCGGAAGCATTATTAATTGTTACCCATGCTAACCCCCGTAGTTGGACAAATCAAGAAAAGGAACTAATGTGGGTAGTTGGGCAACAAATTGGCGTAGTTGTCCGACAATGGCGTTTACAAACAAATAACGAACAGCAGCAACAAGTTTTCCAAAGCATCCAAAAATGTTTCAGCCTTGTAGAAGGAAGTGAGAGCGAAAACAGCGAAATTAGAAAACATCACTTGGAATGTACAGCACTAGAACAAATAGCATCTGTACTCAATTGTCCTTTGGCATTGTTATTTTCCTGGTCGCCTGGAGATTCTACAGCAAAAATTATTCCTGGGGTAATTGCTGATAGTCGATTTGATGTTTTGGTAACAGCTATCCCCATTCAGTATGAAGCTTTAATTCAGTGGGCGCTGGCGGAAAATAGTTACTTAAGTGTGAGTATAGATCACATACCTCCAGAAACACGCAAATGGTTAAATGGTGCGGGAATTGGGCAAGTTTTGCTGAAGGCTTTACGCACTGGAGTTGATCATCAACCGACTGGAGTAGTATTGTTAGCAGACCATCAAGACCGCCACTGGTCACAACATAGTCTCAATACTGGGGAAATTTTAATTGATCAACTGGCTTGGTTACGTCGTCAACAACAAATTAGCCAGCGTCTTGAGTCCACAACTCAGGAATTACGCCAACTCAATTGGTATAAACATCGCCGTCTAGAAGAAATTCAACGCAATACTACCAGCTTACTAGGGCAAATTCATGATTTGGGCATTCCCAGCAATGACTTAACACAAACGCGCTACCAATTATTGCTGCGACAGTTAGACCATACTGCAACCTCAATGACAGCAATGGTCAAACAGGAACAATGGCAATTGCATATCAGCTGCGAAACTATGCCCATAGCCAGCTTGCTCAAGCGATCGCTCGAACGTGTAGACTATTTAGTCAGACAACAAAGGCTATGGGTTGGTGTCCACGGTTTGGCACAACCCGTGACAGACAAAGAAGCCAGCAATGGTGCTGCATTACTCAAAGGCATTTCCACCCCAGCTAACCCAGCAGTAATGGCGATCGCAGGCGACATTATAAAATTTGAATTAATTGTCCACGAATTATTACTCGCCGCCTGTTATCGTTCCCCCAAAGGTGACAGAATTGATATTTGGTGTCGTCGTTTAGATGAGGGATTTTTGGAAGTGTCAATTACTGATCATGGTAAGATTGAAACCCAATTACTCACCCAGTTACAACAAAAGACACACAAAGACGTTCTAGCTTTATCTGACTTTAAACAATCACCCATTTTAAATTTGCTGATTTGCCAACATCTTATGCAGCAACTAGGGGGAGAATTAGATATTTACCAATTACCTGATCATCGCGTAGTTAGTCGTTTGGTACTACCATTAGCTGAAGGCTAGCAGGTTATAGGGGACAGGTTATAGGGGACAGGTTACAGGAAAGCTGTTAATGAAAATACTTGACAAACATCCTCTTAAATGCAGTAAAGGTTTACTCAGGGGAGAGGCTAGAGGCTAAGGATTAAAAGCTATGTTGACACTCTCCGCCCTATAAGTGCGGAGATTCTTCATTCATAGACCCAACTTGCTCACACAAGATTTCTCCAGCATGAGTAGAGGTCGAATCTCCTGAAGCGTTCGGATCATAGATCCAGGTTCCTACGTGACCCGTAGTACCCAAGGCTAGTTTCAGAATGTTAATCGCTGCGTTCTAATCTCTATCCATCACAAATCC
>NZ_JACJSG010000034.1 GCF_014697625.1 Anabaena azotica FACHB-119 | reverse complement strand
TTGGCTAACGATCGCAATCCAACTGTTTAAACCCGAATCTTTGCTCATGACCTGCTTTGTGTCACGACGATTTATCTTAACATCTGATTCTTCAAAAAACCTGCCCTTGAAAGCCCCTAACCCCTCCCAGGAGGGGAAAGGAGCAGAGGAGAACAACTGTCACCTGTCACCTGTCAACTGTCCAATATGTATCTACGCGATCGCCTGACCTCACACCACTCAACTACAATATATATATCTATTGTTGCGAATTGTATATTTAGGGTTTAGCTGTCATGGCTCCCGCCGTTTTAATTCAAAATCTCCAAAAGCGTTACGGTACTGTTGAAGCCGTCAAAGATGTTTCCTTCCAGGTAGAACCGGGAGAAATCTTTGGCTTACTCGGCCCCAACGGTGCAGGTAAAACAACTACTCTGCGTGCTTTGTGTACCCTCACCACACCAGATGCTGGCAAAATCGAAGTATCTGGAATTTCTGTGTTGGATAACCCCAGAGTAGCTAGACAACGGCTAGGCTATGTTGCACAAGAAGTCGCCTTGGATAAGGTGCTAACAGGACGAGAATTGCTGCAACTACAAGCAGCACTTTATCACCTCCCAAGTGCCGTAGCCAAACAGCGTATTGAGACAGTTTTAGATTTACTTGGTTTACAAGAGTACGCCAATAAAAAAACAGGAACCTATTCTGGGGGGTTACGCAAGCGCCTAGACTTAGCTGCTGGCTTACTTCATGCGCCTGATGTGTTGGTCTTGGATGAACCAACTGTAGGACTTGACATAGAAAGCCGCTTTGTGGTATGGGAATTTTTGCGAAAGTTACGCGCATCGGGGACAACTGTTGTCATTACCAGCCACTATTTAGAAGAAATTGACGCGCTAGCCGATCGCGTCGCGATTATCGACCGTGGCGTAGTGATTGCCGTCGGTACACCCTCAGAATTAAAAGATAGAGTAGGAGGCGATCGCATCACCCTACGCATCCGCGAGTTCTCCCCCACCGAAGAAGCAGAACAAGCCAAAAACTTACTACAAGAATTACCTTTTGTCAAAGAAGTCATCATTAACAACGCCCAAGGTAATTCTCTCAACTTAGTAGTAACACCACAGAACGATGCCCTAAGCACCATCCAGCAAGCCTTAAACAACGCCAGCCTGCCAATTTTCGGCATTGCCCAATCCCGCCCCAGCCTTGATGATGTCTACCTCGCCGCCACCGGACGCACCTTACTGGATGCAGAACTAGCAGCAGTAGCTAATCGCGATCCCAAAGCTGAGAAAAAGCAGAATATGCGATAGGGACTGGGGACTGGGGACTGGGGACTGGGGGAATAAGTATGGACTAATGACAACTGACAACTGATAACTGATAACTGATAACTGATAACTGATAACTGAGAAAAATGAGTGTTACCCCAAAAACTGAGATTAACTGGCAAGCAGCGACATCACCGCAAGCCTATGCTGATGCTGCACCTAATTTCTTTGGTGAATTAGCACAAGAGACACTGGCTTTAACTCGTCGCTTATTTATTCAATTACAACGCCGTCCCTCCACTTTGTTAGCAGGTATTATTCAGCCTGTAATGTGGTTGGTGTTATTCGGCGCTTTATTCCAAAATGCCCCAAAAGGTTTATTTGGTAGTACGACAAATTACGGTCAATTTCTAGCTGCGGGTGTGATAGTATTTACCGCTTTTGCAGGAGCTTTGAATGCCGGATTGCCTGTTATGTTTGACCGTGAGTTCGGCTTTTTGAATCGTTTGTTAGTTGCACCACTAGCATCCCGGTTTTCTATTGTCTTTGCTTCAGCAATCTTTATTGTCAGCCAAAGCTTACTACAAGCAGCCGTAATTGTCGGCGCGGCGGCGTTTCTGGGTGCTGGACTACCAGATGTAGCCGGATTAGGTGCGATCGCCCTCATTGTCTTCCTACTGGCTTTAGGTGTCACAGCAATTTCCTTGGGATTGGCTTTTGCTCTCCCTGGACATATCGAATTAATTGCGGTAATTTTTGTTACTAACCTACCTTTACTCTTTGCGAGTACCGCCCTCGCTCCTTTATCCTTCATGCCCAAATGGTTGCAGGTTGTCGCTACCCTCAATCCTCTCAGCTATGCGATCGAACCCATTCGTTATCTCTATCTCCACAATAATTGGGGATTAGGCGATGTGGTCATGCAAGCGCCTTGGGGTGATGTTACTTTTGGTGGAGCATTGCTAATATTGTTTAGCTTCGCTTTAATTGCATTATTGAGTATTCAGCCTCAATTACGCCGGACTCTTGCTTAAAATGGACTGGGGATTGGGTACTGGGGATTGGGTGAGCAGAGGAACGGAGGTAAAAATAATTACTTAGCCCTGGCTCAAAGCTCCGCTTCCCCGCTCCAGTACTCAGTACTCAGCACTTTTAACTGACAATAGTGTTAGAGAAATTTTAGAGTCAAAAACCATGAAAAAACTATTTTTACCAACCAGACTATTAGTAGGTTTAGCCGGAATTAGCGTTGCTTCCTTGCTGACAGTACAGCCAAGCTTTGCCCAACTGGGAACTGTAGATGCAGGCGGTAATAATGATACCCAAAATAATAATATTGACTTTAACTCTGGCAATTTCAATATGTTTGACCTAATTCATCGGGCAAACTTTGGCAATAGTACATTTGACCCCAACCGCCAGAACGAAGCAATAGATGATGCTGCTAAAGCGTTCAGAGAAAGACAAAACAGAGCAACCAACAATCAACAGCAAGGGCAAATACTTCTTGTACCTCAAAATACGACTCAACCAGCCGCTAATCCATCAAATTTGTCTGTTCCAGGGAATAATTAATGCCAGAAGATGAGAGAGACTCATCAGTAAACAGTTATCAGCGAACAGTTAACATAATCTGATAACTGATCTGACTTTTCACGGGATCTGGAAGACCTCTCTCCTACAAGGAGAGAGGCTTTGATTTCTCCCCCTTCCCTACAAGGGAAGGGGGCTGGGGGGTTAGGTCTGACGGAACGCTTTTCCACATAACGTGAAAAGTCAGGATAACTGATAACTGATAACTGTTCACTGAAATATTCAGCTTACAGTCCCAAAGCTGTTAAAACATCGCTAGCATGGGTTGCTGTGTTGACACTAGCATCAACATGAATGATTTTACCTTCTGGGCTAATTACGTAGGTAACGCGCTTGGCATAACCGCCGCCATCAACGTCGTAAGCTTTGATTAAGCTTTGGTTGGTGTCAGCCAGTAGAGGAAAATTCAAATTATATTTTTGGGTGAAGGCTTGATGAGAAGCTTCATCATCAGCACTCACACCTAAAATGACTACATCCTTATTTTGGTAATCAGATCGAGCATCACGGAAGCTACAAGCTTGTTTAGTGCAGCCTGGTGTGTCATCTTTGGGGTAAAAATACAAAACTACAGTCTTCCCAGCAAAATCAGATAACGAAACGGTGTTACCGTTGGTATCTTTGACGGTAAATGCAGGTGCATCCGTACCAACCGCTAGAGGCATAATGAACCTTTCCTGTTTCAGATTTTTGATGACTCTGAGATTTTACAATAATTTACAATAATTTCATGACAATTTTGGGAAGGGGGAAAGGGGAAGGGGGAAAGGGGAAGGGGTAAAGGCTTTGCGCTTGCTGTTGACTATGGACTGTTGACTATGGACTGTTGACTATGGACTGTTGACTAATGACTAATGACTCACAAATTATGCCGATAATAGATTCTTCAACACCGAAAGCGTTTTCTTATCCACCAATTACGGTAGAACGAGCTAGGCGATCGCTTATTTGTTCTCCCTTCCATCTAAAATTATTTGAAACCATGCGTAGTCAGAGCGTTTCATTAAGTGCGATCGCTAATGAAACAGGTGTTAAGCATGGTTATACCAAAAAGCCCTTGTCTGAGTTGGCTGGTGATAACGAGTTGGGATGGTTAATTCAAGTGGGAGTATTGCGGCGCGAAGTAGACGGACAGGGAATTACAGATAGTTTCCGCCTCACTCCCCTGGGACATCAACTGATAGAAGAGTATCAGGGAAAAAGTCAGCCTGTAGCTTCATGGCGCGATCGCTTACACGATACCGTGATTCGTTGGTTTAGGCTTCCCTTCTAAAATCAAAACCAGAAAGTTAGGATTGGGGATTTCTAGGGAACAATATATACAAAGACACATCAACCCATTTATCAAGTCTTCACCATTTTCATCTCACTGAATTGGTGAGATTGTTAATTTGGGTGGGAACATATACAATGGCGCTGGCATATCCTTGGAACCAAGGACAAATACCCGCGCTCAATTCATCTTAGTAGCTGCCTGATGCTCTGACATATAAGCAGCAAATTGCTATATTATCCTGCAAATATCTCACACCAATTATTTACAACAAGGTTATAAATACAAAAGTATTTAGAAATTACCAATATCTAGGCGTAAGCCTACCCGTAGGGTATTACAAATTACGAATTAACAGTGGCTATGAAATCAATAATGGTAGTGGGAACAACATCCCATGCAGGGAAATCACTCATCAGCACAGCTATTTGTCGCATTTTGTCAAGGCGTGGTTGGCGAGTTGCACCCTTTAAGGGACAGAATATGGCGTTAAATGCTTATGTCACAGCTAACGGGGGGGAAATTGGCTACGCACAAGCAGTCCAAGCTTGGGCGGCTGGGGTGATACCTTGGGTGGAAATGAATCCCATATTACTCAAGCCCCAAGGGGATATGACTTCGCAAGTGATTATCAGAGGTAGACCTGTAGGTAGAGTTAGCGCGGTTGACTATTATGAGCAGTATTTTGACATCGGTTGGCGGGCGATTGAAGAATCTCTACAACATCTGGGAACTGAATTTGATTTAATCGTTTGTGAGGGTGCAGGTAGTCCAGCAGAAATTAACCTTAAGCACCGCGACTTAACCAATATGCGGGTGGCAAAATACTTAAATGCGCCAACCCTATTGGTAGTTGATATTGACCGTGGTGGTGCTTTTGCTCACGTAGTTGGTACATTAGAACTATTAGAACCAGAAGAACGTCAACTGATTAAAGGCGTAGTCATAAACAAATTCCGGGGACAGCGATCGCTTTTAGAATCGGGAATCAAATGGTTAGAAGAAAAGACTGGTATCCCTGTTGTTGGTGTTATTCCTTACCTACAAGAAATTTTCCCCGCCGAAGATTCCCTGGACTTACTAGAACGCAAAGCACAGAAATCCCAAGCCGATCTCAATATCACCGTCGTTCGTTTACCGCGAATTGCCAACTTTACCGACTTTGACCCCTTAGAATCAGAACCCACAGTTGCAGTTAAATACATCAGTCCAAAACAAGATTTAGGACATCCAGACGCGGTAATTCTACCAGGAACAAAAACCACAATTGCCGACTTGATATTATTGCAAAAAACTGGTATGGCAGAAGCAATTCAAAACTATGCAGCTTCTGGTGGTACAGTGTTAGGGATTTGCGGTGGCTACCAAATGTTAGGGCAAATTATCGCCGATCCAGAAGGGATAGAAGGACAAGCTGGTAGATATCAAGGCTTAAATCTCTTACCAATTAGAACCGTGATTACTGGACAAAAAATTGCCCGTCAGCGCCAAGTTAGCTCAAATTTCCCGCAGATGGGCTTACCAGTTAATGGCTTCGAGATTCACCAAGGGCGATCGCGTATAGAACCGCAAGGTGATAGCAAAGCCTTCCAAGCCCTGTTTGATGATGTTAACTTGGGGTTAGTTGATAGTTGTCAATCTGTATGGGGTAGTTATCTGCATGGATTATTTGACAACGGCCCTTGGCGACGCGCTTGGCTCAATCGTCTGCGTCAACAGCGTGGTTTAAAATCCCTACCTACAGGTGTGGCTAATTATAGAGAACAGCGAGAGCAGATGTTAGATAATATAGCTACTGAGATAGAAAACCATTTAGACTTAACACCGTTTCTGCCTTAGCGAGGCTAGTATTCCATGACTGTTCGCGTCCGATTTTTGCCAGATGATGTCACCATTAATGCTGAAGTGGGAGAAGCCCTGTTAGATGTAGCAGATCGGGCGGGAGTTTTCATTCCCACTGGTTGTCGCATGGGTTCTTGTCATGCTTGCACAGTAGAACTCGAAGATGGGGACATCATCCGCGCTTGTCTTACCGCTATCCCATCAGGACGCGAAGAGTTAACCATTCATTTATTTAGCGATCCAACTTGGTAATTTCCGAATTTATTGGGGCTTGGATAGAGTGGCATTAGACTATCATAAAATATAGAACAATGCCTAAAAAAATTAGGGAACTAAAGCAGATGCTCCGCCAAGTTGGTTTTACAGAACTACCAGGGAAAGGAAGTCATACTAACTGGGTGCATCCCTTGTATGCTGGAAAGATTACAATTTCAGGCAAAGATGGAGCAGATGCCAAACCTTACCAAGAAAAGGAAGTAAGACAGGCAATAGAGGCGGTAGAGGATCAGCAAAAAGATGAATAAGCTCAAGTATCAAATGGTGATTCAGTGGTCTCTTGAAGATAATTGCTTTTTGGTTGGCTTACCAGATTTTCCTGGGCAACGCTGGCGCACTCATGGGGATACTTACGAATTAGCAGTCAAAAATGGCATTGAAGCTTTAGAGTCCTTGATTATTGCTTATGAAGCTGTCGGTGATGCGCTTCCAGAACCGACAGTTTGTAACGCTGCATAATCACAGAGGCGGTAAGTTTTTGCGATCGCCTCTCTCCCTGCGCTAAGGTAATAGCATTATTCAGGTGCAAAAATTCATGCCGATGTGAATGGAGCATTTAACATCGGCAGAAAATGTAATCCCAAGGGGTTTGATTGTCTCAAATCTATTCTCAGGGATAGGGGATGTCTGGTAGTACATCCAAGGCGTATAACTCTATTGTTCCGGCTTGTCCAAGCTAAAAGTAGAGTTGCTTAAAGCCAAAGAAGCCTGCGTCTGCCTATATTTGACTATGGAATTTGGAACTATTACCTATCAGCTATTACCAACTACATTGTTAACGAGATTTAGGCAGAGGTTGACCAAACTCAATTACTGGAAAATTGGGTAAAGTCGGGGCTGGCGGAGTAGAAGAATTAGCGTTGACAACAGTATTTGGTTGGGGATTGGGATTATTAGCGTTGAGGGGAGGTACACTCACAAAAGGCTGCTGTGTAGCATTGATTGACGGTAGAGTGCTGGGTAATTGTAGAGAATTAACATTTGTTGGTTGTTGGCTACTTGGTTTTGTGGCAACTTTGACAATTGTTGGATGTAAAATCCAGCGAGTGGAGTTTTTAGGGGAAACTGGTTTTAGTTGCACTTTGTTAGCATCTACAGCCGAGCCTGGGGCTAAATCCAAGACAATACGAGTAACATTAGCACTCATCTGGGATACACGGACTCTTTGCACAGGGCCAGTATATTGTTCTTGGGTGGAAACTTTACCTAATTGGGTATCGGGAATATCTACAACTAGTCTTGGCGGTTCGTTGAGGTAAAAGTATTGTGGTGTTTTACCCAATGAAAGCGTAATTTCTAGCTTTTTCGTGTCTGGGTAGAAGCGCCAATTATTTAGCTTTGCTATCTGCTCACCAGCCGCAATACCACTAAAAGCAAATAAGGTAATGGCAATACATAAACTAGTGCCAAACAATTGCTTGCTTCCCTGGATGTTGTTACTCATTATTGCCTTAGACATCACTATTTATCCTTATATGTTCAGCCATCAGGCTGGGAAATCAATGATCACCCGTTGATCCTGAACCACTGCTGACTATGCTAATGGCTAGGAGAATTTTCCGGTCTGACCTGGGCTGTTTCAGGTGTAGCATTAAATTTCCCAGTTGGTGAAATGCTACTGATGATTAATTGTCTTTGCAGATTACCTTGAGAAGCCAGTTACATTTGCATTTTCACGCTTTGAGGTGCAGAAATGTTGCAGAAATTAATGTAAGGGTGTAAGGGTGTAAGGGTTTTAAAGATTTACACCCCTATACCCCTCTCTTACAAAGTTCTGATGCCTTCTCTTTCAGAGACGCTACCGCGAACGGCGGGCTGCGCCAACGGAGGAAGCCTCTCTACGAGACGCTACGCGAACCGCTCAGACTTTGCGCTATACCCCTACACCCTTGCCCAAACCCTTGATTTTTCGTTTTTATGCGTAAGTTCTATATCTGTCGCCTTCTGTTTTCCAATTGGTATTACCTGTTTTGGGGTCGCCCACAAAGAATATAGGACGGGCAAGATGCCCATCCTACAAGAAAATTGGCAATGTTTTTGATTAAGAAGTTTTAACTACTACTGACGCGATCGCCACTCGTCTTTTTCAACTCTTCCCATCTCTGCCTTAGTTGATTTAAGTTAGGCTTTTGACCGCCATAGCGCCAGCTAACATAGGCTTGACAAATTTCATCGATGACTTGGGCGGTTGTCGTTCCATGATGCTGGTATGATACTTTGGCATACTCCAAGGGCGTTTGAGCTGGATGTTTACCTAAACCTTTTTTGGCTGTCCATTGTAGCATTTGTTGATAAAGGCTTTCCATTGGGGGAAGTTTACCCAACCTGCGACGAGTACGCCATTCTTGCCACTGTGTCCAACCCAGCCAAGCAAAAAATCCTGTGGTTGTTCCTACAATTAAGCCTGTTAATATGCCGAACCAACCTTGAGTAAATAGACCAAAAAACCAAGCGATCGCCTTACCAATCCAACTAAATACATTATTAAGTAAACCTGTCACCGGCGAAGGCAACCACCCCGCTACCCATTGCCAAAATTGTCGTAGCACGCTAAAAGTCTGCACATCCTCAACTGAAGGCGGAATCAAAGGATGATTGGGAATTGGGTCAAAAGCAAACCAACCATATTTAGGAAAATACACTTCCGTCATCGCGTAAGCATCAGTGTTACGCACAACATACATCCCTGTGAAAGGGTTAAATTCTCCCGCCGCAAAACCCGCTACTAACCGCGCTGGGATACCAATAGACCGCAGCATCATCGTCAGGACTGTGGAAAAGTGGTCTGGATAACCGCCTTTATATTTAAATAGAAACGCCTCTACCAAGTCCTCGTTATCATTCAAATGCGGGAATTCTAAAGGATTTTCCGGGATGGCATAATGTTGCTTGACGTACTGAGCTAAATACAATACCTTTTCATAGGTTGAATCCAAAGTCTTTTTAGTTTCTGACTTCCATACAAGTTGTTGGTCGTATTCAGCTAAAATTTCTTCGGTACGTTGCTTGACTTTGGCGGCAATTTCTGACGGGATTTGCAGGTAATGCTTTTTGATACTCTGGGGATAATCGTTAGTAGCTTTTCCTAGTAAAGTGCGATCGCGCAAAGGCACATCAGAAATCACAGTATAGGTCAGGTCTTTCGATAAACCAACAGGTGCGCGTAACCCCCCTTCCTTATCAAGGGCGACCATCGGCGTAGGAAAGTAAAGTTCCCTGGGATAAGACAGGGCGGGAATTAAGTTAGGCAAATCCGACACTACAGTGTAAGTCTGCACTACTTCCTTAGTTCTGCCAGATATTGGTGCTGGGGGAATATAAATTTGGTAAGACCAAGGCGATCGCTTGATAGTTGTCACATCATCATTGCGGGAAATTTCCCAACCCTTACCTGTGTAACGGTCAAAAGCCAACACTCGCCAAAATCCCTCAGCTTGCGATCGCACCCGCATCACCACCTGGGGTTTCATCTCTCCCCGCAGGTTTTGGTTCATCTGGCTATTGAACCCGTAATAAAAACTATCATCTACCTTACCAGGTTCACCATTTTGATTTTGCTGATTACTACCAGTACCATTACCTTGGTTATTAGCATTACCTTGACGAACATAACCAGGATTAATAATAGAGCGACCCGTAAAACTCTGATTGACCTCGATAGGAGAACTCACCGGAAAAGTCCGCAGTTGATACCCTGGAAATCGGGGTAAAAGGGCAAAAACCACCAACCCTAAACCGACAACCACTCCAAACAATAGAAAATAACTAGGAACCCCAGAAGATGATTTCTGTTTTTTTGACTTTTGACTTTTGAGTTTTGAATTGTTTATTCCCAGTTGTGAGCGGTAATTGAAGACTAACGTAGGGAGTGCGATCGCTAAAAATAATAGTAATACAGGTGCGAACGCCAGCGTTTGACTTAATGTAGCCGCCACACCCAACAAAATTAACCCAATCACAATTGAGTAACCCAAGTCTTTACGCCGGGGTACATCAAAACTGTGGAGAACTTGCAATTGAATTAACAACTCTGCTAAAGCCAACCGCGTATCATTTAATTCGCCAAATATTCGTCCAAAAAAACCCCCCAGTGCCATCAACATACCGATCGCAATGCAAAACTTAATAGCAGTATTAGCTTTACGGCGATAATAATAACCCCAAACTGTACCCACCACACTTATAGGTATAGCCCAGAAACTAAACGTGGTGGCAGCAGCAATATCCATTGCCACAATCCCGATAATTACCAACGCTAGCACTAGTACCCGCAAAGGAATGGAATCTTCTACTTCCAACAATGGCGAACCCTGGTTATGTTGTCGCCAATCCCAACTGACTCCTAAACGCCAAAATTGATTCATTAGAAATGTCCCCTGTCCCCTGCTATAGATACAAAGTTTCGGGAAGTTCCTCTAAGACAACAGGAACCCCCCGAAAACAACTTTTGGGAGTATAGGTAAGTCGTAAATTTTCATTCTCGCTGCGGGTAATTGTAGAAGCCCTAATGACCCTTGGTTGAGAAAAAACTGATGAGTGTTGAGTGTCCAAGCGCGGTAGGTTGACTTTGAGCCAATGCTGAGTCTAGAGTAGTGAGTGCTGAGTGTAAGATTCTCGCCTAAGCGCCTCACATCTGTGACCCTAACCTAAGCGCCTCTAACCTCTATACCCTCTTTCATATTGTGCTAGCGCTGATAATTTTCGCTAGATTGAGGGATTAATGACAAATAGCAAAGGTTGCTGATCGAGTTCCGGGCAATCAACCTCTAATGTATAAATTGATTGAAGTTGTTTGCAGCTTAACTCTACACTCAAACATCCTGGGGTTGACGACTGCGCCATCGCAATACTGCCGTTACCTTGCAGTGTCAAAATTCCCTGAGTTGGTAAATCGCTGTGGACAACTAACTGGGTAACATCTCCTTGGGTGTAGCATTCTACCCGCAAAGTCAAAGCACCAAGGCTAGTCAACCAAAGTCTTTCAACCACAGGTTGGGCTGTTGACACTGGTAGAGTCAGGTTAGTTAGCAGGTGTTTAGCCGCCAGCAAAGACAAAGCCATTTGTTGACGAGGATCTAAATCTGCGTAATCGCTCTGAATATGAGGACTGGTATCCATTTCCGGCGATCTATAACTGGTTCGCAGTACTAACCCAGCTAAGTCATTAATTGTTTTTGACTCATTAGGAAAGAAATTTTCGACTACCTGAACTAATTTTGCCCCCAAAGGCAATGAAGATGTCACCATCTGCTGGCATTTTTCCAAAATTTCTTGGAAAACTTTTTCCGGTAGGGTTACGGGTAAGTTCAGCTTTGCTTGCTGGGCTAACCAGCCCCAATTGGGAGTTAACGCCAATGATGATTCTTCAATATAATCTGGGTATTCTACTAATTGACTTTCCCAGGGAAATAGGGGTGGGTTATTTTCGATGTGAATTTGTAACCGACGTTTAACGACGGATTGAAAACGTTCTTGCACAGTAGGAATTTCTCCTAATCAAAAGGTTTGGGACTACCTTTTTCAGTTATGCTGGCTACTTCGTCAAGTAGCAAGTTATTTGAGAAAGATTTTCCCCGCCAAATCCTGACAGCTTTCTTTACTATTCTCTTGTTTGTTGACAGGATCTGCCAACAAACCGAGTAAGTACTTTTGTAAGGATTCTGAGTCACTATTCATGAGTAGATGCACTTGATCCGGACACTAGGGAATTGCGAATTTCCCAAGCTTGTTCTAAAATCTTAAACCACCGCTTCTGTAGTTGTGCCATTGATAACCCTAAAGTTTTGGCAATTTTTTCGTCTGGTTGACCTTGTTGTTTCAAGTCTAGTAAAGACCTTTGTTTCTCGTCTAGTTGAGCGGTGTAGGCTTGCCACTGTTGGGGAGTTAAGCCCAAATTAGTATGCAGGGAAGCTTCTAACCATTCGTGAACTAATTCCCAGCGATGTAACAAAGCAAACCGAATCAAATGATACTTAAAGCGTTGTTGTAAGTAATCTCGCTGACGTGGTGTTAATCCTAAAACGTTCTCAATTTCTTGAGCTGACATATCCTGAAGACGCAGAGAAAAGTAATTAGCACAGTCGGATTGTTGTTTTTGCTCCAAATAATCCATTAATTCGGTAATGACTACAGAGCGTAAGGTATCTTCTTCTGGTTCTGGTTCTGGTTGAGTAGCCATTGCCGATCGCAATCTCTGTACGGCTGGTTCTTCCCAAGAACCGTCTCCTTCATTAGAACTACCTTCGGAAGCTTGTTCAATATCGACGTTGGTTTCGGGGGGTTGCTGTTGGGAAAAGGTTTGCGCCCGCAGGATAATTAACTGTTGCTGTCTTCCAGGTAAAGGAATTCGCCGCTTACCATAGCGCTCGGTAAAGGCCATATACTCAGCCAACTCCATGAGAGTTTGCGGACGGTATGTAGCCCCTAGTTGATTTTCCCGACGGAAAGCATTTAATGCTTCTAAATAAAAACTTTGTAAGAAATCTTCTATGATAGTCAGCCGCCCTTGATAACTTAATTGGCGCTGAGGCGGATTAATGTAACGATAAATAATAGCGCTGAGTGTACTGTGGAGTTCGACTCTGCCTCGGTTGGAACCTAATTGATAATATCTCAGACATTGTTGTAGTCGGTGCTTGGCTAGGGTCATAGCGGAATTTTCTACAGCACCGGAAGCTTGAATCCTTTTACTTTCGGTGCAAATTCGGTATACTTCTGTAGTGATACGATTTGCTACATCTTGACAATTCTGGTCTGAAGCTTTGGTAAACTGTTTTAACTCTTGATAAACCAGTTTATAGATGGCCTCCACACCTATAGAGTTTTCTAAGAGAAAATTGGCGGTGGGAATGGTTGCTGTTGCGGCTGAATTCATAGCGTTGATGTTCACTAGACCCTAACATAAACTTATAGACAACCTGCGACGACCGTGGGTATTGGCTTTATGGTTTTGCGTATACACTAAACGCATACCAAATCCTGCAACGAGGATGTGGTTGATTTTATTAAGTCCTACTCTGATGGAATAGATCACATTTTGATAAATGTTATTGCCATTACCCAGGAGCCGTTGACAAGTAAGATGGATTTAGAAGCACAAATACAATTGCTGATTAACAATGCACCCGATGATGGCGTTACACCACATCTTGTTACAGCAATTGCTCCTTTGCTTGTGGCGATCGCTCAAAAATTACGTCATCCCCAGTACTACATTCTTCAAGATAGTGAAGGTAGCTGGGTCTTAACTACATTGAGCCATCGAGCAAGCCCAGGAATCGAAAAGCGTGTTGTTTACGCTTTCCCTAACATACAGGATATTTCTTTGATCTTAGATGCTGGGCTAGACCCTCACATGACCCCTGTGATTACCCCTGTTACCCACATTTTGTTCCAATTAGTGGCATTAGAACCCGTAGATAGTATCGTTTTTTTGGAAACGCCGGGTAAGACCACTCACACCTATGAGGTAAGACGCGATGATTTCCAAAAACGTATGCACAAACAGCTAAAAAAACTGCGATCGCCTAAACCCATCCCCCCAAATATTGCCTAAAAAAATTTTGGATGTAGGATTTTTTCAATACATCCCACATCCAAAATTGCAAATGTCATGAAACGCTAATTTAAAAACAAAAATTCTCAAACCCACTAATACAATCGGCTTAACGTATATTCAGCTATATTGATTAGTGCTTGGTGAGATTCTGAAGGTGGCAAAGTCACTAAATGCTCAATTGCTAACTTGGTGTGGTGAGCAGCCAAATCTCGCGCCTGCTGTATACCTTGACTATTTTGGATTAGTTCTAGTGCTTGCTCTAAATCTCCTTGTTGGGCAAACTCACGCTCAATCAACACCTCCAAATATGGTTTTTCGGCTAAAGCATATAAAACCGGTGCAGTGAGATTGCCACTTTTGAGGTCTGACCCTGCTGGTTTACCAAGAGTGTCTGTAGTGCTAGTGAAATCTAAAATATCATCGACAATTTGAAATGCTATACCCAAATGGCGACCATAGCTATAGAGATGTTCGGCAGTTTCTCTTGACACTTCACTTAGTAAACCAGCAGCTTTAGAACTGTTAGCAATTAAAGAAGCCGTCTTGTAATAGCTCTTGCTGATGTAATTTTCTAGGGAAATACTAGCGTCGAAGCGGTTTAATCCCTGCTGAATTTCCCCAGTAGCCAAATCCATAATCACTTCCGAGAGGAGTTTCACCACCTCCAAATTATCCAAGTTGGCTAAATACCAGGAAGATTGAGCAAATAAGAAATCTCCTGCCAAAATGGCAATACGATTGCCAAACAAACTATGAACGGTGGGGACACCTCGCCGTACTTCTGATTCATCTACCACGTCGTCATGTACTAAGCTAGCCGTGTGAATCATTTCTGTAATCTCGGCCAGGCGGCGGTGACGCGGCGTAATGTCTTGATCTAACATTGTGGCTCTTGATATCAGCAGCACGATCGCTGGTCTGATACGCTTTCCCCCAGCTCCGAAAAGATGTTCGGCTGCCGCAAACAAGATGGGGTGGCGATTTCCGACTAGCTGTTTCAGGTTATCTGCTAGTATTCGCAGGTCTGCTTCCACAGGGGTAAACAGGGAGGTGGCTGGGGTCATGGATTGGCGGACTCAGACTTTTAGTTACGAAAGTTTACATATCCTATACTCATTTTAAGATAACCCTGTGCCAGTGCAAGGTTTTGCTAAGGAGATTCTCATTTTCTCTTGATGGACAACGCCCAAGCGCGGTAGCAGAGCGTTGAGCAGCTTGCTGAGTGATGAACTGAGAGCTTGCACCTGCCTTGGGGAAGCAACTGGCGCTATACTGCCCATCCTACTAAAACATCAGGGGTTTAAGAAATTCCAGAAATTATTCAATCAGCAAGAGCAAAAATTTTGATAAAGTTCTTTCTCTGCTCCTTTGCTCTATCCTCCTTGGGGGGTGGCTGGCGGCGATTGGATATTTTTTTAGTCACAAATCCCTAAACTCTGATTTTCGAGTGCAAAATATTAAGTGAGGCACTTCCCAGAATTGACGCTCCCCGCCCAAGCGCTTACGCTACATACCGGTATTCTTGTTTCACTGAGCGAATTTACTCAAATTTGTTTCCTTGCTTTGAGCAGTGATTCATCTCTCCACAAGCGTTAACTCTTCGACTGCGCTCAGGGTAAAAAGTTTCCGTCCGCCCGACGGTACTTATAGCGGATTTCAATCGGATAGAATATGGATGTGTTGCCAAGATTTTTTGACTTGGTATTGGCAATAAGAAATTTTTTAATTCACCGTAAATTTAAGTCTTGAAGCCGAGGTAATTGTTTATTAATCGCGAAACAATGATTTGAAGTGTAGTTGTATCTTGTTTCATCTTGGTTGAGTACTCAAAAAATAATTAATTACGCAAGAACGTTTAATTGCGTAAAGGCGCACAGGTGCGCGTTCTTACTTGTGTAATTCTGTATATACATTATCAGTAATTTTACGGTTAAATATTATACATTGCCTGTGATCACAAAAGGTCTTTGCTATCTTCATTTAATTTCTGGATATCGAAAATTTGAGTTGAGTCGTACACATCTTGAGTGGCCTGGAATACAACCTAAGAGGTACATCTTTGGTCTTGACTATTACCTTCTACAGATGAGTTATTTTTAGGTTAAGAGTAAGTTTTTCTTACCTCTGTGTAACCATCTAGAAAATTTAAAATTTAGCCTCAAAGTTTGCTTCAAATTTGAGGTTATTGTGTTACGCTAAAATGTAAGGATTTTAAATTTTTCAATTGTTCACCCCTCACAAGTAGATCGCTTTTCGAGTGATGCTACCTAGATGGTGTTGTGAATCGAAAATAGTACATTGTCAAGGTGAGAATCAAGAAAGTATTTTCTTGCTTTCTTTGTTGACGGTGAGAACTCTTTATTTAGAGCTAGGCAACTCTCTTGGAGAAGTTGCTGCAAGTTTTTAGCTTGCGTTGAGCGTAAGCATGGCTCTGGCAATAAAGATGTCAGTAAAAATCAAGCGGACTAGGTAGGCTGCTGAGACAAGCGGTTTAAATCACTTTTGTGGTGATTTATGTCTTGTCGAATGTATGGTCTGCAAAATCAACTAAATAGTAAATCCGTTGGGGAAAGAGATTTAAAACTCTACGGAACAGTTTGCCATGACAAATTATAGCCATCAAGAATTTCTTGGTTGGTCAATGTCCTGCTAACTTTATGCAATTTGATTATGTGTTTGAAAAAGTATTGGTGTAAAAATGATGTACGGGAGTATGCCTATGATGATTTTTATTTTGGCGGCTGGATACCTATTCACAGTTTATCTATTATTAGGATTAGCTAAAAGAACTGGTAAAAAACCAACTATTAATAATCGAACTGTAGTGAGGAAAAATAATAATTCACAGGAATTATCTGTTTCATCTACGGTAACTGAAGTAGTTAACAGTCAATAATGATAAATTCGTAATACCCTACAGACGAGCTAGCAGAATTTGATAGTTAACAAGTAAGAAGAGCTTTTAGTTGTAGGGTGAGAATTACGAATTATGCAAAATCCTATTGAAGTTGGGAAATGGGTACGGTGGCGAAATCTACGGCTTCAACCAATGGAGTATAACCTAACCACTGTACTCCTGACTGGGCGAACTGTTGAGGACAGCCGCTAACAGCAAAGCGTGTTGGTAGTGGTGGATGAGTATTGCTTAAGCCAAGTAAATCTAATTCTTGAGTACAAGCTGTGACGACGTAAACAGCAGGGTCAATGATTTTGACTTGGGGGGGAAGGAGCGATCGCAACACCGGCGCAAGAAAGGGATAATGGGTGCAACCGTAAACTAAGGTGTCTATATCTTGCTGGAGTAGCGGTTCTAAATAAGCCTTGGCTACTTCCGTAGTATAGGGGTCATGAATGCGGTTTTGTTCAATCAGAGGAACAAACTCAGGACAACCAACTTGCCAAACTTCCACATTAGGGTCTATTTCCCAAATTGCTTGGCGGTAGGCGTTACTCTTGGCTGTAGCTGGTGTGGAAATAACTCCAATACGCTTACCTTGCTGCACTGCGGCTCTAGCCCCAGGGAGGATGACACCAAGAATGGGGATGTCGTATTCCTCACGGACTATATCCAACACTAGAGCAGAACTAGTGTTACAAGCCATAACTACCATTTTGACTTGTTGTTGCTGCATCCAGTCCATAATTTCGCGCACATACTGGAGAATTTCTGCTTGTGAACGAATACCGTAAGGCAGTCTAGCTGTATCACCGAAATATATTACAGATTCATTAGGTAGTTGGCGATAAATTTGACGTAAAACCGTTAGCCCACCCACACCACTATCGAACACGCCAATGGGGGCGCGTTGAGGTTCTTGTGGCGAGAAACCGTAAAAATTACCTTCAAAGCTGGAAGATGAATACACAGGCAAATATTGTGAGAGATTTTTGAATATTAAAATACAGAATTTAACAGACAATTTACCAATTGACTACTAAATTCTGCATCTACACGCAGTCTAATTAGGGGACAGGGGAGCCAGTCGCGTGCGGAGGTTCCCTCCGTTGAGCGAACTGGCGTGACAGGGGAGCCAGTCGCGTGCGGAGGTTCCCTCCGTTGAGCGAACTGGCGTGACAGGGAAGAGGCTGGGAAGCATCTTTGGTATAAAAATTTTATGATTGATTTATGTCCTCAGCTATGCTTCGAGTGCAATATTCTCAAATTTTAATTTGGTAGAAATAGACACAAAAATAAAGTTAAAAGCATTACCTGTTGTGAGTGAACTAGTTTTCCTGTCACCTGTCACCTGTCACCTGTCACCTGTCACCTATTCTTATCTCTTGAGATATTGCAGGATACCACGAGCGATCGCATCTGCCATGCGGCTTTGGTATTCTGGTGAGCCTAGTCTGGGATTATCTTCATTACCAGTCATGTAACCGGTTTCGACTAAAATTGACGGCATAGAATTCTTTCTCAGGACATAGAACCGAGCTTTGCGTGTGCCTCTGTCTTTGATTGTGCCAATGTTTTGGAGAATAGTTTTACGTACTGTTTCTGCTAAAGCATAACCACTATCGTAATAATATACTTCCAAACCATTAACATCAGGACGACCATCCACAGAATTGGCATGAACGCTGACAAATAAAGTCGCATTCGTCCGTTGAGCAATGTCTACTCGCCCTTGTAACTCTACAAAAAAGTCGGCATCCCTTGTGAGGACTGTTTGCACACCATTCTGCTCTAAAATCGCAGCTATTCTCTGACCAATAGGTAAAACTACATCTTTTTCGAGTAACCCACCTAAACCAGGCGCACCAGAGTCTTTACCACCATGTCCAGGGTCAATAACTACTAAAAGTCTACCCCTGTTAACCGGACGGGAGATTGGTTGAGGGACATTTATGGGATTATCTATATTGGTGTCTGGTAATTGACTACGATTGGGTGGAGAAAGTGACGGTAAACCTACTGGGGGTGTCAATTGCCTAAAGCGTTGTAATTCTAAAGCTAAAAGCTGGTTACTAACTTGATTAAGTTCGCCTATTTGTACTCCGCTTGCTGGTTGTACTAGAACAACTACTGTATTATCTGCTTGGGGTTGCAAGCGCACACGCAGGATGGGGCTATTGGCATTAAAAACTGGGCCTGTAACTCTAGGAGATAAGTTAGCGTTATTAATAATTATGCGGTATAGTCCAGAGGCTCTATCCCAACCACCTCTAGCCGATACAGGTTGGTTAGAACGAATTAAAAGTTGTGTACCATTTTCTGCCAATTGTACAGCCTGAATGGTGGCTGGTGAGTTGGTATTGGCTGAGATGGTAGTGTCGGGACTATTATTTTGCGGTAAGTTGGTAACGCTTCTACCGGGTAGAATTATTAGTCCACCTATGCTGCTGGGAATTACCCGCCAGTCGGGACTGTCTCTATCCACCTGCATGGAAATGCGTACTGTTTGCGGTGATGGTTGTGTCAGTTGAATACTGTTTACACCGAAGCGATTAACTGGTAAATTTTGCAGGATACTGGGTGATAAAGATGCGCCCGCAACATTGATATCGATGACTCGCCGATCATCTGTACGATTAACCTGAATCTGAGGACTACCGCCACGAGTACGGACGAAAAACCCATCACCTGTAACTCTTAAACTTTCAATTTGAGTCACAGAGGCAATATTATTAACAGGCCGTTCTGGGGTAGTTGGGGTGACTGAGTAAATATCTCTAGGCGATAAGGGAGAGGGTCTATTATTTGTTAGCGATGGTACTGTAGGTACTGGTTGCTGGGCAATTTCTGTAGGTGATGAGATTCCCTCTGCGGTGGGGATGGGTAGCTGTACAGTCCAACGACTGGGACTAATGCCGACAAATTTTATTTGTTGGGGGTCAAGAGTGTAACCAGGGCTAAGTTCAACGACAATGCGCGTCGTTTGTGGATCAAACTGCCCTACACGTACAGCCCGAATTGCTCCACCAATTGGTCTTGTAGACTGGGGTTTGCCAAATGAGGTGTCTGGCAAATCAATGACCAAACGTGTAGGGTTGAAAATCAGTTGCGCCTTTGGTTGTACAGCGCCCGCAGTGTTAATCTCTAAGCGATTTTGATTAGCGTCAAATCGCCAAGAGTCTAGCCTTGCTGCTAAAGTTGGCGACGATAGTAATAGGATGGTTCCAACCGTACCGGATAGTAACCAGTGTAATTTCACAATTTTTTCTCCTGATGTCCGTTCATGAGAGCTGTTAATGCTCTAAAATCTCGGTCAATCCTCACACCATCACCGCTCAAACTTCAGCTTTGCTCTAATAAAATTTTTTTGCTGGTATAAAAATACAACTAATGGCGAAACATAATAACACAGCCTTAAGATTTTTCCATACCCATGAAGGCATGAAATTTAGGTTCAGAGTATAAGGATGTGGTTAGTATTCACACAAACTCTTGGAGAATAACAGGAATAAAAACATTAGTCATGGGTCATGGGTCATTGGTCATTGGTCATGGGTCAGTTGTCATTAGTCATTAGTCATTGGTCATTTGCTATTACTTGCTTCCGCTACTCCCCCTACCTTTCAAGGGCAGGTTTTTTACACTTCGACCCAAAAACACTGATTTTAGGGTGTAGGGGTATAAGGGTGTAGGGGTGTAGGGGTAGATGAAAGTCTGATAATTTACTGAATCTTATAGTCCTCACTGATTACTTTATGAAAAACCTGCCCTTAAGAGACTCCCCCTACTCCCCCTCTCACAAGTTTAGGTTTTTAATCTAGCAGTGAGTAAGGACTCTAAAACTAACGAGAAAATCATTGTTTTATTCACCCCTACACCCCTACACCCTTACACCCTTACACCCCAAACCAAGGTTTTTGGAACACCAATAAAAAACCTACACCTGTCAGCTACTCCCCCTACTCCCCCTACTCCCTCATCTCCCCCATCTCCCTCATCTCCTTTTTTACCTTCTCAGATACTGGAGAATACCACGAGCGATCGCATCTGCCATTTGTCTTTGGTAAGCTGCATTTCGTAGTTTAGAAATGTCATCTCGACCAGTCAAATATCCTGTTTCTACCAGAATAGAGGGCATAGAACTTTTTCTTAGCACATAAAATCTTGCTCGCCGCACTCCTCTGTCTCGGACATTCACACTTTGGAGAATGCTGTTATGAACTACACGGGCTAAACTCAAACCATTGTCATAATAATAAGTTTCTAAACCACTGACATCGGGACGACCTGCACCTGCGGAATTGGCGTGGATACTCACAAATACATCAGCACCAACCCGTTCCGCCATTTGCACTCGTCCAGGGAGAGTGACGAAGTAGTCGGAATTTCGGGTCATTACCACTTGCACACCATTTTGCTGAAGGACTTCGGCAATTCTTTGGCTAATAGGTAAGATGATATCTTTTTCTCGGACTCCACCTATACCAATCGCTCCTGGGTCTTTACCACCATGTCCGGGGTCAATCAATACAACTACCCTTCCTCTAGGAATTGGTCTAGTTCCAGGTTGGGGTATAGAAGGACGGGGATTGTTGGGATCTGGTAGTTGTCCTTGGATGGGTGGTAAGGGAGGTGTGATTCCTAGCCGACGGGAACCTTGTAATTGTAGGGCTAAAAGTTGGTTGCCGACTTGGTTAAGTTCCCCAATTTGGACTCCAGCAGCTGGCTGAACTAAAACAACTACAGTGTTGGAGTCTTGCCTTTGTAGGCGTACCCTGAGAATGGGGCTATTGGCATTTAAACGTGGCCCTGTGACTTGGGGAGATAACCTGGCGTTAGGAATAGTGATGCGGAATAAACCTGAACTTCTATCCCAACCACTGCTTGCAGATACTGTTTGGTCGGCTCTAATGAGTAGTTGTGTACCATTACTAGCCAAGTCAATTGATTGAATTGTGGCGATGGAGTCGGTTGTAGGGACTCTATCGGGTACAGTGGAGCTGTTGCCCTCCCCATATTCGTTATTAGGTGATCTGACTAGACGATTGGGGAGAACTACTAAACCGCCAGAACTGCTACTTGATACTTGCCAATTTGGGCTATTTTTATCTACCCGCAAGATCATGGTGACACCAGGTGTTCTACCTTGTTTTTGAGTAAATTCAACCCGGTTAACACCGTATTTACCGACGGAAATATTTCGCTGAACACGAGGCGATAAAGTTGTATCGTCTATATCGACGAAAATAGAAGTGCTGTCAAAGCTGCGAATTATTCTTCTAACTTTAGCATTTGCGCCGCTTGTCCGCACAAAAAAACCATCGCCTGTTACTTGCAGGTTTTCAATTTGAGTTGCTGCGGTGGCGGCGCTAATTGTATTGTTGGAAAATTCTGGTCTGCTATTGTTGGGTAACTCTGGTCTAGGATTGTTGGGGAGATTTGGTCTACTATCTGAGTCAATCGTCACTACATTATAACTATTGTCTGAGGACGACTCTACGCGCTCGGCAATGGGATTGGGTAACTGTACTGTCCAACGGCTAGGAGTAATACCGACAAATTTGATTTGCTGGGGGTCGAGTGTGTAACCAGGAGCGAGTTCGACTACTATGCGGGTAGTTTGCGGGTCAAATTGCCCGATCCGCACAGAACGGACTCTACCACTACCACCTACTGGTTGTGTTAACTGCGATCGCCCAAATGTGACGTTTGGCAAATCAATTACTAGACGTGTGGGGTTAAAAATCAGTTGCGCTCTGGGTTGGACAGCACCTGTAGTATTAATTTCCAAGCGGTTTTGATTGACATCAAAGCGCCAAGAATTTAACCTCGCAGCCAAAGCCGGCGAGGACAGTAATAAAACAGTGCCAACAGTACCAGATAGTAACCAGTGTAATTTCACAATCCTTTCTCCTGATTCGCATTCATGAGAGCCGTCAATACCTCAACATATTGGCAAGTCGTCACCTCTTGACCACCTGATTTTGAGCCTTGATACCCTCTTTTGCCTGAAAATATGTATAAAAACACAATATAATCGCTTAGAATTTCAGTATGCCCTTAATTACTGCCCCACTATCAAAACACATGATTTTTGTCGTGAAGCATGAAATGCCACACTACAATATGCAGAAACTACATTTATTGAAAAATGCTAGTTAGCAATTGTTGAGCTTACCAAAGAATGAGAATTGATATCATTATGGATTTCATAGCAGGGGACAGGGGACAGGGGACAGGCTTCTTGGTATAAGGATTTTATAATCCATCTATTTTCTAATCTACGTGTCTACTGCCATAAATTTTGAGGTTGAGTTTTTCTTTAAGAGACAAATATTATCATTGTTTGACGGCGGAATCTAATTACAACAGTGTTTGGTTTGGAGTTAGGCAAGAAAAAACATTCCGAATACTAATAGTGATCAGATAAAAAATAAAATCAATAATTCCAGGGGACGGAGATTAGAGGGGAGAAGTTTCCTTGCAAGTGGAGTGGGGAGGTGGGGAGCAGGGGAGCAGAGGAGCAGGGGAGCAGAGGAGCAGGGGAGCAGAGGAGCAGGGGAGCAGGCGAGAATAACAAGTGTCACCTGTCACCTGTCACCTGTCAACTGTCACCTGTCAACTGCCTTAACTTACATTCCCACTATCACCACTAGTAGATACAACAGATGATTGTGTTTCTAATGCTAATGGTTTGTCTGTAGAAGCATCTAAAATCAATTGTTCTGAGTTGTTTGTGCCATCGTCTGAGTCGGGGAAGACGAATCTTAATAAGGGAGGGGCTAAAAAGGTTGTCAAAATGACCATCATGATAATTGCTGCCCCTAGTGGTTTAGATAGAGCGCCACTTGCAGCACCCACGCCAGCAAATACTAAGCCAACTTCACCTCTAGGTATCATACCCACACCGATCGCTAGGCGGTTAATTTGGGGTTGACCAAAGACGCTGAAGCCTGTGATCACTTTACCGAAGATGGCGACGATAATCAGGAAAGTTGCCATAATTAGACCTTCTCTGTTGGTAGGTATGGCTGGGTTGAGTACGCCCAAATCAGTTTTTGCGCCTACGGTAACAAAGAAAATTGGTACTAGCATATCGGCAATGGGGCAGACTTGCCGTTGTAGTTCTTTGCGCTTGTCTGTTTCTTCCAGAACTAAACCTGCTGCAAATGCTCCTAAGATGGCTTCTAATTGAATGATGGCGGCCAAGTATGCCATCAAAAAGGCGAAGATGAAAGCAGGGATGACTAGTTCGCCTCTGGTTTTGAGCATATCAGCGATCGCTACAAAGGTTTTATTAAAAACGTTACCCAGTAAAATCGCACCCAAAAGAAAGCCACTGGCACTAATAATTAGATAGATAACTTTGCTGACATCTACTACACCATCTTTCGCCAAGCTAGCGACTACGGCTAAAACGATAATTCCTAGTACATCGTCAATTACCGCCGCACCCAAAATTATTTGTCCTTCTTTCGAGTTGAGTCTTCCCAATTCTGACAGGACTTTAGAAGTAATGCCGATGCTAGTTGCTGTTAAAGCTGCACCAGCAAAGATTGCGGGTACAGCATCGATACCAAACAAAGTCATCAAACCTATTGTACCTGCGGCAAATGGTACTGTTACTCCCACTACCGCCACTACTGTCGCTTGGATACCCACTGCCATTAAGTCTTTTAAATTTGACTCTAAGCCGATTTCAAACAGCAAGATAATTACGCCTAGTTCTGCTAAAACAGAAATTACCTCTGACTGGGCTGTAAATACTGCTGGTGTGGCTTCTGGAGTTAAACCCGCAGTAAGTTGAAGGAAGGTCATAATCAATGAACTAGAAGCGTCTGCACCGCCTTCGGGAAATACTAATAGGTGCAATACTGATACACCTACTACTACACCTCCTACTAGTTCGCCTAAGACTGGCGGTAAACCTACTCGGTTAGATAACTCACCGCCCAATTTGCTGGCAAAGTACACTACTACTAAACTCAGTAGGACTGCGGCTAGCACCAGCGAACTGTCTGCGGCTTCGGTTGTGTTAGCCAGCAGGGGGAACATGAAGTCGATCGCGTTAATAAACTGCATTTGTTACGTGCTGTTACGTGAACATCGTTCTATTACATTGTTACTCTTTTAGGGAGGAAGAGGAGGGGAATTTTCAACGCCCAGGAGCGCGGAGGAAGAGGAGGAGAGAGGGAGGAGTTTGAGGCTTTTCTAGTTTCAAAAAATGTAACGGTTTTAACTTTTGGTTTTGGTAATGCCAAAGTAGGAACATACGAATCGTATCGATAATTGCATCAGCTAGGTAGGTTACAGGTTCCAGGTTCCAGGTTACAGGTTACAGGTTACAGCTTTAAAAGTCCCTTCCTGTAAAAGTCTTCTGATTGGTTGATGTCTTAATCTATGATTCGACTGCTATATATAGCAAGCGACACATAGGTTAGGACATTGATGAATCATACAATCCTTACAGGGAAAAGCTTTCTCACCTGTCCCCTGCTATAAAAGTGCAAAGTTATGATTGGGTAAATTTTACTCAGCATTCATAACTCAGCACTCAGCAGTTATAGCAGTCGTCTGATAGGTTAGGACATCATACGATTTTAAAATCTTTATTTTCAAAGGCTTTCAGCCCTGTCACCTGTCCCCTGTCCCCTACTATATATATTTCTGAGGAGTGTGATTTATGGTTGGAGCCGCTTTAGCTGGTTCTCGGTTGCGTTTTGGGAAGTTTTGCCAAGGTTTACCTTTAGTATTGTTGGTTTTTGTGACTTTTATGCAGCCTGGGTTAGCCCAAGAAAGAGAAAGACTTTACCGGACTTTGACTGTTAGTGGTCGAGGGGTGGAGTCTGTTCCCGCTACTTTGTCGGAAGTCAATTTAGGGGTGGAAATTCAGGGTAAAACTGCTCAGGAGGTACAGCAAGAAGCAGCACGTCGGTCATCGGCTGTGGTGGCTTTACTGAGAAGTCGCAATGTAGAGAAGTTACAGACTGCGGGTATCCGCCTTAACCCGGTTTATAGTTACAACAATAATGTGCAGAGAATTACTGGCTATGCTGCTAGTAATACGGTGAGTTTCCGTGTTCCTACTGATAGGGCGGGAACTTTGTTAGATGAAGCGGTGAAGGCGGGTGCAACCCAAATTAATGGTATCAGTTTTGTGGCAACTGATGAAGCGATCGCCGCAGCTAGGCAACAAGCTTTAAGAGAAGCTACCCAAGACGCAAGACAACAAGCCGACGCTGTTTTTAGTAGTCTCGGTTTCCAAGCCAAAGAAATCGTCGCTATTCAAGTTGGTGGTGCAGTTGCGCCTCCACCACCAATATTGTATCGGGCAGAGGCTGCCAAGCAATCGCTAGAGGCTGGGACTACTCCTGTCATTGGTGGTGAACAGCAAGTTGAAGCATCGGTGACTTTGCAAATTAGTTATTAGTCATTAGTTCATAGTCCATAGTCCATAGTCCAGAGTCCAGAGTCCATAGTCCAGAGTCCATAGTCCATAGTCCATAGTCCATAGTCCATAGTCCAGAGTCCAGAGTCCATAGTCCATAGTCCATAGTCCATAGTCCATAGTCCATAGTCTAGAACCTCATTGTTGTTAGCTTTCAACTGTTGACTACTGACTGTTGACTATTGACTATTGACTATTGACTAATTAAAAATTCTCTGGTGCAAAGTCTCCGCCACTGTCTCTATCTTGCTTGGAACCTAGCAGTTCTAGTTGATCTACTCTAATTATCGGTGTGGATCTGTTGGCTCCAGTTTGGCGATCGCTCCATGTGTCAAACTTTAAGGAGCCTTTAATTCCTATTAAACTACCTTTGCGGACATAATTACCTGCTACCTCTGCTGTTTTGTCCCACAGTTCTAAGGTAAACCAGTCTGGCTCGTCGCTGTTACGGCTTCTGCGCTTCACTGCTAAAGTTAATCTACACTTGACACTACCAGACTCAAAATATTTTATATCTGGGTCTGTGCCTACACGACCTACTAGGGTAACTATATTAATGCTCATCTGCTCTACCTTTTAGTACATAAATACTGATCTATTTTGACTTTTATCATAACTAATTGTGGATTAATTGAAAATGTGTTAAAAACTGAGCAATAAATTTATAGTATAAAAATTTGCAAATTTACTTGACAAAATGGCAAAATTATACGGATATACTGAATGAGTTATGGAATATCAAGGAAATTGATGTCTCAGAGGAAATAAGAATTAGGCAAAAGTTAGCAAAATATAGTCGATTTGGCTGGACTCATGCTCAAAATCATAATAAAATCCAGCACTGTTTGCATTATCAGATGTAGTCTAGAATTGTTACAGATAGGGGGCGTAGAAACGAGTGGGGCTGTTTAGGAACTTTCGTTCATCGTGGGATATGGGTATCGACCTCGGTACAGCAAATACCCTCGTGTATGTTTCTGGTAAAGGTATTGTTCTGCAAGAACCTTCTGTAGTAGCTATCGACCAAAATGAAAAGGTAGCTTTGGCGGTGGGGGAAGAGGCGAAAAAAATGCTGGGTCGTACTCCAGAGAATGTGATTGCTTTGCGTCCTTTGCGGGATGGGGTCATCGCTGACTTTGATACGGCGGAACTGATGCTGAAAAGCTTTATTCAAAGGGTCAATGAGGGCAGGTCTTTAATCTTACCCCGAATTGTGATTGGGATTCCCAGTGGTGTGACTGGGGTAGAAAGACGTGCTGTGATGGATGCGGCGGCGCAAGCTGGCGCTAGGGAAGTATATTTAATTGATGAACCAGTAGCAGCTGCGATCGGCGCTGGCTTACCAGTGGCGGAACCTACTGGTAACATGATTATTGATATTGGTGGCGGAACTACGGAAGTTGCCGTGTTAAGTCTCCAAGGTACTGTGTTAAGCGAATCAGTACGTATTGCTGGGGATGAATTAACCGAGTCCATCATTATGTATATGAAGAAAGTTCATAACTTAGTGATTGGCGAACGGACTGCGGAAGACATTAAGATTCGTATGGGTTCAGCCTATCCCACCCATGATGATGATGACTTGATGATGGAAGTTCGGGGTTTACACTTGCTTTCGGGCTTACCCAGAACTGTCACTATTAAAGGCCCAGAAATTCGTGAGAGTATGATGGAACCTTTATCTGTGATTGTGGAAGCGGTGAAACGGACTTTAGAACGGACACCGCCTGAACTAGCCGCCGACATTATTGATCGAGGTATCATGCTAGCTGGTGGTGGTGCTTTGCTTAAAGGTATCGATACTTTAATCAGTCATGAAACAGGTATCGTTACCCACATCGCCGCCGATCCTCTCAGTTGCGTTGTTCTGGGAACAGGTCGTGTGTTGGAGAACTTTAAACAGCTAGAGAGAGTCTTTAGCGCACGTTCTCGAAATATGTAGGAAAAAAATTTTGGGATATTGGGTTCTATTTGACAGCAATTTGGGTTTCATAATAAATAGAATCCAGTATCTTCTATATTTAAAAATAGGTATAAATGGTTACTGTACGTCGTTGGTGGGGCCGGAAAGCCTTACAAGTTGGTTTATTAGGGTTGGCAATTGGTGGTGCTTGGGTGTTGCGTCAGACTCAAGGCGGGTTTTTGTTGGAAGCCTACCAAGTTATTACCCGTCCTCTGCAAATGTTGCAGACCGGGCCGAGTTTGGAGGAACGTCAGGAAGAACGTCTCAAGTCTGCCCAATTTTTGGAAATGCAAACGCGCATCACCGAGTTAGAAAGTCAAAATAAAAAGCTACAAGATTTATTAGGCTACGTTCAACAAGAACCACTGGCTTCACGTCCCGTTCCGGCGCGGGTGATAGGACGCAGCGCTGACCATTGGTGGCAACAGGTAACTATTAACAGGGGTGCAAATTCCGGGATTAAAGAAGGTTACATTGTTAAAGCTGAGGGAGGACTAGTTGGTTTGGTGGATAGTGTGACACCTAACACTAGCCGCATCTTGTTAGTTAGTGACCTCAAAAGTCAAGTTGGTGTGACTATTAGCCGCACTTCAGCTAAAGGTGTTCTCCGGGGAGATTCTTCTTCAGAAGCTGTGCTGGAATTTTATGAAAAAGTGCCGAATGTGAAGGTGGGGGATTTGGTTTCTACATCGATGTATAGCCAAAGATTCCCCGCAGGTTTGCCAGTTGGCAGAATTAAGTCATTGGATTTGAAGAAACTACCAGCATCTATTGCCAAAATTGAGCTTTTTCCGGCTATTAGTTCTCTAGATTGGGTGGCTGTATATCCCAAGCCAACAAACCCAGAGCCAGAAAAACAACCAACTAACCCAGAATCACAAAAATCCAATTAGATTTTCACGATGATAAAGATACCATCATTCAATGGTAAATCAAAACGGCCGCAGCGAAGATTTAACAGACGGCGTACCTCTTTGTTACGTCAGCATCCCGGTTTACTTCACCTACTCGATTCGGGAATAACGCTTGGCTCTGTGTTGTTATGTTTATTTTTATTGCCAACCCGCTTACCTGGGATGGAATTATTAGGAATTGGCCCTAATTGGCTGTTGATTTGGGTGGTAGCTTGGAGTGTGAAGCGTTCGTTATGGGCTGGGGCTTTGGCAGGTGTTATCTTAGGATTTCTTCAGGATGCGATGACATCACCTGAACCTTCCCATGCCATCACTTTGGGAGTGGTGGGTTTGCTGACTGGATTAATTCAAAAGCAGCGTTTCATTCAAGAAGATTTTATTTCTATTGCCTTGATTGTTTTTGTGATGGCAATTGTGGCAGAAACGATTTTTGCATTATTACTAATTTTAGCAGGCGATCGCCCAACCGAATACATCTGGGCATACTATCAACGTGTCGCCCTCGCCTCTGCCATCCTCAGCAGTCTTTGGGCCCCTGTGCTGTATTATCCGCTCAATCTTTGGTGGGAGCGGATAAAACTGTCGGAAAGTCGGTAGTTGACAGTTATCAGTTATCAGTTGACAGTTATCAGTTGACTATTGACTATTGACTATTGACTGTTGACTATTGACAAAGGATATTACTGTTGAAATATCGCTATCAGAGCAGTTAGCGTGCAAAATATTGACAGTAATTTCCAAGATTATGGATAAATTTCCAGTGGTAGCTCAAGCAGGTGCATCCCAACCTAATAATATTCAGCAACATGAACCCTCAACACAGGCATCAGCACAGGGGGTTGCAAGTGATTTTGATGTCCGCATGATGCAACGGTGTTTAGAACTGGCGCGTCGTGCTTTAGGACGGACTTCGCCTAACCCGTTGGTGGGTTCGGTAGTTGTTCAGGATGGGGAAATTGTGGGGGAAGGGTTTCATCCCCGCGCAGGTGAGCCTCATGCCGAAGTTTTTGCCCTGAGAGCGGCTGGCGAACGGGCGCGTGGGGCTACGGTATATGTGAACCTGGAACCTTGTAATCATTATGGACGCACTCCCCCTTGTTCGGAAGGGTTAATTGCGGCTGGTGTGGCTAAGGTGGTGGTGGGTATGGTTGACCCCAACCCACTGGTTGCAGGTGGTGGTATTGCTCGTTTACGTGCGGCTGGGGTGGAGGTGTTGGTAGGTGTGGAAACGGCAGCCTGTGAGCAGCTAAATGAAGGTTTTGTACATCGTATCCTTTATAAGCGCCCTTTTGGTATTTTGAAATATGCTATGACGTTGGATGGTAAAATCGCTACTAATTCTGGTCATAGTGCTTGGGTAACAAATCCTTCGGCTCGTGGTGAAGTTCATCAACTCCGGGCTGGTTGTGATGCGGTAATTGTGGGCGGTAATACAGTACGGCTAGATAATCCTTACTTGACTAGCCATCAGGAGGGGGTAAATAATCCTTTGCGGGTGGTGATGAGTCGTCAGCTTGATTTGCCAACCGATGCTCGTCTGTGGGATACAGCCCAGGCTCCGACTTTGGTTTTGACTCAAGTGGGTGCTAACCCAGAGTTTCAGAAATTTTTGCAGCAAAAGGGTGTGGAGGTGATGGAGTTACCATCGCTGACACCGGATGCTGTGATGTCTCACTTATACGATCGCGGTTTTTGTAGCGTATTGTGGGAGTGTGGTGGTACTCTGGCTGCTAGTGCGATCGCTGGTGGTGCGGTACAAAAAATACTAGCTTTTATTGCCCCGAAAATCATCGGTGGTAGCCATGCACCAACACCTGTAGGTGATTTGGGATTTGATACCATGACACAGGCTCTACTTTTAGAACGTGTACGTTGGCGTGTCGTTGGTTCTGATTGCTTAGTTGAAGGTTATTTAACCGCCAAAAATCAATAAACTATAGTTCATAGCCAATAGCGATCGCCATTGACTATGGACTAGTTTACTGCCGTTCATAAGCCATATCTCGTATAAGAGCTAGCCGCGATTGAATATAGTCAACCAAGTAATCGGTTTCGGTGGGTTCTAGCAACGCTTGGGTTGTCATCTGGTTTACTAACCATTGCACCAAGCTAGCATCATCCATCTGCAAGAGAGTTTTTGTTTGGCAGTTTTCTACTAAAGACCATAGCTGACGCAGAATTCTAGGAGTCATCAGACCTCAATTTCATCTTAATCTTAGTTACTTTCACATTACACAATTACAACAGCAGATCACGAGATTAACCTATAACCTGAGACAAGTATTATTAAAAGCTTTACATAGCGATTTATAACTTGATTAAGTTTAAGAATTGGTTCACTATATCAACTTCTTAACAGAATTTAATTTCTCTAAATATTAGACTCTAGTGATTAATACTTATCAAAAAAATATTCTTTGTGTAAAGATGTAAATTATAAAATTTTGTTAAAACTTCTAATATTTCCCAAGGAACTGAAAATTAAGCATTTATTTATATATTGTTAACTACATAAATATTATCATAGTTAAGAAAAATATCTATTACCAAAAACAATTAGCAAAAAATAAAAAGTGCATTATGAATAATAATGCACCCTTAATCAAGACAATTATAGCTGAATTGTTGTTGAAATATTACTTTTACAGGAATTACGCAACTGGCACTTGGGGTAGGGTGCGTCAGATGTGGAAAATCCTTGAATCTGTAAGAAATTATTGGGGCTGACGCACCCTAAAGTTAGTGTGATGATGACACTTGCGTAAGTCCTATTTTAGTCTTCGTATTCTACCCAGCTATTAGGCGTTTCCGAAACATGAACTTTTAATTGTACATTTGGTGGTACTCGTTTCTTTGTTTCATCATAAATATACTTAGCAATCATTTCCGCAGTTGTTTCATATTCAGGAGGCATGACTTCATTTAAAATCCCGTGGTCTAGCCCTCCTTTGGTAACATCTTGTTTAGCCCAACGTAAGGTTCTAAAGTCAGCTACCATAACAGGATGTGGACAATACTGAGAAGAGTGCAGTTCTGTTGATGATGCTTCAATACGGACTTGATAATTATGACCGTGCATCCGACCGCAGGGGCCATTGTAATCTTTAATGTAGTGAGCGCTATTAAATGAAAATTCTGTTACTACTTTCCATTTTGGCATTTGAATATCACCTCGTAGGCAACTTTGAGATATTGTAGGGGACAGGTTAAAGGTAACAGGTTACAGAATGAAAAGTTTTATGTTATCTGTAATGGTTAGTTAGTGTTCTAATCTATCTGGCAAATAAGTATAGTTTAAGGTAGGAGGTAGAGAGCAGTGACAGGAACGTAGGGCTTTGCCCAAGTGGAGCAACTGCGGAGAGGGAAGAAGGTTTCAGCTTATTTTACTCAGGACTTATGCAACTGGCACAATAGGAGTGGCTTGTCTAGGCTAAAAGGTTGCATAAATATCAGGACTTACGCACCAATGTTATCTGTTAAGACTGGGTGTAAGGGTGTAAGGGTGTAAGGGTGTAGGTTTTGAAGGCTTACCCCCCTACACCCCTATACCCCTATACCCTTGTTCAAACCCTTGATTTTTCGTTTTCATGCGTAAGTCCTAAATATAACTCTTGTGGTGTAAGCATCTTGCCTGCACTGGACGGGCAAGATGCCCATCCCACAAGAGTTTGCTAATGCACAAAATTAGTCCGGTCACGCCAGTAGGGTTTGTCAGATGTGGAAAATCCTTGAATTTGTACGAGATGGTTGGGGCTGACGCACCCTAGAGTTAGTTTGATGATGACACTTGCGTAAGTCCTATAATTCTTACAGCGAATTGCTGGTAAATGAGGTACAGATATAAATTGTAAAATTCTTGTGGGGTGGGCATCTTGCCCGCCCTTGTGTACCTCACTCAAATAAAATGTACTGTACCTGCTTAACTTTCAATCCTCAGCCATTTCAACACAGTGGGGTTCTTGTCATAGCGGTAAGTCAAGCCATCCCTAGTAGTGATAGTTTCTCCTTTACTAGCCTTACTTCTAACAGTACTAATGGAATAGTTAGTTAATTGGCTCATTTCTTTATGAGAAAGACCTACATTTATGCTGGTTTCCGTCAAGATTTGTGTTTGACTTGAAGGTTCATTATTAGGTGTGGTTTGAGTATTTATATTTCTTTGGTTTCGATAATCTTGCACAGTCATAAGTCGCCAACTAGAGTCTTGTGAAAGTTCCAAAACCCATTGATGATAGTTAAGTAAACTTTCTCTATGACCAGCACTAATAAACGTTGTTCTTGTCTGTTGTAACTGTTGATATAAATTTGCTTCATTCCTTAAATCTAAAGCACTTGTGGCTTCATCTAAAATGGTGAATTGGGGATGAGTAATTAACAGTCGTGCAAAAGCAAGACGTTGTTGTTCTCCCAGCGATAATATAGTTTCCCAACTCACTTCAGTATCAAAGCCTTCAGAGCGAATTAGCAAGTTTTGTAGGTTGACTTGTTGCAAAATATCTCTGAGTTCTGCGTCGCTCATTTGACGATTAGTTTTGGGGTAGAGTAACTGTTCGCGTAAGGTTCCCAAAATGATGTAAGGACGCTGGGGTAAGAATAACACATCTTCTAGGGGAGGACGCAGCAACCTACCTGTTCCAGCATCCCACAAACCTGCGATCGCTCTCAACAAAGAACTTTTACCTCGACCACTTGGCCCTACAATTAATAAACCTTCTCCAGGCTGAACACTGACTGACAAATTTTCGACAATTACCTGTTCATAATTGGGTGTTTGTAGGGTGACATTCTCAAAAGCCAATTGATGATTTTCTATTGTTTTAATAGTACTAACATTTGCGGGTTGTTTAGTTACTTCTTCCAAAGCATCTGTAAACTCAGATAAACGTTGAGCATGACTAGAAAATCGCCCAGAAGTACTAAATTCACGTAATAATTCTTCTAAAGCCGTAGCAAACTGATAGCTAGCTGTAGTAGCTTGTCCCACTTGTCCAAAATCAATCTCACCTCTCATATATAAGGGTGCGAGTACCAAGAGCATACCAATTTCTATCGCCGCTCGATATCCTCTGTTGAAAATTGCCTGATTTCTTTCCCAATCAATTCGACGCTGCATATTTTTGATCAGAATCAGAAATCGGCGTTTAATTATATTCAGTTCTTGTTTTTCTCCTTGATAAAAAGCGATGGATTCGGCATGATTGCGAACATGAGTGAGAGAGTAGCTATAATCCCCTTTAGATTCGAGTTCATCCTGATTAATATTAATTATTTCTTGAGTTAAGTAAATTGCAATAAAATTACATATAATTGTATATACAATTAAACCTATAGCTATCTTTTGAGAAATTGACCAGATAATTACTAAAAAAGCCAACATTGCTAGCAGTTTTTCTAGTAAACTAGCTAAAAAAGTTAGAGAATTATAAGTAATTGGCTCAATTTCTTGAGCTAAACGTTGGTCTGGGTTATCAATCTCACTTTGGAAATTAATTTTATAATAAGCCCGCTTGTGCAAATATTTCTCTAAAATCAGATTATCAAGCCATTTATACCAGTCAAGAGAAATTTGTCTCCTCACTGCTCTAGTAAATCCAATTAAGAATGTGACTAAAACAAGCCCCACAGCATAAATTGCTATGGTATAAGTAAATTTAGAAACATCTTTTTCTTGAATAATGACATCGATTAAGTAGCGATAAATAAAAGTGTTAAAAGCAGTTGCACCGACCAGACTGAAAATTAGCAATAATAGTAAGATAAGCATTCCCCAAGCGCGGATAACGTCGGAAAATGCTCTTTCAGTTACCGAATTGGGATACCAGTAAGGTGCAGCGATCGCTTTTACATCTTCCCAAAATTGAATAAAATCTGAAAAAAGATTTGTTGAGGATCGCTCTTGAACAACTTGGGTTTGCATATACTATAAATAAACTGATATCTTTAAGAATTAGATTTAATACTTTTTTGTCTTGAATAACCAGGAATTTTATAAATTTTTATACAGTATATGTAATATTTGTTGTGACTTGAGTCGCACTTGTCATCTTTTTTACTCCCTGAATGTTGCTATTATTTATTTAGACCATCTTATGGAAGAAGAGTGGATCTGAGGCTAGAGGGTTTTTTGGAGACCATGCTTGTATCATCTAGCGATCGCCCTTCAATATGCAAGGACAGTTAAGACAGTTAAGCAAATTTTCGGGACAGTTAAGAAAAAATCATCATCAGGGTTTTCGGCTGTGATTTTCGAGTGGAAGGAACTGGTGCAAGATACCATCCAATGTCTGCGGTAAAGTATCTAAGTCAAGACTTACGCATATTTTAGCCTTGCCACGCCACTACTTAATATTTACTATTTTTTGATCAAGTAAGACGATATTTACAAAACTCTTGAGTATGTGGGTGACTAAGTCACCCACATAAATCTTTTAGGTAGCATATGTAGTCGCAACAGCAATTTTAATTTACTCATTCATATTGCGATAAGTAGCAACGGCGGAAGGAGATATACGATTGAGATAGCGGAAAATCCAGTATTTAAATATAGTGTCCAAAATTACAGGGAAAGTAGCAATGAATAAAAAGATAAAATCTCTATTGGCTGGTAGTCCCCAGTGGCGAGATAAACCTTCTAAAATTACTTCCCAGCCATGAGGAGAGTGAAATCCTACGAATACATCAGTAAACAAAATAATGATAAATGCTTTGGCGCTATCACTCAAGCCATAGACGACATTATCAAAAAATTCTTTAAGTACCATGATAGAAGGCTTGCTGACAAGTAGTAACCAGATAAATGCACCCACAGAAAAGACATCAGCAAAAACATTTTTAATTGCATTCGTACTTTCACGGCGAAACTCAGTGGCGATTTCTTCTGCTCTTCTTTTTACCTCAGTTTCTATGGCTTCAGCAGAAAGAGGTGGTGCATTACTAATTAGGCTTTCAAATTTTAGCCTTTCTTCAAACCTATGCAAATTTGTTAAGGCTTCTTCCTCCATTTCCGAATTTAAAAATATCTGCTGTGTCTGTGGAGTTTTAAAACGGTCAATAATTGGCCCAACTAGTAAAGCTTTTGATAACTGATGGGTTAAAAGAGGTACTATAATTAGTAGTAATATAAATCTAATGGATATGATACTTCTTTTTTGAGCTTGCCGAAAATTATTCACAACATCTTTTTCGGCATTGGGGTCTAATTCAATTTGTAAACGTCCGATGGTACTCAAGATAGAACGTGGCAAAACACCTGTTGTATCGGCTTTACCCTTTGGTCTTTTGTTTTGTTCTGTTCTCCTCACTACTTGTGGAGGTGATGTTGGCGTATAAATCCGCTCGACTAAATTATTCTTATCAATTTCATTAGTTTTTACAGTATAGGTGAGTGACTGATCGTTAGGCAAGGTTGAGTTATTTTCCTTAACCGTTACTGCTGAAACTTCAGATGGTGCAATTTCACTATCAGCAATGGTATATTTAGAAATTATATCATCAATAAATTTTAATTTTTCTAAGATAGTAGCCTGACTGGCATACTCTATACCCGCTTTCCGAGCAGCTTTTTGATTGGATTCATTAGAAAACCAACGGCTGAAGCGAAATTCAGTTAGCCGCATTCTAGCTATCTTCAATTGTTGGGCTAAGTCAGCCTCGAAATAATCCATCACACTATTACTGTAGATGGGAGAATTTAAGTCTATTTTGTTACCATTAAAATGTTCATTTTCTAAAGCTCTAATGTTTAATGCTGCTCTATAGGCTTCTTCTAAAGAACGCTCTGGAGTGCGTAAATACCATCGATAAGCGGACAAGAGAAAGGGATAAACTTTTTCGCTATAAAATGAATTTCTCATTGTAGGAATTGGCTTGTAACTACTGAGTAGGGGTGCTTTGATAACTGAAAATTAACGCAATAAATATACTAACAAATCTGTTCAGGAGATATTTTGTGGTTTCTCATTCTATTTGGATTGTTGGGGGTAGCCGTAGTGGTAAGACTACTCGTTTGGTAGAACAATTTTGTGCTTGGGTAAAGAATAATCAGCAGGTTCCTGAATTATTTTATACTAAAAAAGCAAAATTAAAAGCAAGCACTTCCGTATCTTTATCTTTAGATATTCAACAGGCTCGACCCGGAGTTTTAGTTTTATCTGCTAATGATGATAATCGCCGAGAACTGGGTGATATAATTGTTACTAATACTCAAGGAAAATACCCAGTTAGGGTAAAAACTCCATTAGGTTTTTTTCAGGATGACATAATTTTATTTTGGCCTTTACTGACTCAATTGCTGAATCTCAAGGCACAATTTCCTGTAAGATTACGCCCAGAAACTGAGCAAGAACTAGCGACAAAACTCTGGCGATCGCAATTAGATGAAGCAACCCTCCGCCGTGCAGGAGTAAATGAGTATCGCTTAGTCAGGCGCATTTTGGACTTGATGCAGCTAGCGGCTTATAGTGGTACAGCCTGCGAAAAGATAGCTGAGGTTTTGCAAACAGGACTAGAAGATAATAATCTCGATTTAGAGCCAGAATTTTTGGCATCTTTACTACTAAAATGGCGTAATTGGTGTTTAGAGAGAGGATTTTTAACTTATGGAATTATTACTGAACTTTACGGTCAGCATCTTTTAACCAATGAAAATTACCAGCAACACCTAGCTAAAAGATATCAAGCAGTGCTGGCTGATGATGTAGATGAATATCCGGGTGTAGTGCGGAACTTATTCGAGGTGTTGTTAGATCAAGGAGCGATCGCCGCTTTTAGTTACAATCCTGATGGTGGTGTGCGCTTGGGACTAGGAGCCGATCCCGAATACATGGCAGGGTTAGCAAAACGCTGTCAAGTCGAAACCTTGATGAGTGTAACAGAATCCTTAGCAGATAGGCTAGCCGGGCCAATGGTAGAATCACTAACTGAACCGATGTTTTTGTCTGGTTTACCGCCGATAGTCAAATCAATTCAAACCACATCCCGCGCCCAACTCTTACGCCAAACCGCCGAAGTTATTGCTAACGCCATCAAATCAAAACAAGTACAACCAGAACAAGTAGCAATCATCGCCCCTGGTTTAGATGCGATCGCCCGTTATACAATCATAGAAATCCTCACCAAGCAAAACATCCCCGTTGATTCCCTCAATGACCAACGCCCCCTAATTAGCTCACCAGTCATCAGAGCATTACTCACCATGATGGCACTAGTCTACCCAGGTTTAGGGCGCTTAGTAGACCGAGATGCAGTCGCTGAGATGCTGGTTGTTTTAAGCAGAAAACCAGAACCCCCAGAACCCCCAGAAACCCAATCCCCAGTCACGCCAGTTCGCTCAACGGAGGGAACCTCCGCACGCGACTGGCTCCCCAATACCCAGTCCCCACTCTCCACAAACATCGACCCAGTAAGAGCAGGATTAATTGCTGATTATTGCTTCGTCCCCCATCCCGACCACCCCAACTTGCTACCTGTTACCAGCTTTGAACGCTGGGATCGGATTGGTTACGCAGCCACCACAGCCTATAGTGAAATATTACAGTGGCTAGAAGAACAGCGATCGCAACAACAACTCCGCCTCATCCCCAGCCCCATTTCCCTGTTAGATAGAGCAATTCAGCGCTTTTTGTGGAATGGGAGCAACCTCCCCTATGACCAACTAGCCGCATTACGAGAACTACTAGAAACAGCCCAACACTACTGGGAAATCGACACCAGGTTACGGCAAAGCAGGGGAGCAGAGGAGCAGGGGAGCAGGGGAGCAGAGGAGGAATTTCTCAATACCCAGTCCCCAGCCACCAACACCATCGGCGAATTTATCCAACTACTCCGCCGAGGTACTATCACAGCCAACCCTTACCCTGTACGTCCCATCGGCTCAGTGAGAAAAGCTGTTACCCTAGCAACTATTTTCCAATATCGTGCTAACAGAAAATCTCACCAGTGGCATTTTTGGCTGGATGCTGGTTCGCCCCTGTGGGCAAAAGGTGGTGCAGCTACCTTGTTCGGTGCGCCATTCTTCTTACAGGATAGGTTAGGACAACCTTGGACAGCAGAAGATGAAAAATTAGCAGAACAAACTCGGCTCCAAAGAATTTTAACTGACTTGCTATCTCGCGTTTCCAAGAGGATTTATCTTTGTCATAGCGATTTAGCCGTGAATGGGCAAGAACAACTAGGGCCATTGTTACCCTTAGTCCATGCTTCTGTACCGATGGAGTTGGAAACAGAAACTTTAGCGGCTAGAGGCTAGTATTTTTCCCACAATATCATACTTTAGGCGCTGCACTGCCCACCCTACAGTTACTCTGACTTTTCACGGTATCTGAAAAACCCCACTTCCATTCCTCTTCTCTAAAAGTCCAGAGGCTTTAATTGCTCCCCCTTCCCTTGTAGGGAAGGGGGCTGGGGGGTTAGGTAGGAGCGTTAACTTTTCCACATGACATGAACGCAGATGCACGCAGATAAACGCAGATGAGCAAGATGAGAGATTTTTTGCTAATGCACTATTTTAGCTGTGTCAATCCACTAGGCATGAAGCAGAAAAACAGAGGATACAGCCTTTCCCCTTCCCCACTCCCCTTTTTCACAACATATTCCTTTAACGCGCAGAAACAGGAAAATTTTCAGTAAATTAAATATGTATATAAAAACTCACACTCACAATCAATGGCACTATTCGGATTTGGCAAAAAACTAGAAATGCCCACCCCTGAGAAAGCCTTACCAGGAAGGGCGCAATTAATGTCTGTACCAGCTCACCACTATGTCAACAACAACCCACTCAAACCTCCTTTCCCCCAAGGATTAGAAACAGCATTGTTTGGTTTGGGTTGTTTTTGGGGAGCAGAACGTAAATTTTGGCAACAGCCTGGGGTTTACACCACAGCCGTTGGTTATGCTGCTGGATTTACACCCAACCCCACCTATGATGAAGTATGTTCGGGGTTGACAGGTCACAACGAAGTAGTATTGGTCGTGTTTGATCCGAAAGTCATTGGTTACACCCAATTACTCAAGGTTTTTTGGGAAAGCCACAACCCCACCCAAGGAATGCGCCAAGGTAATGACGTAGGGACTCAATATCGTTCTGGTATTTATGTCTATTCCCCAGAGCAAAGACAGCTAGCGGAAGCTTCACGAGATGCTTATCAGCCAGCCCTCAGCAAAGCAGGATATGGAAAAATTACCACAGAAATTATCGATGCCCCTGAGTTCTACTACGCCGAAGCCTATCATCAGCAATACCTAGCGAAAAATCCCAATGGTTATTGTGGTTTAGGTGGAACCAATGTTTCTTGTCCTGTAGGTGTAGTTGAATCACCAGTGAACGGTTAGGGACTGGGGACTGGGGATTGGGGATTGGGGACTGGGGACTGGGGGAAGATAGGAGAAAGGGAAAAGGGTAAGGGGTAAAGGATTTAAATGCTTCCCTTTCCCCTTTCCCCCTTTAACCTTTTCCCCTCATCTCCCCCCAATACCTACTCAGCACTACAGATAGGTGACTAGTGCTACATTCATGGTGTAATTAAGAATCAGCAGGATTTTTGTAGTATTTATCGGCAATATCGGCTAGGTTGTAATAGATAGAATTGGAAAAAGGATAGCTGTGTATCAACTGATCCACAGCAGCGTGATTCGGGGACTGTTACCGTGATCCAAGAGATGAACTCTCAAATTAGTGAAAATCTCTTTATCGGCGATAGTGAGATGGCGGCGCTAATGCGATCGCTCGATTGGTCGCAAACGTCGCTGGGTGCGGTGGAAACTTGGTCACAGAGCTTGAAAACGGCTGTACGCATTATGTTGACATCTCGTCAAGCTATGTTTGTTTGGTGGGGTGATGAGTTAATCAATTTATATAACGATGCCTATAGAGCGATTCTTGGTGGTAAGCATCCAGAGGCGCTAGGACAGCCTGCGGCGATCGTTTGGCGGGAAATTTGGGATCAAGTGGAACCCCGTGCAGCCACAGCACTTTCCCAAAATCAGGGTACTTACGATGAAGCCTTATTGCTAATCATGGAGCGTAACGGCTACCCAGAGGAAACTTACTACACCTTCTCCTATAGCCCTGTGCCAAATGATGATGGTAGCACCGGGGGTATTATCTGCGCTAACACTGAAGATACACCCCGCATCATTGGCGAAAGACAGTTGGCACTATTAAAGGAACTGGCAGCCAAAACAGCAGACGCACGTACATTTGAGGAAGCCTGCATTCTCAGCAGCAATTGTCTGGCAACCAACCCCTACGACTTGCCGTTTGCGATGATTTATTTGGTTGATCCACAGCAGCAATGTGTCACCTTGGCGGGAACCTGCGGAATTGAGCGTGGACATCTAGCAGTTCCCGAAACTGTGGGTTTGGAAGAGGATTCACTATGGAACTTTGGCGAGGTGTTGACAAGCCATAAACCCTACCTCATATCTAATTTACAACCATTTGGTGATTTGCCTACAGGAGCCTGGGATCAACCACCCCATCAAGTGGCTGTAGTGGCGATCGCACCATCAGGACGCACGGGAAAAGCAGGGGTATTAGTGGCGGCTTTAAACCCATTCCGCCTATTCGATGAGAATTACGAAGATTTTCTGAACTTAGTATCGGCGCAAATTGCCGCCAGTATTGGCAATGCACAAGCTTATGAGGAAGAACGCAAACGCGCCGAAGCTTTAGCAGAACTCGACCGCGCCAAAACCACCTTTTTTAGTAATGTTTCCCATGAATTTCGCACTCCCCTAACTTTAATGCTGAGTCCGTTGGAAGACTTAGTAGCCGCAGATGACTTACCCACCCAACGAAGGCAAGAACTAGCATTAATCCACCGCAACGGCTTACGCTTGCTGAAGTTGGTCAATACCTTACTAGATTTTTCTCGCATTGAAGCCGGAAGGGTGCAAGCAGTTTATGAACCCACAGATTTAGCCGCCTTCACTGCCGAGTTAGCCAGCATTTTTCGCTCGGCGATGGAGCAAGCAGGGTTAGAGTATATTGTCAACTGTGAACCACTGGCGGAAACCTTGTATGTTGATCGCCAGATGTGGGAAAAAATAGTACTTAACCTGCTGTCGAATGCCTTTAAATTTACCTTTACTGGTGCGATCGCCGTCACCTTAAAACAGGGACAACAGCAAGTAGAATTAACAGTCAGCGATACGGGAATCGGCATTCCCCAAGCAGAGTTACCCCAATTGTTTGAGCGCTTTCACCGCGTCGAGGGAGCGCGGGGGAGAACTCAAGAAGGTTCCGGTATTGGACTGGCCTTAGTTCAAGAGTTGGTACGCTTACATGGTGGTCAAGTGCAAGTTACCAGTATAGAAGGGCAAGGTACAACCTTTACCATCACCATTCCCACAGGTACATCCCATTTACCAGCAGATAGAATTCAGGGAACAAGAACCCAGGTTTCCACCGCCTTGGGTGCGGCTCCTTATATTGAGGAAGCCTTGCGTTGGTTGCCGGAGGAAGGTTACAGGGGACAGGGTACAGGGGATAGGGAAGAGGGTATAGGGTTCATGGGGCTGGGGACTGGGGATAGAGTACAGGGAACGGGGAACAGTGAGGATTACCTATCACCCTCCGGGTTCGCAGTCGCCTACGGAGGGAAACCCTCCTACAGCGCTGTCTCACCTGTCCCCTATAATCTATCACCTTCCTCACCCCGGATTCTGCTAGTTGATGACAACGCAGATATGCGGGATTATGTGAAGCGATTGTTGAGTCGGTATTATGTGGTAGAAACGGCAACTGATGGGATGGCAGCACTAGAGGCAATAGGTGAGCAACTGCCGGATTTGGTGCTGACGGATGTGATGATGCCCCGTCTGGATGGCTTTGGTCTACTGGGAGCCTTACGCAGTCACAATCGCACTCGTGAAATTCCGATTATTCTGCTTTCTGCAAGAGCTGGGGAAGAAGCCAAAGTTGAAGGATTAGAAGCTGGAGCCGATGATTATCTAATTAAACCGTTTTCGGCTCGTGAATTGTTGGCGCGGGTTGAGGCAACTTTGAAGTTGTCCCAACTGCGGCGAGATGCAATGGAGCAGGAGCAGACATTGCGCCTAGAAGCAGAAACAGCAAAGCAGAATGTAGAAACTATCTTGTCCAGCATCAATGATGGCTTTTATGTCCTTGACCGCGACTGGCGATATATTTATGCTAACGATCGCTTGTGCCAGCTCATTAGAAGGAAGCGTGAGCAGATTCTCCATCACAGCATTTGGGAGATATTTGCAGATACCGTTGACACGGAAATTTATACTCAATTTCACCAAGCATTTAATCAACAAACGCCAGTCCAGTTTGAGTATTTCTACGCCACCTGGAATCGTTGGTATGAACATCGGGTTTATCCTTCGCCCGATGGGTTGACTGTTTTTGCTGCTGACATCACCGAGCGCAAACAAGCCGAACTAGAACGCGAACAACTACTCGCCCGTGAACGCCACTACGTCTACCAATTGCAAGGATTAACTACAGCCGCACTCGCAGTTAATTCTGCCCTTTCTGTAGAACAAGTGTTGCAGGTAATGACAGATCAGGCAGCATTAATTATCGGTTCTCACCAAGCTGTCACTAGTATGACAATTGCCCAGAACTGGGCGCAGGCGATTTCTGCCATCTACTTATCCGATAAGTATGCTCAATGGCGCAATTACCATGAAAAGCCAGATGGGACGGGCATCTATAGCTATGTATGCCATATCAATCACCCAATCAGGTTGACTCAAGCCGAACTAGAAACACATCCACGTTGGCAAGGTTTTGGTAAAGAGGCAAAAAACCATCCGCCCATGCTTGGCTGGCTGGCGGCTCCTTTGGTGGGGCGAGACGGCAAAAACATCGGCTTAATTCAGCTTTCTGACAAATATGAAGGGGATTTTACCGCCGCAGATGAAGCAATTTTGGTGCAGTTAGCGCAAATGGCTTCTGTGGCTGTGGAAAATGCCCGGTTATACCAAGCCGAACAGCAAGCAAGGTCAGCAGCAGAAAGGTTAAGGGAAGAAGCTGAAGCTGCTAACCGCATTAAGGATGAATTTTTAGCAGTGCTATCTCACGAATTGCGATCGCCCCTCAACCCGATTTTGGGTTGGGCTAGGTTACTCCAAGGCGGCAAGTTAGACGCAGCCAAAGCCAAACAAGCTGTAACAATTATTGAGCGTAACGCCAAGCTGCAAGTAGAATTGATTGAAGACCTGTTAGATATCTCGCGGATTTTGCGGGGTAAAATCAGGCTGACTATCAGCCCAGTTGATCCAGCATCGGTGATTAAAGCGGCATTGGAAACTGTGCGACTGGCAGCAGAAGCCAATTCTATTCGCCTAGAGGTCAACCTGGAGGAGGGAGTAGGACTAGTTGCTGGCGACTCAACCCGCTTACAGCAAGTCATGTGGAATTTACTCTCTAACGCTGTTAAATTTACATCTACGGGTGGACTGGTAGAGGTACGATTAGCAAAGGTAGGCAATCAAGCACAAATCACCGTTAGGGATACAGGTAAAGGCATTGCTAGCGATTTCCTACCTTATGTGTTTGATTATTTCCGTCAAGCTGATAGCGCCACTACGCGGAAGTTTGGGGGACTGGGTTTAGGTTTGGCGATCGTCCGTCACTTAGTCGAGCTACATGGTGGTACAATTCAGGCTGAAAGTGAAGGTGAAGGTATGGGCGCTACATTCACCCTAAACTTGCCACTGATGCCAATTCAGCCGAATGTCACTCAAGATTCACCATCTTTGGAAGCCTCCTTGGGGCTGCATGGTGTTCAAGTTTTAGTAGTAGATGATGACACCGATACAAGAGACTTTGTAGCTTTCCTCTTAGAACAAGCAGGAGCAAGTGTAATCACAGCCAGTTCCGCACTTGAAGCATTGACAGTATTCAGCAAATCCCTACCCGATGTGATGGTAAGCGACATCGGAATGCCAGACATGGATGGCTATATGCTCATGCGACAGGTAAGGACTTTGACAGCAAACAAAGGCGGATTGATAAAAGCGATCGCCCTCACCGCCTACGCCGGAGAAATAGACGAAAAGCAAGCTCTCCAAGCAGGTTTTCAAAAGCACATTTCTAAGCCAGTAGACCCAGAAAATTTAGTTAAGGCCATCTTTAATATCATGTCCGCTTAAACACTTATCATATCGTCAGGGTTGGTAATAGGTAATAGGTAATTGGTAATCGGAGAAAACAATTACCTATTACCAACTAAACCAACCATATCGTCAGTAATAGTTCGGATAATTACCTATATAGCAATTCCTAAGCAAGTGAGGTACAGAGTTATTCTGTTTAAACGCAGAGGGGCGCAGAGGAAAACGCAGAGGATTTTTACTTAGTACCTCAGTAGATTGGGAAACGCTATAATACCAAGTTCAGCAAGCCCTACTTAATAATATGGTTGTTTTCGTCGGTAATTGGTAATAGCTAATAGCTAATGGTTTAGAACCACTACCGAGTAAACCTTGAGAAGTAAATTTATACTTAGGAAAGGGGAAGGAAAGGGAAAGAGAAAAGCCTTGACCCTTTCTGTGAACTATGGATTAGAGACTTAATCAGTTATCAGGTGATGTTAACTGATAACTGATAACTGATAACTGATAACTGATAACTGATAACTGATAACTGACCTCAGCACTCAGCAATAATTGTCCGATGCCGGGGGTCGCTGGGGACTGTGATAGGTGGCGCGAAGCCTACTTCTTGTAGGGCGGACTCAATATCAAAACTGTAGTATTCATCACTCCAAGGCTCAGTGCTTTTCATGAGAGTGTAGAGGACGGGGGGCAGATTTTGGATGACAGGCGATCGCGGGTTATTATCAACTATGGCAATATAACCACCGGGACGTAATAATCTCTTAGCTTCTGCAAAAATTTCCTTGCTAACGTAACTTGGTAGTTCATGGGTAACAAATTGCAGAGTCACCAAATCAAAAGATTGAGCTGGTAAACCAGTATGTTCTGCTCTAGCATGAATCCACTCAGCTATTTCACTATTAACATCCCTAGTCCTGGCCACAGCCAGCATATAAGGCGACAAATCTAAACCTACAGTACGGACTGGATATCTTTCCCGGCGTTGATAATAACGATGTAACGCCAAGGTAGAAATCCCAACAGAACAGCCAATATCTAAAATATCCCTGACTTGCTTGGGGCCATAAGTCCCTAAAGCATCATGAAAAGTACCTCTTAACCTAGCATGGGCAGCTTCCCAAGTAAGATTTTCTTGCGGCCATACCCGTAACGCCATCGCATAGGTAGCCGACTCAGTTTCAAAAGCCGCATCCCAGCACAAGTTACCTTCCGAGTAAGCATGAAACGGTACTCTATAATAATCAGGATAGATAACATGAGGATTAGTTACAGCCCCCAGCATTTTTTTTGCAGGTGATGCTTGGAGTGCTTCATAGTTCTTACGCCAGGGAATACCGTTTTTCTCAGCCGTGTTAATCAGAACTTTTCTCGCTTGTTGCTTCATCACCCCGTAAATGGGTTTAGTTTGAATTAACAAATTCACGAAATTGGAGAGTAAACTTTCACCAGCCCAGTCTGGCTTGCTCTTGTTGTTCATCCGTTTGAGTGTAATGAGGCGATAACTGCAATACCTTTATTGTAGATTTGTTGTAGATGTTGGGTGAGAAAAGTTTTTGCTCATTCTCTAGAAAACCATAAATTTTATGATATCAGCTACTACTAATACGGGTTCTATTAGCTTTGAGACATTTGTTGCTGGGTATCTGGACGATGTACGCTACGAATTAATTGATGGAGAACTCATTGACTTGGAACCTACTGGACTTCATGAACAGGTAGCTGGACTAATTAACCGTAAGCTGAATGTAGCAATTGAGCTACTTGATTTGCCCTGGTTTATTCCCATGAAATGTCTGATTAAACCATTAGGTTTAAATTCTGCTTTTAGACCCGATGTTGTAATTATTGATCAGACAGCTTTGACAAATGAACCATTATGGCAAACTGAGCCAGTAATTACATTGGGTAACTCTGTCAAATTAGTAGTTGAAGTTGTGAGTACGAATTGGCAAAATGACTATGCCCGTAAAGTAGAAGATTATGTTCGCGTAGCGTCTCGAAGAGAAGCATTAGGAATTGGAGAATATTGGATTGCAGATTACTTAGGACTGGGAGGTAAACGTTATATAGGTTCATCTAAAGAACCTGTGATGACCATTTATCAGTTAGTCGATGGTGTTTATCAAGGAAATCAGTTTCGGGGAAAACAAAAAATTATCTCTCCAACTTTTCCCAATCTCAATCTAACTGCCGCACAAATATTTGCTGCTGGTCGATGACTTGTTCTCGCTCGTTATACTGAGTTGCAGTCAAAGATAGTACCCTGAACTGGAAGTGGAAGTATTATCTTGAACATCTATTGTTGTACATCATTTTATATAGGCTGTTGACAGTTAGCAGTCAACTGTCAACTGTCAACAAACCTTTAGTTTTTGTTCACTTCACGAGCCATATTAATGTAATAGTCGTCTATTTTTTTAGAATTAGGACGGCGGCGGGGAGTGACAAAAGTTTCAGGAGTAGCATTATGAACATTAGCAGCAGGCTCTGGAGGCGAAGCTTTTTTCATGGTTTGCGCCTCATCTGTTTCTAAGAAATACTCAGACTGAGTAAATCCAAACAAACCAGCGAAAAATCTCAAAATATTGCTGACAAAACTAAACAAACCTTTGAATAAAACGCTAAACAGACCTTCCAGGCGAATGAATAAGTTCCGCAGAATTTGAGTCAGACGAAACATAGCAAAACCCTCTATGATTGCCTATTCCTATTGTGACGTAATCGCCTGACGATGTGTGGTTGTGTAAAAATTATTTAGTCAACACCTATGGTAAATGAGAGGATGTTTGAAAAGTATTATTGCTGACATCAAAATTTTAAAGACCTAACCCCCCTGCCCCCCTTCCCTACAAGGGAATGGGGGTTTTAAAGCCTCTCTCCTTTTAGGGGAGAGGTTTGGAGAGGGGTCATTAGTATACTTTTCGACTTTCCAAACATCCTCTGAGAATACTTGCTCTTGTTGACTGCAAATTAACCGCAGAGATTGATAAATCAACCAATATTCTCTTTAATAGGGTTTAATTGAGTAACGTTCCACAAGAAAAGAGCCAATAGTCATTTCTAACAGTTGAGTTAAATGAGTAAATTTCCCATTGATCTGGATTTTAGCCATGTAGACTTATCCTCCTTGGAAACTGAGGAAGATGTTCGCCTTGAAGCCAAAAAGTTATTGCCTGCGGCACTTGTCCAGCTTGGTGAAGCTGTAGCGCTGCAAACATGGGAAGAACTACAGAAGAATTTTTCTGGCAAAGCCTCCCAAGCTGAGAAACGTAAATTTATCCAACAAACAGGGAAAAATTACCAACGTTCTGCAAGTAACCGAGAAAAACAAGAACTCGAAGAGCATATTGTAGAACAACTACGTCAACTATTGTAATTCATCGGTACTGACAAACTGCGATCGCCCCCACGCCCAATTCTCAAGGTGTGGTCTAGGTAAGTAATATCAAGGGTGGCTCTACCTTGAGGACTTTTAGCCGACACAACCTTAAATGGATTAAGTTGGGGCGTATCAATGCCAATATTTTTTCCAATAGATTAGGTAGCGTTTGTTGAGTACAGGCGATGAATGCTCTGTGGCTGGCTGAAAACTAGCTGTCACCTTCACAAATCCCGATAGCATTTTTGATAGCATCGTTAATTCATAGTGGCAGAAACACATGATGGATGACAAACTGGCGAGAGAGTATGTGTGCGGTTTCTTTTATGTGTGGGTGATTTTCTTTGATAGAAGATTGGCATAAACCGCTTGGTGGACTAATTCGCAGTTCTTTACACTGAGTTTTCACTTGGCTATCTACTGCTTTGATGGCAGTTTTTGAATCGCTATTCATAATGTAACCGATCATCCCTCCGCAGAGAAGCCTAGAAGCATATTGTGATGTAATATATCTCATCATTCCATCTACTACATAATCTTTGGCTAGAGATTGGCGTATTCCATCTTTTGAAATTACATTAAGTCGTTTGCATTCAAAAGAAAAATAAACGTCTTCACGGCATCTTTCAATTGAGATAAATCGCAAATCAATCCGTCCTTTTTCGGTTCCAGTTGCTAAGTCATCCTCTGGAATTTCACGGTCAATTATGACAGGTAATCTTACCAAATCTCTTTGCTGTCTCAGAATAGCTCTAAAACGCTTAGTTATGGGTACTTCATGGTCATCAATTTTAGGTTTACTAAAAACTTCCCATGCAGACAATACCAAATCTAAAATATCTGGAATAAGATAGTCAGGAAAAGTATCTGCCCAAAGACTAGTATTACCTACTATTGCCATCAGCTTTCCTTATAGTTGCTACTGAGGATTGCTGCAGCTATCTCGTCTGCATCATTCAAGGCAGAAGTCTTAGTCCAGAAGCGACGAGCTAACGGTTTAAAAATATACAGCTTGTCTTGCTCGAAAACTTTGAGATTTCGCAAAAAACTAATGCTTCCTTGCTGATCTGGTAAAAGATTAATAATTCTCCTGAGAATAATATCTAATTCCTGTGTTGACTCTTGCTCAATATCTACCCAGTTTTGCTCTACATTAATTTTTCTTTCTAAAACAATTATTGCTGCACCCATCTTAGGAGAACTTATAACGTTGCCAATTATAGTATACTGACTTTTACGCGCCCAAGTATTAAGTACATCACATAAAAGCTTTAGATATTCTTTGCGTTCTTGAGGTTTACTTATAACCAGTGTAGGAATAGGCCAAGTCTTTCGATTTGGTTGAATACTTGGTATGGAAATATTTATAGTGTCATTTATTAATATTTGTTCATATTCATCAATATCATAATATTCATATACATATTTAAGTAATTCGTCCTTCTCATTCTGTACCGCCTGCTGACGATTCAACAAAAAATTTTCATTAATCTGCTTTTTAAGATTTTTAATTTTTTCTACTACTTGCTGAATGATTTCTTTTGCTCTAGAAGGATCGTGAGTCATTTCTGGCAATAAAAATGGAAATCTAAGTAGTTCTGAAACACGTATATCACCACGCTCAATACCCCAAGTAGATGCTGTATGGAATAAGAAATACTTTGCTAAAACAGAGTTTAAAACAACAGCTAAAAACATAAGAACTTCGGTATCTTCTGGCTTACCATGAATACCTCGAAGTGCATCTTGGAAAACAACATCAAAGTCCGCAAAAGCTACTTTCAAGCTTTTACTTACAATTACAAGTGGAGCGGTAAATATATCTTGATGTGGCAATCTCCGAAGCCTTTTAAAACGATTGCCCACAAAAGTACAATCAGATTCGTAAACAATTAAATCAATATTTTTACTTTTTCCATCCAAAAATAATGTTTTTGGAGTCCATTCGGATAATATAACTTTATTGGGATTATCCTTAGCTCCTTCAGGTTCAAAACCTCGACTCATTAACCATTGCTTTTCTCTCTTGCTTTCCGCTTTTTTTAAAGTATCTATTAAAACATTTAGTGATGGTAAGTCAGACAATCTTTCTAAAAATTTTATATCTCTAGGGGTTCCCCAAAAGGATTGTTTCCAAATTAGTGCAGTCTCTTTTTTATTGAGGTCATATAAGACTTCTCTAAGTCTTACTTTGATTTGATCTTCTGGTGAGATAGATAGAATTTCTGCCCTAATTGTTTCTAACTCAGTTTTAGGAACTACATAGTCTATGGTGCTAGTTTTTCTATCAGGTTTTTCCTTCCGATACCTGACGATGAGTGTAGGACGGTCAGCACCGTCAAACAGGTAAAATCTCATATCGGATAGGTTAATTACTTTCTCAAGAGTATATGTTGATAACCACTCATTTTGAAAGTCTATTGCTTTATCTTGGTGGTTAAATAAAACTCCTGCTGGAAGTAAAAAGCAAATGCGTCCTTCATCCCGTAAGTGTTGCGGAGCCTTCCACACAAACCCACAAGCCAACTGTCTTTGAGCAATTGTATACTTTTCTTCCTCGCACCACTTCTCCATAAAACTTTTTTGTTTTCCTGTCACTTTTGCCCAGGGTGGATTACCTACTATCAAATCAAATTCATTCCCAGATATAGGCAAATTTCGCTCAAAAAAATCTTTGCAAATAAGGTTATGACCTACTAATTTTGGAAGGGCGTTTCCCTTTTGTTGAAGTTTCTGAATATCTCTAGGATCAAGCTGGTCTAAAAAAGCAAGATATAAACTAAATGCTGCAATACGACAAGCCGTTTCACTAGAATCTGCATCTATGCCAAAAAGATTTTTCTGGAGAATATTAATTAAGGCTGCTGCAAGTTCATCATTGTTATTGCTAACACTTCTGTGCTTGATACGCCATTCTTCAGCTAATCGGTTAAAAATCGCTACTAGAAATATACCTGAACCGCAAGCTGGGTCAAGAAAACGTTTTTCTAATAAGGAAGTCCATCTATCTAATGCTGTATCAAGAACTATTTCAACTAAAAATCTTGGTGTGTAGTATATGCCACTTTCTCGCTTTTCCTGTGTGTCAAGAAAATGTTCATAAATACTACTTATAGTTTCAATTGGTATAATACTAAAATCATAAGCCCAAAACCCCAGCGAAATTTGACCACTACTTATATCATCACCACGAAGAAAATTCTTTAAAATATTAATATGTCTAACTTTAATGAGTTTATTTTCGGATTGAAGATCAACATCAAACAAGTCACCATTGAAGTCATGTTTAAGTTGTTGAAATAAAGCATATAAAAGTTGCTTGGCTTCATCAGGTTCGTTTCTTTCCAAAAGGTCAATTAGTCTGTGACAATCTCTTGCACCTATCTTGTTAAAATAAGAATGATTAATAATTTTTCTATCAACTAGATAACAGGTAAAGATTGTGCGCCATAGCAAAGCATTGACGGTTCTAATATCTAGAGCATGATCAGTTTCTTCTTCCAATAAACTATGACGTGCAGCCTGAATATTTCTGAGTAGGCAGCGATCAACACGCCTATCTGGGTTAAAAGATTTTTGTTTTTTTCTAAATAACTCGCCAAGTTCTACTGATCTAATAAATTGTCTGAGTTCAATTTCATCAGATACGCGACTTAATATTTGAACAAGACGGTCTTGTTGGTCAACACCTTGTTCATCTTTGGCAGGAAGTGCAAGTCCAGAATAAACTTGAATTTCAGTAGGACTAACGACTACAAGTAAAGGGGCAATACCCTGGTTCCAAATCTGGCGATGTAATTCACGCATCTGGTCATAATTTCTACCAGAAACTTCTTTAAAATAAATGTAGGGTGCATTATTGATACATAAAATTCCGTCAAGTTCTAAATCTTTCCATGCTCTACGCATGGCGTGTGTCTGTGAAGGAGGCTGATCACCTGCGTAGATTTCTTCAAGGCTACAAAAGAAATTCGGGGGTCGTCTGTCGCTAAGTCCAAGTTGTTCTCTCCAATCTAAAATAGGTGATTTATTCATAATTTTGTCTTCCTACTCAGGGAAGCCTAAGAGTCTATCGTTAACTACCTCCATTCATTTAGGAGTAAGGCTATTATTTTATAATGGGAAACTGTACTTATTTATTTTTTATATGTAGAAAATTGATCAACAACGTTCTAATGGTGTTGAGTAGAGTTTTATGGTTCATATGTACTACAAAAACAATATAGAATAAATCTCAAAAAAAATCTATCACCTTAAAATGTATTTTTGTATACATTTAAAACAACCAGGTATTTTTGCTCCAATTCTCCAATTATCTAACCAAAACTCTAGAAGAAAACAGCCATATATTTATCAGTACACATCCTGCTTTAGGAACTGTTCATTTTATATTAAAGCCAGCAGTCGGATTTGAACCGACGACCTTCCGATTACAAGTCGGATGCACTACCACTGTGCTATGCTGGCATTTTTGGTATTTGCTCTAACGCACTCACCGATTTATTATTTTAGCACAACTAATTTATTTGTCTACCCCTAGTGCATATTAATTTCAGCCAGTAGATGAAGGTTGGCTCTAGTCAAGTTACGTTTGAGGTGGATGAAGCTTGGAAACCTTCTCATTTCCCAGATAATCCCCAAAGGCGAATTAGGAAATTTCTTACCAACAGTGTTTAGTTTGACTTGACTGGGCAAAGGAACAGAGATTTATAATTATTCTTTAACAAAACACAAGCATGGCAGCATTGTTAGGACGAGATTTGTTAAGTCTGGCAGACTTAACTCCTACAGAACTTCAAGAACTCCTGCAATTGGCAACCCAATTGAAATCACAACAGTTGAAGTTGCGGTGTAATAAAGTGTTGGGCTTGTTATTTTCTAAAGCCTCAACTCGTACAAGAGTTAGTTTTACTGTGGCTATGTACCAACTGGGTGGACAAGTAATTGATCTCAATCCCAATGTCACTCAAGTTAGTCGGGGAGAACCAGTACAAGATACCGCAAGAGTGTTAGATCGATATTTGGATATTTTGGCAATTCGCACTTTTGAACAGCAGGAGTTAGCAACTTTTGCTGATTATGCGAAAATTCCTGTGATTAATGCCCTGACGGATTTAGAACATCCTTGCCAGATATTAGCAGATTTACTCACAGTACAAGAATGTTTTGGGACAATTTCTGGCTTAACTTTGACCTATGTTGGTGATGGTAATAATGTCGCTAATTCTCTCATGCTGGGTTGTGCGTTGGCGGGCATGAATGTGAGAATTGCCACACCTGTTGGATATGAACCAGATCCTCAAGTTGTCGCCCAAGCACAAGCGATAGCTGATGGGAAAGCGGAAATTTTGCTAACTCATGACCCAGAATTAGCAACTAAAGGCGCATCTGTACTCTACACTGATGTTTGGGCGAGTATGGGGCAAGAGGCAGAGGCAAGCGATCGCTTCCCTATTTTCCAACCATATCAAATCTCGGAACAGTTATTGAGTCTTGCTGATCCACAAGCAATTGTTTTACACTGCTTACCAGCCCATCGTGGTGAAGAAATTACCGAAGAAGTCATCGAAGGTTCTCAATCACGAGTTTGGCAACAAGCTGAAAATCGGATGCACGTGCAAAAAGCTTTGCTAGCTAGTATCTTAGGGGCAGAGTAAGGAACTGGGGGAAAGGGGAAAGGGGAAAGGGGAAAGGGGAAAGGAAGAAGCTTTTACCCTTTTTATGAACTAATCTATCTGGTATGGCGATCAGCTACGCTGGGCGGAACGCCATCGCCCCATAGCTTAGGAAATAAATAAAGCATAGAATCTTGATAGCAAGTAGCTTTTAAACCTGTCCCCCTCCGGGTTCGCCAGTTCCCTACTGCGGGAAACCCGCCTACAGGACTGGACTCACCTGTCACCTGTTCTCTTTCCCCTGCACTGCTATAAAATTCAAAAATAAAGAGGCAAAATAAATGTAAATTGTCTTTCTTTTGCCTTTGAGATTTTTATTTTTATCTTGTTATTAAAGGTTTTTTGTAGTACTAATGTTCTAGGGACATTTATAATTAACCGCCCTATTATTTTATGGAACGCCTAACAGAAGCTCAACAAGAACTTTATGAATGGCTGGCAGAATATATTCGCATTCACCAGCATTCACCTTCGATTCGTCAAATGATGCAGGCGATGAATTTAAAATCACCTGCACCCATTCAAAGCCGTTTAGAACATTTACGTACCAAAGGGTACATTGAATGGACTGAGGGTAAAGCGCGAACTATTCGCATTTTACGACCTATTAAGCAAGGTGTGCCAGTGTTAGGAACGATCGCAGCTGGTGGTTTAATTGAACCATTTACTGATGCTGTTGATCATATCGACTTTTCTAACTTTACTTTACCAGCACAAACTTATGCTTTACGGGTAACTGGCGACAGCATGATTGAAGATTTAATTACCGATGGAGATTTGGTATTTTTACGTCCAGTTCCCGAACCAGATCAGTTAAAAAACGGCACGATTGTCGCCGCCAGAGTTGACGGTCACGGTACTACATTAAAACGTTTTTACAGAAGTGGCGATCGCGTCACTCTCAAACCCGCTAACCCCAAATATAACCCGATTGAAGTTGCAGCCATGCAGGTACAAGTACAGGGTTCTCTCGTCGGTGTTTGGCGGGGTTATATGTAAGGGACTGGGGACTGAGAGAAAGCAGAGGAGCAGGGGAGCAGAGGAGCAGAGGAGCAGGGGAGCAGAGGAGCAGGGGAGCAGGGGAGCAGAGGAGATAGTCTTTTCCCCTTCCCCCTTCCCCTTTCCCCTTTCCCCTTTTCCCTTTTCCCTTTCCCAATACCCAATACCCAATACCCAATACCCAATACCCAATACCCAATACCCAATACCCAATACCTAACCTATGTACCTGAAGCAAGAACCAGTGCAGCATCCTGCTTTTCGGCTCAAATTACCATTTGTGAGGGAAAGTCGGGGTAGTTATCAGACTCAGCCATTACCAGGGTGTCCTAGAATGCCGCTATCTGTGCAGTTGCGACAGTATCAGCGTCAAGCTATGACTAACTGGTTTGCTCACAATGGCCGAGGAACGCTAAAAATGGCGACTGGTAGCGGTAAGACTATTACTGCACTGGCGATCGCTTGTGAATTATACCAGCAGATTGGCTTGCAGGTGCTGTTGGTTGTGTGTCCCTATCGTCATCTGGTGGCACAATGGGCGCGAGAATGCGAGAAGTTTAATTTGCAACCTATATTAGCCTTTGAGAATCTCCGCAGTTGGCAAAGTCAACTTTCTACCCAAATTTACAATCTGCGTTCTGGTTCTCAAAGCTTTATGACTGTAATTACTACCAATTCCACATTAATTGGTGATGGTTTGCAATCGCAACTCAAGTATTTTCCTGCCAAAACTTTCATTGTTGGGGATGAAGCCCATAATTTAGGCGCACCCAAGTTAGAGGAAAGTTTGCCTCGGCGGGTAGGTTTAAGGCTGGCTTTATCTGCTACACCGGAAAGATATTTTGATGATGATGGGACACAATCTTTATTTGATTATTTCGGCCCAGTGTTGCAACCAGAGTTTACTTTGAGGGATGCGATCGCTCAAGGTGCTTTGGTACATTATTTGTATTATCCCATTCTGGTAGAATTGACGGAGGTTGAGAGTATTGCTTATTTGAAGTTAACTAAAAGAATTGGGCGAGCGCTACTATATAAAGAACGCAACACTGGGGAATCACCAAACTTTGAAGATAACGAAGATTTAAAACCATTACTAATGCAACGTGCCAGATTAATTGGCGCAGCAGAAAATAAACTCAAAGCCTTACGTCAGTTAATGGCAACTCGCCGCGACACTACTCACACATTATTTTATTGTAGTGATGGTTCACCGGAAATAGGACAACGCTCATCACTGCATCAACTCAAAGCTGTGGCGAAAATTTTAGGTGGACAATTAGGATATAAAGTAAGTACCTACACAGCCCAAACATCATTAGAAGAAAGAGAAATTTTACGTCGTCAATTTGAGAGTGGAGAATTACAAGGTTTAGTCGCAATTCGTTGTTTAGATGAAGGTGTAGATATTCCCGCAATTCAAACCGCAGTAATTTTATCAAGTTCTGGTAATCCTCGGCAGTTTATTCAGCGACGGGGTAGAGTTTTACGTCCTCATCCAAATAAGGAAAGAGCAACTATTTACGATATGATAGTTTTACCGCCAGATTTGGATAGAGAAACAATAGAAGTTGAACGCAATCTATTAAGAAAAGAATTGCGTCGCTTTGTAGAATTTGCTGATTTAGCTGATAATGCGGGTGAAGCCAGAATTAAGTTACTCGATTTACAAAAGCGATATGGACTATTGGATGTTTAGTTATAGCAGGGTACAGGTGATAGGGGACTCTTGACGAAAGTTTCAAGGGAAGGGGGCTGGGGGGTTAGGTCTGCTGTTAACTTTTCCACATAACGTGAAAAGTCAGAAAAATTTCCCTCTTGCTCATCTGCGTACCCTGCCTTAAGGCTGCGCCAACATCTGTGTTATAAGTAGTAGGGATTTTTAATTGGTAGCCAAAATTATCAAGGAAATTTATGTATTACTGAACAAGAATATTTGTATAAATATTAAGTAGAGGAGGCAAAATTGGTGATTTCTCCCGCTTTATGGCCATTTTGTGACTGCTTTAGTCCAAAACACCCTACAGCTAATTTAATTTGTACTTCATATATAACCTCTAAACAGAATTAATTACTTAGATTATTTCACTATTGTATGTTTCTTGGCTCCTGTAAGGATTTGTAAGCTTTGTGGCCATTTATTTCCAGGCTGAGACATTATCTATACAATATTTTCCCTTCATTAAATAAAAATACTGAGTGCAGGGATAACCTAGAAATCATGCGTACAAACACTGAAGAGTAGAGTCAGCCCACCAATAAATTCAGTGAAACAACGATGGTTTATTCAGGCTCGACTCTGGAAAATAATGACAGCTTTAAGACAATATTACTCAACTCCCTTTTGGCAGAAAAAGGAGTTATATCAAAGGAATTTTTATATGACAGCAATTGAGTCCTATATGCAAACTGATGGTATAGAGTTATTGCGCTTATACCATCAAAATCCTTCTATTAAACTTCGTAATAAATTAGTTCAATTACACACTGGGTTAGTGAGAAAGATGGCTCATAAATTTAGCCATCAATGTAATGAACCCTATGAAGATTTAGAACAAATTGGTTATTTTGGTTTAATTAGAGCTATAGAACGCTTTGATCCTAGTCAAGGATATGCTTTTAGTTCCTTTGCTGTGCCATACATTCGTGGTGAAATGCTGCATTTTCTGCGCGATCGCAGTAGCTTATTAAAAATTCCCCGTCGTTGGCAAGAACTATATAATGAAGGGCAAAAAGTCCGTAAAGAATTAGCAATGTCTTTAGGTCGTCCCCCCAAAGATGCAGAAATTGCCAAGCATCTCAAAGTATCTGTACAAGAATGGCAAGAAACCAAGCTAGCCGCCCAAAACCGGATGCCTTTGAGTTTAGATGCTACCGCAGTCAACTATGTTGATTGCCAAATTACATTAGGCGAAGCCCTTCCTTGTCCCCGGACAATTGCCCAACAACAACAATACGAAGAACGCCAACAACTGCAAGGGGCAATTAGTATGTTAGAAGAAAAGCCCCGCCAAGCCGTGGAAATGGTCTTCTTGAAAGAACTTTCCCGCAAAGATGCAGCCAAAAATATTGGCACTAGCCCCATGACAGTAACGCGGTATTTGCAAAAAGGTATTCAAGATTTAATTGGTTATTTGCAACCCCAAGCAATGCCAACAGGTTCATAGTCAATAGTCAAAAGTCCATAGTCCACAGTTTATGTACTAATGACTATTGACCATTGACTAATGACTAATCTACCGAGATTTTAAATCAGCGATCGCACCCTTAGTCATAGCCGCAATGGCTTTGTCTGTGGCTTTTGGCAGGTGATAATATTTACCTCCTGATGTTTTGGCTAATTCCTTAGCAAAGCCAGTAGAGACAAATTTACTTTCAGTATCTATTACGAGTAACTGCATCCCCAAAGCGCGAATTCTGGCGGCGATATCTAACAGTTCGGCTTTGATGTCTGGTTTTTCTCCAGGTTCTTGGGGTTCACCCAAGGAACGCGACAAGGGAATATTCCCTCGTCCGTCGGTGATAGCGACAATCACAACTTGCCCAATATCTCCTCCCATCTGGGCGTTGACACCGATACGGACGGCTTGGGTTAAACCATGCGCTAGGGGTGAACCACCACCACAAGGTAATCTTTCCAAACGATTTTTTGCTAAAGCGATAGAACGGGTAGGTGGTAATAAGACCTCGGCTTGTTCTCCCCGGAAGGGAATTAAGGCTACTTGGTCACGGTTTTGGTAGGCTTCGGTGAGTAGCTGCATCACCGCGCCTTTGGCTGACTGCATCCGGTTTAAAGCCATTGAACCGGATGCGTCTACTACGAATACTACCAACGCCCCGGCTTTGCGTACCAAGCGTTTTGAACGGATATCACCCTGTTCAACAATTACCTTCCTATCTGGCTGTCTTTCTCGCCTGGCTTTTTGGTAAGGTGCAGCCGATCGCAATGTGGCATCTACGGCAATGCGTCGGACTTTCCCCTTGGGTATCATGGGTTTAATGTAGCGTCCCCGGTCGTCGGAAAAGATGATACTACGACTACCAGATTTACCTTGACGCTGTGCCATTTGCGCGAAATACAGCACACTATTATCTAATATTACCCCTTCTGGGTCGAAGATAAATTCTTCGGGAATGCTGGGGGGTTCTTGCTGTTCTTGTTCTTCTGGCTTGTCTTCCTGTTCTTCTTCCTGTTCTTCCTCTTGTTGTTCTTCTGACTCGTCTTGATTTTGTGGGGGGGGTGGCGGTGGTGGTGGCGGTGGTTGGTCTGGTGGCGGTGTCTGAATAACCGTTGCTCGTGGTACAATTACTAACTCTACCGCCCGCCGCAAATCTTCAGCGTTGACGGTGGTGCGTCCCTCCAAAGCCGCCGCCGCTTTCGCCACGCGCACCGCAAATAATTCGGCGCGATGTCCTTGTACGCCGCCACGAATGGCTTCATCTACTAAGTAGGCGATTTGTTCGTGGGTGATGGTGACTTCCTTTAACCATTCCCGCGCCAGGATGATTTGGGTTTTCAGCGAGTCTAAATCTTCGTTGTATTGCTGGAGGAAATCTTGGGGAGATTGGGAATAGGCGATCGCTTGCTCAACTGCTGCTACTCTTTGATCTAGACCGAGAACACCGTCAGCCGAAAGGGCGATCGCAATTCTATCTAATAAATGTTCTCGTAATGCGCCTTCTTCTGGGTTATAAGTAGCGATGAACAGGGATTTACATGGATGCTGAAAGCTGATACCTTCCCGTTCGATTTGGTTGCGTCCTTCGGAAAGTACAGTTAATAGCTGATTGGAGATTTGGTCATCTAATAAATTGATTTCATCTACGTACAGTACACCCCGGTTAGCTGTGGCGAGTAACCCTGGTTGAAATACTGTATCTCCTTGTTTAACTGACTGTTCGACATCCACAGAACCCAGGAGTCGGTCTTCTGTCACACCCAAGGGTATTTGTACGAAGGGTGCGGGGATAATCTCCGTGGGGACATCCTGAATATTTTTATCAGCATTCTCCGCTAACAGATAATCATCCCATTCTTCTGGGCGGTTGGGGTCGCAGTTACTTAAGGAACCTTGAACAACTTCAATTGGCGGGAGTAGGGCGTGAATAGCACGCGCCATGACAGATTTTGCCGTACCGCGACGACCTGCGATCGCTACTCCCCCCAAACCAGGATCGACTGCTGCTAACAGCAGGGCGAGTTTGATAGCTTCTTGACCGACTACAGCCGTCAAGGGAAAAGCAGTAATTGTGGGATTTATCGTAGGCGCAGGCATAATTACTAGGGATTGGGGATTGGGGATTGGGTACTGGGAAAGTAGAGGAGAAATATCTTAACTTAACTTACTACTCAGCACTTTCATCTTAGTCTCGGTTTTTAGCATATCAATTTTTGGTACGTTTACAATCAAGTTATGGTAAATCCTCTTACCATTTCTCCATAAAACTGCACTTAATACCTTAGATTATTAAGCTCACGCAAAGGCGCAAAGGCGCAAAAGAACAAAGGAACCAAATTTTATTAAGTGCATTGTTACAGAGAACGGGTATCAGTTGTTTGCTGCCATAGATGAATACGGCTGCATTAGGTGGAGGAATGATATTTATGGCTTATAGTGATTTTAAACTGAGTGAAATTATTGAAGATTTTGATTTAACTGTTCGTGAGGCTTCTGGATTATTTGCTAATACTTTAGAGCAAGAATGTAGCGAATTGTTATCTATTATTTTACAAGAGAATGTAGATTTAGCTGTGGCTATTAGTTCTGAAAAGGCTCGGAGTGAAATGATTATTAGCCCAATTTTATTAGAAATTAGGCGTAAATTTAATTATCAGATTAGCTTGTTTTCTGGAATTGATTTTACTGTTGATTCTCAGCGCGGCTTAAATGGCTTTTGCGATTTTATTTTGAGTCTTTCTACTGAACAATTATTTGTTCGTAGTCCGATAATTGTTTTAGTTGAAAGTAAAAATGAAAACTTACGTTCTGGGCTGGCGCAATGTATTGCAGAAATGGTTGCTGCTCAGATATTTAATGAAAAAAATGGCAATGCAATTAAAGCTGTTTATGGTGCTGTCACCATCGGGACTATTTGGCAGTTCCTGAAACTTGAAGGTAATGTTATCAGCATTGATTTAAGTGAATATTATATTAAGGATATTAAGAAAATATTGGGCATTTTATATAGTGCGATCGCTCAAAATCAGTCATATAATTAAAATGTAGTCCTAAAAATTTAAGTAAGGCAAACAAGTATTGTGAAATAATTTCCATGAAAACATTGATATTTTCAAATAGTGGTTGTAAAAATAGTAATACCGAATTAATATGAAACTGTCTAGAATAATATTTTCAGATGAATTGAACGCAGATGCACGCAGATAAACGCAGATGAATCAATGAATTTTCTAATTATGTGCAATATCATATAAAATTGGCATAAGTTATATTCTTGTGGAAGCAAAACTTATGAGTATTGCTCAAGCTAAACGCTTTTCTCTGGAAGAGTACCACAAACTAACGGAATTAGGCTTTTTCCATGAGGACGACCATATTGAATTAATTAACGGGGAAATCATTCAAATGGTAGCTAAAGGTACTACTCATGAAACTTGCTTACGAAGACTTTGGAAAGAATTGCCAAAACTTATAGGTGATAGAGCTACGTTGCAATCTCAAGCCCCGATTACTTTACCACCTAACAGCGAACCAGAGCCAGATTTTGCTATTGTCCGTAATAGCACCGATGATTATTTATCTGCTCATCCTAGTCCTAGTGATGTGTTGCTGGTGATGGAGGTTGCAGATTCTTCTTTAAGTTATGACCAAGATGTTAAAATACCTCTCTACGCTAAAGCTGGTATTGCAGATTATTGGATATTCAATTTATTTGATAATTATTTAGAATGTTACAGTGAACCTTATCAAGATAATCAAGGAAAATATGGTTATCTGAATAAGCGAATTGTTTTGGTTAAGATGGCGATCGCTCTACCCTGTTTCCCTGATTTGTCCCTCGATTTAAGCAGAGTATTCCCCGCAAAGCTAAATTTGTAAGTTTTTTGGGCTATAGCCGAGCTTAGGTAAAAATCTTTACAACTACTATATTGACATTCATCTTTTGCTATGCAATTCTATACTTAAGACAGCCAAGTATATGTAGTCTACTCGCATCTTGTACCAACCTCTTCTACTTGTAAATCTAAGCTTTAAAATCCTTACGATTTCGTAGGGTGGGCATTGCCCACCATGTGTTTGTTGAGAAGTGCAAGATATTCAGACTCCCAAGGGCGCGGTCAACGCTCCCGCAAAACGTAGAGCAAGCGCATTTTTTTGAGATTTCTCAAAGCTTTACCACACAATGGTTTTAAAATGTGCAACTTGAGCGACTACAGGTCTAACTCTAAGCTCCAACTACTGACATTTTTTGTTACCTTAAGAAAAGGATAATTTTTGTCTTTTTAGTAACAAAATAGGGGTTGATAGTTGTCTCAATGTATAGAACTCCTGTTTTACCTGTGGTAAGTTGTGTTTACCTTCGGCTAAGTATTTAGCCTAGTGACAATTCACAACAGTGAAGACTAAATAGTTAAAATAGTCAGCCATTTGACTAAATATTTAGCCGGATGTCAACACAACTTACTACAGTTAAAATAGGGATTCTATAACTGAGACTGAAATCAATCTAGTTAGTTGTTACTGTTTTTGCTTGAAAGTGAAAATAAATTTTAGAGAAGTTATCTTTTAAAGCTGTCCAGTTCAATATAACACTGGAGACAATAACCAATGACTATTCGCAAATCTTCTCATAGTCAAAAAAGCATGGGAAAAAATTCGGTTGCCATTTTCTGCGACGTACAAAATGCACCAAAAATAAAAGAAATGGCTAAATATTTACTTGATTTTGCAGCAATTACTCTTGGAAGTGTGCATTACAAGAAACTCTACTACAATTCATCTTTCAAAGAGCAAGTTTCTATTAAGGACAAGCTCAAACTTCTTGGTTTTGAATGCGTTAATGTCACCGATACTTCAGAGAATAGTGCAGATTATAGATTGGTTGCTGACTGTGTTAAATTATTTGCTCCACAAAAATTCCCTATTCCTAATACAGTTATTATTGTATCAGGGGATTGGGATTATGCAGGTTTAGTTTCCGTTCTTCAGGCTATGGGTAAAAGAGTAATCATTTTTGCTCAAAAAGGTAGTGCTAGTACGAAGATAGCAGGACTTATTGGTAGCAGTAACTTCTATTTTGTAGATGATTTACCTGATTTGCTAAACAACATAAATAAACTTCAGCCAGATAGTTTAGTTTAGCTATAATACATTTACGCAGGGTTTTGAAAAAGTAATGATTAAAAAATTAGGTTGACAAAACCCTAGATTATTACATAACTTTTGTTTTGTTGATATTAGTTAATTCTGTCTAAAAGACAATATTTAAAAATGCACGAACTTCTCAAATTCAATAATGAAAAACTTCTCCGCCAAGCACTCACACACCGTTCTTATGTGAATGAACATCCAGGCGAAGATGTACAAGATAATGAACGCCTAGAATTTCTAGGTGATGCAATATTAAATTTTCTCAGTGGTCAATATCTGTATGATAAACATAAAGATAAGGGAGAAGATGAATTAACTCGTCGTCGTTCTGCATTAGTAGATGAAAAGCAATTAGCTAAATTTGCTACAGAAGTAGGTTTAGACTTTCGGATGCGGTTGGGACAAGGCGCAATTCGAGATGGTGGTTTTCAAAACCCTAATTTACTTAGCAGCACTTTTGAAGCTGTGGTAGGTGCTTATTATCTGGATAATGGCTCTAATATTGAAGCGGTTCTTGCTGTTGTTAAACCGCTTTTTGATTCTGTACCAGAACAGGTTGTGGTTATTCGTTCTAATGTAGACTCAAAAAATCGTTTTCAAGAGTGGGTACAAAGTACAGGAATTACCAATCCTCCTAAATATGATACAAGACAAATAGGCGGTCCCTCTCATGCACCAAAGTTCATTGCTAAAGTGTTGGTGGAGGGTAAAGAATACGGTGAAGGTGAAGGACGTAATAAAAAAGAAGCAGAGAAAGCTGCGGCTGAAGATGCACTAACTAAATTGAAAAAGAAGGGACTGCTATAAACTCAACCTTCCTCCATATACCCTCTGCATCACTCTGCGCTTAACTCCGCGTTCCTCTGCGTTTAACTGACATCTTGCATCTTGTCGATAAGCTGGTGATGGGCAATGCCCACCCTACGAAATCATAAGGGTTTCAGGCTTCGATTTTTGCAATAAACTAATGGTGCAAGATATAAGTTAAATAAAGTGAAAATCTCAAGTTACTCATTTTTAATTCAGAGAAAGAGAGGATTATTCAATGGATACCTTAGATAACTATCGACGCATTATTGCAGAAGTTTTAATACCTTACACAAAGATTCCTTATTCCCACGGGAATATTGAATGTAAAGCAGTTTTTGATAGAGAAAATGATAGTTATTTGCTGATAACTCTGGGTTGGGATGATGTCAAGCGTATTCATGGGTGCTTAGTTCATCTTGATATTATTGATGGCAAAATTTGGGTGCAACGTGATGACACAGAAGACGGCGTAACCTATGAATTAGTAGCAGCAGGCGTTCCTAAAGATAAAATTGTCTTGGGTTTTCACCCACTAAATGTAAGACAACACACGGGATATGCAGTTACTTAAACCTCCACTTTCAAAGGTAAAGTCACCGTAAAAGTAGAACCAACTCCTTCTTGCGAAACCAGGCTAATTTCACCTTGCAATAGTTTGACTAAACGCACAACTATTGCTAACCCTAAACCAGTGCTGTCAGGTGCGTAAGGACGAGTTTGAGAAGTGACGCGAAAATAAGGTTCAAATATCTTAGTTTGGTCTTCTTTGGCAATGCCAATTCCTGTATCTGAAACTGCGATCGCCCATTTTTCACCTTCCACTACTTTAGATAATATACTAATAGTGCCTGTCTCTGTATAGCGAATGGCATTACTTACAAGATTTGTGACAATTTGTTGTAATTGAAAGCCATCTGTGATTACTTCATTCGGTGCTTCTACCCACTCAACTAAAATTAATAAATTTTTTTCACTAGCTAACGGTTCCAACATTTCACAAACGTTATTAATTATTTCTCTGATATTTGTTGGTGCTAGTTGTAACTGAATTTTCCCGGCTTCATACCGCGATAGTTCTAATACATTATTAATTAAACGCAATAAATGTCTACCGTTACGCAGCACACGTTCAATATGTTCTATATTAACTGGGTTCTCTTTTTTTTGAATTGCTCTTTTTTGTTGCCGTAAGAATAAGTCTGAGTAACCAATTATTGCCGTTAAAGGATGTTTCAGTTCGTGAGCTAGTTGTGATAGTTTATCTTCATTACTAGTGACTAAGCGCGTTAGTTCTTCATTATGCAGCGTCAAAGAGGCTTGGAGATGTTCCAATTCACGCAAGCGTTCCCCAACATAACTATGAAAACATCTGGCGATCGCTTCATCAATCACCGCATCGATTAAACGCATATAACGAATAACCTCGGCGGTTGCTGCCTGTAATAAATATATTTCTACAGTATCAAATATTACTTTCCTTAACAAGCGGTATTCACGGGCAATTTCGGACGGGTCAAAGCCTTGTTCAGCGCGTAGTAACCCATGCTGCCAACTAGCGGTGATAATGGATTTAATATCACTCTCCTGAGATTGGGACAACACTGTTACCATTGCCTGAAACACATCAGGTATATGGTTTTTAATCGCTGTGTAGGATAAGTCATCAGCACTTTCAATCTGTCTATCCTCACGAACTGCGGCAACCCACTTGGCGATGATAGTGTTACTATTTTCAGCCAGAACTTGACTAAATTCCATGCTTTTAAATTCAGCTATGCGATAGAGGAATTAATTCTATATGGAATTAGTTTAACTAGCGTAGTGGACACTATCACCATTAATGAAAAAATTCACCTACCTAATTATATATATGGGTAATACTACCATCAAAATACTAATTAACTCTCAAGCAGGATTGATTATTCTCAATTGCTAAAAATAAAATTAAATATATTGAATCCTGTAGCTTTATGTGCCTTGCTTAATCGCGTTTAAATGCGATCTTGAATATCACACCAGTTTATTGCCAAATATGAGCATATGAGTTATTTTGTGGTAATCAAATAAACAACATTTATCAATCGGAGATTGTTTTTATTGGATGAAGATGTTAAGGTCTTAGATACTATTATCTTAAATTAGAGTAAGTCAGCCTAATCCAACCCATTACAGTAATTGAAAGTTGGAGCGGAGGAACCATATTCACAGTTATCAGTTATCAGTGAGCCAGCGCGGTCTTGGGGGTTTCCCCCATGAGCGACTGGCGAACCCGTAAGGGTTATCAGTTATCAGGTTATACTCCCTGTTTACTGTTCACTGTTCACTGTTCACTGGCTTAAGGGGCGTATCTTCGAGAGAGTGTTAACTAAAAAGTCATGTAACTCAACACTCAGCACTTTCAAGAGAAGGGCATCTCTCAGCCCTAGCCCGTCAGCTAACTTCGTAGGCATTGAGAGGAGACTGAAGAGACAGCATTGAATAAATGTTTAGTTCTCATCAGTGTCCGAGGCTGGTACTGCTCAGTTTTTCGTACCTGCGCTGAACTCTGTTGAGGTGGCATAATGATATTTCAATTAAATTTAGCAGCGATCAGCTCTGCTGGGCGGAACGCCATCGCAGCTGTTGCTAGTCAAGCTGCGTGGAAAAAAGCTAAACCGATTTTGGTTAAGGATGTAGTCATACTTCCCGCCTTGGGATTTTTAGGCATTATCTTGTTGTGGTGGATAATAGCCTTGGCAAATAATGAATTAATGCCAACTCCACCAGAAGCATTAATTGCTAACTTAGACTATATATTAAACCCCTTTTACGAAAGAGGCCCCGGTAACTTAGGAATTGGTTGGTTATTGATAGCCAGTTTACGGCGAGTATTGATTGGTTTTGTCTTAGGTGCTATAGTCGCCATTCCCTTGGGCTTTTTGATTGGGATGTCTAAATCAGCCATGTTAGCACTCAATCCCATCATTCAGATATTCAAACCCGTCTCGCCCTTGGCTTGGCTACCCATCGCCTTAGCTATATTCAACTTAGCAGATCCCTCAGCCATATTTGTGATTTTTATCACCTCCCTCTGGCCGACCATTATTAACACCGCCCTGGGAGTAGCCAGCGTTCCCAAAGATTATCTAGATGTAGCGCGAGTGCTAGAAATGCCACGCTGGCGGAGAATTACCAAAATTATTTGGCCTGCGAGTTTACCTTATATTTTCACAGGCTTACGCATCAGCTTAGGCATTGCTTGGCTAGTCATAGTTGCGGTAGAAATGCTAACAGGTGGTATTGGGATCGGTTTCTTCGTCTGGGATGAATGGAGTCGCTTAAACCTCAGTTCAGTATTCCTCGCCGTCTTCGTCATCGGCATAACTGGACTTGTCCTCGACTTCGCCGTCGCCAAACTGCAAGAATTTGTTACCCATCGCCCGACAGTGAGTAATTAGGGGCGATATCAATTCAAAATTCGCGCATTCAAAATTCAAAATTATGAAAGTCATATGTTAAATGGGTTTCTGAGTTTTGCATAAAAGCATTACGAATTAAGAAATGAGCAATTATAACTGGAATAGAAGAGACTTTATCAAAGGCATAGGAGCAACTACAGCTACAATCAGTTTATCATCCTGTGCCATATCGGGGGATAGATCAGCCAAAGGCTTAACCGAAGAAGCTTTAGCAGTAAAACCAGTAGTTAAATCTAGCGACTTAGAAAAACCCGACTTAGTTGTCGGATACGTCCCTGTAAATGATTGTGCGCCATTTGCGATCGCCTGGAAAAAAGGTTTCTTTCGCAAGTATGGTTTAAACGTCAAACTTAACCGCGAAGCGAGTTGGGCTACCTCCCGCGACGGTATTATCTTCGGTCGTCTCGATGCTTCCCCTGTCGTATCTGGTGCGGTGACAAACGCCCGCATCGGTGCAGAAGGTGCGCGTCACGCCCCCTTATGCGCCGCCATGACAATACACCGTCACGGTAACGCCATGACGATGAACAAAGCCATGTGGGATTTTGGTTTGCGTCCTTGGTATGAATATCAGCAGCAATATGGTGATGGGGCGTTAGAAGCCTTTGGTAAAGATTTTCGCGCCTACTTCAAAAAACAGCCAGTAGAAAACAAAGTCTGGGCGGTCGTTTTAAGTTCGGCGATATACGAATACTTCGTCCGTTACATATCGGCGGCGGCTGGTGTTGATCCCCTAAAAGAATTCCGCATTATTATCGTCCCACCACCGCAGATGGTGACAAACGTGCGGATAGGCGCAATGCAAGCATACATGGTAGCAGAACCTTGGAACACCAGAGCGATTACAGGTAATGAAGGTATTGGTTTTACTTTCGCCCAAGGTAAAGAAGTTTGGTTAGGACACCCCGACAGGCTATTGGGTGTGATGGAATCCTTCATCGTCAATTATCCCAAAACCTACCGTTCCTTGGTTAAAGCGATGATTGAAGCTTGTCAGTATTGTAGCAAGCCGGAAAATCGCCAAGAAGTAGCCGAACTAATTACAGACCGTTCCTTTACAGGCGCAAGACCGAAAAATAAAAATGCGCCAATTACTAAGTTTACAGCCCCCGCTATTCTTGGGGCTTACAACTACGGTGGGTTTGATGGCAAAGACCGCACCATCAAAGCCGCCGACACCACCATATTTTATGATATTCCTGACAACTTACCCAAAGAACCAAACGAACACTCGACATTCATGTGGCGATCGCGTAGTCTTTGGTTAATGACCCAAGCCGCCCGTTGGGGACAAATCAAGGAATTTCCCAAAAACGCCGAGGAATTAGCCGAACAAGGCTGGAGAGCAGATTTATATCGAGAAATAGCCGCCGAAATGGGTATTGAATGTCCCAAGGATGATTACAAAGTCGAATTACCAGAAGTATTCATAGATAAAAAAGGTTTTGACCCCAGCGATCCCGTTCGTTACTTAAATAGCTTTGCAATTAGGGCTAACGCCCCCACTCGTTTTTTTATGTCTTAGGGGGCTGGGGAGCAGAGGAGCGGGGGAGCAGAGGAGCAGAGGAGCAGAGGAGCAACCCACCCCTAACCCCTCCCAGGAGGGGAAAGGAGCAGAGGAGCAGAGGAGCAGAGGAGCGGAGGAGAAAATAATTACACTTCCTTACCCCTTCCCCTAGTAATCAAACCGAATTCATATAAGTTACTTTTTGGAGCATTTGATATGAAATATACACCACCAGTAGTAGATAGTTATCAAAAAGCTATGTCTAGCTCTAATTTCTTAGAAATTGAGAATTTAGTTAAGTCTTATCCTACACCAGATAAAGGTAACTTTGTAGTTTTAGATGGTGTTAATTTAACAATAGGTGAAGATGAATTTATTTCAGTAATTGGGCATTCTGGTTGTGGCAAATCAACTCTCTTAAAAATAGTTGCTGGGTTAGAAAAAGCCACCTCCGGTTCAGTCAGGCTTGATGGCAAAGAAATTAACAAGCCAGGTGCGGAAAGAATGATGGTGTTTCAAAACTATTCACTGTTACCTTGGCTAACGGTGAGAGAAAACATCCGCCTAGCGGTGGATGAAGTGTTAAAAAATGCTAATAGGGCTGAAAAAATTAGCATTGTGAACGAACACTTGGCAATGGTAAACTTAACCCCGGCAGCAGATAAATATCCTGATGAAATCTCTGGAGGGATGAAACAACGAGTAGGTATTGCTAGAGCCTTAGCAATTCGCCCAAAAATGTTACTTATGGATGAACCTTTTGGGGCGTTAGATGCTTTAACCAGAGGGAAATTACAAAGACAAGTATTAGATATTTGGGAGCATAATCGGCAGGCAGTCATGATGATTACCCACGATGTTGATGAGGCAATTTATATGAGCGATCGCATCGTTTTAATGACCAATGGCCCAGCCGCAAATATTGGCGAAATATTAGAAGTTCCCTTCCCTCACCCCAGAGATCGGGCTGCTATGCGTAACTCCAAGGAATATTTTGAACTTCGCAATCATGCCTTAAACTTTCTCGACAAATACTTTACACATGACGAGTAATTTAGTTTATTATTTCTTTAGAGGGTAGCCTAATTCAAATTTAATCGGCAACAATTTGGAACGGAGGAACCATATTCACAGTTATCAGTTATCAGTTATCAGGTTATATTCACTGATTACTACTGTTCACTGTTCACTGGTATAAGGGGCGCATCTTACAAAGAGTAGCTATTCCAGAGTAAAAAAAGACAACTATTAATAGTCAACTCATTACTCAGCACTCAAAAGAGAGACACCTTCCAGTCTTAGCCCGTCAGCTAACTTCGTAGGCAATGGAAGGAACCCCCAAAATGGCTTTAATACCAGTTGTTATTGGGGTTTCCTGAAGGATAGAAAATCTGTCTTTACCCTACTTCTCATTTATTAGTTCGTTGAGTTTAGGAGAAGTTAAAACTGTGAAAGTCAAGCCAATGTTAGCACGCCTGCAAAGTGCAATGGGTCGGAATGACCTAATTGACAAAATGGTATTGTTACCAGAACCTAAACAAGACCAAATTACAGAATCAATCAATTTAATCGTCGGTTATGACGCTTCGCCTAACAGTCATACTGCACTAGATATTGCCTTTTGGATAGCCCATCAAACCCGGTTAGCGACTAATCAACAAGTCACAGTGCAAGCTGTTTACGTATTAGTAGAAAGTTGCCCAATCGACTATAGCAATATATTAAACTTTGGGAAGCGATCGCCAACAATAGAACTGCCCATAAATCAGCAAACAAAGTCTGGGATATCTGTCATCACTCAACCACAATTGACAGGGATCAAATCCTATTTACAAACAGACACAATAACGCCTTTGCAAGAAGCAGATAGAGTTCTCTGGCAAGCCAGAAGTTTAGCAGAAGAATGGCAAGGTTCGTTTAAATCTCATTTACGCTTTGGTTGCGTGAGTACAGAATTAAGAAAAATTGCAGAGTTAGAAGCTGCTGACATACTATTTGTGGGTTGTAAATCTGTTTATCATCCTTTAATTCAAGCCTTGGGTTCCGATTTTCCTTGTGCTGTCTTGGGTATTCCCGACTCCATAGATGAATAATATCATGTCCGCTTAAACACTTATCATATCCTGAAGGTTGGTAATTGGTAACTGGTAATGGTAGAAAACAATTACCCATGACCCATTACCGACTCAACCAAGCATATCTTAAGTAATTAGCCGGACTTGGTATAGTTTCTGAAATTATTTACCTAAATTTAAAATATCCATAAAAGCCACCTATATACTTAGGCGGCTTTTTTCGCTATTATGCAACCAAATAAACTGTATGGAGTACGAAGTGGAAAACTGGCAAGCACTCCTAACTATCATCATATTTATCAGCGTCATCTTCGTCATTATGACGGAATGGGTGCATTTAACTATTGCTGCATTGTTAGGGGCATTAATCTTAGTCTTTACCAACGTTATGACGTTATCAGAAGCTGTTGCTTACATTGGTAATAGTTATGGCACATTGGGGTTATTTTTTGGGGTAATGGTGTTGGTGAGGGCATTTGAACCAACAAAAATCTTTGAATATTTAGCAACACAAATAGTCATCTTGGCTAAAGGCGATGGTAAACGTCTGTTACTGGGTATTGTCGGTATAGTCACTCCCATTTGTGCCTTATTACCCAATGCAACAACAGTAATGTTGTTAGCGCCTCTAATTCCACCAATGGCTGAGGAAATCGGCATAAATTTTGTTCCCCTACTCATATTGATGGTATTAATTGCCAATAGTGCCGGATTGTTAACATTAGTTGGCGACCCAGCTACATTTATTGTGGGCGATGCTGTTAATATTAGTTTTATAGATTATTTAGGAAAATTGAGTTTGGGGGGTGTCATTGCTGTTGCCACTGTCACTGCTACTTTACCTTTTTTATTCCGGAAGATTTGGCATACCAGATTAGAGAATTTGGAAGCACTACCACATCCCCAAATCAATCATCCACGAGTGTTAACTGCGGGTGCAGTAATTGCTGCCTTTGTACTACTATTTTTTGTCATTGGTGAATCTCTCCCCATCCCAATTTCTCCGGCGGCGGTAGCTTTATTAGGTGCAGCTTTAGCTTTACTATTATCTCACCATAGCAAGATTGATACAGTTAATAATATTTTACGAGATGTAGACTGGAGTACATTGATATTTTTTATGAGTATCTTTGTGCTGATTGGCGGGTTAGAAAAGACTGGTGTAATTAATAGTTTATCGGGAGTATTGGCTGTAATTTTAGGAAAAAATATTATCTTGGGTTCTTTAGTTTTGATATTCTTTGTCGGTATCTTATCCAGTGTTGTACCTAATATTCCGCTAGTTGTGGCAATGGTTCCCCTACTTAAACAATATGTTGTAACTGTAGGATTAGCACCAGCAGAAGTTTTAGCAAGAGATTTTTCAGGACAGTTTCCTCCAGAGGTTTTACCTTTGTTTTACGCCATGATGTTTGGTGCAACTTTGGGAGGTAATGGCACACTTGTAGGCGCATCTTCTAATATCGTAGCGGCAGGTATTTCTGAACAGCACGGAAGGCGCATTTCATTTAAAACTTTTCTGCACTATGGCGTTCCTGTGACAATATTGCAACTAGTGACTTCAGCTTTATATGTGTTAGTTCGATTTTTAATTTAAGAGATAGCTTTGTCAACTGCCCCATCCACATATTTTATTTATCAAAGTAAGGCGAGAAGCAGACAGACCAGAGTATGATTTATCACGGGTCTTTGCTTTGTTTACTTCTGCCAAAGAACTGTACAATATCTGGCAAATTCTTAAACGTATTGGTCAAAGAATTTTTTAAAATAAATACCCGACTTCTCTAAGAAGTCGGGTATTTATGAATTTCTCTGCCAGGGTTAACTCCTTACATAGAAATAAGCTTTAAATTTAGTAACCGATGATGCGTAATACGTCACGCAGAACGCTATAACCTGCTAAATCCCACAGTAAGTAAGCTAAAAAGCCGATCGCAGCTAGGCGACCATTCCACAATTCCGCTTGGGGAGTCCAACCAAACAGAAAAGCGTTACGGTCTACGCCGTTGTATGCTGTAGCAACTGTTGGTAAATCGGTAGCTGGACGAGTTTCTTGAGTAGCCATTGTTGTGTCTCCTAAAATTTGGTAATTGTCAGTTGTCAGTTGTCAGTGGGACTTACGCAAGTGTCATCAAACTAACTGTAGGGTGCGTCAGCACCAATAATTTCCTACACATTCTGTGGATTTTCCACATCTGACGCACCCTACCCCAAGTGCCAATTGCGTAAGTCCTGGTCAATTGTCAATCAACTAATGACAATTTAGTAACCGATGATGTGTAATACATCACGCAGAACGCTATAACCTGCTAAATCCCACAGTAAGTAAGCTAAAAAGCCGATCGCAGCTAGGCGACCATTCCACAATTCCGCTTGGGGATTCCAACCAAAGATGAAAGCATTACGATCTACGCCGTTATATGCTGTAGCAACTGTTGGTAAATCGGTAGCTGGACGAGTTTCTTGAGTAGCCATTGTTTTTTCTCCTAAATAAATTGTTTTTTAGTAAATATTTAATTTTCTAATAACCGATGAAGTGTAATACGTCGCGCAGAACACTATAGCCTGCTAAATCCCACAATAAATAAGCTAAGAAACCAATCATGGCAAAACGACCATTCCAAAGTTCAGCTTGGGGAGTCGAACCAAACAGGAAAGCATTACGATCTACGCCGTTATACTCTGTAGCAACTGTTGGTAAGTCAGTGGAGGGGCGGGTTTGCATTTGCTTGTTCCGAATCAAATCATTTGTTACTTAACTTAACTTTAGCTATTAATCAGTCAACTGCTTTCCGTCAATGGACACAAACTATAGCCACTTCTAGCGGACGATAGCTTGAGGCATTTTTATACTGTTAAATACCCCTCCAGATGGTGATAAAAATAATATTTGTAAATAAATGTAAATCTCTAATATTTTTACCTTGATAAACAGCTAATTTAAAGAAATAAATTATCTAACAATAAGTAATTAGAAATAAAACGGACATAACCTTAGCTAGCAAGCGTTTTCACCCGATTTTATCAAGATATTATTAGAAGATTGCTAGCCTTAAACAATATAAATTCTATCTACCGTAGGATATAGGTTTCAAACTTTGGAGGGATGTTTTGATGTACTAAATTCTTGGATTCTGTAAGCAAGAACATTTGGGTATTGCGATAGATACAGAAACTGCAGATTTTGCTGACGAAATTCTAAATCCATCCAAATTTATATTGCTTAGAAGAAGGAAATACATACAATGTTTCAAAGTACGGAAATTACACTGGAACTCTTCCGGCCCCTATGGTGGGCGGCACAGATTCCAGTGGATACTACAGGTGTTACACCAGCACAGGCTTCGGTGCTGACTTCAGGGCCGCGCTTTTTTGTGGCTTTACTGTCTGGTGTCATTTTAGCTTTCGCCTTCCAGCTAGTATTAACTAACCTCTCCGTTGCCGCAGGTATTTCTTACTTGGGGCGTTCATCTGATTCAGACTCACATACAGGGGAGTCAGGAAGTTTTGGCGGCACTGTTCGCAAGATTGGTACGGCTGTGGGGTTGTGGACATTAATCACTGTGACCATCGCCTTATTAATTGCATCTTTCCTCGCCGTTAAACTTAGCCTAGTCATTCTCGACCCCAGATTGGGTGCAATTCTTGGTTTAGTCATTTGGGGCGCATACTTTTTGTTGCTGATGTGGGTGAGTTCCACAACAGTTGGTTCCCTCATCGGTTCGGTAGTTAACACCGCGACCTCTGGCTTTCAGGCAATTATGGGAACAGCCACAGCCGCTTTAGGTGCAAAGGCTGTGAATCAGCAAGTAGTAGCTACAGCCGAAGCCGCAGCAGCAGCCGTGCGTCGGGAATTGGGCAGTGCAATTGATCCAATCAGCATTCGCGAAAACATAGAAGATTATATTGAAAAACTGCGTCCACCAGAATTAGACATATCTAATATTCGCAGTGAGTTTGAAAGGTTACTAAATGATCCGCAAGTAAAAGCGATCGCCGGCAGTCCCGACTTACACAATATCGATCGCCAAAAGTTCATCGACCTAGTTAGCAGCCGTACCGACCTTTCCCAGCGAGATACCAAGCGCATAGCTGACACCCTATACAAAGTTTGGCAGCAAACCGTGTCTCAACACCAACCTACCCAAGACCATTTGGCTGAGTTGGTTGATTATCTCAAATCACTCCCACCCGGACAAGCTAAAACTGATGAACTCAGCGCTAAATTGGATAGGTTAATTGCTGAAACCCGTTCCTCTCAGGAAGCTGACCAAAAATCTGCCCCAGTAGGGCCAATTCAAAGCAGCATCCAGCAAGGGATATCCGCCTTAACTGGGGTTGCTTTGGGGAGAACAGACTTGTCTGATTTAGATGTAGAAAAAATCTGGCAAGCACTGACCACAGCTAAAGACAAAGCCACAGAAAAAGCAGATAAATTAGGCTTACCCGTTCCCTCACAACCCTACAGCCCCATTCGGGCGGATGTAGAGAACTATCTGTCAAACACCTATGCTTGGCAGTTGAGTGAACAAAGAATTGCCGAAGAGTTCCGCGATGTTATCTATGACCCAGCCGCCGACCCTGGTACAGTACGCCGGGAACTAGAAAGGCTTTCTCGTCAAGATTTCGTCAATATTCTCCAACAACGGGGACTTCTCACCCAATCCCAAATTCAGCATATAGCTGACAGACTAGAAGCTGTACGTCAAGCGGTGCTAGTGATAGTCGCAGCTGAAGAAGAAAGGGAAATTACCCAAGATTTGCAACGCCGCATCGAAAGTTATCTGCTGGTTACTAGTAAGGCAGATTTGACTCCCGAAGGGATTGAGAGAGATTTCAAACCCATATTGGCAGACCAAGATGCAGATTATGAAACCCTGTCCCGGCGATTGGTAATCGTTGACCGTTATCCCTTGCAGCAGATATTGCTAGAACGCAATGATATGCAGCCAGGGGAACCAGACAGAATTATCGATGAGTTGGAAAGACAGCGCGATCGCGTCCTCTTAGAATCCAAGAACCTGGCAGACCAAGCCAGATATCAAGCCGAAACCCTGTGGTTGAATGTCGAGTCATATCTGCGTAACACTGGCAAAAGTGAACTAAACCCCGATGCTATCCGCGCTGACCTGAAAACCTTATTGTCTGATCCCCAAGCCGGAATCTCTGCAATTCGGGCGCGGTTGTCTCGCTTTGACCGCGATACACTTGTACAGTTGCTCAGTCAACGCCAAGATATTAGCGAAGACCAAGTACATCAAATTATCAATACTGTGGAGGATTCTTGGCATAATGTCCGCCACACACCGCAAATAGTAGCCGACAAAGCCAAAGAACAATACGACTCTGTGACCACCACCATTTCCGACTATCTGCGGAAGACTGGTAAAGCAGAACTCAACCCCGAAGGAATTCAACGGGATTTAACTAGACTGTTTGAAAACCCCAGAGAAGGTGCAGTTGCTTTGCGTCGTCGCTTATCGCAAGTAGACCGGGATACCTTAGTTAAATTACTCAGCCAACGCCAAGACTTGAGCGAAGAACAAGTCAATCAAGTAATTGACTCTGTACAGGGTTCCATCCGCAATATTATCCGTGCGCCACGTCGTTTAGCTACTCGTACACAGCAACGAGTACAGACATTCCAAGCTTATTTGGAAGAATACTTACGGCAAACTGGTAAGGAAGAACTCAATCCAGAAGGAATTAAGCGTGACTTGCAACTCTTGCTGCATGACCCCAGAGTGGGTGTAGAAAGCTTGAGCGATCGCCTAGCTCATTTTGACCGTTCTACCATTATCGCCCTGCTGAAGATTCGCGAAGACCTCAGCGATGAGGAAGCCGCCAGAATTGCCGATAATATAGTCTCTGTAAGGGATCAATTTGTTGAGCAAGTGCGGAGTATCCAACGCCGGATTCAAGACGTAATTGAGGGCATTTTCGCCCGGATTCGCAATTACCTCAATGGTTTGGAACGTCCCGAACTCAACTATGATAGTATTAAGCGTGATGTGCGTACTTTATTTGAAGACCCACAGTCCGGATTCGATGCTTTGCGCGATCGCCTGTCTTCATTCAACCGTGACACCTTAGTAGCCATTGTTAGTTCCCGCGAGGACATCTCCCAGGAAGACGCTAACCGGATTATTGACCAAATTGAAAGGGCGCGTAACACCGTCTTACAACGCGCCGAACGCCTACAACTAGAAGCGCAACGCCGTCTAGAAGAAGTCAAACATCAAGCCCAACGGCAAGCCGAAGAAACCCGTAAAGCCGCAGCCTCAGCCGCTTGGTGGTTATTTGCCACAGCGATAGTCTCAGCCATTTTCGCCGCCATAGGTGGTGCGATCGCTGTTGTTCTGGTCTAGGTCAATCAGTTGTCTCCGCTCTATATTTCCACCTCCCACCAAGGGAGGTTTTTTCATTAGTCATTAGTCATTAGTCATTAGTCCATAGTTGATAGCTCTCCCTCATCCCCTTCACTCCCCAGGCTTTCCCGAACGTTTACCTATGATAGAGGAATTATTTTCTCTAACTACCTAATATTACTATTATAGGAGTATAAATGCAGACAAGGCTGCTTTTGAATTATGGATTTTAGGTACAAGTGGAAGAATGGAAAACCACCCAGTCGAGATGCAGCGATCAGGGAAAAACACTTATTAGATGAGGGTCAGTTTCATAGTGAACAAGACCATAAGTTAGCAGAAGAAGCCGCAAGGAAACATTTGGGCATACCTCTGCTCACTCCAGATGAGGAAACCTCTACATTACCTCATGCTGCTCCGCCTGATAGAAAAATATGAACTACTCACTCTTACAACGTTATCGGGGTGAGTTTCTACATCCACCCCAGTAGAGTTGAATTTTTGACGCTTCATTTGCCCTAGTTGCTTCATGCTTCCCGCAGATGAGCCAGTACGTGAGGTAGAGCTAGTGACATCAGCATCTTCGAGGGTAGTTCCTACCCCCGGTAGATTACCTTGAGCATAGTAAAGCATAACTTCGGCAGCAGCAATATCACGGTCTTGAAAGTATCCACAAATCTCACAATTATGAACCCTGATATCAAGAGTTTTCTTGTGCTGATGACCGCATTTAGGACAGGTTTGACTAGGTTTTACTTTTTTGGTTGGGACTTCAATAAACACACCACCAATTTGTTCAACTTTATATTTGATGGTACTACGAAGCATCCCAAACCCAACATCAAGTATTGACTTATTCAAACCTGCTTTTTGCTTTTTGCGCTTACATTTTTTAGCTTTACTAGACATATTCTTGACTTCTAGTTTCTCAGTGGCAACGAAGCTATTACTGCTGATTATTTCTACTGCCACCTGATGAACCCAATTTTGTCGTTGATTAGCAACTTGACGAGTTAGTTTACTAACCTTACTTTGGGCTTTTTTCCATCTTCTAGAAGCTTGAACTTTTTTCTTTGTGTTTGGTGATTGCTTCCTTCTTTTATCTTTAGAAGCTTTTTTGATTAGATGTTCAGCATTTCTCAAAAACTTTGGTGCTTTAATTTGTTGATGACTTTCGCCATCAGTAATTGAAAGTGCTGACTTACATCCTAAATCTATCCCAACAGCACCAGTTGGTAAGACATCTGGTTTAAGAGCTTGGTCTAATACTTCAACCGTAATAGATGCGTACCATTTACCATTACGATAAACAACCGTACAAGTAGTAGGTGTTCCCCAATATTTAGCTTTGCCACGCATCTGAATACGTCCAATTTTAGACAGATTCAAGTAACCATGTTCACCATTAGATTCTACAGAATACCCAGTTTTAGCTGGATAAGTCCAACCTGAGTAATGACGAATTGATTTATATCTAGGACGTTTACCTAAGCCTTTGAACCAACGCTCAAAGGCAAAATCGACACGCTTCAAAGTTGCTTGTAGAGCCTGTGAATTGATTTCTTTGTACTCTGTCCAAATCTCCTTAAATGCAGGTAAACAATTCTGTTGCTCGAAATAGCTAACAGAATGATTGAATTTTTGATATTGAGTAAATCGGTTATATACCGCAGCGTTGTACAAGTCTTTGTGGAGCTTTCGGTGATACCTCAAAGACTGCTCTATTTGTTTATTGGGGTATAACCTGAAAGTCATCCGTCTTGTAACCACTGATTTAGTTGTCTCCTAAAATGAATTGTTCTATGATATTACAGTTGACATACAGGCTTGTCAAGTGGTTATCAGAAAAGGTTCTCATTCTGTTTTTTTAGGTTCACCTGCATTTTGTATTTGTCACTAAGTACAGACGCAAAACAATAACCGCACCAATACTGGAACGGTTGCATGACATATTTGCTAATGTTTGCATAAAAACTAAGTGCAGACTAATTGAATTTTCAGGAGAAATAGACCAGGTTCATTGCTAATTGATTTCCATCCAGATAATAATTTATCTGCTCTTGTAGGTAGTCTAAAATCAGCGTCTAGTAGAATTATTCAGAAAGAGTTTTCAGAGCATTTATCTACGTTCTATAGAAAACCTGTGTTTTGGTCTAGTTCATATTATGTTGCTTCCACTGGTGGCGCACCTATTGAAAAAATCAAGCAATATATACAATCGCAAGAAAAACCAGAAGATTGATTGGCTACTCCGCACTACGTGCCGCTACGCGAACATACATACCATTTCCTTATCAACCAAGAGGATTGATTTTAGTCAGGTATGCAATCGTCGTAGCCCGCTATTCATCCCCACCTTACTTCGTTGTTCGCGTAGCGTCTCGCAGAGAAGGTGGGGACTTTCGCTTGTCGTTAACAGGGAATTAGGAAATGGGGAGTTGTAGGAGATGAGAAGCAGAGGAGCAGGGGAGAAAAACTAATGTCAACTGACAACTGACAACTGACAATTAGGTAATAAATCCCCCCTTGCCAGGTAAAACAGGGGGGGTGTATGGAGCTAAAGCCCGGTTGGGCAATCGGGCTATTAGTTATTTAGTATTTATTGGCTTTAATTTAATTCCCCCTAAAGATAGAGAAATATACACTAGGAAATAGGGAAGGGGAACAGGAAACAGGCTGAAAATTCGTGCCTTAATTAAGAAAATATCCACCGTTACATATTAGCAACAGGTAGTATCTGTAGGATGGGCTTTCCCTAGCAAAATCATGATACGAGCGTTTTCATAATTTACTCTTTCACCCTTCCCCTTTTCCCGGTCAAGTCCAGGCATATTTTTTCGGTTGAATACTACTGGACACAATTATTTAGAAGACGCATTTCGACACTTCTTGAGCTTCAGTGCGGCGCTGCGCTCAATGCTCGTTAACCTTATTAGAAGAGGGTTGAGTTTCGACTACGCGGTAATCGAGCGCAGTCGAGATTCAACTTCCGCGTAGTCGAAACCCGGCGATCTCAAGTTAGGTTTAATTTATTCTTTCTACTGAGTAACGGGTAGATTTATAGTTATAATTCGTCAGGTGATCGGAACATTTATCTATTTAGTATTTATAATCTAAATAAAAACTCTACCAATAGAATGATATCTTGCACCTTCTCAATAAACAGGTGGCTCCCTGCACTCCCCACCCTAAAAAATAATAAGTTTTCTAGCCTGTTATTTTGTCAATAAGATAGTGGTGCAAGATGTAAGTAGAGAGATAAATCATATTATTTTTTATAAAAGTGTAAATAGGTAGCCACAAATAAACCCAACTATGTAAAGAAAAATAAATCAGCATAAAACCCACTTTCCTCCTGCCTCAAAACCTACAGCTTTGTACTTGATGCAAAAGAAAACATCTGTAGATTTTGCCATAAGAGCGTCAGTCAGTTGGTTTTTTGCTGTTGCCTGTTCCTGGTCATTTCTTAACTATCGACAAGCTCAATGGCAATTGAACTGTAAAGGTAGTCAAGTTGTGACTACTTGTAACCTCAATTGTCCCTTGAATATACTGCACAAGTTTTTTCACTAGTGTTAATCCCAAACCTGTATCACTACTTGGAGCATAATCAATCATTGGCAGTTGGTAAGATTGTTCAAATACTGATAATTTCTCTGTAGTTTTCTTAGGAACAATTCGGTAAAAAGGTTCAAAAATTTGCGATTGTTCCGCTAAAGGAATTTCTACCCCAGAGTTGTTAATTCTGATTTGAAAATAGGAAGATGAAGCAACAGAAGATAAATCAGATTGAGTATCTTGAGTCTTGAAAGATTTTGATTTTTGGTAGAAATGAACCGTGACGGTAATTCGCTCATGAGGAGGAGTATATCTGCAAGCATTAAGTAGTAGTTCCGAAACAATTCTAGCTAAGATATTTACATCAGAAAATAAAGCTGGCAAATTATCAGCAATGTTAACTTCTAAAGCTTGTTTGTGAGCTTGGGCAATTTCTTGGAAGTCCTTAACAATTTCCGGTAGCCAAGATTGAAGATGAATAGGAACTAATTCTAAAGGATAAGTTTCTGTATCCATGATTCGCATATTGAGCAAATCATCTACTAAGTTTAATTCTCGTTCACACTCATGACGGATAATACCTAGATAGCGACCTATAGATACAGAGACAGGAGGAACTGTGGATTGCAAAATATCCTGCTGATTAATGACATTTTCTAGCATAGAAATTGCCATTTTGATATTTGATAACGGTGTTCTCATTTCGTAAGAGGTAGCCGTTAAAAAATCTTCTTTCAATTGATTAAATCTTTGCATTTCCGCCATTTGAATTTCTAGCTGTCGATTGCGTTCAGCAGCAAGGTTCCGTTCTTCTAGGAGTCGGCGTTGAGTATCATCCCGAAAAACCATGACTGCGCCAGTAATCTCACCATTGTTGTTACGTAGGGGAGTGGCGCTGTCAGCAACGGGAATCATTGTCCCATCTTTGGTGACTAGGAGAATGCGATCGCCTAAATAAACAGTTGTTTCTTTCTCAATAGCAGAGATCATCGGATTTTGGATGGAATGCAAAGATTGTTCGTCAATCAAACGCAAGACATCAGTTAAATTTTGGTCTTTTGCATCATTAAACCGCCAGCCTGTGAGCGCTTCGGCTATTTGATTCATGTACTTAACGCGCAACTGGGTATCCACAACAATCACCCCATCTCCCATACCCCGTAGCACAGAACTTAAAAATTGCTCACGTTCATAGCGATTAAGAGCGGTTTGAATGGCGACGTAAAGTTCTTGTTCTCTGACGGGTTTGAGAATATAACCAAAAGGGAAAGTGAGAGTTGCTCGTTCTACAGTGCTTTGATCAGAATGTCCTGTCACGTAGATGATGGGAATTTGTAGATTATGCCAAATTTGCTCTGCTGCTTGGATACCATCTTTCTCACCCCGTAGCCTGATATCCATCAAAATTAAATTTGGTAATAATTGGGTTGATTTCTCTATTGCTAATTCTGCGGAATCTGCTATATCGACAACTGTATATCCGAGTAATTCTAAACTTTCTTGGAGGTTGATTGCCAAAATATATTCATCTTCCACAATCAGCACTCTGACTGTGCGAATTTTATGTGTTTCTGTACAAATGTTAGTCATGCTTATACTCTGCTTGATATAGAAGAAATTTTAAATTCAGTGCCAACTTGGCTCTGAATTTCCAATTTACCCCTTAACTGCTTGACTAAACCCTGAACTAGAGTTATGCCTAGTGTTTTTGCCTTTTTGTTATCAAATTCCGCAGGTAAGCCAATACCATTATCTTGAACAACAAGTGTCAAGGACTGATCCTTTTCTTGGAATAACCTGACTTGAATTTCACCCCCGCGATTATGCGGAAAGGCGTATTTTAACGCATTAGAAACCAGTTCATTGATAATCAAGCCGCAAGGAATAGCGGTTTCGATATCCAAGCTGACATCCTCGACTTGAATATTCAGTCGAATACAGTTGGAACTAACATTATAAGAGTCAAATAGGTGAGTTGTTAAATCTGGAATATATTGAGCGAAATCTATATTAGCTAAATCATTGGAGCGGTACAATTTTTCATGTACCAGAGCAATTGAAGCAATGCGGTTTTGGCTATCACGTAATATGTCCCTTGCTTGAGAGTCTTGGGTACGTCTGCTCTGCATTTGTAACAAACTACTGACGATGCCTAAATTATTTTTGACTCGGTGGTGAATTTCTTTGAGAAGTACTTCTTTTTCTTTAAGATAAGCTTTAATTTTTTCCTCTGTTTCTCTTTGCTCTGTAATATCTTGTTGAACAGCGACTAAAACTGTGCCATATTCAAGATGTTCAAAAACAGATGTTGTCGCTCGACACCAAAAAGGAGTGCCATTTTTTTTGACATTTTGCACTTCATAGGTAGCCTCACCATCTTGCATCACAACAACTGCGATCGCCTCATAAACTTCTGTTGCTTTAGTATTCCCATCTTCATAGTTAATAATCGAGATATGCTGACCAATTAATTCACCTGCCTCATAACCAAATATTTGGTCAAATTTGGGATTAGTATAGACAATCACAGCATCATCAGCGCGAATTAAGCATAGTCCCTCTGCCATATTACGAGTAATCACAGCTTGTAGCTCTAACATCTGTTGAGCGCGTTTTTGTTCGGTGATGTTAATGCTACTACCAATAATCCGGTATACCTGTGAATTTTCGTCTTTTAAAGGAGTCAAGTTCGTAATCCACCAAGTATCCTGATCGTGGAAAAATATATATTCTTCATAGGTAATGGTTGCTCCAGCCTCCACACAATTTTGATAATGGTGGCGCACAGATGCAGCTAAAACAGGTGGAAGAACCTGCTCTGGAGTTTTACCTTGTAATTCCAGAGAAAGCAAACCTGTGATTTTTTCGTGAGTAGGGTTTAAACCCATATACCGAAAATCACCATCAACAACATCGACGACAAAAATAGAATTAGCAACGCCATCATATATACTACGTAAAAACTGTTCTTTTTGCTGAAGTTCTTGCTCGGCTCGCTGGCGCTCACTAATATCTATAACCACACCCAGCATTCTCACAGGATTTCCGGCTTCATCATAAATTCCATGTCCTTTTCCAGCTAGCCAGCAAACCTGACCATCAGGATGAATCACTCGATATTCGGCTTCATAAGTGGTCTGTTCTCTGAGTGCATTCTCCAGATTCTGCTCAACAAGGTTAATGTCTTCTGGGTGAACAGCATTACGCCATAATTGATAACTAGCTGTTAATCTTCCTGGTTCCAACCCTAAAAGACGATAGTGATTATCGTTCCAGATAACTTCATTGGTTTGAATATTCCAGTCCCAGGTGGCAATGTTAGTATATTCTAGAGTGAGCCGCAATTGCTCTTCACTTTTGGTTAAGGCTTCTTGAGCTTGTTTGCGGCTAGTAATATCCTGAGCAGTTCCGTAAAGACGAGTTACTATTCCTTGGGAATTAAACTGTGCGTGTCCAATGGCTTCCACGTACATCTTAGAGCCATCAGCCTTGAATGCACGCAGAACCAATTTGTAAGATTCCCCTGTGGAACTTGCCCTTTCCACAGCTTGGTGTAGTTTCGGCTGATCCTCTGGGTGATAAAATTGCAAATGATCCAAATAATTTGGTACTTCTAGTGCTGGATCTCGTAGAAACAGATCAAACAATCCCTTCGACCAAGTAATTTTGCCAGTAGCTAAGTCATAATCCCAATTACCCAGACGAGCTACTTGTTGGGACTCGGCTAAACGTGCTTCACTCTGGCGTAAAGTTTCCTCAGTGTGCTTAATGTCGGTAATATCAACAACCAACCCATCCCAAATAACACGACTATCTGGTAATTGGCGAGGAGTGGAACGAAAATGGAGCCATTTTAACTGACCGCTAGGCGTTTGAATGCGTAATTGAACATCAAATATAGATAAATTCAGGCGAGACTCATTAATAGCTTGTTCTAACCTTGGTGAGTCCTCTGGAATAAACTGACAAAAGAGCAAACTTGAATCTCTCAGAGCATCTTCTGCCTTAACTTCCATCAGTCTTTCAATTCCCGCACTTAGATAGATGAAGCGATCGCTCCCATCTAATTCCCGAACTACCTGATATACTGCCCCATTAGGTAGGTTATCGCCAATACTCCGCAACATCGCTTCTCGCTCATGCAAGGCAAATTCCGCCTGTTTACGTTGACTAATATCCGTAACCCGGACTAAATTAATTGCCTTACCAGCCACGCAAATTTGTTTAATAGCTAGGTTTCCCCAAAAGGAGTTCCCCCGCTTGGTGAGATATTCAATTTCTTGAATCCAAAATTTTTTGTGATTAATTTGTTCAATAATTTGAGCTAGCTCATCAGGGGTGAACTGTTGTTTTTGGAGAGTTTGTCCTTCTATCCCTATCAGTTCGGCTTTGCTGTTAGCGGCGAATAGTTCCACCGCTCGTTGATTACAGTCAGTAGTGAGGAGTGTGGTGGAGTCTACCAGAAACAGCGCATCCGCAGAACCGTTATAAACGCCTTCTAGTAAATCTCGACTGTGAACAATTTCCAATTCAGCCAGTTTGCTATCAGTAATATCTTGAGTTGTACCCAGAATTTTACTAGGACAATGATTCTTATCCCTAGCAAAAACTACCTCCCGTGACCTCAACCAGCGCCAAGTACCATCCTGATGCTTCATGCGGTACTCAGTCGTCAACACTTCGCCATTCTCTGCATTTTGCCACTGCTTGAAGTTACGTTCTAATAGGGGTAAGTCATCAGGATGCAAAACATCCAAAAAAAACTGAGCGCCTTGTTGCTGAATTTCTTCTGGGGTATAACCTAAAATCTCCTCAGACTGGCGATTAAGATAAACATTACTACCTGTTACTGGGTCAAATATGTATAAAAGTTGAGGAGAATGACTAATAACTTGCTCAATAAAATGTTTACTCTCCCGCAGTTGCGCCTCAATTTGTTGCAGTTCGGACTGTGCGGCTTTTTGTTGTGTGATATCTTTAGCCAAGACAAATCTTGCTGGCTTCCCTAACCAACTGATGATATGAGAATTAATCTCTACATTGATCTCAGTTCCATCCTTTGTGCAGTGTTTTGTTTCACCTATAAAGAATGCAGAAGCAGTGGCGTTAGATATAGAGTCTAGGAAAGTAGGTACATCCTCACGGGGACGAATATCACAAAGTGTCATTGACAGAAATTCGGCTTGGGAGTAACCATATTTGTAAATTGCTGCCTGATTGACAGCCAAAAAACGCAGTGTTTCCGAGTCAAAAATCCACATGGGATTAGGATTATTTTCAAACAACAATCGATATTGAGCTTCTGATTGTATTAAGGCTGTTTGAGTTTGTTTGCGTTCTGTAATATCTGCCAGTGAACCAACTAATCGGATGGGATTTCCTTGTTCATCCCAAACGGCTTTAGCTCGTGAACAAAACCATCTGTAGTCTCCATCTTTGCGCCGCAGACGATACTCGCTGTAATAAAATGGTATTTCCCGCCGCAAATAAGCCGCTTGCGCCGCCATCACGCGCTCATAGTCATCAGGATGAATGCGAATGCTCCATTCATCATCAAAGCTACTCAGTTCGTGGCGTTCATAGCCCAACATCTCAAACCAACGGTCTGAGCGATAGGTATGATTAGTAGATATATCCCAATCCCAAATTGCTTCCTCTGTGCCGGCGATCGCTAATTGCCATCTTTGTTCACTGTGGCGTAATGCGGCTTCTGCTTGCTTGAGTCCGCTAATATCAATATTAGTCGCTGTGACAACCCAGCAGTTGGCTTCTGAGTCATAGCGAGAGGTGTAGGTAGAAGCAATCCAACACAGAGAACCATCTTTGTGATAAAATCTATACTCCAAATTAAAGGTTTTACCTGCAAAAATATCTGCATAACCAGGTATAATCACTGTTTCTTGATCCTGTGGATGTACTCGTGACAACCACAATCGCTTATCTCTAAGTAATTCCTCTGGTGTGTAGCCAAAAATGGTTTCACAACCCACAGAATGGTATTCATATTCCCAATCACAATTGGGGAATACACGGAAACTAACGATCGCTGTGCCAATGGCGCTATTGAGAATATCGTTCAATCTCTCTTTTGAGACGTGATACTCAGCCTCCCTTTCGCAAAGTAACTGAGATATTTCCTCTCTCTGGGCTATTTCTTGTTCTAGTTGTGCTGTTTTAGCCTGGTCTAATGTCACCACACCCAGCAGCTTTCCCTGACTGTCAAGCACGGGTAAATGACTAATTTCATTTTGGTGGAAACACTGTATTATTTTGGGTAAATCCTCAAGCTCTGCCTCATTGACAGTAATTACAGGTTGGCTCATCAGTTCCCCAACAGACATATCTGCGAACGTCTTTTGCTGGGCAATGCTGCCTATGATATCTGTTTGCGTAATAATACCGATAATTTTTTGCCGCTTCACAATTAGTACACAACTGCTCTCGACTTGATACATCTGCGCGATCGCTTCAGCCACTGGTGTATTTATTGTTGCGATCGCCAATGGTTTTTGATAATTTTCCTTCAACAGATGCAGCCAACGATTATTCATCAAAGTGTTACTGTCATTAATTGTCGTAATTAATAATTTACTTCTTGAGTAACTACAAATAGTTAAAATTGTAATTTTATTTTCATACATTTTTTAAATTAATAGTATACAAATCACTCCATCCACAAAAGCATACTTTCAAGAAACACATTCGGTGGAGTGAGAGATAGGGATGAGTTCTAAACCAAGAGCCTGAGCTTTTTGCTCTTAGTTTTTGAGCATCAGTTCCTGGTATTTTTGCTCATAGTAGTCCATACCAGGATCAGAATATTGTCCAGCAGTGAGCCACATCTGGTAAAACAAACGAGCCAGTTTGTGAGCAGTAGCAGTAATGGCTTTGGGTGCGCCCAAGCGAGAACGTAAACGGTGTAATTTTTGTAACCACTGGCAGTCTAACACATCTGTTTTACGCCCAGGTACTGTTTTAACGTGGTGAGCATTGACTAATTTGACCTCAAAACCCTTGGCTTCTAAAATTTGAAACACCGGAATCCAGTAAACTCCTGTTGCTTCCATTGCCACAGTATCTATTCGGCACTCCATTAACCAATCGGCCATTGCAATTAAATCAGGAGTAAAACATCCAAATCGGCGAACATTTTTGTCAGTTCTATCTGCGGGTACACAAACCCAATGTTCTCCACCACCAAGGTCTATACCTGCTGCATTCTGGTTAATTTCTTCTAAAGTGGATGATACTTTTTCCGTAAGTATAGGCTGGTTATAACCTTGATTTGGTGGCAATCTCATGACTGCAACTCTGATATGCTTATTATGGATAAGTCCTGACCTGGGGATGGATTTATAGATAATCTTTCAAACGGGATAGGAAACTTTTCCTTCACCAATGTCATAGCCATCAAGCCCCAGAACCATGCTCCTAATCAGGCTCAACACACTATTGTGGGTTCGGTCTTAACTGTCAGGATAATTATTAATGTACCCGTTAATTAGTCGCCTCAAAATAGTTTCTTTCATTCATAGCGGGTGGCAGCGCCGCCAGTGCGGCTGCTCCTAAGAAACACAGGGGTGTAGGGGTGTAAGGGTATAGGGGTTAGGACTTACGCATGAAAACGAAAAATCAAGGGTTTGGACAAGGGTATAGGGGTATAGCGCAAAGTCTGAGCGCCGGCTTCCGGCGCTCAGAACTTTGTAAGAGAGGGGTGTAGGGGGGCTTTCAAGGGCAGGTTTTTTGTTTAAGCAGAAGAGAAAGCGGTGGGGCTTCTCCAAGATTCAGGGAAGAAGCTACCAACAGGCAAAGGTTGACCAAGTAACAAGGCGACAATG
>NZ_JACJSG010000033.1 GCF_014697625.1 Anabaena azotica FACHB-119 | reverse complement strand
GACGGTACAAGCCAAACCTGCCCCAACTGCAACCACCACACAGGCAAAAAAGACCTGTCTGAGCGAGTGCATCGTTGTCATGAATGTGGATTTGAAACAGACCGCGACGTTGCCGCCGCTATGGTGGTAATGCAGCGTGGTCTTGCAGCCGTAGGGCATACGGTCAAGATGCTTGGTGAGGGGTTAAGCAATAGCTCCCCACTGACCCAAGAATCCCCCGTTTTATAAACGGGGGAGTGTCAACTGATGGCACAACCTTACCTGTGACTGGTAACTATGTGGATGAAACTGTTACTGCTGTTGAGAATTTTCAACAAGCAATGGGTCTTACAGTCGATGGTGTTGTCGGTGCAAATACCTGGGCTGCGTTGATTCGCAATCAATAGTTAACAGCTTAAGGTATTGGTCGCCTGATTATACTAAATTTTTTTAAGTAAAAAGGCGATCGCCTAGATAAATGTTAAAAAATCTTGCTATATCAAAACAAGAACTACAATCAATTTGGAGCTAAAAATGACTATTCAACAGCCCAGTTTTTTACAAACAACTGGTCAAGGTACTTCTTACTGGTTTGCAGAAGATTTATATACCTTCAAAGCAGTGGGTAAAGACACAGAAAACGCTTACACTCTATGTGAAGTGATAATTGCTCCAAAAGGGGGCGGCGCACCACCTCACCGACATTCCCACGATAATGAGTCTTTTTACATATTAGAAGGAGAATTAGAATTTTATCTAGACGGAGAAAGAATCATCGCTACACCGGGAACCTTTATTCATTCCCCTAAAGGACAAATACATCAATTTACTAACAATACCTTTTTACCTGTAAAAATGCTCGTCTGGCAGACACCATCTGGATTTGAGAACTTTATCATAGATGTTGGCAAATCAGCCAATGAGGTTATTTCTGGTGCGCCTCTAAATCCCGTAGATTTGGAAAATATTTTGGCTACAGCGCCTAAGTATGGCATTGAAATTCTTCATCCACCACAATCTTAATACTAATAGGACTTACGCAAGTGTCATAATCAAACTAACTGTAGGGTGCGTCAGCCCCAGTAATTTCGTACAGATTCAAGGATTTTCCACATCTGACGCACCCTACCCCATGTGCCAGTTGCGTAAGTCCTGACTAAATAAAATAGGAATAAATAACAGATGGTGGGGGCGTACAATGTACAGCCCTATATTTATTGCCAAAATGAAATTGATATAACTTCCTTTTAACTTCATCACTAACTTATTCTTCTTCACCCCTATTTATTGACGAAAACTAGAAACTGTAAATATAGAAATTTAACTGTTTTGTGAAGCCAAAACATGAACTTAAATTAGTTCTAGAAAATGAGGAGATAAGTTACTCATCTTCACCCACCTAAACTATAAACCGCGAGAAGATTGAATTAACCAGGACTTACGCAAGTGTCACAATTGGTGGTTGGTGCGTGACGCTACAAGTTTCATGACTACGTTCAAATATTATCGCAGCGTCACACACCCTACAGAAAAAATCTGCCAGTTGCGTAAGTCCTATTAACAAAGAAAACACACAACAACTTTTCAGGGGCATCTACTATGAACTTATATAAATTAGATTTACTCAACCCTATCCGCCACAAACTGGACAACATCGTAATTTGTAATTGCCAACAAGCACAATTATTATGCAGGCTGATTCCTGCTTCCTGCCCATTTGCCAGAGATATCAAGATTTTCGGCGTTGCTGAATCAAGATATGAATTTGTCTCACGCAAAGGCGCAAAGGCGCTAAGTTACAAAGAAAAAGGACGGTCATTTTGCGATTTCATATTCTAATTCAGCAACGCCAGATTTTCAATCATGCGATCGCACATATTCCTCCCTTATGTAAGCTTAACCCTTTATATGAGCAGTTGATGGGATGGCGATTTCGCGCCCAATGTTATCTAGCCCAGTAGGGTCATACATCTGTATGTCCCCACTCCAGTACACATATTCACTAACAAGGAAAAATATATGAAACGTACAGTTACTAGCCTGATTTACTCCAGCATCATCGCTCTAGGAAGCGCAGGTGCAATGATATTACCCAGCCATCCAGTTGCGGCTCGGACAGTACCAGCCGGATATCAAACAGAACGCATTGAATTTGCTCCTGGTGCTGTTTCCACAGTCGTCTATCACGACAGAAACTATTACCCAGTCCGTTATGTATTTAGAGCCAACGCTAATCAATGGATGAGCATCGCCGCTAACTCATCTCAAGCTCCTGTCTATTTAACGATGAGTGGTGCTGATGGTACAAGCATAATTTATGCACCTCAAGAATTAAGAAGTTGGAGTGGTCGCTTACCAAAAACGCAAGACTATTATGTAGAAGTCCTCAAGCCAGCCAATGTTGCTTATAACTTGAGACTGACAATTCCTCCTAATGTTCAACCTAGCGCGGAAAGGCTGCTATTTGCCCCTGGCGCTACTTCTAAAACAGTTAGTGGTACTCTTGCGCCTCACACTTCTCGCTCTTTTTTAGCCAACGCTAGAGATGGACAGTATATGTATGTGAATGTCACTTCACCTGGAGCAAACACTTCTTGGCTCACCCTATATGGAGTCGATGGTACAGTTTTGGCAAACGGTAATATGTCTGGCGCTCAATCTTGGTCTGGACGTTTACCTAGAACTGAAGATTATCACATCCAGGTAGATAACCCAGAATCTTATCCCATCCATTACACCTTAATTGTAAGTATTCGCTAGAAACGCAGGGACGTATATTTTTACGTCCCTACTGCAACATTTCCCACAGCAAAAGTATTTTTTAGGAGATATATGCAATTCAAACTCACTTCTATCTTACTAGGAAGCATGACTGTTGCTAGTCTTGCTGTTCCTCTACAGGCTCATGCGGCTGGGTTCGATTTAATGCAAGGAGTTAATCTAACTCCCCAACAAAAAGCGGAAATTGCTCGAATTAATCAACAGTCTGAGGCTGAACTGGAAAGTATTCTCACACCTCAACAACAAAGCTTATATCAAACTTACAAAGAACATCCTACCAATAAGAGCGATCGCCAAGCTTTCTGGGCGAGTATTACACCTGAGCAGAAAGCTAAACTTCAAGCTTTTTACCACTCAATCAAACTGACGATGAATCCCTTTTACACCCCAAAGCAAGAAAAACAAATGAATCATAACTTACAAGTTATGGTCAATGAACTCAAAGCCGAAAATAAATTACCAAAGACATTTCATTTAGGTTTTTGGCAACCTGTAGCCAGAATTAATCCTCACCAACCTTTACAATTAGAGGTGATTAACCAAACAAATGTTCCCTTGCAATATGGGCTAACAAATGATTCACCTAAGACATTACTTCCGGGAAATTTTGCTGCAATGAATTATGTTGCTCTACCATCTAATGTGTTAATTTATCCTTCTCGGCAAGAAGCTTCCTTAAAATATAATGTGAGTAAAATTGGCAATACAACTATTGTTCAAGTCCGCCAAATTGCTGGAGAAACACCCGGCGATGGTTCACTAACAATCAACCGTACTGGAGCAGTTTACGTCTACTAAGTAGAACAGACTAAATAAATCAAGGTTTGTAGTAGGGACTTTAGTCCGGGGAAAAGGACTTTAGTCCTTACTACTCACTCAATCTTGATAACTTTACAGTACTTAACATAACGTGAGTTCGACCAGCGTTGTTTTGACCTCACCCCCAACCCCTCTCCTACGAGGAGAGGGGAGTAAGAGGGTGAGGTTTTTCGTTTCTCCTCCCTCTCCTACGAGGCTATCCATTACCCGGATCTATCTCAACATTTATGAGAGTGTTCACTCACGTTTTTTCTAACCCTGATTTGTTCGTTGTTGATTCTCAATAAAAACATGATTTTAGCGAGAAGAGAAGGTGCGAATTTGTCAAGCCCCATGAAAAATTGAGTTGGCAAGATGCTTACTAAGCAAGGGTTTTAAGATTGTAAAGAAAGATGTGGGTAATGGATAGCCTACGAGGAGAGGGAGGTTGGGAGGGAGAGGTTTATCGAACTCACGTTAACATAGTTTGATTTATTCTCGACGGTTTACTTAAAGATTTTTACTGAAACATTTATAAGGATGCACAACTATCTGTGTGTCCTGAAAAAAATTGCCTTTTATTTGCGAGAGCGAGAAACGCGCCCGTGGGGTGCTAAGATTTTGCTCATCCCTTGTGGAAGTCCTGCCCAGTCTACGAAATAATGAGTTGCACTGGAAGTCCCTTGTGCAATAAAGCTGTGTAACTTTTCCCTAACTTATCTATCTTCACCCTCAAACCTTAGCTCATGAATGAAACTGGTGTTAAACGAACTTTGGGAAGATAAATGATTAGCAAAATTGCAAATATCAAACCTCCGCCAAAATTTACACCTTTACAAAAAGGTGGTTTGGGTATAGTAATGTTAGGCATTATTTGTTTTTCTATTTGGGCGGTTTTGGGGAAGAAACCTACACAAGTTAAGATAGATAATCACAAAGCTGTGCCTGTGGTGGTAGCTCAAGTCAGTCAAGCAACAGTCCCTTTAGAAATTCATAGTACGGGAACAGTTGCAGCATATTCAACTGTATCAATTAAGTCATTGGTAGATGGGCAACTCACAGGGGTTTACTTTCAACAAGGGCAGCAAGTCAAGAAAGGGCAGTTATTATTTAGAATCGACCCCGCACCTTTTCAGGCAAATTTAGACCAAGCGATCGCCAAACAAGTACAAGCACAGGCGCAAGTACAACAAGCGATCGCCAATTTCCAACAAGCCAAAGAGCAAGTAAACCAAGCCAAGTCTACAAGGGCAAAAGATGCCGCCCAAGCGCGTAATGCAGATATAGAAGCACAACGTTATAGTCATTTATTCCCACAGGGAGCAGTTACCCAAGAACAAGCCCAACAATATCGCACCAGCGCCGATGCAGCCGAAGCCACGGTGGCTGCTGATCAAAGTGCTATCCGTGAAGCGATCGCCTCTGTAGGTTCAGCGAAAGCAAATGTACAGAACGCCCAAGCGAATCTCCAAGCAGCAGGGGCGGCTGTCGCCAGCGCCAAAACTCAACTCGCCTACACCACCATCTATGCACCCATCGATGGACAAACAGGTAATTTACAAGTTAATCAAGGTAACTTAGTTAAGGCTAACGATACCAGTGGATTAGTAGTCATTAAGCAAACACACCCGACTTACGTTTCTTTTTCCATTCCCCAGCAGCAATTACCCGAACTCAGAAAATACATGGTGCAAGGGAAATTAGAAGTAGATGCTGTTATCCCGAATATTTCTACACCGCCCATTCGGGGAGAACTGACTTTTGTTGATAATACCTTTGATGCCAACACCGGCACAATTCAACTCAAAGCCACCTTTACCAATAGCCAAGGACAACTATCACCAGGGGAATTTGTCGATGTGGTGCTGAAATTGGCGCAGTTACCAAAGGCGATCGTTGTCCCTTCCCAAGCATTACAAACTGGACAAAATGGACAGTATGTGTATTTAGTGCAAGCTGACAAAACAGTTGCAGCTCGTCCGGTGCAAGTTGGGGATACGGTGGGTAACGAAACTGTGATTAATCAAGGACTGCAACCAGGGGAACAGGTTGTTACCGATGGGCAATTCAATCTTGCGCCTGGTGTATCGGTGGTTATTCCATCTTCTCACAAATCGCGGTCTTTGTAGTAGCGTGGCAAGGCTAAAATATGGCAATAGATTTGAAAAAAATGGAACGCAGATGAACGCAGATGAACGCAGATGAGCAATTCGCTAATGCACTATTTTAGGCTTGCCAAGCCAGTAGTGAACTGTCTAGACTAAAATGGTGCAATAAAAAATTCTTTTTATCGGCGTGTATCGGCGTGTATCGGCGGTTTTTTGTTTAAATCTATTGCACTATTTTAGCCCGGTCACGCTACTGGACTGTCAAGGCTAAAATGTTGCATAAATATAACTTTTGTGGTGTGGGCATCCTGCCCGCACCGGACGGGCAAGATGCCCATCCCACAAGAAAAGAATAATGCACTATTTTAGCCCGGTCACGCTACTGGACTGTCAAGGCTAAAATGTGGCAATAGATTTGATAATATTAACCGCCGATACACGCCGATTAACGCCGATAATAAAGAATTGAGATTTTTCGCGCTATGCACAAGTTTAATCTTGCCACGCCAGTATGGGCGTAATAAGTAATATTTTTAGCCATGAATCTTCCTTCCCTCTTCATTCGCCGCCCAATTATGACCACCTTGGTGATGTTGGCAATTCTCATTTTTGGGCTGATGAGTTACTTTATGTTACCCGTCAGCGACTTACCGAGTATGGATTTTCCCACAATTTCTGTATCTGCTAGTTTACCTGGAGCCAGCCCGGAAACGATGGCGGCTTCTGTAGCCACGCCTTTAGAACAGCAATTTTCCACAATTGCGGGACTTGATTCGATGAACTCCACCAGTTCTAAAGGAAGTAGCCAAATTGTCCTACAATTTAGTTTGAGTCGAGATATTGATGGTGCAGCCCTGGATGTACAAGCGGCGATCGCTCAAGCAACTAAGCAATTACCGAGTGATATGCCTAGCCCTCCATCATATAAGAAGGTGAACCCTGCACAGCAACCAATTCTCTATATCACCCTCAGTTCCGATTTATTGCCACTATATCAGATAGATAAGTATGCAGAGGAGACATTAGCAGAACGCTTGTCAATGGTGGATGGGGTGGCGCAGGTGTTGGTTTATGGTTCGCAAAAGTATGCAGTACGCATCAATGTTGACCCCCAATCGTTAAAAGCCAAAGGATTAGGTATTGATGATGTTGCCAAAGCGATCGCCCAAAATAACGCAGATTTACCTACAGGCAATCTCTACGGTAATCACAAGAATTATACTGTCCAAGCTAATGGTCAACTGCTCAACGCTGAGGATTATCGCGCCTTGACGGTGGCTTATAGTAATGGTGCGCCTGTGCATTTGGGTGATTTGGGTCAAGTAGTTGATAGTGTGCAGAATGATAAAATCGCCAGTTGGTATTTTGCTCAACAAGGGGAGATTCCTAAACGCTCGATTATTTTGGCAATTCAACGTCAGCCTGGAACCAACACTATAGAAATTGTTGATGCTGTTAAGACGTTGCTACCCAAGTTGCGATCGCAAATTCCCACGGCTGTGAATATGGATATTTTCTACGACCGTTCGCAAAATATCCGCGACTCAGTTAATGATGTCAAATTCACCCTATTACTCACCATTTGTTTGGTAGTGTTGGTTATCTTCCTGTTTCTGCGAAATCTCCAAGCGACCTTAATTCCCAGCGTCACTGTCCCTCTATCTTTGGTAGCTACTTTTGCCGTGATGTTACTGCTGGGGTTTTCCCTTGATACCCTTTCCCTGATGGCGTTAACTTTAAGCGTGGGTTTTGTCGTAGATGATGCGGTGGTAGTGTTAGAGAACATTGTCCGTCACATGGAGATGGGCGAAAGTCGTCTGCAAGCAGCCATCAACGGTTCCACAGAAATAGGTGGCACAATTATTTCCATGACCTTATCCCTAGTAGCGGTGTTCATTCCCATGTTATTTATGCCGGGTATATTGGGGAGGTTATTTCATGAGTTCGCTGTTACCATCGCCGCCGCCATTCTCGTGTCTGGGTTGCTTTCCCTCAGCTTAACGCCGATGTTATGTAGCCGATTTTTGCAGTCGGAACATCACCCAGTAGAGAAAGAGAAGGAAAATCAGGGCTTTTCCCTCCGCTTTTACGCCTGGAGTCTGCGCCAGTCCTTAAAATATCACCGCACAACCATGATAATTTCAGCTGTGATTTTGTTGGCGACAGTATACTTATTTGCGATCGCTTCTAAGGGTTTCCTTCCTAGTGATGATAAGGGATTGATTTTGGCACAAACCCAAGCCGCACAAGATATTTCCTTCGCGGATATGATTAAGCATCAACAAGCAGTAGCACAAATTATTCGCAATGATCCCAATGTGGATGTACTGAACTCAATTGTGGGAACATCAGTTACAGGGACAGGCGGAAATAACACGGGAATTATTGTTATCCGCCTTAAACCTGCTTCCCAAAGACATCTCAACGCTGATGAGGTGGTTCAGGAATTGCAACCCAAACTATTACAAGAACCGGGTATTAAAGCCTTCTTAATCAATCCCCCAACGATTAATATCGGTGGTAAGCAAACAAACGCTCAATATCAGTTTTCCTTACAAAGCACTAACTTACAAGACCTGTACAAATATACGCCCATATTGCAAGCTAAACTTAGCCAAATACCAGGGTTACAAGATGTTAACAGTGATTTACAAGTTGATAATCCCCAGGTAAATGTAGAGATTAATCGCGATCGCGCCAACGCCCTTGGTTTAACTTCCCAACAAATAGAAACCGCCTTGGGTGATGCCTATGGGACTTTGCAAGTATCCACCATCTACGCCCCAGATAACGAGTATGAGGTCATATTAGGACTGTTACCACAATATCAACAAGACCCGAATGCGTTAAATTTGTTATCAATTCGCGCTCCTAATGGGCAACTTGTGCCTTTAAATGCCGTTGCCACCTTAACCAAAGGCGTAGGCTCATTAACTGTTAACCACCAAGGACAACTCCCCGCCACCACCATTTCCTTTAACCTCAAACTCGGTGTATCTCTGGGCGATGTCACAGACAAAATCCAACAAGTAGCCCGTGACACCCTACCCGCCACCATTACCACCAGCTTTCAGGGTTCAGCCCAAGTATTCCAATCTTCCATCGCTGGTTTGGGATTACTGTTATTAGTAGCAATTTTAGTCATTTACATTGTGCTGGGGATTCTCTATGAAGACTATATCCACCCCTTGACGATTTTATCTAGTCTACCTTCTGCTGGGTTTGGTGCATTGCTCACACTGATATTGTTCCATATTGACCTCAACATTTACGCCTTTATCGGCATCATCTTATTAGTAGGCATTGTCAAGAAAAACGGCATCATGATGATTGACTTTGCAATGGAAACCCAACGCCACACAGATAAATCTCCCCGTGATGCCATTTACGAAGCCTGTTTAGTCCGGTTCCGCCCTATTATGATGACCACAATGGCAGCTTTGATGGGAACATTACCCATCGCCTTGGGTTTAGGTGCGGGTGCAGAGTCACGCCGACCTTTAGGGATGGCTGTAGTAGGAGGTTTGTTATTCTCTCAACTGCTGACACTGTATATTACACCTGTGTTCTACACCTATATGGAAGCGTTGCGGAGAAGCTTGGAACACCGCAGTCCAAAAAAACATTTACCTGTTCCCTATTCCCTACCAACAAAATGATTCCTCTATTTCAAGCTTATCCCCAATTAAAAACTCAGCTTCCTTATGTATCTTTAGCTGAATTACCAACTCCAATACATCAGCTAAATAACTTAGGAGAAATGGTGAATGCAGAACAACTTTACATTAAACGAGATGATGTAAGTGGTTTAATTTATGGTGGTAACAAGATTCGCAAATTAGAATTTTTGTTAGCAGATGCTATCAAGCAACAAGCAAAGCGGGTAATAACCTTTGGCTTTGCTGGGTCTAATCATGCCTTAGCAACAGCAATTTATGCTCATTTTCTGGGCATTCATACTACTTCAATGTTGATGCCCCAAATCAATGCTCAATATGTCCGGCGTAATTTACTTGCGAGTCATGATTACGGTGCAGATATTCATCAACATCAGACGCAACTGGAATTAGCAATTCACACAGCATATCAACTTATTCACTACACTTTAAAAGAAGGTCATATACCTTATATTATTGCCCCTGGTGGTTCTTCACCGTTGGGTGCGATCGCTTATGTGAATGCAGCATTTGAATTAAAAGAACAAATTGTCCAAGGTCAGATACCTGAACCCGATTTTATTTATCTGCCATTAGGAACTATGGGGACGGCTGTAGGACTGGTACTAGGTTTAAAAGCTATCGGTTTAAAGACAAAGGTCATCGGCGTGCGAGTTGTGGAAGCACAATTTGCTAATGAACAGAAAATGGTCAATTTGTTTAATCGTACCAACTCACTTTTACACTCGCTAGACCCTGATTTTCCTATCTTAAAAATAGCTGAAAAAGATTTTTGTATTTCTTTAGACTTCTTTGGCAAAAATTATGCTCAGTTTACAGAATCAGGCATGAAAGCCATGATGCTAATGAATGAGTATGAAAAAATTCCTTTAGATGGCACATATACTGGCAAGACATTCGCCGCTTTAATTCACGATATTAACCAAGAAGATATCAAACATAAAGTAATTCTTTTCTGGAATACCTATAACTCTAGAAATTTACCATCAGCTTCTATTAGTGAAGACTTTCATCATCTGCCTCAATCTTTGCATCATTATTTTATAGATAATCTCCAACCTTTAGACCAACTTTATAAATAAGGTAATTTTTAGCAGCGACCCATCAACAAGATGCAAACCTCAAATTACTAACCCAATCCCCTGCGATCGCAATTACGATTATCATCTCCTGGTTCGCAGAGGTATATACTTGGGCAATTTCAGCCGTCTGATGGGGGTTTACGGAAGCGATCGCTATTGCGTGAAACAGGAGAAAGACTTGAAAGCCTTGTACAGTCGAGGTTTTATGATTTGAAGTTCAAAGTAAAAACTTCGACACTCACAGTTCAAAGGTTGAAGATGGATTTTTGTAATTAAATTGTTGAGGTTTAAAGACAATTACCCAAATAGTCAGGTAGAATAACAGCCGACTTGTCAAAATATGGCTATGGCTCAATCAACCAACTTCGATGATTTTCTCACTGCTTTCTTTGGCATATTTACCCAGAACAGCTTTCGTAAAGCTGATTTTCTGGCATATTTGCATCGTTCATCAAGTCAGCGTAGCGGTGATGAAGCGTCAGTGGTTGATAATGCGATCGTTAGTCCACTGTTAGGAATTTTAGGTTTTCCACGGGGAGAACAAGCATACAATCGCCAAGACAAAAGTAATCGTCCTGACTTTGCGCCTGAAGATGCGGTTTATGGCACTTGCTTTATAGTAGAGAACAAGAATACAGCCATAGATTTAACATTTGATATCAATAATCCCGATAGTCATCTTTCCCAATTAACGAGATATACCAGTGCGGCGGCTGTACGTCTGGGTTGGTTAACGAATGGCAGACAGTTGACTGTTTGGCGGTTTGATGATAATCGCAATCCTAGCAAAATTATTGATTTGGATATTCCTGCGGCGATCGCACAGTGGAATAATGGAGGAGCATCAGCCCTTTCTGATCATACTAAAACTTCTTTAAGAGATTTATATGACCTTTGCCGCAAAGAATCTTTCACCAATTTAGAGCGATTAGAAGCAGAAATTGCCATTGATTTGGCACAATGGCAACAGCAAGCTTTAGTTTTGGGAAATGGCGGAAATGGTGAGACAGTTTTAGTTGAGGCGCTGCAATCATTGGTGCTGGAGTTACAGCAAGATGCTAGGCGAAGGCTGGAGACTCATTTTACTCGGTATAATCAATACCTGGAACGTGGTAATCGTTTATTAGATAATTCCCAAGATACGGCTACTCAAGAGTTAGAAGAACTGAGACGAAGGATATTTGAGGTACTTAACCGCATTGACCCAATACTCAATTTAGAACCTCAAGAGCGTGAAAACATTACCAGTATTTTAACTAGAGCCGAGCAAAATGCTAGAGCATTTGTCAGCCCGAAAGATATGTTAGCTGAGGTATTAAAAATACTCAATCAGGCATTAGCCAGAAAGCACGCTAATCAACCTAAGTCTGCTAAACCCCAGGACAAAATATCAGATATTGATCCATCGCTGCATGATAATTTAGAAAAATACGCTAATCAAGTCTTTCGTTGGCATCAGCGACAAGCAACACTGCGACAAGAATATCAAAAAGATATTGCAGTACATGATAATTATACCGTTTGGTTGGCATTAGTACAAGAGACAATGTTGGGTGGTTTGAATGAAACCCAGTGCCAAAATGAATTTGCTTTACAAGCGGCTTATGTAGTGTTTATTCGTTTGCTGTTGATTCGAGTTTGTGAAGATAAGGAAATTTTCCCCAATAGGTTTGTATCAGATGGTGGAATCAAGCATTGGCAAGAAGATATTCAAAGATATTGGGTATTTGCAACTGGAAACCCCTATAGTCCGTTGTTGGACATGGCTTATCGCAATGCTCAAAATATTTATGCTCATTTTTTTACAGGGCGAGAGTTGTTTAATTGGTATGAGTTAGACAAGCAGCAATTAATTATGACATTACATCAACTCAGCCGTTTTAACTTTGCTGGAGTTGATTCAGATATTGTCGGTACTGTTTACAACACTTATGTTAACCGTAAAGAAAAACGCGAAAAAGGACAATATTACACACCTCCTGAAATTGTTAATTACATTCTTGATGAAGTGGGATATACAAGCGGAACAGCAATTATCGGTGATAAGAAACGTTTAATTGATCCTGCTTGTGGTAGTGGTTCGTTTTTAGTCGCTGCTGCTAAACGTCTAGTCGCAGCTTATAAAGGTAATGCTCAACAAATAGAAGATCCGGCGGCAGTTTTGCAACGGGTTCAAAATAATTTATATGGATTTGATTTAAACCCCTTTGCTTGTTATTTAGCAGAGGTAAATTTACTCATTCAAGTTTTAGATTTGGTGAAACTTGCCTATGAAAAAGGGCAGCCACAACCAATTCAACGATTTCACATTTATAATGTAGATGCCCTAGCGCGTCCTACAGGTACATATCGCTATGCACTATTTAATACGCTGATTGCTGAAGAAAGCGATCAGGTAGATCAAATAAAAAGTCGTGCGCCCAATACACCTTATGCTGATGGTTTTGCATTTGTTGTAGCAAATCCCCCCTATGGAGCAAAACTCAGTGATGCTTATAAAGACATTCTACGAGCAGATTATGCAGATGTATTTTATGGACAACCAGACACTTATGTTTTCTTTCTCAAACTTGGTATTGAGTTATTAGCTACAAATGGCAAGCTGGGATTTATTACACCGAATACCTACTTAATGGGAGCGAATGCTGTCCCTTTGCGAAGAGAGTTAATGAGTGCAGGCAGAATTAATCAAATTGTAGATTTACCTCAAGGCATTTGGCTAGATGCTAATGTAGATTGTGTTTTACTCTTCTTAACTTACGAGTCTGACCAAGAATTTCGTAAATCCCAGCAGGTACAGATTAATCTTTTAGGCGTTGATGATACTCTAGACAGATTAATAGCAAAAAACTGGTCTGAAACACTAGTTCAACAACAGTCTAAATGGATGGAGCATGAACGATATGAAATCGATATCCGATTTGATGCGTTGATAGATCAGATTGAACAAGCTTGCCAAATAACAATTAACACTAATGGTAATTCTACAAAAATTCAACGTCTTGAAGACGTAACTGATAGTTCGCCAGGACTGAAACCTTACGGAACTAAAACTGATAGTCAAGCAAATTTATATGTCAGACCTCGTAGAGATGTTCCATATAATGAGGGAAACTGGCAACCTTTTCTTGATGGTAGTAGTTTTGTTGGACGTTATGAATTACGTTGGGGCATTTTGCAACCACATATAAACTATGGTGCTTGGCTTGATCGCCCTCGAAAATCAAAATATTTTGATGAGCCTAAAATTATTCTTGTACGTTTAAGAAATAAGGCTCTTAAAAGACGCTTGGTGGCAACATACGATGATACTGGTTATTATAACCGTGACAATTATAATAACATTATTGCAACCGGAAATGGAACTTATGAATTAAAGTATATTTTAGCAATTTTTAACTCTGCTTTGCTAAATTATTGGTATTCTAGAAAATTTGATAATGTTAATATTAACCCTGCCACCTTTCGTCAACTACCTATTTACCCTGCTGATGCTCAAACACAAGCTGAATTTGTGGAATTAGTAGATAAAATATTGGCAAGACATGCAACAATCAATCAACTAAGAGAGCAGGGATACACTATTAAACATAAACGTGATGGAAGTAAAGTTATTGAAGTGCCATATAATCACCTGCTAGCTGAAATTCAACAGGCAAATCCCAACTTTTCAACTTTGAGTTTATTTGATGCCAAAGCTGCACAACTTTTTACCATCCCAGAAAGTTGTGATATTCAGGAAACTATTAGCAGTAATGTTTTTATCCCTCCCAAATATCCAAATACAGTTGTTTTACGCCGTGATAAACTCTGGTTAGAAGTCCCTGATGAGGATGTAAGGATATTTATACAAGGTTATTTAAAAAGTCCTCTCTGGCAAGGCAAAAATTGGGCTGAAATTAAGAACATAGCGCAAATTCCCGCAGAAGTTAGCGATCGCAGTTTCTTTTTTGCTAAAGAAGCACAAAAAAAAGCTGAGATTCAAACTCTACTAGATGAAGTAGCCCAAATTGATGCGGAAATTGATAAGAAAGTGCTTGACCTGTATGGCATTACTAACCCAGCAGATAGACAACGCATCTTAGGTAGCGCACCAATGCTAGAAGAGGAAGAAGAAAATGAGGACTCAACAGCAGCAGAAAATGGGCAAGATGAAGCAAATTCTGAATTAGAATAAAGCTTATATATCTTTTGTGAGTTAGGAAGCGATCGCCCTCCAACCACCATCATCCAAGCAAAAGACTGAGAATGTGAGTTACAACAGATATAGCTTACTGGCAAAAGGGTGAGGCAATGAGTGAAACTCAAACCCAGTTAACAACGGATACATGGATTCCTGCTTCTTGGCAAGAATATTTGCAGACACTCACCGAACTACAGACCGAAAAGGGGAAAAGCTACTACTATAAGGGGTACATGAGGCTGGAGATGCCACCAGTTAGTTTTGATCATGGTAATGACCATGTGGTAATTATTTTTGCTGTGACTCTATTTGCAACACTTAGAGGAATTTTCGCTACAGGTTTAGATACTACAACCTTTCGGAAAACTGGTGTTCAGGATTGCCAGCCAGATGTGGCTTACTATCTGGGAGAAAACGCCCAAGTTATCCCTAATGGTACAGGGATTGTCAACCTCGATCGCTACCCAGCACCGGATTTAGTTATTGAGATTGCAAACACATCTTTACTCGATGACTTGGGAACAAAGCGAAGTCTTTATGAAGAATTAGGCGTTGCTGAATACTGGGTGGTAGATGTACAAAATGCCCAAATCATTGCCTATGCTATGGCAGATCAAGGTAGTAAACGTATTCAAGAATCGCAGGTTTTGCCTGGATTGGTAATTGCTATTTTAGAGGAAGCCTTACGCCGTAGTCGTCAAATGAATCAATCTCAAGTAGGTGCTTGGCTATTGAGTCAGTTTCAGCCACAGCAGCGTTAAGCCTTGGCATTTTGGAGTATTGTTAGTTTGATATAAGCTAGTATAACTGAGATATTCATGGCAAAGTCAACTAATAGACTCCCCTCTGAAGCTAGCCCAGTCAAAAAGAACATTATCTCCAAATTAACAACTTGGGCTACTACGCCCAAAGGAATGTCAACGCTACTTCTGGGTAAAATGGCGTTCAAAATGGCGATCGCATCAGCCATATCTCTAATTATTGCTCAAGGGTTGCGTTGGGAATATCCATTTTATGCAGTGATAGCAGCAATTATCGTCATGTCATCTACCCACGGTAGTACCTTGAAGCTAGGTATTCAGCGATTAATTGGTACAACTATCGGTGCGGTAGCGGGAGCGATTTTTGCGATCGCTTTAGGTAGCAATTCATTATCATTATTATTGTGTGTTTTCCTCACCGTATTTTTCGCTTCCTACTTTAAATTTAATGAAGCGGCAAAATTAGCAGGATATATTGCAGCGATCGTCATTTTAAGCCATAGCCAATCTCCTTGGATTTATGCTTGGCACAGATATTTAGAAACCTTCTTAGGTATTGCTGTCGCCTTGGTGGTAAACAATTTGATTTTTCCGGCTCGTGCTGGTACAGAATTGAGACGTTACCTATCTCAAACGCTAGTGCATTTGGAGGAGTTTTATAGGTTGGTTGTAAACTGTGCCTTGACAGGCAATTATGATCGTGCAAGTGTTGATGGATTGAAACTGAATATAATTAATTCACTATTGGCAGAAAGAGAGTTATGGAACGAAGTCAGACAAGGACAAACTAACGAACCAATAGACACAAGAATAAATGAAGCTTGGGAGTTCTTAATTCGTAGAATTTGGGAACACATCCTCGCTATGGAACATACTGTACTAGCAAGACAACAGGATAATTTTTGGCAGATGCTTTCACCGCAAATTACCCAATTAGCACAGGTAACTCAAAACGCAATGCTGAGTTTGGCAACAGCCGTTAAATTCCCCGAATCTCATCTATCTTTGCCAGAGATAGAGGTTGCAATTGCTAATGCTACCCAAGAACTGAACCAACAGCCAGAAATTCAGCAAACAAATTCTTCAATGGATGAATTACTGCGTTTTTTCACCTTCTTTTACACACAAGAAGAAGTAGGTAGAAAGTTACAAAGAATGGCAGCCTTGCTTAATCCAAGTAATTCTTAATTAAGTTCATAGCAGCTATTATCAATGATAAAAGTGCTATCTCTCTTGTGAGAAATGACACTTTTTTTATCTTTTAATTAGGCTGTTATTGGCGTACCGAAAAATTGATTAGTATTTTGTGGTTGAGTAAATTCTAGATATTGATTACTAAGTTTAGGTGGAAGTAATTCCAAAAGTAGTTGATTCTCAACCCAAAATTCCACTACTTTGAAAGGGCCGCGATCGCACAATTGTACAAACCATCCTTCTCGGTTAGCAATTTGCTCAATTTGTTCTTGCTCAACAGAGACAGAAATGGCTGCATGAAATGGCGAAAGTTTAGGCGAAATTGAACTTTGGACAACATCTCGATTCCCAGTAGTAGGAGCTAATTTAGTTCCCAACGGATAGATTTCAATAGCTGTCCCATGCTCATCAAAATCTCTCACAATGTAACCGCCGGAAATCCGACTGAATGAATAGACAGCACCATGCCAAAGTTCTGCTAAAGCATGGGCAACGCGAAGTGGATTTTTGGCGGCAATAGATATATGGTGAATCATCAGGATTTGGTATTACATGAATAAATTTCCGGCGATATTTATAGCAGTAACCACATAGGTTAGGACAAGGATGAATTATATAATCTTTATGGCAAGCGGCTTTTCAACCTATCACCTGTCACCTGTCACCTGTCCCCTCCTATACATCAAAGTTTGAGTGAAAAAATCAATCACCATTCAAATCATCAACAGTATCTCTCACAGCAGCGATCGCCGTAAAATGTTTGGCTTGATTAATCTCAACTTCAGCTTTATTCCGCCAACTAAGTACAAAGTTGTTATCTTCTTCTCTTGCTATATCCTGATTAGCAGCATTGAGTAATTGATAAATCTGTTGAAACTTATCTCGATGGTTGAGTGAAGTATCTACTGCTGGATAATTATTTGTATTTTTACCATCCAAAACACTAGCAACTTCAATATCTTGGATGGCACTACGAACATATTTAGCCGCATCTCTCATTTCTGGAGTAACATTAAATTCATCAGCAGTTTCTAGCAGTGATTCAGCTTTACGTAAATCACTACGAGCATGAATATAATAGGGATGATTCCCAGGGATATCAGCTAATGCAATGCCATGACCTAAACAAATTGATATTACGCCAGTTAAAAGACCAATGGTAGGGATTCTACGGGTAAGCATAATTCTGAGGTAAGCTATTTCATAGCTTGGCGAGTTGATTTTCATTTATATTGTGATTTTGATAAAGTCAATTCGGGATGAAGAAAGATAAGTTATTGAAAAGATAAAAAATATTCGTCGTAGGGGCGCACAGATGTGCGCCCCTACTCCTACAATCAAATTTCCACAATTACAACTGCACCTTGCGGCTGATTATCCTCAATTGTAATAATACCGCCATGCGCCTCAACCACCATTTGACAAAATGCCAAACCTAAACCAATTTGCGAAGTCCCCCTAATTAAACTACCAGATTCATATTGAGTAAAAATAGATTGCTGTAAATCTTTATTAATACCTACACCTTCATCTGTGAAACGAATAATTGCTTTTTTCTCAGATTCCTCTGGATAATCAATTGCTAATATAATGGTGCTGTGTGTAGGGGATGATTGAATTGCATTAGTAATGAGAATATCCAGCAAGCGATGAAATAACTCAGCATCAATAGTTAGCCAACGTCCTTGTTGGGGTAATTTAGTGATAAGTTGGATTTGTTTAGAATTAGCGATCGCCCCAAAATTCTCAACTACTACTTCTACTAATTCGTTTAAGTCTACTTCCACTGGATTTAATACCAGTTTGCCAGATTCCATTTTGGCTAACCGTAGCAAACCGTTAATAATTGTATCAATCTCTAGTCCGGCTTTGTGAATCATTTCGGCGCGTTCTTTATCTTTGGTATCTAAATTACTTTGTAGTAGCAAATGAGTACCCAACAACACCGTAGACATGGGTTGACGTATATCTTCTACCACAAGTTTAGATAAATCCCGCCGCAAATTGACGCTGGCTTGGAGTGCGTCGTATTGTTGTTTAATTCGCAACATAGAACGGACACGCGCCCGTAATTCTACCCCATTTATCGGCTTGGTGAGGAAATCATCAGCACCAGCCGCCAGCGATCGCGCCAAGTCTTCCTTCGAGTCCAAAGCTGTCACAATAATAATAGGGATTGGTTTCCATTGGGAATTAGCTTTAATGCGGCGACAAGTTTCAATCCCATCAATTTCCGGCATCATCACATCTAAGAGAATGACATCAGGTAAACTAGATGCCAATTGACTCAGCACTTCTTTACCACTGTTGAAGTAAGTCAGGTGATATCCTTCCCGCCGTAGCAACAACTCAATTACCTCAAAACCATTCGGTTCGTCATCCACTACCCATACAGACTGTTTGCGTTCCATAGGATTTATTAAATTGAATTTATATGCAAAAACGTGGTTGTGAATAATACAAAGAGAAACTTGGCAATTGCTCAATAAAAATGACCACTGTCATATTTGTACATGGCACAGGTGCAAGGTAAAGCGAATACCAGGAAACCTTTAATTATTCATGAGCATACAATTGTATAGCAGGGGACAGGTGACAGGGGACATGGGTAGGGTGCGTCAGATGTAGAAAATCCTTGAATGTGTACGAAATTATTAGGACTGACGCACCCTACAGTTACCGAGTCCTGACGGCGGATGGTGGGGGATAAAGAAGCGCCAAAATACCCCTTCTTCATATCTTGCACCTTCTCAATAAGCAGATGGTGGGCATTGCCCACCCTACGAAATCACAAGGGTTTTGAAGCTCAGATATTCGCAATAAGAGAGTGGTGCAAGATGTAAGCTTCCAACAATTGGTGTGGTGTTTCACCAACGTATTTAACTGATAACTGATAACTGATAACTGATAACTGATAACTGATAACTGATAACTGATAACTGATAACTGATAACTGATAACTGATAACTGATAACTGATAACTGTTAAATTCTCCCTAAGTTATCTATCTTCACCCAAAAACCCTTGCCAAAAGCCGAAACTTGTTACCAAGGCAAACGAAAAACATTGATTTCTCAAGGTGTTTTGGGTTATGAAGACAGTAAACCAGGATTTTGAAGATAGTCCCCATCCATTAGCTGATGTTGATTCACCAGCACAGCCAGTTGAACCACAGCATCATCAATGGAAAAAACCTTTATCTTACTTAGGGCTAATTTTAGCAGGCGCAGGCGCGACAATCATCAGTCTGCGTTTGTTCCCCCATTCACAAACTTTACCTCCAACACTGCAACTCTCAGATGCAACAGCCACCCAACCATCGCCAAACTTAACCTTAGATAAAAACCCTAACTTTATCACGGCTGTAGTTGATCAAGTCGGCTCTGCGGTGGTACGTATTGATTCTACACGCACCATCAAAAATCGCAATGCAGGTATTTTAAATGATCCTCTAGTTCAGCAATTTTTTGGCAACCAGTTACCACAAGAACCATCCCAAGAGATTGAACGGGGTATTGGTTCTGGTTTCATTATTGATCCTCATGGGGAAATTCTCACCAATGCTCATGTAGTCAACGGTGCTGATACGGTGAGTGTCACCCTGAAGGATGGACGCACTTTTAAAGGTAAAGTCATGGGTGTTGACCCAGTAACCGATGTAGCTGTGGTGAGAATTCAAGCTGATAATTTGCCAACGGTACAGCTAGGTAATTCTCATCAATTACAACCGGGAGCTTGGGCGATCGCTATTGGTAATCCTCTTGGTTTAAATAATACTGTAACTCATGGCATTATTAGTGCGATCGGTCGTTCTAGTTCTCAGGTAGGAATGCCTAATGAACGTGTTGATTATATCCAAACTGATGCACCTATCAATCCTGGTAATTCTGGCGGCCCCTTACTCAATGCGAATGGCCAAGTAATAGGTATTAACACTGCCATTATTCAAAATACTCAAGGTTTAGGGTTTGCTATTCCGATTAACACTGCTAAAAAAATCGCTGCCAAATTAATCACTACAGGCAAAGTTGATCATCCTTATTTGGGTATTCAAATGATTACCCTAACACCAGAAGTCAAACAACAAATTAACGATGATCCCAACTCCTTTATTACTGTTGATCAATCTCAAGGTGTATTAGTAGTTAAAGTTGCCCAAAAATCACCAGCAAACCAAGGCGGAATCCGCGCAGGTGATGTGATTATCAAAGCCAATAACCAAGCAATTAATCATGCGGAACAGATGCAACAAGCTGTAGATAATACCCCAAGCGGCGGTAATTTACAACTGCAAGTTCTCCGCAATGGACAAACTCTCAATTTGAATTTGCACCCAAAAGTTTTACCCACAAATAATAAATAATATTTGCCTCATTTTGAAAAGTTATTGCAGGCTTATCTTATGCAACGTAATACACCTACACCTCATAAAAATCAACCTTTCCGCCTCAATACAATGATAGTAGCCATTGTCTGCGCCGCCTTACTAGTAGGAGTTTTAATTGGTGTCAGTTTAACTAGCGTTGCTAACTCTAATCCAGAAAATATTGCTAGTAGTGTTTATATTGATAGTGCTGCACCTGATGCAAATCTTTGTGTCCAGTATGGTGCAAGTGCAATTGTCACAGATACTCGTGTTTTCCTGACTCTCAACCCTTTTAAAGTGTACATAACACAACCGCGTATGCAGCCTGGATGCGTTTTACGTACTAGTGATTGGGCGATTTTACAACAAAGGAATCTCATCACATCTCAGCAAACAGGTGATTGCAAAAATAGGCTAAATACATTTGCTTATACTGGCAAGTTGGAAAATTCACCCCAAATTTCTTGCGTTTATGAAAATGATGCTGCTGGCAATTTATTTGCTTCTCAAGGACAAATTGGTACAAAAGTTCAATAAGTAATCTGTTTGTTAATTATGTCTACCATTTCTCACCAAAAAACAGAATCATCTCGCTCAGAAAATGTTTGGCTTGAAGGCATAAAAACTGTTGGTTTAAGTTTGATTTTAGCGTTAGGGATGCGTACTTTTGTTGCTGAAGCTCGTTATGTACCTTCGGGGTCAATGGAACCAACTATTCAGCCAGACGATCGCTTGATTATAGACAAGGTTAGCTATGATTTTAGCTCCCCCCACCGAGGCGATATTATAGTCTTTAATCCTACCAAAACATTGCAACAAGAAAATTATCATGATGCTTTTCTGAAGCGTGTTATTGGTTTACCTGGAGAGAAGGTTGAAGTCAAAAATGGACAAGTTTATGTTAATGATTCTCCTTTAAAGGAAAAATACATCGAAGCTAAACCAGATTATCAATGGGGGCCTGTAATTGTCCCCGCAAACTCTTATCTGGTTTTAGGTGACAATCGCAATAATAGTTTTGATAGTCATTATTGGGGCTTTGTTCCTCGTCAAAACATAGTAGGTAAAGCACTTTTCCGCTTTTTCCCATTCAACAGCATAGGAGTATTTAATACACCGACTTACAATTCAATCTCTACAAAAAATTAACAACCAACAAACTTATGTCCACCATCATTGTATTAATTGAATTTCTGTTTTTCATCAGCTTGTTATTGGTTTACGGTTTGATTTTGAGATTTATTCCTACAAAAAACCACCCTTAACAGCCATCTTTCAACTGTAATTGTCCCTAAATTATTAACTTTTCAGGATTTAGCAACCATGAATATAATGTCTCTTCCTTCTGAAACTGCTGTTACTAATCAGCAATCATTGTCTGTTAGAGATAATATGTGCAATTATTTACAAAAAATAGGACGAGTACCTTTATTAACTCATGAACAAGAAATTATTTTGGCTCAACAAGTACAGCAGATGATAAAGTTACTAAATGCTCAGAAAAAATTAGCTGTGCAATTAGGGCATGAACCAACATTACAAGCATGGGCTGATTATTTGCATACAAGTATTGCCACAATACAACAGCAAATACATCAAGGACAACAAGCCAAGCAAAAAATGATTGCCGCTAATTTACGATTAGTGGTTTCAATAGCGAAGAGATATCAACAAAGAAATATGGAATTTTTGGATTTAATTCAAGAAGGAAATTTAGCTTTGGAACGGGGAATAGAAAAGTTTGATCCAGAACTTGGTTACAAGTTTTCTACCTATGCTTATTGGTGGATACGTCAAGGAATTACAAGAGCGATCGCACAACAAAGTCGCACTATCCGTTTACCAATTCATGTGTTTGAAAAATTGAGCAAAATTAAACGTGTCCAAAGAGAATTATCCCAAAAATTAGGTCGTGTTCCTACAACTGATGAAATCGCTACTGCCTTATCATTAAAGCCTCAAGAAGTGAGAGAATGTTTACATCTTGCCCGTAAACCCATGTCGCTAGAAACGCGAATTGGCCCACATCAGGATTCTGAATTACAAGATATTTTAGAAGATACAGGCATCTCACCAGAAAGTTATGTTGTCGAAGAATCTCTACAACAAGACTTGCAAAACTTATTAAAAAAATTATCTCCGCAACAGCGAGAAGTATTAACTCTCCGCTTCGGGTTAAATGACGGTCATGAACTTTCTTTAACAGCAGTTGGTCAGCTTATGGGTGTCAGTCGAGAACGCATCAGACAAATAGAGCAACAAGCTCTAAAAATCCTTAGACAAAATAAGGGAGAAATTAGTATGTATCTTGCTAGTTAATACCATATCTGTAGGGGCTTCTTATGCCCCTACAGATATAAACTTAATTCATATTAGACGTAATTTTGAATTGGTATTACACCCTTACACCCGGTCTTAGCAGATATCCTTGATGGGTCAGTCCTGTCTGAATAATGGAGGTGGTATTGCTTGAATATTCTCGAATTTACCTTGTTAGTTGGGCTTGGTTCTGCTACTGCGGGGTTCTTGGGAGCGTTAACAGGTTTAGGCGGCGGGGTGGTGCTAGTTCCCCTCTTAACTTTGGTATTTCACGTTGATATTCGTTACGCTATTGGTGCATCTTTAGTATCTGTAATTGCTACATCTTCCGGTGCAGCTTCCGCTTATGTCAAAGAAGGTTATACAAATCTTCGCTTGGGAATGTTCTTAGAAGTCGCCACTACATTTGGTGCGATCGCAGGTGCTATCATTGCCGCCTACACTCCTACTAGAATCATAGCTGTAGTGTTCGGCGTTATCTTACTTTACAGCGCTTATCTGTATCGTCTACCCCACTCAGAACACCAAGACAACAAACCCCCAGATCCCTTAGCAACTCGTTTGCGCTTAAATAGCACCTACCCAACACCCGAAGGAGAACAAGCTTATAATGTCCACGCTGTCAAAGCTGGGTTTAGTTTGATGTTTGTTGCAGGTATGCTTTCTGGTTTATTAGGAATTGGTTCTGGCGCACTCAAAGTATTAGCAATGGATCAATTTATGCAGATTCCTTTTAAAGTTTCTACTACTACCAGCAATTTTATGATTGGGGTAACAGCCGCCGCAAGTGCTGGAGTTTATTTAAAACGAGGTTATATTGATCCCGGTTTAGCAATGCCTGTAATGTTGGGTGTATTATTAGGAGCATTATTAGGAGCAAAGGTATTAGTTAGAGCCAAGGTAGGAATTTTAAGAACTATTTTTAGTTTAGTAATTTCGCTCTTAGGTATACAAATGATTTATAACGGTTTAGTCGGGAGAATTTAAGATGTCGGCTAATAGAAGTAACTTGAGCGAAAGGCAATTTGAAATCTTAGTTGGCAATCTTCTAAGATATGGAGTAATTATCGCTACTGCCGTAGTTTTTATTGGTGGAGTTTTCTACTTAATTAATCATGGTAATGAGGCTCCTAATTATGAAATTTTTCGTGGTGAACCCCCATATTTTAGCAGTCCTGAAGGAGTGGCGACAGCAGCCTTTTCCGGTCGTCGTCGTGGCATCATTCAGCTAGGATTACTTTTATTAATCATTACGCCTGTTGCGAGAGTCGCCTTTTCCCTACTAGCTTTTATACGACAACGAGATAGTTTGTATATTATCATCACAATCATTGTACTTTTAGGCTTGCTCATCAGCCTGAGTGGAAATTAATAATTCGTAATTACGCCTGATGTGAATGAGAAATGCCTTTGAATCAGATATACACGTAGGGGCGCACAGCTGTGCGCCCCTACTAATTACTGACGATATGGTTGGTTTAGTTGGTAATAGGTAATATCAAGTTCGGCTAATTACTTATAATATGGTTGTTTTGGTCGGTAATTGGTAATAGCTAATAGGTAATTGTTGTGAGCCATTACCGATTACCGATTACCTATTACCAGCCCCCAATATATGATAAGTATTTAAGCGGACATGATATAATAGGTAATTGTTTTCTCCGATTACCAATTACCTATTACCGACCCTGACGATATGATAACTGTTTAAGCGGACATAATATGATATATTGCATTTGACCCGGCTGAGTATGAGCAATGGATCTGCCTACAGGACAGCGAGTTCGAGGGGTAGTGCTTAGTCCCACAGGACAAGCAAAACTGCAAAATCGGATGCTTCAGCTAGAAATAGAACGCTATGCAGTTCAGGAATTAGTGCGGCGTTCTCAATTAGTTGAAGGTCAAGGTTTGCATCCGGCTACAATTCGTAAGATTTTGCGGTGTCAAGGCGTTGATAAAGATTCCATCGCGCTGGTATTTAAAGCGGTAAATTTACAATTAGAAGTTGAAGATTACACAGGTGCAAGGCGAGTTTTAGAGTTAGCAGGGGAGCAGGGGAGCAGTGGAGCAGAGGAGCAGGGGAGCAGAGGAGCAGAGGAGACAACCCACTCTCCAGTCAATTATGACTGGGGCGAGGCGGTTGATGTTACTTTATTCTGTGGGCGTTCAGCAGAAATATCGACGTTACAGCAATGGGTGTTAAATGATCATTGCCGACTGGTGGCACTTTTAGGTAATGGTGGTATTGGTAAGACAACGTTAGTAACTAAGCTGGCGGAGGAAATTCAAAACCAGTTTGAGTTTTTAATCTGGCGTAGTCTTAGGAATGCGCCTCTGTTATCGGAGTTGTTGGATGATTTACTTAAAGTTTTATCTGCACAGCAAACTCTAGAATTACCCAATACAACCGCTCTGAAAATCTCTAAGTTGATGGAATATCTGCGCCAGCATCGTTGTTTGTTGGTGTTGGATAATCTGGAAACTTTGATGCAGGATAGCAGTTATGCAGGTAGTTTTCCAGCAGAGTATGAGGGGTATGGTGAATTGCTGCGGCTTGTCGGCGAAGTTGCACACCAAAGTTGTTTATTAATTACCAGTCGGGAAAAGCCGAATGAAATTGCTGCTTTGGCTGGGGAAATTTTACCAGTGCGATCGCTACAATTAACAGGGTTAAATACAGCAGCTCAGGAAATCCTCACAATTAAGGGTTTGTCTGTATCCCAACAAGAAAGTCAGCAACTAATTGACTTATATAGTGGAAATCCTCTAGCTTTAAAAATTGTCGCCACTGCAATTCAGGATTTATTTGCTGGTGATGTTTCTGCATTCCTCGCCACAGGAATTTCTAGTTTTAATAGCATCCGCACCTTGCTCAACCAACAATTTGAACGCCTGACACAGACAGAAAAAAACGTCATGTATTGGTTAGCAATTAACCGCGAGGGTGTTTCGCTGTATGAATTAGCTGATGATATTTATCCCCAGTTACTCAAACACCAACTTCTAGAAGCTGTAGAATCAATACTCCGACGTTCTCTCATTGAACAGAGCATGATCGGGTTTACGCAACAACCCGTGATTATGGAATATGTCACAGAGCGTTTTTTGGCACAGGTATCTGCGGAAATTGTTGCAGGGATGCAGAATGTAGGGATGCACAGTGCGCCCCTACCGATAACCCACGCAATTGTCAAAGCCACAGCGAAAGATTATATTAAAGAATCACAAATACGTTTAATTGTCAAGCCCTTAATTGCAGAATTATTGCGGCAATTGGGAAGCAAAAAAGCGATCGCTCAACAATTAATGCAAATTTTGGCTACACAGCGTCAGCAAGCATCGCTGGAGTCTGGTTATTTAGCTGGTAATATTCTTAACCTGCTGCATCATTTAGAAACTGACTTAAGTGATTATGACTTTTCCCATCTACCAATTTGGCAAGCTGACCTGAGAGGCGTAAATTTACACCGTGTCAATTTTAGCAATGCACATTTCTCCAAATCAGTTTTTAGGCAAATCTTTGGTAGCATTTTATCAGCAGCCTTTAGCCCAGATGGAGAATTTTTAGCCACGGGTGATGATAATGGCGAGATACATCTGTGGCTTGTGGCGGATGGTCAATTACATTTAACTTTGCGGGGTAACGTCCAGGCGATCAAGTCCTTATATTTCAGCCTTGATGGTCAAACTTTAATTAGTCATAGTGCAGACCAAAGCATCCAGTTTTGGGATATAAATACAGGGCAAACTACTAGAACCATACAACGATATACTAGCCAAATATTAGCGATTGCACCTCATCCTATAGGTAACATTCTTGTCAGTCGCGGCAGAAATCAAACTGTCACTCTGTGGGATCTTCACACAGGGAAATCTTTAGCCACCCTACAAGACCACAGCAATCAGATTCAGATAGTAGCATTGAGTCCCGATGGCTCACTGTTGGCGACATCTGGCGGCGATGAACCCATCAGATTGTGGAATGCACAGACAGGGGAATATCTGCATAGTTTCTATGGTCATCGTGCAACTATCCAGTCTCTTGCTTGGAGTGACAAGAGAATTTTAGCCAGTGGTAGCGATGACCATACAATCAAACTTTGGGATATGGAAACAGCGCAGTGTATCAGCACTTTATCAGGGCATAGTAACTCGATTTTATCAGTCAGTTTTAGTTCCGATGGATTAATGATTGCTAGTGCTAGTGCTGACCAAACCATTAGGTTGTGGGATGTTGTCACCCGAAATTGTCTGCGAGTCTTATCAGGTCATGAAAACTGGGTACGGACGGTAGTATTTAATGCTGATAGCTCAGTCCTAGCTAGTGGCGGAGATGACCAAGTAATTCGCCTGTGGGATACGGCGACAGGGCAGTGTATCAGAACATTACAAGGATATACTAACCAAATATCAGCCATTGTGTTCTGTGGGGGCGCACAGATGTGCGCCCCTACCAGCCATGACCAACTAATTCGACTGTGGGATATAGCGACAGGACAATGTATCAAAACATTGACTGGGCATACAAATCATATTTTAGCAATTGCACCTCATCCCCAACAAGCCATCCTCCTCAGTAGTAGCGCTGACCGCAGTATCAAATTGTGGGATCTAGAAACCGGGCAATGTCTCAAGACCTTAACCGAACACCAAGAAACTGTTTGGTCAGTGGCTTTTAGTCCCAATGGACAGACATTTGCCAGTGGTAGCGCCGATCAAACAGCGAGAATTTGGGATACTCAAACAGGAGAATGTCTGGATATTTTCTCAGGACATACAAATGCAGTTTTATCCGTAGCTTTCAGTTCTGATGGGGTAGCCACAGCCAGCGCCGACCAAACCATCAGAATTTGGCACTTGCAGACTGGGGAATGTCTGCAAATCTTCCGAGGACACACCAATGCTGTATTAGCTGTAGCTTTCAGTCCCGATGGGCGTATCTTGGCAAGTGCTGGTGCTGACCATACTGTAAAACTTTGGGATGTGCAGACAGGTAAAAACCTGAAAACTTTATCAGAACATACAAATCAAGTCTCATCCATCAGCTTCAGCCACGACGGACAAACCTTAGCTAGTGGTAGCGCCGACCAAACTGTGAAACTTTGGGCTGTAAATAGCGGTCAATGTCTCAAGACATGGCGCGGACATACCAGCCAAGTCTTATCCGTAGCTTTTAGTCCAGATGGGGAAACCTTGGCAAGTAGCAGCGCCGACGAAACCATCAGACTATGGAGTATTCATACTGGCGACTGTATACAAATTCTCCGAGCGCATAGACCTTACGAAGGGATGAATATTACGGGAGCAGTTGGGTTAACTCAGGCACAGCAAGCAACAATTAAAGCACTAGGAGCAGTCAGCAAATGAAGCAAAATCCTGGGCAAAGTTGGCTTTCGAGCTTAGTGAAGAATGTGCCACTCAGTCGCGTTTTGGTAGTGCCATTTCTCCTGCAAATCTCCTTAGCCGTGGGACTGACAGGATACTTATCTTTCCGTAATGGACAAAGGGCGGTCAATGAGGTAGCCAGTGAGTTACGCCAGGAAATTGCTAATCAAGTTAGACAAGACTTACAGACATTTTTATCTACTCCCCATCAAATACTTAATGGCAACAAGAACGCCTTACAGTTTGGACTGTTAAATATGCAGGATATTTCTGCTTGGGAACCATACCTTATGCAGCAATTAGAAATCTTTCCCTCTTCTCTTGCTATTGCAATCAGTAATGCCCAAGGAGAACACCTATCAGTAGAAAAGCTCAATAATGACGAATTTCTGGTGAGAAAATCGGGTCGCTTAAGTAATTATAACCTCTACAGTTATAAAGTCAATAGCAAAGGTCAACGCAATCAACTACCAGAAATAATCAAAAATTTCGACCCGCGATCGCGCCCTTTTTATCAAACAGCAATTAAGCAACGTCAATTCAGTTTTAGTCAAATCTACGCCCCCTTGACAGAAAAAACCCTACGTATCAGTGCTTCTGTCCCTATTTACAATGCTCAAGGTAAACTGTTAGGAGTCAACACTACACTATGTCATTTATCAGATATTGGTGAGTATTTAAGAAACCTCAAGGTGGGAAAATCGGGACAAATTTTTATTATTGAACGCTCAGGCTTACTAGTAGCTTCTTCTACAGGTGAACAACCATTTTTCTTTAAAAATGGTAGCACTATCAGATTAGCAGCATCCGCAAGTAGTAACTATTTAACACAAGCAACAGCGAAGTTTTTAGCTAGTAAATTCGGTAACTTAAATAAAATTCATCATTTACAGGAATTAGAATTTTCCGTTGATGGTAAACGCCAATTTCTGGAAATTCAACCTTTTAATAATCAAACAAATATCAATTGGTTGATTGCAGTGGTGATTCCAGAAGGTGACTTTATGGAGCAAATCAACCGCCACACACAAATCACAATTTTCCTATGTTTAGGAGCTTTTGTCTTAGCCACCGCACTGGGAATTGTCACAACTCGCTGGATTGCTCAACCTGTTCTCAGCTTGAGTAAAGCAGCCAAAGCTTTGGCGCAAACGGCTGCGGACGGTAGTTTCAGTAACGATGCAGAATCAGTAGTCACTGTAGAAGGTATTGCTGAATTGGAAGTGTTGGGTCAGTCTTTTAACCAAATGTCCCAAGAATTACGAGCATCCTTTGAACAATTAGAAATGCGTGTAGAACAGCGCACCCAAGAATTACAGCAGGAAATCCGCGAACGTATTCAAAATGAGCAGCAATTACGCCAACATAGTCAAGCGTTAGGAGAACTAGCCAAGCATCGCGCAATATCCGCAGGAGATTTAGCAACAGCGTTTCACATCATTACAGAGAAAGCCGCCCAGGCGTTAGAAGTAGAACGAGTCAGTATTTGGCTTTATAGTAGCGATCGCAGCAAACTCCAATGTGTAGACCTCTACGAACGTAGCCATCATCGGCATTCATCAGGTCAAGAACGTAGCCGCGCCGAATATCCTGTGTATTTTGCCGCAGTAGCCAACGCCCGCACAATTACTATCAACGATACCAGCAAAGACCCAAGAGTGCAAGAATTTTGGCGTGAATTATTAGAACCAAACAACGTAGTTTCTTTGATAGATGCTCCTATTTGGGTCGGGGGTGAAGTTGTGGGGATGGTGTTTAATGAACAGGTGGGGATCACCCGCCAATGGAAACTCAGCGAACAAAACTTTGCTGGGTCGATTACTGACTTTGTAGCCTTAACATTGGAAGTATGCGATCGCCAACGTGCAGAAGTTGCATTACGCCAAGCCAAAGAAGCCGCCGAAGTCGCCAACCTAGCCAAAAGCGCTTTCCTAGCGAATATGAGCCATGAATTACGCACTCCCCTCAACTCCATTTTAGGCATCACAGAAGCCCTGCAAGATGAAGTCTGCGGCCCAGTCACCCAAGAACAACACAAGTCTCTAACTACCCTAGAAAATAGCGGTAAGCATCTACTAGCATTAATCAATGATATTCTCGACCTAGCCAAAATTGAATCAGGTAAGATGGAACTAGAACTTGCACCTACCTCTGTACGCGAATTGTGTGATTCTAGTCTGATCTTTGTCAAACAGCAAGCATTTAAGAAAAATATCCATCTTCACTCCCAAATAGCAGAAAATATAGGCAAAATTCAAGTAGATGAACGGCGCATCAGGCAATTACTAATAAATCTGTTGAGCAATGCAGTTAAGTTTACACCCGAAGGTGGCGAAGTGAGGCTAGAAGTAGCCAATCAAATAGACCCAACTACCAATAAAATCAACACAATTCAGTTGAGTGTAGTAGATAATGGCATTGGTATTACTCAAGAAAACTTGTCAAATTTATTTCAACCTTTTGTGCAAGTAGAAAATTCCTATACTCGCCGTTATGCTGGTACTGGCTTAGGATTATCTTTAGTCAAACGAATTGCCGAACTACATGGTGGTAGTATAGCGGTTGAGAGTGAAGTTAACAAAGGTAGCCGATTTACATTCACGCTTCCGTGGAAAGAACCAGAAAGACAAATTAAAGAATTGGTAGAAGATGCGGAAATTCCTAGTAGGAAACTTGTTGAAAGGGAAAATATTTCTTCTCAACCATTAATTCTCTTAGCGGAAGATAACGAAGCTAATATCTTAACTATTACCCAATATCTAAAAGCTTACGGCTATCGAATTCTATTGGCAAACAATGGACAACAAGCAATAGAAATTGCTAAAACCCAGCAACCACAGTTAATTTTAATGGATGTGCAAATGCCGGAAATGGATGGCTTAGAAGCAACCCGCCAAATTCGCCAAGATGCAGACATAGCCCATATTCCCATTATTGCCCTCACTTCCTTCGCCATGCGATCGGATCAAGAACAAATCATGGCTGTGGGTGTAGATAGTTATATGTCCAAGCCTGTCAGTTTGAAGGAGTTAGTTGCAGAAATTGGGAAGTACGTCTTGAAATAGGGGACAAGATTATACCATTTCGCTAAATGCCTAATATGGTAGGGGCGCACAGCTGTGCGCCCCCACAGGCTATTGATCATTTACACGTAAGATGGATGGGAGGTTGGTAGCCCCGTCTTTTTAAAGCGGGGTGGAAAACCGAATCAAGCAGATTTATCTGCATTCAACACTAATGTCTTTCATGATGTGGGTCATTTATATAAGCCATTACTTTACTTGTGCTAATCTTTCCAGAGGTGTCATAAAAATAGCTCCTAGTCCAGAGAGACGGGAGTTTTTTTAACTCAGGAAACTCGTCTCTTAATATCCTAGAACTTCTACCCTTGAAAGCTTTGATTACATCACAAATAGGCGTTTTTTCGTCGTATTCTACAAGTAAATGAACATGGTTTGATGCTATTTCTTTAGCTTTAATAATCCATTCCTTATCACTCGCAACTGAATCTAGTATTTCGGATAATCGCAATTTAATATTGCCTGTCAATACGGGTTTTCTACGTTTCGGTATCCAAACTAGGTGAACAGTGGCTAACCCTACAGAATGATCACTATGTCTGTATCCTAGAGAATCTTTTCTCATGACTTTGGTGGATAGTTTGACATCTATCAACCAATAATTTAACATAGTAAATATAGATTAGCAACATTTTACGGGAGGTGATTTAAGTGTTTGGTTGTCAGCAAGAATTGATAAAATGCGATAAAGAAACAAAAGCAATTATCGAATATCTCTGCTATGAATCCAACAGTTTGTACAACTGTGCAGTTTATTATGCTCGTCAGATGTGGTTGAAGACTGGCAAAATTGTTAGTGGTTTTGATTTAACTGCTGAGATGAAAAATAATAAACATTTCCATGCTGGTTATGCTTCGGCAATGCAACAAACTTGCTTAAATGTAGGAGAAGCTTTTAAATCTTTTAAAAAGTTATTAAGTAAGTCAAAAAAAGGAGAGTTAGCCCAGAAACCAAAAACTCCATACTATAGAAAATCTGGTGGTTTGTTTACTGTTACATACCCTAAAAGATGGTTAAAGCTAAAAGACCAGTTTATTAGGTTTCCTTTGGGTAATCAAGTTAAAGCTTGGTTTGGAATATCAGAGTTTTTCTTGCCAATGCCAACTAATTTAGATTGGGCTGACATAAAAGAAATCAGATTGTTACCACGAAATAAATGTTTTTATGCTGAGTTTGTTTATCAGCAAAGTGTAGAACCAATCAAACTTGACCAATCAACAGTATTAGGAATTGACCACGGTTTAAACAACTGGTTAACTTGCGTCTCTAATGTTGGAACGTCTTTTATTGTCGATGGTCTGCATCTCAAATCTTTGAATCAGTGGTACAACAAGTCAGTTGCAAAAATTAAAGAGAATAAACCTCATGCTTTTTGGTCTAACAGACTTGCAGCCATTACAGAAAAACGTAATAGACAAATGCGTGACGCTGTTAACAAAGCTGCAAGAATTGTCATCAACCATTGCCTTGATAATCATATTGGCTCCGTTGTTTTCGGATGGAATAAAGAGCAGAAAAATGGTGCTGATTTAGGTAAAAACAACAATCAGAAGTTTGTTCAGATACCGACAGCAAAACTAAAATCTCGTATTGAAAAGTTATGTGAACAATACGGAATTGATTTTATTGAAACCGAAGAAAGCTATACATCTAAAACATCGTTCCTAGACAATGATGTTCTACCTACAATCGGTGCAAAACCCGAAGGGTGGAAAAGTAGCGGAGTTAGACCCAATCGAGGTTTGTTTAAGACTGGAACAGGAATCAATATAAATGCAGACTGTAACGGCGCTGCAAATATTATCCGTAAAGTAGCGATGATGGCTAAATTTGATTTAGCTGGAATCAGTAGAGGTTGTTTAAGTCAGCCTAAGAAAGTTCTTTTATGGACTCTTCAGAAATCCCCGCGTCTTCAGACCGGGGAAGCTTAAAACCATACCTAAACCAATAATTGATACTTCTCCTGAGCCAGATTGTACAGAGGTCGCCAAATCAAACGGTTAGTCAACACAACTAATAGAGACATGACCACAGTTGAAGCTAACAACAGAGAAAAATTACCTGTAGCTGTAGCGTGAGAAATTGTCGCACCCAACCCAGAAGTACTAATGACTCGCCCTTGAAATGTGACATACTCACTGACAATACTTGCATTCCAAGCGCCACCAACGGCTGTAATAATTCCGGTAATTAAATAGGGGAATATAGCGGGTAAAATTAAGGTGCGCCAACGTTGTAAAGGTGAAAGTTTATACACCCTAGCAGCTTCTATCAAGTCGGAGGGGATAGACTGCGCCCCAGCGATGACATTGAATAGGATATACCACATTGTTCCTAACATCATCAGTGCGATCGCTCCAATTTGCAACCCCCCAGCAATCCGGGTTAAACCTAGCAATAGCACAGGAAATAAAGCTGTAGCTGGTACAGAAGCGGCGATTTGTACCAATGGTTGCAAAACTTGCGCTAACCGTCGATTACGCCCAATAGCAACCCCCACAGGTACAGTCCACAACAATGATAATATCAGAGCAATTGTCACTCGCAACGCCGTCAAACTTGCACCTCTAATTACCTCTAGCCAATCATTCCACCCCAAAGTCCGCAACAATAGCACAGCTTCCCAAGTCCCCCACAGGACAATTAAGGTAAAGCCACTCACAAATACCCAATTGACAAAACTCGGTAAGTTGACATTACCTTTGCTATTAACAGGTACAGGACGTAAGGGAAATGAGCGAATTAAACTGTCATCTATAGCTGATTGTAATGGTTGAACAACCTTTTCGCTCACTGCGCGTAAAGTAGGCGATCGCCTCAGAATATCCAACACCCATGATTGCGGTGCATTTTCCGTTTCCACCATCTCCAGTTTAAATTTTTCTGCCCAAGCAATCAAAGGTCGCCACACAAAAAAATCAGTCGCCACAATCACCCCAATTAACACCGCCAAACCCCAAAATATAGCAGTAAAATCTCCCTTATTAGCAGCTATACCTAAAAAAGAACCTAATCCTGGTAAACGGAAATCTTTATTTCCTAAAGTAAATGATTCAATTGCAATTAGAAAAAACCAACCTCCAGCCACCGACATCACACTATTCCATACCAAACCAATCACACCAGATGGTAACTCTAATGTCCAAAACCGTTGCCAAATATTCAGGCGATACACTTGCGCTGCTTCTAATAATTCACGCGGAATACTTTGGAGCGACTGGTAAAAACTAAAAGTCATGTTCCAAGTCATCCCGGTGAAAATGAGTAAGATAGCTGCTAGTTCAACACCAATTCTCTGACCTGGAAATAAGGCAATCAAAGCCAATACTACACCCGGTAAAAATGATAATACTGGAATCGATTGCAGAATATCTAATATAGGAATTAAAATTAATTCTGCTATGCGGAAGCGATAAGCGGTATAGGCATATATTAAAGTAAAAATTAAAGATAAAAAGTAAGCCAACCCCATACGAATTAAAGTTTGGGCTGTATATCCAGGTAAAGCACTAATATTTGTAGAAATAGTTAGCTCAGGTTGAAAAGTACCACCAAATTTAGAACCAGTTCTAATAATAAGTACAATTAAGGAAATAATTACTAAAATCAGCAATCCATCTTGCCAAGTCCAATCGTTACGTCCCAGAGTTTTGTTTGCTGGAGTGAGAGGTCGAGTCATAAGTGGGGGGAGATGGGGGAGTGGGGGGAGTGGGGGGAGTGGGGGGAGATGGGGGAGATGAGGGAGTGGGGGGAGATGGGGGAGTGGGGGGAGATGGGGGAGATGAGGGAGTGGGGGGAGGGGGGGGAGAAACTATTGACTATTGACTAAAAATATTTGCCCAGATGGTTCATCATAGCTGTATATTTCAGCATAACGACCCCAATCTACAACGGTTTGTAATTGTTGCTGGGCTTCTTGGGGACTAAAGTGAGTTTCTAGGATATCTAAAACTAATTCTTCGGGAATGCGTTGATTGTTTTTAGCTTCTAAAAGACGATAAATTTGTTGTACTAGACGAATATGGTTTAAGAGTTGCGATCGCACTATTTGTTTACGTTCATCAATACCGCCATTGATAAATTCTTGGGCGATTGGTTTTAAGCTAATATCACCTTCTGCTAGTTCTACAAAATCCATTAATTTTGCCGCTTCGACAATTGGTAAAATATCATCTACTTCTAGTTGCAATTCTTGGGCAAGTCTGTATAAATCTTGTTCTTGACGGTCTTCTAATAATTCTAATAAACCCGCAACTGAACCAATACGTACAGCAGGTAAGGATTGATATCTTGGTTGTGGTGTCGTAGTTCCTACAGAGGGGGTTGCAGGGGTGGCTATTTTATCTAAGTCAGGGTTAGTGATAATTGTATAAACTTGATCTACTAGGGCTTGAAAATTAGGGTGTTTGCGATCGCGGTAATGAGGTAAAGTTACAGGTAAGTCAGCACGGATTCTGCCTGGATTACGACCTAAAACAATAATGCGATCGGCCATAATCACCGCTTCTTCAATACCGTGAGTGACAATCAGCACGGCTTTAGTAGGTATGCGTTGTTCCAACCACAAATCTAATAACTCAAATCGCAAGTTTTCTGCTGTCAGCACATCCAAAGCCGAAAACGGCTCATCCATACATAAAAGTTCTGGTTCTACCGCCAAAGCTCTAGCAAATCCCACACGCTGGCGCATTCCCCCAGAAAGTTCTTTAGGATAAGCATTTTCAAACCCATCCAAACCAATGATATCAATCATCTTCAGGGCTTTTTGTCGTCGAGAATCAGGCGGTTCTCCTTTAGCTTTTAACCCTAGTTCCACATTCTCTAGTACCGTTAACCAAGGATAAAGCGCAAAGCTTTGAAATACAATTGCTACCCCAGGATTCAAACCAACTAGAGGATGATTATGATATAAAATTTCCCCTTGACTGGGGGTAATTAATCCCGCAATTACCCGCATTAAAGTAGATTTTCCTGAACCAGAAGGCCCCAGTAACGCAACGATTTCCCCCGGACGCAACTCAAGATTAATATTTTCTAAAATGACAATCTGCTGTCCGTTGGGTTGCTGATAAGATTTTTTCACATTTTTGAGGGCAATCAGGTGTTCTGTTACTTTGTTGAATACCATGATCCTCCTTTGAATAAAGAATTCTAGCAATAGCCAAGAAAGTGAGGACATTAGGAAATCAGAAAACCTAGACAGTATAGCAGGAGGTCAAGTCTTACTATTCCTACCATTCAAGCTCTGAAAGTCCTAACCTACGTGACGACGGCTATAAAAGACTTTTAACTCTGTCACCTGCGATGTACTGAAGCCCATGAAGTTTTACTTGTCCCCTTTGTTTATCAATAGAATCTCATATCGAGGTTATGTCCTAGTTAAATCTGATCTTCTTTTTAAGGGGGTCGCCGCAGGTGGGGGGATCTTAACTGAACTGTTTCTTTTTGGTGCATCTGAGCCTGCTGTTAGGGACTTCTAGAAATCACATAAGCAATTGTACTTAATTAATTTATAGCTTCAATAATCTTTATATTATTTTGCGTAATTCTACTGAAGATATTCCTGAGTAAAGACATAATTATGGAAATAGTTAGGTAACTAAAGGGTTGGTTACATAACGTTACATTTTTTGAAATTTCTTTTTATAACTTTTAAGCATCATGAATAATTGTCCTTGCTGTTCTACTCGGCTTTTACGGCAAATTCGCAGTCGTGAGGTCTACTTTTTTTGTCGAAAATGTTGGCAAGAAATGCCAGTTTTACAACAGACAAGTTATGAAGAGTTGTTCTGTAGACTAATTGATAAACCCAGGTGGCTGAGATATGAAAATGTTGCTACAGCAGATTATAAACAAATGCAACCCATTCATTTAATCGCTCACAATCAACAAACTCGAACCCAGCATTGGTGAAAGCAGTAGCAACATTTTCCTCATGATCAACAGTAAAACCAGATGCAATTAATAGTCCTTTATGTGCATCTGTTTGACGCAGCGCCGACTGGAAGTCATCAGCGAGAGCGACATGAACTCGTGCCAAGATATTTGCAACTATTAAATCAAAGCTTTTTGTGGGCTGAATTGTTGGCACATCATCTATAATTGCTTCGTTCATCCAATGTCCTAAATCGCTACCAGACCCCAAACTACCAGCCTGGACTGTAACTTGTTGTTCAACCTGATTAAGCATAACAGCATCCTGAGTTGCTTGCACAGCAACAATATCATTATCCAGTGCTAAAACAGTTGCGCCTAATTTTGCCATCGCCACACTGAGAATACCTGAACCTGAGCCTAAATCAAGCGTATTCATTCCAGGGAGGATATATCGCTCAATCAATTTGAGACTAAGAATTGTTGCAGGATGAAACCCGCTACCAAAAGAGAAGCTTTTATTTAATCTTAAAATTACTTCATCTGTTGTTTCTGGCTGATAAGGTATATGAGGAGCCAGTACAACAAAGCGTTGACCAATCTGATGAATAACAGGGTTGAGTTTCTCTACGTTGGTTAGTTTATCCTCAACTATATTTGTGCGAATTGCTGTTGCTATACCTGTACGTTCTAAGGGGGATAGCAACTGGAAAATTTTATCTATACTTGTCCTTAAATGGACATCATCAGCTAAGTATAAGTTAATTGTAAATGCCCAACTATCAGGTTGAATACCTTCCTGATTGACTTGGGTATATTCTGTGATGTAAATATCATCAATATCGATAGTTTGAGCGACTAGCGTACATACCCAATCAACTCCTTCATTTGTTGTATCGAGGCTTAATTCTATCCAAGACATAATATTTTCCTTTGGCGTAACTACATAAAATATACTGTCTGGCTTGAGGTAAAATCCCTAAAGTAGAAGTACAAGCTAATTTTCCCTATTTACAGCACACACAACCCAAATTGTAGGGAGGAATCGAAGATGACTGCTTTCACTTTACAATTACCTCCCCATCTCAAATTGACAGATGAGGAATTTGAGCAAATTGTAGCTGTAAATCAAGAGTTGCGTTTGGAATTAACTGCTACAGGAGAATTAGTCATCATCTCACCCACTGGGGGAGAAACCGGAAACCGTAACTTTGACTTATTAGGTCAACCATGGTTTTGGAACAGTCAAAAGAATTTAGGCAAAGCTTTTGATTCTTCCACAGGTTTTAAACTTCCTAACGGTGCTACTCGTTCTCCTGATGCTTCTTGGGTAACAATGGAAAGATGGAATACTCTTACGCCACAACAAAGAAAAAAATTCTTACCTCTATGTCCTGATTTTGGGGTGGAATTAGTTTCGGAAACTGATGATGTAGAAGATACTCAAGCGAAGATAGTTGAATACTTAGCCAACGGCTTGCAACTAGGCTGGCTAATTAATCCCAAAGATAAAGTTGTCATAATTTATCGTCCAAATCAAGCACCGGAAATTTTACAGTCTCCCACAAGTTTATCTGGTGAAGATGTCCTCCCTGGGTTTATTCTGAATCTACAGCCGATTTTTGCTTAAAGCTTTTGCATTAGTCCGTGTTATTGCTGAGTAGTAAGGCTAAATAAAATTAACCGCCGATGTACGCCGATAAACGCCGATGAGTCAGATGATATATTTTTCACTCATGCACAAGTTTAGCCTGATGTTGATTGATCAACTTCTATAGAATAAGTTGGACTTTTTTTTGATACTATAAAAACTCTGACTCGTTATTTAACGATTGACGTATGAGCAAAGGCACTCTGTTCGATAAAGTTTGGGAATTACACACTGTTGGTACACTTCCTTCAGGGCTGACACAGCTATTTATTGGGCTACACCTTATCCATGAAGTCACCAGTCCCCAAGCCTTTGCTATGTTACGGGAACGAGACTTAAAAGTACTATTTCCTGGGCGTACCGTGGCGACGGTGGATCATATTGTACCCACAGATAATCAAGCACGTCCCTTTGGCGATCGCTTGGCGGAAGAAATGATCCAAGCGTTAGAGCAAAATTGTCAAGAAAATAACATAACTTTTTACAATATCGGTTCCGGCAACCAAGGTATAGTTCACGTCATCGCCCCGGAACTGGGACTTACCCAACCAGGGATGACCATAGCTTGTGGAGATAGCCACACATCCAGTCATGGGGCATTTGGTGCGATCGCATTTGGTATTGGTACTAGTCAAGTGCGCGACGTTCTCGCCTCTCAAACCCTCTCCCTCTCCAAACTCAAAGTCCGCAAAATTGAAGTCAACGGCACACTCAACCCCGGCGTATACGCAAAAGATGTCATCCTGCACATCATCCGCACCTTGGGCGTGAAAGGTGGAGTTGGTTACGCCTATGAGTACGCAGGTACTACATTTGAGCAGATGAGCATGGAAGAACGGATGACAGTCTGCAACATGGCCATTGAAGGTGGTGCAAGATGCGGTTATGTCAATCCCGATCAAGTAACATACGATTACCTCCAAGGTAGAGACTTTGCCCCCCAAGGCGCAGACTGGGATCAAGCCGTGGCTTGGTGGGAGTCCATCAAGAGTGATGCCGATGCCCAATATGATGATGTAGTAGTCTTCAACGCCGCCGATATTCCCCCCACCGTTACCTGGGGAATTACCCCCGGTCAAGGTATTGGTGTTAACCAATTGATTCCCAAGCCGGAAGAACTACCAGAAGAAGACCGCTTCGTAGCCGAAGAAGCCTATCGTTACATGGATTTATATCCAGGTCAACCGATTAAAGGCACTAAAATTGATGTGTGCTTCATCGGTAGCTGCACCAACGGAAGACTCAGTGACCTGCAAGAAGCCGCCAAAATCGCCAAAGGTCGCCAAGTCGCCGCAGGAGTCAAAGCTTTTGTAGTTCCCGGTTCCGAACGAGTGAAAAAAGCCGCCGAAGCCGAAGGTTTAGATAAAATCTTCCAAGCAGCCGGCTTTGAATGGCGCGAACCCGGATGTTCCATGTGCTTGGCGATGAACCCCGACAAACTAGAAGGAAGACAAATTAGCGCCTCCTCCTCCAACCGCAACTTCAAAGGCAGACAAGGTTCAGCTTCCGGTCGCACCCTACTAATGAGTCCGGCAATGGTCGTCACTGCTGCAATTAAGGGTGAAGTCGCAGACGTGCGAGAGTTGTTGTAAGACAGTTATCAGTTATCAGTTGTCAGTTGTCATTAGTTTATTTCCCCTTTCCCCTTTCCCCTTTCCCCTTCCCCCAGTCCCCAATATCAAAAATCATCATTATGGTCAGCGAAGTTAAACAAATTACAGGTCGTGGTGTACCTTTAGTGGGTGATGATATAGATACCGATCGCATCATTCCCGCACGTTATCTCAAAGCTATTACCTTTGATGGGTTGGGTGAAGGTGCTTTTATTGATGACCGCACAGCCTTAAAAGGTGAACATCCTTTTGACCAACCTCAGTATCAAGGTGCAAATATTTTAATAGTTAACCGGAACTTTGGTTGCGGCTCATCACGGGAACACGCGCCACAAGCTTTGGCAAAATGGGGTATACAAGGGATTATCGGTGAGAGCTTTGCAGAAATCTTTTTCGGTAATTGCGTAGCAATAGGTGTACCTTGTGTAACGGCAGAGGCAGTAATTGTTAAACAAATACAAGAATTAGTTGCTGCTAATCCTCAAGCAGTTGTGACTATAGATTTAGAAAACCTGGAAGTGGAAGTTGATGATTTTACTGCCCCAGTTTCTATTAGTGAAGGAACGAGAACAGCTTTCACGACAGGAGTTTGGGATGCTTGCGGTCAGTTGGTAGCCAATAGTGAGCAAGTTCGTGTCACGGCTAGTAAGTTACCTTATGTGGGTTGGGGTAAGTTGGCTGTCGGTTAAACTTTTTTAAACGCAGAGGAGCAGAGGAGCAGAGGAGCAGAGGAGCAGAGGAGCAGAGGAGAAAATATTCATCATCACTGTCCCCTGTCCCCTGTCCCCCATCCCCTGTTAAATTTAGAGTATCGATAAGAATATGTTAGGTTATTATGAATTTTGATTACGACTTGTTCGTCATCGGTGCTGGTTCTGGGGGTTTGGCTGCTTCCAAGCGGGCTGCAAGCTATGGGGCGAAAGTTGCGATCGCCGAAAATGACCTAGTAGGGGGAACCTGTGTCATTCGCGGTTGTGTACCGAAAAAACTCATGGTTTATGGTTCTCAGTTTCCGGCTTTGTTTGAGGACGCAGCAGGCTATGGTTGGCAAGTGGGGAAAGCAGAATTAAATTGGGAACATTTTATTACATCTATAGATAAGGAAGTCCGGCGACTGTCAAAACTGCACATCAGCTTCCTAGAAAAGGCAGGTGTGGAACTAATCTCAGGTCGTGCTACCTTGGTAGACCCTCATACAGTGGAAGTAGGCGATGGTCTACGACCGACCGGAGGTCATCGCAAATATACCGCCGATAAAATATTAATCGCCGTTGGTGGTCGTCCCGTTAAACCAGACCTACCAGGGATGGAATATGGCATCACCTCCAACGAAATATTTCACCTGAAAACACAACCAAAACACATTGCCATTATCGGTTCTGGATACATCGGTACAGAATTTGCTGGTGTCATGCGCGGTTTGGGTTCGGAAGTCACCCAAATTACCAGAGGGGACAAAATATTAAAAGGGTTTGATGAAGACATCCGTACCGATATTCAAGAAGGTATGATAAATCACGGTATTCGGATTATTCATAATAACGTAGTGACGGCTGTTGAACAAGTCCCAGAAGGTTTAAAAATCAGCTTATCTGGGGAAAATCAAGAACCAATTATTGCCGATGTATTTTTAGTAGCCACAGGTCGAGTCCCCAACGTAGAAGGGCTAGGCTTGGAAAATGCTGGTGTGGAAGTCGTTGGCGCTGCTATAGAAGGGCCAGGATACAGTACCGCAAGTGCCATTGCTGTGAACGAATACAGCCAAACCAGCCAACCCAATATCTATGCTGTGGGCGATGTCACCGACCGCTTAAACCTAACCCCCGTAGCCATTGGCGAAGGTCGCGCCTTTGCCGATAGCGAATTTGGCAACAACCGCCGAGAGTTCAGCCATCAAACCGTCCCCACTGCCGTATTTTCCAATCCCCAAGCCTCCACAGTCGGGCTAACAGAAGCGGAAGCCAGAGCAAAATTCGGTGATGATGCTATCAAAATCTATCGTACCCGCTTCCGCCCCATGTACCATAGTTTCACAGGCAAACAAGAGCGAACCATGATGAAATTGGTAGTTGATGTCAACACCGATAAAGTTTTAGGCGCTCACATGGTGGGTGAAGATGCTGCGGAAATTATCCAAGGTGTAGCGATCGCTGTCAAAATGGGAGCAACAAAAAAAGACTTCGATGCTACCGTCGGTATTCATCCCTCCGCCGCCGAGGAATTTGTCACAATGCGTTAATCAGTTATCAGTTATCAGTTATCAGTTGTCAGGATTCTTTCATTTTGAATTTTGAATTTTGAATTGATCTGTCCCCAGTCCCCGTGACCAAATACATCTACCTCCACGGCTTTGCCTCAAGCCCTCAATCTGCGAAAGCGCAAGATATTAACAAGCGGTTTGCCCAAATTCACACACAGCTAACAATTCCTGATCTCAATACAGGCGGGTTTTCTGGGTTAACAATTACGCGCCAAATTCAGCAAGTAGCTGCACTTTTCCCTGATAATTCTGTGCCAGTCACACTCATTGGTTCCAGTTTAGGAGGTTTAACTGCTGCTCATCTAGCACAGCAATATTCACAAGTGCAACGCCTAGTTTTACTCGCGCCAGCATTTGCCTTTCTCTCCCATTGGTTGCCCAAACTGGGAGAGGAAGCCATACAACTTTGGCAACAACAAGGTAATTATCAAGTATACCACTATGGCGAAGGAAAATCTCTCCCCCTAAGTTACAATTTCGTCACAGATGCAGCTCAATACCAAGAACACACCTTACAACGCCCCATCCCTACCTTGATTCTGCATGGCAAACAAGATGAAGTCATTCCCATCACAGCCAGCCGCGATTTTGCTCGTTACCGTCCTTGGGTAGAATTAGTAGAACTCGACAGCGACCATGCTTTAGGAAATGTCATGGAAGAAATCTGGCAAGCAATCAGCCTATTCTGCCAGTTACCCGAAAGCGGTAAAATATGAACTCAGTCCATAGTCCATAGTCCATAGTCCATAGTCCAAAACCTTTTAGTGTTTTACTGTTGACTAATGACTAATGACTAATGACTAATGACTATTGACTATTGACTATTGACTAAAAATTATGCTTCCTTTCATCCGCTCAGATTTAGCCCAACTTAACGCCTACAAACCCCACCCCAGCAGCGATACAGCCGCAGCCGTCCCAGCCCAATTAGATCGGCTGGATACCAATGAAAGCCCTTACGATTTGCCACCTGAGTTAAAACAAAAGCTGGCCTGGACTTTTGCGGAGGTAATCGAAAATAATCGTTATCCTGATGGCGGACATGAGGCGTTGAAAACTGCGATCGCCGAATATGTCAATGAGTCAGCTAATCTTTCATCATCCCCTTTTACCACCGCTAATATCTCTGTCGGTAACGGTTCGGATGAGTTAATTCGGTCTTTATTAATTGCTACTTGTTTAGGGGGAGAAGGGTCAATTTTAGTCGCCAATCCCACTTTTTCTATGTACGGGATTTTGGCACAAACTTTAGGTATCCCTGTAGTATCTGTATCTAGGAATTCTAGCACTTTTGAAATTGACTTAACAGCAGCCCAAGCCGCTATCAGCCAAACTCAAAATCCTCCCCTTCGGGTGGTGTTTGTCGTTCATCCCAATTCCCCAACAGCCAACCCTTTAACAGCAAATGAGTTGACATGGTTGAAAAGTCTGAGTGAACAGATTTTAGTAGTCATTGACGAAGCTTACTTTGAATTTAGTCAAAATACCCTAGTTAGTGAATTATTACAACGTCCTAATTGGGTAATTTTACGTACCTTTTCCAAAGCTTTCCGACTAGCAGCCATGCGCGTTGGCTATTGTGTCGCTCATCCAGAGGCGATCGCTATTTTAGAAAAAGTCCGCTTACCCTACAATCTACCTAGCTTCTCAATTGCGTCCGCCCTAGTTGCCTTACAAAATCGTGCTACCTTACTAGAGTCAATTCCCCAAACCCTAGACGAACGCGCCAAACTTATCACCGCTTTCTCTAACCATCCAGAATTAATCATTGCCGAAAGTGCAGCCAACTTTATCTTCCTACGACTCAAATCAAATGATGAAACTTCATCAGCCGCTACATTACAAAACCTACATCAACAACTCAGGAATTACGGAACTTTAGTACGCCAAATTAGCGGCGGACTAAGAATTACTATAGGTAGTCCAGCAGAAAACCTACGTACACTCAAACATATACAAGCCGTTTTCAGAGATATTAGAGGTTTGAGTTAATTTCTTACCCAGTCCCCAGTCCCCAGCCCCTCATTCCCCTTCGCTACCCCAACGGCGTACCATACTTACGGTTTGCGGTAGTACTCCCACCAATAAAGCAAAAGCAATATCGGGCAATTCAGCTACTGTTGCGGGTGGAAAATACTGTTCAAATTGATCTAATATTCTTTGTACTCGCTGCTGAGGTATTGGGTTTTCTGTAATTTGTTTAATTAAGCGAATCCACTGTCGTCTTATTAAATAAGCTTTTTGGCGTTCTTCATAAGATTCGGGTGTTAGTAGCGAAAGATTGCCTATAGGTATTACCATTTGGCAATCGTCATCATAATCTCCACCAATAGCTGCACCAGGCCCCGCAAATTCTGCATGGTAGCGCTTAAACAATATTAATCCATTTCGTCTCCGACTATTGACGATCAAAACTTTCCCACTGTGCAGAAGTGTCATAATGTCCGAGCTATATGATTGCCCGGTTCCATCTGACATGACAAAATCATCAAGGCAACTTGTGTCAGCGTAGTAAGTTGATACCATAGTGACTTGATAGCGTCGGAGGTTTTCGCTATCCATGTTTTTGTAAACTTTTTAATAACTGCGTTGCTTGCAAGACTTAACAGTGGAAATTTTTTAATTAAATCCACTTTCGTCTTGATTGTTTCTTAGTAAGATAAATTGGTTATTCAATTTAACTAAGATACAGATAAATTAAGGTTAATCACGTATTTAAGTAATCACATTGTATGTGAATTACTCGAAATTGTCTCTAATATTATGCACTTTTTCTTTAAAGTTTTGATAAAGTCCCATATCTTCAATGACAAGTTACTGTAAGGATTTAGTAATTTCTTTAACGTAATTTTACTGATATTGATATCAAATCATAATTATATGTTTGTCTTTACTATGAACATAATAAATTTCTATTGTATGTGAAACTTGCTTAATTCACATTACATTCTTTGACATCGAATAATATAAATTCAATAAAAAAGATAAATGGGAGCATTTCTACAGAAAAATTAGTATAACTTCACTCAATTATATTCATAGAACGATTGACAGTGATGGCTTCTACGGTCTTGGAATGGTGCGAAACCAAAGGATAAAAGCCCATTTACTCAATTAATCTTCATCCCCAACTTCTTCATATCTTGTTAGTTAAAGCTAAGTTAATCAGCTCATTATTTTTAACCAAAGTATTAAGGTGAAGAACGCAAATCACTGAGAAAAAATCTGTACAGAGAATAATATTGGAGATTAGATATCGCCAAGATGAGGAATCTTAATTACATCTATGTCAACGTTTCTGTTATGTAGGCGATCGCATCCCCTAATTCCACCATACAAGCAAATTTAGCTAGCTAAATTAGGGTTGATATGTTTATGCAGCAGAATTTGTTGAGAGCGCCTAAAGAAAAAACTATTCCAGTGAGAATCAACCTCGTATACCCGATACCCCAGCTTAAAATAAAGTTGCCGTGCTTGATAGTTATTTTCCAAAACGTGGAGGTACAAGTCTTGAAATCCCCATTCCTGAGAGACCTGTTCACATTTGAGAAGTAACTGTGAAGCCACCCCATGCCGACGATATTTAGCATGAACAGCTAAATTGGACAGATAAGGGAAACTTTTACCAGATTGTGTCCAGTAATCATTAAAACGCACACCAATCTCTACAGTTCCCAATAAATTCTCTGTTCCCTTGTCAGTAATTTCCACAGCCACCAAGCAGAGGTGATGGGGAGCGGGTGACAGCAGGCGATGCCTGAAATCCTCATAAATACCCAAACGTAGTAGTGGAAAAGCCCATCCCCAGAAACCATTCTGAGAGTGAAAACTTTCGGCAATAATTTGGGAAATACCAGTCAAATCAGCAGATGTGGCAGCACGAACATAGAACCCGTGAGAAACTGACTCGGCTGCTGCTGTAACCGGCTTGCGGCGAGATGAATTAAAAAACCAGTATGTCAAGGTTAGTTGAATATTAATCTTATTCAAATAAAATCTTCTCAAATATTCTAAACAGCAACTGGGAAAATTGGAGTTGTAAATTAATTTAATAGTTATTAGTCAATGGTCATTAGTCAACAGTCCATAGTTCTTCCCACTCCCGGTTGGTGAGCTTCGACTACTCCTTCCCTCCCTGGAGGGGTTAGGGGTGGGTTACTCCCGGTTGATGAGTTTCGACTACGCTCAACTACCGCGCAGTCGTACCACATCTCCCCCCACTCCCTCATCCCCCAGTCCCCAGTCCCTCAGATCCTGTCATAAATAAAATTTACGTAAATATGTTAGTGCAATGGTCACAAAGGGCAAACTTAATATGTAGTTTTATCTGGTTTTCGTACCAGACGGGAAGAATGTATAAAGAAAGACTGAAATGTATTTGTTGGAGGTGAGGCAAGATTTGGTTAATAGGCATCAAATCTGTGAGGCAAAAAATGATACACAAACCCATCGCACTGCGCTAATATGGCAGTTTTGATAAGTCATTAAGACAGATTACTGTGAAAAAATCCTTCCCCATCAGATTAACCTTTATTCGACTGCCGTTACAGCAGGAAAGCGGTGCATGAAATCTCCAGTAAACAGTAAGCCCAAAATTTTGGTTGTTGACGATGAACCAGACAACCTTGACTTGCTTTACCGCACCTTCTATCGTGACTACAAGGTGTTGAGGGCGATATCCGGCCCTGCGGCGCTAGATCTGCTGGCGCAAGAGGGTGATGTCGCTGTGATCATCTCCGATCAGCGAATGCCGATCATGAGTGGTACAGAATTTCTCAGCCTGACAGCTACGCAATATCCAGATATTATTCGGATTATCTTAACTGGTTACACTGACGTAGAAGACTTAGTAGAAGCAATTAATGCTGGTAAGGTATTCAAATATGTCACCAAACCTTGGGAAGCCGAAGAACTCAAAGGTGTAGTCCGCCAAGCCCTTGACACGCACAATGTTCTCAAAGCCCGCACGCGGGAATTGACGCGCACGCTGCGTCAAGAATCATTGCTGAATACAGTCACCAACACTATCCGTAGCGCTTTAGACTATCGACAAATTTTGCAAGCAATTGTCGATACTGTTGGTCATATGTTAGAGGTGGATGTGTGTCTATTACGTCCGTTTCAAGATGGGCAATTAGTAGACGAAGGTTTTATCTACCAGAGGACTGCACAATCGGCAACAACTGTCAATGATTCGGCTCCCCTGACTGTTGTGGCTGAGACTGTCTGGGAAACCCGCGAGGTGCAGATAATTCATGATGTGACTGGTGATGAGCGCATTTATGATATGCAGCACAGGTGTGATGCTTTTGCTGCGGCTAATATCCGTTCTAGTTTAATTGTCCCCTTGATTTGCCAACAAGAACTGATGGCTGTCTTGGCGCTGCACCAATGTTCTCAGGCGCGTGTCTGGAGAGAGGAAGAAGTGCAGTTAGTTTCGATGGTAGCGGATCAAGCTGCTTTGGCTTTGTCCCAGGCTTATGCTTACGAGCAAGTACGGGCGCTGGCCAAGCGGGAGTCTTTAATTAATACAATTACAACCGCGATTCGCTCTAGTCTCAACCCTGAAGATATTTTTGCAGCGATTACCCAACAATTGGGGCAAGCTTTACAAGTCGATGGTTGTGTCTTGTCTTTGTGGACTGAGGAAGATGAATTTGTTAAGTGTGTGGGGTTATATGATAGTTCCCAGCATGGCGCAGGTATCGGGGAAAATCATCATCCGATCACACAGGAATTACCAGAATCTCAAGCAAGAATTAGAGAAAATCCCATTTTACAAGAAATATTAAGAACAAATGAACCTGTTATAATTACGGATATAAATCATTCGGTTTGGCAAAGCAAGGGGTTTGACTTGCCTTTGAAAATACGATCGCGATCGCTGATGATTGTCCCCTTACTAGCGGATGGTAAATGTATTGGTAGTATCACCTTGCGGGAAGAAAAGAAAGCGAGGAAGTGGCTATCATCTGATATTGAACTAACAAAAGCCGTAGCGGCACAAGCGGCGATCGCAGTACAACAGGCGCATCTATACCAAAAAACCCGCGAACAAGCCGAACGCTTGTTACAACTAGACAAACAAAAAACCGAATTTTTCCAGAATATATCCCATGAATTTCGCACACCCATCACCTTAATTCAAGGGCCGTTAGAATCGGCGGTGGGAACGGGTGAGGGGTTATCTCATGCCCAAAGTGCGATCGCCTTGCGTAACTCCCGGCGACTCCTGCGGCTAGTCAACCAACTACTAGACTTGCAACGCCTGGATGCAGGCAGAATGCAGCCTAGTTTCCGTCCTTGTAATTTAGTTGATTTTGTCAGCCAAATAGCCGAGTCATTTCGTCCCTACTGCGAGAAAAAGGCACTAAATCTAGTCACCCAATTAGAGGAATGCCCCAAAGTATACATAGACATGGAAAAATTTGACAAAGTGGTTTATAACCTCCTGTCAAATGCCATGAAATTTACACCAGAAGGTGGCACAATCAGCGTTAAGCTACAATCTCAAGACAACAACTGCATCTTACAAGTCAAAGACACAGGTATCGGCATTGTCAAAGAACAAATCCCCCATCTATTTGAACGCTTCCGCCAAGCCGAAGGTTCAGAAAATCGTACCTATGAAGGTAGCGGCTTAGGTTTAGCCCTAGTTAAAGAATTAGTAGAACTACATGGCGGCAAAGTCAGCGTAGATTCAGTTTACGGTAAAGGCACTACTTTCACCCTCTGCTTGCTAACTGGTGATGCTCATCTACCCGCACAGCAAGTAATAGACACCCCAACCGAACTCACCACCAGCCGCGCCAGCGTAGAACTAGCCGACTTAGAACTAGTAGAAAGCACAGATGATGATCTAGAAACAGTCAATCACCCTCCGGGTATGCCTCCGGCACGCCAAGGGCGAACGCAGTCGCCTACGGAGGGAAACCCTCCTGCAGCGCTGTCTCACCAATCCCCAATCCCCAATCCCCAGTCTCCAGCCCCCAATCCCCAATCCCCCCACTCCATCCTCGTTGTTGACGACAACCCAGATTTGCGGACTTACGTTTCCGATATTCTCCGCCGTAGCGGTTATCAAGTGTATACAGCTCGTAATGGTTATGAGGGGTTTGGCAAAGCCGAGGAACTCTCACCCAACCTGATCATCACCGACTTGATGATGCCTATGGTGACAGGTGTCGAGATGATAAGGATGATTCGCGCAGAAGCCAAGCTCAAGGGAACACCAATCATCTTACTCACTGCCAAAGTTGATGAAGAAACCCGCATTGAAAGTACAGAAAATGGCGCGGACGCTTATTTAGCCAAACCATTTAACGACCGGGAACTTCTGGCAGAAGTTCGCAATCTTCTAGCCTTGAAGGAAAATGAAAGGCGAGTCTTGGAGTTAAACACCTACCTCACAGAATCAGTTCTCAAGCGCTTTTTGCCACCTGCGTTGGTGTCAAAAGCGGCTGCGGGTGCGTTAAGCTTGGATTTACGACCAGAACCGCGCTTAATTACAGTGCTGTTTAGTGACATCGTTGGTTTTACACAGTTATCTAATACTCTCAGATCCCGCCGAGTAGCAGAATTACTGAATGAGTATTTAGAAGCTATGACCAAGGCGGTGTTTGACAATGGTGGTACTGTAGATAAGTTTATGGGGGATGCGATCTTAGCTCTCTACGGAGCGCCTGAAGAACTTACCCCAAATGAACAGGTACATCGAGCTATAAATACAGCTAGAGCGATGCAACGTTCATTGCGGCAATTAAATCAGCGCTGGTATGATCAAGGCATCTTTGACTCTCATACTGATGGTGGTGTACAGTTTCGCTGTGGTATTCACCAAGGGACGGCTGTTGTAGGTATGTTTGGTAGTGCTGAACGAGCCGATTATACAGCCATTGGCCCTAGTGTGAATATTGCCGCCAGATTGCAAGCTGCTGCTGTTCCCGGTACAATTCTGGTTTCTGCGGCTGTGGCAGATTACTTACAAGATGAAGAAATTACTAAAGGTAGTCCGCTAAAACTTAAAGGAGTAGATGAAACAGTCCTGACCTTTGTTGTTAATTCAGAATCAATGGTTAAGGCTAATACCAATTCCAAAATTAGCAGCCCTTGAGCCACCTAATCTCTAGCCTCTAGCCTCCATTTCCTAGACAACAGTAGCTCCGAATCAACTGTATATATATAGCAGTCGCCTGATAGATCAGGAGATCAACAAATCATAAAACCTTTACTTGAAAAGGCTTACAGCCTTGTCCCCTGTCCCCTGTCCCCTGTCCCCTGTCCCCTGCTATAAATATGACAACATCGGTAGCGGATAAAACTCCTACTCGCGCTAAAGTCTGGCGGCGACACAATGATCCTCCAGGCTTATGGTTTGGTGTAGCTTTAGGTTCAGCTTCACTGCACTTATTAGCTTTTTGGTTAATACGTTCATCTAATGCTGTGGGATTGTGGTTTCCACAGGAAAATCAAAGTGCTGTCCCTATTGAGTTGATAGACGTTCCTCCTCAAAGCAACTCTACAGATAAACCTGCTACTCGACAAGCTCAACAGTCTGCACCAACAACTACCACAGCACCGCCAACTTCCACAAATCAGGATGCGGAAATTATAAATCCTGATGAGCAGTCCCAACCGCAAAATAATAGTAATATTGCTCAGTCTCCACCGGAAGTAGTTCCTCAAGCCGAGTCTACACCTACACCTACGGCAACTACACAACCAGAACCGACACCTACAGTCACCACAGAACCAGAACCGACACCTACGCCAGAACCAACGCCTACAGTAACTACGCAACCAGAACCCACACCAACACCCACACCGACAGTTCCCGTAGGTGAACTTCCTTGGAAGCGTCGGGAAGAAATTGAACTCGGACAGGGACAGCAGCTACCCTCAGATATTCCACCTGTTACACCAGAACAAGTACAAGAGTCGCCAGCAGTGGAAGGACAAACTCCACGAGGTAGCGAAGATACTCCAGCAACATCAGAAACTGCAAATTCTCCGCCTGGGGATAATTCATCGAATCCTAATGGAGAAACTGCAAATTCTCCGTCTGAAAATAGTTCATCGAATCCTAATGGAGAAACTGCAAATTCTCCGTCTGAAAATAGTTCTCAAAATCCACCGGGAGAAACTGCAAGCACTCCGCCTGCGGACAATTCTCCTAGTCCTAATGGGGAACCTGCAAAAACTCCTACTGAGAGATATACACCAACGCCAACGGAAGAACCTGCAAATACAGCGACTGAGAGTAATTCATCAAATTCTACTGCTAGGGGTGCGATGTCTAGCGACAAGCCGCTTAGCGTCTACGCCCTATTATCACCTGTAGCCGAAGCAGAAGCACGCCAATTAGCCAATGATTTACCTGAAATCTTGGTTCAATACGCAGGCAGCAGTCAAAAAACGGTAGACTCTAGCTATCTTCCCGGCGATTTCACCATCCAGCCAGCGCAGTTACTAGCGAGTTTGGTAATTGATAAAGATGGTAATTTCCAACAGGCTATAGTTCTCACCATAGAACCGTCAAGTTTACAAGCCCAAAAAGGCGTATACGAGCAACTTGTCAGCGATTTATTCAGAAACGAAAAATTTACCCCTGCTCAAAACCGTAATGGTGACAAACCAGACTTCAGTAATTTCTTTGTCAGAATTAGAATAGAGCCAACTAGTCAATAGTCATTTGTCCAGTTTAGAAAAAATACTTGAAGTTTAGGTGAGACTGTGCTACATTATTAAAGTTAGAATTTTGCGGGCGTAGTTTAGTGGTAAAACTATAGCCTTCCAAGCTATTAATGCGGGTTCGATTCCCGCCGCCCGCTTATTTGTTAAGAGCTTAACTGGTAGACGATTTAGGAAATAAAAGAAACTGATTATTTTTATTTTACTCTATTTTTACTCATTGGTAATTTGATGATGGGTAAATGAAGTAAACAACCAGAATTTTAATTATAAGAAAAATAGATAATACATTAATAAGAATTATAATTTACTTATACTTAGTTGTATCTCTTGACATTTGAGGTAACAGTTACTATGAAGCAAATATTAACTAATAACTAATACCCTGTACCTACCCTATACCTCTCTGAAAATACGCCATGTTTTATGCCCATTAGGAATGCCATTTTGTATGCCTTTAAAAATGCCATGTTTTTAGAGGAAGTGGGGTAGGGTATAGGTATTTGGGCTTGTAAGTCACCTAGCTATCAAGTAGCTCTGCTCGTAAATCATCTAGTGGCGACTCAGGCAAGGCTTTTGTAGGTTCATCGTCTGTTTCGTTGGAATTTTCTTTCTCATCAGGTATAAATTCCAAGCAAAACCAAACCTTCCCTGATTGCCACCCTTGACCCTCTGCTGTCAAAAGTTCACATGGTAATCCCTCAAAAACCCATTCATCAGCCGCTTCTATCCCCACATCCCTTGCTATTTTGTCGCGTAAATAAATATAAATCTCATTAGCTTTAAAAGTTGAAGCTCCGATTAGACTTTTATCTTTCTCTATCGAGATAACATCCTTGTCTTGTAAAACGATTTTCTCCATAGCAATACTTGTAAATTCACCATTACTTAGGATTCCCATAATCAGCAAGCAAGCGATCGCTAAAAAGCGTAATCCCTTTGTGTACTTCAATACAAGGGGATTCATTAAGGTATGCGTATCAAGTAATGCTCTCATTCTTGTCAGAATTGGCGTTATATACCAGTCTCAGGAAAATGTGGGTGATGGTCGCGATCGCGTTAATGGATCTATAGGTATATCTGAATCAATTTGAATCACGGTGATTTTCGCATTCTCCACCACCGTATTTCCCATAATAGTATCGTTCATTGCGTCAAACTTCGATTCTGCTTCACCAATGCGTTCGTAGTGTAGAGTCACATGATAATGCTTGGTAATTGCTTCACCAGAGTCTGAACGCTCAACCGTGAGCCAATCTATATTTTGTTGTTGTTCGGCTATTTGGCGATATTCCTGAGCTAACTGTTCCAAAGCGATCGCGATCGCGTGTTCCTTAGTTTGACCGTAGCATTGTATATTTTCTCTAGGCGAATCGCTCAGAGACGATGATAACTGACAAATATACTGTCCATTGTCTTGAGGCTGTACTGCGATCGTAATAGTTCCAGTGTTGTCGGGGTTTATGTCAGTCATATTAACCGCGCTGAAAAATATTTAGAGGATATGCTTAAGGTTAAATTCTAAACTTAGACACAGCACACGCAGTTTGTTGTCAGACATTGTTCTATTCCAGTGTTTTATTAATGAGCGATCAGCTACGCTCTTGCGGTTACGCCATCGCCAGGGCAATGTCAAAATTTACCACTTGAAATGTATACTAACGTTTGACGATAGTAACGCAAAACGATATTATTGTGATTGTTAATTTCAAGTCTGATGAGACAAAGCTAATTTTTGAAGGCTTTACATCTTCTCAATACCCACCAAATATTCAGAAGACTGCTTTACGAAAACTACTTATCCTTGATGCAGCAACATCAATTAATGACTTGCGAGTTCCACCAAGAAATCGCTTAGAAAAGCTAGTTGGTGATAGAAGTGGGCAGTACAGTATTCGCATTAATGACCAATGGCGAATTTGCTTTGTTTGGACAGATGAAAACAATGCTTCGGAAGTTGAAATAGTCGATTACCACTAAGTATAAAAATCATTATGAATAACAACCGATTGCCAAACATTCATCCAGGGGAAATCCTACAACTTGAATTTTTAGAACCGTTGAACATTACAGCTTATCGATTAAGCAAAGATATAGGTGTAGCTCAAACAAGAATTAGTGAAATTTTATCAGGAAAACGCAGTATTACGGCTGATACAGCTTTGCGTCTATCCCGTTATTTTGGTAACACTGCTCAGTTTTGGTTAAATTTACAAGCACAATATGATTTACGTCAAGCCCTTGAAGAAAATTCAGAAGTTTACAATCAAATTCCTAAACTTTCGTCTAATGATGTAGCCTAAAATTGAATACAAATTAAATGAAGGCTAATTTTAACTATAGTAAATATAGTTTTTCTCGTCTCTAGGATTTAATGACGAAGATATTATAGCGTTTCCCAGTCTACTAAGGTAAAATTTATCTGCGTGCATCTGCGTGCATCTGCGTTTAATTATTCTTACCTGTACCTCACTGGGGTAAGAAAAGCTATAATATCCTGGCATAGAATTATGCTAATGAAAGTTAACTCTTGGGTCATATATAAAATTGTAAATGTAGCCTGACAAAATACCATAGGTTGATAACTGTGACACTCAAAGAGTTAGAACAACAACTTCTTGCCCTCAGTCCTGGTGAAAAATTGCAGGCTATACAGTTACTTGCTCAAAGTCTGAGTAGCAGTTGGCAAGGAATTGAGAAAACCCCTGGAGTCTGCGGTGGAGAAGCACGCATTGCGAAAACTCGTATCCCCGTTTGGGTACTTGTGGAAGCTCGTCATCTTGGATATAGTGATGCTGACCTTTTGACGAGTTATCCCAGCATTAGAGCTACAGATTTAGCTAATGCTTGGGTGTATGCAGAAGCTCATCCTGATGAAATCGAATTGGCAATTAAGCGTAATGAGGCAGCCTAGTCGATGGCACGGTTTTACGCAGACGAGCAGTTTCCGTATCCAGTTGTGGAATTATTACGTACTTTGGGGCATGATGTTTTGACAGTTCAAGAAGCAGGAAAGGCGGAAAAAGGTATACCTGATGAAGAAGTGCTGGCATTTGCCATCAGTCAAGAACTGTCAGTATTAACTGTCAACAGAGACGATTTTATCAGGTTACATCGTCGCAATGATCAACACTTCGGGATTATTGTTTGTACGAATAATCGTAATTGGGAGCAATTTGCAGCACGAATAAATGAGGCTGTGACAGCAGAGGAATGTTTGAAAGGAAAACTAATTCGTGTCGTGCGTCCAGTGAGTTAATAAACTGAAAAATTGCTAGACTCTTTTGGTACTGTAATTCATCATCTTGAGTCAATAGACGCACAATTATATTAGTATCAACTGCCACTATGCCACGATTCCTCTATACCTTGACGGATGGCATCATTCATATCTTTTAAAGATTTGGGTGCGCCTTGATATTTCAAGCAGCCTGCAACATCATTTAATGTAGTTTCTGCAAAGGGTTTCTTGGGTTTGAGAAGAATCCCATCACCCATGTTAATTGCTATTAATTCCTGTCTGATTTCCCAGCCTGAAGCTTTTAGTAATTCTTCAGAAATAATCACTTGTCCTTCATTTGATATTTTTATCCTCTCTGATTTATTCTCCATGTTCCACTGCGCCAAGTGTTTTAAGTGTGTCAATTTCTGCGGCTGTTAAACCTTTAACGCCTGTGATGGTCATATTTTCGTATGGTCTTTTACTGATTAAAGTATTTATACATTCCCCGGTTTCAACATTCCACAGTTTAATTGTGCTATCACAACTACAACTAGCAATTATTTTACCGTCTGAACTAAAGGCAACTGAGCGAATCCAAAGAGAATGACCCCGCAAAATTTTTAGGTATTCACCACTGTTGATATCCCAAAGTATTACAGTTTTATCATCTCCAGCGCTAGCGAGAATTTTACCATCTGGACTAAAGGCAACAGCTAACACCGAGCCTGTATGAGCCTGCAAATATTTTAAAGATTCACCAGTGGCAGTATTCCACAATCCAACACTGGGGTTAGACATTCCACTAGCTAAAACTTGACCATCAGGACTGAAGGCAATTGAACGTGTAGCAATATTATCTCCCACCTGCAAAGTTTTAAAGCATTCACCTGTATGAATATTCCATAGTTGGATTGTTCCATCCGCAAGACCGCTTGCAAGTATTTTGCCATCTAAACTAAAAGCAACTGAGCGTATTGAGTAATTTGGGTGCAAAATCTGACAACATTTTCCGTCTTGAACATCCCATATTCTTAAAGTTCCATCGCTGCTACCACTGGCTAGTAATTGATTATTGGGACTGAAAGCAACAGATTGTACCCAGTTGCTATGTCCTGGCAAAATTTTTAAACATTCTCCAGTGTGTAAATTCCAGAGTCTGATCGTGGAATCTGCACTGCCACTGGCAAGTATTGTACCATCATAATTTAAAGCAATTGATTGTATCCAGTGAGTATGACCTTGTAGAGTTCTGACAGATTCACCAGTAATAACATTCCATATTACTATTGCCACATCATCTGCACTCGCAAGCATTTTATTGTCTAAACTAAAAGTAATAGAATTTATCCAGTTACTATAGCCTTGTAAAATTCTCAGGCATTCCCCTGTGTGAATGTTCCAAAATATAACTGTTTTATCATAGCTACTACTAACCAGAGTTTCACCATTTGGACTGAAAGCAATTGAACGAACTATATTGAAATGACCCTTTAATATTTGCAGACATTTATTTGTGTTTATATCCCAAAGTTTGATAGTCTGGTTACTGGTACTAGCAATTATTTTACTATCGGGACTGAAAGCAATAGTCCATATTCGATTATCATCTACTTTCAAGGTAGACTTACATTGACCTGTTGGCAAATCCCATAATTTTAAAGTTCCATAATAATCAGCACTAGCAAGTAGTTGACCATCTGGACTAAAAGCAACTGAGTATATAGAATCTGTATGTTCTTTTAATATTTTTAAACAGTTTCCAGTTTGAGTATTCCATAACCTTACAGTATTATCTGAAGCCCCACTAGCAAGTATTTTTTCATCTGGAGAAAAGGCAACTGAGCGTATTAAATTAGTATGTCCCTGCAAAACTTGTAAACATTGACCAGTATGAATGTCCCATAATCTTATGGTGCTATCAGAACTGCCACTAGCAATAATTTTTCTTTGAGGGGAGAATACCACGGAATTGACAGAAGATTTATGTCCTTCCAAGGTTTTTAAGCATTTGCCATTGTGGCTATCCCATAATTTAATTGTTCCGTCATAACCACCACTAGCAAAAGTATCACCATCAGCACTAAAGTTAACAGAAAGTATTCCTGATGTATGTCCTTTACAAGTTAATATTTCTCTACCAATAGAGACTTCCCATAAACGAACAATACCATTACCATCACCAGTAGCTAAAAATTGACCATCTGAACTGTATGCAACGGAAAAAACTGCACCAAAGTCTTTGACAAAACCAGAATCAATTAAATTAGCTTCTGTAAAATTGACATTACGCAAACTTGCGCTACTAAAATCTGCTGCTTTAATAACTGCATGGCTGAAATCTCTGCCTTCCAATACTGCCTTATCTATCTTCACTGCTAACGTCGCCGCATTTCCGCCAACATAACCTACCTCATCTTCGCTTTTACCCCGCGTCCCTTCAATAATACTAATCAGGGACTTACTACTGTTGGTTAACATCGGCACAAGCAAATCCATCACTGCTTTTGTTAGTGGTGCTTTGCCAAAAGTCTCCCTTAACTTATCTAAGGACTCACTGGTAAATGCTTTGAGAGGTGCGATCGCTTCCCTACTGCCATAACGTGAAAAATAACCAGACCAAGTATAATCAATAGCTGCTACACTGCTATCCAAACATGACTGTGCTTGCGCCAATTCTGTAAAATCACCCGCTAACGCCCCCAACTCCGCCGCAAATTTATACGCCACAAAAAACTCTAACAGTGACCTATGGGCTGGAGTATAATCACCATCGGCATTGCGGACAAGCATTGTCTGCGCCATCATGTCATAATGCCAATGGTCTAAATCTTTCTCTTCTTGGACAACAGAACCAAATAAGCGGCGGATGCGTTCTGGGAACAGCCGATAATTCAGGCTCATTTGGTCAGTAGACAGCATTTCCCACGAGAGTTCGCATAAAAAGTACAACTTATCTGCCAAGGAAGTAAAAGTACGATCTGCCTTGATATCTCGTTCCATCTTGCGCCGTACTGCATACAGATAAACCCGTGACATATCTACAGGTTTACCCGCCTTAATCTCTGGTAATGCTTCTAAAATTAAGTCGGTCATTACAGGACGACGGGCTAAGTCTAATAATTGCGGATTGCCCATGACCTGTTCAACGGTGGCTGGTTCTGCTTGGTATAACAACACCTGGCGTATTTGTTCGTCGTTGAATTTCTCCAGTTCCAAAACTTCAAATTGTGGTGTTTCCCCAGTTAATTGTCTTGTGGAGGCTTGCAGTTCTGCATTTAGTAATGCCCTTCCTTCTTTCGCTTCTGGGAAATGTTCGGTACGGCAGGTTAGGATAACTTTCGCACCGGGAACTACTACCTTTGCAAGTTCCCAGAAATTGTTAATCATCTGTTGGCGGTCAACTTTTGCAGCCATTTCGTCAAAGCCATCGAAAATTAGCAGCAATTTACCCATGCGGTTGAGTTGGTCAAAGACTTCGCTATTGATGCGGATATTATGTTGAGTAAAGAAGAAACCTGCTAAAACATTTTCCACGTTTAACGCCTTGGCAAAGTCGCGCAGGGTAATTACTAGAGGTAGACGGGGACGTTCAACACCACGTTTTTGGGCATCTCGGTAACGTTGCAGTGCTGTCCAAGCATAGTGAAAGACAAACCATGTTTTACCTGTGCCAAATTCTCCCAAAATAGAAATATGTTCTTTGGCGGGGTCATCAAGCCAAAGGTCGATGTAACCATCAATCCAACCGTCTTCTTCTTCATAACGGCTGATACCAATGCGCCGCTTAGTCACTGGATCAATTTCTTCTTTGGTACAAGCAAGCGGCACATATTTAGTATCGATTTGTCGGCGTTTGATTTCTGCTTCTAGCCAGTCGAGATAACCAGTGAAGTCAGCATCTAAGTCAATCAGTTCGTCGAAAGTGAAACAATCAAGACGATGATTTTCTTCTTTTTTGACTTCATCCCGTGCGGCGCGGGAAATGCGTCGGGTAGTTACTAGCCAGCCTTCATCAGTTTTTTGCTGATTAACTGATTGGCTCAACGCCATCACATCACTTAATTTTACTTCTCCGGCAACGCCACGTACCAGAATGCGGTCATAACTGCGGCGGACGGGAATGTTGATAATCCATTCAAAATAATCTTCTGCCCAGATTTCATATTTTTCTAAACGGTAGCCCAAGGTTTCAAACCATCCTCGCATTTGTTGGGCTAAGGCGATCGCCAAAGGCGGGGCGTAGCCCATCGCCCTACATTGATTCTCTGTATTAGTTGGGCTGAGTGCTGGATAATTCTGGGCTGCTAATCGTGCCATTTCAGTACGAATGCCTTCCAATGTAGGCAATCTATCCAGTATTTCTTGGATATTGGCAATTCTTTTATGTAAAGAACCAATCTGTTGACTCATCAAGACATCAGCAGGTGTGCGGCTGCGTTTGGCGACTTCAATAAACACAGCTGCAAATGCCGCTACCTCTCGTCTAACATCAATTTCTAAGCTTCTGATTTCTTCACCTAATGTATAGGCATCAAGAAAACCATCAACTTCAGAAAGGAGAATTGACGGGTTATTGTGGTCTAATGCTTTGCGAAAAGCTTGCTTAATGGGTTCTTGGCGGAATAATTCCAGAAATGGTTTTGGTTTGCCGACTCCGTACTCGACTAAGGCATAGGCGTAAACACCACTAAAATCACCAGGTGGATGCTCTGGGTCAAGGTTAAATTGCTGGAGTAACTTAATTACTGTCTCACTACGCAGAATTTTTTCCTTAATTAAAGGATTAGCAATGCTCGTAACTGCGTTGATTACTAGATCCAGGTTAATTAAGCTCATCACGACACCCCGAAAATACAGAGCTATGTTGCACAATAATGGTTACATACTATTACAAGGTATATCTTACCTATAACAGTGTTCTTTTATTGATCGAGCGTAAAACCCCATCCCTTGATGGGTGGGGATGTAAGTGAGCCAGAGTCAAGGGTACAATAATGGTACAATAGCAATATCTACTTGAGACATGACATTTGTTGAGCGCAACACCAGTTGTTGAAGAATCAGAAAAAGTGGTTTGTCAGTGACGGTAGAAATAAACTTAAATCTATATTCACACTCGTGAAATGGATTCAAATTCTTCTGCCGACAAACAGTTCGGCTGTGCCTGGGAGACAGGCATCAGTCAATATGCCAGATGTTTCAGCCGAGTCTATCGGTTAGTTACAAGCCACATCCCCTTGTGGGTGGGGCGTTTGACAGTTTCTCAAGCATTACTTGATCATCAGCTTTCAGGTAGATGAGTAGCGATCGCACTTCACCGCCCATAATAGTAAACTCAACGAGGTTGTCACCAACCCCGTTGAGTTTACTACTATATCAAGTATTTTTGTTGACATACCTCCCTGTCCTAAAGGAGCAAGGATTCCTTGACGCTTCACCGAAGCTTGCTACGCTTGTAGTCTTACAGCCTCTCCACGTCCGTTTATAGTCTCCCAATGCCCTATGGCGACTACACATATTTTAGCAGATACGTTGTTAAAGCCGTCGTAGAACAACGGGGTTTTCAACCCAAATTTTCGATAATTACTGGCTCGATAGATTCATAAAGTTCAAAAGAGAAAATACGTGAATAAAAGTAGAGTTCGGCTTCTAGGGATTTTTTGATGTTTTCGGCTTTGCGGAAACCATGTTGTTCACCTGCAAAAGGAACATAAGCAACTGGTACACCTTTAGAGCGCAAGGCTGTAACCATTGCTTCTGTTTGATTGGGTGGAACGATTTTATCTTCTAGCCCCTGGAAAAAAATTACTGGACAGTTAAGATTGTCAGTAAAATTGATGGGTGAGCGTTGTTGATAAATCTGACGCTGTTCTGGGTAAGCACCAATCAAACCATCCAAATACCGTGATTCAAATTTGTGTGTATCCCGCGCTAAAGCTTCTAAATCACTCACCCCATAATAGCTAGCACCCGCTTTAAAGGTATTACGGAAAGTCAAAGCACAAAGTGTTGTATAACCTCCCGCGCTACCACCAGAAATAGCCAAACGCTCACCGTCAACAAGTCCTTGTTCGACTAAGTAAAGTGCGCCAAAAACGCAATCATCGACATCGACAATTCCCCATTGACCATTTAATCTTTGCCGATACTCTCGTCCATAACCTGTGCTACCACCATAATTCACATCCAGAACTGCTATACCCCGGCTAGTCCAATACTGAATACTAAAGCTCAGGCTACTGGAAGTAGATGCAGTTGGGCCGCCGTGGCTTTTGACAATTAGAGGCGGTTTCTCATGGTTAGGGGCAGTGTAATCACGGTTTTGGGGTGGATAAAATATAGCATAGGCGGTTTGACCATTAGCTGTGGGGTACTCAATTGGTTGAGGCACAGAAAGATAACCAGGGTCAATAGTGACATCACTAGAGCGGCGTAACACTTCTAGTTTTTCCGTAGCCAAATCAAACTGCACAATAGAGGTTAACTCAGTCGGAGAACTGGCACGAAAAACAACTCGTCCAGGGGATGCCTGAATACCACTAATATCTGTATATGGTGTGGGTAGTAGTTTTAATTGACTTGTGGTGGTGTCTAGACTAGCTAAGTACCAAATACCGTTTTGGGTATATGTGCAGATAATCCGGTTAGCGGACTCGAAAGCATAAGTAGACATCCCTAAAAGCCATTGGGGACGACCAAACTCTGCCTCTATTTGTGTCAAAGCTTGTATCTCGCCATCTTGCCAACGGTAGAGATTCCACCACCCGGTGCGATCGCTAATAAAATATAATCTCCCATCACTAGACCACTCCGGCTGAAATATAGATTCATTGACACCACCTGCAATTTGTTGACTATTACCTAAACTGCCATCACCGAGAATTTCTCCTACCCAAAGTTGAGTACCATCCCAAGGCATATTGGGATGATTCCAAGCCAGCCAAGCCAAGCGAGAACCATCAGGACTAAGACGGGGTGAGGCGTAAAAATCATCTCCCGACACTAATTGTTGGCTATCTCCTTCTAATCCCAGACTCACCAGGGTATTGGTAGGTTCATGTCCAGTAATGCTGTGGTCTTCGGATACACAGATAATTCTTTGGCGTTGACGGTCAAAAACTCCATCTGCATAGCGCACAGGAACTTCTGGTGTGATAGGTTGCGGTTGAGTATTCACATTCTGACGATAGATGCGTTGGTCGGCAAAGTTGCTAAAGTAAACAGTGCCATCAACGACGAAAAAAGAGTTACCACCATATTCATGAACACGAGTACGCACGTTGAACCCAGCAGAAGTGACATCCTGAATTTGGTTATTGGGACTGCGACGCACTACCACAGTTCTACCTTGCTCTGATGGACGTAATTCACTCCAGTAAATGTCTTCGCCATCAAGAACAATTTGTCCTAATCCAATTGTACGTGCAGTAATTAAGTCTGTTGTAATTGGTGATTTCCAAGAACCGTAAGTTGCTACCTCTGGTTGTATCATATGCTCTAAAGTCCTTAATTCAACGATTAATCTCATTATTGAACTTTTGATTGCCTATTGTTTGAGTTGAATAAAAATGAGAAAAACCTCACAAGCGATCGCTTTGTTACTGAACAAAGCGGACAGCAAAATTCAAGACACAGAGGGATAGGTAAAAAAATACACATATTTTGGCTCTCATCAATAGAGAATTTCCATCACAGCCGCCAAAATCGATACCGCTTTATCGTTGGTGGGAATGAATACGCGCTTGCACCATTGAATTATTTCACTGAAGCATCTCAAACTAGAAACACTCAGCCTTTTTACTTCTGGCGATAGATGAGAAAATCTCAAAATTTTTGTCTAAAAGTATCAATACAATCAATTCTAAATCTTTGTAGAGAAGACAGAAATAACTGACGATTTTTTTCAGAAATTGCCACACAATATAACAGTTTGCATCAGTTTTATAGTGAAGCAGCTCAAAAAATAAATAGCGTTAGAAACCAAATATTCTATAAGCAGGTAGATTTGTCTTTAAATGGAAAAACACTACTCGATATTGGATGTGGAGATGGGACAGACGCAGCATACTTTGCCAGCCAAGGAGCCATTGTGACTGGTATTGACCCTTGTGAAAACTTCATTACTAGTGCAAAAGAGAAAACGCCTGATGGGCAATTTATTATCGCTACAGGTGAAAATCTGCCTTTTGCAGATCAATCATTTGATATTGTGGTCAGTAAATATGTACTACAAATATCACCTAATCTGAGCGGAACTCTTGAAGAAATTGCACGTGTAATCAAGGTAGGTGGAATTTTATTATATCTTGTAGTACACCCATTCAGACAATTTATAGAAAATAGAAGGACAGGAAAGAATTATTTTCAATCAGAACTTATTGATTTTACTATTTATGGAGGCTTGATGACCGTTAAAGAACCATCTCATACTTTTTCTGAATACTTCAATCAACATTTCTTGAATTGCTTTCAATTACTAGCTTTTGAAGAGGGCTTTGACTTTAAAAGTGCTGAACAAATTGGTGAAGATATTTATCCAACCTTCTTTTTGCTCAAAGCAGTTCGGAAAAATGATTGAAATCAAACCCTTATCCCAAGAAACTCTGACAGCAGATATTCTCTTGGCTGATAAAGTTTTTCCTGATCAGAGGTGGTAGGAAAAAGCCAACTGGGTTTTTCAATTGAGTAGGACTTACGCAAGTGTCATAATCAAACTAACTGTAGGGTGCGTCAGCCCCATTAACAATTCAAAATTCAAAATTCAAAATTAAAGGCATTTTCAGTTGGGGATTTAAACCCCAACTGAAAATTTGCTACGTACAGACGTAGGGGTCTTTAACCCTCGGAATTATGATAATTTCGTAAACATTCAAGGATTTTCCACATCTGACGCACCCTACTCCAAGTGCCAGTTGCCTAATTACTGTTGAGTTTGAAGCAACATTTTTTCCTAGCGTTATAGTATATGTCAAATCTGCTCAACGGAATAATATCACCTACGGCGTATAAATTTCATCTATCTACAGAACTACTGCTTCAACCCGCCCCTACTCACTCCCCACGTTCCAGCCAGTGAACTCAAAATTTCCTGATTCTAATCTACATAAGGATGAAAAAAAACCTCCTAGTCAATAAACAACTTCTAACTTCTGTTAGATGAATAACGAGTTTATTATCGTTAATTTGAGATTGGTATTAGGGCTAATAAATTGGTTAAATGCCATTTAACCACTAACCCATACTGTAAGCCTACTAATTCTTTCCACAAGTGTAAAAAATAAGGGAGTATGATGATGGCAAATTTATTTTCTAATGTAATCAATCATATCAAGTTCCTATTTCAAGAGTTTCAAGTAAAACGTTTTTTTGCTATTGCTTTAGTTGGTTTTTTAGTGCTAACAACAAGCCTCAACTCCAGCATTGACTCTGGACGTAGTAGCAAAAATGTAACCAAGAGATTGGATCAAGTTGTACATCAGGATGATGCTGATAGACCCAAAACCACCGGAGAATGGAATAGAGAAGCTCGTCAAACAGAAGATGCTCCTGGTGAAAGAGCTAAAAGAATTGCCAAAGAATCTGGAGAAGCAGTGAAACAATTCGGTTCTGTTTACCCAGACACCGCTAAGAGAACCGCTAGCGACGATAATAGATAGGTCAGGGGACAGGTGACAGGGGACAGGGTACAGGTGGGAAAGCTGCGGGCTATAAAGATTTTATAATTCATCCATGTCCTCAGTTGTATAGCTACTGCCATAAAATCTGTTAATCCCTTTCAAGACAGCAACAAGTAACAGGTTAAAAGTTTAGACCTTTCCATCAACCTCAAAGGACACAAATTTGTGTCCTTTTTGTCATTGGTCATTGGTAGTAATTTTATATATAGCAGTAGCCACATAGGTGAGGACATTGAGGAATCACACAATCTTTTTTATATTAAGCAGGTTTTGAACCTGTCACCTGTTCCCTGTCACCTGTCCCCTCCTATATATTTAAATTTGTCTTTGTGTCCAATTAATCATCTCCAAGATAATAAGAAAACTACAATTGTTGGATAATACCTAACTCTTGTAGAACTTCTTGTGCCAAGTCCTTTACTGTACCCTCTTCTGTGTTTTGGAAAAGGGCTGTGAAAGCACCAGCGCCTAATCTATCTTGGGGAAATAAGCGATAACAAGGAATAGTAGTTAAGTGTGACTGATATTCTTGTAAATGATTAATTTTTACTGCTTGAAACTGAGGAAAGCGTGACAGAAACCATTCGCATACCTGCTCATTTTCTTCAGGTGAATAAGTACAAGTCATGTAGGCAAGATAACCTTGGGGGGCAACTATTTGTGCAGAGTTGGCGATAATTCTCTTTTGACGATTGGCACTCTTATTAATAGCTGTAGGGTGAAAACATCCGGGTGCTTTTTCTCCTTTAGCTAATAGGGACTGTCCAGTGCAAGGGGCATCTACTAAGACTAAATTACTAGATAAGGGAATATTATCTGCAAAAATACTAGAATCTCGATTAACTACAATACTAGGACTAATATGGCAACGTTTTAAATTAGAAATTAACATTCCTAAACGTTTACCAATGACTTCATTACAAATAATTAATTCTGGATGTAAGGCTTGCCAAGCAAAGATACTTTTACCACCAGGTGCGGCACACATATCAAAAACTAACCGTAGTGATTGGGGAATTGTTAATAAAATAGACGCTGCAAATACAGATGAAAAATCTAAACAATAGAAATATCCTTGATGATGTAGATTATGCTGACCGGGTTTTTCTCCTAAGTGCAGACGGTCTACAAATTGAGGTTGCCAACTTAAAGGAGATTCTACGGAAAAAGGTACATTATCTGGTTGATTTTGACACCACAGAATACAGGGATTAAAAGGTTGAGGATTAACTAAAGCATCGATAAATTTTTCTTGTTTATCAGGATTTTCAAACAAACGTCTTGCGAGTTTTAGTAGTAAATTCGATGGTTTTTCCATTAGTAAAACTGTTACAGAGGAACAATACTTATAAGGGGCTTGGATTGATAATACTAGGGACTGGGGACTAGGGGGAGATGAGGGAGATGAGGGAGTAACCCACCCCTAGCCCCTCCCTGGAGGGGAAAAAGGAGCAGAGGAGAACAACTGTCAACTGTCAACTGTCAACTGATTCACTGCGTAAATCCGAAATGATTGCTAAACAGCCTAGCGCAGTGGAGAGGTCATGTTTTTTGACAATTTTCAACGAAGATTACGCCGAGAGTCGGAATTGTGGCGTGATGAAGGAATCATAAGTGCTTCGCAGTATCAACAAATTGCCGATCGCTATCAATTTAAGAATCTGGAAATGGCTGCACGCGATCGCTTTATGATGATTGCGATCGCGATCGGCGGTATCTTGTTGGTCATAGGTGTATATACCTTTGCTGCGGCTAACTGGTTCTCTTGGTCACGGGAAGTTAAATTCATCTTGATGATGAGTTTATTTTTCTTTATTAGTATTACAGGTTTTTACAATTGGCGAGAACCAACACTCAGCAGCAAAGAAGGAAAAAAGCCACAACGTAATAAACGTTTGTTGGGAGAAGCCTTATTAATTTTTGCTGCTTTTATCCTGGGTGCAAACCTCATCCTCATGGCACAGATTTTTAATATTACTGGTTCTCTTCCTGAACTATTTCTCGCCTGGGGATTTGGTGTTTCATTCATGGCTTATGGCCTATCATTAAATTCACTAGGGATTATGTCCATTATCCTAGTAATGATTGGCTACTGGGCTGGACTTGGTGACTTGTGGTATTCTTCAGAGCAATTAAGTTGGTCACGGCTAGCAGTACGCCATATGCCGCTAATATCATGGCTATGGTTTGTTCCCTTAGCTTATTTATGCCGTTCGCGGTGGATTTTCTTCTTCGCCGCCTTCTTATTTGCTAGTTCCTTACAATTCAACCTCAACCCTCTACCATTACTGAATTTTTCCAATGTGGCTCCTTGGGTGGCTTCTTTTGCATTAGCTCTACCTCCGGCGATATTCTGGAGTTATGACGACCTACTATTTCCCACCATCAATTACAGATTATTTCAACCCCTAGCCCGTAATCTCGCCCTCATTGCTTTCGGTTTAGTCTTCTATGCTCTTTCTTTTCGTTGGCAATGGCAAGGATTTTCATCTAATTCCTTTGGTTCAACGAACAACAGCAATTTCTTATCTGTACCCGTCATTGATTTAGGTATTCTCAGTGGTTTAGCAGTGTTGCAATGGTTGTTTCTGTTACGCCAAAGAAATAACCCTCCCCGCCGGGAAGTAGTTTTTAATACTGCACTGATTGCCACTTTCCTTGGATTTATCCTTGTAGTACCATTCTGGCATCAAGCTATCAGTCGCATTGGCGACTTGGGTAGTTTTATTTTCAATGTGCTTTTAGCAGTGTTGTCTTGGGGACTAATTCAAGAAGGAATGAAGTTAAATGATAGGCGCTCTTTTTGGGGCGGTATGCTATTGTTAACTTTACTAGTTATTAGTCGGATGTTGGAGTACGACACCGACCTATTGTTCAGGGCAATGGTTTTCTTAATGTGCGGCTCGATATTAATCAGCGCCGGAATGTGGTTTGAAAACCGCCTCACTGGTTCTTCTGGGAAAAAGGCGAGTTGAAGCTTCATCAGTGAACAGTTATCAGGTTATGTTCACTGATAACTGATAACTGATAACTGATAACTGACATTCCCACTCTGCGTAAGTCCTCTGTCCGCTCCCCAAAATCCAATATTGTTAGGACTACGCTTTATGGCAAATGAAACTTCTGAATCTAACAAAAATAAAACTTTGTCTCCCGAAGCTGAGTTTTCTAAGAAGCTGACTTTTCGGGATTATTTGGCTGCTACTGAACAAAAACATAATCAGCCTTTGCCTTTTTGGCGGCTAATTGTACCCCTGATGTTGCAAACAGGGTTAATTTTGTCGGTTCCTACTCAAGCAATGTACACCAACCTGACAGGTAGGCAGGTAATCTTACAAACTTTACCTAGTGACCCTGATAATGTGTTGCAAGGGTATACGTTGAATCTGGATTACAACATATCTCGTTTGTCTAACTTGCGACGACTTCCAGGTTGGGAGGAGTTAGTGAGCAGAAATGAAGGAAGGCGGGGACGACTAGCTGAGGGAACTAATGTATATGTGATTTTGCAAGAGCAACAATCTTTTGGGCGTGGCGCTCCCAGAGCTTGGCGACCTGTGCGTGTGAGCAGTAATTTACCTATGTCTCTGCGAGATAATCAAGTTGCTTTGAGAGGCGTTTACCAAAATGGTACTGTTAACTATGGCGTGGAATCATACAATGTTCCCAATGAACAACGCCAGCAGTTGAATAACGATATCTTCCGCGCGGCTCGTCAAACTCGTAATGGGCAGTTGCGACCCCTATCTGTACAAGTCAAGGTAGACCCACAGGGTAACGCTGTACCTGTGAGTCTGTGGGTGCGCGATCGCAATTATCGTTTTTAGTCTTCGTGACGCACATTCCATGCTACACCGAAAGCTGCCCCCGCTCCGGCTAATAAGCCTGTACTCATGCCTTCGACAGTCTTCTGTATGGGATTTTGAGTCAGGCACTCACTTGTAACGTTATCGGCTTGCAAGCAAAGATTACTTTCAGCCCAACTAGCGGTTCCCCCTAAAACTACACCCGCTACACTACAAGAAGCCACGAGCAGCAAGAGGCGTTTGGTTTTTCTATCCATAGATGGATGTGTTAAAAGTTAAATGTGTTAAACAGTCATCACTTACTTTACACATCCATGCCATTTCTGTCAGCTGGTTTTGAAAAATTTTTCAGGATAGTGAAAAACAATAGATTTTTTAACATAATGTCATAATCTTATATTATCAGGTTTTTTACTATTTTGGGGTGCAAATTGACCGAGGAACGAGAAAGAGCCGATAATGATTCGCCGTGGAAAGAGATTTTAGAAGCATACTTTCCCCAAGCCATGCAGTTTTTCTTTCCGCAAACAGCAGCAATCATTGATTGGGAACGTCCGCATGAGTTCCTAGACAAGGAATTTCAACAAATAGCAAGGGAAGCAGAACTTGGTAGAAGATACGCCGATAAATTAGTCAAAGTTTGGCAAATTCAAGGCGAGGAACTTTGGCTATTGATTCATGTGGAAATTCAGGCAAAATATGAAGATACTTTTGCTGAAAGGATGTTTTCGTACAACCTGCGAATTTTTGATAAATTTGGTAAACCAGCGATTAGCCTGGCAATTTTGTGCGATGCTGATTTGAATTGGAGACCAAATCAATATAGTTATAATTATCCTGATTGTAGTCTGGATTTTCGATTTGGCACTGTCAAACTGCTTGATTATCAAAATAGCTGGACAGAGTTAGAAGCCAGCGATAATCCTTTTGCGACGGTAGTCATGGCGCATTTAAAGACGCAGCAAACTAGTAAACAGCTAGGTGAACGGAAAGCTTGGAAATTTAGCTTAATTAGGCGATTGTATGAACAAGGACTTGCAGAAAGAGATATCCGCAACCTCTATCGTTTCATCGATTGGGTTATGATTTTACCAAAAGCGTTAGAAGCAGAATTTTGGCAAGAGTTTAAGTTATTCGAGCAGGAGCGTACCATGAGTTACATTACCACGGGTGAGCGCATTGGCTACGAGCGAGGCAAGCAGGAACAAGCATACGCACTTGTTCTCAGACTACTACAAAAACGGGTGGGAGAGTTACCCACAGAGGTTAGGGACAGGCTTCAAGGTCTTTCCCTAGAAAAGTTGGAAGCACTGGGTGAGGCTTTACTAGATTTTACGGCGCTTGGTGATTTGCTCAACTGGTTACAAGCTAACTAAACATTTGAACCTGCATAAAGTTTTACACTTCCCAAAAAAGAATTTTGGCAAGAGTTTAAGTTATTCGAGCAGGAGCTTACTATGAGTTACATTACCACGGGCGAGCGCATTGGCTACGAGCGAGGCAAGGAAGAAGGGAAACAGGAAGGAAAGCAGGAAGGAAAGCAGGAACAAGCATACGCACTTGTTCTCAGACAACTACAAAAACGGATGGGAGAGTTACCCACAGAGGTTAGGGACAGGCTTCAAGGTCTTTCCCTAGAAAAGTTGGAAGCACTGGGTGAGGCTTTACTAGATTTTACGGCGCTTGGTGATTTACTCAACTGGTTACAAGCTAATTAAACATTTGAACCTGCATAACGAAATAATTTGCATATCATCAGGACTTACGCAATTGGCACATATAGTAGGGTGCGTCAGATGTGGAAAATCCCTTCATTTGTACGCAATTATTGGGTCTGACTCACCCTACTGGCGTGTCTAGGCTAAAATAGTGCATTAGATTTGGGAAAAATTGAACGCAGATGCACGCAGATAAACGCAGATGAACAAGATGATAGATTTTTCGCTAATGCACAAAATTAGTCCGGTCATGCCAGTAGTGGACTGGCAAGGCTAAAATGTTGCATTAATTAACCACAGAGGCACAGAGACACAGAGATAAAAGAGTAATTTTATTGCACAAGTTTAGTCTTGCCACGCCACTACAGTTAGTTTGATTATGACACTTGCGTAAGTCCTAATCATTATTATGTAGTCAGCAACTGATACAAGAGGGTTAATAATCAGTCTTTAACCGGACAGGATATAAGTCATGTAATTCCAGTTAAGAATCTCGCAAATTCTCATAACTAAATCTTCCGGTAGAAAAGGTTTAGTAATTAGCCCCGCTACACCTAAATCAAGGAATTCTTGTTGTTCGCAACTTTGAGCTTTAGCTGTCAGCAAAATAGTAGGAATATCACAAGTTTCTGTAATTGCTTGTAGCTGCTTAAAAGTTGTCGGGCCATCCATATAGGGCATCATCACGTCTAACATAATCACATCAGGATGCTCAGATTGGGCAATTTCTATTCCCTCTCTACCAGAAGATGCAGTTAATACCTCCCAATCAGTCATTGACTCCAAGCAAATTTGAATAATTTCCCTTACCCCATCTTCATCATCAATTACTAAAATTCTTTTTGTCATCGGTTTCATCCCTGATTAAATATATTTATGGTAAAAAAATATTAAATTTAACTTAAAATAGGGTAATTATTCTTTATATCTTAGACTACCTGAATAAAAGCCCCAGAGCCTCCCTTGTGTTCCTATATCCAAAAGGGTAAATAATACTTGTGAAGTAGTTGTGAATTAGTCAAAATCAAGAAATTTTAGATCAGACAGAGAATCTCTCCTATCTGAAGATGTGTTTAAACTTGATCAGAAATGGCAAAATACTAGTAAAAACTTATATATCTAATTGATTAACTTGAAGATACTTTTAGTAGAAGACGATACAAATATTATTGAATTACTGAGGACAACGCTGACAGAGCAGCATTATTTAGTAGAGGTATGTAATGATGGTCAAAAAGGCTTAGAGCTAGCTTTGGCGATTGATTACGACTTGATTTTGCTGGATGTAGTATTACCAAAGGTTGATGGTATAACTATTTGCCAACAGCTACGCAGCAAAGGTTGTCTCACTCCCATCTTGTTATTAACAGCTGAGGATAGTCATACAAAGAAAATTAAAGGATTAGATGCTGGAGCAGATGATTATGTCATCAAGCCTTTTAACTTAGAGGAATTATTAGCTAGAATTAGAGCTTTATTGCGCCGTAGCAGTGAGACGACCACACCGATAATTGAGTTAGGAGCTTTGCGCCTTGATCCTATTAGCTGTCAAATAACTTATCAAGGCAAAATGTTACGCCTGACTGCTAAAGAATACGCTCTATTGGAATTATTCTTACGCAATCAGCAGCGTATATTTAGCCAAAGTTCTTTATTAGATAATTTATGGTCTTTCGATGAAGCTCCCACAGAGAATACTGTCAGAGCGCATATCAAAAGTTTGCGAGCTAAATTGAGGGAAGCTGGAGCTAAGGCTGATGTAATTGCCACTGTATATGGATTTGGATATCGGTTAAACACTCAAGAATTAATAAAATCAGCAGAAGAACAAAAACTAGCTAGTAAAAAACCAAGTCAACAGCAAGTTGCTTCTTTTATTCAACATTCAGTCCCGATCGCAAATTTTAGAGGTAAACAAAAAATGACCTCTCAATTAGCTGCAATTTGGGAACGAGTTAAGGATAATTATGCAGTGCGGATGAGTGTGATTGAGCAAGCAGTCACATCTTTGTTAGAAAACGCTTTAACTGAAGATTTGCGACAACAAGCACAACAGCAAGCACATACTTTAGCCGGCTCTTTGGGTAGTTTCGGCTTTGAGAGTGCGACTTGCTTGTGTCGTGACATAGAAAACATTTTGAAATCAGCAGCAAAATTAGGTCAAGTACAAGCTAAACAATTGCAAACACTGATTTTAGAGTTACGCCAGGTATTAGAGCAACAACTCATAGAAATTCCGGAACAGCCAATTATTCAACCTTCTCATTTAAGCCAACAATACCGATTACTCATTGTCGATGACGATACTACATTGGCGACACAAGTAGCCGCAGCAGCTAAATTGTGGGGAATAGAGGCTGTAGTTGCTGATTGTATATCTGTGGCTAGGGAAGAAATGACTTGTACTCGGCCAGATGTAGTATTACTGGATTTGTGCTTTCCTGAATCAGCAGAAGACGGTTTTGCACTACTAGCAGAATTAACAGCATTGCATCCCCCAATACCAGTATTAGTATTTACATCTCAAGAGAGTTTCGCCCAACGGGTAAGAGTAGCGAGAATGGGAGGCAAAGGTTTTTTACAAAAGCCTGTATTTCCGTCCCAAGTCATGGAAGCGATCGCCTCTGTTTTAGAAAAATCTCATCCACCAGAAGGTAAACTCTTAATTGTAGATGACGATCCACAAGTATTAGACATTATCCGCACATTACTAGAACCTTGGGGATTTACATTAACTCTGCTAGACGATCCCCGCCAATTTTGGGACACTTTAGAAAAATCAGCCCCTGATATGCTGATTCTGGATGTGGAAATGCCAAACTTCAGTGGGATTGATTTGTGTCAAGTAGTGCGAAATGACCCCCATTGGAGTAACTTACCTATATTATGTTTATCTGCACACACAGATATTCAGACAGTACAACAGGTATTTGCGGTTGGTGCTGATGATTATGTGAATAAACCAATTATCGGGCCGGAATTAGTAGCTCGTGTTCTGTGTCGGTTAGAACGCAGCCAAATTACTCGCAAATTAGCCAATATTGACCCCTTAACTGGAATTTATAATCGCCGCAAATCATTGCAGGATATCACTCGATTGCTGCATTTAGCAGAACGTCAAGGAAAATCTTTTTATTTTGCAGTTTTGGATTTAGACCACTTTAAACAAATTAACGATCAGTATGGTCATGATATCGGCGATCAAGTTTTAAGTGAATTAGGCAAACTCTTCAAGCAGTCATTTCGTGATGAGGATGTTGTGGCGCGTTGGGGAGGAGAAGAGTTTGTGATTGGACTGTATGGTATTACCTCGAAAAATGCTTTAAAACGACTCAATAATTTATTAGAAACTGTCAGCAAGCTACAATTTAGCGGGATTAATCATCAAACTTTTAGTATTACCTTCAGTGCGGGTCTAGCGGAGTATCCTAAAGACGGTCATGATTTGCAAATGTTGTATCGTGCTGCCGATGCTGCATTATATCAAGCAAAAACAGCAGGACGAAATCAGATATTTCTCTTACCATAAAATCTGATATTTGTAAACGTAATGGATTGACTCACAAATTCTTCACAAAGATTTTGTAGCTTAATGCTATAAGATTAATTTCTGTTTGTAGTAAGGACTTTAGTTCTGAGTATTTATTGTTAAATCATGTCCGCTTAAGTACTTGTCATATCTTGGGGGTTGGTAATGGGTAATCGGTAATTGGTAATGGTAACAAACAATTACCCATTACCGACTAAACCAACCATATCGTAAGTAATTAGCCGGGCTTGATATTATTCCTATCCAATAAGTATTTAGGTGAAACATGAATAAAGCAAAAAATAATATACAAACAAAAACAACCATGCTCGCCAAATGTCCAACAGGAATCCAAGGACTAGATGAGATTACTTTTGGAGGATTGCCGCAAGGAAGACCAGTATTACTATGTGGTAAAGCAGGGTGCGGTAAAACCCTCATGGCAATGGAATTTTTAGTCCGGGGTGCTACAGAATTTAACGAACCAGGCGTATTTCTAGCATTTGAAGAAACTGCCGAGGAATTAACACAAAATGTTGCTTCTTTAGGGTGGAATTTAGCAGAACTAATCAACGAAAAAAAACTAGCCATTGATCATGTGCGTGTTGAGCGGAGTGAGATTGAGGAAACAGGAGAATACGATTTAGAAGCACTGTTTATTAGATTAGGTTTTGAAATTGAGGCGATCGCCGCCAAAAGAGTTGTGATAGATACACTAGAAGTGCTGTTTGGTGGGTTGGAGAACGCCGCGATCGTGCGATCGGAATTGCGGCGGCTATTTCTCTGGCTAAAATCCAAAGGTGTCACAGCCATTATTACCAGCGAAAGTGGTGAAAATAGCCTCACTCGCCACGGTTTAGAAGAATATGTTTCCGATTGTGTCATCCGACTTGATCAGCGTGTTACCAATGAACTCTCAACTCGATGGTTACAAATTGTTAAATATCGTGGTTCTAGGCACGGCTCAAACGAGTATCCATTTTTAATTAAAGACAATGGCATCTCGGTTCTGCCAATTACCTCAGTTGGTTTAGATTATCCAGTCACCACCGAATGGATTTCTAGTGGAATCAAACGCCTAGATATCATGTTGGGAGGAAAAGGTTTCTTTCGCGGTAGTAGCATCTTAATTTCTGGTACGGCGGGAACTGGTAAAAGTTCATTGTGCGCGCATTTTGCTGATGCTACTTGTCAAAGAGGAGAAAAATGCCTGTTTTTCGCCTTTGAAGAATCTGCACAACAGATTATTCGCAATATGCGCTCTATCGGTATTGATTTAGAGAACGCGGTTAATCAAGGGTTACTCAAATTCCAAACTTTACGCCCGACATTTTACGGCTTAGAAATGCACCTAGTGAATATTCTGAGTATAGTGAATGAATTTCAACCTGATGCAGTCGTTATCGATCCCATATCTAATCTCATTTATGGCAGTAATGATATTCAGTTTAAATCATTTATAACACGCTTGATTGATTATTTCAAAACTAAAAATATTACAACAGTCTTTACAAATTTAAACGAAGGTAATAGTGCTTTTGTAGAATATACAGAAATAGGAATTTCTTCATTAGCAGATACTTGGATACTACTGCGGACTGTAGAAAGTAATGGCGAGCGCAATCGTTTAATTCATGTACTGAAATCTCGTGGTACATCCCACTCTAATCAAGTACGGGAATTTATTTTAACCAATCAAGGAGTGCAATTATTAGATGTTTATTTAGGAGCAGAAGGGGTACTCACAGGTACAGCTAGAATTGTCCAAGAAGCTAAAGATAAAGCTGCTGCCTTAGACCGCCGGCAAAAAATTGAACAAAAACAGCGTGATATAGAACGCAAACGTTTACTAATGGAGGCACAAATTAAAGCTATAGAATCTCAATTTGAAATCGACAAGCAAGAAATTGAAAGGCTAATTGCTATCGAAGAAAATCAAGAAAGCTTTTTAATATCAGAAGAAAAAAAAAGAGCAAGATTGCGACAAGCTGAATACTAATTATTCAGGAGAAATTTAAGCATGGAATCTATAGATTACCACGAGCAATATAGCGAGACAAAAATAGATATTTGGGAGCTACGGCTGTATGTAGCTGGACAAACACCTAAATCTTTAAAAGCCTTTGCTAATCTCAAGAAAATTTGTGAACAATATCTCGAAGGTAGGTATCGCATTGAAGTAATTGACCTTTTAGAAAATCCTCAATTAGCTAAAGGAGACCAAATTTTAGCCATCCCTACTTTAGTCCGAAAACTACCAGAACCTGTCAAGCAAATTATTGGAGATTTATCCAATACTGAAAAAGTTTTAGTCGGTCTAGATTTACGTCGCATTATGTAAATATCAGCCAAGGAGAGCCATGAATACTTCAAACTCAACTAATGATGAGCATGAAGATAATATTATAGAATCTACAGAAGATTTTGAAAGGTTGCTAGCCACAAGAGATTTACAAAAATATGTTTTACGTTTGTATGTTGCTGGTAATAGTCTCCGTTCGATGCGTGCTATTTCCATGTTAAAAAACATTTGTGAAAAATACTTGCCAGAACGCTATGAAATGGAAATCATTGATATATACCAACAACCCGAAGTTTTAGAAAAAGACCATATATTTGCTGTGCCTACTCTCATCAAAGAACTGCCGCCACCTTTACAGAAATTAATTGGTGACTTAACAAATGTTGATAAAGTCATCATTGCTTTAGATATTGTTTAAAAAAATCCTGATGTCCGAATGTAGGTTGAGAGGGTGATTGCAGTGAAAACACTCCAAGAACTAGAAAATGAGAATATAGCTTTACGTCAGCAAATAGAAACTCTAGAAGAAACTTTTAGAGCTATCAAAATGGGTGAAGTAGACGCTTTAGTTGTGTCTAGTCCCCAAGGTGAAAAAGTTTTTACCTTGCAAGATGCTGATTATCCTTACCGTGTTTTTGTCCAAGAAATGCACGAAGGATCTGTAACTCTTGATGAGTCTGGAACAATTCTGTACTGTAATCATCATTTAGCAATGATGCTCAAAAAGCCGTTAGAGAGAATTATTGGCTCTAACTTTGAAGAGTACATAGCACCATCAGAAAAACAGGTGTTTAGAGGATTATTTCAACAAGCAAAACAAGTAGTTATTCGTGGTGAGTTAAACTTAATTGCTGATGATGGAACTCAAATACCTGTTTATTTGTCTTTTAAATGCTTGCAAATAGACAATGTAGCAGTTACTTGCCTAGTAGTAACAGACTTAACAGAGCAAAAACGTAACGCAGAAATTGTTGCGTCAGAAAAACTAGCAACTTCGATTCTAGAACAAGCCGTTGAAGCCATTATCGTCTGTGATCAAAATGGAAAAATTATGCGTGCAAATCGAGCAGCACAACAATTTTGCGGACAGAACCCATTATTTCAAAAATTTGATGTAGCGTTCCCACTCGAATGTAATTATTGTAGTGTTCTTCAAAGGATAGAATCATGTTTTTTTACTAATAGTCAAGGGGTAAATCAACAAGATAATCAACAATATTTTTTATTATCTAGGTTGCTGGAAGGTCAATCTTATCAAGGTATAGAAGTATTATTAAGGAGGGAAGATGGTGGGGAATTGAATTTAATTTTGGGTGCTTCTCCATTATTAAATTCAGAAAACAAAATTATTGGCAGTGTGATCACACTCACAAATATCACAGAACGCAAGCAAGTAGAAGAAAAAATAGCACAGCTTGTAATTCGTGAGCAAGCTGCTTGTGCAGAAGCGGAAGCAGTTAAACAACGATTATCAAATATTTTAGAGAGTATTAGTGATGCTTTTATCGCTGTAGACGGTAATTGGTGTTATACCTACGTTAACCACAAAGCAGCAGAAATTTTTGGTAAAAAATCAGAAGATTTAATTGGTAAAAATATTTGGCAAGAAGTGAGCGAAAATTTTAGACAATGTTATTATCAAGCTTATTATCAAGCTTTGACTGAGCAAAATTTTGTGCAGTTAGAAGAGTATCATCCATCAAGTGAGCGTTGGTTTGAAAATCGCATTTATCCGGCTGGAGACGGGATATCAATATTTTTAAAGGAGATAACTCAGCAAAAGCAAACTGAGATGGCTTTAAAAGAAAGTGAGGAGCATTTAAGGCTAGCTTTAGAAGCGGCTCAGATGGGAACTTGGGATTGGAATATTACTACTAACTATATCAAATGGTCAAATCGTCAACAGCAATTATTTGGTATAACTCCAGGTACTTTTGAAGGTAAATACGAAGCTTTTCTGTCCTATCTGCACCCAGAAGATAGAACAGCAATTCACCAAAAAGTTATGGATGCTAAAGATAATAAAACTGAATATTATGTGGAATTTAGAGTTATTTGGAGTGATAGTAGCATTCACTGGATTGCAGCTAAAGGCAAATGTATCTATGATGATGAAGGTAGACCAGTACGAATGCTTGGTATTTGTTTGGATATTAGCAGTCGCAAACAAGTAGAAGAAATTCTCCACCGTTCCAAAGCAGAATTAGAAATTCAAGTTGCACAGCGAACTGTTGAATTATCAAAAGCCAACACACACCTGCATAGATTAATCAATGTCTTAACCACAACTATTAATCAACAGACTAAAATTGAAGCTCAATTGCGTGAAGCAGAACGTCGTTGGCGCAGTTTACTAGAAAATGTGCAGTTGTTAGTTGTAGGACTTGATAGTACAGGTAAAGTTGAGTATGTCAATCCTTTCTTTTTAGCATTGAGTGGGTACAGTCAGGAAGAAGTTTTAGGTAAGGATTGGTTCAGTGAGTTTATCCCACAGGAGGAGCAACAGCAAATGAACAATTTGTTTGGGGAAATATTAGAGCAAGGATTACATACTCACCATCAGAATCAACTTTTGACAAAATCGCAAGCAGAAAAAGTAATTGCCTGGAACAATACATTGCTGCGAGATTCACAAGGGCAAGTCATCGGTACTATGAGTATTGGTGAAGATATTACTCAACGTCAGGCATTAGATAAAATTAAAAATGAGTTTGTGTCAGTTGTCAGTCATGAACTTCGTACTCCGATGACCTCAATTCAGGGAGGCTTAAATTTATTAGCAAAAGGTTTAGTGAAGCTTGATTCTGATAAAGGTAAACGTATTATTCAAATTGCTTCAGAAAATGCCGAACGCTTAGTGAGATTAGTTAACGATATTTTAGATTTGGAAAGGTTACAATCGGGGAAAATAAATTTAGTTAAACAGAAGTTTGAAGTTAGTGAATTATTATCTAAAGCAGCAGATTTAATGCAATTAATGTTCCAGAAAGCTGAAATTAATTTATCAGTTTCAACTCAATCAATGGAATTATTAGTTGATCAGGATCGGATTATTCAAGTCTTAACAAATCTTTTGAGTAATGCTATTAAGTTCTCTCCTCCAGGCTCTACTGTATGGATGACAGTGGAAAAAATCCCAGCAAAAGATACTGAAGCTGCATCTGCGTTATTTAAGGTACAAGACCAAGGTAGAGGCATTCCGGCTGATAAAATAGAAGCTATTTTTGAGCGTTTTCATCAAGTAGATGCCTCTGACTCTCGTAAACAAGGGGGAACGGGTTTAGGTCTAGCGATTTGCCGCAGTATTGTAGAGCAACACAATGGACAAATGTGGGTTGAGAGTACGGTAGGAGTAGGCAGCAGTTTTTACGTTAAGCTCCCTCTTTAAATGCTATTGATGATGTATCAAAAAAATGTTTCACATCAAACGCAGCCTCACGCCAAGGTACTAGCTTGTCTAACCTAAAATGTGGCATTAGATTGGGAAAAAAATCGAACGCAGATGAACGCAGATAAACGCAGATGAGTAAGAGATAGATTGTTGGCTAATGCACTATTTTAGTCTTGACACGCCAGTACACAAAGTATTTGCTGAGAAATTTCAGTAGATGTACCTTATCGTCTATGTCTATGATTTCTGCGCCAAGCAGCTTTTCTGAGTTCTTCTGCGCCTAAAATAATTGGCGGACATACTAGCAACAGCAACCATTGCCAAGGTGCTAAGGGTGCAGTGGAAAAAATTCTACTTAAGGATGTGCTGTTGGTAATCAGTATGACTAACATCCATTCGATCGCAATTCCTAACCAAATCAGAGGATTAGAAAATAATCCTAGCCGCCAAATAGAAGTGCGCTCCGAACGGCAAGCGAAAACATTACCATCCTGACAGGCGACAATGGTAGCTAAGGTCATGGTTGTAGCTTGAGCATATATGGCAACGGTGGCGGCCTTGGCTGAGTGCGATAAAATACTGGGCGTGACGGCTTGTAATTGTTGTAAGTTATATCCGTAACTCCACCAGACGAGGAAGAATGCTGTCATCCCTAGAATTGCTTCTAGCAATCCTAGAAAACAATAAGCGCGTAAAAGTAGGGAACGGTCAAGAAGCGATCGCGATTTTTTCCGGGGTGGTTGTTGCATTATGCCAACTTCTGGTTTTTCTGCACCCAAGGCTAGAGCCGGTACTAAGTCAGTGCCTAAATCAATGGCGAGAATCTGCATAATTACCAAGGCGGGGGGAATTTTCAGCGCTACCATCAGCAAGAAAGGCACTAATTCCGCTACATTCGATGCCAAGATATAAGTCATAAATTTGCGGATATTTTGATACACGGTACGTCCCTGCTTAATTGCGCTGACAATAGTGGCAAAGTTATCATCTGTCAGCACAATATCGGCGGCTTCCCTTGCTACATCTGTGCCATTCATCCCCATCGCTACCCCAATATGAGCCGCTCTTAAGGCTGGGGCATCATTAACTCCATCCCCTGTGACTGCAACTACATCACCAATATCTTTGTAGGCTTGCACTAACCGTAACTTGTGTTCTGGAGACATCCGCGCAAACACCAACCCAGAACGATATTTGACAATTTGCTTTAGTTGTGCATCAGATAAATGCCCTATGCTTTCACCTGTGACTACTCGTACCGAGTTGTTGACCAGTCCAATTTGACGGGCGATCGCTTCCGCAGTTAAACCATAATCACCTGTCACCATAGTTACCTTAATTCCGGCGGCATGGCATTGAGCGATCGCATGACTGACTTCTTTCCGGGGCGGATCAAACATCGCCACTAAACCAATGAAGGTTAAATTCTGCTCTAGGTCTTGCGATCGCCAATCTAACATCTCACTCCCACCACGTCGCGCCGCTACTCCTAGCACCCGAAAACCTTGGGCGGCTAAACCATCGTTGGCTGCCACCACTTGATTCCAGTCGTCTTGGTTGATGTCTGCCAGCGTACCATTGCGTAAAATGGATGTGCAGTGGCGTAAGACTTCTAACGGCGCACCTTTAGTAAAAGCTAAGTTCGGCAAGTCACCAGTCCATACCGTTGAAGCGCGCCAATCTAATATTACTGTCATCATTCGCCGCCGCGAATCAAATGGCACTTCGCGCAAGCGTGGCAGTTGTGTTTGCAAGGTTTCCAAATTTAGCCCAGCCTTAGCCGCAACGACTAACAAAGCTGCTTCTGTGGGATCACCAATCTCTTGCCAACGGCTAGGGGCTGTGAGGTGAATTAGGCGGGCATTAGAGCAAAGTGCTGCGCCTGTAAGTAACAAATTGACCTTCCAGGCGGCAGAGAAATCACTAGACATCTGCACTTTCCCAACCGTAGGGTCATATCCCGCCCCAGTGACTTCAATCAGGGTAGGTGAGATAGCCAATGGTGTTTCTGGCAGTTCATTGCCAATAGGCTGCCAGGGAATCCAGAGATAATGCACCGTCATTTCGTTTTTAGTCAATGTGCCAGTTTTGTCTGTACAGATAACCGTAGTAGCACTTAAGGTTTCCACCGCCGACAGCCGACGCACTAGAGCATTGCGCCGTACCATCCGCCGGACTCCAATTGCTAATGATAATGTAACGGTAGGCAATAACCCCTCCGGCACTAAGGCGACAATGATACCGATCGCAAAAATAAAACTCTCTTTTACTTCCATCCCCACCAACAGAGATGTCAGCAAAAATACTAATACTCCCATCGTCAGAGCGATCGCTGTGATTACCCGCACCACTTGTGCCACTTGCACTTCTAAAGTGCTAGGTTCGTGTTGCACAACGGTTGTGAGATGTGCTACGTGACCAAATTCTGTTTGTGCGCCTGTGGCATAGACTACAGCTACCCCTCGTCCTGATGACACTGTTGAGCCTGCTAAAACCAAATTGGGAATTTCCGCCAAATTAGTTGGTTCTTGTAAAGGTTGTTCACCGGCTGGTAGAGTCTTACCACCCCGAATAGCAGCAACTTCCCGCACCCTGACTGGATAAGCATTACGAGCCACAGGCAGAGATTCACCAGTCAGCACAGAGACATCGAGGTAAAGACTTTGGGATGTTACCAGACGCGCATCAGCCGAAATGCGATCGCCTTCTTCCAATTGCATAACATCCCCACGCACCAGTTCCCTTGCTGGTATTTGCTTGAGTTCACCATCTCGATACACTTTTACCTGCATCGGTAACACATTCTTGAGTGCTGATAATGCTTGTTCTGCCTGAGACTCTTGCCAAAAACTAAATACGGCATTGATCCAGATCACAGCCCAGATTGCCCATCCCAGTTGGGGAGTACCGGAAATAAATGCCAAAATTCCGGCTATCCATAGCAATAGTGCCATAAAGTGGGTGAGTTGATCCGTGAAGCGAAGCCACATTGGGCGCTGGGCTGTTTCTGGCAGTTCATTCGCACCATAACGCTCAAGGCTTTGTGTTGCCTCATATTCAGTCAAGCCGTTGTCAGTAGTTCCCAATGACTCATAAACGGCTGCAATGGGTAATGTCCAGACTGGTTGATGAAACGACATTAATTTAATAGTGTTAATAATTGAGAATCTAGACAACTATTGATGAATAGTACCGTCAGGCATAATTGTTCCAGTTAAAAAGGCTTCACTCATATCTGTGGCATTTAGATTTGCCCCAGTCAGGTTTGCGTCACTCAAATTGGCCTCACTTAAATCAGCACCAGTGAGGTCAGCTTCTCGCAAATCCGCCTTCCACATCCTGACTCCACTCATTTTGGCATCACAGAGGTTCACACGCTGCAAGTTAGCTGTACTGAGTAATGCCATATGCAAACTTGCATTACATAAGTCTGCATCACAAAGATATGCACCGCTAAGGTCTGATTCATTCAGGTTAGCTGTTGATAGAGTAGCTTCACGCAAATCTGCACCACTTAAAATCACTTCTGATAAATTTGCTTGTTCCAGGTTCGCGCCTTGAAGATTTGCTTGACTCAAATTAGCACCACTCATGGATGCTTTGGTGAGATTAGCACCACTTAGGTCTGCTCTACCAAAGTCTACACCACCCAAGTTAACACCCTGTAGGTCTGCTTTTGGTAATATGATACCTTGGAAGTTTCGTTCTCCTGCGGCATATCGATTGAGAAGTTCTTTAACGTCCATAGTCTTAAGTTTTGTGAAATTTTAGTTTTCTATTAATGCTGCTGTAGTAACAATCCTTCGTCAATGTCCAATGCTGCTAGGGGATTTTCTGTATCTAGCCATGCAACTTGGGCTTCGAGTTTGTCACAACACTCACGCACTAGACGCAAACCCGCATCTAAGGTCAGTTGAGCAGTTGTTGGAGTAAATTGTTGCAATATTCCAGCTTCTATTGTTTGATAGCAATCTAGATATTTGCTCAGTTTTGCTAAAAAATTTACTCCTTCGCCAGCGTCTCTGGTCGCAAACTGCAAAATTGAATCGACGTAAGCCTTAACTTTGGAGTTTTTAACTCCTTCTGTAGCTGAGGTATAGAGTAATTCACCATTTAGATAGGCGAAATCTGGGACATAAAGACATTTACCTACTAATTCAAATATCTGTGTTCCTTTACCTGGTCTCACTGTTAACTTCTCGCGTCTGACTCGTTCGGCAGCATTATCTAATAGTGTAATTACAGCTAAAATCACCGATGGATAGTTGCTATCTATACATCTGATTTCTACAGTGCCGAGTTTGTTGAGTCGGACTGGATTCCAAGCAGACTTGAGTAAGCTTCCTCCTGCTTCTAGGAACAGGTGAGGTGGAATCCCAGCTTTTTCCATCGCTTGCAACCAAGCATAGTAACGAGCAAATTGCTGTTCAACTAAAGCCTCCACACTCTCAGCATAAGGCATCAGCCCGCCCACAGATTGTAAATTCGTGTAAACTCCTTCCCAGCCAAAGGTTTCGCTACCTCGATAGCGAATTGTATGGGCGGCTAGTCCGATCGCTTGTCCTTCATAAAATGGACAAGCCCTTGTTAAAGCAATGAGGGCTGAGTCGCAAGCTGTAGCTAAATTGTAGATATTTAGTAGTTCTTCTCGTTCGGCTGATGTGGAGTTGTAAGAGACTGCAACACGAGGGTCAATTACCCCAGGCGGGACTTCTAAATGCAGATGTGTGCCTGTACATTTTCCAGCGTGCAGAAATTTATCATAGCCCACAGTCCGCGCTTGGATATGGTAGTTGGGGCGATCGCGCATCACTGGCATAATATGCAAGGGATAGCTAGACAGAGGATAAAGGCGTAAATTCATCTGTCGCGCCACAAGCAGCGCCAATTTGAGATTTTTGAGATAAACTCTTGCTAGTTCTGTGCCAGTGTAGGCTGGTGGTGTGTTAATTTCCACCATACTCTTGACGAACTCCGGCACAAAGTAACTTGGGTTTAAACCTTGTGCTTGTGCCATGATGTGACAACCCTGCAAAAATTCATCAGCGCGATCGCTCAGATGACCAACTTCATCTACTAGAAAAAACTCTTGCTCAAGACCGATACGACGCTTGACTACATCCATATCGCCTCTACATACTATGGTGAAGAACTCTAGCTTTGCTTTTAAGGATAAGCTCAGACCTGTAACATACCCCCGCTAAGATTTACAAAAATTTTTGTGATACTTTGGCGGCTAAGTATTGGGGATTGGGAAGTCTAGCAAAAGTAGGTTGTGAATGACTGTAAAACTAGCCTAAACCTCTACACCCTTATCTGAGATAATGCGTAAACCATTCACTTGCTAGTTGGGCGACGGCGGCTAACTTACCTGGTTCTTCAAATAAGTGGCCGGCATTGGGGATAATCACTAAGCGTTTTGATGTTTGTAATTGCTCTAGTGCATCTTCATTCATTGCTATTACTGGCAGATCGTACCCACCAACAATCAACAACGTCGGCGCTTTCACCTGGGGCAAAACTAAAGGAGCTAAATCCGGTCTTCCACCACGAGAAACAATAGCCTGCACTATTTCTGGGCGTTGTGTGGCTGCTACCAGCGCTGCACCGCAGCCTGTACTAGCACCAAAGTACCCTACTTTCAGATGTTGAGTATCTGGGTTTTGTATCAGCCAATCTGTAGCCCCAACTAATCGTGAGGCTAAAAAAGCAATATCAAAGCGTAAATGTCTTGTCCGTAAGTCAATTTCTTCTTCTTCGAGTGTGAGCAAATCGATTAACAAAGTTGCCAGTCCCGCCTGTTGTAAAACTTCAGCAACATAGCGGTTGCGGGGACTATGACGGCTGCTACCACTACCATGAGCAAATAACACTATGGCTGTAGCACCGTTGGGAATCACCAAATTACCTTTGAGCTTTACTTCACCTACTGGCACTGACACCGCATATTCTTGGGGTTGGTGTATTAATGTCCTATCCATAACGAGTATTACGAATTACTTGTGGTTAATTTTTGCCTTGTCAAGAGTTCACATACTTCTGCGTCGGTTGTTTGCTCAAAATTCTCGTACCAAATACCGATCGCATATAAATCTTCTGGCATCATCACGCATACAACTTTATCTACTTCTGCTTGTAGTTCTTCACAAGTAGAAGCCGCCGCCACTGGAACTGCAACCACCAGTTCGCGGGGCTGTTGCTGTTTTAAGGTGGCGTTAGCGAAGCTTACCGAAGGTATCGCTGCGCGGATGGTTGCACCCGTAGCAATACCATCATCAACTAAAATAATCGTATGATTTTTGACTTTTGGTAGGGGACGATTACCCCGATAGGCTATGTTCCGACGCTCTAATTCCCGCATTTCAATTGCGGCGACTTCCTCAATAGTTGCTTGGGGAATCCGTAACCAATCTACAACATTTTCATTTAATACACGGACTCCTCCGGTAGCAATTGCACCCATCGCCAGTTCCTTATGTCCTGGTACACCTAGTTTCCGCACCAAGCAAACATCTAATGGTACATCAAGTACCCTTGCTACTTCAAACGCTACAGGCACACCGCCACGGGGAAGCCCCAATACTAAAACATCTGGACGATTGGCATACTCTGTTAACCGAGCAGCTAACAGTCTGCCAGCCTCCGTCCGATTATAAAATTTCTGCCACATATTTTTATACCTCTAAAATAAGTCACTAATTGAACCATCAGTTTTAAATCGTTGAATAGTAGTAGCAATTAAAGGTGCGATCGAGACAATTTTTAATTGCTGCCAGCCAATTTCCTTTGGTGTTACACTGTCGGTAACAAAAATCGCCTTCACACTGGGATGACTTAACTTAGCCCGTGCTTCCTTGACAAACAACCCGTGAGTAGCAGCAATAATTATTTCTGGGCGTGCTTCGGCTTTGAGTAGGGCTTCAATACTTTTAGCAAGAGTGCCACCAGTGGAAATCATGTCATCAATAATTAAGCAGGCACAACCCTTTACATCCCCCACAACACGAGTTACCTCTGTTTCCGTGCCACTGGTGCGGTGTTTGTGTAGCACCACTACCGAACTATCGAGCTTTTGGGCATACTGGGTTGCCATCTGTACCCGCCCCGTGTCTGGTGATACCACCACGAAATTAGGCGGTAAGTCATGGCGTATAGCCTCACAAAAAATCGGTACAGCCGTCAAACTATCTACAGGAATGCGAAAGAAACCTTCAATTTGCAGCGTGTGTAAATCTAGTGTGACAACATGATTTACCCCAACAGCCTGTAACACTTCAGCTACCATACTGGCGGTAATTGGCTCACGCCTACCGTGACGTTTATCAGCACGGGCGTAGCCAAAGTAAGGAATAATCGCTGTAATTCGACTAGCCGCCGCCCGACGAAAAGCATCTGCAAAGGCTAAAAGTTCTACTAGATGGTCATTGACAGGTGGTGCTGTGGACTGGAGGATAAATACAGACTTTTGGCGTACCGATTCCAGTAGCCGCACATTTACCTCACCATCTGGAAAGCGCTCAACTAGAGATTTACCCAAAGGAATGTCGAGTTTTTGGGCAACTGCGGCTGCTAAATCAGGGTTAGCTGTGCCAGCAAAGAGGATGAAATTGTCCATAATCAAGACTTTGTTTGGTGGATTTGCTTCCAAGCGGCATCTAGAGATGATTTTGCACGCTCTCCTGCACGGGCAATACTTTGTTGTAAACTATGCCATTGCTCTTGTAAAAACTCCGTAGCTTCTTGCAAAGCGTGGTGTGGATGATTAGTAGAAGTTGCTACTTCGTCGCTGACTTCCTTGATTTTGACGCGGACAACTTCTGGTTTATCGCTGGGGGAAATTAGATGATGCAGGCGATCGCCTATGATATGTACTAAATGTTGCACCTGTTGTGATTTCTCGCTGAAGAAACCCTCCAATCCCTCTGACTCAGCCTCAAGTTGATGTTTAACATCTTCACGGATAATTACTTTATCGATTGCAATTTCCTCAACATCTTCAGGATACAATACTGCGCGTCCACCAAAAGGAGCAGCAATTTCTCCCGCCACAATGTAAGCTGCGATTTCTCCCGTTTGCCAATCAAATAAAAAATCTTCCACCCAGCCAAGAGGCTCACCTAGAGTAGATTCAACAGTAATTTCATGCAAGCGGCGGAGATTTTCTGGCGTGTCTTCAACTGGCGGATAATAGACAGAAACCGCACCCATACCTACCCCAGCAATTTTTTCTACTGGTAAATAAGTTTCTCCACCTGAAAAATAGGCAATACGCCCAGAATCATCTAGCCAAACTTCTTCTAACTCACCAAAACTATTAGCTGTTGAGCTATCTATTGCTATCCAACCGATAATTTGACTGCGACGCACAACATTGAGCATACTTTTCCTCCAATACTATCGATTTCTCTTGGAGTTTGATTAATAAACGCAGTGGTTCACCTTTTTCCATGTTGCTGTTTGTTTGGAAGGTGGACTCTACTTTAAGGTTATAAACAAAATGTGAGGAATATGTGAGGAATTTCCTAACTGATATCTTGCACTAAGCAACTGGAACTTAATAACAGAAGTTTAAGAGACTCTTGCCATATAGAAGTGTATATTTTTAGTGTTTTGGCGCAGTTTGCTCAATTCAAAGAGATATTTGATTTCAGTCGTTATTCTCTAACTTTTGACTCAATCTTCTCTAACTTTAGTTAGAGGGTTATATTTTGGGGATCAGAAAAATAGAAGAAATGATTATAGTTGCTATGTGAGGTAGGTCTAATACCCATACGCAATTAATTGAATTTAATCATTTAATATTGCAAACAAGATTGAGCGTTTTGTAGACAGAACATTTCACCTGTCTATAGCTATCGATATGTATGACTTGGTGATTGTTTTGTTGAGCGATCGCTTGAGGCTTTGTTCATTAATTGCAACATTACTTATCTACACTTCTCAGGGTTTTAACAAATTATCTAGCATTTATTACTTGCTGTTGATTTTTGTATACAAGGAAAGGATTTTATGCAAAGCAGAAATAACAATAATATTTCTTGGCAACGTTTTTTGCAATCAGCGCCATTATCAGTGTTATCGGGACTTAAACAAAAATTAAGCCCAAATAAAGCCCAAACTAGCTTTGTAAGCAGCAAACACGTCACGGTTGAGAGTCAACCAATCAAAAAATCGATAAGACATAGCTGTTCT
>NZ_JACJSG010000032.1 GCF_014697625.1 Anabaena azotica FACHB-119 | reverse complement strand
ATCATGAGTACGCCGAACCAACCGATGTATAGGCGGTTGTTGGTGCTGGTGATCCAGTTGCAGAACTGCTCCCATACGTTGGCGCTTTGGCGCTGTTGTAAGGTTGCTGTCATGTCTTTATGATTACGTTGTTTGTATGAATGTTGTAGGTGCTTTCACCTGTTACACATCTTAATACTAGTTATTGCAGTTTGTAAAGTATTTTGAGAAAAATTTTTTCTGCATAGCTGTCAATTAGGCTGTAAACCAGTAACTACAATGGTTTTAAGTTCTCACAAAAATAAATTTGTGTTACTCACACTCAAGTTAATTTATATTAAGCAAAAATCATTCTTATGTCAGATGCCAATAGTGCAGGTACAATGTATTGCCATCAGCTGCTCCGCGATTACACTACTTACAGCCCTGCATATACAATTGTTCCTACCTACGAGTGTTTTAATCGCTGCACCTACTGCAACTTTCGCACCAACCCAGGCGCAAGTCCGTGGATGACTTTATCAGCAGCAGAGGAAATCTTCAGGCGACTGCAAAAGCAAAAAGTCTGCGAAATTCTCATCCTCAGTGGCGAAGTACACCCCCACTCACCACAGCGTCAAGCATGGTTCCAAAGAATTTATGATTTATGTAACTTAGCCTTAAACTGGGGATTTCTCCCCCATACTAATGTGGGGCCATTGAGTTTTGCCGAGATGCAGCAACTCAAAAGCGTCAATGTTTCGATGGGTTTGATGCTGGAACAGTTAACGCCAAAATTATTAGCCACAGTCCATCGTCATGCACCGAGTAAGTTACCAGAACTGAGACTACAACAATTAACATGGGCGGGAGAGTTGCAAATTCCCTTTACAACTGGGTTACTGTTGGGAATTGGGGAAACCTTAGATGATTGTTGGGAAACGTTAGAAGCGATATCGCACCTACATCAGCGTTACCATCATATACAAGAAGTGATTTTGCAACCCCACAGCCCTGGAAATCAGCAAACCTTTGATGCACCAGCTTTTAATCCCCATCAATTACCAGAAATCATTACCCAAGCAAGGCAGATTTTACCCGCAGATATTACCATTCAAATTCCCCCAAATTTGGTTAAGAATGAGCAATGGTTACTAGCTTGTATAGAAGCTGGTGCAAGAGATTTAGGGGGAATTGGGCCGATAGATGAAGTCAACCCCGATTATCCTCATCTTCAAGAACAGGAGTTAAGAGAAATTTTACAGCCTGCGGGTTGGCAGTTAGTCCCGCGTTTACCTATATATCCGCAATTTGATAGTTGGTTGTCAGAAGAATTGCAAGCGGCGGTGAAACGGTGGAGGAAGTTTATATTTACATAGAAATTATTCGGATTCTGTAAATAAAGACTCTAAATTTCGATAACCACTAACTACACGTACAACTTCAATCCTACTATTTATAGTTCGATAAAGAATAATGTAACTATCTAAAGGAATACCCCTCAAATCAGATTGAATATTGCTATAACTACGTCCCATATTTGGGAAATTGGTTAAGTATTTACACTTTCTTTCAAACTCATCAATAAAACGTTCTCCTGCTTCAATATTTCTAGCTGTAAAATAATCAATAATTTCTGATAAATCAAGGCTGGCTTCTGGGGATATGATATATTGTTTCATTCTTGCGCCTCTCTGGCTTGACGTAGCTTAGAGCGCAATCTTTCAATAACAACTTCCCCGTCAATTCCTTCTCCCCTATCTAATTGTTCAATAGCTACCTCAACTTTTTGCCTTGTTTCTTCTATCCACTGTTGATAACCTTGTTCCCACTCTAATAAAAGTTTTAATGCTTTACTGATTACTTCCTCAGCATCGCTATATCTACCTGTAGCAATTTGTGCCTCAATGATTTGCTCTAGTTCAGGTTTAAGTTGGATATTCATGATTTTACTTTTAGTTGATTTACAGCTTTGATCTTGTTATAACAATTCTCTATGAAGTTGCACGGAAAAATAATGTAGAGACGTTGCATGCAACGTCTCTACAGTGCTTTGCGCCTCTGCACCTTTGCGTGAGCTAAATATACATCCTCAATCACCAAAGCCAAAAATTACAATCTAATCATATTTATCTCCGTAATTATGCGCTAATATGGCGCTAGTCTGGGAGATTTCTACTTATGACACAAGAATTTGCCCTTTTGAAGCGAATATACAACGTTTTTGACCCATTCCGACCTTTACCCGCAGGAGATCCGGCTTATGTCGATTGTGGGGAAGTGCGGGGAGAGGGCGATATCCTTGTGGAAGTGGGTAGAGAAATTTTGTTGTCAGACAGAAAGACTTGTCAACTTTATGCAGGACATCGCGGTGCGGGTAAGTCAACGGAACTGCTGCGTCTCCAGCAACATTTGGATGAGGAAGGCTGCTTTGTGGTCTATTTTCCCAGTGATGAGGAAGATATAGACCCAGAAGATGCTCAATATACTGATATTCTTTTAGCTTCCACGCGACATTTACTAGAAGGATTGAAAGATAGTGCTTCCCCTGCAAGTTTGTTAAATTGGTTAAAGGAGCGTTGGCAAGATTTAAAAGATTTTGCTTTGACTGAAGTGGCTTTAGAAAGTTTAAGCATTGAGGCTCAAATTTCTCAGTTTGCGAAAATCACTGCTAATTTGAGAACTGAACCAAGCCAGCGCCAAAAAATTCGGGAACGAGTCAACCCCCATACTATTACTTTAATTGAGGCGTTAAATCAGTTTATTAGGGATGCAAAAGAACATTTACCTGCGGGTTATTCTCAACTGGTGTTAATTGCTGATAACTTAGACCGAATTGTTCCCATACCTCAAGAAGATGGACGCAATAATCACGACCAGATTTTTATCGATAGGAGTGAACAGTTACAAGCTTTAGATTGTCATTTAATTTATACAGTGCCGATTTCTTTACTGTATTCTAACCGTGCGGCGGATGTGGCAAATATATATGGGAATACTCAAGTTTTGCCGATGATTATGGTGCAAACTCCAGAGAATCAACCGTATCAGCGAGGAATTAATAAGGTTACGGAAATATTGCAAAAGCGGCTAAGTTTGGTTGAGCCTAGTTTATCTATCGTCGATATGTTTGAGCAGAGAGAAGCTTTAGAAAAACTCTGCTTAATGAGTGGGGGTCATGTGCGAAATTTATTATTATTAATGAAGGAGGCGATTAAATACACTAACAGTTTACCCATTCCCAACAGAGCGTTACAGCGTTCGATTAGCGAGTTACGCAATACCTATCGTAATACTGTTTATTTTAATGAATGGGAAGCTTTAGCAAGGGTGTATCAATCTAAGCAGATAGAAAACGACCAATTGTATCGGGGGTTATTATTTAATCGTTGTATTTTGGAATATCGTTATTTGAATGGAGATGGAGAAAGTCAGGTATGGTATGATGTTCATCCTTTGATTAAAGGGATTAAGGAATTTCAAGATAAATATAATCAACTTTATTCATCATAAAATTTAAATTAAGACGAAATGGGCGGTTAGAAACCGCATCTACACAGACAAAACCTGCCTTCGCAGGTTGAAAAACCTTTAGCCCACCAAAACCATGATATGGTGGACAGTGCATCGGCATACGTATATTTAAGAAATTAAATAGAAATTCTATATATTGAATTGCTGATATCTATGTTGCCTTGCTATTAACCTAACCTAAATTTTACCCACAGCATTTGTCTGAGATTATGACACTAGAACTTACTGACTGGGATGAAGATTTACCAGCAACAGCAGATGAAGAATATCAAGCCTTAGTCCGCACGCTCAAGTTTACGGATGGCTTTGGTTTGTTATTTGTGCGGTGTTCTCCATCCCAAGGTCAGCAGTTAATTAACCAAGTTAAAGAAGATATTAGTGATAAAAATATTGAGGTTTTGAATTTAAGGCAACCTGTTGATAATTTATATCAAGAAATTGCTAAATTAAACAATAAACAAAAATTAGATATTTTATTTATCTCTGGTTTAGAGCAGTCATTTTATCAATACGAAGAAAGTAAAAGTTATTCAGGATGGGATAGTAGAGATACACACTCATATAGTTGGAAGGGTGTACCGCCTGTTTTGATTAACCTGAATCAACAGCGAGAACGTTTTAGAGAAAATTTTCATACTTGTTTTGTGTTCTTGCTGCCTATATTTGCAATTAAATATTTTATCCAACGCGCTCCAGATTTCTTTGATTGGCGTTCAGGTTTGTTTGATTTTCCGATAGATGAAGAAACCTTAGAGCAGGAATCATCACGCATACTTCAAGATGCAGATTATGAAAAATATCTAGCTTTAACCTCAGAAGAACGAAATCAAAAAATACTTGAGATTCAAGAATTAATTTCAGTTGGAAATTCAATAGGTAATAATCTACCAGAATTATTATTTGAACTAGGTAATTTATACACTGCTGCAAGAGATTACGATAAAGCGATCGCATCCTACGACCAAGCCATCAAATTTAAACCAGATGATCACGAAGCTTGGAACAATCGCGGCATTGTGCTAAGGAATTTAGGACGCAATGAAGAGGCGATATCATCCTACGACCAAGCTATCAAAATTCAACCAGATTTTCACCCAGCTTGGAACAATCGCGGCAATGCGCTATATAATTTAGGACGCTATGAAGAGGCGATCGCATCCTACGACCAAGCCATCAAATTTAAACCAGATGATCACGAAGCTTGGTACAATCGCGGCATTGTGCTAGGGAATTTAGGACAATATGAACAAGCGATCGCATCCTACGACCAAGCCATCAAATTTAAACCAGATTATCACCAAGCTTGGTACAATCGCGGCATTGCGTTAGATGATTTAGGACGCTATGAAGAGGCGATCGCATCCTACGACCAAGCCATCAAATTTAAACCAGATTTTCACGAAGCTTGGTACAATAAAGCTCGTTGTTATGCACTGCAAGGTAATAGTGAAAAAGCAATTGAAAGCTTGCAAACAGCAATTAATATAAATCCTGATGAATGCCGTAAATGGGCAAAAGATGATGATGATTTTGATAGAATTAAGAATGATGAACAGTTTAAAAAAATAATAAATTATTAGTTATAATAATCTAAATCTATGTTAAAATAAGAAATATTAGAAAAATTATACAGAACAACCCACTTACTCAATGCAGAATATGAATGGTGAATTGATTAAGTTGATTTATGAAATTGAACTGCAACCAGGAGAAAAATTAAATCTTCCAGAATCAATCGTGGACAGCATTAGTAATGGACGTTGGGTCATAACTATTGAACAAAAAGCAGAAAAAATCGAAAATATCCGTAGCCATGATGCTTTTTTAAAAGGTTACGCACCAGAAGACGAAGGATTGTATGATGACTATCCAAGCAGGTGATTTTTGGGTAGCAGATATTCCATTTACTGATGGTGACGGTTCTAAAAAACGTCCTGTACTTATTTTGTGGTTAGATGGGGATGATGTTGTAGCAGCAATAGTTACCTCTGCAAAACCGCGCACACAAACTGATGTTGTTTTAAATGATTGGTCTGCAAGTGGCTTGCGGGTTAGTTCGACAGTGCGTCTGTCTCGATTGGATTGTTTAGAAAAGACTTTGTTAACAGCCAGAATTGGAAAAATTTCTGAATCAGATGGAAAGCGAGTAAAAGAGGTATGGAATTTGTACATTAAACCTCAATTTTAAATTTAGAAGAAAAGGCGAACCACTCCTACACTCCTAATCCCACCACAAGATTGACCTTGCACCCTTAACGCTGTTGTAAAATAGACAATAGATGGATTCGGGGGGCCAGTTTAGCTGGTCGAAACGCCTATAGAAACTATTTTCGGTAATCTTCAGGGTTTAAAATCCAGTCAGCTGAAGCAACTACAGCGACTATACCACCAGCGTATCCCAGGCGATCGCATCACAACGCCTGAGTTCTCCCAGCGTCTGGCGGCTATTAGCACGGAAATTAACCTACCTGTATGTGCCTATGTTAACCGTCGCGGACAAGTGATTCGGGTTGGCGTAGGCACACCGCGTCAAACGCAAATTCCCCCGATGGAATTACCGCGTTATGGTGCGGAACGTTTGTGTGGTATTCGTTGCATTTCCACCCATCTCAAGGCGGAACCGCCTAATGATTCAGCTTTAACAGCAATGGCAATGCAGCGTTTAGATGCCCTAGTGGTGATTAATATTACCGGGACGGGCTTCACCAGACGCGGTGGTGGGGCTACAGGATACGTCAAAGAAGCGTATCTTGCACATCTAGTCCCCCAAGATACCCGTGCTTTGATTCCTAGTGCAGCATTTTCTGAGTCCAAGAATGGTCAGTCTGCCAGTTGGAGTATATCACCACCACTGAATTTAGATGATCTGGCACAGCAAGATTTCCTTGACCTTGTGGAAGGACTGGAAGAGGAGTTCCGGCGGGAGTTCGTCGCCCAGGAAGTTGATGCTGACCACGATCGCGTGTTAATTGTAGGAGTAATGACTGATGATATTTCATTACAACAATTTCACGACACTGTGGCGGAATTGGCGCGGTTGGTGGATACGGCTGGTGGAGATGTATTACAGACAATACAACAAAAGCGATCGCGCATTCATCCGCAAACCGTCATTGGCGAGGGTAAAGTCCAAGAAGTCGCCCTGACAGCCCAAACCTTGGGATGTAATCTAGTGGTCTTTGACCGCGACCTCTCACCCTCCCAAGTCCGCAACCTAGAAGCGCAAATTGGTATCCGCGTAGTTGACCGCACTGAAGTTATCTTAGATATCTTTGCCCAACGCGCCCAATCTCGCGCCGGGAAATTACAAGTCGAACTAGCACAGCTAGAATATATGCTGCCACGACTGACTGGTAGAGGTCAAGCAATGTCCCGACTGGGGGGTGGTATTGGTACACGTGGCCCTGGTGAAACCAAACTAGAAACAGAACGCCGCGCCATTCAACGCCGCATTTCTCGACTGCAACAAGAAGTTGACCAATTACAAGCGCACCGTTCCCGCTTAAGACAACGGCGACAACATCAAGAGGTTCCCTCAGTCGCTTTGGTGGGATATACCAACGCTGGCAAATCTACCTTATTAAATGCGTTAACTAACGCTGAGGTATATACAGCCGACCAGCTATTTGCTACCCTTGACCCCACCACACGCCGCCTAGTCATTCCTCATGCAGAAACTGGACAACCCCAAGAGATTCTAATTACAGATACTGTAGGGTTTATCCATGAACTACCTGCACCGTTAATGGATGCTTTCCGCGCCACCTTGGAAGAAGTGACAGAAGCCGATGCTTTATTACACTTGGTTGATTTATCTCATCCAGCTTGGTTGAGTCATATTCGCTCAGTGCGGGAAATACTAGCACAAATGCCCATAACTCCTGGCCCGGCGTTGGTGGCTTTTAACAAAATTGATCAGGTAGATAGTGCAACTCTCGCCTTAGCAAGGGAAGAGTTTCCCCTGGCTGTGTTTATTTCCGCAAGTCAGCGTTTAGGATTAGAAACTTTACGTCAGCGTCTAAGTCAATTAATTGAGTACGCTGTAGACTTGCAGTAAACACTTATTCTTTATGAAATTATTATCATGCCGTAGTTACAATGACTGCGGCATTTTTTATTCATAGCAGGGGACAGGCTGAAAAATGTGATGGTTTCCCTGAGCATTGCCAACTAGAATTATGAAAATAAGTAGGTAGAAATAATTAAATATAACGTGAGTTCGACAAGCGTTGTTTTGACCTCACCCCCAACCCCTCTCCTAAAACTGACTGTTCACGGGATCTGGAAGACCTCTCTCCAAACCTCTCTCCTACAAGGAGAGAGGCTTTGATTTCTCCCCCTTCCCTACTAGGGAAGGGGGCTGGGGGGTTAGGTCTGTCGTTAGCTTTTCCACATGACGTGAAAGGTCAGCTCCTAAAAGGCGTTCGCGTAGCGTCTCCGTCAGGAGAGGGAGGTTGGGAGGGAGAGGTTCATCGAACTTACGTTAAATATAAGAGAGTTATTGTTCGTATTGTTTGCGCTGCTTCTCTCAACAGAGGGATTTATCGCTGTGTTGCTGGGTTTGAAAGGACTAAAGTCCTCACTACAAACTTATATTTTATTAAGTCTGTCTACTTGTAGCAGTAGCCACATAGGTTATGACATTGAGGAATCACAAAATCTTTATGGTCAGCAGGTTTTGAACCTGTTACCTGTCCCCTACGGCGTTAAACATTAGATTGGCTTTGTAGAGTTTTCATTTCATATTGTACATCTAGGGCAATTTGTAATGCTTCATTGAGTAACCTGCCGTGTTCAGTTGCTTGTTCTGTTACCTGTATAGCGGTTAAAGCTGCTAAATTGTTAGTAAATAATTCTGTATTACTAAGAATAAAATTCTTATTTTCTCTCAATATTCTTTCTGTTCGCAAAGCTCTAATTAAATCTGCTCTTGTTAGTTTGAGAGCGGCAATAACTTTTTCTCTTTCTTTAATACTCACCCCCGCATTACCAGCGTCTTCTATTTGGTCATTAATATCTATCACTTTAATGACAGAATTATATCTTTGAACATCCTTTAAAAGGATTTCTAAAGAAATTGTCATATTTTTTTGCAGGATTTTTTGCTGGTTACGCCACCAGTAGTATAAAATAGCCTGTGTGCCTACACAGCCGAAAAAACCTAGAATTATCAATATTAGCCAGGATGGGATATCTATCCATGCTGCAAATACTTTGATAAAAACATCAAATATTAGATAGGCAAAAATAGATACAGAAACACTCAAGAAAACTACTGTGGCTCCTTCTGAACCTTGAATTTGAGTGATGATTTTTTGACAAAATTTATTAAAAATATTCCTGATAATAATTAATTCGGAATTAACGGGTAGATTAGTCAATTTTTCTAGTTCTTTCTGGCTAATCTCCAAATTTTGTAAATCATTACGCACAGTTTTCCCCAGGTTTGACCGAATGTTATTAGTACAATATAACAATCACTCTCAAGGATTATCGAAGGGTCTGTGAAATTTTACAATTTTACAAAAAATGGCATGGTTTGAGTTTGTAGTAAGTTGCTCTAGCCCTTTTTTCAGGACAAGTCTTGAATGTATTTATCAAGGATGCTGTTTTTGGCGAAAGAGCCTATCTTTAAATAAACACAAATTGTTTGAGCAAATCAGGCTAATTAAAAAATTAGGATCTGGCTTTGGTGATGCGGCGTTGAGAATTTAAAAATGGCGGGATGGGACAGTCTAAGGTCATGGCGATCGCTCTTAACAAATCGGCTTCGGAGTTGGTAACTTGATTATCTAATAGGACTGTGTGAGCGCAAGCATCAACGATCGCTTGCTTGAGTTTAGGAGCGGCGAGGCGGAGACGTTCCATACTCTTTTTCACTTCCGAGAAATTACAATTGACTGGTGTATCTGCTGTTGCTTGTTTTCCGGCTCCGGGTAGGCGGAAAACTCCAGAACGAAAGGCATAAGCAATATCATCAGGTCGGGACTGTCCGACACGGGCAATTGTGGATAGTACATTAATACTGTCTAACCAAATATCCTCTATGGACGTAAATTCTACTTTGATTGTTGCGGCGGGATCTATACAAGATTGCAAGCGATGCCATAGGACTAGCTGTAAAATAAAGTGCCACAAGGAAAAACTGCCAGTGGCGACAATTAAACCTTGAATACATTTACGTAATCTGTGACATTCTTTAGGGGACAACTTGCGTATTGCTGGTACTACTAAATCTATGAGCGGTAAGCGTAAGCCGGGGTCTAGTTGGCTGATTTCGTGACTAAATGTCAAAGTTTGCTCTACAACTTCATTTGGTTGGACTTCACGTAACCAAACTAGCTGGCGTTCATATACTTGAGGATTTTCTATTTCTAAGGCTAAGGCAAATGCGATCGCCATTGCACTATGCTGTTCCCTAACACCCAGACGTAGGGATTCTGGCAACTTTGATAATAAAGCTTGAGCATGGGCAAAATGCTCTGGTGCAACGCTCCCTACTTGGTTAACTACCTGTTCTGGGGTAATGGTAGGACTACCGCCAGCGAAACCCATTGTACGGGAATCTGAATTGTGAGAACGACGGGTGGGTGGTGGTGCTAAATCGCGGGTGTTCAAACCCCGGACGCGGCGGATACGTTCTGTCAGGGGTGGATGGGTGGCAAACATGGCTTCCCAGAAAAAAGGGTTGAGGGGATTGCCAAAAAACATATGACTGGAAGCTTCTGCTTGGGGGGAAATCAGCCGTGAGTCCAGACGTTGGAGTTTTTCAAAGGCGCTAGCAATACCATTAGGGTTACGGGTGAACTGTACGGCACAAGCGTCGGCTAGAAACTCCCGTTGGCGGGAAACGGCGGCTTTGATCAGGCGACCGCAAATTAAGCCAATCCAGCCGATTACCATCAATGCTAAACCAAAAGCCCACAGAGGCGGCCCCTTTTGTTCGCGGGACTGATAATCGCGCATCCGCCATAATAAATTTCCCGTGAGGTAGATGAATAAAATTCCATGTAGCAACCCCAGCAAACGCAAGTTTAGCCGCATATCACCGTTGAGAATGTGGCTAAATTCGTGACCGATGACTCCTTGTAGCTCATCTCTGTTCAGGGACAGGAGAGTACCACGGGTAACGCCGATGACAGCATCGTTAAGTGTAAACCCGGCAGCAAAGGCATTGATGCTCATTTCCGCATCCAAGAGATAGACTTCTGGCACAGGAACACCAGAAGCGATCGCCATTTCCTCAACAATATTTAATAGTTGCTTTTCTTGGGGGTTAGCGATGTCAGCAATCAATATGCGTCCGCCTAACTCTTGTGCAATGACCCGTCCGCCTTCCCGCAAACAGAATATTTTATATACACTACCGATAGCGATCGCTATAATGGTCACGCTAGAAACACAAAAAAATATTTGCGGTTCCCACCAAATACGGGGAGCCAAACGTAACAGAAACAACGCAGCAGTATAAATTGCGAAAATCATTACCACAATAGACAAGGCAAATAACCCCAGTAGCTGCTGTGTGTTTTGGCGTGCTTTGTCTTGGTGTTCAAAGAAGTTCATAGATGAGGGAGGGGGAAAGGGGAAGGGGGAAGGGGGAAGGGGGAAAGGGGAAGGGGGAAAGAGGCTAATGAATGTTGAAGATTGGAGTAATTCTTACCCTTACACCCTCACACCCCTACACCCTTAAAAAGACACGCGAGGAACATTCTTGACTTCGGGGGCGGCTTCTGGTAAAAGTTCTGCCAGGGTGAAGTTGAAGGTGTTGGCGATTAAGTTACTGGGGAAAGACTCGTTTTTGGTGTTGTATAGGGTGACTGCATCGTTGAAAGCTTGACGCGCAAAGGCTATGCGGTTTTCTGTTGAAGATAGTTCTTCCATGACTTGGGTCATGGTGCGATCGGCTTTCAATTCTGGGTATGATTCCGAAAGTACTATCAAGCGACCTAATGCGCCTGTTAACGCGGCTTCAGCATTGCCTAACTGTTGCATCGCTTGAGGATCACCGGGATTTTGTGAGGCGCGACTGCTAGCATTTATTGCCGAATTCCTGGCAGCAATTACAGCTTCTAAAGTTTCCCGTTCATGTTTTATATACCCTTTGGCAGTTTCTACTAAATTGGGAATTAGATCGTAGCGGCGCTGTAGCTGCACGTCTATCTGGGAATAAGCATTTTTGTAGCGGTTGCGAAACTTAACTAAATCGTTGTAGCTATTAATGATGATGACGGCAATAATCGCAACTATAGTAACGACAAATATCAAAAACCCTATCAGACTCATACATTTACATCCAATATAGAATTATTTTCTCTAGAGAAATTTGCAGCACAATTCTCACAGGACTTAAGCAGCAACAAGAGTAATCAAAGGTTTGGACAAGGGTTTGGGATGTGAGGTGTAGGTATTTAAAACCCTGACACGCTTACACGCTGACACCTAGTCTGAACAGATAACCTTGGTGCGTAAGTCCTAATCGAAGAAAGGTTTACTGGGATATAAGCACGAGTCTACTTTCAGCAAGCGAGTTCCGTCTTCTGTAAAATCAATTACGAAAATCTGCTGAGGGGCTAATTCATCTGTTTTTATCAACTGTTGACTCTTTCTCGCTTTCCGTTTAGGTAAGTAGTGGACTGGCAAGGCTAAAATGTTGCATTATTCCTTTCTTGTAGGATGGGCATCTTGCCCGTCCGGTGCGGACAAGATGCCCACACCACAAGATTTATTTTCATTGCACTATTTTAGGCTTGCCACGCCACTACTGGCGTGGCAAGCCTAAACTTGTGCATTAGCGAAAAATCTATCATCTTGTTCATCTGCGTTCATCTGCGTTCATCTGCGTTCAAATTTATCCAAACCTATTGCCACATTTTAGCCTTGCCAGTCCAGTAGGGTGTGTTACGGCAGTGTCAAGATTTGAGTATGAGCGACAGTATAAATTGCCGTAACGCACCGCTTGAGCATGGTGTGTCAGATGGGGAAAATCCTTGAATCTGTACGAAATTATTGGGGCTGACGCACCCTACAGTTAGTTTGATAATGAGACTTGCCTAAGTTGTAATGCTTATTCTTGTGATAATCATACTTATTTAGATATATTTACTTTGAAAAACCCAGCCAGATTCATGGCATAATTCAACTATCTAAGGTATGAAAAAATGTTTAGGAAATATAACCTTGAGCTAGTTATTAAAATGGGTTAATATCTGTAACAATTCTATTCAGAAGACTAATAAACTTTAAAGTAATATTATTACTAGATGGTGATAATGAGAGGATGTTTTTGAGTTCAAACCCTTACCTAATAATGAGTAGAGGATTATATAGCCATACATCATCTTATCTTATAACTTACTATCTAACTCATGATATTGTAAGTTTTAGTTTAGCAATAAACAGATATGTTATTAGAGAATTTGATGTCCAATGGCGAAAAATCCTTGATCAATTTGGCAATTTCTTAAACCAGAAGCCCATCTAGACATTTATTGAATCAACCCTAAAAGTAGTTGTTTCCCATAGTCGATCCATACGTTTGTGCAATTTTTTACTTAGTTTTTGGAGGAAAATTTCATGGTTAGTTCGGTTCATCGGTCGTTAGCACATACAACTTTGCTGGCTTTGGGGATGACAGCTATGACAATAAATCCCTCAATAGTTTTGCAGCCAGTTTCAGCACAAACACCAGTTCCTACTGACACACCTGCTACAACTGTCCCAACGGAAACTCCTGTTATAACTACTCCAACGGAAGCTCCTGATACCATTGTGCAATCGGATACACCTGCGAGTAGAACTTCTAACTTTTCTGATGTAAGTACAGATTACTGGGCGCAACCATTTATTCAAGCTTTAGCAGAAAGAAATATTATTGCTGGTTTTCCCGATGGCAGTTTTAGACCAAACCAACCAGTTACTCGTGCTGAATTTGCTGCATTAATTCAAAAAGCTTTTAACCAACAACCAGTTCGGCAATTAGGCGCAAGTGGATTTAGCGATGTTCCTGCTAATTACTGGGCATCTGGGGCAATTCGGCAAGCTTATGAGACTGGGTTTTTGTCAGGCTATCCAGGGAATGTATTTCGTCCCAATCAACAGATTCCTAGAGTACAGGCGATCGTTTCTTTAAGCACTGGTTTAAATTTGACAACCACTGATACTGCATCGGGTGTTCTCAGTAATTACTATGCAGATGCTTCCGCAGTTCCTAGCTATGCGGTGAATGGTGTTGCGGCTGCTACACAAAGCAATATAGTTGTTAACTACCCCAATATTAGACAACTTAATCCTGAATCGCCGCTTACCCGTGCGGAAGCCGCAGCAATTTTGTACCAAGCTTTAGTTAGACAAGGACGAGTACAACCCTTAGCCAGTAATGTTGCAGCTGCTAACTATATAGTAGGTGGTACTGGTACTACTACAGGTAGTACACAAGGCGGTACTATTGTTGCTTTGGCAGGTTCTAGTAGTTCTTTTAGTACTTTGACTTCTCTAATCAGAACAGCTGGTTTGACAGATGTCCTACAACAACCAGGTCCTTATACCGTCTTTGCTCCTACCAATGAAGCATTTGCGGCTTTACCTGCGGGTACTCTAGAACAATTGCAGCAACCTCAAAACAGAGAGTTATTAAGAAGGATTCTGCAATACCATGTGGTTCCCGGTCAATTAACTTCTAGCCAACTCACATCTGGACAATTAACAACTGCTGATAATGTGCCACTAAATGTAAAAGTTGACACAGCGAATAATCAAATTTCCATCAATGAGGCTAGAGTTGTCCAACCGAATATTCAAGCTAGCAACGGCGTTATCCATGCAATTAACGAAGTCTTGATTCCACCAAACCTTACCAGTCAACAGCCACCGGAAGGTACAAATCAAGGACAAACTCCTACTGATACTACTGTTACACCAGGTAGAGCTACTCGTGGCGGCTCTAGTTATATTGGGGTGGCTGGAAATATTGGTTTGGGTGGTGATTCTGCTCTGAGTGCAGGTAATCTTGCGGTCATCACTAAAGTTGGTTTGACAAGGGTTTTATCTGTACGACCAACAGCCGTGTTTGGTGACGATACAGTAGTCTTAATTCCTGTCACCCTAGATTTTGTCCCCCGTGCAGTAGAACCTACTGAGCAAGCAAGATTCCCCGTAGCGCCTTACGTCGGTGCTGGTGTGGCGATTGAAACTAGTGATGATGCTAATGTGGGATTACTGTTAACTGGTGGTGTTGATATTCCTTTGGGCAATAGATTCACCGTCAATGGTGCTGTGAATGCAGCTTTTCTAGATGAAACTGATGTCGGTTTACTCTTGGGTATTGGCTACAACTTTTAGGTCTTTCCCACTCTACAATTTCTGCTAATTTCTGATCTCTGTTTAATTCTTCCTACCACTATTGATAGGAAGAATTTTCGTCATATGGGAGTTTGTAGTAAGGGCTTTAGCCCTTTCCTGACAACTAAAGCTACTAAGGTGCGTCAGTACCAGAAACCCTAACTATACCAAGAAAATATTGATACTGACGCACCCTACATTTTGCTGCGCGTAGCTTCCTCGGATGGGTACACTACGAACTGAGGCGATCGCAATGCCCTAATAGTGTCAAGACGCTTTTTATAATAATCGTAATAACTAACTTAAAACTGCCTATGATTGCTTCAAGCGAACCAACATACCTCACCCCTGAAGAATATCTCCAGTTAGAAGAAAGCAGTCCCGTCAAACACGAGTATATCAACGGTTACATTTACGCAATGGCTGGGGCTAGTGATCCTCATGTAACAATAGCGGGAAACCTGTTTGCCCTTCTGCGTAGCCATGTACGCGGTTCTGGTTGCCGTGTTTACATTGCTGATATGAAAGCCAGGATTGAGTCGTTAAATCGATATTATTATCCTGATGTGATGGTTACTTGCGACCAACGAGATCAGGAAACGCCTAATTATAAAAGATTTCCTCGTTTAATTGTAGAAGTTTTATCTAGTTCTACAGAAGCCTTTGATAGAGGAGATAAATTTGCAGATTACCAGGAAATTGAAACTCTACAGGAATACGTTTTAATTAATACAAAACGCCAGCGAGTTGAATGTTTTAAACGGGTTGATAACGGTTTATGGATTTTGCAAAGTTACACCGAGCAAGATAAATTTTTCCGGCTCAATAGTATCACTTTTGATGGTGCGATCGCCGAACTTTACGAAGATGTAGTTTTTGAAACATAACTTGCTTGTGACCATTGCCAGATATACATAAATCCTTAATCATCTGGAAATTGCCAGGAGGAAATTTTCTCTACATTCTCACTACTGCATTTAATGCAAGTAACATCAAATTTTGAATCCATCCATTCATAACCGCAGGCTCGACAGTGGCAAAAAATATTATTACGGTTTGCATCTTTTATTCCCTGATGCCATTGTTGTAGTTGCTCAGGATTTTGAAAAGGAAAATTATCAGACATCCTTCGTAGAGTTATGCACAATTAAATTTAACGTGAGTTCGATGAACCTCACCCTCCCAACCTCCCTCTCCTACGAGGAGAGGGAGGAGAAACGAAAACCTCACCCTCTTACTCCCCTCTCCTGGTAGGCTATTCATTACCCACATCTTTCTTTACAATCTTAAAACCCTAGCCCCGTAAGCATCTTGTCAACTCAGTTTTTCATGGGGCTTGACAAATTCGCACCTTGTCTTCTCGCTAAAACCATGTTTTTATTGAGAATCAACAACGAACAAATCAGGGTTAGAAAAAACGTGAGTGAATACTCTCACAAATGTTGAGATAGATCCGGGTAATGGATAGCCTGGTAGGAGAGAGGTTGGGGGTGAGGTCAAAACAACGCTGGTCGAACTCACTTTTAACTAAGCTCTAGCAATTTCCTCTTCCCGTGCTGCACGTTGCACCGCAGCAGCGACGGCAAAGACGACACGTTCATCAAAAACTGAAGGAATGATATGTTCCCGATTTAAGTCTGAGGGGTTAACTAAAGAAGCGATCGCACTAGCTGCTTCTAAATACATTGTCGTGGTAATTGTCCTAGCGCGACAATCTAAAGCACCACGGAAGACCCCAGGGAAAGCTAAGACGTTATTAATTTGGTTGGGGTAGTCACTGCGACCAGTAGCGATAACAGCTACGTCTTTGTTAATCAATTCTGGCTGAATTTCGGGAATGGGATTAGCCATAGCAAAGACGATGGGGTCTTTAGCCATAGATTTGACCATCTCTGGTGTTAACACTCCAGGCGCACTGACACCAATAAATACATCGGCTCCTTGGACTGCACCTGCTAGTGTACCCTGAGCTTTCACAGCAAATTCCTGTTTTTCTTCATTCAAGTCAGTGCGACTAGTGGAAATAATGCCTTTAGAGTCGCACATCCAAATTTTATCTGCTCCCGCCTTCCGCAGTAACCTAGCGATCGCCACACCAGCTGCACCCGCACCATTAATCACGATGCGGATGTCAGCTAGTGATTTGTCTACCAATTTTAAGGAGTTAAATAGAGCAGCTAAGGTGACGATCGCTGTACCATGTTGGTCATCATGAAAAACGGGAATATCTAATTCATCGCGTAACCTTTGCTCAATTTCAAAGCAGCGTGGTGCGGCGATATCCTCTAAATTCACCCCGCCAAAGACGGGAGCAATATTTTTTACTGCTTGGATAATCTCATCGGTATTTTGGGTATTCAAGCAGATAGGAAAAGCATCCAACCCGGCAAATTCTTTAAATAACATGGCTTTACCTTCCATCACTGGTAAAGCTGCATGGGGGCCGAGATTGCCTAATCCTAAAACTGCACTGCCATCGGTGACAATGGCGACAGTATTTTGTTTGATAGTTAAATTGTAAACTTCTGCTGGGTCTTGAGCGATCGCCGTACAAATCCGACCGACACCAGGAGTATAAGCCATTGCTAAGTCTGATACACTCTTAAGCGGTATCCGGCTAGCGATGCTAATTTTGCCGCCACGGTGTAAATTAAAGGTGCGATCGTAAACACTGATCACCTTAATATCGGCTATGGCTTTGACGGCTTGCACAATAGTTTCCGCGTGTTCAGTACTAGCCGCATCAACTGTCAAGTCACGGATAGAAATTTGCCGAGTTTGCTCGATTAAATCGATTTGACCTAAATTACCTCCAGTGGATGCGATCGCCTGCGTAATAGCTGCTAACATTCCCACACGATTAGGAATCTGCACCCGGAGAGTAACACTAAAACTAGAATTGGGGGTTAAGTCTGCCATCTTGATTGAGGATTTGAGATTTTCGATTTTACAGCCTTTTTTGCTCTGCTTTAAATTAATTCTCCCCGCATGACTGTAACTGCTTGTCCTGCAAGCAAGACGCGATCGCCTCCTGCATAACGCACTTTTACCACTCCGCCACGACTGGAGGCTTGATAAGCTAAGAACTCATCTTGCAAGAGGCGATCGCGCCAGTAAGCCGCCAAGCAGCAATGGGCCGCACCTGTTACAGGGTCTTCGTTTATACCTAAGCCAGGGGCAAAGAAACGAGAGACAAAATCATATTCAGAATCAGGATTGGTTTTGCTAGTTACTATGACATCTGACAATGGCAGAGTTTTTAGTAGTTGGAAATTCGGCTGCATTTGCCGCAGCAAATCTTCAGACTCCAACTCTACCAAATAACCCAAAGTATTTTGATAAACTGATTTGTAAGCAATGCCCAAAGCTTCTTCAAGTATTGGCGATGCAATTACCTGTTTTGAGTGATTGACAGGAAAATCTAACTCAATCCAATCACCTTGTAATTTGGCAATTAGTAAACCACTTTTGGTATAAAAACGAGCTACTTCATCAGGTGATAAATGTCCCTGCGACCATAATACATGAGCGCTAGCTAAGGTTGCGTGACCACAAAGTGGCACTTCCACAGTCGGCGTAAACCAACGCAGATTAAAACCGTCATCTTGTTTGACTAAAAAAGCTGTCTCCGATAAATTCATTTCCAAGGCGACATTCTGCATCCATGTGTCATTTTGAGGAGAAGATAAAACACACACAGCCGCAGGGTTGCCAGCAAAGGGTTTATTGGTGAAAGCATCTACCTGAGTAATGATTTGTCCCATGTATAATTCGTAATTAGAAAAGTAAGTTTTATTAAAAATGAATCAAAGGCAATGCAGTACCTTAGAGATTAGTAAACTATTTGTAGAACCCTGAGTCAATGTTCAACGCCAAAGGTAATTTGCAACTCCAAATCATCAAAAGCATCTTTGCTACCTTCCATACAGGATTAATTTTTGTCGGTTTAGTTGGTTGTAGTGCTGAACAAAAATTACCATCAACTCCCCCGGAAGTACAACCACCAGTAGCGCAACCAGAAGCACCAAATAAGCAAAATGACGATGACGATGATGATAAAGAGCAAGAAAAGGACAATCAGGATGATGATAAAGATGATAAAGATTAATGTTTCTAAACCTGCGATCGCCTAAACCCTAAACCCCTACAATCCTACTATGACTTCCCTAGCTAATACTTTACGCGATCGCCGCCAAAAACTAGCCAGCCTAATTGATTTCCCGGTAATTCTCTGGTCTGGTAGCGACACTCCCCGCAACTTTCCCGCCAATATTTATCCGTTTCGTGCCAGCAGTCACTTCCTCTATTTTGCCGGCTTACCCTTACCTCATGCCGCCATTCGCCTGGAAGCAGGTAAGTTAGAACTATTCATTGATGATCCCACACCCGGCAGCGCCCTTTGGCATGGAGAAATGCCCAAACGTGAAGAAATTGCCGCCCAAATTGGCGCAGACTCCGCCAGAACCATGTCTGAATTAAAACATCGGGGCAGCAATGCCGCATCAATCCCCGTCCAAAATTATCGGACGACCCTTGTACAGTCACAAGTGTTGCAAAGAACCATATCTTCACCCTACGACTTGGATGGCATAGATAAGGAATTAGCCAAAGCAATTATCAGCTTACGCCTTACCCACGACACAGGGGCATTAGCTGAGTTACGCAAAGCAGCAGATGTGACTGTAGCCGCCCACAAAGCAGGCATGAAAGCCACAGCCAACGCCAAAATCGAGGCAGAAGTCCGGGCAGCGATGGAAAGCGTTTTCATCGCCCACAACATGACAACCTCATACAATAGCATCGTCACAGTCCACGGCGAAGTTCTGCATAACGAACAATATCACCACCCTCTGCAACCAGGGGATTTATTATTGGCTGATGTTGGTGGCGAAACAGCAACAGGTTGGGCAGCAGATGTTACCCGCACTTGGCCTGTTGCGGGTAAATTTTCCCCAACACAACGCGACATTTATGATGTGGTGCTAGCAGCCCATGATGCCTGCATTGCCAAAATCAGCCCTGGTGTGGAATATAGGGATCTTCATCTGTTGGCGGCGACAGTCATAGCTGAGGGTTTAGTTGATTTAGGCATTTTGCAAGGCAACCCCCAAGACTTGGTAGAAATTGATGCCCATGCTTTATTTTTCCCTCACGGGATCGGTCATTTATTGGGGTTAGATGTGCATGATATGGAAGATTTGGGAGATTTGGCAGGGTATGAAGAAGGGAGGAATAGAAGCGATCGCTTCGGCTTAGGTTACTTGCGTTTAAATCGTCCTTTAAAATCAGGAATGTTAGTCACAATTGAACCCGGATTTTATCAAGTCCCAGCAATTTTCAACAATGCCGAAAATCGTGCCAAATATCAAGATGTAATTAACTGGGAACGCCTAGCACAATTTGCCGATGTCCGAGGTATCCGCATTGAAGATGATGTTTTAGTCACAGATACAGGTAGCGAAGTACTGACGATCGCCTTACCAAATGATGCTGATACCATAGAATCTTTAGTCAATTAAGGCTTACGCACCAAAGTTGTCTATTGAGTTTGGGTATAAAGCAGTACAGATTATATCTTGCACCAGCCTCTTATTTTCAGGACTTACGCAAGTGTCACAATTGGTAGTTGGTGCGTGACGCTACAAGTCTCATGACTACGTTCAAATATTTTCGCAGCGTCACACACCCTACAGTAACGTGAGTTCGACAAGCGTTGTTTTGACCTCACCCCCAACCCCTCTCCTACGAGGAGAGGGGAGTAAGAGGGGGATTTTTTCGTTTCTCCTCCCTCTCCTAAAAGGCTACGGTGTACACACAAGTACTATATACAAGGGTTTCAGGCGTTATAGCCCCTTAAATTGTCATTACGAGCGGAGCGAAGTAATCACATAATCCCGTGGTTTTTGCAATTGCTTCGTCGTTCCTCCTCGCAATGACAGGTTTGAGAGAGCGATCGCACAACCTAAAGCTAGATGACGAAACCAAGTACTAAAGGGAATTTTCCGACTTGTGTGTACACCGTAGCTCCTAAAAGGAGAGGGAGGTTGGGAGGGTGAGGTTCATCGAACTCACGTTACAGTATCAGCACAATAGTAGGGTGCGTCAGATGTGGAAAATTCTTGAATTTGTACGAAATTATTGGGGCTGACGCACCCTACAGTTAGTTTAATTATCGTAACTAAAAGGGTTTAAGACCCCTACGTCTATACGTAGTATCAGTTTCAGTCGGGGTTTAAATCCCCGACTGTTCGCGTAGCGTGCCGTAGGCAAAATGTCTTGAATGCGCGAATTTTGCGGAAAGTTCTGTAGGCGGGTTTCCCGCCGTAGGAAACTTTCCAAGACGAATTTTGAATTTTGAATTGTTAACCCTTTTCAGGCGTAAGTTCTTTACTAATGACTAGGCTGATTTTCTGGTTTGGCCTTAGTTGTCACAGGTGATGCGACTGCAAGACTTTGTTCCTGAGACTGCATTTCCAAAAGTTCAGGTATAGTGACAAATTTATATCCTTGTGCCTTGAAATCACTAATAATTTGTGGTAAAGCCTGAACAGTGCGAGAACGATTACCTCCTCCATCGTGCATTAGCACAATTGCGCCCGGTTTCACACCTTTAATCACATTTTTGACCAAAGCAGATGGTTGTTCGCGACGCTGGGTATCAGATGACTCATCCGACCACATCATAATTGCATACTTTTGGCTTTTGGCGTAGTCAGCTAATCCATTGTGTAAAAAACCACCAGGAGGACGAAACAGAGTAGTTTTCACGCCTGTCGTCTTGTAAATAATATCTGCTGTGCGCTCAATTTCACTAGCAGCTGTGGCTACATCCATACGACGATACCAATGATGCCAAGTATGATTACCTATAACATGACCATCTGCGGCAACTTGCTTGGCAATTTGGGGAAAATTCTTAACCATCATCCCCACCATGAAGAATGTTGCTTTAATATTATTTTTCTTTAAAATCTCTAATACTTGGGCTGTGTTTTTTGGGCCTGGGCCATCATCAAAAGTTAAAGCCACAACTTTGTTATTAGGGTTTAATTTGGCTTGATAAATGGTTTGCCCTTGAAATTGTTTCGGTATTTCGGTTTTAATAACTGGGGCTGCGGCTTGTGCAGATGCACTTGTCACTGCTTGGTTATGGGCTTTGCTATGCCTATCAATTGGCTGTTTACTTAGCGACAAATGATCAAAGCCTATTTTGGGTATGAGTAGCCCTAAACTAATACCACCAGCCGTAATCCCAATAACACTAACTAATTTTATAGTTTGTAACAATTTCTCATTAGACACAATTAATACTCCTCAAGTTTCAGTTAGTAGTCGGTAGCGTTTTTGCTTATGCTCTTACCGCCTCATCTCCTAACTTTTGTCTTAGCTTGGCTGGTTGAAGCTTATGTAAGATTTTTGTTCCTGATGACTTAATTGGTAAGCACCCGTAACTAACTATATCTCTTACCAGAAGAAAATAGAGTAAAATGCTGTGAAACTTTAGGCGATCGCGATCGCTACCTGCACAATTTGTTGTGAAAACAAAGTGCAATTATGAAAAATTAATTTATCTTTACTGAATATCGTGGGTTGTAAGTAGAGAGACTTAACTAAATATAAGTTTGTAGTAAGGACTTTAGTCCTTTTAAACCCAGCAATAGAGCAATAAATCGCTCTGTTTCGTTCCCTAAGCGACGCTACGCGAACACTTAGCTTGTCGTAGACAGACGTTGCGCCAACAATACGAACAACTCACTTTATATTAAAATATTTCTACCTACTTAATAAAACTTCATTAATTTATGCCGCTCAAGCAGCATATCGGGGAATTGGTTTTCAAGCTACTGGCGAGAAGTTTGGTTTGATATTATTCCAAGATACTAACTAAAAGGGCGTAAATATTTCTTGGCTCAGACAATTATGACCCAGTCCCCAGTCCCCAGTCCCCAGTCCCCCCGCCGTTTCGCCATCATTAACGGTGATGATTTCGGCTTTTCTGGTGGTGTGAATCAAGGGATTATTCGAGCGCATCAGCAAGGGATACTCACCAGTACTAGTTTAATGGTAACTGGGGATGCAGCCCTGGAAGCGATCGCTCTGGCACAGAATCATCCTAATTTAGCCGTTGGTTTACATCTAGTTTTGGTATGTGGTCGTTCAGTATTACCACCAGAACAAATTCCTCATTTGGTAGACTCCCAAGGTAACTTTTCTGACAGTGCTTTTTTGGCAGGGTTGCGATACCAATTCCATCCTGCCACCCGTGGGGAACTGCGTCAAGAAATCCGCGCCCAGTTAACTAAGTTTCAAGCTTCAGGACTACCCCTTTCTCATGTAGATGGTCATTTACACCTGCACGTCCACCCAGTTGTCTTGCAAATTCTGGTGGAATTGGCGCAGGAGTTTAAGATTCGCTTCATCCGCCTACCTGCTGAAGAACTAAGCAAGAATCTCAAGCTGAACCGTCAAAACTTGCTGACTAAATTACTCTGGTCATTGGTCTTTGGAGCGCTGCGTCGTTATGGTGAGACAATGCTGACATCCCACGGTATTAGTTTTGCCCAGAGAGTTTACGGGTTATTGCAAACTGGGAATGTTACGGAGGAATATTTGTTGGGTTTAATACCGCAGATTCAAGCAAATTTGATAGAGATTTATTGCCATCCCGCAGCATTTCCAGATGGAGAGCCACTAAACGGCCCACCAGGAGCAGGTGAAGCGGAACTAGCCGCCCTGTTGAGTCAGCAAGTACGCGAGTTATTGACTGCAAATGGTTTTGAGTTGGTTAGTGCGAGGGGACGGTTGACAGTTGACAGTTGACAGTTATCAGTTGACAGTTGACAGTTATCAGTTATCAGTTATCAGTTATCAGTTATCAGTTATCAGTTGTCAGTTATCAGTTGTCAGTTATCAGTTGTCAGTTATCAGTTATCAGTTACCAAGTTACAGCATATTTTGGGTAAATGAGGTACAAGCTTAAAACCCAAAATCATGTAGAGACGTTACATGTAACGTCTCTACAGTATTTCACGAATAGCGAAACTGCTGTATTTTCATTGTCCACTGTTCACTATCCACTGTTCACTGTCCACTGTTCACTGTCCCCTGTCCACTGTCCACTGTCCACTGTCCCCTGTCCACTGTCCCCTGTCCCCTATCCCCCAGTAGTCAATTTTGCCGTAGTCTAGTTTGATGATGCGGTCTGCTAGGTGAAAATAGCGATCGTCGTGACTAATGACTAGCACGGTTTTACCTTTATTTCTCAATTGTGGTAGTAACTGTGTGTAGAAGAAATCCTTAAATAATGGGTCTTGATCAGATGCCCATTCATCAAATAGATAAATTGGTCTATCTTCTAAATATGCTGTGAGTAAAGCTAGGCGTTTACGTTGTCCTTGAGAAAGAGCCGTAGTTGAAAGTCTGCCATTGTCAATTTTCACTTTATGATCTAACTGGAGTTGCTTAAGGTAACTTTCAGCTAGACTATCTAAATCACTATTTCCTATACCTAAAAGTTCATCAAATAAATAAAAGTCGGAAAATACGACTGCGAAATGCTGCCGATACCATTCTCGATTCTCGTCGGTAATTAGTTCTTCGTCAAATACAATTCTCCCTCTTTCAGGAATGTAGAGTCCGGTAATTAATTTGGCTAGAGTAGATTTACCACTGCCATTTCCACCTACTATAAATATGAGTTCTTGAGGGTGTAGTCTTAAGTCGATGGGGCCGAGGATAAAGCTTTGGTCTTCCTGTTCTTGATGATAGGTGTGAGTTACTCCTTGAAAGTCTAAAATCTGCCAGGAAGTATTTAAAGGTGGTGGTACATTCGAGACTTCTGCACGGCTAGCTAGAGATAAACCTAAAGATTCTATCTTTTGCAGAGCGATATTGGCTTTACTAATTTGGGGAAGATTATTGATGATGTTGTCCATTGGTAACATCAAATAAGTAAATGTGAGAATGTAGCTAGAGATTGTTTGAGGATTAATTGTCAATATTTTAGGGAGTGCGAATAGGAGAAAACCCATCGCGAAGAAAAATATCAACCTCCCCCAGCTAGTTGTAGCAGCAAATAAAGTTAAACCATCGACGTTATGTCGGCGAAATTTGGCTACTGTTGGTTGCAAATTTCTTTCCAAAAATCCTTGACGGCGTTGATAGTTAAGTTTGAGTTCTTTCACTCCGGCGGTGACGGTTTGAAAATGCTTAAATAGTATATCTTGGTCATCACGAGCTAGTGCTAGTAATTTTTCCCCTTTGCTGATTAACCATTGACAACTGCCTATTCCGACTACAATTAAACCGCAAAGAATCAATAATACTAACCAAGATAACCAAGTGATATATACTAAACATCCCAAGACGATCGCTAAATCAATGCACAAAAAAGGCATCACATACACTGCATTAGCTACTGTCTGGACATCTTCTGTTAAAATTGCCAATAGTCGAGGATTGCCCAGCTGCTCTAGATGAGTTAATTCAGAAGTAAGTATTTGCCGACTCAAACGCATCCGCAATTGGGAAACTGCATCTTGAGACAAGCGCACTAGCATTACTTGAGAAGTGATGCTAGTGATGAGTCCGACTATCACCAGTCCCAGAAAAGCCCATACTATGTATGTTAATGATGTCTTGTTGCTACCTGCACTAGCACTGCTAATTAAAGCAATTAGTGCAGCACTACTACCTCCACTTAGGAAACCTGTACCAATTGCGATCGCCACCATTCCCCAAGAAGAACGTAGAAGTAAGTAAATCAGTTTCATAACAATAGTTTAACCAGCAATGAATTCCTACGCTAGGACATGAAAAACCATTAATATTAATAAATCATTACATATATCATCCCTTAGTCATAACTTTGTCAACTAAAAGTCATAAAATTTTTCCAAAAATATTCATAATTGATATAGAGATAATCAGTAAAAATATTATATATTCTCAATATATAGTAATCTGCTTTGATGGCTAAACCGATTTGCGTATTAGGTAACAGATAGCAGGGAATAGATATGTAATAAAATATGTTCAAAAATCAAATGAGACACCTATGATAAAGGAAATTTTTAATTTGTGAAAATTTAAAAAATAGGTTGACAAAAATAGAGAATTAATGCTTGAAAAACATAGGTGATTAAGTGATACAAATGGAGATTAATTTCGATAGAGGAAAAGTATGATTTGGCTGCTGGGGTGCTTATGCTTATCAGCTACTATCTATTACTGTTACGCAATTTATGCAGCGATCGCTTTTTCGCGTCAGCCCCACACCATAAATCATGAGTTTCATCCACCTGTGACTATTTTAAAACCACTGTGTGGGCTAGATAGTGATGCTAACAATAACCTAGTTTCCTTCTGCCTGCAAGATTACCCCAACTTTCAAATCATTTTTTGTGTGCGCGATCGCCAAGACCCCATCATAGAAGTTGTGGAAAAAGTCATCCAACAATTTCCCAATGTAGATATAAGTTTAGTGGTGAGCGATCGCGTCATTGGGGCTAACTTAAAAGTAAGTAATCTAGCCAACGCCTTAGCCCAAGCTAAACATGAAATTCTGCTGATAGCCGATAGTGATATTCACGTCAATGCAGATTATCTGCAAACAGTTGTGCAACCGTTGCAAGATGAAAGCGTAGGTGTTGTTACCTGTTTATATCGTTCCCTCGCCGAAGGGTGGGGCGCAATTCTAGAAGCAATCTCCACCGCTACAGATTTTCATGCAGGTGTGTTAGTCAGCAATCAATTGGCTCCTATAAAATTTGCCTTTGGTTCCACAATTGTCATTCGCAAATCTGTACTAGAAGAAATTGGTTCCTTTGCAGCGATCGCTGATTATTTAGCAGATGATTTTCAGCTAGGTCACTTACCAGCCAAAGCAGGCTACAAAGTTATACTGTCTAATTATATAGTTGAACACGTCTTAGGCAATAGCACCATTGCCAATTCCCTACATCGTCAGATTCGTTGGGCGCATAATATTAAAATTTCCCGTACTTGGGGCTATTTAGGTCTAATTTTTACCTATGGTACAGTTAGTAGTTTGCTATTTGTAATTATCACAAAAGGTTCTATACTGGGTTGGAGTTACCTAGCGATCGTTTGGACAATGCGGCTAGTTATGGGTTGGCTAGTAGGAGCGATCGTGCTTGATGACGTAGTTACCAAAAAATACTTCTGGCTAATTCCCTTGTGGGACTTACTGCACTTTGTTATCTGGTGTTTTGCTCTTGTCGGTGGAACAATTGAGTGGCGCGGACAGCAATTAAGATTAACCAAAGATGGTAAGTTAATACCGCTAGAACAGGATGCTGAGTTTGTCAGTAGTCAGTGGTCAGTGGTAAGGATGTTTGGGAGATGAGGGAGTAACCCACCCCTAGCCCCTCCCTGGAGGGGAAAAAAGAGATGAGGGAGATGAGGGAGTAGGGGGAGATGTAGTTCGACAAGCTCACCAACCGGAAGTGGGGGAGAATAATTAATAACTGTGGACTTAATGACTAATGACTGAATTTTGAATTTTGAATTTTGAATTGTTAATCTTATCTGAACTGTATATTTATATCTTGCACCCGCCTCTTATTGACAAAATAACGAGTCCAAAAGCTGATTATTTCGTAGGGTGGGTAGTGCAGGGAGCCACGTAGTTATTGAGAAGGTGCAAGATTTGAGTATAGGCTGAGAGTCAACCGTCAACCGTTAACAGTCAACAAGAAAAAATGTACAATTAGCGTTTGCTCATGACAATTATTGCGGTAAATCAAACAACACCGTGGTCATGTAATGTTCTGCCCATTCTGCACCAAAGGCTTTTTCTAGTACCCTGCGAGTTTTGTCGTTTTGTTGCTGTTTGGTACAGTAGTTGTGTTGTCCGGCGAGAATTTGCTGTGTTTGTTCTGGGGAAACGGGAGTAGCGGCGATCGCATTTTGACAATGTACTTCCAAAAACTCCCGCACCCTTCCCAAAAACATGGTTTCTTCTTCCGGGGAACTGGGACGGATAAAAATACAAAACTCAGAGAAAATATGTCCCCATTCTGGTAATTCTCGCGGCTGGGAAAAATTTACTGGCTGGAGATTTGACAGCGCAGAATTATAGGACTCAGGTAGGGTACGGTCTAAGTGTACAGGAGAAAGGTCAGCGATCGCCGCACTAATTTGACCCCTACCCCCAACTAAATCACAGCCAAACATCGGTAGGTCATATTCTGGACGGGGAAACATAACACAGTGCAGAATGTCAAGCATATTTCCCACTTTGGCTAATTCCAAGTGCATCTTGCGAAACTGGGGTGTTTGATAGCAACGGTTTTCAATCGTCAGTTTTTCACCCTCTAGTCTCCCTTCCACATACCCCAACTCAGCAGGCAAATGGTAAGGCGACAAATCCAAATGTTGATGCCAAACTGCTTCGATACAGTCCGCTAGTTGGCGAATGAGGGGATGTTGTTGCTCACGTAGCGAGGGAATGGAAGTTAGTGACATATCCTATTCGATAATGCAATCTAATGTCAGTCTACGGCCTGGGGCGTTTGTTATGTTCGCGATCGCAATATAAGTTTGGGTATTGGGGACTGGGGACTGGGGACTGGGGAGATTTGTTGTTAGATGAAGGAAGTATATTTGATTTCTCGTTTTGTAGGAGAGATTTTGACCCCTCTCCAAACCTCTCCCCCACGGGGGGAGAGGCTTTGAAACACAGTTATCATTTTTTTGGGTTATTAAAACCACCTTGCCCTTAAGATGACTTTGATTTCTCCCCCTTCCCTTGTAGGGAAGGGGGCTGGGGGGTTAGGTCTGGCGTTAGCTTTTCCCCATGATGCGAAAATTCAAGTGCTACATCTCAGCAAAAAAGGCTGTCAGTGCTGTTGGGGATGACAAATCAGGGTGGGAGTGATTATCACATTTGGGTTAATGATTATCTCAGTATATTAACGAGAATGAAGCGGTGGTGAAGAACCTATAAAATTACTATAAATTGTGGTAATTACAGTAGTCAAACAGGTGTCTAGGTTTTAGAATCAAAGCGTAAAGTAAATATACAGAACCAATTATAGTCTACCACCTATAAAAGCCCCCTGACTAGGTAATTATCGCCCGTCAGGGGGTATTAATTTGGGGAATGGCGAGTGGGTGGTTATTCTAGTCCGAGTAGGGGTTTTAACAGGTTGCGTTGTTCAATGGGTAGTTCTAGTAGAGTGCGGCGATCGCCTTTTGTCAACCGATAGCGCACAGCAGCATTCAGCAAGCCCAGGGCAATTTGGCAGCCTGCAAGCCCTCCCGCCAACTCCTGCCACACTTCGAGCCATAATTGCACAACTTCATCGCTCACCTTTTCGGACATTAAGGCGGGGATGCTGCGTACTAGACCCTGAGATAATGCGGGAATAACTTGATACTTGCTAAATAGTTCTAGCAGAATTTTAATCAGGGTTTTCCATGTCAGTGCATCCTGAGTATTTGCAAACAAAATCCGGCAGATGATTTCTGTGTCCTCTGTAGATGCTTCCTCCCCTTCTTCAAGATTTTGCAGAGCATCTTCCATAGCTGTTACCCCTTCTTCCCAACGTTGCAACCCCATAAGAGAAATAGCGCGGTTGGTTAAAACACAATCATCTCTCTCTCCAAAAGAGATGATTTGGTCGCAAGATTCCAAAGCTTGTTGATAGCGTTCAAGGTTAATTAATGTCCAACTTCGGTCTAGCCAAGCCAATTCATTATTAGTATCAAGTTCAATGGCTTTGTTATAAGATGCTAAAGCTTCCTCATAACGTTTGAGATTGCCAAGTGCATTTCCTCGACTTGCCCAAGCCAATTCATCATTAGGGTGAAGTTCAATGGCTTTATCGCAGGATGCTAAAGCTTCCTCATCACGTTTGACATGACTAAGTGCATGGCCTCGAACAGCCCAAGCCCAAGCATAATTGGGATCAATTTCAATGGCTTTGTCACAAGATGCTAAAGCTTCCTCATAATGTTTGAGATTACCAAATGTATTTCCTCGCCTTACCCAAGCCCAAGCATCGTTAGGGTCAAGTTCAATGGCTTTATCACAAGATGCTAAAGCTTCTTCATAACGTTTGAGATTGCCAAGTACATTTCCTCGCCTTGCCCAAGCCCAAGCATGATGAGGATTAAGTTTAATGGCTTGATCACAAGATGCTAAAGCTTCCTGATAACGATTGAGATTTTCCATTACCCAAGCTCTGTTTACCCAAGCCCAAGCATAATTAGGGTGAAGTTCAATGGCTTTATCGCAGGATGCTAAAGCTTCCTCATAACGTTTGAGATTGCCAAGTGCATTTCCTCGCCTTGTCCAAGCCCAAGCATAATTAGGGTGAAGTTCAATGGCTTTGTTACAGGATGCTAAAGCTTCCTCATGACGTTTAAGATTGTCCAATAGCCAGGCTCTGTTTACCCAAGCCCAAGCATAATTAGGGTTAAGTTCAATGGCTTTGTTACAGGATGCTAAAGCTTCCTCATAAAGTTTGAGATTACCAAGTGCATTTCCTCGCCTTGCCCAAGCCCAAGCATCACTAGGGTCAAGTTCAATGGCTTTGTCACAGGATGCTAAAGCTTCCTCATAACGATTGAGATTGTCGAGTACATTTCCTCGAATTGCCCAAGCCCAAGTATCATTAGGGTCAAGTTCAATGGCTTTGTCACAGGATGCTAAAGCTTCCTCATAACGATTGAGATTGTCGAGTACATTTCCTCGAATTGCCCAAGCCCAAGCATCATTAGGGTCAAGTTCAATGGCTTTGCTTAAAGCAACTAAAGTATCCTCATAGCGTTCAAGTCCATTTAAACAATCCGCTTTTAAAACCCAATCTTGTACTTGACCACGCTTTTCGGTAAGTTTCTCTGCATATTGCAAAGCACCTAAATAGTCTTTATTATCTATTAAATTTTTACATTCCTGTCGATATGCTACAAATATAGGGTTTTCTTCACCATCTTCTTCCATCGCCTCCAACGCTTTAAGAATATATTCTCTATCTACTACAGCATCAGGTGGTAGTGGTTCTAATATTTGTGGATATTTTCCATAATTTTTTTCCTGCGAAAAATCATTAATTAATGCTTGACTGAAATTTGAATCAGCCGCATTCCCGATTTCATTTCTTCTCGTATCATTAAATCCCAATCCCAATCTTTGCTGCAATTCTTCTCGCGTATACCACAACCGCAAAAAGTCTATAAATAAACGTATCGGTTCGCCTCGCTGCTTTTTCACTTCCAAGCAGAAACGCATGAGTGGTTCTTGCAGTTCGTAAAATGACTCACGCCCTATGGCTTCAGAATTAACATAACCCTTCTCTCGTAAATCTTTGAGTTGGCTGGATGCTGTCTGATGACTAATAAAACAGCGTTGGGCTATATATTTTACCGATAGCGCAAAACGACAGTCTGATAAAATCTCTACTATTTTTCTTTGCTGCGGTGATAGCCACTGCATCCGGGATTGATAGTATGGTGTCAAATCATCTAGCATCCCCATGAAGGGTTCTTGCAGTTCTTCTAATGACTGGCGGGTGAGAAATTCGGAGAAAATCACATACAGGCGGGGACTACCACCTGCTAAGTGATGGACTGCACGAATGCGATCGCATCCTCTAGGAGTGTGGATAAAATCTTCTAAGTCGGTTTTTCCTTCTAGTTTGGCAATATTCCCTAATAGTTCGGTTGCTTCCTCTGCTGTTAAGTCCATTAAATAGCGGATGCGGAAGAAACCATAAAACGGTGATGTCTGAAGTTTGACACCGTTAAACAAACTTTGCGATGTTGCCAAAATCGTACAGCAACTATTCTCCTGCAAGAAACCACGCAGTTGTAATTGTCCCTCTTCTCCTAACCCAACGAATATTTCATCGAGGTTTTCCATCATTAAAAGCAGGGTGCGGTTTCCTATCACCTCTTTTAAGATAGCTGCTGCTGTCTTTTGCGCTATCTCTGGCGACATTTGATATAGTGCTTCTACCTTTTGTACAAGTCCAGGTAACAGTTTGTTCTCGTCTCTATACTCTTCTAATAAAGCTCGAAAAATTCGCAACAGTAAATCTAAAAATGAGGTCACACCCCATTCTTCTTCTCTCAGCCAAGCTATTAATAAACTTGGCTGTAAATCATCCATCTTACAAACACGATGGTAAACCAAAGAAACAAAGTGAGTTTTACCAATACCACGAGGCCCAATTAACAAAGTATAGTATTTGGATGGTGTCAAAACACTTTCGCGGATGAGTTCAACTATATACTTTGCTAACTCCTGACGCTGCACAAAAATATCTTCCAAAGCTTGCGGTGTCATCAAGCTAGGAGTGAAGCGAGAAAGGAAGGTATCTTTCATGCGGCTAAACCTCTATGCAGTCGCCAGGAACGCTGAATTAAGGGGAAGCGGAAACATAACCCACCCTCAAGTTTGCGAATAACATAATGGTCGCATTCCAGTAGAGTTAAAACGCTACGTGTCTGTTCTTTGTCAGGGTTATCAATGTGGCTGTGTAACTGATTAAATAAATCCTCAAATGGTAAAGGCTGCTGGGTAACAGCCAAAATATCTAATATTGCTAACGCTAGGGGTTTTTGCTCATTTGGGTAATAAACATCTATGCGTTCACTGTAATAGCGTAAATGCCAAGGGTCATTGGGGTCAATGAGATAGTTGCTAACAATTTCCTCTACTTTCTCCGCGCTGGCATTGCTGTTTTGTGTGAACAATTGGTCAATAATATGATGGATAAAGTAAGGCATTCCATCAACGCTTTTTGCGATCGCCTTCGCTGTTCCCCTACCATCTATACTGACAATACCTTCCCCAGCCAGTAACCGATAAGCTAACTCTTCCGCATCCGCCAGCGCCAAGGGTGGGACATCCTGCTTGTTCATGTCGTTGGTGGGGTCGTTAGCATAACCTGCACGTTTCAACCCAGTCAGCACATTATGCAGTCCAATAGAACCAGTAAACACCATCCGCAACTGTGGGAACATCTGCCGCAGTGAACGCAAAGCATCCAACACTTCCATTGCTGCATCTTCACCCTGTCTGTTTTTAATGTTGTACAGCATCAAGGGCATTTCATCCCAAAAAAACACCATAGTCAGCTTTTGGTTATCTAGCTGCTTCACCAAATCTTCCGCCATCGTCATTAATAACTTTTTCCAATGCGCTGCATCGACTTCAGGGAACTTGATCATCCCGGCAATTTCTGTACCACCAAGTTCCGTTAATAATTTTCTTGTCCCCGTCGCCAACCGCTTAACACTGCTTAAGTGAGACTCGACATCTTGGAAGATGATCTCTACAAATTCTATAGGCGATCGCACCCCTTCCAAATCACGATATACAGTTAAATAATTCGCCTTCCCTTCCTTAGTCATTTTTTTGACAACACAAGTTTTGCCCATCCGCCTCTCTGCGCTCAAGACAAGACTCTGCCGTTCCAGTACCCGCCACAAACCTTGTATTAATCTATCCCGCCCAAATACCTCAGCCGGAGCTATTTCTCCCCCAGGATTAGCCCTTAATCTCTGTTGTACTGCCATACTTTATAAGTCAAAACCAATGTACGTCAAAAATAACGTATGTCAATCTTGACGTACTTTCATAAAAACGTCAAAAGACCTCTTGCAAAAGTCATTCTTAGCGTTCTTTTCTTTGCGTCTCTGCGCCTTCTCTACGAGACGCTACGCGAATGCGTGAGACAAAAAAGATTTATGCAAGAAGTCGAAACTATGTAGGCGGACTTTGTTTGTATAGCCGTGAATTACATTCTCCCAATCCCCAGTCCCCAACCTACCGCCAACCCAAAAAACGTAATCCTGGCACAACAAGGTAGTAACTTATACCTAACCAAAAGCTCATCAAAATACCAACAGAACTAAAAAAGGCAATAGGTAAAGATAAATCTGACCAAAGGTTACGACTAGAAATTTGTAATATATTAGGCGGAAACCCTAAAAATATCAGAATTGCTACAACGATCGCCGTTCCCAATGAGCCAATAATGGCATAAACTATATGATGGCTACGGAAACCCATACTGAGGGATAGCAAAAATACGGCTATGGCGGTTGCACTTACCAAACCCTCTCCTTCAGAGGTGTTGGAGGTGATTACTTGCCATAATAACCAAGCAAAAGCATAGCTAATTATACCCATGACTGAGGCGACTAAAAACCGTCGTCGTTGGGCAAAAGACCCGGATGCGGTCAGACCCCAAGCTGTACCTAAACCGGCGGCGGCAAATATGATTATTTCTAAACCCAATCCTGAGTCAGGCTCAGGTATAAATTGGGGTAATTGAGTGATGATAAATTCAATTAAGCGATCGCCTAAGTTCGTCTGATATGCCAAAATAAATCCAGCGATCGTCCCAGCGCCAGCACCAAGACCAGTTAACAGCATTGCCCAAATTGTTAAAGAACAAGCTTTGATAATTTGAAAGATTGTTTGAACAGTCCAGCGTAGGATTTTGCCGATGATTTGTCCTAAGTTGCTGAAAGCTTGGTCAGCAGCTTGACCCAGTAGCCTAAGTTGCTGGGAAATTTGTGTTAAAACTGGTTGGGGACTATTTTTTCCTGACGAGGGTTGATTAATTTTGGCTAACCGTTTTTGGATGATAGCAGCATTAGCGGGGCGCGATCGCACATCCTCTTGCACCATCTCATCCAACAAATCTGCTAACGCAGGTCTAACATTAACTCGATTACGCCACTGCAAAACCCCCGTCTGCGGATCTTCCAAATCTGGTGGATACCTACCTGTGAGTAATTCAATCATCGTCCGACCAAGGGCGTAAAAATCAACCGATGGGCTGATGTTTCCCCCCGTCACTTGTTCTGGTGGACTGTAACCAGAAGAAAATAATCTTGTCGAACTCGACTCTTGGCGCTGTCTGGCTGAATTAAATTGTTTCGCTCCCCCAAAATCAATCAAAACTAATTGTTCCCAACCCGTCCCCCCTGGAGATGTCAGGACACTAGGCGAGGGACTGCGTAACATTAAATTAGAAGGTTTAATATCACGATGTATAATTTGATGCTTATGTAATTCTTGCAGAATCTTGACAGCTTGGGTTAGCCAGTTTAATACCAAATCTTCTGTGCATCCTTGGGGATGTTGATTTAAAATTTCTTCCAAGGTAGGGCCGTTAATTTTTTCCATTACCAAGCATGGTAATTGGCGCGGCTTGGGATTCGATAAATTAACTTGAAAATGCCCATCAGCCTCAACTTTAGGCACACCCGGATGACGTAACCTGACTAAAACCTCAGCTTCTTGGGTAAATAATTCCAGTGCTTTAGGCGAATCTTCTATCAACACCTTTAACACTTTTTCAGTATCGGTCTTCTCATCCCACACTGTATAAATTTGGGCAAATCCTCCCGCGCCCAAGCTTTGTAGCGGGACATAACGATCTAACAACTTTAGCACCGCGCCACAGTTGTTACAAAACTTGTTACCCCAGGGTTGGGGATAGGGACGTTTACAGTCAGGATTTATGCAGTGAACCGCAGAAGCACGATTTACCAAGGCTTTTCATCTCTAATTCATTTTCAAAGCTCAAGTAATGTTCACAATAGTTGTTCGTCGGTTTTGAGCATATATAGTCAGCCTCCGTGTACTATTTTTATTATGCTCAATGGATGGTTAAATCGTGATGTTGAGTCCAAAAAAATCAATCCTGTTCTACCTCAGAAGATTGATCAACTAATTCTCCTAGTGTAGATATCGTTACAGGTGGTCTATCAGGAAATTCTGCTACAAGTTTTAGCTCACCTCCCATAGCTTTCTGACTTTTCACGGCATCTAGAAGACCTCTCTCCAAACCTCTCTCCTACAAGGAAAGAGGCTTTGATTTCTCCCCCTTCCCTTGTAGGGAAGGGGGCTGGGGGGTTAGGTCTGACGTTGACTTTTCCACATAACGTGAAAAGTTAGCCATAGCTTTGACATAGCTACGCAATGTAGACAGCAACAGGTCAGCACGTTTTTCTAGCCGAGAGACGCTATCTTGACGAATACCCAATAGCTCTGCCATAGATTCCTGAGTTAACTTTCTGGCCTTTCTCATATCTTGAAGTGTCATATTTTCAGCAATCAATGCTTGAACGCGAGCTTCAATTTTAGCGCGACGTTCAGGTGGCAATTGAGCCATTACATCACTGAGTTTTTTTGCCATAATTTCATTCTCCTGTTTCTTTCATCTGTTCAAGATGAGAGTCAAATCGTTGATAGGATAATTAAATTAAAATACTTGCAGCAAATTTATGTAAATTATCTCGTCGCCATTTAGCATCGGTTTTACGATTTGTTGGCAACTCTAAAACTCGAATACCTTGGGTTGGGAGTGGGTTTAATCTTTGTTGTAATTCCTGCCAAGAAGTAATTAATTCATGCTGGACACCATAGGTAGCACATAATTGAGCGAAATATATATCTTGTGGTGTACCGAAGAATTCTTCAAATGGTGGGTCGAATTTGGCAATGGGTAACATTTCAAATATTCCGCCGCCATTGTTATTAATTAAGATAATTGTGAGATGTCCAACGAATTTGTTTCTAATTAGAAAACCATTGGTATCATGTAATAAAGATAAATCTCCTGTGAGCATGATGCTACTTTGATGACGGTGGGCAATTCCTAAAGCGGTGGATAATGTGCCGTCAATGCCGTTTGCACCTCGGTTAAAATGCGATCGCACTCCTAAATTATTCGGTTTCCAGAAAAATTCCACATCCCGCACAGGCATACTATTGGCGATAAATAGGGGCGTTTCTGGCGGTAATACCTGAGAAAGCAACCAAGCAGCCTTACATTCTACTAAATCCTCCATCTGACTAAAAGTATCATCAACATTCGCCCTAACCTTAGCTTCAGCATCACACCACAACCGCAAATAATCAGAAAGAGATTTTACTCCCTCATCTCCCCCCACTCCCAAATCTTCCACCCTAATTCGCAAATGCGTCGTCCTCCCATGCAAAGGGTCGAGGTTTTCGTCACTGGGGTCAATTACCCAACGTCGGGGTTGGTGGTAATCTAGCCAAGTACGCAATTCTTTACTAGTTGGCATATCACCAACTTGAATTACCATGTCGGGTGCTAGCTGCTTGGCTAACTCTTGATGGCGTAAAATCAGGTCGTAGGTAGATATTAAATAGGGGTTGAGGTCAGCGTAATTTCTGACTGGGGAAAGTCCCTCGGCTAATACAGGCCATTGGAGGGCTTGGGAAAGTAGTGCGATCGCTCTACAATATTCCTGTGGTTGCTGTGGTTGAGCGACACCAGCAATGATGATTCCTCTGTGAGTTTGTGACCATTCTAGAGGTGTGGCGTGTGGGGTGTAGGGTGTGGGGTGTGGGGTTGTAGTTATTCCTGCGAAAAATTCTTCTGGATGGAACTGGGATAATAAATAGCTTAAATCTATGCCGTCGGGAATGGGTGCTAAAGGGTCACGAAACGGGACATTTAAGTGTACTGGCCCTGGTGTTGGTGCTTGCGCTCTGTGCCAACTATAAATTAGAGTTTGTCGCAGATAAGCTAGCATTCTCATCTCTGGGACGGGTAAGGCTAACTCTGTTTGCCAATTTGGGTAATTACCGTAGAGTTTTACCTGATCTATGGTTTGTCCAGAATGGCAATCTCTTAATTCTGGGGGTCTATCGGCGGTTAATAATAACAGTGGCACACGACTTTCTTTAGCCTCAATAACGGCTGGATAAAAGTTTGCTCCCGCAGTTCCAGAGGTGCAAACAATAGCCACAGGACGACCAGTCGCTTTGGCTACTCCCAAGGCGAAAAAGGCGGCGGAACGTTCATCAAGTATAGAAATCGCTTCAATATCAGGTGCTTGTTGGGCAAAGGCGACTGTTAAGGGCGTAGAACGGGAACCAGGGCAAATTACAGCACAAGTTAATCCTAAACGCTTCAGTGTTTCAACAAAGATATAAGTCCAAAGTTGATTGATATTTTTAGTCATTAGTCATTAGTCATATGTAGCTTGTAGGGTGGGTAATGCCCACCGTATGATGATTTTGTTGGGCGTTGCCCAATACTGATAAATACTTATAGTAATGAGTTAAAGAGACTACGCCAATAGGATCTGGTTTTAGCTGTTTTGTTTCTCGATAATGAAAATTGTTTTCATAAATCAGATTAATCATGGCTGCACATTCATTCGATGGTAACAGCGTGTTCGAGGATGATTATCTCTACTTTTATGACAAGTTGTTAACCCCAGAACGTACTCAACATGAGGTTGACTTGATTTGTCGCTTGCTTCATCTCCAACCAGGGATGAGCATTTTAGACTTAGCTTGTGGACATGGGAGAATTGCTAATCAGTTAGCAGTTCTTGGTTATCATGTGACTGGAGTTGATGCTACTCCTTTTTTCTTACGAAAAGCAATCGAAGATGCAGCAAATTGTGGTGTTCAGGTGGAGTATCTGCAAGGCGATATGCGTTCACTCCATTTTCAAGACTGCTTCCATTGCATTATCAATTGCTTCAATGCTTTCGGTTATTTTGATGACAATGACAATAGGCTAGTTTTAGCCCAAGCTTATAAAGCCCTGAAAGCTGGCGGTAAATTGCTCATTGATATTCAGAACCTCAGCCGCCTGTTACGAGATTTTCAACCTGACTTAGTTACTGAGCGTGATGGTAATTATATGCTGGCACGCAGTCGCTACGATGCTCTAACTAATCGGACTCACACTGAACGTATTATCATTCGGGATGGACAGGTGCGACGCGGTGAATACTTTATTCGTAATTTTACCTTTCCCGAAATCCGTGATTGGTTATTGCAAACCGGCTTCAGCCATGTAGAAGGTTATGGATACAACGGTGAACCGTTGGCTGTTGATAGTCAACGAATGATTGTGGTAGCTATAGCAGGGGACAGGTGATAGGTTACAGGGGACAGGTAAGAGAAAGCCCTTGCAGTAAAGATTTGATGATTCATCAATGTCCGCGCCCTATGTGGCGACTGCTATAACAAGTAATCATATTTCCCCCAGTTTCCAATCCCCAATCCCCAATCCCCAGTCCCTGGTATATTAATTAAGTTGCAGAGACGGAATTTGAGATGGACTGCATTCACTTAACAGGAATTCGCTGCTATGGATACACTGGTTATTTGCCAGAGGAACAGGTATTAGGACAATGGTTTGAGGTGGATGTCAAGTTATGGCTAGATTTATCCGCAGCTGCTAGGAGTGATGCGATCGCCGACACTCTAGATTATCGCAGCGTCATCAGCTTGATACAAGACATAGTGAAAACTTCTCAGTTCGCCCTTATAGAAAGATTAGCAGGTGCGATCGCCGATGCCATTATTCAGCAGTGTCATCAAGTCACCCAACTGCAAGTTATAGTCACCAAACCCGCCGCACCTATCCCCGACTTTGGTGGCAAAATCAGCATTGAACTCACTAGAACTAGGTCGGTGTAACTGGGGAAAGGGGAAAGGGGAAGGGGGAAAGGGGAAGGGGGAAAATAACAACTGACAACTGACAACTGTCAACTGTCAACTGTCAACTGATAACTGATAACTGATAACTGATAACTGACAACTTCAATAAATACTTTGGGAAGGTGTCCATCTTGGCCATAAAATTCTACACGGGGAGTATGTCCCCAATACACTTTTAGCTATGACAGGAGTTTTTTGTGGACTTATCCCGTATTCCAGCACAACCTAAAGCCGGTATCATCAATGTTCTGGTTGAAATTCCCGGTGGTAGTAAAAATAAGTACGAGTTTGATAAAGACCTGGAAGCCTTTGCTCTAGACCGAGTGCTGTATTCTTCAGTTAAGTATCCTTACGATTATGGTTTTGTTCCCAACACTCTGGCTGACGATGGCGATCCCTTGGATGGTATGGTGATTATTGATGAGCCTACCTTCCCTGGTTGCGTCATCGCCGCCAGACCAATTGGCTTTTTGGAAATGATTGACGGTGGCGATCGCGATGAGAAAATTCTCGCAGTACCCGATAAAGATCCCCGCTACGCTCACGTAAAATCTTTAAATGACGTAGCCCCTCACCGCCTTGATGAAATAGCCGAGTTTTTCCGTAGTTACAAAAATTTAGAAAAAAAAGTAACTGAAATTCTCGGTTGGCAAGATGTTGACCAAGTGAAAGCTTTAGTAGATAAATCTATTAAGGCTTACAGATAATAGCGACTGGGGACTGGGAAAAGGGAAAAGGGAAAAGGGAAATAATTATTTTCTCCTCTGCTGGGTTCCCATCCAGGGAGGGGCTAGGGGTGGGTTGCTCCTCTGCTCCTCATCTCCCCCATCTCCCCCCACTCCCTCATCTCCCTCATCTCCCCCACTTCTTGTTCCCCTCCAGGGAGGGGCTAGGGGTGGGTTGCTCCCTCATCTCCCCCCACTCCCCCATCCCCTCCTTCCACCGATAGGAGATAATTGACTTAAATAATTGCTGTAGAGATTTTAACTAAAATGCAACGTACCCTCCTGTTGGCAAAAATTCATAATTGCACCCTCACCGGAGCAAACATCAATTATGTGGGTAGTATCAGCATCGATCAAGTTTTATTAGAAAAGGCTGGCATTTTGCCCTATGAGCAAGTGCAAGTAGTGAATAACGCCAATGGACAACGTTTTATTACTTATGCGATCGCAGCTCCAGCCCATTCAGGAATAATTGAGCTAAATGGGGCGGCAGCTCGTCTAGGCATTAAAGGCGATCGCGTGATTATAATGACTTACGGGCAGTTTACATCGGAGGAGCTAAAAAATTACACTCCAACGGTAGTGATTGTAGATGAACACAACCGACCCCTAGAGGTGCGGCGCTACGATGACCTGCTTAGTAAGGTTTAAATTTTAAGAAGATGACAAATCTTGATCTGTCAGGTTCCCAAAGCTACCTAAATGATGAGTCTACTAGTAACCTAAGTAGTCTTGCTGGTAAATTTATTGTCCAGTTCTGGGGGGTAAGAGGATTAATTCCCACCCCAGGCGGTCATACTAGCCGCTATGGCGGAAATACTGCTTGTGTGGAAATGCAAGTGGCTGGTAAACGCTTAATTTTCGATGGTGGTACAGGTTTACGGCTATTGGGTAAAGCTTGGCAGCATTTGCAACAGCCGCTAGAAGCCCACTTATTTTTTACTAATTCTCAATCAAATCGCATCCAGGGTTTTCCCTTTTTCGCCCCAGCTTTTATTGCCGAGAATTGTTTTCATATTTACGGCGGTGCTGCTTCTAATGGGGCTTCAATTAAACAATGTCTGTGTGATCAGATGCTGCAACCACACTTCCCTTATCCTCTACAAGTGATGCAGTCAGACTTACAATTTTACCATATAACGCCTAACAGTGAAATCAGGTTAGATGATGTCACAATTACCACAGCATTAATTAACCAAACTCAGCGTTCAATAGGATATCGCGTTACATGGCAAAACTATAGTGTCGCCTACGTTACAGATATCAATATGAATGCTGAACAAGGCGAACAAGAGCAAATTATGCAAATTATTCAAGGTGTTGATTTACTCATTGCTAACGCCACTTATACACCCCCAACATCCCATGCTCATGAGTCAGCTGAGTTTCTCTGGCAAGCTGCTGTAGAAATGTCTCACAAAGCCGGGGTACAAAAGCTAATCATATCTCACCATCACCCAGATGATCATGATGATTTTCTTGATCAGGTGGCTAAAGAAGTTCAAGCTAATTTCCCTAACACCTTACTAGCTTGTGAAGGTTTGGTACTACCTATTGTTTAAACCATTTACAGCCGAATTTACAAGTAAATCCTCCAGGTTTGTCTCAAATTTATAACCAAAGCTCAGGATAAGCAATTTGTAATTAAAAAATTGCGTTTTTATATGGATTTCTAATACCAATTTGAAAAAAGAATGTACAGATGTGCGCCCCTACTGATAATGGATGTGTTACCAAGATTTTTGGAATCACTGTAACTTCGTGAATTTCAGATAAATTGACTGGAAAATGGAAAAATATATATCTAATAATAGTGTCAATTTAATAGCAGTTTTGAGAAGGTACTAGTGTTTGTGTTAATGCAAATATACTGCTGTATAAACCTTCATGTTATTCGATGCGATAATCTACGGTGGGTGGAATGCTTTCACCTATGCTGATGCTTTACCCATGACAACTTTTTGGCCAAGTTTAAGTAAGAATTTAATTGCTTCCATATTTTTGCGACCTATTAAAGACCCAGTACCAGTTTTCTTGATGATTTTGGGGATTATGTTAGTCGCTCCCCTACTCTTTGAGAAGATTAGGCTACCGGGGATTGTCGGATTAATTTTGGCTGGGGTAGTAGTCGGCCCCAACGGTCTGGGATTATTGGCAAGGGACAATACTATTGTGCTTTTAGGCACTGTAGGCTTGCTGTTCTTGATGTTTATGGCAGGCCTGGAAACTAGCCTAGATGACCTAAAATATAATGCTGATAAGGCTGTCATCTTTGGACTAGCAACTTTTGTAATACCGATGGCTTTGGGGACTGGGGCGATGATGGCTATTGGCTATGATTTCCTCCCAGCGATTCTTGTGGCTTCTTGTTTTGCTTCCCATACTTTATTAGCCTTACCCATCGCCAGCAAATTGGGGATCATGCGTTCTCAAGTCTTAACTACAACTCTAGGCGGTACGCTAATTACTAATGTTTTGGCATTATTAGTGTTGGCTGTGGTGGTGAGAGCGCATCAAGGCAATTTAACCCTGAGTTTTTGGTTATTCCTGATCCCAGCGTTAATTATTTACACCTTTCTCACTTTGTGGGGTGTACCACGCATTGGACGCTGGTTTTTTCAAAGGTTTGGACATGATGAAGGGGCAGAATTTACTTTCGTCTTGGCTACGCTGTTTGTAGTATCTTATGGGGCAGAATTAGTCCAAATTGAGCCGATTATTGGGGCTTTTTTGGCGGGTGTGGCTATCACCCAACTTATTCCCCAACTTAGCCCTCTGATGAACCGAATTCAATTTATTGGTAATACTCTGTTCGTTCCGTTTTTCCTGATTTCCGTGGGAATGCTGGTTAATCCTTTGATTCTGCTCAAAGAACCGCGATCGCTAGTAGTATCAGCTGTGATGGTAACTGTGGCTATTGTGGCTAAATTCCTACCTGCTTGGGGTTCGGGTAAGTTATTTGGCATGAATTTTAATAACATCATGGTGATGTTTGGGTTATCTGTGGCGCAAGCTGCTTCCACCTTGGCAGCGATCACCGTGGCTTATAATATCCAGCTAGTGGATCAATTGACAGTCAATGGTACGATCGCCATGATTTTAGTTACCTGTATTGCTTCGCCTTGGGTAACAGCAAAATGGGGACAAAATATTAAGCCAGAAGCCGATAATATTGTAGTACGTCAAGGTGGCAGTATAGGCGATCGCGTTTTAGTCCCAGTTGCTAACCCCAACACGGAAGATAACTTACTCCAATTAGCAATCATCCTGACGAAATCAGCCTCCGGTACTCTATTTCCCCTTCATATTTTACTAGAGGGCAATCAGCAAATTTCCCCGGATGCTAAAGCCAAACAAAGCCAACTCCTATCCAACGCCGAAATGATTGCCCATGCGGCAGTAGCCAATGTTACCCCTATTGGTAGAATTGATGAATCGATTGACAAAGGTATAGCCCGTGTAGCTGAGGAAAAACAAGCTAGTGTGATTATCTGCGGTTGGAAGGGCTATTCCAGCTATCAAGAAAACTTATTTGGCACAGTAATTGATAAAATTGTTCAACGTAGTTCTGTACCCGTTTTAGTATCTCGCTTTCCCTTACCTATTGAACATACAAATCGGGTATTTTTAGCGTTTACCACAGAACAAGCCCAAGCCAAAACCTTTAGGCAAAACATCGAATTGGCTAAAAGTTTAGCTACAGAACTCAAAGCCTCTCTACAACTTTTACAGGTAGTAGTGCGCCGAGGCGAAGCTATCGAATTAGCTGATGCTGGACTACCAGCAGATACACCAATTCAGAAAGTAAGAGGTAACTTTGTTAAGCAAGTTTCCCGCCTACTCAAAACCAACGATTTGCTGCTGTTAAATGGGACAGTGGAACAGAAAACTCAACTACTTTCCCTGTTTGATAATGCCCCAGATGCGATCGCTCGTAATCATCCGAAAGTTGCTATGATTATTGCTTACTTTCCGCAATAGGGACTAGGGACTGGGGATAAGGCAGAAATTCTTCCCCATCTCCCCCCACTCCCCCATCTCCCCACTCCCCCCACTCCCCACCATGATTTATCCCGTTATCTGGCAAAATAACTCTGTCCTCCTAATTGACCAAACCCGTTTACCCAATGAGTATGCGGTTGTAGAAATTCACCGTAGCGAAGATATGGCGCAGGCGATTAAAACTATGATTGTCCGGGGTGCGCCTGCTATTGGTGTGGCTGCGGCTTATGGGATGTATTTGGGCGCTAGGGAAATTGAGACAAGCCAACGTCATGAGTTTTTACAGCATTTAGAAAAAGTGGCTGAGTTATTGCGCTCAACTCGTCCAACAGCTGTAAACTTATTTTGGGCAATTAGTCGAATGTTGAAAACTGCCCATGAAAGTTTAGGAACCGTCGCCCAAATTAAAGAAAGTCTGTTGCAAACAGCCCAAGCTATTAATGCGGAAGATTTGCAAACCTGTCAGGCTATTGGTGATCATGGTTTGGCTGTCTTACCCAAAACACCACATAAACTTACATTACTCACTCATTGCAATGCAGGCGCTTTAGCCACAGCCGGCTATGGTACAGCCTTGGGGGTTGTACGTTCAGCTTGGCGCGAGGGGCGTTTAGAACGTTTGTTTGCTGATGAAACCCGTCCTCGTTTGCAAGGGGCAAAACTCACCACTTGGGAATGTGTGCAGGAAGGTATTCCTGTCACCTTAATTACTGATAATATGGCAGCCCATTGTATGAAACAGGGGTTAATTGATGCTGTAGTTGTTGGTGCTGATAGAATCGCCGCTAATGGTGATGCTGCTAATAAAATTGGCACTTATAGTTTAGCAATAGTTGCTAAAGCACACAATGTTCCTTTCTTTGTGGCTGCGCCTCTTTCTACTATTGATTTTGCATTATCTGATGGTAGTAAAATTCCTATTGAGGAACGCAATTCTGAAGAGATTTATCAAGTTGGTGATACTATTTTGACACCTGCTGGTGTGGAGTTTTACAACCCAGCTTTTGATGTGACACCAGCCAATTTAATCACAGCAATTATTACAGAGAATGGTGCATTTGCTCCTAGTAATTTAAGCAATGCCCAAATACAAGCAGTAGCTTTATAGGATTTGTACTTAATTGTTGAAATTGTAGGGTGGGCAGTGCAGCGCCATAACCATATACTGGCGTGGCAATAGATTTGGAGAAATTTGAACGCAGATGTACGCAGATGAACGCAGATAAATGCGGATGATCAAGACGTTACCTAATGTACTACTTTAGTCTTGATACGCTAATAAGGTAGTGGACTGTCTAGACTAAATTTGTGCATTAGCAAACTCTTGTGGGATGGGCATCTTGCCCGTCCAGTGCAGGCAAGATGCCTACACCACAAGAAAATTTTTTGCAACATTTTAGCCTTGCCACGCTAGTAGATTAGCATTGAGATTTTTGAATTTTTAATTCTAGCAGTCGTCTGATAGGTTAGGACATCATACAATTTTAAAACCTTTAGTTTCAAAAGTTTTCCGCCCTGTCACCTGTCCCCTGCTATACATGAAACTATATATTATTCGCCCTAAAACTTCTTCAGTGACTCGCTCTCTTTCGCTGATATCTAGAAAATTAACACCCCAAAGTCGGAGGGTGCAAGCGGTGGAAGTCAAAGCTTTTTGGCAGCAAGACCCAGTTTATCAAGAAATTGTCCACTGGATTAGCGATGCGAGAGAGGATGATATAATTCCCATTGCACAAGAAGAAACTGTGATTACAGGGACGGTTATTGTGAAAATGACCGAGGAAGAAGCAGCGAGGATGCGGGAAGAATTACCCAATGCTGATATCTCGGAAGACCGCAAAATTGAGCTAGTTCAACCTGTAGCCAGCGCTACTGATTTAAAAACAGAAATTTCTCAATCTGATTTATGGCATTTAGCAGCAATTAATTTAGATAATTGTCGTCAAAAAGGATATGAATATACAGGTAAAGATATCACTATTGCAGTTTTAGATACTGGGGTAGATGGCAACCACCCAGCGTTAAAGGGAAAAATAAGTAAAGCTTACACTTTTGATGCCGAAAATGATCAGGTATTGCCCATGAATCCTAGTAGTGATACACACAAACATGGCACTCATGTTGCTGGATTAATTTGTGGCGATAAAATTGGCATTGCTCCTAGCACTAATATTTTTAGTGGGGTAATAATTCCCGGTGGGACTGGCAATTTGTCTAATTTTATTTTGGCACTGTCTTGGGTAAGCCAACAAGCAGAAGTTAGCATTGTTAATATATCGGCTGGTATTATTGGCTATTTACCAGATATGGAAACAGAAATTGAAAGTTTGCTTTTATCTGGCATTTTACCAGTTTGTGCTGTGGGCAATGAAGGCAGAAATCGTACCCGCAGCCCTGGTAACTATCGGGATGTGGTTTCGGTTGGTAGTTCAACTATTGACAAGCGGATTTCTGGCTTTAGTGGTAGTGCTACATTAAATATAGGTTCGCATCAATATCAAGTGCCTAATTTAGTTGCCCCAGGGACAAATATTTATTCATCAATACCAGGAGAGAAATACGAAGCAATTAGCGGGACTTCAATGGCTACACCAATTGTTTCTGGAGTTGCTGCATTAATTTTAGAACAATATCCAAATATAGAGGTTTTAGATTTAAGAGAGGAATTATTTAATAGATGTGAAACTTTGCAAGCTCCATCAGACCGCCAAGGCTACGGCTTAATTCAAGTACAATTATGAAACTAGAACCCAAGCATCTAGAAAAAATTGACGAGTTGCTAGAACAAGAGCTAAAAGAGGCAAGAGGCGATGAAGAATTACTGGTAATTCTGCGGCTGGAAGGCAAAGATGTACAGTCCGAAAATAACTTCGTTCCTAATTTCAAACCCGCAGATTTTCCTAATCGCCAAGCTTATCGTCAAGCGTTGATTGAACTGCAAAAAAAGCGAGTAAAAAAGGCTGTTGGTGAGACGATTAAGGAGTTAGAAAGGTTGGGATTGACTATTACTGGCGGTGAGATGAGTGAAACAGTAATAGTCAGAGGAGAAGCGAGGCAAATTTTAAGCAGTTTGGAATTAGCAGCAGTCCGCCGTGCTACTTTAGATAGAGCGATCGCAATTAATGACGCTGGTAAATATTTAGCAACAATTCTGAGTCAAGTAATTGATACCTCAAGCCCACAAATTCAGCCAAAAATCCTCAAGTCTGCCTCTCAATATTACCAAAATTATTACAAGCGGTATGGCAGATTAAAGGTTTTGGGGATGAAACAGTCTGTACCCTTGGATTATATTTATACGGCTGTGCAAGTTCTCAGTCATTGGGAACTATCTAATTCAGTATCGATTCAGGATTTAGAAGAATCTTTGAAAACAGCTAAGAGCGGAATATTTAGCTCACAAAAAACTGAAACAAAAGAAGGTATAAAAGTTGCTAATACATTTCCATATTTAATGGTATTAGGTGCGCCTGGAGGCGGTAAATCTACATTTTTACGTAAGATAGGGTTAGAAGCATTTAAAGGAAAACAAGGTAAGTTTGAATATGAGTGCATTCCTGTCTTTCTCGAATTGAAAAGATTTAGATTTGATGAGATTAATATCGAACAATTAGTTGTTCAAGAATTTAACTGTTGTGATTTTGTTGACAGCCAAGTTTTAACTAAAAAGCTTTTAGAAGCAGGCAAATTATTAATTTTATTTGATGGCTTAGACGAAGTACCAACTAAAAACTTGAATGCAGCAGTGGCAAAAATTCAAGCTTTTGTGCATCAATATCAAAAAAATCGTTTTATTGTATCTTGCCGCACTGCTGCTTATAATCAAAAGTTTATAAAATTTGAAAACGTAGAAATTTCTGAGTTTACAGATAAGCAAATAAAACAGTTTATATATAATTGGTTTCAATCAGAAGAAGATATTCAAGCTGATACTGCTCGGCAATGTTGGGAGTTACTTCAAGAAAATGAGGCTGCCAAAGAATTAGCTAGAACTCCTTTATTGCTGACTTTTATATGCCTATATTATGATGAATATCAAAGTTTTACTAACAATCGCAGCGAATTATATAAAAAAGCTCTAGATATTCTTTTAGATAAATGGTTGGCTGAAAAAAGGGTAACACGCGACCCGATTTTTAAAGATTTTACTATTGCGATAGAAGAAAGCTTGCTGGCAGAAATAGCTTATCGAGGATTTCAACAAGACCGCTTATTTTTTACTAGAGATGAGCTAATCCAACAAATTGAAACTAATTTAAAGGCAAATGTTAATACCCCAGAAAATTTAGATAGCAAGGCAGTTTTAAAAGCCATCCAAGTAGAACAAGGAATTTTGGTAGAAAGGGTAAGAGATGCTTATGCTTTTTCGCATCTGACGCTGCAAGAGTATTTAACTGCTAAATATATTTGCGATTGGCAATTAATTGATGAGTTGGTGAGCCGTCATTTAATAGATACAAGCTGGAAAGAGGTATTTTTATTAATATCAGGTTTGCTGCGTCCAAATGCAGATAAGTTGTTGCTGCAAATGGAAAAAGAGGCACAGAAATATATTAATACGCCTAAGTTAAAAGCTTTATTAGAATGGGCAGAGCGAGAAACAAGCGGATCACCAGGAGATATGAAACCTGTTGGTAAAAGAGCGATCGCCAACGCCAACGCCATCGCCATTGCCAACGCCAACACCAAAGCCTACGCCTACGTCAACGCCATAGCTTACGCCATCGCCAACGCCAACCCCATCGCCTACGCCATCGCCATCGCCGTCGCCTACGCCTACGCCGTCGCCTACGCCGTCGCCAACGCCAACGCCAACACCAACACCTACGCCATCGCCATCACTAAAGCTATTAAAGCTATCCGCGAACTTGAAAAATTGCAAATCTTCAATAACTTAAATCTTACTAATTTAATAGGGCAACTGCAAGATTTAAAGATAGTAATTCCTGATGATAATCAATCGCAATCTGTAAAGCGCAAATTTGCCGACGAATTGCTACAAACCTTGCTAAATGGCTTTAATTTGAATTTAGAAATGGTGGGTTTATCTAAAGAAGAATTAAAAACTTGGAACAATTATTTCTATGCTAACTATTTAATCTTGCAGTGCAAACAAGCCGCAGTGCTAGTATCCCAGAAAACTTGGGCAGAAATAGAAGATAGAATGTTGCGGGTTATGGATAATTGAAAATATTCAGTAGGGTGGGCAGTGCAGCGCCAAAACCATGATACGGTGGGTTTAATTTGGAATTTTAAATTGTTATGAATTTTCCATACACTGGTGGTTGTCAATGTGGACAAATTCGCTATGAAATTCGTGCTGAACCGCTAACTCTGTATGTTTGCCATTGTACAGAATGTCAAAAACAATCCTCCAGTGCCTTTGGGATGTCGCTGACTGTTGCACGAGATGCTTTTGCGATTATTCAAGGACAACCAAAAGCCTGGAGTCGTAAAGCGGATAGCGGACGTGAAGTTAAAAATTGGTTTTGTGGCGACTGCGGAACACGATTATTTCATGAGCGGACTTATAGTCCAGATACTATTAATGTTAAACCAGGAACGTTAGATGACACATCTTGGTTACATCCAGTAGGTAATCTTTGGACAAGTAAGGCTCAACCTTGGGTGATAATTCCTGAGCAAATGCTTAATTATGATGGACAGCCAGAAGATGTGCATTTGTTATGGGAAAAATGGAGACAACAGCGTTTATAAGTTTCTAATTTTACTCTTGATGACTTTGTAAAATGTACCTATCATCACTCGTTAATTTTTTTGCCTTGTATTTGTAGATTCTGTTACTTTTATCGCCAACAAAAGAAATATAATTTATGTAATTAACTCCAATCTTGCACCTTATCAATAAATATGTGGTGGGCAATGCCCACCCTACGGAATCATCAGCTTTTCAGTTCGTCATTTTGTCAATAAGAGGCTGGCGCAAGATATAAGTTAAGGGACTTGCAGATACAAAAATATCTAAAATGTAGGGTGCGTCAGTAGGAGAAACCCCAGCTATACCAAGAAAGTATTCATACTGACACACTCTACTAAAAATTGTTATGTTATCGTACCAAATCTTACTTTATAAATCGTTGATTATGAAAGTTATGATAGATTCTCTTGAAAAAAACAAATAAAGTCACGTAAGTTGCAGAAAAGATGGAAAATTTTTGGCAAAATAAAATCTATCTGCATACCCAAACTGACTAACTCAGAAGTGAACTTTATTTGTAATACCCTACTTCTTAGTTATTTTGCATCTCACCCTCATAGGCTGCTATTGGCGATCGCCATTAAAAAAAGCTGTTGAGATAAGTATTTATCAGGTATTTGAAAATAGGGGCTAGGGACTAAAGAAGGGATATTTTTATCACTTCGTTTAACGTGAGTTCAATGAACCTCACCCTCCCAACCTCCCTCTCCTACGAGGAGAGGGAGGAGAAACGAAAAAATCACCGTCTTACTCCCCTCTCCTCGTAGGAGAGGGGTTGGGGGAGAGGTCAAAACAACGCTTGTCGAACTCACGTTAGCCTCTAACCTTTAACCTGAGTTCAATGAACCTCACCCTCCCAACCTCCCTCTCCTCGTAGGAGAGGGAGGAGAAATGAAAAAATCACCGTCTTACTCCCCTCTCCTCGAAGGAGAGGGGTTGGGGGTGAGGTCAAAACAACGCTTGTCGAACTCACGTTAGCCTCTAACCTTTAACCTGAGTTCAATGAACCTCACCCTCCCAACCTCCCTCTCCTACGAGGAGAGGGAGGAGAAACGAAAAAATCACCCTCTTACTCCCCTCTCCTCGAAGGAGAGGGGTTGGGGGTGAGGTCAAAACAACGCTTGTCGAACTCACGTTAACCTTTAACGCCTAACTTTTTAATCAGCAAAATTCAGATAAACGGACAAAAAACCATGTCAAGGGTGACGGAAGAACGTAGATCAAGAGAGCAGCAACTTGATCTAGAACAACCTAAGATTTGGTGGGGTCTTGCTGTAGCCCTACCAGTGGCGGTGGCTGCGGGGTTACTAGCTACAGCTAAATTTGAGCAAATCAAAAGGCTAGGCCCATCCGTACCGATTAAACCAGTAGTTACTAATGTTAGTGCTGTGGGTCGTTTGGAACCGCAAGGGGAAGTTATTAAACTTTCGGCTCCTGTGGGGGGATTACAATCAGCATCACGAGTTAAACAACTGTTTGTAAAAGAGGGGGAACGTGTGAGGAAGGGTCAAGTGATAGCTCTTTTAGATAATCACGATACCCAATTGGCTGCTGTGGAAGAGGCGAAAGCTAAAGTTTTGGAATCCCGCGCTAATTTAGCTCAGGTTCGGGTGGGTTCTCCCAGGGATATTCAAGCGCAAACAGCCGTCATTGCTCGTTTACAGGCGCAGTTGGTTGGTGAGCGGGAAGCTCAACAAGCAACGGTGTCTAGAATAGCGTCGCAACTCAGCGCGGAAAAGGTGGCTCAACAAGCGTTAGTTAACCGTTTAGAGGCTGAATTGAGCGGACAGCAATCGAGTTTGAGGGCTTCTCTCGACCGCATTAGAGCGCAACAGCGTAATGCACAAGTGGATGCGGGACGCTATGAATTTTTGTATAGCCAAGGGGCGATTTCTCAGCAAGAGCGAGATAATAGACGGTTGAATGCTGTGACGGCAAATCAGCAGGTAATTGAAAGCCAAGCCGCCTTGAGACAAACGCTAGCAACTCTCAGACAGCAAATTACTGAGGCGAGAGCTAATCAGGTGAAGACTTTAACGACTTTGCAACAGCAGCTGATCGAGGCGACAGCTACTCGCGACAAAACGATCGCCACCTTACAAAGACAAATTGAGGAAGAAAAAGCCAGACTCAAAAGATTGGTGGAAGTTAGTCCCACGGATGTGCAGGTGGCGCAAGCTCAAGTGAGTAATGCGATCGCCAACCTCAGAAAAGCCGAAGCCGAATTAAAATTAACCTACGTTCAAGCACCCACGGCTGGAGAAATCTTAAAAGTTTACAGCAAATCGGGCGAAGCTATCACCGCCGATGGTATTGCGGAAATGGGACAAACCGACCAAATGATGATTATCGCCGAAGTTCCTGAAGATAGTATTAGTCGAGTCAAAATAGGTCAATCTGTCACAGCTAGCAGCGATAACGGAGCCTTTAGCGGTGAAATCAGAGGAACCGTCACCGAAATTGGCAGAAAAATCGGTAAAAAGGATGTCTTAAATACAGACCCAGCAGCCGATGTTGATGCCAGAGTTGTGGAAGTCAAAATTAGTTTAACACCAGAAGATAGTCAAAAAGTCTCTGGTTTAACTTACGCCAAGGTATTAGTTGAAATTAATAACTAATCAATGCCAATTGATTAGCAAACAATCATACTCATGGGAATGAACCGTAAAAGAATACCTCTATCTTGGCTACAATTAACACGCGAAAAAACTCGCCTAGCCGTCGCCCTCGCCGGAATTGCCTTTGCTGATATTCTCATGTTTATGCAGATAGGTTTCCGCGATGCTCTTTACTTTAGTAATGTTCGCTTACATACCAGTTTGCAAGGCGATATTGTTTTAATTAATAAACAATCCAACGCTGTACTTGCTATGAAAGGCTTTTCACAAAGACGCTTGTATAAAGCCTTAGAATTACCCACAGTTCAATCTGTCCATCCTATATATTTGGATTACTCCGTTTGGAAAAATCCTTATACTGGTCTGACTCGCAGTATTTTAGTTTTTGGTATTAATCCAGAAACTAATATATTTAACTTGCCTGGAGTTCAAGAAAATTTAGATAAGCTCAGACTCCCTGATACTGTTTTATTTGACCGTTCTTCCCGACAAGAATATGGCCCCATTGCAGAAAATTTTGACAAAGGACAGGCTATTTCCGCAGAAGTAAGGCGCAGGCGAGTTAATGTTGTCGGGTTGTTTACCTTGGGCGCATCCTTTGGTGCTGATGGTAATTTAATCACTAGCGATGTGAATTTTTTGAGAATGTTTCCCATTCGTCGCCAAGGGTTAATTGATATTGGTTTGATTAGATTAAAACCAGGAGCAAATGCAGAAACTGTCGCTCAACAATTGCGGAGTTATTTACCTGAAGATGTTAATGTATTAACTAAGCAAGAATTTATTGATTTTGAACGTTATTATTGGGCAAGTAGTACAGCTATTGGTTTTATTTTCAGCTTGGGGACAATCATGGGCTTTATTGTTGGGACTGTGATTGTTTATCAAATTCTCTATACGGAAGTGGCTGACCATTTATCAGAATACGCTACTTTAAAAGCTATAGGATATACACAAAGATATCTATTAACTGTCATTTTGCAAGAAGCATTTTTATTAGCTTGTTTGGGTTATTTACCTGGATGGGTGTTAGCAATGTTACTCTATCGAACTGCTAGAGATGCTACATTATTACCAGTTTTTATGAGTTATGATCGCGCTATTACAGTGCTAGTCCTCACTATTATTATGTGTTTCGTTTCTGGTGCGATCGCTGTACGTAAGTTACGTTCTGCTGACCCAGCAGATATTTTCTAAGGGATAGGGGACAGGGTAAAAATCTATTCATTTACACCTTGACTTATTTGGCGACTGCTAGATTTATCATTGAGATTATTTGGAAAATGCAAGATGGTAATGGAACTAATTTTGAATTTTGAATTTTGAATTGTTATCGGCACTACAGTTCCGTCTCGGAACTATTCACTCCTAACAACATTAAATATTATGAGACAAGAAGCTGTAATTGCCATTAAAAATCTCAATCATTACTATGGCAAAGGCGCACTTAAAAGACAGATTTTATTTGATATAAATTTAGAAATTTACCCCGGAGAAATTGTGATTATGACGGGGCCATCAGGTTCAGGAAAAACTACATTACTGAGCTTAATTGGTGGTTTGCGTTCAGTTCAAGAGGGGAGTTTGCAATTTTTAGGTGTGGAGTTAGCAGGTGCTAGCCAGAATAAACTGGTGCAAATTCGCCGGAGTATCGGCTATATTTTCCAGGCTCACAACCTGCTAAATTTTTTAACTGCAAGACAAAATGTGCAGATGGCGGTGGAGTTGAACGAGCATATTTCTCAGAAAGATGCGATCGCCAAATCAGAAGCCATGTTGACAGCCGTGGGTTTAGAAAATCGTGTAGACTATTACCCAGACAATCTTTCCGGTGGACAAAAACAAAGAGTGGCGATCGCTCGCGCCCTAGTCAATAATCCGCCATTGGTACTAGCAGACGAACCAACCGCCGCATTAGATAAACAGTCAGGTCGCGATGTCGTGGAAATTATGCAGCGTCTCGCTAGAGACCAAGGTACAGCCATTTTGTTAGTAACCCACGACAACCGGATTTTAGATATAGCCGATCGCATCGTCGAAATGGAAGACGGTATACTAGCCCGTGATTCCCAAACGGCGATCGTCAGTTATGATTCTGGTGCGTGAAACGTAGTCAACAGTCAACAGTCAATAGTCAACAGTCAACAGTCAACAGTCCATAGTCAACAGTCAATAGTCAACAGTTCATAGTCAATAGTCAACAGTCAATAGTTCCCAACAATTACTGATTCCTAACTGGCTTCTGTGGTGCGGGGACATTTGCTTGTCTACTTGTACGGAAAGTTACATTCACGCCATCATTAGATTGCTCTAACACCAATAAAGGCGTTGGTTTAGCCTTTTGATCCCAGTGCATATGAGCAATGCGCCCTTGAATAGTGGGTTGCCATGTATCTTCGTCGTCCATTGGGCTAAGATAAGTCTCAATACAGTCAATAATCTGGCTAATGGTGGCAGAAGTTGCCTGGGTTGGTAGCTTCATTAAGCGCACTTGAATGCGGAACAATACTCTTTTGGCAGTATTTGGAGGAGTACCAGTTTCATACTCTACATCAAAAGTTTCATCAACTTGCCGCCCAGTAGTATTGGCAATACCTACACTACCTTGGTTCGCCTGATTGGGACGCAAAGCTTGAGATATTTTATCTTTAACTCTAATTTTTACTTGATTGAGTATGGCAAAATGAAACACTTCCTCTGACATCCGCATCCTGAGATAATCGAGGTTAAAGTCCCGCGAATTCACTAAGTCGGGATTAGTTTCCATTTTGCGAATTGTTTCTAGAGCAAGTTTGAATTTCTTCTCTAGTTCGCTAGCACGGAATTTTTCAAACTTTAGCTGTTTCTCCAGTTTCTTCATTTGCAGCTTACCATAAACCAGTAAAGCAATCACCGCTAGAAGTAATCCCCCAGAGGTGGCGAGTAAAACAGGCGAAATTTGAGTTTGGTTTTTGGCTTCTTGCTGGATGGTCTTTTTCGGCTTCGCCGATGGGGTTTGGGCAAGGATTATCGAGGTTGGCATAGTGAGGAAACAAAAAAATTTGACTATTTACTTTTAGGATTCCCAAATTTTGGCTTGTACATTGCTGTATTATTGGTATTTTTTACAGCTTTCTCCAACCGCATATGTACATAAATCCAAATGTTATTTCTGGGCATCCTCTAAATTTGCCAGACCTTTCTCAAGATGCCGTCCCTATTTGGGGCATTCGCTTCATTGCTACAGATATGGATGGTACTCTAACTAAGCAAGGGAAGTTTTCTGCTGCTGTCCTGCAAGCCATAGAAGCTTTAATGGCTGCTGGGATTAAAGTCCTAATTGTTACCGGGCGATCGGCTGGTTGGGTGAGTGGGCTGAGTAGTTTGATGCCAGTCGTCGGAGCCATAGCGGAGAATGGCGGTTTGTTCTATACTGCTGGTAGTGAGCAACCAGTATTATTAACATCCATCAGTGATATCACCCAGCATAGGCAAGACTTAGCTTTAGTTTTTCAGCAGTTGAAGTGGAAATTTCCCCAAATTGAGGAATCTGGTGATAACCGCTTTCGCATCACTGACTGGACGTTTGATGTAGCTAACTTAACTCCAGATGAATTAAAGATTATGGGTGATATCTGCCACGATATGGGATGGGGATTTACTTACAGTAATGTCCAATGTCATATCAAACCACAAGGGCACTCAAAAGCGATCGCCACCTTAAAAGTATTGCAAGAATATTTCCCTAACTATTCTCCAAATCAAGTTGTCACTGTGGGAGATAGCCCTAATGATGAAAGTTTATTTGATCAGCGTTATTTCCCGATTTCTGTCGGTGTGGCGAATGTAATGAAATATATAAATCAGTTGCAATATCAACCTAGATATGTAACAACTGCGGCTGAGGGAGAAGGATTTTGTGAGTTGTCTAGTTATATTTTGAGGGGAGTGGGGAGTAGGGAAAGTCCAAAGTCATAGTTAACAATTCAAAATTCACGCATTCGCGCATTAAAGACATTTTGCCTACGGCACGCTACGCGAACAGTCGGGGATTTAAACCCCGACACAATTTCTATACCTTAGAGAGATGTTTATTTATTTCCTATAAAGGAAAATATAATAATTGGGTGTAATTTAAAACAACTTACCAGCAACTGACAACTGACACACAAAAAAGATAATGCAAGACTCAGCATTTACCATCTTTATTATTTTCGGCTGCATCTGGATACTAATAGGAGCAGTTGGTGTAATTGCTCTCATAAAGTCTGAAAGTAAAGAATTTCGCTTTGATACGTGGGGATTAATAGTAGTAATTCCCATTGTTGCACCGATAGTAATCGTCTTGTTATATCAGGTGCTAAGACCTTTATTTTGATGAAACTCTGCCTACATAAAATCGCTGATTAACTCCCTTGTCTAGCCGCACGACGAGCCAAATACATAATAGCTGGACGACCAACAGCAGTTAAAGAGAAATTTAATCCCAAACGGAAGATTTCAGGCATATAATAATCATCTTTTTCTCGTATGATTACACCATTTTCTTCCAATATTTTCATTTCTTCTATAGATAATCGAAGTTGCTCTCTGGTAAAAGGAATTTTTCGCTCTTCTTCATAAAGATCGCGTAATTTAGTAAACACATCTTTCAGTGCAGTATTTTCTAGCTCAATTTCTTTAATTTTTTCTATACTACACTCACGTAAAGCACCTTTAATGCCTGGGGGAACAAGAATCCGGTCTTGCCATTTTGTATCGTCTACGGACGCTTTTGCAGCTAAATGAAGAAGACGCACTAAATCCCGTGACTGAATTTGTCCTCTAAAGTCTGAGAGCGCAGCTAATACGAATCTAGCTGAAGCAGCCTCTTTTGAGGTATCAGAACCGAGTTTTTTACCCCATAAAGGTATTAAAACCTGTGTCAGTTCTTCTTCCTTCATATCGTGAAGTTTTTCAATATCAGTTTCAAGAGCAATTTTGGACTGCATCGTTATCCAAGCTACTAGTCTTAAGGCTTCTTCTCTATTCCATTTCAAAGCATAAGGCTCATAACGTGCAATCATTTGGGCTGCGTTTTGACGTACAGCAGCTAGTACCATATCACGTCTAACAAAAATGAGAATACCCAGAGGACGACCAGGTAACAGCCCTAGCCATTCAGGAACTTCTTGGAGTAAAGCCCTTAATGCTGTCTTTTGATTCTCCTCATTAGTGAAATTTTGAAAAAGGTCTTCCAAACCATCGATAATCACAAGTAATCGTTGTTGTGTATAAAACAAATGGTCAGCTAATGCTCGACCTGCTCCTTCCTCTTCAGGTTTAAATCCAACACTCCAAGCAATTACATCTAACCAACGTTCTCGCCACTGACCTTCATGGAGGTTGAGGTGATAGCTATTTCTAATATAATCACGAATTTTATCAATTTCTAAAGGCTTATTAAAGCCTAAAGCTTTTGATGTCTTTTGCAGAACTTGTCTCGCTAGTTCCAAAATAGGCTGAGAGTTGAGCGGTGCTAAAACAGGACAAATCAAGGCGCTTATGTGGACTGGAGTGGCACAGGCATCTTGAGCAAAACTTTCCCAGTTTTCTCGGCGAATTATTTGTAAGAAAGTGTAAGTTTTTCCTGAACCTTTAGCGCCAACTACAACTGTAATAGGAACTTGATGTCTATTGTCTAAGGCTAAATGACGTAAAGGAATAGTAGATAAAAAATCGTTACTTTCTGCTGTTTCTGCAACTATTTGTTTTTTCGTAAAGTCTTTGAGAGTTTCTCTGGAATTTTTTAAAGTGACAGAACTACTTTCGGCATTTTTACTACTTCTTTTAGGTAGTAAGTCTACTAATGGACGTACAGAGTCTATAATCCCGGAACGCTTCAGCTTAGTAATTACTTCTTCCCAATTTGAAGGTAAGACTCGTAAATTATCGTCAAATCTTGTTCTTAGGTCTAAGTCCTCTCCGAGAGACAGTTTTGCATATTCCAGAAGCTTTATTTCTTTGTTTTCTAATGAAAATGAATCAGGTTCTTTTATTAATTCATCAGGAACTTGACTAATAATTATTGTCGGTAACGGCTCTGTGCTTTGTGAAGAAGGAGCTTTTTCTGCTATCAGTTCTAGAAGTCTAGCTGTACCTGAAATCGACTGTCCACTCAAAGTAGTGACAAAAACACGATAGACTCGTGGATCTAAAATCAAACCTGTAGATAATTCAGAAAGTCCGGCGCGTAAGTCAACTAAAACGACATCTACATTTAAAACTCTTCCTAAATCTGCCAATATTTGTGTAAGGATAAATGGATTTTTTGCACCTTGTATTAGATGTTCTGGTCTAATTTCTAAAGAAGAAAATATCTTAATTGAACGAAATGCTGGTAAGATATAAATATTATCAATAAAAGCACTCTGAAGCCGATTTGCAACTAATTGAATTGAATCTGTTGCTTCTGGATCTGGATCACCATGAACTAAAGCTATTAAATCAGCAAAAGCTACAGGAGGAGAAGGTAGCCTTTGCTCCAAAAGCCAACTTATACCAGGTGCTTCCATATCTCCATCTACTAGCAATACGCTATAACCCTCTTCTGTGAGAGCCTGGGCAAAAGCCAAGGCATTAGTTGTTCGCCCAACCCCTCCCTTAAAAGAATGAAATGCTACTATTGATGGAAAATCCTCGGTAAAACTTGGAGGCAGTTCGCCATTTTCATGATTTGAAACAATAACTCTTGGTCTTGCCAAACTTGGAACTCGTCTAGAGACAAAACGTCCTTCTTCTGTTTCTTCTAAAATTACTGGTAGAAGTTGTTGTTTATTAGGTAAGCTTTCTAAAATAATTAGTCCGTCTACTCTTTCATCTTCTGTAGATTTTTGAAATCGAGGATCATAAACTTGTTGCAACCACTCTTTTGCTTCTGCTTGAGTACCGGGGCGAATGCCAATTGTTAAACTATCCCAGTAGGCTTGTACCCAAACTAACCAGTGTGGCAGATTATTTTCTTCTTGAAGGCGAAGTATAACTTCTTCGGCATCAAGCCAAGTATAAAGGCGTATATCTGAAGGTATCATTATAGTGCCTCCTTAATCCAATTGCAGATACTATTTAACCATTCAACTAAAAGTTTTTCATCGTCAATATCCATTTCAACGCCATATCGCCAGGCTTGATGAGCTTTTCCTACATCCCAACTTGATTGATCTCTTGCAAGTCGAAAATAAGGAATTTTAGAGAAATCAGGATACTTACCTACTATTGTAGCTGGTAGTCCTAATTCTTTAAACCAAGTACGAAAGTTATGTCCATCCTTTGTGATTAGCGTTTTATCTTGAATTTTATCAGTTCCCGTTAGCTGATTTCTTTTTAACCAAATACTTTTGAAACCACATTCTACAGCATAAAATGTGAGCAAATAACAAGATATACTTTTATTTTTTTCAACAGTAACTATGCCCCGATGAGCATAAAAAGCTTTTTTAAGATCACGAGTACTAGCATGAATTAAGTTTGTATCGGAAGTTCCCTTTTGATATTTTAATTTTCTCACCTCTTCGTTAACTTTGTATAAAAATCGACTAACGTCATCAGGCTTATTATTCAGCAAATCCTCAATACTATTTACTAATTTTTCAATTGCCTTTAGTGTTGTTTGGTCTAGATTCAGATCAGAAAGGTTTATTTCAGGCAAGTCAGACATATTTTTCCATCTGTTTAAGGTGAAGAGTAGCGTATTAGCAAAATCGTATAAATATAAAACAATTTTTTAATAACTTTATTTCTAAAAATAAAAGTATAAATACTGTACAGTAGTTTCGGAAATAGTTAAGTTAATAATTGTGTTAACTTTTCATAGCATCTGGAAAACGCTATTTTAAGCTTTTCTCAAACCCTGATTTTTACATTAAACATTTTTAAACTTCAAGCTATTGAGAATTTGTTCCAGACTTTTCCTCCTCTGATTGAGTCTGTGGTGAGATGTGCGATACCATGCTCCCGCAGTAGGATGATGAGTTGGGATGCAGGCTAGCAGACGTGGGAGGATGTCTGTAGGATAGATATTGGGCAATCCCTACCTACAACAGTACGATTGTTCTACTATTACGATAGTAAAAGTAGTATTATTAAAAACTGTTTCGCGCTGCCTCACTCTATCATCTTCGTCGATATGTCAGATAACAAGCTAGCTGCATCCTTAAATGGACATCTTCCCTACAATCATCACAACAGCCAGAATACCATTAGGATTCGGGGTGCGAGACAGCATAATCTGAAGAATATTGACTTGGAATTGCCACGCGATCGCCTGATCGTGTTTACTGGTGTATCAGGTTCGGGTAAGTCTTCCTTGGCGTTTGATACGATTTTCGCTGAAGGTCAACGGCGTTATGTGGAGTCTCTCAGCGCCTACGCCAGACAATTTTTAGGACAATTAGATAAACCTGATGTGGAAGCCATCGAAGGTTTAAGTCCAGCAATTTCCATTGACCAAAAATCTACATCTCATAACCCCCGTTCCACTGTGGGGACGGTGACGGAAATTTACGACTACCTGCGACTATTGTTTGGTCGGGCTGGTGAACCCCATTGTCCCATATGCGATCGCTGTATTGCACCCCAAACTATCGATGAGATGGTTGATAGAATTATGGAATTACCAGACCGGACAAAGTTCCAAATTCTCGCGCCTGTGGTGCGGGGGAAGAAAGGAACTCACCGCAAGACCTTATCTAGTTTGGCTTCCCAAGGTTTTGTCCGGGTGCGGGTTAATGGCGAAGTCCGGGAACTCTCCGACTCGATTGAGTTGGATAAAAATATTACCCATACTATCGAAGTTGTTATTGACCGTTTGGTGAAAAAAGACGGTCTACAAGAACGTTTGGTTGATTCCCTATCTACGTGCTTAAAACAGTCTGGTGGTATTGCTAACATCCTAATTAGTCCACCCTCGGACGACGCAGAAACGAAAGAGGATGAATTAGTCTTTTCGGAAAACTTCGCCTGTCCTGAACATGGTGCGGTCATGGAAGAGTTATCACCGCGCTTGTTTTCCTTCAATTCTCCCTACGGCGCTTGTCCCAACTGTCACGGACTAGGGACTTTACGCAGATTTTCGCCAGAGTTGGTAGTACCTGACCCTGATGCACCAGTATATGCGGCGATCGCACCTTGGTCAGAAAAGGAAAATTCCTATTACTTGGAACTACTATATAGTTTAGGACAAACTCATAATTTTGAGTTACAAGTCCAGTGGCATAAGCTGACACCAGAACAACAGCAAATTATTTTGTATGGGGAGAAAGCAGAAGGTAAAGATAACCAAAAGACACCAAGTTTTAAAGGTGTACTGCCAATTTTACAACGCCAATATGAGGGCGGTACGGAATTAGTTAAGCAGAAATTAGAACAGTATTTAATTGACCAACCTTGTGAAGTATGTCAGGGTAAACGGTTAAAACCAGAAGCTTTAGCGGTGAGGTTAGGACAATATAATATATTAGATTTAACTGGGGTATCGATTAGGGATTGCCGGGAGAGAGTAGACAAGTTAAAATTGAGCGATCGCCAGATGAAAATTGCTGATTTAGTTTTGCGAGAAGTGAAAGCTAGATTGCAATTTTTATTAGATGTCGGCTTAGATTATCTTACTCTAGACCGTGCAGCCATGACCCTTTCTGGTGGGGAAGCCCAACGTATTCGCCTCGCCACACAAATTGGTTCCGGCTTAACAGGAGTTCTTTATGTTTTAGACGAACCAAGCATTGGTTTACATCAAAGAGATAACGGCAGACTGCTGAAAACTTTAATTAAATTACGCGATTTAGGTAATACCTTAATTGTAGTCGAACACGATGAAGAAACCATCCGTGCCGCCGACCATTTAGTTGATATCGGCCCCGGTGCAGGTATCCACGGCGGTCATATTATTGCCCAAGGTGATTTAGAGGATTTATTAACAGCAGAAAAATCTCTTACTGGTGCATATTTATCAGGACGTAACGTGATTCATACACCAGCAGAACGTAGAGAAGGTAACGGTCGTAGCCTGATAATTAAAAATGCCCATCGGAATAATTTAAGAAATATCGATGTCGAAATTCCTTTAGGTAAACTTGTAGCCGTAACTGGTGTTTCTGGTTCCGGTAAATCTACATTAATTAACGAATTACTTTACCCATCACTGCAACATCATCTCACTAAAAAAGTTCCTTTACCCAAAGAGTTAGAGAAAATTCAAGGCTTAAACGCAGTTGATAAAGCCATTGTCATCGACCAGTCACCCATCGGACGCACACCACGTTCTAACCCTGCAACATACACAGGTGTTTTTGATGTTATTCGTGATGTCTTCTCGCAAACAATAGAAGCCAAAGCCAGAGGTTATAAACCCGGACAATTTTCTTTCAACGTTAAAGGTGGACGTTGTGAAGGTTGTAGCGGACAGGGTGTCAATGTGATTGAAATGAATTTTCTACCTGATGTTTACGTGCAGTGTGAAGTTTGTAAAGGTGCAAGGTACAACCGCGAAACTTTGCAGGTGAAATATAAGGATAAATCTATTTCTGACGTTCTCAACATGACCGTTGAAGAGAGTTTAGATTTCTTCCAAAACATCCCCAAAGCTGTGACAAGGTTGCAAACTTTAGTTGATGTCGGCTTGGGTTATGTGCAGCTTGGACAACCCGCTACTACCTTATCTGGTGGTGAAGCGCAACGGGTAAAATTAGCCACAGAATTATCTCGCCGCGCTACAGGTAAGACATTATATTTAATCGATGAACCTACAACAGGTTTATCTTTTTATGATGTCCATAAATTATTAGATGTATTGCAAAGATTGGTAGATAAAGGTAACTCAATTTTAGTCATTGAACACAACCTAGATGTAATTCGTTGTGCTGACTGGGTGATAGATTTAGGGCCAGAAGGAGGCGATAAGGGGGGAGAAATTATTGCAGTTGGAACACCAGAGGAAGTTGCTAAAAATTCCCGTTCTTATACTGGGCAATATTTGCAGCAGGTGTTAAAACAATATCCGGCACAAGCCACTATGATACAAAATAGATAGAAAAACAGATGGCTTATTGCTAGGAGAAACACATGGATGATCAAGAGTTGGAATTTCTCCTCAAAAATATAGAATCAGATCGGGTTGAACGTAAGGCTTCGATATCTGATAAAAACAGACTTTGTGAAGCAATTTGTGCATTTGCTAACGACTTGCCAAATCATCAACAGCCAGGGGTCTTATTTATTGGGGTTAATGATAACGGTAGTTGTGCAAATCTTTCCATAGACGATAAACTGTTGCTCACACTTGCAAGTATTAGGTCTGATGGTAACATTTTGCCTTTTCCGACCATAATTGTACAGAAAAGAAATATTAATGGCTGTGAATTAGCTATAGTCATTGTAGAACCTTCAGATGCTCCACCTGTGCGCTTTAATGGACGTGTTTGGATTAGAGTAGGGCCACGCAAAGCAACTGCTACACCCGAAGAAGAACGGCGTTTAGCAGAAAAAAGACGCTGGAAAGATTTACCTTTCGATTTGCGTCCTCTAGAGTTTGCTGAGTTACAAGACCTAAATTTAGAGTTATTTCTGCGAAATTATTTACCTTCTTCTGTGGCTGTCGATATTCTTCAAGAAAATCAGCGTTCTGTTGAGCAGCAATTGTCAGGAGTCAGGTTTGCTAAAATTGAACCATCGCCTAAGCCAACTGTTTTGGGTATCTTAGTTATTGGTAATGACCCTAGACAGTATGTACCCTGTGCTTACGTGCAGTTTCTTCGCATTGATGGGAAGGAATTAACTGATCCTATTAAAGACCAAAAAGAAATCGGTGGTTCGCTGATAGATTTGTTGCGGATGTTAGATGAAATTTTGCAAGCTCATATTTCCATAGCAACAGATGTGACAGCACAACCAATAGAAATTCGTCAGCCTGATTATCCCATAGTTGCCTTACGACAACTAGCAAAAAATGCAGTCATGCACCGTACTTATGAAGGAACAAATGCACCAGTAAGAATTACATGGTTTAATGATAGGATTGAAATTCAAAATCCCGGCGGACCTTTCGGTCAAGTAACTCGACAAAATTTTGGACAACCAGGAATTACAGATTATCGTAATCCTCATTTAGCCGAAGCGATGAAAAATCTTGGTCATGTTCAGAGATTTGGAATGGGTATTGAACAAGCACGTCAACAATTGGAAAAGAATGGCAACCCGCCTTTAGAGTTTATTGTTGAAGATACTTATGTGTTAGCTATCCTCAAAAAAAGATTATGAGTACCAGAACAATTGCTGTTTTTAATCATAAGGGAGGAGTAGGTAAGACTTCCCTAGTATATCATTTGGCATGGATGTACAGTGATTTAGGATATCGGGTAATCGCTGCTGATTTAGATCCACAGGCTAATTTGACATCTGCTTTTTTAGATGAAGAACGTCTAGAAGAAATTGTCTCGAAAAAAAATGATCACAAAACTATTTTTGGTTGTTTTGAGTCGATAATTAAAGGTAAAGCTGATATTAGTGAATTGCAGCTAGACAGCAGTGATAGTTTAGAAAGTATAGTTAATCAATTAGCTTTGCTGCCAAGCAGTTTATCATTGGCAGAATTAGAAAGATACTTATCACAGTTATGGTACGAATCTGTAGATAATAATGTCAACAGTTTGACGAAGATATCATCTTTTTCTAGGATTTTAAAAAAAACTGGTACTGATTATAAAGCAGATATTATATTAATGGATTTAGGCTCAAATTTAGGAGCTATTAATCATACTGCGTTAACGTCCGCAGATTACGTTATCATACCTCTTTTTTTAAACTTAATTGTTTTGGATAATTTACGTTATTTGGGAGAAAATTTACTAAATTGGCAAAATAGTTGGCAAAAAATCCTACAACATAATGCTATTGATTATAAATCATCAACAGGACGTATGCAGCCAATTGGGTACGTAATTTGGCAACCACCAATTCTCTTAGACCGTCCAACAAACGCATACTATAATTTAGTAAATGATATCCCAAAGGTTTATCAGAATGCTGTTTTAAATATAACAGACGGTAAAGCTTATTCTTTAAAAGATGACCCCAATTGTTTAGCTGTACTTAAAAATTACCAAAGCCTGATGTCAATGGCTCAGGAAGCGCACAAGCCGATGTTTCACTTAAAACCTGCTGACGGTGCTATTGGTTCTTCCTACAGTCAATCTGTTAAAGACATATATAATAATTTTGAGAGGTTAGCTCGCAAGATAGCAGCAAAAATATAAGTAAGGATTTTATTTACTTATGGATTTATGCTACTTTTTACAAGAGAAAACTTAATTGTAGGCGATCGCCACTTTGTAGCGGAGGTAGATGTTCTTGGGGTGGGTACTCTCTAACCATTTACCAATAGTCGATAATCCAGCCACTTGTTACAGACTAAGCAGCTATGCTTAATCTAGCGAAAAATGCTTACTGTCAATGATCTATAATGAATGCTATTTCCGAATTTCCCATCATTTTTGTTACCAAAGCTGATTATGCCCTTTCCAGTAACGAAACGATGGGTAGCAAATATAAATTTTGGTTTCAACATGAACAACTTGGTTACTGCCTATATAAACAAGCACGACAAAATATAGGGGAAGATTGGGCAGAAAAAGTAGCATCAGAGTTGTCTGAGCTTTTAGGATTACCCCACGCCACTTACCATTTAGCAGAAACTTGGGAAGGTCATCGAGGTGTAGTTTCAGCCTACTTTTTGCCACCAGGAGGGACACTTGTTCATGGCAATGAAATTCTCACGCCAATTGTACCAAATTACCCTACTTGCGCCACCTACGGCGTATCACAACATACAATAGATATTGTTGTGCAAGTAATAGAAGCATTGGACGTAGGCTTGCCAATAGCTTGGACACCACCGAGCGGTATCCAAAAAGCAGTCGAAGTATTTGTTGGCTACCTTCTGTTAGATGCTTGGATTGGCAACGGAGATCGTCATCACGAAAACTGGGGTTTTGTGCGATACAAGGTGGATTCTACAGAAACTATACATTTAGCACCTACCTATGATCATGGCTCCTGTCTGGGACGTGACCTCACTGACGAAAAGAGACAGAAACGCTCGGTCGAGGCTTATGTAAATAAATGTTATTCTGCTTTTTATAATAGTTTGAAGACCAAAAAAGCCTGAAAACTTTTGATGTATTTGACCGAGTTGCTTGCCGTTACCCTCAAGCTGCCCATATCTGGCTGGCTCGTCTTGAACGTATCTCAAGAGCGAATACGCGCTTGATTTTTGATCGCATTGACAAATCGCGTATCTCAACTGTTGCTATTGAGTTTGCACAGAAGATTTTGGAAATCAACCAAAACAGGCTACTTGATTTAAGGAAATCGCTCCAGTGACGACACAAAAAACACTATTTTTAGCTTGGCAAGACCCACAGAGCCACTCTTGGTTTCCCATTGGTCGGTTAACATTCGACGGTGCAAGATACAAGTTTGTTTACATCAAAGGTGTAAAAGAGGCACAACAAAAGTGCAGTTTTTCACCTTTATCTTCATTTCCTGATTTAGAAAAAGTATATACATCAACCCACTTATTTTCAGTCTTCTCTAATCGGTTAATGTCCCGTTCCCGCCCTGATTACGCCAAGTTTCTGCAATGGCTAAATATTTCAGACAATGAAGCAGATCCACTGGCAATTTTAGCCCGTAGTGCGGGAAAGCGGGAAACAGACAATCTCGGCGTTTTCCCCTGCCCAGAGCCAGATGCAGGAGGGCAATATCAGTTACACTTTTTCGCCCACGGGCTGAGATATCTACCTGAATCAACAATTGAGAGGATTAATAAATTGGAACCAGAAGAGAAGCTATTGTTAGTTCACGAATTTCAAAACCCTCATGATTCCCAGGCATTATCTTTGAATACAGAGGATAACCATATGGTAGGTTATTGCCCAAGGTATTTACGGAGTGAGGTTTTTGAGCTTTTTAAAAAAGACCCTAGTTCAGTAGACCTGCGTGTAGAGCGTGTAAATTTACCGCCCACACCGTTCCAGTTCCGTTTATTGTGTAGGATAACTGCTTTATGCAATCAGGACTTTCGCCCCTTTTCTGGTGAAGAGTATCAGCCGCTAATTAAAGAAGATGTCGCCACAGTATAGGCTAAAACTAAGCCTCAGCAGTCTCATCACTTTGTGGCGGTAATGGTTTGACTACAACCCTACCATTCTCTACCACAGTACAAGTTTTCTCCACAGTCTTAACTTGGTCTACCGAATCATCCTGAGACTGGTTTTGATGTGAGGTATTTTGCATCTGTTGTTGGTTCAGGACTACCGCACAACTAGAGCAAGCAAAAGAAGACATATCAAGTAAATTGGTATATATCTTTATTATCGCATACTCTAGCTCAAAGATGTGCGTTGTACCACACTGGCGGATGTGCCATCGGGTGTTGGTTCAATAAACCTGTAGTTTTGTTCGGGGACGGGATATCCAGCTTCACCAAAAGTTTCCCGAATGGCTTTATTGGTGGCAAAATAAACCTGCCAGTAATGCTCATGATGGCAATAAGGACGCACGGCTAAGACTGTCCCTGCTAAATTAAACTCTAATATTTCTACATCTGGTGCAGGATTATTTAACACATGAGGAATTTGGCTAATTCTCTGTTTTAACCGTCTAATTGCATCCTCATGATCAACCGCGTGATGCAGTTGCGCTTTTAAATCTACACGGCGGTAAGGATTAGCAGAAAAATTCTCGATATTGTCAGCAAATATTTTATTATTACCAACAATTGTCTTCACATTATCCAGTGTATTAATAGTTGTGGTAAACATTCCAATTTCTTCCACAGTTCCGGTAACACCTGCTGCTTTAATGGTGTCACCAACTACAAATGGACGGAAAATAATCAAAAATGCACCAGCCGCAAAATTAGCTAACAGTCCACTCCAAGCTGCACCAATAGCTATACCAACAGCCGCTAGTAATGCAGCAAAGGAAGTAGTTTCTATGCCGAAAAAACCCAGAATTGCCACAATTAACACAATTCTGAGTAATACGGCAACTATATTCACAATATAGTTAATTAATGTTGGCTCAACCTGTCTACTACGGAAAGCCCGCCGCATTAATTTTAAGCCAAAATCAATTAACCATTGAGCAACAATCCAAAGAGCGATCGCGCCTAAAACTCTCAGCCCAAACTGTGTTAAAAGAGCCAGAGCAACTTGACTAATTGCCGCTATATTCATCAGCTTTTCTCTATTTATTATGCTTTTGACTAAAAACAGTAAATTCAACCAGAATGTTTTTTTGGTGCTGACATAATATTGAGAATAAGCTGATAAACTCTCCTCTTTCTTAAGGTAGGTTTTGCTTATCTATCAGGACTTACGCACCAAGGTTATCTGTTGAGACAGGGTGTAGGGGGGTAAGGGTGTAAGGGTGTAAGGGTTTTAAAGATTTACACCCCTATACCCCTACACCCTTGCCCAAACCCTTGATTTTTCGTTTTTATGCGTAAGTCCTAATCTATGTGTCTGTTTGTTTCTATGTTTAATCACCACAGAAGCAAGGAGGCACAGAGAATAAATAGTAAAAAGGTAAGCTGTTGAATGACCTACCTTTTTGTGAGTTGTTGTGTGGAAAAGATACAGAAGTTCCAACTAAGTAGTTACCGTATTATGAAGATATTACAGATGAGGGAATAACGGAGCTTGTGCCATTTTCCGGTGGAAAAGTAAAGGCGTAGCGTTGTTCAGGCATGGGATATCCAGCTTCGCCAAAGGTTTCGCGTATAGCTTTATTCGTGTCAAAATACACTTGCCAATAATGTTCATTATGACAATAAGGACGCACAGCTAATACTGGCCCTGCCAAAGTAAAGGTGAGAATTTCTACATCTGGTGCTGGGTTACTGACTACATTGGGAATTTGGCTAATTCTCGTTTTTAAAAGTGCGATCGCCTGATTATGATCAACGTCATGATGTAGTTGTGCTAGCAAATCAACGCGACGATAAGGATTAGCTGAGAAATTCTGGATATTATCGGAAAATATTTTATTATTCGCCACAATTGTCAACACATTATCGGGTGTGGTAATATCAGTAGTGAACAGTCCTATTTCTGTCACAGTTCCTGTTACCCCGGCGGCAGTAATAAAATCACCAACTTTAAAGGGACGGAAGATAATTAAAAATGCACCAGCCGCAAAGTTAGCCAACAGCCCGCCCCAAGCAGCCCCAATGGCTACACCTGCTGCTGCTAGCAATGCGGCAAAGGAAGTTGTTTCCACACCAAAAAAGCCGAGAATGGCTACAACTAGCACAATTCTCAGGGTGACAGAAATGATATTTAGTAGATAGCTAATCAGCGTCGGCTCAATATTTTGGCTGCGGAAAGCACGGCGGATGAGCTTTAAACTAAATTCTATTAACTTCTGAGCAATAATCCACAGAGCGATCGCACCTATTACTTTCAGCCCAAATTGGGTTAACAGGGCAAGGGCGAGTTGACCAATTTCTGGAAATCTCATAGGTTTATCTTATTTTGTTGTTTATCAAACAAGATAATAGAAATTTCTCAGAAATCTCCTATCAACACTTTTTTTTAATCTTTAGTACTTTTAAGAGATGGGGAAATGCTGAATGATACAGCAGTTTGCAAGTAAATGAGGTACAAAAAAACAGATTTAATCCCACAACCAACATTGAGTATCCAACAACAACTTCACTTTTCACCACCCTCAAATGCTGCCAAGATAGGCAGGGGAGAATAACAGCTGACAACTGACAACTGTCAATTGACAATTGTCAACTGTCAACTGTCAATTCCGCGCTTGTGAACTAGGAATAGTCACATCAATTGGTGTTACTTGGGCGGCTAATTGAGTTAATGGTGGTTGAATGGCGGTTTGATTTCCCACTACTAAAGTCACGAGATTATCTGGTTTGAGGTATTGCTTGGCTACTCGTTGCACATCGGCGGCTGTGGTTGCGGCTACAGCTTTTTGATAGCGGAAGAGAAAATCAGCCGGATAGCCGTAATACTCATAACGCATTAACCGTGATAGAGTTTGTGCAGGGTCTTGAAAGTTAAACACAAAAGAGTTAAGTGTAGAATCTTTTGCACGGGCTAATTCTGCTGCTGTTACTGGTTGGGCTTGGACGCGCTTGATTTGGGCTTGTAAAGCTTTGACAAACTGCACAGTAGCATCAGAACGGGTTTGTCCACCTGCGATAAACATCCCTGGATAGTCAAAGCGGGGACTCCATAAACCATATACAGAATAGGCTAAACCTTGACGCGATCGCAATTCATTAAATAAGCGTCCCCCAAACCCATTAAATACCTCATTCAACACATCCAAGGCTGCATAGTCGGGGCTATCGAATTTACCTCCCAAATGCCCAATTAAAACACTACTCTGGGTAAGTTGGGGTTGATTGACAAAAAATACTCCGCCTTGATTAGCTGAAGCTACCTCTGGTAAGGTTGGTTTAGAGAATTTGGGGTTACGCGCCCAACTGCCAAACTTAGCTTGAATGAGCGATCGCATTTTCTTACTATCAAAATCCCCCACAATCCCCAAAATCGTATTATTGGGGTAGAAATACTTTTGATGGAACTGTACCAAATCTTCGCGGGCGATCGCATCCACAGTAGCATATTCTGTAATCCGCCCATAGGGGCTATCTTTGCCATAAATCAACTTGCGAAACTCCCGACTAGCTATATCACTGGGGTTATCATTGCGCCTTGCAATACTCCCCTTAGCTTGAGTTTTCGCTAAATCTAGTTTTTCTTGGGCAAATACTGGTTGTTGCATAATCTCTGCAAACAACCCAAACACCGTATCGACATCTTCAGTCAGTGATTCAAAACTAGCACTAGCCGCAGCTTCATTGATACTCACTTCCACAGATGCAGCCCGTTGCTCTAATATCTCATTCAGCTTATCAGGTGAATGCTGCTTAGTTCCCCCAGTCCGCATGACTGCACCCGTAAAACTAGCCAGTCCCACTTTATCTGCTGGTTCCCAACGACTCCCAGCCCGTACCATTGCTGTACCACTGACTAAAGGTAATTCGTGATCCTCCATCAGATACACAACCAAGCCATTTTGCAGCACATACCGTTCATATTTGGGTAACTTAATCTCAGGTAGAGGGGCAAATTGCAACTCTGTATAATGTTTGGCTGCTGCTGTCGCCGTCAAAGAAAAGTTAAAAGTGACAGTTAAAAACGCCAACACAGCAACTAATACATAAATCAACCTCTTACTGTTCTGCATTTTGAATCGGAAATTTTGCATTTTGAATTGTTTAAGCCTGTGCATATCCGTTGCTTATCTCCTAATCTTTGCGGTGTCTTGCTTATGCTTTTTTGGACAACAACTTGCCAACTGTGCGATTTTCTGGTGTAAAAGTTGCCTTTGCCACTCGCTGAATATCCGCAGGAGTTACAGCAATAATCTCATCTAATTGCTTAAACAAATTCCGCCAAGAACCAGTTTTTACCTCATATTCCAACAGTTGTTGTGCCATACCCATATTAGAATCAAGGCTACGTAACAACCCAGCCCTAGCTTGTGTTTTTACCCGTTCTAACTCAGTAGCCGAGACAGGTTCAGTTTTTAGCTTGTCAATTTCTTGACGTAAAGCTACCGCCAACTCATCAACTGTATGACCGGGAGCTGTGAGAGCATAGAACAGCATCAGGTTGGGATATTTATCCCCAGGGAAACCACTAAAACCTTGAGCATTCAACGCTAAACGCTGTTGTTCAACTAAAGATTTATACAACCGCGAAGTGCGCCCATTACTTAACAAAGCGCCGATAATATCATACGCCGCATTATCAGGATGGGTAATTGCCGGACGATGATAACCTTCAAAATAAAAAGGTTGAGAAGGTAGTTCTACAGTCACTTCTCTCTTTTGAGTTTGCTGTGGTTCTACGGGAATTTTTGACTGTGGTTTGGGTGCGGCTTTGTAGCGACCAAAGTAGGTTTGTGCTAGTTTTTTCACCTCAGCCGGTTTGACATCTCCAACCACAGCCACAGTAATATTACTAGGTACGTAGTAAGTCTCGAAAAACTTTTGTACATCCTCTGGGGTGAGGTTGCGGATATCTTGGTCGTAACCAATGACAGGTCTTCTGTAAGGATGGACTTTGTAAGCGGTATCGATAAACTTTTCCACCATCAAGCCGATGGGTGAATTTTCCACCCGCATCCGCCGCTCTTCTAAAATTACATCTTTTTCTTTATAAAATTCCCGGCGAATTACAGGGTCAAGAAATCGGTCAGATTCTAATGACATCCACAATTCCACCTTGTTAGCGGGGAAACTGTAAAAGTAACGTGTCGCTTCCGTTGAGGTAGTGGCGTTTAAACCTACACCCCCAGCCTGTTCGACAATTTGCCCCATTTCATTTTGCTTGACTAATTTAGCAGCTTGTGCTTCTACTTCCTTAAAAGTCGCTTGTAGCCTAGTAACTTCATCTTGCTTACCATTGGCTTTTGCGGCTCTAATTTGCGTATCTAACTGCTCTAAACGCTCAAGCAGGGGTTTTTCGGCTTGATAGTTTGTTGTACCGATGCTTGTAGTGCCTTTGAACGCCAAATGCTCTAAAAAATGAGCCACACCTGTTTTCCCATCTGGTTCATCCACGCCACCGACATCGGCGTAGGTAACAAAGGAAACTACTGGTGCTTGATGGCGTTCTAAGACAATAAACTTCATCCCATTATCTAATCGGAACTCTGTCAACTCTTTAATTACCCGCTCCAAATAAGGTTGAATCGAAGTTTGCACCTTGGATGTAGGTGTTTTGCTTGGTTGGACAGTGGTAGACCTTTGTGCTAAGGCAATTTTTGGTGTCCATCCCCACCAGAAGAGGACTGTGGCTAACAAAATTGCCAACAGCCGCCGGGATATTGAACGACTAGATTGATTCATGAGCTTCAGGAATTTGAGTAATGAAATATAAATGCAATCATGCTCCGCCCTATTGTAAGCGATGAGCGATGCTCCACGTAGGCGATCGCACTTATCATCTGCGGAGGATATCAGTAATCAAGTGCATAATAGTATCCCTCGCTTCGGTGCAAGAGAATTTCGCATTTTGTAATATATGCTCAAACTTGAGTTTGGATAAAATAGACTTCTTGCATAAATCTTTTTTTGTCTCACGCATTCGCGTAGCGTCTCGTAGAGAAGGCGCAAAAACGCAAAGAAAAGAACGCTAAGAACGACTTTTGCAAGAGGTCTAATAGTCAAAATTTACTAAGAGTCAAAATATCCTATGATAAGCATGAGTGAAACCGCCGAAAAACTTAAACTACAACTTTCTGGGCTTTCTGCAAAAGAACGTGCTGAAATTGCCTACTTTTTAATTAACTCTTTAGATGAAGATATAGATGATAATCTAGAAACTGCATGGGATACAGAATTAAACCAACGGTTAGAAGATATTAAGCGCAAAACAGCTATTTGCGAATTATCATCCCAGGTTTTTTCTGAGTTACGAGACAAGTATTCGTGAAGTTTATACTGAACTTGAAGAAGTGATTTGGGTTATTGCGATCGCATGTAAGCGCCAGCCTAATTACTGGGAACAAAGAAATCTGGAAATTTGATAAAAAACTGATTCTTTGTCTTATATTACAGCAAAACCCGTATATATCCGTACTTTAGGATGGCGAAAGCCGAGAACTATATCTTCTTTAGGCACTCCGGCTTGCAGCAAATCAGTGGCTACACCTTCTTCTGTATCATCATATTGAATCCAAATTTTGTTATTAATTAAACTTAAATGGATGGGTGTATTATGAAGATATTTATCGCCACTCCAACCTATATCCAAAACCAAGTATTGTCCGTGCTGATCATCAAACAAAACTTGAGATGTATAACCATCGGGTAAATTAGCTCGATAATCGGCATGGTCTTGGAGTATGGTTTTAATGATATCTTGGTATTTTAATCGGGTATCCATTGCACGATCACCTCATTTTTATTATCAACGGTAACTAATAACAGATAGCTGCGATCGCCTTCTCATACCTGGATTTAATATGCTCATGCTCCTTCTACCCGCCGTAGGATTAATCAGCTTAGACAAAACGACACAATTAAACATGGGTATTTAATCAGCAAAATTGCAATATTTTTACATTAATTAACGTACTAAGATGTTTCTCCATTTGTTGAGAGCGTTAATCTTGTATTAAGCTTTCTATGCTTTTTGCTCCTGACGTTAGACAATAATGCTACAAGTAATGTTTCGGAGATTTTACAATAACGAATATGCGAGTTTTTAATTCTTCTCCACCTTCTGAAGCGCAGACACGCTCCCGCATTTTACAGGCGGCGCTGAAGTTATTTGCTGCTCAAGGTTTTGATGGTACTACCACCCGTGATTTAGCACAAGCCGCAGGTGTGGCGGAAGGGACTTTGTTTCGCCATTTTCCCAACAAAAAAGCGATTTTGGTGGAAGTGGCGACGGGTGGTTGGGTGGATATCCTCACAGATTTGCTGACAGAATTGAGCGAAATGGGCAGCTATAAGGCTGTCGCCCAGGTGATGCGCCGGAGAATGTGGAATTTGCAAAAAAACGCCGATTTAATGCGGGTTTGCTTCATGGAAGTGCAATTTCACCCAGACTTGCGCGATCGCATCCAAACAGAAGTCATTGAGAAAATGACCGATGTCGCCGAAGCCTTCTTCCAAACAGCAATGGATAAAGGGATCTATCGGCAAATGGATGCGAATTTAGTCGCTAAAGTTTTCTTGGGAATGTTTGCGATCGCTGGTTTCTCTAACAACACCCTGATGCAGCCAGACGCTTCACCCCAACAAATGCAGCAAATGGCCGAAGGACTGGCTGATATCTTCCTCAATGGAGTATTAGCGAAAGATTGAGAAAGGGAATCACTGTTGACTGTTAACTGTTAACTGTTGACTGTTGACTGTTTTCGCTTGCTGACTCCATTGCTGCACTAACTCAATTGCTGGACATAAATCACGGCGCTGCATAGTTGCTACCTGCAAGCGCAAAATTTGTTTGTGCAATCGATGAGTGGGAATTTCGGCTAACTGCACCACAGAACCAACACCAGCGTGAAGCAATAGCCCACAATATTGTGTTCCCACGCTAGGAATCCGGGCTAAATCCGCTAAGGCTATCCATTTATTCACATACTGAATATGCACTTGCAATTTACTAGCCAAAGCGAGCCTAGATTCTAAAGTTTTACCTTGTTTGACTAGGGAGGCTGTAGTTTTAATCCCACAATTTTGGAGTTGGGATTGTTCTTCTTGACTCAATCCGGGTAATTGGTCAATGGGCCAGTCACGACCAGAGATAGAACTTTTATTAGCTGTATTTTTAGCAGACATAGGAAATAAGACATAAGTTTATATATCTATTGTGACGTTTATTTTTTCAAGGCAGAAGAATGTATAGCAGGGGACAGGTGATAGGGGACTCTTGACAGGGCTGAAAGCCTTTGAAATTAAAGGTTTTAAAATTGTATGATGTCCGCGCCCTATGCTTCGACTGCTATAAAGGCAAAATTAACTGTAGGGTGCGTCAGCCCCAATAATTTCGTACAGATTTAACGTGAGTGTGACCAGCGTTGTTTTGACCTCTCCCCCAACCCCTCTCCTACCAGGAGAGGGGAGTAAGAGGGTGATTTTTTCTTTTCTCCTCCCTCTCCTCGTAGGAGAGGGAGGTTGGGAGGGTGAGGTTCATCGAACTCACGTAAGTTTAATGAAGCGATCGCTACAAGACTTGAGCAACCGATTGGGCTTTATGTAACAGTTGTAGCTGCGGCAGGTGGGTTATTATAAAACTTTATCAATTGAGATTATGCACAGGCTTTTATCTGGGCCGTTGACTGTAGAACAATTAACGGTAAAGATTGCAGGTTTATCTGCATCGCTACGAGGTAAGAAGTTGGTGCAACTATCAGATTTTCATTATGATGGTGTGCGACTGTCACCAGCGATGTTAGAGGAAGCGATCGCACTTAGCAATCAAATACAACCAGACTTAGTTGTACTCACAGGTGATTATGTCACAACTACCCCAAAACCCATTCATCAACTAGCCCAACACCTGCAAAAACTCCAAACTCATGCAGGTATTTATGCCATACTGGGAAACCACGACCTACATCGCCAAAACTCAAAAACAGAAATCACCCAAGCATTAACAAAAGTTGGGATTCAAGTTTTGTGCAATGAAATCGCCTATCCTTGGGGAAAGGAATTACCCATAGTCGGACTCGTTGATTATTACTATCGGGAATTTAATCCAAAATTAGTTTTTGAGCAACTAGACCCCACCACACCACGCATTGTTTTATGTCATAACCCAGACACCGCAGAGTTTTTGCAACCTTGGCGAGTAGATTTACAATTATCAGGTCATACTCATGGAGGGCAAATCGTCATTCCTGGTGTTGGGGCTGTGTTACACTATCACAAAAAAATCATCCGCAAAGTACCAAGAAAAATCCGGCGGCGTTTTCCCTGTTTATTCAAAGAGTATCTTTTGTCAAACCATTCAGAATGGCTACAAGGTCTACACCAAATCGGCGAAAACCAGCTATACGTCAATCGTGGTTTAGGAACCTATCACCCTGGACGCTTATTTTGTCCACCAGAATTAACAGTAATTACCTTGGAAAGTAAAGAGGGAGGCTAGTTAATTTATAGGAAATCCTTAAATAAAATTTATGGTAAACTTTTTTAAGTTTTAAGTTATTACCTAAATTTTTGATAAGCTGTAAGCGCTGGTCTGAGGAGTTCCTAGCACATATGCACTGGTTGTTTACAGGACGTTTAAGCACAGATAAAATAACGGTTAAGATAGCAGGGCTTTCACCCAAATTACAGGGTTTAAAGTTGGTGCAGTTGTCAGATTTTCATTATGATGGCTTGCGACTGTCGGAAGAGATGTTGGAGGAAGCGATCGCAGTTACTAACGAAGCCGAACCTGATTTAATAGTCTTAACTGGCGATTATGTCACCGATGACCCTACACCAATTCATCAACTCGCATCCAGACTTAAGTATCTGCAAAGCCGCAATGGCGTTTATGCTGTACTAGGAAACCACGATATCCACTACAGTCACTCCCAAGCCGAAGTTACAACCGCCTTCACCAGTATCGGCGTTAATGTCCTGTGGAATGAAATTGCTTATCCTTTCGGACATGAATTACCAATAGTAGGACTAGCTGACTATTGGTCAAAAGAATTTCAACCTGCATCAGTCATGAACAAACTCGACCCCGCCATACCCAGGATTGTTTTATCTCATAACCCAGATACTGCTAAAATCCTAGAACAATGGCGAGTAGACTTGCAACTATCTGGTCATACCCACGGTGGACATATTGTATTACCAGGTCTTGGCCCTGTAGTTTATCATTATAAAAAGCTGTTAAAAAAATTCCCCAAAAAATTGCGGCGCTGGGTTCCCTTGTTACTAGGAGACTGTTCAAAAGTAGTCCGCTATTGGGAATGGGCGCAAGGATTTCATCAAGTAGCCGACAACCAATTATATGTTAATCGCGGTTTAGGTACTTATCGACCAGGGCGTTTATTTTGCCCACCAGAAGTTACTGTAATTACTTTAAGTTAGTCAAGCAAACTGTTTACTATCAGGACTTACACAACTGACACTTGGGGTAGGGTGCGTCAGATGTGGAAAATACTTGAATGTGTAATATCATGTCCGCTTAATCACTTATCATATCTTCGGGGTTGGTAATTGGTAATTGGTAATAGGTAATTGCTAATGGTAGAAAACAATTACCTATTAGCTATTACCCATTACCGACCAAAACAACCATATTAAGTAATTAGCCGAACTTGATATAAGACATTATTGGGGCTGACGCACCTTACAGTTAGTTTGATTATGTTATGACAATATTTTAAGCCAGTCCCCAGACCCCAACAATATTAACCGCCATTAGCTAAGATGGAATAATATCATTAGCAAATGGCGGTTTGGTAAATATAAGATCGTCAGAGAAGATAGGAAAAAACAGAATCAAACAACTCAACTAGGGTGGACAATATTCGCAATTAAACATCCCTAAAAATCCTGCATCCTTAATTCCAATAGGCAGGCATTTTTAACTGTAATTTCAACACCTCCATACAATCATGTACACTCAAGGCGAAAACACTTTCACAGAGGATGCAGCCAACAACTTTAGGATTGCGAATAATTAAAACATTAGAGCGAGGAGGTACAGACTCTAATTTCAAGACTTGTTGCAATGAACTTTTAACCTTTTTGTACCCTGCTCTTAATGTAGCATCCTTTTTTGTAAGTGGTATAGTTGTTTACTAAACTTCAATACCATTTATTTACCGCAACAATTGAGAAATCTTTCTTAAAATTTCCGGCAACAAGGGCAGAAGGCAAACTGTCCCCTGTCACCTATCACCTATCACCTATCACCTATCACCTGTCACCTGTCACCTATCACCTGTCACCTATTGACCAGAATTGGTGTTTTGATTAACATCGTCAGCACCAGAAGAACTGCTATCAGAATTATTTTGTGGCTGCTCCCCAGCTTCAGGTGTAATGGTGGGAGAAGGACTGGCTTGTGTCTCTGTACTAGGGGTAGTAGTTCGAGCCGGCTGAGGTGTATTAGGTGCTACAGGAGGTACTGTCACTCTCACAGAAGGCTGAGGTGGAACAGTAATATTAACCTGCGGTGGAGAATATGTTGGTGTTGGTGTAACTTGCTGTTGAGGAACAACAACAGGTACTTCTCTAGTTCTTTCGATGATGGTTGTTTGTTGTGGTTGAGGCGATAGACTAGGACTAGCGGTAACAGGAGTCTCTACAGGTGCAGTACTATCAACAGCCGCATTGTTCTGATTAAAATACCACAGTGCGCCAGCCATCAAACCTACCAAAGAAGTCAAGACAATACCAAAAATCAACCCAGTAGCTGTATTTTCGTTATCACGATCAGCTTGATAGTTGCGTTCAAGATTACGACCATCGACATAACCATTACTATAACGATTATTAGAGGTTTCTGTAGTTCTGGTTACGTGATGGGTATTACCATTATTATCAGTGTAAGATTCTCTATTAACTTCGCGTTCATTAGGGTTAGTCATAATTTTTAGTTTCCTTTCCTCACTGTAATTTTGACAAGATAAAGTTTCGTAAAAACAAAACATTTTTACTGAATGAGAGATTTTGAGTTGGATTTATAACCCTGGTTTGAATATTTATCAGAATAACTTTGATACTTTCAATAACGGATCTATCTTCAGGTAAAAGCTAGATACTTCAAAAGAATGAATATAGTTGCACCTTTACAGTATCTTTACTTTCATCTAGGGACAAGACTAATAAATTTTTACAATTTATTTGATTTTTACTAATAAGAGCTATGTTAATTTCACCCATAAAAACTGGTCAAACTTTCATTTGAGAGGTTATTTATAAAGTAAATATTAAGTAGGGTGTGTTACGGCTATGTAAGGATTTGAGTATTAGCGAAATTAAGAATTAGCCGTAACGCACCAGCAAATACGCTGCGTTAAGCGCTGCTTTGACGCACCCTACTGGACTGTCTAGACTAAAATGTGGCAATAGATTGGAAAAAAAATCGAACGCAGATGAACGCAGATGAACGCAGATGAATAAGATGTTAGATTTTGGCTAATGCCACATTTTAGATACGTAGGGTGGGGAGTGCATCGCCACTATCTTATTGAGAAAGTGCAAGATATCAAATCAGGACTTACGCAAGTGTCACAATTGGTAGTTGGTGCGTGACGCTACAAGTCTCATGACTACGTTCAAATATTATCGCTCCTCACACACCCTACAGAAAAAATATGCCAGTTGCGTAAGTCCTACAAATAATGACTCAGATTTCAGGACAAGGTAACAGAGTAATAATTTTATCGCCACCAGCACTAGCTAAAGTTTTCCCATCTGGACTAAAAGCCACAGAATAAACTGATTCTTCATGCGCTGCTACACTGTGTATTAAAGTTTTAGTATTTACTTTCCAAAACTTAATAGTTTTATCTTTACTACCACTAGCCAAAATCTTACCATTTGGGTGGAAAGCTACACAACAAACATGATCAGAATGCCCTATGAGAGTGCCAATTTCTTGACCTTTGCCCCACTCCCACAATTTGATTGTTTTATCCCAACTACTACTAGCTAAAATCTTACCATCTGGACTGAATGCTAGAGAACTAATGCCTCCGAACCAATCAGAATGTCCAGTAATAGTCTGAACTTTTCTTTGAGATATATGCCAAATTTGAATTTTTTTGTCATTCCCAGCACCACCGCTAGCTAAAACCTGTCCATCTGGACTGAAAGCTAAAGATAAAACATCATCTGAATGCCCTTTAAAAGAATATATTTCTTGTCCTGTTTCTATCGACCAAAATTTGATGCTTTTATCCCCGCTACCGCTAGCTAAAGTTTTTCCATCAGGGCTAAAGGCGACACAATGAATTTTTTCTTCATGTCCTGTGAGAGTGCATATTTCTTTTCCTGTAAATACATCCCACAATTTAATAGTTTTATCTTTACTACCACTAGCTAAAATTTTACCATTTGGGCTGAAAGCTACAGAATTAACACCTCCAGACCAAGATGATTCACCATGTCCTTTAAGAATTATGGACTCCTTATTAGTTAAATTCCAAATTCTTACAGTTTTGTCATCACTACCACTAGCCAGTGTATGTCCGTCACGGCTGAATACAACAGAAATAACCTCATGTGAATGACCTTTGAGACTGCGAACGGATATTAAGTCTTGCATAATGATATATATAGCGACTTTTAGTCAGATATGGCTCACGCTAGGAATACTAGAAGAGAAGCTTCTCATTTGACTATACTTAGTATTCCCATATACTGACTGTTTATATCAGACGCGATCGCTAAATTTATCTGAGTCTGAGAACTTGTTTAATTTTGTGGCACAATCTTTCTATAAAGGAATTACGTTGGATTTTATATCTTGACGACGAGGTATAAGTCGCTTTGGGAATTTTACCTTCTAACTGTGCGGCTTTATTTAAGTCGGCAGTGGCTCGATATTCGTAACCTAACTGGGAACAAACAAATCCCCGATATTTGTAGGCTGCAATATAATTAGGGTTGAGACGAATGGCTTGGGTAAAGTAGGCGATCGCTTCCTCGTACTCTTTTTTTGCTACACTCTCAACACCCCAGTTATAGTATGTTTCCGCACCCCAACGATTTACAGATACTTTCCCCGATTTTTTGGGTGGAGGCGGTGGTGACGACGATTTCTCAACATGGGGAATTACCGCCTTGACTGTATTGTAAGCCGCGTTGATTTGTTTAATTTTTGCCTCCGCTTGCTGCTTTTGCTTTGCATCAACGAAGCGATCGGGATGCCAAATTTTCACTAACTTGCGGTAAGCTTGCTTTACTTCTAGTTGTGATGCACCAGCTTTTAAACCCAGAATTTCATAAGCATAATTAATATCAAGTTCTAAACCATTTCGCGGCTTGTCGTTAGACATCGCACATACTAAAAAATAAAACTATGTAAATCTATATTAACTAAATTCTCACGAGGTTTTTGAAGATAAAATTTCTAAAATCATTGATAAATCAACATATTCCCGATTTTTGAGGAAGTTGTTAATCTAAGATAAGCGCGATCGCTCCGGTGGGTGGTAGGCGATCGCATTTCCAAATCAGCATCTATCATCAGTACAATGTCCAAAATGCAAACGCCCCATAGCGGCTATCATTGGGACGGTGGTAATCGCCGTTTTTTTGAAGGTTGGTATTATCGAGTCACCTTACCAGACTGCGGTCAAACCTTCGCCTTCATGTATTCCATTGAAGACCCCATCGGGGGTAAACCTGACAGTGGCGGTGCGGCTCAAATCTTGGGTGCTGATGATGAATATATCTGTCGGACTTTCCCTGATGTCAACAAATTTTGGGCTAGTCCAGATGTTCTCGCTTTAGGTCATTGGGGAGAAACGAACCTCAACACCAAACCTATCTACCTCCTACCAGCAGAGTTTGCAACCCATGTACAGCAAGGCTACCAAGCTACAGCTACCCTCAATCAAGGCATTATCAAAGACCCCGCCACAGGTAATTATTGCCAATGGCAGTACGAAATTCAACCCCTATACGGTTGGGGAAATCGAGATAGTATGCAACAATCCACAGCTGGCTGGCTGTCATTTTTGCAGATATTTGAACCCGGATGGCAAATTTTAATGGCGCATGGTTTGGCTAGCGGTTGGATTGATTGGAATGGTAAAATCTACCAATTCCAGAATGCGCCAGCTTATAGTGAAAAAAACTGGGGTGGTGCTTTTCCGCAAAAATGGTTTTGGGTTAACTGTAATAGCTTCGATGGCGAACCTGACTTAGCCTTAACTGCTGGTGGTGGTAGGCGCGGTGTGTTGTGGTGGATGGAATCTGTAGCCATGATTGGCTTACACTATCAAGGTAAATTCTATGAGTTTGTTCCCTGGAACGCAAAAGTAGAGTGGAAAATTCAGCCTTGGGGTAAGTGGGAAATGAAAGCCACCAATTCAGATTATGAGGTGAAATTAACTGGAACTACCCATTTACCGGGTACACCTTTACGTGCGCCGACCGCCCAGGGTTTACAATTTTGTTGTCGGGATACAATGCAAGGTAAGCTGGATATAGAATTACGGCAAATCAGAGGCGAAAACCGTCTAGTCATCCTCAAAGCACACAGCCATCTTTGTGGTTTAGAAATAGGTGGCGGTTCTTGGGACGATTGTTGGCAATCTAGTTAAAACTACTGCTATCATTGTAAGTGCTTCCTAGTTGGGGCTGTAGCTCAGTTGGATAGAGCGACCGCCTCCTAAGCGGTAGGTCGAGGGTTCGAGTCCCGCCAGTCCCGTTTCCCAACTAATCCCGGAAATCTACTATTAACAAAGGTTTCAGGGATTATATATTTTGTCTTGGTTGCTGAAATGTAGCAAACGAAAGCGATTTATAGCGGTTTTCAAGTCAGTGATGTACAGAAAAAATGATTGAACGCAGATGAACGCAGATGAACGCAGATGAATCTGTATTCTATCCGATTGCAATCCGCTATAAAAGTTATTGGAGAAGCAAAATGAATATGAAATGAATATGATATGTTAGACCGAGTATTTGTAGGGTGGGCAATGCCCACCTTGTCTTTATTCTGTAAGGGATAGCCCTACCTACTTTACTTTCTGAAAAAGTTATTTTTTAGGAAAACATAAATGAAAGAAATCCTTATAAATTTACCAGAAGAATTAAATATTAAGGGAATAACTGACTTTTCAAGAGAATTGAAGACAATCGACGAAGGAGAAGTATATCTATTTGATATGGGAGATAAGCGTTTTTTTCCTCCCTTTTCTATGTTATTTTTAGCTCAACAACTTGCTAAATTTCAAAAAAAACACCCCAGTTCTAAGTTTTTGTTTAAAAATTGCCAAAACCATGATTATGCTGCCCATATGGGTTTTTTCCAAGCATTTCGGGTTGATTACGGAAAAAAGCCAGGAGAAGCGTCTGGTAGTAGTACTTATCTACCAATTACGTATTTTTCAGTTGCAGATATTCAAAACGAAGCAAATGAAAATTTAGAACATACTGGAGATGTGATACAACGTTACTCTCGGCAATTAAGTTCTATGTTAACTCGTCAGGATGAGGGAGATTTAGTGGATACCTTAGAGTACTCAATTTGTGAAATATTAAGAAATGTTGTCGAGCATAGTCAATCAAAAAATATTTGGTACTGCGCTCAGTATTGGCCTAGTAAAAATCAGGTTGAAATAGGGGTTCTAGATTCTGGTATTGGCATTCTTAAAGCCTTGTCTGCAAATCCATCTTTATCAACAAAAATAAAAAGTGACTATGAGGCGTTACAAATGAGTTTGCTTCCCGGAATATCTGGTAAGGTTTACAAAGGGCAGCGTCGAGATCCTAATGATCATTGGGGAAATTCTGGTTATGGGTTATACATGACAAGTCGTCTTTGTCGCAATGGTGGTAATTTTTTTATTTGTAGCGGACAATCAGGAATTTTTTTAGAAGGAGATGAAAAATCAGAGTATAAAATGGATATAGCTGGAACAGCTATTAGAATGATTATTGATACCTCAAAAATTGAGAGTTTAAACGATAGGCTTAAAAGTTTTAGTAATGAAGGTCATAAATTAGCCAAAGAAATTGGTGGCATAATTGATCCTTCTTCTGCGTCTCAAATGTTAAGTAGAGATTTTAAACCTGTCAAAGGTAATTTGTAATTGAGTAAGTAAGAGTGACATCTTGCACCTTCTAAATAAGCAGGTTGTGGGCAATGCCCACCCTACGAAATAATAGGCTTTTGGGCTTTACTTTTCGCAATAAGGTAATGGTGCAAGATATAATAATAGCCTATTTGGAAAGGAAATCTAAAGCTGAGTATAAACGTATTTTCGTGAGGTACACAAGGGCGGGCAAGATGCCCACCCCACAATAATTTTACAATTTATATCTGTACCTCATTTACCTGCAACTTGCTGTGACTATTTCTCCCATTACCAATTACCGATTACCAATTACCAATTACCATTATTTATAATATTTGTTTATCTGTATACATCTATGCTTTGATTTGAGAGATATCGACTATTCAAAAAGTTTCATGATGATGGTTGCACCTGCTGTTGTAGTATTGGGTCAAAATAGCGTACCACTAGCCCGGAAAATTATCACCGTCTTACCAGGGGCGAAACTGTACGGTTTAGCAGGACGCACTTGGGAGGTTGATGTTAGCTTTACGAATTTTGGTGAAACTCTGCGAGAGTTATTTGCAGGGGGAACGCCGATAATTGGTATTTGTGCGGCTGGGATTTTGATTAGAACCTTAGCACCGTTAATTTCCGATAAGCGTCAAGAACCGCCCTTGTTGGCTGTGGCGGAAGATGGTAGTGTGGTTGTGCCTCTGTTGGGTGGACTCAATGGGGTGAATGATTTAGCCAGGCGTATTGCTGAGGTACTTGAGGTTAAACCAGCAATTACAACCACGGGTGATATCCGTTTCCGCACAGCTTTGTTATCACCTCCCCCTGGATATCATTTAGCCAACCCAGACGATGCTAAGAAGTTTATCTCAGATTTGTTAGCGGGGGCGCGGGTGAAGTTGTGGGGAACTGCACCTTGGTTGAGTAATAGTCAGTTACCTATTGACGCTGAGGGAGAGTTAACAATTCAGGTGACAGAAAGCTTAGTCAAGCCTACAGCTAATTGTCTGGTGTATCATCCGCAAACTGTAGCGATCGCCATCACCCACCCCTGTGTTACAGTAGACTCCATACAGCAGTTCCTCACCGACGCACAACTCGCACCCGCATCTGTCGCCGCAGTAGTCGCCCCCCTCACCATCGCCGCCAGTCCAGCAATTCAAGCCATAGCCGCTACCTACAACGTACCCACCCGCTTTTTCACTCCCAGCCAACTAGAAAGCCTACTTACACAAGGTTACAGCCTCGCCGAAGCCATAGCCCTAACCGCTACAGGTAATGGTCAACTCATCTCTCCTCCCTCTCCCTCATCTCCCCCATCTCATATTGCAGCCATCTCCCCCCAACCCATCGACCCCAACACCATCGGTCAACCAAGGGGAAGGTTAGCCATTATTGGTACAGGCCCAGGCGGTGCAAAGTGGATGTCGCCGGAAGTCAAGGAAATACTCACCTCAGCCACTGACTTAGTAGGTTACAAAACTTATTTAAATTTAGTTGGTTCTCTGGCTGATGGTAAGCAACGTCATGAGTCAGACAACCGCGAAGAAATTGCACGGGCGATGATGGCGCTTGATTTAGCTGCGACTGGGCGATATGTAGCTGTAGTTTCTTCTGGTGATCCTGGTATCTATGCAATGGCGGCGGCTGTGTTTGAAGTGCTTGATTATCATCATAAACCAGAATGGGATAGTATTGATATTTATGTTGCACCAGGAATTTCCGCCATGCAGGCCGCAGCCGCTACCATTGGCGCACCTTTGGGACATGATTTTTGTGCAATATCTTTGTCTGATATTTTAAAGCCTTGGTCAATTATTGAACAACGTATTGCCGCAGCAGCCCAAGCAGATTTTGTCATTGCTTTTTATAATCCTGTTTCTCGCGATCGCACTTGGCAATTAACAGAAGCTAGAAACATATTATTGCGATATAGAAAACCTAGCACTCCGGTAGTGTTGGCAAAAAATGTTACCAGACCGGGACAAACTGTCAAAGTAATCACTCTTGAGGAGTTAGCAGCCGATAGCGCCGATATGCGGACGGTAATTCTGATCGGTTCTACCCAAACCCGGACTATTGAACGTAGTGATGGTAGTATTTCGGTTTATACGCCCCGGCGATATGAGTAGGATTTCCATTTAATTGCTTAAGTTAATTATTAATGGTTTTTTACTAAGCTGAAAAACATCATATTTGAGAACAAAGTAAAACCCCAGAACTGGGAATTTCTGGGGTTGTTAACCTGACCACCTCTATTGTTATACTGTAAAAAATATGATGATGAATCAAGCTCTGTAGACCTAAAGATAGGATTTACGTCTATACAATAGTGAAAATTTTCCTGATGTTTTGCTAAACTATTCTTGGTTTGAAACTGCTATTGAATAATAAATCAATTTGACATTTGTGAATGATTAGTAATCTTAATAAAAATCCAGTGATATATGATTAAGATGGCAATTATCAAGATATAATTAAATAAATTATGTCTAAAATTATGAGCTATTAGGATTGATTTATTAATTGAAATCAGCAAGAATAAAACAATCATGCTCCAACATGATTGTAGCCGATTACAGTGACAGAAAGCCTCATAAATGTCTGCATATGCAGGCATTTTTTATTGTGGGGAGGGGACAGGGGATAGGGGACAGGGGATAGGTTAGAGACTGATAGATGATTTTGGTGTAGGGGGTTAAGCTCACCTGACTTTTCACATCATGTGGAAAAGCTAACGCCAGACCTAACCCCCCAGCCCCCTTCCCTACTAGGGAAGGGGGAGAAATTAAAGCCTCTCTCCTTGTAGGGGAGAGGTTTGGAGAGGGGTTTTCCAGATCCCGTGAAAAGTCAGTTAAGCTGACATCTGCTTGCTTGATGGCGATCGCATTCCACCCAGCGTAGGCGATGGCGTTCCGCCCAGCGTAGCTGATCGCTAGATGATACAGTTTCCCTAGAATCCGGTAATCTAAGTAAGTCGCTATGAATATTTAGTTTTGGGCAACATAATCTCCTGATGGACAATCAGTAGCACTGTAGGATTTAATCGGATTATTCTGAGTTGTCAGAATTTATTTCCAAGGAAACCCATGAACAGATTTATCTTAGCCTTAATTTCTAGCCCCGTCTTAATAGCCTCTATGCTATCTACAACCGTGATGGTAAATCACGCACAAGCACTTGAGCCAGAAGTCAAAAACACAGACAAGCTAACCTGTATCAGAAATAAACATAAGGTAGGATTGGTCTGTATGAGAGCTTCTGTTTTAGCTCAAGTGCCTAACTATCAGCAGGAAGTGGAGTTTTCTCAAGAAGATGCGCCGATGTTAGAGTTCAATGACGCAGAAAGCGATGTAGCAATTCAATTGTTTGGTTGTGACTGTCCCGCTTGCATTAATTCTTTACGGCAGATGCGCGGTGTAACTCCCTTGGTGTACTAAAGTTGACAGTTGACAGTTGACAGTTGACAGTTATTAAGTTGTTTCCACTGTTCACTGTCCACTGTTTACTGTTTTAATGACAACCAGCCCATGTTATCCATCTGTGGGAGATACTTAAACGCAACACTCTACCAGTGATTTCTTGTTCTGTAATCATAGCTTCTAAGAAATCTGCACCTTTTAATTCGGCTTCTATGACATTGCTCCCTATCAAATTGGCTTGTTTGAGATTAGCACCACTCAAATCAGCACCACTCATTTCCGCTTCGCTGAGATTGGCATGAAATAGGTTTGCCAGAATTAATGTAGCAGTTCGTAAATCAGCTCGATTGAGATTACTATCTTTCAGGTTGGCTCTAATTAAATCTGCACCTATCAAATTTACTTCACTTAAGTTTGCATCACTTAAGTTAGCTCCACTTAAGTCTGCATCAGTTAAATTGGCGCGGCTGAGATTACAACCAATCAAATTTGCTTGACTCAGGTTGGCTCCACTTAAATCGGCTTCGGTAAAGTTAGCACCACTCAAATCAACGGCGTAAAGGTTCGCTTGATGCAGATTTGCTCTAAAAAATTCTCTCTCTCCTATTGCATATAACTCTAGGAGTTTATTGGCATCCATAATGACACCTCTCCATGTTTGTGTGTAAGCAAGTTTATTTTTGAGTTAACACTAACCACACCACAATACAGATAATTGGTTGAGTTGCCAGCTAGTGGAATTTGAGAAAAAGGTTGTAATTTTATTGTGATGGAATTTTTGATATTCTGCACTAATACTTAATGGAAATACATTTTAGGGGACAGGGACGGTTTTTTCAGGAACCACAGAGGCACAAAGACACAGAGGGTTTTGAGGAGAGTGATCAATATGAGAGTTTTAATCTCAAGGTAAAAATCTAAAATGAGATGAGCAATCCCGTGAAAAGTTAAAATGCGATGAGTAACTCCCGTGTTTTGTGCCTCGGCGAAGTTTTATTTGATTGTTTGGCTGATCAATTAGGCTTAAAGCTGGAGGAGGTGAAGTCTTGGACTCCTTACCCTGGTGGTGCGCCGGCTAATGTGGCCTGTGCTTTGGTGAAGTTGGGAACCCCAGCCGGATTTATTGGTGCTGTTGGTGAAGATGAGCCAGGAAACGCGCTTGTTAAGCTTTTACAAGAGGTAGGTGTAGATACAACGGGTGTACAACGTCATCCTACTGCGCCAACGAGGCAAGTTTATGTGGTGCGGGATGAAGCCGGCGATCGCACTTTTGCTGGTTTCGGTGAGTATGACACCTCAGAATTTGCTGACACTCGTTTACAAGCCAAGGGAATACCAGAGTCATTGTTTCAAGAGGCAGATTTCCTCATCTTGGGTACTTTGGAATTAGCCTACCCTGACAGCGAAAAGGCGATTTACCGCGCTTTAGAACTGGCTGAACAGTATGATTTAAAGATTGTGCTGGATGTCAACTGGCGACCAGTATTTTGGCAAGATGAAAATATCGCTCGGCAAAAAATTCAAGCAACTTTCCGGCGCATCGATTTTCTCAAGCTGGCTAAGGAAGAAGCCCAATGGCTATTTGATACAACAGACCCAGGTGCTATTACGTACCGTTTAGGCACAATTGAAGGCGTGTTAGTCACTGACGGGGAAAATGGTTGTGCCTATTGTTTAGGTGAAAATGAAGGCAAAATACCCGCTTTTCATGTCCCTGTAGTGGATACCACTGGCGCAGGAGATAGCTTTCTGGCAGGATTTATTCACCAATTAAGTAAACATGGTATTCACAGCTTGAACTATGGCGAGACAGCAAAAAGCATTGTTACCTATGCGAGTGCTGTAGGAGCGCTGACTACCATTAAACCAGGTGCGATCGCTTCTCAACCCACAGTTGCAGAAGTGGAAGCTTTTCTCAAATCTCATTAAGTTGAGGGACTGGGGACTGGGGGGATGAGGGAGATGAGGGAGTGGGGGGAGATGAGGGAGTGGGGGGAGATGAGGGAGATGAGGGAGTGGGGGGAGAGAGAAGAATTTAAACCTTTTCCCCTTTACCCTTTCCCCCTTCCCCTTTCCCCTTTACCCTTTCCCCTTTACCCTTTCCCCCTTCCCCCTTCCCCTTTCCCCTGACTTCCTTGGTAAAGTAAATATTAAGTAGGGTGTGTTACGGCTATGTCAGGATTTGAGCGTTGGCGAAATGAGGAATTAGCCGTAACGCACCAGCAAATACGGTGCGTTAAGCGCTGCTTTAACGCACCCGACAATTTAAGGTTTACTTTATCGTAATTCCGAGGGTTAAAGACCCCTACGTCTGTACGTAGCAAATTTTCAGTTGGAGTTTAAATTCCCAACTGAAAATGCCTTTAATGCGCGAATTTTGAATTTTGAATTGTTAAAAATCATCTCTAAAACATTAATCAAAAATAGAAATAACTTTAATGCTAGATATCCTAAACATAGGCTTTGTTTTCTTCTCAGTCGTCATAAATTCCTCTGCACCAACTGACAACGCAGCCGCAATATGTAGCGCGTCCATAGCAGCTAAACCATACTGACAAGCAATGTTATAAGCATCTTGTATTACTTTTTGTATATCGTTAGCCCAGTAAGTGACCGCACTAAAGAATAATTCGTAAAATTCAGCTTCTACCGTTTTTCGGTTGTAAATTGCTTTAGGTATTACCTCCATTTTGATAAATTCGCTCGCAGCAAATTCGCGGTTTGAATCTGCTAAAATCTCCAAAGCTTTCTCTGAATCTTCTCCCACACCACGCGCCGCAGTTACTAGCACTCCAGAATCAATAAAAGTTATCTTCATGCGTCAGTTTCCTGTAATCCCCCACGACGACTCGCAATTTCTTTTTCTATTTCATCTCTACTTAATAAATGTTCACCAGAAGCAATAATTTTAGAACGAATTTGCCGTAAACCTTCTCCCAAGGGAGTTTTATTTGTAGAGGTTTTCCAGCGAAGAAATTCAACAAAATCTAAAACTTCCTCTTGTTTGTCTGGTGGAAGAGAACGCCAATTGCTTAATAATTCTTGTTCTGCACTCATCTTTACTACCTACCTCTGCTAATTTAGTTTTTATTGACCAGTATAAAAAACTTATAATCATCAGCGCAAAATATAGAAGAAACACTTTTTTCTTCCCCTATACCCCCAGGACTTACGCACCAATGTTATCTGTTAAGACTGGGTGTAAGGGTGTAAGGGTGTAAGGGTGTAAGGGTGTAGGTTTTGAAGGCTTACCCCCCTACACCTTTCAAGGGCAGGTTTTTTGAAGAATCAGATGTTAAGATAAATCGTCGTGACACAAAGCAGGTCATGAGCAAAGATTCGGGTTTAAACAGTTGGATTGCGATCGTTAGCCAA
>NZ_JACJSG010000031.1 GCF_014697625.1 Anabaena azotica FACHB-119 | reverse complement strand
CGGGAACTTACGCTACAGGAGATTTGCCCTCTTGGGCGGTTGGCGCGAGCCTGCTGTCTAAAGGCGGGTCTGTGAATGTAGAATCCCCGCACTTATAGGGCGGGGAGTGTCAAAGGGCTTATACTATTTGATTGAATCATCTAAACAATTTCGTCAGGTGTGGGACTTCTGCTGATTTAGCTTGAACTCAGTTATCAGTTCTGACGACGTATGGTAAGGAATAAAGAAACCCCAAAATACGCTTTCCACCAATTGGTTTGGTGTTCACCAACGTATTTAAGTACGGGCGGGTTTAACAAACATATCTGTTTTTACCATGAATTACTCAATGAACCCGCCCCTACAACTGTTCACTGTTAAACCTGTAACTTGTGGTCATGTATAACCAAGCTGGAGACTTTTTCGAGGATCTACCGTTGATTTTAGCGGGGCCAATACTACGACATACTGAAGCCAAATCCGCAACGGTACTGATAGCACTCAAACAAGCTTGTCAGGTAGAACTCAAAGTTTATGCAACCACAAATCATGGTCAAGAGTTAGGAAATTGTTTATTTGAGGGACGACGGTTTACTGTGGCTTTGGGTACGTATTTGCACGTAGTAGCAATTACGGCTATATCTCCAGAGGGGGATAGTTTAACGAGCAACTGCATTTATGCTTACGACCTCAAATTCACCTGTGCTGACCAAACCTTGCTGACTCTGGAACAAGCATTATGTTCAAATCGCTTTCCCCAAGATAGTATTAGCTACTTTGAGCATCAAAAACCCACCTTTGTTTTGCCTCCAGACCGCCTGGAAGATTTGCATATTATTCATGCTTCTTGCCGCAAACCCCACGGTTCGGGGATAGATGCCTTACCCATCCTCGATTCTCTCATCGCTTCAACCGCCAATCAACCCCGCCGTCGTCCCCATCAGTTATTTCTCACAGGCGATCAAATCTACGGCGATGACGTATCAGCACCGTTTTTATGGGTAGCCAGTCATTTGGGTAATGCTCTTTTGGGCTGGGAAGAACAATTACCTGTAGGTCAAGGTAGTTGTACTCCCCAAGAACTAGCACCAGGAGAACGATCGCAATTGGCAACAATAGAAGCAGGTTTTACCGCCGGGTTGCATAATAAATCGGCTAAAGTTTCTAGCCATCTGTTCGGCTTGGGAGAATATTACGCGGCTTATTTACTGGCTTGGTCGCCGGTGTGCTGGCCAGATGCGTTTCCCCCTGGAAAATGGGTAAGTAGCGATCGCCAAACCCTCAAAACCTGGGATCGCGCAGTAGCAGATTTACGACAGCTAATTTATACCTTGGGAAAAGTGCGGCGGGCGCTGGCGAATATTCCCATGTATACTATCTTTGATGACCATGATGTGAGTGATGATTGGAACTTAAATCAAGCTTGGTGTTTGCAAGTTCTCAGCAAACCTCTGGGGCGGCGGACTGTCCAAAATGCTTTGTTAGCTTACAGCGTTTTTCAAGCTTGGGGTAATACACCAGAACAATTTGCTGTTGGTCAATCTGGAAAAAAATTGCTGGCGGCGGCTGAGAGTTGGTCACTGTCAGGTGGGAAAGATGTGGCGGCTGATGAAGCGATCGCTAATTATCTAGGCATACCCAAATGCGACCCCCACACAGGTTTACCCAATTTTATTTTAGAAGATGGAGTATTGATCCTCAAGCGACATCCCGAAGCCCTGACTTGGCACTACACTATCACCAGCAATTGCCATGAAGTCATAGTATTAGATACACGCACCTGGCGGGGCTACCCAGCAGATAAAAAATCTATCGCCCCACCAATGTTGTTGTCTCCTCTTGCCATGAAGCAACAACTCATACAACCATTACAAAAAACCGCAGACAACCAAAATCTTACTACTTTTGTGGTAACACCTACCAATGTATTTGAATTACAAGTCATTGATTGGATTCATCATTGGCAGTTAAAGCGGGAAAAAGTTTTTTCTACAGATGTCGGAGATGCTTGGAACGTTAATTTTGAAGCATTAGCCAGATTCCTCACAACCTTGTGTGAACAACGTCAACAAGTGGTGATTCTCTCTGGTGATATCCATTATAGTTGTGCGACCCGCTTCTCTTATGGTGCAATTCCCCATTCACCCAAACAATCTGTATTAGTCCAATTAACCGCCAGTGCTTTGAAAAATGAAGAGACAATGACGAGATTGGTTCACACAAGTCTAAAACATTGGCTGTTACCAGAAAAAGTCCGACGTTGGCTTGGCTGGAACCATCCACCCAAAATGCTCAAAGTTTCTGGAAAACGTTTACAGCGCCGTCAAGCAATAACTAATCCTAATTGGCATTGTGTTCTAGAGTGGATACGGCGACAACCAACTGAGAAATTTCCTGTACAAGTGGATATATCTACTTTTATCGCCCCCCGAAACCGCACAAATTTGCGCTCTTCATGGTTAAAACTCTTAAAATTTTGGGAATATCCCTGGTTGCGGGATGGACGCGAGGTAGTTGGGTTAAATAATTTAGCATCAGTTCACTTTGATTTCTCAGATACCAATAATTGTTACCAAATCATTCAGGACAATTATTGGTTTTCTTCTACGTTTTCCACGGAAATTGTTTACAGCCGTTTTGCCACTAATTTGCAACCAAATCAGTATTTGTTAGATGAGTTTTTAATTGTAGGGAGTGGGGATTTCAGTTAACAGTTAACAGTGAACAGTAAACAGTAAACATCATTTGATAACTGATAACTGATAACTGTCAACTGAATAATTAGCGCGATCGCTGTGTGGGATTGGCTGTTGGTTGAGAACGGTAAAATCCTACAACTTTCTGGACGTAGGTAGCTGTAAAGCCTTTATTACAGCCTGTATATGCACCAGTCATCCACCAACAAGCGACACCTTGCACAGCCGCAGTTTCATTATTTCTCGTAGCGCTTAGTTGCTGGTTTAATTCACGCCTGGCAATACATGACACAATTTCCCTTGCTAGTGCGGGGCTATTTTCAAATTGTGTCGGTGTAACTTCTCTTTTGAGACAAGTTCTTGACCAGCCTTTGAGAGTTTCTGGTTTAACTTGCCAAGCACTATAAAGTCCATCGTTGGCTTTACCAGTTTGCGGTGCAGCTTGTCTTAGTGCTTCCACCAGTGCAGCAACTTGAGCATCAGCCGCTTGTTGTGCTTGAGCGGATAATGGTAATAATCCGCAGCCAATGACAACTCCACTAACAACTAGCGATCGCCTCAGATACTCTCTCATAAAACCTCAATCAACCTGACAACATATATTCAATAGTAACTGATGAGATGGCATTACCTGTATATTTGATAATGCCATTGTTACAAACAGGACATTGTTATTTATGTACATGGTCACTATTACTTCATTGAGGTATTTCAACATCAAGGGGATGATAGGGTAAGGAACTTCCAGAAATTAAATTATTCAATGCGTGAAAGTTGAGAAACTGATTATATTCTTCCTCCCCTGCTCACCAAAGTGATTGTATATTTTTTTAGTTTGAAGTCCCTAAATGCACTCAAAGCCGCATGGGCATTTATGATTGTCTAATTTGTATATTTATTGACTAATAACTCTAACACTGAACTTGTTAAAGATAATAAAGAAAGTGTTGATATACAGTTACCAGTATGCAATATTGTTTGTGATCGTTTTATTACACATCGAAATTCATCTAATGGCAATTGAAATAGAAATCAATGGAACATTAAACGCAAATGCGCGTTATGTTGCTTATGCCCCTTCCCCTTCTCGCATCCGTTTAGCTGGCGCGACTACAGAGAATGTCAAAGTGCAGTTAAGTAGCCGCCCGGCACAGCCTGGTGGTGGTGTAGTGGTCTTCTACTCATCTCGAAATCAACCGTCGAAACAGAGTTTAGAACTCACCCTACCGGCTGATGGTTCATGGGTTGCTTTCGAGATTGGCGGTAAATTTGGTTTTCCCAGTGTCAACGATAAAGACTCTTTGCTCGTCGTGAATGGACTGGGGAATGAAATCACCATACCTCTGATGGTGCGTGTTCGCAAAAATGCCAACAACCTGACGCAAGGCGAGCGCGATCGCTTCCTAGAGGCTTACGGCCAGCTCAATAATGCAGGTACAGGGATCTATCAGGACTTCCGGGATAGCCACGTTCAGGCCTCTGACCTAGAAGCTCACAAAGGGCCACAGTTTCTACCCTGGCATCGGGCTTTTCTCCTAGACCTGGAGCGCGAACTTCAGATTGTCGATCCCTCAGTTTCTCTGCCCTATTGGCGTTTCGATGAGCCAGCACCGAAAGTTTTCCAGGCAGACTTTATTGGACAAACGCGGCAAGTTCCTGAGGATGATGATGGTACTGGTGACTTGGTTGTATTCAACATTGATAATCCGCTCGTCGCATGGGCGACTGATGGTGTGCCTGGGGTTCTGCGGAGTGCGCGTTTCGATACCTTAACCAGCCCAGCTTCTGGCGTAACTATACCGCCTTTCAATTTCCCCGTGCTAACCGAAGCCCAAACCCTGGCGCTAGGTGATGTGTATGCAGAATTTACGCACAAGACAGAGGGTATAGAGACTCTACCCCACGCATCCGCCCATGTATCATTCACAGGCTCTATCTCCTATGTTCCTACTGCCGCGAAAGATCCTCTATTTTTCCTGCTTCATGCTAACATTGACCGTCTATGGGCGCTCTGGCAGTGGTTTTACAAACGCATCAACCCTCAAGAGTTAGAGAGTTATACCCCAGAAGATAGAGATGGACGGCGGCTAGCTGACACAATGTGGCCGTGGAACGGTGTTGTTACCCCACCCCGTCCCAACTTCGCTCCGGGAGGTTGGCTTGCAGATTCGACAGTTACATCATCGCCAGGTAAAACGCCAAAGGTGGAAGATACGATTGATTTCCAAGGCTACGAAACATCTACGGCCAGACTTGGCTATAGTTACGATAATGTCCCCTATGAATTCAGCAAAAGAAACAAATTAAAGAATTCATCTAAATAACATATCAATTAAGGAACATCAATCATGAGTAGCATTGAAGAATATGAACAGGAATTAAGTGAGCAGGTTGCTGCTGCTCGCGCACAAAGCAACGAACTACGCCGGAGTTCAGCACCCGAAAGCCTAAGTGCTAGGGGTGCAAGTGGGTTGACCCAAGGCGATATCCCCGATGGACATGAGCGGCCTCTTGAGACCCTTGCTGATCCAGAAGAAACAGTGGAAAATCGTAAGGCAGCAATGCTAGCACTGAAACTGCTAGCCATATCCAGTCCCACATTTTCCGAATGGCGACCCGCATATTTGGAAGCCCTGCGTATTGCGATCGCCACACCTGAGTTAAGGCTTGCAGCCTTGAATGCACTCGTCTCTGAAGAAGACCGAAGCGCCCAAGAACTGCTGATCAAGGGTCTTGAAGATCCTGAGCAGGCGTTGGTGGAGCCTGCCGATGCCCTGAATCTGCTCGGTGAAGACCCTCACGCAGATGTGCGTGAGCTGGCAGGAAAGCTCGTTGACCAGTCTACAGACGAACGAACTCAAGAAGCCGCCATTCGCAATCTTGCTGGTGATCCCTCATCTGTGGAGCGTCTCAAGGCGGTGATTAGCGATAAACAAAAGGCAACTAATGTACGTAAGCAGGCAGTGGCGGCACTCAATGCGCTTGCGCCTGAATCATTGCCTGTGCCTGACACCGAGCGTTCAATTAATCGTAGGAGTAGATCGGCAGATGTTGAGGCAGATGTTGAGGCAGATGTAGATTCAGTAGAAGAATTTATCCGCATCCTTGCCGACCGACGGAGATCATCATGAGGATAGATTCGGGAACTGTAGTCGTTGATGTGCAAGCGATCAGTTCAGAAGCAGAGGTGATTGATTTTATTCAACTCGGTCAAGGAGATGCCAGCTTCACCCCCTGCTTTTTAGACCTCCTTGAAGAACGCCACCCTGTCTATGCAGGTGTCGATTCAGCCACCGTCACAAGAATACGTGGTTCCCTAATTCAAGCCCTTGCTTATCGCGCTCTCCCGGAAACAGCCCTGCCATTTGTACTGGCAGAACTGGAGAGTGCGTTCGACCCTTGGCTGACCGCCGTGGCTGCGGCTGCTCTTCGCAAACGTCCAGAACCCTCCGCCCAATTTGTGCAACCACTACTTGAGGCCATCCTCTACATTCGCCATCGTGATGATCTGATTCGTCTTGATACCTATGGTGGCTACGGAGGCAATGGAGAACCGACTACTGCCCTCAAGGAAATATTGCGAACATTTGCGTGGCTGGGCAGTTGTGGGCGCAGCGCTCTGCCGCGACTACATGAGCTAGCTGCTGAACTCAAGAGTGAAAACTTACGTTCCGACCTGAACAAAGCTATTGAGGCGCTGGAAACTCAACCCTTGCCAGGGACGGAAGAAGCAGACCGTGGTTTAGCAATCACAAGGCTGTTTCAACCACTCCCCAGTGAACTCACCCAACTCCGTTTGCAGGATCAATCCGGTTCTACATTTCTGCTGCCAGATTTTTTTAGTGGTCAGCCAACAGTCGTGGTCTTTTTCTTTACACGATGCGGTAATCCTGCAAAGTGTCCACTGACTATATCCAGGCTGGGTCGCTTGCAGAAGCGCCTTCAAGACATGGGGAGCCAGGTTCGTACAGCCGCCATCACCTATGATCCTGAGTATGACGATCCGAGGCGACTCACACAATACGCTCGCAGTTGGGGCGCTCAAGTCGATGAAAACCACCGCTTCTTAAGAACTCTAGACAACCATGCCCTTCTACGGCAGTTCTTTGAACTTGGGGTGAGTTATGGCGGAACAAGTGTGAATCAGCATCAACTTGAAGCCTTTGTACTCAATGCCGATTGCAGCATCGTTGGTGCTGTGAGGAGAAGGCGATTGGATGCCTCAGAGATTATTGCTGAGATAGCAGAACTAATGGGTTGAAGGGCTAGAAAGCTGTTACCATCTAAATTGCATATCTTTTCCAGGACTTACGCACCAAGGTTATCTGTTGAGACAGGGTGTAGGGGGGTAAGGGTGTAAGGGTGTAAGGGTTTTAAAGATTTACACCCCTATACCCCTCTCTTACAAAGTTCTGAGCGCCGGAAACCGGCGCTCAGACTTTGCGCTATACCCCTACACCCTTGCCCAAACCCTTGATTTTTCGTTTTTATGCGTCAGTCCTATTTTCGTATTGGCTGTAGACGGTTGACCGTTGACAGTAAACAGACAACCGTCCACAATCCTCATGATGACTAGGCAATTTAAAAGCGTAATAGCTCTTCCCCTCACTTCTGACTGCCCATTCTTCACCGCCGTACTATTACTAGCGTCCCTGGTGTTGTCCAGTTGTATAACTTGCGGGCTTGCTTGACTGGTAAATTTACGCAACCGTGACTGACGGGAGTGCCAAAGTTGTTATGCCAGTAAGCACCGTGAATGGCGTAACCTTGATAGAAATACATGGCATAAGGCACATCAGGAATGTCATAGCCAGGGCCGCGCATTCGATTAGTACGGTATTTGGCATTGATGGTAAATTTACCTACGGGTGTAGGTGTGGAACGCTTTCCTGTGGAAACGCGGAAGGAATGCACTAGTTTTTTACCTTCCCAGGCGAATAAGCGTTGCTGTGATAAATCAATTTCAATTCGGCGAGGTTGAGATATTTGTTTGGTATCGGCTTGAGTAATGCTGTTTTGCTCAACTGAGGCGATTCTGGCTGACTTAGAATTGGGATCAGCTGTAGTTGGTAGCAACCCAGAAAGCAAAGCTGCCATGATGATGATGACACCCGTAAACAAATTGACTGAACGACCTATCCAATTATTAAGAATCCAGCTTTGCATATTCGATCACCTCTTTGATTATGCAAATATCATCAATTCCTAGATTTTGCATTCACAAATGTTCAAGATTCATAACAAAAATCTTGATGTTTTGTAGCAGTTGTATTTCTAGGAGATTTTGAATTAAATCTTAACGAAAACTTGGATTTACGCCAATTCCCTTGAGGCAGATTTTGAGATATTCCTCTTCTATCATCTATTTCATGTTTAACTATCCTGATTCCGGAAATTTACAGCGATTATTTTTTTAAAATAATTTAAATTGTTTAACTTTCCAGATAGGGACTTCCGAGGAGAAAGGGTTTGCCGACAGCAACCTCTTTCTCCTCTTTTATAAATGATTATCATTATTTATTTCATCGTTTAGTCTCTTAAGATTTACTTTATAAATGACCTCTAAATTATGCGATTAATAAGAATTGTTTAATTTATTTTTTTTGTTGCAGAAATTAAGTCTTTATAAATAAATTCAATTTGCTGCTTATTTAAAGGTAAATAGATTAAAAATCTGGATAAGTATTTTTCAAAATACGTCATCATCTTTACAAAAGACATAAATGTTTTTTTACATTTATCGGCAATGCGATCGCCATCTTTGGAGGTTATACTCACTTTCAGTAAAAATGATTGATAAAACTTGTTACCAAGTTATTAATTATATTTAGATGAAAAAGCATAAATCACATCTAAATTAATGATGTGGTATCAAGTTTAGGTTGATGTAGTCTTTTATAATCCTCAAGAAATAAAAGCGAAATTGCCTGTATTGAGAAAGTAAAATCCAATTGTTTAGTTGTGTTGAAAGATTAACAAACCCTATTCCTGCTTAGAGAAATTGTATGTTAGAAGAGAACAAAATTAATACACAAAGCACTTGTCCTTTTCATGGTGTAGAACGTCACGCGCAGGATTTATCAGCATCTAAAGGTAATAATTTGAGCCACATAGTTTGGCAGTGTGTACAAAGAGGCTTAGTTTATCCGTCTCCTTATGCTAGGTTTGTGACGTTTTGGCGTAATTCTCAGGAAGTCGAACCATCGTTGACAAAAGCTGTGTTAACGAACTTAATGAGAGATTTACGAATAGAGATTCATGAACACTATGGTAGCAGCAATACAACAGCGATCGCTGGTGTAGGGTTTACTTTGTGGAAACAATGGTGTGTTAATGATTCTATTTCTGTTCCAATTGCCATAGATAAATTTCTGAATAAGTATCCAGATGGAATATCTCCTGCATTTGCACGCTCTTGTGGTACTTTAGCTGATAGCCAAGGAGACTTATGGTTCCACATCAAGTCAGATAATGATGATTATTGTGAAGGTGTGCTTGAGTATATTCGTAGGCGTTTGGAACAAGAAGAACAATGTGTTGACCCCTCCCGTACTCTGTCTCAAGCCGCCGCTACCAAGTCAATCACATCTGATAAATTAGGTGGGAAAGTATTAGGATGTCGTTTTTCAGAAAACCTAAATAACCCATCTGATCCGATCACAATTCAAGAGCAAACAATAATTGGTTTTGAAGACCCGGCTCATATCGGTGCTTCTTTTGCCTTATCTCAGCGATTCTTCATCAATTGGACTAATATTTTGAACATGAGTCCTGAGCAAATCGAAGATTTAGTGGGACGCACAACAGAAGATATTTTGATTCCTACAAGGGACAGCCGTAGCCACATTAAATGTTCTAGGGTGCAAGATGAACAGGGCAACACCACTCCGATTTTACGCTTAGGCTTGCCCTTTGGACAATCCCCAGCGATTCATAATGAAGACTTACAACGCAAAGGTGCAAGCCTACGAGATGAAGCCGGGATATACTTTGCAGGTTATGCCAAAGATGTAGCCGTTTTGGAATCAATTATGGATAGCCAAATTGGCTTTGAGGAAGGATGTATCCGCGATCGCCTGTTGACAAACGTCAATGCTGATTTAGGAGGGTTGTTTTATATTCCCAGCCAAGTTGACTTAGGCTTGAGTCCAATTGAATTGAAAAGCAATGAAGAAACAGACTGGAATCGTTTTCCCGGTGTGGATTGGAGCCGATTAGATCGTCACTTTCAGCTCCGGTCAAAAAATGGTTATATGTATTATAACCACAAAGATTATCTCTATCACATGACGACAATGACCGCAGAAGAAAAGCTGCGCGTCTTACCCCCCTCCAGTCGAGTATTAAGGTTATTAGCCAACACCTTTTCTCGTTGGCAAGATACTTGGTACTTTGACCGCACTCAACAAGAAATGCAACACCTCCAGGTCTATGTACAGCGCAGGTATGGTAGCGAGAAAGCGGCGGAGGTGATGTCACTATCTGTAGCCGAACGTATGGGTTGGGCGATAAAGATGACCTTGGGGGATGTAATAGTCAGTCATGAATATGGTTTTCGTGGACGCAAACAGATCGAAAATGGCAATTGGATCAATGGTGCAGATACTTATCGGATTCAACCACAAGAGTTGATTGTCGGGGCGTTGCCTAATCTGGGGCTAGGGCAAGGACGTTATGTCATGGACTATGCCAGAGAAGACGAGAAAATTCCCAACTTCTTCCGAGGGTTAAGCTATGCTTCTGGAGTAGGTCATGTAGTCCCAGGTTTTCAACGAATCCTTCATTTTGGGATTGGGGGCCTCATAAGTGACATTCAAAAACGTCTAAACGCTACAACAGATCCGAGAAAACAAGAATTTTACAAAGCCTCAATCTTGGCGTTAGAAGGAGTTCAAGAGCATTGCAGAGCTTACGCTAAATTAGCAGAGGAAATGGCAATTAAGTTGCCTGATGGGCAAGCGGCTGAACGTGAAAATCTGCAAGCAATCTCAACTCGGATGAGAAAACTAGCAACACAGCCCCCAGCAACTATGTTAGAAGCTGCACAGCTAATATTTACATATCACGCTTGTTTGCATCTAGTTGGCGAACCAACTGCGATCGGTAGATTAGATCAGATGCTTTATCCCTTCTATAAACGTGATCTGGCTGAATGTCGGTTAGATGATGATCTAGCGCAAGAAATTATTGACTGTTTCTGGATCAAGATAGGGGAAAAAGTGCAACTTAATCGTACTTTGGTTGAGGATCATCAACCTTACGGCAACTTAGCAATGGGTGGGTCAAGTGGCAACTATCCTCAAGGAGCCGCCAACAATCAATGGATTCAACAAGTCACCGTGGGCGGCACGATCGCCGACAATAGCCCTGGTGATGGACTCCCTGCTTACAATAGAATTACGCTGTTATGTTTACGAGCAGCCCGCCGTTTACCGTTAAATGCACCTTGTTTATCGTTGCGGGTACGGAGCGATATTCCGCCAGAATACTTGCAAGAAGCAGCTCTAGCAATTTTGAGTGGTGGCGCACATCCCATCTTGTTAAGCGATGAAAAAATCATTCCCGGCTTACAACGAAGTGGTAATCAAGTTGGAGACGGAAAGACCCTCACTGACTATACTCCAGTCACTGAAAAAGCACAGGGACTGTGGCATAGCGAAGTATCTCTTCTAGATGCTCGTGACTATGCTTGTGATGGCTGCTATGAACCACAAATTGTGGGCAAAAATTGGTTCACATTAGGCGGTGTCCTCACACTACAGGCACTAGAAGCTGCACTTAATCAAGGAAAATCCTGGTTAACTGCTGGCCCCATGTTCTTCCGAGGACAAAGGCTCTCTTTTACTTCTATTCCGCCCAAAGATATTAAATCATTTGATCAATTAGTTGAGCTATTTCTCACGCACATTCAGTGGATTTATGCCAAGCAAGCCGATGGACTATTGGCATTGTTTGGACAAATGAGTCAAGTTTGCCCTTCACCACTGTTGTCGGTTGTCATTGATGATTGTCTTGATAAGGGACTAGATTTTTATGCCGGAGGAGCGCGTTACAACATGGTTGCACCTTGTTTTACAGCCTTGGCTAATAGCGTCAACTCCCTGTATGCAATCAAACATATGGTATTTGAACCCAGTACGGCGGTAACTTCATTACCCGAACTTGTGGATGCTTTGATTTGTGATTGGGGCTATTCCATGCAGGAGCCTTTCATTAGCACATTAGCAGGCCCCGCTCGCATTGCCGCCATAGCTGAACGATTTAAAAAACTGCGAGAAGTTGCTCTCCAACTGCCTCGCTACGGTCGAGGTAATCCAGATATTGACAAATTTGGGGATGAGATAATTCGTCGGGTAGCGGAAACTGCTGTTCAAGTCTTCACTGATCCGGCTTTACCCACAGCCAAAAAAATGGTGGACTTAGCGCAGCAACTAGGCAGCCCTGAGCAACCGTTTGGTGGCTTCCAAGTTATGCCTGGAGTTGGTACGTTTGAAAACTATGTGGAATTTGGGGCTACCACTGGTGCTTCTGCTGATGGCAGGCGTTCCGGCGAAAGTTTAGCATCTGATCTTAGCCCAGCGCCTAGTCTGGCAGACCTGCCCATCAATCATCAAGAAGCAGAATTTCTCAAGGTTTTACAAGGATTTACAGGTGGAAGCAGTGATTACTCTAGCGGAGCGCCTACCGATCTCAATATCCGTGAAGATTTTCCCGCAGACAAGTTGCAACAAGTTCTCTATGCTTTTGCCCAGGGAACAGGTTCTAATATCTTGACCATTACCTGTGCTAATCCCGAAACCTTTGCGGGTGCTACCCGTGACCAAGAAAAATACGATTTGCTGCGAGTCAGGATGGGTGGTTGGTCTGAGTTTTTTGTAGCCATGTTCCCGGCGCATCAAGCCCAACATCAACGTCGTCCACTTCACTTGCCACAGCCTTCGGTGGAAGTTTTGGGTTGACCAAAATCTGAAAATTTACTTGTTTAGGACTTACGCAATGTCATAATTAAACTTACTCTCAGGTACGTCAGCAGCGATAATTTCGGATAAATCAACGGATTTTCAAAATCTGACGTACCTTATTTATTGTGCCAGTTGCGTCAGCCCTGATATTGATCCTCCAAATGGTGAATTTGCTTCTTTCAAGAAACACATTTGAAAACGCTTATCCAGCAAAGCTGTCAAACAATTTAGTTAAATGTGTTTCTTTCATGTTTTGCGCTTTGCGATCGCCGCTAGTAGTCCACCAAGCAAATTATGATAGGTCATAGATCCCCGACTTCTTAAAGAAGTCGGGGATCTAAACACCCGCGACCTGTCAAAATCAATCGGGTGGAGTACTAGTGGGAGCATTCAAAATTCGCGCATTAAGAAAGTGATACTTAGCATAGGTTTGGGCGTTTGCATTTGTATCATATTTCTTGTAAAATGGTATCAACGGTAGGCCACTTTCCCTTGGAGAATACTTCCGGTCAAAAAATGTCAAAGGTATTGATTTCAAAACCTGATTAGTGGCTTGGCGCTTTAACTGGTCAATCACCACAAAACGAATATCCCGTTTGGGTTTAGCTCTTAATTCTAGAACTTTTAAAAATTCTAATCCTTGTTCTTTGCCTTTCATTAAGAAATCAACAGTAGCAATTTTGTAATCGCGGTTTGGATCGATAGGTTTACCTTGAATTAACCAATTTCCGGAATTTGCTTGTTGACTAACATTGGCTGTTTGTAGATAACCCCCAGTACCTTTGTTCTTTTCTCCTTGCTCCAATGCTTTTTGTAACAGATCACCCTTGATTTCTACAGACACAACTGTACCGCCAAAAGGCAGTATCCGTATTACATCATATTGGGTTATTTCTCCAGGTGGAATCTCATCATCAATCCGAATGGAACCACTATTATATACAGCTAAATCTGCATCAGGTACTTCTTGCAACATTGCCTGGGCAATTAACTCAGTCAGCTTTGTGGATTTATTACGGACACTAGATTCTAAACCATCTAAAGCAAAGTCTAGTTTCGCAATCACTTGCTTTGGCTCAAAACCATCGTCGCGAAACGCTTTATCACCTCGTTCTACCCATTCATCAACTATCTTCTTCACTTTTTCATCTTCACAAATCTGATCTGTAATTGGTATTAACTGGGAATTAATTTTTAAGCTTTTTTTGGTAGTGTCATAACTCAATTGATGAACGTAAACTGTACGCGCATTAGCATCTGCTTTAAAAATTGGTGTAAAGTTCTGTCCCCGCCATTGCTGGATATTTTCATGCTCGTGACCACCAAGAATAATATCTATTCCCGGTACATTTTCGGCTAGTTTGTGGTCATCTTCAATTGATTGATGCGTAATCGCAACTATAATGTCAACTTTGCCTTTGAGCTCACGAACCTCTTGTTGGGCTGCTGTAATCGGATCTGTGTATTTGACATAATTGGCTGGATTACTATCAAGGGTAACGCCAATTAAGCCTACCTTAACCATAGCACCAAGATCGCCTTTGACATTAAATACTATTGAACGAGGAATGTCTTTGAATGGTTGCCCTGTACTATCGGATACATTGCTAGAAACCCAGCGAAACCGAGATTCTTGCAATCGTTTATAGAAGAGGTTTTCTTTTATGTCAAATTCATGATTGCCGAAAGTTGCATAGTCAAGCCCCAAGCTGTTCATTACAGCTACCATTTGCTGACCTGCTAAAGGTGTATCACCAATTTTGGCAGTTCCTAAAGCTGAAGGGCTAAAGGCATCACCTGCTAGGATAGTGTAGGTACGGGGGTTAGCTTTGTAAAGTTGTTCTCGGAGTGTAGCAACACGCGCTAAACCACCACGTTTTCCCCCTTCCACAGGAGTAATTTCGTAGATATCGTTGAGTTGTAGCAAGTTAATATTAACGATTTCTGCCAATACGGGAGTCGCTAAAGTTATTGCTAATAATGTCTGTATAACTACGGCGCAACCCTGATTAATAAGCTTCATTTTCATATTTAGCTTGAGAAACTCCTAATCTAAAGAATGATTTTAGAAGAAAGAGGCAATTTTTAGAGCGATCGCTCCATTAACGGTATCATTTTAAAACGTTCTGTAGCCACTACCATAAAAGGCGTTCGCCCTTGGCGTTAGTGTTCGCGCAACGTCTCGTAGAGAAGCCATCGCTATCTTCATCACTTCACTTAGCTGCATTCTCTATTTACTGCCCCTGTCATACTGAAGTATTTTTCGACTGACAGGATACCGTTACGAGGGCTTTCTTACTTCTCAGATATGCTCGTAAGAGAATATTTAGAACTCGGCTGGTTGTATTATCCAATCCTGATTTTTACTACCACTCTTGTGATCTTGTATGATCACTTTATCTCCATCTGAATCTAAAACTTTACCATCTGTCTTGTGAACAATTAAACCGAAATTGCCAGGAGAAGGTAGTTTCCAAATTTGATATTGGTTTGGGTTAGATATGTCTGGATTAAGTGGGTTAGTATAGACATTTTCTCTGTTACCTCCAGCATCTAAAACTTCCCGTGACGCTGGATGTAGAAGATCGTTTCCTCCACCTATTGGGAAAAGACACCAAATTTGTTTGTCACGATTTTCATCATTCCGAGGGCTTACGCGAACTGTTTTTCCGGCAGCTTCTAAGTATTTTCCAGATTCTCTGTGAATAATATTGAACGGAATCGGAGTGTAATTGTCTGTCATATTTTTAATAGGTGAATGGTCATCAATATCTTAGTAACTATATATTTAATTCAGAAAAATTGATACAAAAGTTTACATTTAATTTTTGTGGAAATTTAAATTTTAAACAATGCAATATTGCCCTGAATTCAGCATTAAAAAAAGAATTCAAGAATCAAAATATCGGCATTAATTTTGTACAAAATGGCGGATGATTAGATGCTAAAACACCACAGCAAATCAGAGATTTGATGGTCTAAAATCTAGAAAATTAAATTTAATCCAACAAACAATTTACAAGATACTCTAAATCAAAATTTAGACTAACTAACAAACTTAGCTGTATTTAATGGAGTTCGAGTAAACTGTTGTATAGATAATATTTTTACGCACTCCGTCCAATCACTAGGTAAGTGATTGGTTTCACATCCTTCTAATGTAAATATTGCTTGATAAAATTTGAACATTGCTTCTTGAATTTCTTTTTCTTTCCTCACTATTTGATTCTTTTCTGGATGTAATGCTCTCCACCAATGCCCAACGGTTTCAGTATCTCTGCAAGGGTTAGCTTCTTGCATTATATTTAAATGCGCTTGGAGATGATTATATGCAGCAATCATTTCTTTTAACTGAGGAGTCTTTATATTTTTAACACTAGCACAAGCCTCATAATAATCTTTTAATGTAAACTCTGGTTTCTCTATTAAGACAAGTTCAGTCTTCTCTGCGTTTGTTACACTTTTTGTAACCGGTCGAAAATCAAATTGTGCATAATAAGGTTGTCCGTAAGCAAAGCAATCAGTAATGCGACGGTATAGTATATGATTTCCTAACCTAAAAGATGTATGATCATTTAATCCAATTAGGGGTGTCTTGAAAATACTACAAATGCTGATAAATCTGGTTATATAACTTTTGACTGGCGGATAACCACTTCCCAAACTATATATCTGGTGAATAAATCCACCTTGTTTCTCTAATGAACCACCACTTTCATCAATAGTAGCTTCAAAACATCTGTCACCTTTGTTTTCACGCTCTGAAGAAAAGGCTATTTTACCACCCGACCATTTTATTGAGAATTTTTCTGATTCTTGGTTATAAAAATTTGGTATGTTAAGAATATAAGTAGCTCTTTGTTCCTCCCCATTAGAATCATTTTCTTCTAGATACCAGGAAATGAATTCTTGAAATCTTTCCTTCAATTCTTTGTCAGGTGAACAGTAAAGTCCAGGTAAAACAAGCTTTAAGGGACTGTCAGGTGTGGAATGAATGTCAACTGGAAGCGAAGCTAGAGGCTTATCAGACACTTTAACTTGTAAAGAATACTTGTCTGGCTCTACTTGTTTAAAAATATAGTGTCCTGCTTCTTGTTCTGCGGCTTGAGCCACTTGCAATTCTTTTTGATTTAGGGTTACTTTGACTCTTCTAATAGGAATCCCTAAAGATTCATTTGTTACATAAACATCAAGAGTAAACTGCTCTTGATTCCCTGTTCCAGCCATTAGGGCTAAATTTTCATTAGGTTCAGTTTTGACCAGTTCTAAAGAATTGCTTAACGATTCAGTGGTAAGTGATGTAGTATTTATTACCGCAGATTGGGGATTGCTCTGTTCTGGCTCTGGTGCATCTAATCGGCGATCTAAATCATCAAACACTTCCCACAGTGAACTAGATTCGTTATCAGTTTTTATTGCAACTGCTTGGCTTTCCACTGTTTCAACTTTCGTTTGAGCCTCTGCTAAAGTATTTTCCGGGGAGGAGTTTAATTGTGGTAATTCCTGTGTTGGTTCTACTGCCAATTGAGCAGTAAAATTGCTTTCTGAGTTAGGCGTAACTACCGGAATGCTTTCCTGCTGCTCAGTTTCCAGGCGTTTGTCTAGCTCATCGAATGAGGGAATTACAGTAACAGTAACAGTTTTGACGGCTGACTCGGTTAGCACTTGTTGATGCTTGCTCACCTTTTCTCGTTGCCTTTTTGCTTCTAGGCGTTTGTCTAACTCATCAAATGAAGGTAGGACTGTAACAGAGATGGGTTTAGCTTCTGGTTCTGTTACCCCTTGTGCTGAAGAAATCGCTTCTGCTTTTTGCTTCTCTGTTTCCAGACGTTTGTCTAACTCGTCGAACAAAGGAAGCACAGGTACAGTAACGGGTTGTGTTTGGGAGATCGCCTCTTCCTGTTGCTTTTCTATACCTCGATCTAGTTCATCGAAGGAGGAACCGACAGTGACAATAGCAGGTTTGAGCGGTGGTTTAGTTACCCCTTGTGCTGAAGAAATCGCCTCTTCCTGTTGCTTTTCTACTTCCAGGCGTTTGTCTAACTCATCAAAAGATGAAATCACTGTAGCTGAAACAGTTTGAGGTTCTGTAACAGTTTCGCTAGGGATATTTGATGGCATCACATCTTGGATTTCTAGCCCCAAAACAGCCGCAGGGGATCGGTTTTGTGCCTGACTAGCCTGTTTAGCCTGAAGTATATTCAGTAGTTCCATTGCCAAAGCTTTAGCATCCATTGGCGGTTGTGGCTCTTCGCTGTCTGGCGTAACGGGTTGTTGAGCGATCGCATCCGGCATAGCTTCTTTTATCTCATCCTCATCAGGACGGAAAGGCTCTAGAGGTGGAGCAACTTGTCTCACAGATACAGAAGCAGCAGGTTCTAGCTCGGTAACTTGAGTCTGAGTTAAGGGAGGGGATAGAGGTTGGGCTGATGTTTGCTCTGATTGGGTTGATTGTGAAGCGAAAGAGACAGTTTCAATCCCAAACTGATTGTCAACAGCTAGGGAAAGAGCAGGTGAAAATGATTGAAATGGCTCAACGGTAAAAGGTGGGTGAGGATTTTTTAAACTCTCTAAGAGATAGCTGCCAAGAGGTAAAGGTTGGACAGCTTGAGCAGTAGACAATTCTGACACATTAGGTTCTTGGTCTGGAGATGCCAAGACAATTGGCTCATTTTCATCAAAAGCTGCGGCTGTTTCTTCATAGGGAGATGCCAAGACAATTGGCTCATTCTCATCAAAAGCTGCTGCCGTTTCTCGATCTCTAGTCTGTACTACAATTGCCTCGTTCCGATCAAAAGATTGAGCTTGAGAGACTTCAGGCTGAGGTTGCAGTTGTGAATCTGGCTGGTTTGACTTGTTGCCTAACTGTCGGTCTAGTGCAAACAATTTACTAGTCTTGGCAGAAGATGGCACTTGACTAGATTGAGAATGGGATGCTTGGGGTTGCGCCTGACTTTGCCCCACTAGCCGTTCAGCCAGTCTAAATAATCCCGCAGATGTAGAGGTTTGTTGTGGCTCAGATATTGAAGAATGCTGTTCCTGCACTGTTTGCTCTTGCAGTCCTTTTGCTAATTCAGCTAGGCGATTAGGTTTTTTGTTAGATTTCACCATCACAGCACCTCAATTAAAGTTTTTAATTTCTTCAAGTTTTAATAGTTTTTTGAATAGTTTTATTTGCTATCAACACCATCTCAGCAGATACAAAGCTGTCTGACTGCTAGGCATCCAAAGCGCGATCAAATTCCTCAAATCGCTGTTCTAAATCAACAACCTTGGCTGGTTCTGTCTGTTCGATTTCCCGGTCAAAGGTATCAAACAGTTGTTCCAATTCCATTGTTCCCAAGTCAAACTCTGTAGCATAGGGCATATTGAAACCCATTTGTTGACTAACAGTGTTGCCTGAATTAGCATTTATCTCTGGCTGGGGGGGTGAAAGATTGGTGGAACTGGTGGTAACTTCAACTGGTGGGCGGTTTTGCTGGTTAATAATTTCTAGTAATGCGGTAGCTAATTCCTCCAAGGTGGGCGATTTGGGAAGAGAGGGTTTGCTCGTATCTGGTACTACTGGGGGCGGTTGTTTGTCTGGAGAAGGCTGGTCAGCATCCGCCAAATGTCTAGTAGTGAAGTTGACAGAAGGTATCGCTGCCGATTTGCCTTCGTCTAGGGATTTAGCTACTTCCCTGGTATCGCTAACAGTAGCAACTTCTTGAGGGAAAGGAGCGTTATTGCCAATAGGAGGGTCGGCGCGGGGAAAACTGCTGGAAGGATATTGCAGGTGAATCGGTTCGTTATCGTCGAAAACCTGTCTTTGGATGGTGGGTTTGGGGCTAGGAGGTGGGGGAATGGAAGACTGAACACCTGATGGCAAAATGTTACTTTGGCGACGAGCCTGCAATTCCCTTTCCAATTCCAACCAGCGATTGCGTCCTCTTGGCTGGTAATGAGGTAGATTTGTTGGTGGTGCGGGGGAGAAATTTTGTCTATCGGCAGACCTAACCCCCCAGCCCCCTTCCCTCCCAGGGAAGGGGGAGTCGGAAAGCCCCTCTCCTTGCAGGGGAGGGGTTGGGGAGGGGTCAAATCCATTCCGGGGGTAAGTGGGGGAGCCGGAAAGTCGCTCTCCTTGTACGGGAGGAGTTGGGGAAGAGTCAACCCCAATACTATCTCTAATAGCCTGTCGTTTTTGGCGTAACTCAGCTTCTAGGGCTAGGAGTCGGTTATTTCCCCGACAGGGAAACAAGTAGCTGCTATGAGACTGAGATGGGCATGACTCCTTTAGCGACTCTTGGGGGAGTGCTGGGAGGCGATCGCTGCTAACATCGAAGTCTGGCATAAAAGCAAGGTTCAGATTTTCAGATTGATAGAGATAATGGCATAAGGGTCTAGAGCAACTTTTAGCTGTTGAACTTTTCCCTTAATTTGGTTTTCCTCCACTTGCAGTTTCAATTCGTGAGCATTAGCAGAAATCACCGCGACTTTTTCCCCGTCTAATGTAGCGAAGGGAAATTGATTTAGGGATTGTGCTGTTGCTAAATTTTGTATGGATTGGGGAATATCGGCTAAATTTTCACCTTGTAAAGTAATTGCTGTCTTACCATGAGCTTTGCTCAAACTCGCTTTAGCAACGGTTGGCGATCGCTGTCCGCGATAAAACTTATTAACTGCTGCGGCTAATTGCTGGTAATCGACGGAATTGTGCAAGATTGGGTCAAGTTTAACTTTGCGATTTTCAATTGTCTCCCGCAGATCGGGGACAGATGTAATACCCAGTTTTCTCAGTTCTTTTTTAGTAGGTTCTGGCAATTGCACTCGATCTATGTGGAATCCATCATCGTATTCTAGTTCTGCCATTTCTAGAATTTGATGGTCGCGGATGGAACCTAGTTTAACTGTGATTTTTGAGGCTCCGGTTTCTCCTGGTTTAGCAGTGGTGAAATACACTTTATCGCCGTCAAATTCAGGAAACAATTGCAAATCTAAGGCGACATCTTGCACCATGTAACTGAGTTTGCGATTGAGTCCTTTTACTGACAGCATCTGGTGAGCGTTGTCTAGTTCCTCAATTAGGGATTCGAGGAAGGAATTTAAATTCCAGGGGCGATTTTTAGGAGTCACCATCGTTAATTACCGAAAAACTGGGTTTAAAGCCCCGCCCTTCTAGGGCGGCTTTTGTGGTAGTATAACTAATGGCGGTAAAGCGCACAAATAAAAGACGAAGTAGGTCAAGCGGACTGCTCCTGATCCGGAACCCTGGTAGTATAAATCCGCGCATCTTGTACAAATGTGGGAGTAAACGCAAAAATTAAAAACCTTTTCAAACGCGGTCGGGCAGTCCGTGTGAGCTTGTGGACGTATCCAAACGGAGAAAGTTGAATACTAGTATTCAGATTTCTAGAGAGGACGGATGAAGCAAGAATCCTCCCTCCGGGACGCTAACGCGAACGTCTCTTTAGAGCGAGGAGTGTCAAAATCCGCAATGTTAGGCGATGAAACACGGGCATGATTGTTGTCTCGGTTTTTTGCGTGGGTGCGGAGGCTTTGAGAGCTACTTGTGCGGCTGCTTTGGTTTCCACCCGCAATTCTAGAGGCATGGCGACTTTGACTTCGCTAATTTTGAGTGCCTGTCCGGTGATTGGGTCTTCTAGGGGGTCGCCGTAGTCTACCAATTGGTCGATGACCTGGGCTAGGGGGGCGAGGATGTTGTTGTTTGCCACTGTTTCAGCGTCCATTGTTTGTTCCCCTTTGCTTGGGTTGTAGGGTGACGGAGGTGGTTGGTGTGGGGTTGTCGAAGAGGACTTTCATACCGTTGAGGAGGATGGGTTCGTCTGAGAAGGTGTAGTTGAATCCTACAGGTTGGATTCGGAAAAAACTTTGAGACTGAGCGACATTAATATGAAACTCAAGCTCAGGCAAATTATAATTATCCATTTTAAAGAAGGTACCTTGGTAAATTTTTGGTTGGTTAACTTCTAGTGATGGAACTAACTTAGTAAAATTTGGCTTCTCCTGATTAATTCCTGCTACCTCTCCATCAAAGTGATTTACATAAAAATGATTACCTGTTTTTTGCACAGAGTATCTAATATATGTTTTATAAGAATTAGTATTATGTTGTTGTATTTGCTCTTTTATATTAGTTTTATTAACTGAAATTACTTCTATCATTTGTTGTGAAGTGAATACTACTGACTCAATAGTAGTCTTGCAAGTTCTGGCTTTTTCTTGAAGGAACAAATAAACTAATTCATATTCTTTTTGCCTGTTCTCTAATTCTTGATTTAGTCTGTTAGAACCCGCTTGAGAATCGATAATTAAGGTGTTTTGAGATACCGACCTATTTCGATATATTGCTATGTTCTGATTTTTGGATTGGTTTCGTAGTTCAGCACTAATGTGTTTTTCACGAAACTCAGCAGTAAAGAAATCATTTTTGTTTGTTATTGTTGCTGGATATTGCTTAATTCCAACTTTTAGCATACCATTATCAGCCTTCTCAATCATTTTTACTGCTTCACCAACGTTCATTATTTTATAGTGTTTTTTATCATCAGTAATAGTAGTTTCAATGATATTCTTTTGTGTTTGCTTATCAATTTGACACTGATCCGATTTGAAATAATTAAATATTGTTTTTACTCTCCAATCATCGATCTTAAAAGAATTGAAAGTCTTCCATTGTGCTATATTTTGACTTTCATTTTCTAAAAACCTTGCTAAAGTTCCATCTCTTTGTTGCATCTTTTTTCTCCTTTTTGACTTAAACTTTTTCCCTGAAATAAAAAATTATTTATGTAGCTTTACGCCCCCACTCCAATAAAGTGAGCCACACTAGGAACTGGAAAATAAACCGATCGCTCAGACAATTGCATCACCTGACCATTCCCATCGGTCTGTTCCACTTTTTTCAGCACCACTTGCTGCAACTTCATTTCCGGGTACACCCACAGCGCCACCGCATCCCCCCGATGTCCTTCAAATTGCACTTTATTCTGTGCCACCTGACTAAAACTATCCTTAAATTCCGAAGACATCAGCGCCGCTAATTCTGCTTCCTCCAGTTGGGGATAGCTGGAAATTTGCCCGATTAAATCGTTCAACTCATAAGGACTCAGAATTAACCCTGTTTTCATCCGCCCGGATTGGCGGGTAGAATCTTGGTCATCAACAATACTCACCGTTTCCATCCTGGCGTTGCTGTTGCGTTCTGGTTCCAGGGCAAAGTAATACTTGCAATCCCAGGTTATCCGCCGCATATTTCCCGTAAAGTTGCCGTGCCAAACCTTGTGCCAGTAACCCCGGTGCTGTTCCACATCGTTGAGGGGAATCACCTCCCCAGCATTACCCATGCGGTCAAAGCAATATTCTCTGGTAAAATTAACCAATTGCGTCGCATTGATGCCCAGCCGCTTGTGGGCGTGACTGGTTTTCGATTTCCCCACCCACACCAAAGCCACAGAAACAATATAATCTTCATTCGGCTTCAGCCTGGACAACTGCCGCCAACTCAGTCTCGGTACTGCCGCTAACCTGCCAGAGGTGACATTCTCAACCTGATATCTATCCTCAATTAAAATTTCCAAAGTCGTTGCATTGGTAACTAACAGGTGCAGTTCTCCCCTGCTAATTGTCCGAGGCGTATCCACATTTAAAGGAAAAGCCACATCTTGGTCGCAGCGATACAGCGCCTTCGTCCGTCCGCGAATCATCTGCGGTCTGATATTGGCAAATTGCAACCGCACCCCATCCACCCGCTCAAAATCCGGTACTTGGGTCGGCGCGGCTAACCCCTGACTGAAATGGCGGGTACTGTAATGGACATCTGAACCACTATCTAATGAAGCCGCCACTGACAGTAATTTAGGGCTTTCTAGCATTAAATTGGTCATAGCTGAGAAAGTTTGTAACAAAGGATGGTTAGCATCCTCCCATGTACTCCCTGACTCAACGGTAAACGCTCTGACTACATCAACTAACCCCTGTTGCTGGCTAATACCCAGGCTTATCGCCCCTGCGGTTTCGCTATCTGCATCAGCTGATTTTCCCTGAGCAACTTGGGCAGCTTGTTGGAGCAATTTAGCCAAAATATCAGCTACAGAATCATCACTTTTAGATTTCTTGGCTTTGTTCTGCAATAAGATTGTCAATTGCTTGATTGTTTCTTGGTCAGAAAGCAATTTAGCTAAAATAGCCGTTCCATTACCAGCACCATTTGTCTGGGCTACTGAACTACCATTGCTAGACCCCCCACCTAAAAGACTACCAACAGCCGGGAGAATATGGGGCAAAGCTTTGGTGACTGTAGGTAAAAGTTTGCTAGCCACTCCTGAGACTACACTAGCTAACGTACCCAAAAACATCGCCTCGCTGACAGGAGGCTGTTCTTGATAAGCAAAAGACACGCTTTCTACAATGGGCGGATTTGTTGGTTGATAATAATCAGTCGGTGTTTCCATCACAACAGCCTCGTTAGAGGACATAACAGGTAAGTCATCATTACTAGGGGGGTTAGTTGCCAATACTTCCACAATGTCAGAAACGGCAGGCCCATCTTGGTTTTCAGTTCTAAAAGAAGTGATTTGAATAAATCGATTTTTGCGATCAAATTCTTTCTTGGGTACTTCCAGAACAGTCCATCCCAAATTACTTTCTGGCAGATAATTAATTAAAGGGGAAGTATATTTAGGATTTTTGATTAATGTCAGCCCTTTAGCATGAAGTAATTCTCCGTCCCCAATGGTATAGAAATAAAACTTGTTCGCACCAATATCGACTTGAAAGCGATTGTGAACTTCATCACTATCTTGAAATTGAAGAAACGCTAATGCCATCGCCTAAAACTCCATTAACTAGCAGCTTCAGCCGCTTGTGGTGCTTGACCATCAGTGCTGCTCCCTCCTGGCGATCTTTGACCTTGATTTCGCTGTCCTGATGGTTGTAAAATCTCTTTAAAATTATCAAGTTTAAAGTAGTCGGATTTAAAATTAATTTCTACTGACCCTTTCACCGTAGTAGATGATTCTGTTGTAGAAGTACTGTTTGTATCAGCCGTTGAAATCGCAATATTAGTGTGGGTATTAGTCGTTTGAGTCCCAGCGTTAAGTTTGACTCCGAACATAGAAAGAAATGAAACACCACCACCAACGTTATCAGTTCTACTTTGTGATTTCTGGTCGTTTTCACCGGCTTCATCATACCTGTTAATATCTTCTGTTGCGGTAATCTTGAAATCGACAGAAGCTTTAATTTTGCCGTTCTCTACAACCATACGGTTCACACCCATCAACAGCATTTCTTCTAGCAAGCGTTGATTCTGCCGCGCAATATCTAACTTAGCCTGAGCGATCGCACCCTCAAGTTCTGCTTTGTCCAGCTTACTTCCATCTTTCGCGACCAGTTGCATCTCATTACTATTCTGTTCGCTATTGCCTGCCTCACCACCTCTAGAGCGACGGCGGCGATTACCTAAAAGCTGGTATTTATCGCTGAACTTCTCAGCTAAAAACAACTTGGCAGATTCATCATTGATATTCTTTATCAAATCAGAAATTGGTTTATTTAGTTCTTCAACTAACTTTACATAAGAATTAATCTGGTCTTGTGTCACCTGGAGGTTAGCATCAAAAACAGACTTCAGCAAATCTTTAACAAACTGAGGAAAATTAACTTGTCGCAGTACATTACCGGCTATTTGTCCCTGTTCATCAATTCGCCGATTCAGATGACGGTTGTCATTAATCATATCCCCGGCCGCCATTGCTTCAGAAACGCTTTGTTGGGCAATTAATTGTCCATCCAGGCTTTGTATTTCTTTAGCTCGTTCTTGCTCAAGCAATTGGTTATAGATAGTAGTAACTAAACTTTTGTATTGTTCAAACTGTTGGTCGCGATCTAGTTGACTAAAATTTGGCTGTTTACTTAACACTTCGCGTGCTTGTTGGCGGGCTTGTGCTTCTAATTCTTGATTCGTCGGCATTGCTACTCTTCCTATGTTTGAACTTAATAAATTTCCATAATTTTTATCCAAATTTACCAATCATCAAAATCGTTACCAACAGAATCAGCACCAGCTAATCCTTTGCCGTTATGAGATGTAGATGGCAGGGGGAGAGATTTCAAGGAAAGTAAGTTAGAGTGTAAGGAAGCATTAGCAATTATCCAAGCTTCTACTGCTTTGCGAAATTCATTGAACTGCTCATTCGTAACTGCCCTTTCATCAAACTCTGCAATCCATTCAAAAATCCTATTTCCATCAATTGCTAGAGTTTTAATCGCTTCTGTTGGTATAGGAATACCCAATCCTTCTTTAACAACTCGTTCGATAATGTCCCATAAAGTTTGGCGACGACCACCAAAGTAGTTACGAATTTCTTCACTACCAATAATATCTAAAGCATCTTTTAAATGGGCATAATCTTCTTGAACCTGCAAATGTGCCATACCTGTCATGTGTTCAGTCAGATTTTGCTGTAAATTTCTAGTTAATTGATAAAGCCGAGTTCTGGAGACTGCATTGTTATTTAATGAGTCCAAATGAGATTTATTTTCTGACTTTTGAATGTACTGAAGCATTTCAGACATCAATTGCTCCCAGTAAATAGGGAAGGCTTCATTAACTACCATATTCTGAAGTAATTGCCCATCTCCTTTGTTGAGTACTCGCTTATACAACATAGCTCTTTCTTCTGGGCTATTGCGGTCATCCCGTAGTTTATGGAAGCGATAAAGTTTTTCAGCCGTCTTACCTTCAGGAATATCTAATGTTCCACTTGCCCATCTTATAACTAAGAGATTAGCAACATCAAAAACATGGAAATGGCAATCAAAATAATAAACATAATCAAGCATTCCTGCTGCTTGGATATTTGCTTTTACAATCTCTTGATGTTCTTGTTCTATTTCATCAAAACGATTGACAGAGAAGTTCAACTTAGAACTTGCACTACTCCCAGATAAAATCTTGAGGGGGTCGTTAGTATTGCTAGGTTTAGCAAGCTTTTTTGCTTCATTATAAATCGTAGGCAAATGCTGCTTTATACTTTCTTCAGTAAAAGCATTTAACTTGATTAATTCTTCAATTACTGTACGTTTAATCCTAAGTCGATTAGAGGCATTAGAAGTATCATATTTATCTAAAAATCCATCTACATAAAAAGGGATATCTCCCTCTCTTAAAAAAGTTTCAAACAACTTCATAAATGAAGGAATTAATTCCCCCTGATTAATAGAAATGCAAAGATTTTCACTAAGGAGTAATTCTTTTAATCGCTTTTGCTTACTTTCAGTATTAATTTGAGTGATGCAAATTAATTTTTTCTTAAAAACATCTGCTGCTATATAAGCCAGAAATTTTCTTCTTGGTTGTTGTGCAACTTTGTTTAAAACTGAAGTGCAAAGAGATGGTACATCAGATACATTATCTTCCTCTTTAGCTAGTCTAACCATAGCCACATAAATAACATCGCTAGAAAGTAAAAAGCGATTAATACTATCTAGATTATTTTTTCTATTAAGAATATCTACAACTTGAATAGCATCTGAGGTTAACCCCGGTTTTTTATTAATAAAATCTTGTGATTTAGGATGCTCGGCTTCTAACTCTTTTTGTGTTTTATTCAAAGCTTCAACAGCTATCTGATCTATATCTTCAAAAGGTTTTATGAGTCTCAAGGACAATCCATTATTAGAATTATAATTAACAAGCATTATTTTCTCCTCTCAATATTTTTTATTGAATACACTTCATTATTTTCATGTCTGATTTAATTGGATTTCAGACACACTAAAGACCACTCAATTATGAGTTTACCTGTCCATTTTTGATAAAAATGTGGTTGCTCGTTACGAATAAAAGTAATTATTTCCATTGGCTTTAAGTGAATTTCCTTTTCAATATCTAAAAAAGCTTCTGGCTTTCTCATGGGTGACATACCCCTGGGTGATTGAATAACTAAACAATTTGTTTGGTATCCTGAAACTAAATAACCTTCGCCAGCCTTTTCATGAGAATTACCTCTTGCATCACACTCATAACCACTTGCTTTATGTTTCCAGCACCCTGAAGCTTTGAATTTTATTCCTAGTTCTTTTCCTGAAAGATTTTGGAAATAAGTTCCTGTTATGGAATCAGCAGCTACAGTAAAAATTCCTTCAGTAATTATGCAGCATCTCTGTTTTTCTAAAGATGCAGTAGGAGAAGGAGGCGGAACTATTGAACGTGGTTTTTCATCAGTTTCAAGTAACTTCTTCAAGAAATTGGTAGTTTCATCGTTATCATTTTGATTAGTAAGTTTTGATTGCATTGTAAAGCTCCATTAACTAAGTTTGTAATTAAGCATTCGTAAAGCATCTGGCAAATTCAACCTACCAAAACCGGATCTTTGATGCTTAAATTTAGTGTCAATCCTATCAGCCGTATGTTGCAAAATATGCTTGACTTGACTATCAGATAGCCGATGTTTCCATTTTTGCAATGCGTAAGATTTGAGCATCGCCACTGCCCCAGCAACAAACGGAGCTGCATGGGAAGTTCCTGTTGAAAAAGCAGATTTTTTACCGACATAAGTGCTAAAAATGTTTGTTCCTGGCGCTGCAATATCAACTTTACCGTAGGTAGAAAAGTTGGCAATTTCCCCACGTTCGTCAACTGCACCAACAGTAATTACATAAGGGAAAGCACCAGGATAGTACAACTCCTCTCGGCCATCGTTGCCTGATGCAGCAATAATAGTTACATCTTTACGTTGAGCATAATCCACAATTTCTTTATGGGGAAATTCGCCACCTGAGTGCTTAATTCCCAGGCTCATATTAATTACATCCGCACCTTGGTCAATCGCCCATTTCAAACCAGCATTAATGTTATCAATTAACCCGGCTCCTATCAGTCTATTACCAGACTTCATTGTTCCCAATACTCTTATAGGTAAAATTCGACACTGTGGCACAACACCGACAGGAGTCGCTGTTCCCTTAGCTGCAATAATACCTGTTACATGAGTCCCATGACCAACTTCATCAGCAGGATGGTGATTGCAACTTACATGAGTTTCATAGTCAACTTCATCATCAGGATGGTGATTGCAACCCAAGTGCTTGCCGATAAATTGTCCAGCCCCATCAATAATATGAACAAAGTCAAATCCTGGCAGCAAAGAATCTGTTAATTCAGGATGATCTAACTCAACCCCAGTATCAAGAACTGCAATAGTAATTCTCGGATCGCCACGAGTAAAGAACTGGTGAGCAATATCTAAACCAATTGCTTGTCGAGCATAACAAGTATCGGTTAAGCTCATCTGCCCAACATATATATCTGGCAAGTTAGAATCACCAATTTGACCAATCTCTACAGTTTGTACAATAGGGAGTATAGAAATTTCCTCGATTGCTGCTGGAGGAATGGGAATATTTTTCTGAATAATCAACCGATATACACGATTAATTCCACTTTCTAATTCTTCTTGATTCCATCCGCTACCACTGAACTGATATTCCCTAGTCACCCAAACAGAAATATTGTATTTAGCTAATACAGCATCGATATGAGGATGAATACTGCTAGGTGCAGTCACCCCAACTGGCAAAAAATCCACCCAATGAGGAATACCTTCGATTGGCAAACTTTTGCGTAATTTTAATCTAATATGTGTTTTCATAGGACAAATTTAATTATTTGTCATGAGTAACTAATCCTGATAGTCCTAACGTTAACTACTGCTATCTCCATAAACATTAGAGGTTGATCAAAGCCAGTTCTACAATGACTCAAACCGAGCAAATTCCAACTCTAGCTGTCATCGAATCCGTGCGCGATCGCTCTTTTGCAAAAAGCACTGTATCCAGAAGAAGTTCAGGTTCCATCGGGGGTATCGCTTGCACAAGCTGGAACCACTGTTTTAAACTCAGGCGACTTCTAAAGACTATTTCCCAGAGCAAAATGTTAATAAGTCTGATTCAAAGTAGTACAGGTGGAGATTTGTAGCCAAAAAACATCATGTTGCAAACAAAGCAACTCAATATCTGCGGTGCAGCCAGCACAACTACTATCCACACAAGTAGATAGATACTTATGAAGTTAGTCTTATGCTTTTTAGTTTAATAATGTACACCTATAAGCTGACAATGAGGATAGACAGTATAAATTTACTTATCATACTGATAAAAACCATTAGTTATCAATCTATATAGGCTAAGTTAACTATATCTTAAGATAGATGTATGTCAAGTATTTTTTAAGTATACGTACTAAACGTAACAAATACTAGCTTTTATCGATAGCCGGATTTAGCAGCAGTTGATGTCTCTGCCTAAAACTGCCACAAAAATTTACACTCTAGCAAGCCGCAATTGAGTAGTGTGGTATAAAGTTTGAGTCTTGGAAGATAGTTATGGATCAGTATCACCCCATCCACGTCACCCAATCGGGAGCCTGTGCAGTCAACTACTCAAACATCTGCGGCTGTTGCTCATCAATCGCCATCATCACGCCCAACGCTCATCATTGCTGAGGGAACTGTTTGACTGCATCAACCCCATGTGCTATCCGTTCAATCACCAGTTGGGCATAACATTTTACCTACAGCCACCAAGAATCAGTGGGATCAACTTGTCCGTCCATACCCCCACAATTATTATCCCCAATTACATTAGCAGAGGGTTGGACGGAGTATCAATGCCATACATAACTTGCATCCTAGCCGTTGGTCGGTGCTTGGGAAAACACACCACTAGCGAAACTTGTTAAAGCAGCGCTTAACGCACCGTATTTGGTGGTGCTTTTACGGCTAATTCCTAATTTCGCCAACGCTCAAATCCTTACATAGGCGTAAAACAACGACAATAAAGCTCTAGGTGTATCCACGCCGCTTTTTGCCTCCTTTACTTAATATTTACTTTATAAATGGACTCTAAGTGCTGACTTTAATAGTAAACAGCTTTTCAGGCTGTCCCTTGCTATTTTACTATCTCTGAACCACAACTGGTGTTCCTAAAGATGCCCAGTTAAACAGCCATTTAGCATGATTAGGGGCAAGGTTGACGCAGCCTCTACTTACGGGTGTACCAAATCTTTTATGCCAATATGCGCCGTGAATACCGTAGTTACCACTGTAAAACATGGCATAGGGAACGTTGGGCAGATCATAGCCTCTACCTCGCATCCGCGTAGACTTATGCTTTGATTGAATTCTGAAAGTACCAATGGGCGTAGGTGTGGATGTTTTACCAGAGGAAATGGCGATCGCATACACAGGTTTTCTACCTTGCCAAGCAGTTAATCTTTGCTGGGAAAGGTCTACTTGAATCCAACGCTGATCAGATTTTTGCAAAGTCTCAATAGTTTTGGCAAGTTTTTGTGGGTTGGTCTTTGCTAATGCTTCACCCCCAGTGTTTACCACAAATAAAGACAATGCTGCACCAGCAACGAACATTTTTAAACCACGTTTCCAATTCAGTGATTTCATAGTAGAAACACACAGATAATAGAAGGATAGCAGATTTCCAGAAATCAAATATAGCAGTGGTTGCTGTATAATTTCATCCTGAAAACTACGCTAATTGGTGAATTAAGTCTTTGGCTAACCCAGCGATCGCTTGCCAATTTTTCTCTCTGACTAGTTGCTGAGGAAATAACTCTCCACTTAAACCAACGGCGATCGCACCGGCTTGAATCAGTGCTTTGGCATTTTCTAGGTTTACTCCCCCTGTGGGAATTAAGGGGATATGTCCTAGCGGCCCTTGCAAACTCTTGATATAATTTGCTCCTCCTACAGCCTGTACGGGAAATACTTTTACACAGCTTGCACCATATGACCAAGCACTGACAATCTCCGTAGGGGTGAGTGCGCCGGGAACGATGGGTATATTTTTAACTACGGCTGCTTGGATCATGGCTGCATCAACATGGGGTGTGAAGAGAAACTCAGCCCCAGAGGCGATCGCATCTTCTAGCTGCTGCACATTAAATAAAGTACCTGTACCAATTGTACATTCGGGTAAATGATGACGTAGTTGGGCGATTAATTCCCCGGCGCGATCGCTATTCCAGGTAATTTCAATTAGCTGCATTCCCCCAGCTGCTACAGCCAACGCCATTTCCCACCCTAATTCTAGTTTTGGGGCGCGGATAACTGCGATCGCTCGCTGTTTTTGCAACTGTGATAACCAATCTTGAGTAGACATCTTTAACGTAGGCGCAAACCTTCAATTCTTTATGATCCAGACTGACATATAGCGAGGGGTTGGGGAGTGGGGAGATGGGGGAGAGGGGGGAGCTTTCAAGGGCAGGTTTTTTACACTTCGACCCAAAAACACTGATTTTAGGGTGTAGGGGTATAAGGGTGTAGGGGTGTAGGGGTAGATGAAAGTCTGATAATTTACTGAATCTTATAGTCCTCACTGATTACTTTATGAAAAACCTGCCCTTAAGAGACTCCCCCTACTCCCCCTCTCACAAGTTTAGGTTTTTAATCTAGCAGTGAGTAAGGACTCTAAAACTAACGAGAAAATCATTGTTTTATTCACCCCTACACCTCTACACCCTTACACCCTTACACCCCAAACCAAGGTTTTTGGAACACCAATAAAAAACCTACACCTGTCAGAGAGGGGGGAGAGGGGGGAGATGAGGGAGATGAGGGAGATGGGGGAGAGTAACAACTGTCACCTGTCACCTGTCACCTGTCACCTGTCACCTGTTACAGATCCACACTTGATTCAATAACCAAGTTATGCAATAGTTTAAACATCTAATAATCTATCGATTTACCGTATTATTAAGATAAGCAAAGGAGTAATACAAATGACAGTCGCACAGCATGACACAGCATCCTTGTCTAGCAAAATTGATAACTCTACAAGCCTCAATCAAAGCTGGCTGTGGCAGGCTGTGCAAATAAGTACAGCATTCCTCAACAAAATGTGGTGGCATACTCATGCCTACGGTACGGTTTTTAGTATTGTGCTACTAGCCTTGGTAAGTTTCATCTTCTTAAGCTTGCATTGGTCTTTGCGTAAGATTGCGGTACTTACGAAAGTAGATACTGTGCCAGAAAATGAAATTACTTCTTAATTTCTCTGTGTCTTTGTGTCTCTGTAGTAAAAAATAATTTATAGCAGTCGTCTGATAGGTTAGGACATCATACAATTTTAAAACCTTTAGTTTCAAAGGCTTTCAGTCCTGTCACCCTCCGGGTTCGCCAGTTCCCTACGGCGGGAGACCCCTCCGGGTTCGCCAGTTGCCTGCGGAGGGAAACCCTCCCGCAGCACTGGACTCACCGCCTACAGGACTGGACTCACCTGTCCCCTGCTATATTTAACCACAAAGGCACAGATAAAAGAAAGAATAGCAACATTTTTCGCTCATTCCTGGGATAGATTCATACATTACACACCATATATCGGTGGTGTGATGGAAGATAAAACGGAAGTCTTTATGCTGAGTCTAGCAAGCCAAGAATATACCTAAGAAGCACAACAATATTAAAAGACTGTGGGGTGCTTCTCTATAAGTTTTTATGCTAGACGCAACTAGAACTAATGTTGTTGAGGCGTTGCGTGAGTCTGTACACCAACTGACGGGCGCAGCCACAGACTATAATTCATTAATTGATTTGATTGGCAATGCTCGTTTAGTTCTGATTGGGGAAGCTTCCCACGGAACACATGAATTTTATGAGCAACGAGCCGAAATTACTAAAAGATTAATTCAAGAAAAGAATTTTATCGCAGTAGCAGTGGAAGCAGACTGGCCTGATGCCTACCGCGTGAATCGCTACGTTCAGGGCGTAGGTAAGGATTTGACACCAGCCGATGCACTGTCAGGTTTTCAACGCTTTCCTAATTGGATGTGGCGCAACACAGATGTAGTAAATTTTGTCAACTGGCTGCGTGAGTATAACGATAATTTAAATGAAATTGGGGTGAAGGTTGGCTTCTATGGGCTAGACCTTTATAGTATGTATGCTTCTATGGCAGCCGTTTTAGATTATCTGGAGCAAGTTGATCCTGAAGCGGCAAGTTGCGCTCGTAGTCGTTACGCTTGCTTGGAGCATTTTGGGGAAGATACGCACAGCTATGGTTATGCTACCAGTCTAGGTATCAGTGAATCCTGTGAGGAAGAGGTAGTTAGGCAACTGCGAGAACTGCAAAATAGAGTCCTTGAATATACTCAAGAAGACGGAAGATTAAAAGCAGATGAGTTTTTTTATGCGGAACAAAACGCTCGGATAGTCAAAAATGCTGAGGCTTATTACCGGGCGATGTTTACTGGGAGGGTGTCTTCTTGGAATATTCGCGATCGCCATATGGCCGAAACCCTAGAAAATCTCATGGTTCACCTAGACCAGCAAGGCGTACCAGCAAAAATTGTTGTATGGGAACACAACTCCCACTTAGGGGATGCTAGAGCCACAGATATGGCACAGCAGGGAGAAGTAAATCTTGGGCAATTGGTACGGGAACGGTATGGAAATGATGCTGTTCTGATAGGCTTTAGTACTTATATCGGGACAGTTACGGCTGCTTCTGATTGGGATGGGATGACGCAACTCAAGCAAGTTCGTCCAGCATTACCGAGAAGTTATGAGGCGCTGTTTCATGAAACCGGAGTTCCGCAATTTTTGCTACCACTACGTGGTGAAAATGCAGCTATTGCCAGTTTGCGAGAATCAAGGTTAGAAAGAGCGATCGGCGTAATTTACCGCCCAGAAACCGAACGCAGCAGTCATTACTTTTACGCCTGTCTTCCAGAACAATTTGATGCTGTAATTCACATTGATGATACCAAAGGAGTACAACCGTTAGACCGGACGTTTGAGACGGACATCGGTGAACCGCCAGAAACTTTTCCCTCGGCGTTGTGAGAAAGGGGGGAGATGAGGGAGATGAGGGAGATGAGGGAGTGGGGGAAGATGAGGGAGAATAACAACTGACAACTGACAACTAACAACTGACTAATGACTGATGACTATGGACTAATGACTAATGACTATGGACTAATGACTATGGACTAATGACTGATGACTAATGACTAATGACTAATAACTAAAAAAATGCAAAAGGTACGTCAGAAATTATCTGCTCAATCTATGAAGCATAAATCCCTGGGAATGGGAAAGCGACTAGTTCGCAATTGGTGGACGGTGACTTTGCGGGGTGCGATCGCTATTATTTTTGGTTTAGTGGCTTTATGCTGGCCGACTCTAACTTTAGCTTCCCTGGTGTACCTGTTTGCAAGTTTTTGGCTGGTGGGGGGAATATTACTGGCGATCGCAGCATTTCAAGAGCGTTTGCAAGATACTCACAGTAGGTTGCTGTTGGTCGAAGGAATTATTGGCATTGCAGTGAGTGCGATCGCTTTTATTTCTCCTGGTATTGCTGGATTTGTCTTGCTTTATCTTATTGCTATTTGGGCAATTGGTACTGGTGTATTTGAAATTATTGCCTCTATGCAACTGCGGCAAACTATAGTAAATGAACGCCTTCCCGCAGTAGCCGGAATTATCTCCGTTATCTTTGGTGTAATGTTAATTATCTGGCCAGTAGCTCAGGCATTGGCTTTTTTATGGTTAATTGCTGCCTATAACATTGTTTTTGGAACGCTGCTATTAATTCTGGGTTTGCGGTTACGTAGTTGGGGTAGAAGAAATGCAAAATTAAAAATTCCAGTCGGTCAAACCAGAAGTTAACTCAATCGAATGTGATAGGCGTTGCTTGAGCTGCGACAGATGTACCGCCTTTAACTTTGTATGTAAGCTAAGGTATGTGAATTAACAAAATAGCTAAGTAAAACGGCGTAAATAGATGAAGTTGGTAGTGAGGACTAAAGTCCTCAAAAATGAAAAAGGACTAAAGTCCTGACTACGAACAGTCATGCTTTGGGAGTATATTCATTCTTTTGAGGTAATAGTAAGCTGATCACTGATTGTTCATGCCGAATTAATTTCATGCCTCAATATTTCGGACAACTGCATACTACCGAGCCATCTTGGACTACTCTAGGAACAGTACAGGCAATTGAAAAGAGCGATCGCCATCTTCTATTCCATTGTGGCGAACCCTGTTTAAAAATTAGCGTCCTCGCAGCAAACCTAATTCGCGTCAGGGTAACGCCTACTGGTAAGTTCTTACCTCGTAGATCATGGGCGGTGACGCAGGAAGATGAACAATGGCCGGCGGTGGAGTTTGAGGTCAAAGAACAAGCAGATGTTGTGGAAATTACCACACAGCAGCTAAGGGTGGTAGTACATCGCCATCCTTGTCGGGTTGAGTGCTTTGATTTGACAGGACAAGGGTTTGCTGAGGATGTGAATCTGGGTGTAGGCTGGCGTAAGGGTGCTGTTGCAGGATGGAAGAAAATTGCGGCTGAAGAACATTTTTACGGTTTCGGTGAACGTAGTGGTTTACTTGACCAAATAGCTACAACCAGAACCAACTGGACGTTAGATGCTCTTGATTACGATGTTCTCTCAGATAATTTGTATCAAGCCATTCCTTTCTTCATGGCGTTGCGTCCAGGGTTAGGTTACGGTATTTTCTTTAACACAACTTTTTGGAGTCAGTTTGATATCGGTGTTCAGCAACCCGGTGTGTGGCGGATGGAAACCCAGGGAGGCGAACTAGACTATTACATTATCTATGGGTCGGAACCAGCAAATATTATTTCTACCTACACCCAGCTAACGGGAAGGATGTCTTTACCGCCAAAATGGTCGCTGGGTTATCATCAGTGTCGTTGGAGTTACGAATCACAGGATGTAGTGCGTCAACTGGCGCAGGAATTTCGTCAGCGTCAAATTCCCTGTGATGTGATTCATCTTGATATTGATTATATGGATGGTTATCGGGTGTTTACCTGGAACCACAAGCGTTTTAGTGAACCGCAAGCTTTAATTGATGACCTCAAACAAGATGGTTTTAAGACGGTGACAATTGTTGACCCTGGGGTAAAGTATGAACCGGAAGCTGATTACCCAGTCTTTGATGAGGGGTTAAAGCACGATTATTTTGTCAGGAAAACCAATGGTCAATTATTTCATGGTTATGTATGGCCTGATAAAGCTGTGTTTCCTGATTTTTTGCGTCCTGAAGTGAGAAATTGGTGGGGAGATTTGCACAAAAATTTGACTAATATGGGTGTGGCTGGGATTTGGAATGATATGAACGAACCAGCATTAGATGACCGTCCTTTTGGCGACCCTGGTAATAAGATTGCTTTCCCCCTCGATGCGCCCCAAGGCCCAGCAGATGAGATAAGTAACCATGCGGAAACTCACAATTTATATGGGTTGATGATGGCGCAAGCATCTTCTCAAGCGATGGAAAAGTTGCGATCGCCTGAACGTTCATTTATTTTGACACGCTCTGGTTACGCAGGTATTCAACGCTGGTCAGCAGTTTGGACGGGAGACAACCAATCTCTGTGGGAACACCTGGAAATGTCTATACCCATGCTGTGTAACTTGGGGCTATCGGGTGTAGCTTTTGTTGGTGCTGATATTGGTGGTTTTGCGGGGAACGCTACCGCAGAACTGTTTGCCCGGTGGATGCAGGTAGGGATGTTGTATCCATTGATGCGGGGACACTCGGCAATGAGTACAGCCAGACATGAGCCTTGGGTATTTGGCGATCGCGTCGAGAAAATTTGCCGTGAGTATATTCAGCTACGGTATCAACTACTACCTTATATTTACACGCTGTTTTGGGAAGCAGCAACTACTGGAGCGCCGATTCTCCGCCCCCTACTGTATCATTTTGCGAGCGATCGCCACACCTTCACCTTATCCGATCAAGTCATGCTGGGAGCTTCATTATTAGCAGCACCAATATACCGTCCAGGCGTGGAATATCGAGCAGTATACTTACCCACAGGTCGTTGGTTTGATTGGTGGACAGGTGAAGCCTTTACAGGCCCGACACACATTTTAGCCCATGCACCCCTAGAAAAGATGCCCTTATATGTCCGTGCTGGCGCAATTATCCCGATGGCTCCAGTCATGCAATATGTAGAAGAACAACCCCTGACCTCATTAACCATTCGCGTTTGGGTAGGTGAGGGTGAGTTTACCCATTATGAAGATGATGGACAAAGTTTCGAGTATAAAACAGGCAAGTTCAGCACAACGAATTACCGTGTTTATACCCAAGAAGGAAAAAATATAGTCGAAATAGGGGCGAGAGAGGGAGACTATTCACCAACAGCAAGGGAAATAATTGTCGAATTAGTAGGTGTGGGAGAACAGCGTTTTGTTGATGATGGTACAGGAAGACGGTTAGTTTTTAGCTTAAATGATTAAGCGAGTTACATCTGACGCACAGACGTAAAGAAGATGACTAAATAGCAGCATTTTTGTCTACACATTCACTTTAGATAGTTAACTGGTGTTAAATAACTCCCCGCGAGGGGAGTCATCATGATCATGAACGATTGTTAGTCGTTGCCTCCCATTTGAAAAATTAGCCTGTAATCAGCATAGGTGGGCATCCAATATACAAAAAATCCATTGCGGGAAGAATCTATGTGAAGCCAGAGAAACCAAATCAACATACGCCCTGATTTCTGTATGTATATCTGTGGCTTCCTTGCCGCTCTCAAAAATTTAACCACATTATCATTTATAGTCATTAGTCACAGCCCGCTTGAGTTCCTTAAACAGCAACCGACAGCCATAGGCCGCAGTCTGAGAGATAACCAAATTACCAAACCCGCGTTTAACATCTTTGTGTTTTACACCGGGGGCAATATCTCCGGCTGCTATCGATGTCACCAGACTCATTTGCATGGTTTGCAGGGTGAGATTAAGTGTGGCCTCAAGTTGCGGCTGGAGTTCTTTACTTACTATCGGGATTAAGTTTTGAGAGAGCGATCGCTTGAACTCTTTTAATGCCACCTGCTGAAGTCGGGTAACAGCTTTTTGCTTCCAAAGTTCTGGATTGTCCTGAAATTGGGACTTTCTGGAGTCGTAGAACTCCCCCAGCTTCCGGCCGATTTCGTTATTGGGTCTGGCGTGGACTGGCGCGATTTGGTCGAGAACCCATAAGTACAACTGTGAGCGGCACAGTTTAGAACCAGCTCCAGTGTTCATGGTTTCTTTGTCACCTGAACTATACTCATCTTTCGCCATACCCAGCCGCCGCTTAAACCGTCCTACAGAATCAAATTTCGTGACCGGGTAGATTTGGCTAATGAGTAGCGCTTGCGGCCTAACACCAATGCCAAACATGGTCATAACTTTACGGTAGGGGATAAACTCAGGGAAGTTGAGAATTTCTAAAACCTCAGTTTGAATTTCCCCCTCCCAATCCGCCAAATCGCACAACAGGTTAGACAGCTTTCTAGTAAAAGTGGTGATGCCTACGTTGTACTGATTGGCGATAGAGTCTCTGTAAAGTCGGTCATAGTGAGTATTTTGGCGCTTGAGTGAGCGTTCGCGCCCGGCAAGCCACGCCCATAGGGGTGGTAGACCATCAACTTTGGATGGTTCACTTTTACTGAGTGCAGCTTCAGGGAACTCACGGGCTAATTGCTGACGAGCGCGGTTGATAATTGGAGACTGAATTCTATTGAGTGACTGTAGTTGCAACCACAGATGGCGCATTAGCGCCACTCTACCTGCTTCAAATTGCAGGAAAAATTCATCATCTCCCCAATGTAGTAGGGCGTAAGCTGCGAGTGCCAAGGCATCAGCTTGGTCATTTTTATCAGGTAACTTGTTTTGTTTTCGGTAGTGTGTGGCCTCAGCATGACCTACCCACAAAACCCTGATATTTTCGGTTTCGCAAATGTGCGCCCAAATCCAACTGTAATGAACTCCAGTTGGTTCCAAAATAATAGCGTCGGGCTTTAGAGCTAGTAATTTGCTGACCCCATCGGCATTAGCTTTAAATGTTAAAGGGTCGTTATCTTTCGGACGTTTATTATCTCGAAAGTAGCTTCTAAAGTTCTTGGGAAGTGATGTTAATTCCCAAGCAACTACGCTGTTTTTACATACATCAAGACCTAATATTTTCACTTTTCAAAGGTTCAGCGCGGGTGTTTTTTGCAGCAATAACCGTGCTAAAATAGGTCAGGAATCACCCAAATTAGCGATAAGATAACAATTCACTTTTAAACCTGGCACGGTTGGAATATTAACAGCAGTGGATTCGTGAATGCTTGAAACCCATAGGGTCAATTCCTCATAAAAATCCGTGCTGCTGTTAACATTTCCACTCTGATAAATCAGAGACGAATTGAGTTGCGCGACTCAACCCGCGACTAGGGCAGTTGCCCTAGTTTCGGCTACTGAGTCAGGTAGCCATCGTCAGGCGGTTGAGGGATTAGAAGTAATCCCTCAAGCTCATCTTTGCTTCTGGGGCTAATTCCGAACAGCATATTTTTTAGGAAAGGCGGAGATAACGAAGCCTGTGGTCAAAGTCATTAACTGTTTTAGTTAACAGTTCTCTGACATTGTTGTCAGTAATAATGTCAGCCTGCTCTTTATCGGCAATTGCTGCTATCATCTCATCAATTCTTTGCTTCCCTTCGTGCAAAGTTATCCAAAGGTCGTAATAGTCCCAAACTGGATCGGGTTGTGGTGTGTTATTTACATCAAGGTCAAATTCTAGATGAAAGCCTCTTTCTAGAATTTCCCTAACATCACCAGTAAAGTAATCAACTATTGGCTGAATTGATTCTCTTACTGCATCTCTAGCTGCACCAATATTATTTGGATGCCTAAAAGCTAATTGCAGTTGAGCAACGAGAAAAAAAGCAACTTGTTCACTAATTACGAGGGGAATAGTTTTCTTATTATTAAGCTGACAAAAAGCAGCTTTATATCTATCAAATTCCTCTTGATTGAATTGATTGTCATTCATAACTAAAATCCTTCATTAATATTAGTTTCGGGGGACGATGCCCCCTCATCAAAAGGGATGTTATCTGGATTTGGTTCGTCTGTTTGCGTTGAATTATCTTGTTGAGGTTGGAGTTTTTCTAGTTCAGCTTTGATTTTTTGAAGTTCTGCTACTTCTCGTTTTAAGTAGTAAACTTGGTCATCTAAGTTGTTTTTTTGTGCTTCTAAATCGAGTATCTGCTTTTGAAATTGTTTGCCAATTTGAGAACGGATGTTACGCTCAGTCAATTCCATTAGATGTAGGATTGCCGCATCTTCATCTTCTCCTTCTGAAACTTCTGCAAACAGTTCTAGGTGTTTGTTTTCGTAATTCCCCGGGTTTAATACCCGCCTGTAGGTGATGCTTTTAAGGTGCATTGGTTTATGTTACTGTTGAACTTGGTAGATGTTAACAAGCGATCGCCTAGCTTCTCCTTGTAGGCGATCGCTTTATAATTACTCAACGTGAAGGATGGTATCGGCGCTAAGGTCGTCAATGCTTTCTTCTAATTGAGTCAGTAATGGTTCAATTGCTTGTTTGAGTTTTGCGTCAGTTTCCCGGTCAGCGTTTTCTTTGTCGGCAATGAGTGCTATGCCGGATTCGGCTATCTGCTTCATCCTGTGCAGCAGTTGCCAAGTTTCGTAATAATCCCAAGCCGGATCAGGCGATGATTCATTATTTAAAGATTCGCTAAGTTGCAAATAGTTTTGAATAAATAAATCTTTCTCTTGCTGGGACAAACTGTCGCATTGCTCTCCCGCTTGTTTCGTAATCAGCGATATCCATGCTTGTGGCGACTGCCTAGTGAAGTTCGCTAGGTGGTTAACAGCAATCGTTAATCCAATATTGTTCACTATAAAGCCGTCTTTCTCCATTAAAAATTTATTGTCATCCACATGAATCTCCTTTCATACACTTAGATTCAGTGCTAATTGTGTGTGGTTGTTTTGTTGCGTCTCCCACTCGGTTACGTATTTTTTAATTTTCCTTTTTATCCGAGAGGAGGTTGCTTTTATCTGTAGTTCGTCTAAATCATCACCCATGTAATGATTGAGTTCACATCCGTTGATGATGCAAATCACAAAGCAAGAATCGTATTCAATGATGATTTTGTATCCGTGAATCGGCTCTTTAAGCCATTCCCAGAAATAATCATTTTCAGAAGCAACTGATTCATGATTTTGGAAATGTGAAAATTCATCATTATCAATTAGATTCTTGATTACATATTTATCTTGTGATGTTAGCCAGCAAGGTAAATTAATCATGTAGTGCGATTAAAATTAGGACTTAACTTCAGCCGGCTGGTCGAAAACCACCTGAAACGAGCCGCCGCCTTGCCGCAGAATGCTAGCGTAAGCTTCAGCATCGCTTTTCTTGCGTAAACGTGTAACGCAGACATTCTGACAATCGGGCATGACTTGATAAATTGCCCAGGGTCTAATTTCGTCGCGGTAGGTCATAATGTATTTCCTATCTCATCTCAAAAAAATCACCAGCGCTGGCCAGCAACTGCCTGCGCTGGTGTGTCTACAAAGGGTCATCTACGTTGTTGGAACTTCGTCTGGGGTTGCTCCTTTACTAAATTGGTGTGTACACTGCATCACAAGATTCTCGCCAAACGGTATAGCATTCTTCTGGTATGGGAAAAGGACATTTTCTGTAGAAAGAATTTCCTCTTCCCCATCTGTACATTTTTAAAAAAACTGCTTTCGTTTTACCTTTGCTCCTCCACATAACAGCGTGGAAAGCTTGAGAACCTTGCCTAAAGATTGTGATCAGTGAACGACTACTCCTCTTCCTCTTCCTCATCCTCATTTTCGTCGCCGTCCTCTACTTCGACCTTGCCGTCATTTAATTCGATGTATAAGTTTTGGGTACTGGTGAAAATTTCATTGATTGAAATCTCTTCGTCTCCTTTTTTAATGATGACTCGTCCGTCAGAGGACAGGTTTTGGGCTTTTTCGAGCAATTGTTGAATTGTTACGGTCATGTTGATTTCCTTAAAAATGTGTGGGAAAGTCCCCGGCTACGCTGGGGACGGTCATGGTTTAACTTACTCAAGAAAATGCCCCTCATGGGGAGTAAAGCCGATGGGGTGTAGTCCATCGGCAGGACATTTCAAATAGACAAACATCAACGGTGGAGAAAACGCCGACAGGTGAGTCGGCGAATAACCACAATTCAAGTGCATAGATTGACGATTGACTGATTTTCGTCTGTTACTCTCCTTTACTAAACTGCGAAACTTGATGGGCTTTGGGTGTAGCGATGAGTTGCCCATTACTATCCCTGGCAGTTACCAAGTCGGCACGGGGTGCTAGTGGTAAATTTCTCACTTTGCACCGGGGCGTTTTTTTGGTTTCTTGTGGGGGATTCTCTGATTGATGAATACGCTTAAATTCCCTAAATTCTCGCGCCATTGCCCGCGCCAGCCGGGGGCGGTTGGCGTAAATCGTTGTCAGATTAGAGTCTAGTAGCTCCGTCAGCCTGAGTATCTGCTGTTGCAGTTCGGCGACTTGTTTTTCTAATTCCCTGATCCGTTTCTTTTTGGTTACATATTTGGGTTTCATGGTTAATAAAGGTGCGACCGGTCGCCGAGTTTTGCGCGTTTGTATAAAAAACTGCTATCCATTGCACTATCACACGGTGAAGTGCTACTTCATGCTGTAATCTGTGCGTGAGCCATTACCTACACGCCAGCCCCAAAGGGATTTTCACCCAGGTCTTATAACCACAATGCCCCGCGTCACCACGTCGGCACTTTTGCCTTTGGCGGTTTGTGGATGCCCTACTAAGGTCTGTTAGGAATACGCGCGTACTACAGATTACAGTCACCAGCTTTTATCAGCCCGCGACTAAATTTAGACAACTTCCCTCATCTGTCAACTTTCAACTCATCCTCAGCACTGGGACTGATTGGTAGCCGAACTGCCCTTCATCGACTTTCTGGCTACAGCGTTAGTTTTTCCCTGTTGAGGTTTAAGTAGGGTGGGCATTGCCCACCGTTGAGTTAGGGGGGAGGTAAAAAATAGTTTTCTATGTGAAAAACTAATGTTATGTTAATCATATAGAAAACCTCTTGTCAAGTTTTCTATATGAGAAATTGATTTTCTATATGTAAAATGGGGTTGACGTGAACAAAATGATCGGAGATGGGAAGACCAAAGAAACTAGCGGAGGACGCGAAGAACGTCAGCCTGTTTATCAGCGAGAGCGACTGGCAGAACTTCAACCACAAGGCCAAGCAGATGGGTATGAGCAGGGCGGACTTGATAGCAGCCATAGCTCAGGAGAAAATTTACTTAGTAGAGTCGAATCCCTTATCGGAGGAGGAGATTTCGATCCTGGAAAAGTGTTAGAAGCCGTTCGCATGATTAGGGATGCACATTTATCTTATGTACGCGCACACAAGCAACGGCTAAAAACAAGACTTGATGAGGCTGAAGAGAACGAAACTGATTTCATGAAAGCCTGCGATTTGGTAGAGCAAAAAATCCAGGGGTTCATAGAGAAAACAGAAACAGAAACTGAAGAACCAGAGTAAACCGTCCTGCCTGTATGGGTGAGGGCGGTTTTTTGCGATCGCCACTGAAACTGATAACTGACTAATGAGCGCTTGGCACTACATTGGTGCGATCGCTTCTGATAACTGTCAACTGTTAACTGATAACTGACTATGAACAGAGAAGAGCATTTAGCTTGGGCAAAATCCCGTGCCTTGTACTATCTAAACGAGGGGAATATCGATATGGCGGTAATATCATTTACCAGCGACATGAGAAAGCACGGCGAACTCAAGAGACACCCAGGTATAGAGTTGCTGACAATGGCTCATCTGGGAAGCAACCTCAATATTAAATTTGCTCGTAAGCTTATCAACGACTGTAATTGAGTAGTGATGCAAATTATGAAGTGACTATAAAGCTTGAAATGCGAGGTTTTCCCGATGTCTCTATCAGGAGATACCCCGCATGGTGGATAAGTTGCTCTACCAACTTATATGCACATCATAGTCTTGCTTATCTGGTTAGGTCTAATGTTAGTGGCCTTGTCACTTGCCGCACAGGTTGTCAAGGCACACCAAAAGCACAACCCTAAACCCAGAAATCGTCAAAACTTACGTCGCAAATTTCAGCGATCGCACCAGGACAGCTTCCACTCCAAAGCAGCCAAAGCGGCTATTACCAATCCTGGTTACGCCGGGTTATGGCATCAGCTGTTAATAAGGGTACAGTTCGATGTCGCCACCGCCGAACGATTGGTCACAGATTGCCAAAGGAAAAATCCTAGCAAATCAGACCGGTGGTGTATTGAGAAAGTCATCTGGGATTTGGAGCGCGATCGCCGACGTTAATAACCCATGACTAATGACTAATGACTAATAACACCGTAATTTTTCAAAAGAAGACATGGCAAGTCTTGGCAGTCCAAACCGCAGATGAGGTCACAGACAAGAATTTGCGAGAAGCTATGCTCAAACACAATTTTGAGTTTTTGGTTCTAGAAAATTTAGAGCGATCGCTGACCAGAAAACCGGGGACTTTCATAATTTTTGAACAGCGTGAACGATGCGGCGTGTTTAGAAAGCTTGGGGAGATTTTTGACCCGGATAGTTTTAAATGACTGGCAACAAAATTAATCAACGACTGCAACTGACAACTGACAACTAACTATGAATAACGAACAGCAAAACTTAGAAATATCACTGGCTGTAGCAGCCGGACGGGAACTTACAAAATTTGCGGATTTTCTTAGAACAATTGACCCTGATCTAACCACAACTGAAGCACTGGGATTAACCACCAAATTCATTGCAGAACTACCAGAACTAGTAAAGGCTAACCCGTCAATACATTACATCTTGGAAAAAGCCGCATGGAATATCAGGATGTCTCGTTCGGCGAATAACAACTGACATCTGACAGTTAACAACCAATCACGAATTAAAAGCCACCCCAAGACGGGGTGGTGGCATCTATTTTTCGGATTATGACAGAAAACAATCTATTTATAAACTCACCTAATGGCTTAACTTTCAGGCCTCATGTAGCGGAAATACTCGCATCACACTGCATTGGGGACGCAATTGCGGCAGCGCTCATTCTCGAACAATTGCGATTGTGGGACTCTACTGGCTACGGCTATCAAGATAACCAAAACCAAAATTGGATGTTACCCAGTAACGACGATTGGGAAGCAGCAGCAGGCCGGACATTTACCCCGTGGAAAATCAAGGGCATCATCTCCAAGCTTGAGCAGCTTGGTTATGTTATCCGAGAAAAATTTTGCAAGCTGCGCGACAGCCTCATCCACCAGCCGGAGGAAATCAGGGGCGACAATCACATTAAGCTCCTCCGCTTAAATTGGCAAAAACTAACCAACTTGTGGAGTGATGTTGATGAATCCGTCGTGCCTGTAACTGCTGACGGCTCCTCAGATTCAGATCAGATCAGTGATCATGATCATCAGTTAAATCAGATCAGTTCAGAGTCACCGGAGCCACCCGAATCACCAGAACAAGAACATCAACAACTGCTCAATGAGATTAGGGAGACAACCGGTCAGCTAACACCGCAATTAGGAAAACTGGCGACTGAAGTGGAGCCGGAAATTTTACGCCTTGCGCTTTCTAGGTATCCAAAAGCGGGAGACATTAAAAAGCCGTGCAGTTACTTGATGAGCATCATCAAACAAATCAAGGGGGAGCAACGGACAAAACCACCCCAATCAACTGAGGAACTACGAGAAAAATTTATCACTGCCTGCCAAAAAGGTTTGGTCTGTCACGATGAGCGCGATTTTAATCACCTACCTACAATGAATGGTCAAATTCATTGTCGTGTTCCAATCACGAACCGACGACCACATGATCCACATTACGAATTGCGTCCACTGGCGGAGGTGATATGAAACAGTTGACATTGTTTGATTTGTTGTCTACCTCATCTCCCCCATCTCCCCCTACTCCCTCATCTCCCCCTACTCCCTCATCTCCCCCAGTCCCCAGTCCCCAGTCCCCAGTCCCCAGTCCCCAGTCCCCAATCCCCAGTCCCCAATCCCCAGTCCCCAATCCCCAGTCCCTAAAAATTGGCGATCGCTTCAAAACCAAAATTAATGGTGGATTGTTGTATACCCTGGTAGCCATTCGTGACGGCGCACCCAAACCTTACACATTCCAAGCTGACATCGATGGAACCAAAATACATTGTCGGCAATGGGATAAACAATTTGAACGTTCTGATAAAACGGATACACAACCAGAAAACATAACAGAAAATATAACAACTGTTCTGGAGCAACCCGCCAATGTCTGGAACCCTTATTCTACTGTTCTGGAGCAACCCTCAAGTAGCACTCAACAATCTGCTCCAGAACACTGTCACTGGCTGGAAGAGTACCGCGTAGTTAGGTGCGGGAAAGAACATATATATTACCGATACATTTGGATGGAGGGGCGTAAACTGCATCATCGACACATACCAGGGGGGAATGTGAAAAGTGCGATCGCAATTGGGAGGGTGGAGAAAGTGAGGAGTGCGATCGCCGAGGGTTCACCCCCGGCTGTGATAGAAAAACTCATCCGCTCTTGGCGGTAGTCGGTATCAGTTATCAGTTATTAGTCATTAGTCATTAGTCAACAGTTCCCTACACCCTTATACCCATTCCCCTTTCCCCTTTCTTCTTACCTCTATTCTCAAGCATTCTCAATAACATTTTAGACCGCGGCGCAGCTTCCTGGGGGCCTGTGCGGAGGATTGAAACTATTGATTTTTCGTAGAATATTTTATTTTGCATCCATGCGGCTAAAAATATTATTGAGAGTAAGATTCAATAAGTAGAAAAAACGCATTGCACTACTACTCGCTAGCTGCAATGCGTTCTTGTTTTACTGAGTATTATCAGCAAGCAGTATACATCAAAAATGCGATCGCCCAGGAATGTGGCGATCGCTACCTATCAAAATCATGGCTCAATTTTAATGCTTGGTGGATACATAGCGTCAACCTCATCCCATGCAAGGTTAGCCAAATGCTCAAGTTCCCTAGCTAGGTCTACCGGATGGTCATAGTCTCCAGCTTGAAATTCTTGGTTAAACACTTGAATTCTTAAATATAGTATTTCTTCGCTGCTTGTGTTCATGGTGGTGTGGGGTGGTGTAGGTTAAAAGTTGGCGATCGCCCAATTTCAAAGTGTAGCGATCGCCGCTTTCACTTCATCTATATCCGCCTCAATGTAAGGGTCTAGCCCCTTATTGTCACGATGTCCCGTGATTTTCCGTATCACGGCCCTGTCAACGCCGTTTTTTCGCAGACGATTCACAAAACTGCGGCGCATAGTGTGACACGATATCCCCTTAGTCCCCAGCCCCGCAGCCTCCGTTGCTCTTTTGAGAATGTCGTAAGCATTTCGCCAGCTAATGGCTTTAGTGCCACATCGAGATGGGAATAACCAAATTGAATTTCCCGGCTGGAATCTTGAAAGCGATTCAGCCAAATTTTCATGCACTGCGATTTCTAAAGTGTCGGCCGTCCCATCGGGCCGATGTTTGCGGATAATAGCAGGAAAGATAATGATGTTTTTGGGCTTACCGTTTTCATAAACATCGGAAACCTTTAATTGAATGAGCGCCCCCCAACGCTCCCCTGTGTACCACCCGAGGTCAAAAAGTAGTTTGTACTTTTCAGTTTTGACCTGCCTGCGAATTTTTATAAATTGCTCATCCGATATAATCGCCGCTTGTCCTCTTCTTTTATTTTTGGGCATTCAACTTTAACCAAATAAATGTATAAAACTGGAATAACGTAAATATTTAGTATTAACAAATATTTGCTCAATCGTAGTACCAGCAACGGTCGTAGCACATCAGTGAATATGCTACTTCTACGATAAAAGTGGAAGATTTACAGATTTGCAGTAACCACTTAAAACTAGATTATTAACATTATTAATAATTAATCGATGCCGAATCTACCTTTAACAGCCCTAGCCGGACAGAATACCAGTCAGACCGCGACAGACTGGATAATCAAAAAAGCAGATTTGGGGGCAACCGGGCTGAATTGCCCACCTAATAGTTCCGTGCCTACTCCAAAGGCAACTAATTCAGCCACATCTCTGCTTGTAGCATTGCTTGAGTTTGGAGCAGGCAACTTTACGACAGCAGCGCAGACTGCTGATCCAGCGATAAACATGACCATCGCAATAGATCCGTTTACTACGACGGATTTTGCCAACGGAAATTACTACGATGTAACAACCTTTAATGTCAAGGTTAGAAAAATCAAGCAAGACACGGGAGTAGACCCGGATGATTACGACATAGTAGCTTGATTCATTAATATCAATTCACTGATAATTTTCTCGTCAGTGATTGGAAAGTTTTTAGTCAATAAATTGTTGACGATTTGTCTAGCTTGGCTTGGAGACAAATCGTCTTTGATAACAAGGACTTGTTGAATATAACTAGCCAGTAATTGATTTAGCGTAAAGGGCAGCAACTGCTCTTTCACTCTCTCAAGCTCTCTAATTAAGTAATCTATTTCGTTGTAAATCGCTTGGCTGTTTTCATCGGTTACGGGCTGTCTGATTTTCCATTGCAGCCCGCCCATTCCGAGGGCATCAAGTGCCAGTCTAGCGTCATCATAATTGGTATTCATATGGCAATTTCCACAAGGACAATTACAAGCTTAACAGCCCCCATCACACAATCAAACCTAGTGTCTGCTTTGCAAACTGCATTCACTAACGCTGGATTTGATGCCCCCATTCAAATTTTCACTAGCGGGACAGACCAGATATTAGTCTATAGAACAATTCTTGATAACAGCAAAACCTATGGAGCGATATTCTTAAGACTTCGTATTACGAATACATTAGGGATATTCCAGCAGCTAGTTAGTACCTGGAATACAGGAACATCATCGGGGACGGATGCGAGTACTGAAGTTGGTTATGCAACTTTTTTAAATAGCATAAATATAACTTTTAATTCTTTTAATAGCGTGTCTAACAACCAGCCAGAAGTTAGGCAAGTTATTGTGACTCAAAACTCACTATTCGCTCCTTTAGGATTAATCTTTCCAGAGAACAGACCCAGCCGATGGGATTTAAATTCTTATCCCTATGGATTTATTTGGACATCAAATAATCCTAGCGGTTTAAGAACGACCACTAGAAATCCTTACAGCAACCCAGATTTTTCGACCTATATAAACGACTCAAATCTTAGTGGAACTAGTCCCACTGGTGATGGTAATGATTTGGCGCGGGGAATAATTTTGAAATCAATCTCTAACAATGGTATCGGATGTCAAACATCTAATGATATTGGATATGGTTGCGTTCTTGGCTTGCCCAGATTTACAAGCATTCCCATAACAGGCACTAATCAAGCCTGGACAACTATTAATAATGTTGCTGGGGGGCTTTGCCTCCGAACGCAATGACATTCGACAATTATAGTTTTAGTGTTGGATATCCAGTTGTCAATGGCATTGATGTTAACACGCCTGATTTTAGTGTTGGCATTGTATTCATATTTAACAATCTTGCGATTTCTAGCCAAGTTTTGGTCAATGGGGTTCCCCTAATTCCAGGGAGTGTAATCAATATTTATCCCTTCCTTGACCGACTAACGTATTTCCAAGCAATCTGGGGTTCTAACGCTTCTCAAAATGCCAGTGAGCTAAATATAAAAAAAACGGAATTACCTGACCTAACGAGTAAGCTTACAAACTCGTCAACATCATTATTGTTGGGAGTAATTAATCGTTTATTAATTAACTTCCCGACTAACGCTAGTGTGCCAGTTGAAGCTTACATCTTTTCTCGATATTTAGATGGCAACCACGAATATATCGACATCGTTATAAAATGCAAGGCTCGATTAAGTGTAATTGACGGATACGAAATTCAATATTTTAATGATTCATTTGACCCAGATAACTTTACTTGATTAAACATGGTTTACTGTCAGTCCGGCGATAAGCCCACAGTTAAATATAAATTCAACAATCAAAAAGAGAGAATCTATCGTAGCCAATTCTCACCTATTGAAGTGATTGCAAAAAATCTCCCCTTAGAAGCTACAAGTACTTACTTGAATGAGGGATTCCTGATTAATTACAGGAGCGTTAGTTGCACAAATTTTAATTGTGCAGCAATCGTGCATGATTGGTACGCCGAAACGGATCGATTCGGCTACGGGGAGTTGTACTACATTCCTTGTGGGCAAACTTCTTATCCAAAAAATGCAGATGGTTCGAGGCGATTGATAGCTTTCTTAACAGTGGGGAAGATAAATGATCAATGGGCATTTCCGAATTATTCAATTAAATGCCCCAGCACGAATAAACAAAGATGCAGCATTCAAATACTGCACAATGGGTTAATTATTTTTCAAGACCAGGGAGATTGTCCCGTTACTTTTAGTGTGAGTTGTGGCAATTGTCCTGACGGACAAGAGGAGCATAAAACATCAACTTATCCCGGATATTGCTGCATGGACTGTGCATCATTGGAAGCAGAAATCAGAACGATTACTAATACAATTAGGAGATTAAATCGTGGCTGATTGTTGTCAAGGCCTTGAGGAGGAATTAGCAGCGCTAAAGGCAGAAGTCGCGAAGCTGAAACCTGTAGATGAACAGCGAATAATCCAGGCTTCAATTGCTGGGGCCGAACAATTGATAATTCCAGCAGTAATGGCATTAGTAGCCCAAAGGCTAATACCACTACTTCAGCAAATAGACGCGATTGCATCTCTAGCACGAGCCACATTAAACATTGCACAATCTGCTGCTAGTACTGCGGCAAGCGCCGCCGCTAAAGTTGCAGGACTGGCTTTAACTGTAGCGAACATATTGCTAACTCTTGGGACGATCAACGTGTTGGGCGGACGCATTGATGCTGTTGAAAACGGCATCGCTGCATTTAATGACGATTACTCTAGACTAATAAATGCGATCGCCGCAGTTCGCGGCATTGCCCAAAATGCCCGCGATACCGCTATTACAGCAATTGGGAAGGCAGATGCAGCTGGTAGCACAGCGAACAGAGCTATTTCTAAAGCAGATAATGCAGAATCTACAGCTAAAGACGCTGTGAATAGGGCTAACAAAGCCACGGAAACCGCCAATAATGCTATTACTCAAGCCAACAATGCTCAAAATCTAGCCATTCAAGCTGGACAGCAAGCCAGAGAAGCCGCAATTAGAGCGAATGCCGCCATTAATACAGCTAATCAAGCTTCTGACAAAGCTGATCAGGCAATTGGGGAAGCTCAATCCGCCCTCCAAAGAGCGAATGAATCCTATCAACAGTCTAAAGCAGCAATTTCTAAAGCTGAACTTGCTATTGGCACAGCTAATAAAGCGATTAGTACAGCCAACGAAGCAATTGAAGATGCGAAAAATGCTATCAACAAAGCAGAAAACGCCATTAATAAAGCAGTAACTGCTGAAAATAAGGCGGATAAGGCTAATAGCAAAGTGGACAATTTAACTAATAGAGTGGAATATATTGATGCTCAAGTATTGGGATTCAGCTATAGCATTCCGGCTCTCGCTGGCGGATTCAACGCTTTAGGTAGTCAGCAGCAAGAATTAGATAGAAAATTCAATCAACTTGTTGCTGATAATCGCCGGGCTTTAGGTTTAGGAGGAATGAGTTTTAATAGGTCTGCTTTATCGCAAGAATTTGATAAAAAATTAGAGGAGTTTGAAAGATTATCAACGCTCAATGCTGATGCCCGATTTAATGAATTTGTTGCACAAAATAATCAAGCATTAGGAATACGTGATTTAAAGCAAAGTGCTTTATCTCAGGAGTTTGACCGTAAGCTTGAAGATTTCAAGCGACTATCTACAGCCGATGCAAATACAAGATTTAACGAGTTTGTGGCGCAAAATCAACGCGATTTATCCGGCACAAATAACAGGGTAGAGGTTTTGGCACAAGCTGTTCCTCAAATTAACAACAGAGTAAATTCTGTAGCCGGAGCAATCCCAGGAATACAGGCGCAACAAAGGGAGAACGAACGCTTGAATAAAGAAGGATTGAATAAATTGGATCAGCTTATTTCTGCCGTGCCGTCCGTCCCCGCCGCAACCGCCGCACTCATTACCCCAGCTATCCCTACACTTCCAAGAATAAGAGAAGCTGCGGCCAGTGGGGTATGCCAAACAACTCGTTCTGGGGGGTGTTTGAGTAATGCCTTGGGCCTCCAAACGGGCAATATTCTTAATGGTGTAAGGAATAATCTTGGCAGTGTTTTAGATGGTGTAAATACGGGTGCGAATGCAGCGCAGTTAATCCTTTTGCAAAGGATAGATGGCAAGTTAGGCGCACAAGTCCCTGGGGGGTTGAGCAGGTTAACAACTCAAATTACTCAAAATCAAGCTATTAATCAAATAGCCAATCTAGTAACGATGGCAGCAGCAATTCATAATTGCATTCAGTTATCGGATAACGTTTCGCAAACATTCTTTTCAATCCTAGACAATATATTTGCAATCCCATCATTAATAGTTAACCCAGAGGGTGAGACAGTTGACACTCAAGAAGTGTTTAACGGTGCGATTGAAAATGTAATGAAATCGGTATTTGGCGTTGCCGAATGGGCAGAAATTAAAGCCAAGTGGCAAAGCTACAACCGAATTTATCAAGCTGCGACGAACAGCTTAAATGAAATTCGTAGTATAGGAAGTAGTCTGAACGATGCTATTAGCACAACTGCAACCTTAACAGGACGTGGTTTCAATGCGCTGCAAAATGAAGGACTCATTGGCGAGGACAACTGGAACCCCACACCGGAGACTCTTAGATTGAAAGGTGGGATATTCGGCAAAATGGGCAAGCTTGCTGATGGTATAACCGTCGTAGGTGAAACACTAGAAGCTATTGAATCCATCACTTCTGAAATCCGTTCGGCCGTAGAAAGTGCGAACCAAATCAAACAAAACACTTCCGAGATGGAAGCAGAAGTGAAGAAATTATTAGGGGAAGAAACTAAGAAACGTGATGAAGAAATTGAAGCCCTTCCGGCGAAGTCATTCTCTTGGGAGGATTTAATCTAGTGACGGCTAGAGTATGGGCGCAAATAAGAAAGTTTTTACGCTCAGGCGATTCTTACAATCGTGAAGTCTTCGATTGGTTTAAAGACGCTGATGAGTTTCCTAAACGCAAAGAAGTTAGAGATATTTTGTTGATTGGAGCAAAGGATTCTATTCAAATTGCTCAAGTAAAAATGCGAAGCTTCCGTGAGATTATTCAAAAATCTCATTTAAAACAATCTGGGGATATAGTCGGCATTCCTAAAACGGTTTTTGATGCCGATGTTACATATAAACCTGAAGTCACATTATTTTTCCGTCAAAGTAAGCAGGCTACCCCACAAAACAAGACTAGTAAAACTGCAAGGGTATCTTATCGGCTGATGAATCAATCATCATCTAGTTTGAGTAAAGCCGATTTGAAAGCATTAGGTAAAAGCATCTATGATGACTTTGCAAAACCTGGTTACCGATTCAACAAAGGTAAAATCATCGCTTGGTACACTCAGCCAGAAGAAGGCTTACATTTGCAAATCTATTCACACACTGAGGAAATAGGAGAAACAGTCGTCAAAAAAATTTTGCAACACAGAAATTTAACTTTTGACGAAAAGTTTTTTAAATTTACCAAACCAAGCAGAAATAGTGACCCAACACCAGGAAATATTGTAATCCTTGGTGAAACCAAAGAAAAACCAGTTTGGAGGCCTACTGTGTTTGTAGAATTTACTCACGCAATGATAAATCTGCACGGCGACACTCAAGTACGCTGCTTGTGCGATATATCAGGGGAATACGCTAATCCCATATACCGGCCGAATTAGTGGGTTAATTGTGGTCGAAATTTATAATTTATTTCTTCACAAACCCCTATAGGGTTCGCGGAAAAATTATAAGCCAAAACGCCCTCTATGATTGACTCGTAGTCAAAAAGCACTTCTAAGAAAATATGGGTAGATTTAGTGATATTCGCAGAGGCAAAGAGCTTAACGAAGCTTTAACTAAATTACGGGCCTGGGAAGACTTAACGCGCGCTCAAAAGCAAGCATTATATAAACAGCAGCGCGGTACATCAGTAAGAGTGAAAGCTAGGCGTACCAAAGGTTATGTAGAAAGTTTCGGACTAGTTGGTAGGATCTACTTGCCTGTCCGGTTACTTGACAATAATCAAACAGGCAGCACACAAGCGACCTTGATCAGCACAGTCAGAACCGCAGCCGGGCAGTCCGACAGAACAAAAGCATCTGATTTTACTAGCCCCCAAGGTGGGGTTTTACTGGATGGGCTAAAAGGATATAAGCCCGCTAAATTATCCCTCACCGACCGAGGTACAGCCCTAACAGACAACAAATCGCGTGTAACCGAAGTTGAATACCAGCGATACGACACTAAAACAGTGTCCTCTCCTTTTGGTGCTAAATCGGATACAGAAACCTATGATCAAGCGGTTAGTGAAATTGGAGATCAGGAGGCTATAAAATCTTTCCTCACATCTGATGGAAATCGCATTGCATTTACACCAGAAGTTCTTTAATAGACTTTTTGCAAAAGTCCCAAGCTTGAATAATTAACCGCCGATAAACGCCGATAAAAACTACTTATGCAAGAGGACTATGAAGAACAAAATCTTGGTATCGCTTCCTGACTACCGAGATTTGCTAATGGTGACGGCCGCCGAAGCGCGAGACATCGACGGCATGATCATCATTAATCAAGCCGGTGCTGATTGGCTGATGGGCAAACTTGATACAGGAACCTATTTTGAAACTCTTGACCACTACGGCGTTGACCCTTATACACACGTTAAGCCAGTGGAAGAGTTGGCATTTAACCAAACTGTGACTGTAGAACTTTTTCTATGAGGGAATTACAACTTGGTAATTCTAATAACTGGGATTTAATTTATAACGGGAATACCGCAGCCGTACTACTACCAAAGCAAGAGGGAGGGTACAAAGTTGTACCTATCCCTGATATTTCAATCCCTGTGCTATTAGATACTTTTGTGCTGGCGATGCGAGTATCTACGGTTGTGCCGGAGGGGCGTGCTTGGAAGTTTGCCGGATATGTTCGTCAATCTGTTAGCACCGGGTTATCAGTTTTTGATAATGGTCAGGATGCTAGTTTTACCAGTAGAAGACCACTGTTTTTAGACAAGATTAACCTTGTCCTTTACCCCAGAATATCTACTAATTACAGTATTTCGGTTAAAGTTCCCGATTGGTTTGAAAGTGTCGGGCTTGCTGTTTGGCAGTACACAGGCCCCGATTATGATTCGGATTTAGCAAGAATTGAAAGTAAAATTGATGCACTATTATGAATACCAATGACAGAAGCCCACCTGCTATCACCTCTGAAAGAGTGATAATGCTCGTTACCGTTGTTACAGTTGTTACGCAGGGCGCATTATATTTGCTCTCTGGCGGATTTGCAGCTGGGAATGAATTGTCGCAGATAAGGGCCGAATTAAAGCTTATCAGGCAAGAAACGACGGCAGCTAATAGGTTGCAGGATTATCGCTTAGAGGGTCTTGAGGCGAAAATTAAAAATTAGTCGGTCTTTGCCTTCCATTTGCGATCGCAGTCAAAGCATATGTAACACTTTTGACACACATCGTACTCAATCTCTGGCGAATGGCAGTGAGGGCAACCGTTGTTAATGTTAGCTAGTATTTCTACTATTTTCTTGTTTTTCATAAAATTTTAAGTCAATCCGCTACGAGCGTTTGTTGACATTGTTATAACATTTGGGACAAAGCCAGTCTGTGCCAGAAAATTTTAAGCCCGAATACTTACCACACTGAAAACAGTTACCTTCAGCTTTGATTGAGCCAATTTTGATTTTGGGATTATTCATGCTGGGGATTCCTCATAGTTAACCATTGTGAGGAAGTTTATGTAGAAATATCTAAATGTAGCAATTTAATAAGTGTTTCTTCGTCTACACTTAGACGTTGGGAAGAAGAAAATAAATTGCTCCATGAGAGAACATTAGGTAATCAACAAATATACTGGACGTTGTTCCATTGGAAGTTGTACAGAAAATTCCGTTTAATAATCTAAATTGGGATGTTATACGGAAAAATTCTAGATAACAGCAAGAGATATACGGAAAAATTCCATATAATTCTCCCATGAAGGGTAGTTATACGGAAAGACTCGGTATAATAGAGATAGAAGGGTGTAAAAGAGAAGGTTTCCGTATATTCAGACAGGAGTTAGTTGTAACGCTTGATATATTAGGATTGATAAGAAGATTATACGAAAAGTTTCCGTATAATAAATAGTTATGTTTGTTAGGATCTCACCCATAGGAGAGATTAATTGTGGTTTTTCCTGTTGCCTTTGAGTCGAATGATGAAAATAAACCAACTCTGAGATTTAAGGATAAGAGTGGCATAGAGCATCCATATTTGGTGGCTGATAGTGCTTTGGCTAAGCGTTTATCAGGTTTAACTCAAATCATGCACGACTTGAATCATGCTCATGAGCTTATGTCTATGATCAAAGATATTGAGAATAGCGAAGTCGCATACTCATTATGGATGTCAGCAATAGTCACCTATGGAAAATGCTTTGCTACTGCTAAAGGGCGTAGGAGTAAAATTGAAGAAGATCACGTTCGGAGAGTAGATGAGGATGCAATAGAATTTCATAATTCTATTTTGAATATGAGAAATGAGTATTTTGCTCACGCGGGTGTAAATGAATACGAAAGAGCTAGTACAGTAGTAATTTTGCAACCTGAATCACAAGGTAAAAGTGTAGTAGCAGTTAGTCATTTTAATGTAAAGCATAGTAAACCTTCGGAGGAGTTTTGTATTTGTTTCTGCTACTTATGTCAAAAGCTATATGATGTAATCGAAAGCATAGGAAAAGATGTTCATCAAAGAGTGCTAGAAGAATATCGAGCAATGAATGTTGATGAACTTTACGCAAAAACAAAAACATAACAACCGTGTTGCAGCGGAACGTACCAGTTTTCTTCGTGGAGTTCGAGAGGTTTTCGCGTCCGCTGAACACGACCGTTAGGTAGCTTAAGCTTTTGGTAGAGACAGTACGTCAAGCATATCTGTCAGCATCAAACCCAAAATCAGTTCATTGAGCTATGGAACAAACGTTATAATTATCGATAAACCCGTCAAAACCTTCAGTATCCATGAGTCAGCAGCTAACTCTAGAATTTAGTGATGAAGTTTATGCAGATTTACAGCAAAAAGCTAATGCTGTAGGTTTATCCATTACAGAATGGATCGTTACTGTACTCTCCCATCAAAGCAATGGTGTAAGTAGGGTTTTGCGTTCAGTAGAACAGCAAGAAGAAGCTCGGCAGAGATTTAGAAGTCATGCTGGGGCTATTAGTCTTGGATATGCAACAGGTGCAGACAATGAAAGCATTGATGCTGATCTTGCAAGAGCTTATGTAAGTGAGTATGAAGGGTAAGGTCGGTTTGTGCTTTTAGATACGTCAGGATTACTGTGTTATATCCATCAAAATGAGCCACAGCATCAAGAAGCAGTGCAGTTTCTTAGCATAATCAACAAAAAGTTTTTGACTCATAGTTATGTTTTAGCTGAGTTGATTGCTTTGGCATTGATACGTCGGTTTCCTCGTCCTGCGGTGCTGACATTTGTGATGGATTTGCTCGATAATCCAGATATCGAAACAGTTTGGGTAGGTGAGAAACTGCATAGAGAAGCTATGAAACTGTTGATGGAACGGCAAGATAAAACTTATTCATTGTGTGATGCAGTTAGTTTTGTTTTGATGCGTCAACGTGGAATGACAGAGGCATTGACCACTGATCGACATTTTGAGCAGGAGGGCTTTATTAGGTTGTTACAGTCAGCCTCCTAACACTGCGTTGGTGCGGACAAACAAATATGCTACTCACAAATCTCTAACCAATGGGTCGATCAATTCGCCAGGAATCCGATTTTTTTCAATATATTGATTAATTTCGTCCTGGTGGTCGCTGTAGTAAGTTAATGCTCCAAAGACTTGCCCCAAAGTCAGGTGTGGCATCCCTTTGGGAATTTCCTCTGGTGCAATGCCCATTCGCCAAGTTTCGACGATTGCTCTGACGGGTGTCCGAGTTCCTCTGATGATAGGTTCTCCATGTAGAATCTTATCATCCCGAACAACATAAATATATTCCGTTGTTTGAACCATACTAACCTCTTAAGTTGGCTATTCTTTATCATCTGTTTAACAAAAATTCGATTACAATCAGCAGAACTCTGTACTTAAACCTCACTCAAAACAACGTCCCTGCGCCTCGGAACCTCATAAGCCATAAAATCATAAGCCATATCCGTCTTAGGAAAGATAGCACGAGCCTCTTGCAGCAAATCCTTTAACTCTATGCTGTTTCCTGGCGCATAACGAGGACTAAAATGAGTCATTAATAACCGATGTGCGCCAGCAGCCAAAGCCGTCTGTGCAGCCATTGTCGTTGTTGAGTGCAACCTTTGAAAAGCCATCTCTGCATCTTGATGAGCAAAAGTAGCCTCGTGAATTAACACATCTGCATCTTTGGCTAATTCCACCGCACCATCACAGTAAATTGTATCTGTACAATAAGCAATCTTCCGCCCAATTTCCGTAGGCCCACATAACTCAGCACCATTAATCACACGCCCATCAGCCAGGGTGACAGTTTCCCCCCGCTTGAGTTGTCCATAAACCCTACCGGGGGGAATTTGCAAGGCTTGGGCTTTTTCCACATCAAAACGTCCGGCGCGGTCTTTTTCGGCTACGCGATAGCCAAAGGCGGTAATGCGGTGATGTAAAGCGCCACAAGTCACGGTAAATTCTTCATCTTCATAAATCACACCAGGGCGAACAGCATGAACTTTAATCGGGTAGGAAAAATGTGTATGGGAGTAACGAGAAGCAGACTGGATATACTCATTTAATCCGGCTGGCCCATAAATATCTACTCTCTGGACATTACCCGCCAAGCCACAACTAGCAAGAAGCCCCAATAAGCCAAAAATATGATCCCCGTGCATATGGGTAATGAAAATTCGGGATAATTGACTCATTTTCAGGTCACTCCGCATAATTTGATGCTGAGTACCTTCCCCACAGTCAAACAACCACAACTCCGCCCGTTGCGGTAATCTGAGGGCAACACTGGATACATTGCGCGCTCTTGTGGGTACACCAGAACTCGTCCCTAAAAATGTAATCTGCACAGCGTTTTCTAGCCTTCCTCTTGCTATTGTTCAAGCTATGTTTTCTATAGTGGCATGGTTCAGGGTAAATTGGGGACTGGGGACTGGGGACTGGTTAAAACTCAAAGGAAATCTGGAGGTACAAGGATGAAAAGAAATCCTCATATTGGTTCATCTGTTGATAACTTGTTTGAAGAAGAAGGGACACTGGAACAGGACTTACGCAAGTGTCACAATTGGTGGTTGGTGCGTGACGCTACAAGTCTCATGACTACGTTCAAATATTATCGCCAGTCACACACCCTACAGAAAAAAAATATGCCAGTTGCGTAAGTCCTATGGAAAAAATTAACCTGATTGCGACAAAACGTGTTATTGCATGGCAAATTAATGAAGCCATGAATAAAGAAAATTTGAACAAGATTATTTCGTAGGGTGGGGAGTGCAGGGAGCCACCCACTTATTAAGAAGGTGCAAGAGATCAGTTAAGTCAGTAATTTAAACAGTGTCTTATCCACCAGCTTGAAACATTCTTCCTATAGCATCAACATCAAAGTATGTTGGTGTGTTTTGAGCTTGTGTGTAAGCAATTATTAATAAATCAGGGTCAATAACTTGTAGCCCGTTGGTTTGAACGTAAGAATTTCTTGTAACCTTTACAGGGCTTGGAAATGACAGGCCAGGATAATTCACAAATGGTTCCTTGGGGGGATAGGGGCGATCGCCTGAATTTTCCTTTGAGTTGTCGTGCTAAATTAATAAACTGTTGGGTTCCTCTTCCCTGTTTGTATGGGTTTGCGTTTAAGCCGTTATCTATAATCTGCAAGCTGTACCAGCCTGCGAATAATGAGCAGGTAACTTGGAGTTTGGTGGCTCCTGTGGCGTGTTTACCGACATTACATAATGCTTCTTCTAAAAATCTAGCGATACCTCGTTTCTGTTCAATATTTAAGTATCTTTCATCTATGGGTTCAAAGGCATGGATTTTTACTTTAATAGTTTTAAAACAGGGAAAATCCCTGTCTAAGGTATAGCTGTAAACTTGATAGAGAATTTCATGGAAATTGTCTTGCAAACTAATGACTAAATTGTTGCTTAAATAAAGCTTATTATCTTGCTGGGGATATTCTTGCTGTAAAAAATCATAAATTCCTCTCAGCTCATAGTTTAATTTTTCTAATTCTTGTTCTATTTGCGGTAGTAACTCCTGAGTTGTGATATCTCTACGCTTAACCAATTTCAAAACTTTGGCTAAACTTTGTAATGGGCCATTATGGATGGTTTCAAATGTGCTTTCTATCACCGCTTGGCGAGTTTTCATCCCCAAGCGTAAGGCGCGGTCATATTTATACAATGCTATGAGTTCCATAGCATTGATGATCAAACCAAAAGTTGCTGGTATGATAGGAACCCACCAACCCCAAACCATGAGGCAATAACTAATAATAGATAGACTAACAATTGCTAAAGCAACTATTAATAAATACCAGATGAAAATGTCTCTTTTGATAATGTTCCTAAGTCCAGGCTGCATTGGCTTTTCTCCTAGTCTTTAGGTTTGGTTGACGGTTGACGGTTGACAGTTAACTGTTAGTGACTAAAAAACCTCATATTGTTTTTTACCTATCCCCTGTAACCTGTTTCTTGTCCCCTAAATTAGTCAATTAACCCTTCTTGTCTAGCTCGTTTCTCAGTTTGGATGCGAATATTTTTACCATCGTCAGGATAAACATCTAAAGCATCTTGCAGCTTACTCCAATAATGCCGCACCATGCGCTCAGATATACACATTTTTTCGGCGATCGCTTTATCTTGTAACCCTTCTTCAAATGCTAGAATTAACACCTTAAACCACTCTGGTTTAATTTCTATCCCTGTATGGATGCCTTTAATATCTTTTGTATGAGTTAAACCCTGCAAAGCCCAATCAACTCTCGTTAACATTTCTTGAGTAGAAAGACTTTTATCGGCTACTGTAAAGCCTCCTTTATGACTGTCAATATCAGGTCTAATTCTGACTAATGTTCTAATATGGGCGCTTTGAACTATGATATTCAAATCACAATAGTTTTTCATTAATTTCTTGAGAAATTGCACTCCTGTATCTGGACGTGCTGTAATTCCTGATTTTTCGGGAATCGAAAGATCCATAACTAGCAGGTCTGGTTGTAAACTTGTTATTTGATGACAAGCATTTTCTGCATTAATGGCGGTGACAAATTCAGCCTCTGGATAATGTCTTTTTAATATCTCTACTGTACCATTAAGGACTGATTGATGGTCATCAATTACTAAAAACTGGATGAATGCTTTTTCTGGTGTATTGTTTGTCATAGTCAACACCACCTCTGAAGAATAATTTTGTGCCTTAATTAAATATTCATTACATACAAATCGTTAATTCTCGGTACTTGCAAGAAGAATTTTGGCGAATGTATTGTAAGTTTTACCAAGAAAAACACCAGGAAACTGTAAGATTGTGAATATGATAAATACATTTACCTGCTGTTAATAATTGGCAACTGCGTGAGAGATAATCTAATTCTATGAGACTAGAGTGAAAAAAAATCGATGATGTCTGAGAATAATTGATTTTGACAGTAAGCTTTCCTAAGCCGTTCTTAGATTTTAAGCTGATATAAATTGAAACTGGTCTTAGTAACTCTGACAAGGTGAGAGTTAATAATTCTTGCAAGAGAGTTAAAATAATTAAGCCACGCTCACCAGGTTCGTGTCGCCAAGATATTGGCATATCTATGTGAAAATTGAGGTGAGGATTAGATAATAACCAGGATTCTACTAAAGACTCAATTGCTAGAGGAAAACTATCTTGGAGAGATTCAGGAAATAAGCGATCGCTTAATTTTACTAAAGAATGGTGAAAGTTTTCAATTCTTTTGAGTGAGTCTTGAACTTTGTCATTTGGTAAGCTCAGGTTATCGAGAAATAATAAATCTAAGTTACGCCGCATTGTGAAGGTTTCCTGTAACAGACCATCCCGAATTTGTTCGGCTTCCAACAATAGCCTCGCTGACTGCCTGTAAGACCACCATTGTAATGCCTTTTGAACTCTATGGTAGGGTGTCAGGAAAGAAATTATAGTCATAACTCAGATACTTAAAAGTATAATTTGTTTACAACATTTTCAGCCCACAAAACTAATGTGTTAGCTATGTTGTTATCTTAAAATAAGATGATTAAGTAATTCATGATATATTTATGACAAATCGACTGTCTAAATTTTACAAGTTTGTCTTCCAAGATAGTTATTCCCATGATGAAAAGCGGCAAAAGATGAAATAGGTATAGCAGGGGACAGGTGATAGGTTACAGGTGAGTCCAGTCCTGTAGGCGGTGAGTCCAGTGCTGCGGGAGGGTTTCCCGCCGTAGGGAACTGGCATACCCGGAGGGGGACAGGCAACAGAAAGCTGTTGCAGTAAAGATTTGATAATTCATCTTTATAGTGATCAATAAAGATGTTTCATCAAAAACTTATTTTGATGAAACTAGATTTACCTAAATGTATTTATAGCAACGGTAAAAATTAAAAATAATTAACCGCCGATAAACGCCGATAAACGCCGATGAGTAGTAGTCCACCACGCAAATCATGATAGGTTATAAATCCCCGACTTGTCAAAATCAATCGGGTGGGGTAGTACATCATGGTTTTGGCGCTGCACTGCACAACCTACAGATGAAATTAGATTTTGATAGTAATTTTTGCCAAGAATAATTTAGCCTTAATTTACAAATCTGTAATTAGTCTGGCTTTTCGCAGTATAAATTGTAGTGCTGTCTCTTCTTGGGAAATAATGTTAGCTTCTGCTTCCATTCCTGATTGGATATAACAATGACGATCGCTATTTCCAAATTCCCTCTTTTGGGGTTGGATAGTTGCTTCAAAATAACTAGCATTTTCTGCGCCTGAACTGTGAGATTGGGGGGTAATTGCATCAGGAGAAATTGCACTCACCACAGCCGGGAGAGTCCCGTAATCTGGATAGGGACAAGCGTTAACTCGTAGTTGTACTTTTTGTCCTACCGCTACTTTTTTAATGTCTGCGGTGGGAACCATCGCTTTAATTACCAAAGGCGTATTTTGGGGTACAATTTGGGCGATCGCGTCGTTAGGACTCACCACTTGTCCAGGGTTACGCAGATTTAGCTTGAGGATAATTCCATCACTGGTAGCACGAATTACACTACTCCGCAGTTGCTTTTCTACTTGTTGCAATTCTTTTTGAGATTGGTTGAGTTGGGATAGCATTTCTACCCGACGCTGGATTAAAGCTTGTTTCTCTTTTTGTAAGGTGGCGATGGTGGAAGCGCCTTTAGCCTGTTCTTGGGCGATGCGTTCTTGGGCGATCGCTACCGTTGCCATGCTAGGATTAACAGCAACTTGGGCTGATTGTAACTTAGCTTGGGCTATTTCCATCGACCTTTTCTCACCTTCCAAGGCTGACTTGGTTTGTTCCACTACGAGTTTTTTCTGTTCATATTCCCGCCTACCAATAGCGCCAATTTCTGATAATTGTTGATAGCGATCGCGATCTACTTTAGCAAAGTCTAAATCTGCTTGGGCTTTGCGTACTTGCGCTGCGGCTTTTTGCAAACTTGCGTAAGCAGCCAGAAATTCACTTTTTGTTGTAATTTGACGTTCTTGATAATCTCGCTGATTGCGATTTAAATCTGCTTGCGCCGAAACAATTGTTCTTGCTAAAAGATTTAATTCAGCCTTTACCTGACTATCCAAAGAACCGATTTGACTATCAATTTGGATCAGTTGCAATTTACCTTGTTGAATATTACCCGCCAATTGACTCTTTTTGATTTGTAATTGGTCAGTATCTAAACGTGCAATGACATCGCCTTGTTTGACAACTTGATTTTCTGCAACCAAAATACTTTGAATTGTCCCTTCCATTTCTGGTTGTACTAACCGCACATCACCAATAGGACGGACAACAGCAGAGGCTTTGACTGTGACATTATATTTCACCCAAGAAGAGAGTGCGATCGCCGAACCAACAGAAGCTACAAGAAATAGCCCTAATAAAGATGTCCAAATACCTACAGGTGGTAAAGCATCATCTTCTTGAAACGGTGGGATATATTTCTGATTTTGTATATAAAGCATAAGCAAAACTGTGTAAATAATTTTAGTTTGTAGTCAGGACTTTAGTCCTCAAATAAGGACTGAAGTCCTGACTACGAACTAATGAATTAAGAAATCTAAATGCTCTCCAGATTTGGTACGTAAATCTTTTAATGAGCCTTGCATTTTTAACCTACCTTGCTCTAGAAAAACAATCCAATCAGCCCGACTAATTACTTGGGGACGGTGGCTAATTAAGATTGTGGTTTTATCTCGACGATGTTGTAATAACTGTGCTAATACAAGACTTTCACTTACAGGGTCAAGTCCACCAGTAGATTCATCTAAAATCAGAATTGGCGGTTCTGTAACTATGGCTCTTGCTATTGCTAATCTTTGCCTTTGTCCACCGGAAATATTAGCGCCAAATTCTCCTAAAATTGTTTGATATTTCTCTGGTAATTTACTAATAAACTCATCAGCATCAGCAATTTTACAAGCTCTAACAATTTGCTCAAAAGTAACATAAGGCGCTCCTAAACGAAAGTTTTCTACAATTGAACGACTCCAAAAATGAGCATCTTGAGGAACTAATACTACTTGCTGACGCAGACAATCAAGGGAAAGGTCATCTAAGTTATATAAGCCGATGCGAATATTACCTGATTGCAGAGTATATAATCCAGTAATTAGTTTAGCTAAGGTACTTTTACCACAGCCGGATTTACCGATAATTGCTGTTACTTTACCGCCGGGTATTGTTAAAGTAAAATCTTCTAATAAATCAACTCTTCCCACATAATGAAAGTTGACATTTGTACAGATAATGTTATCATCGCCTGTAATTTTCGCTAAAGGTTTTTTCCCATCATTAGCATTTTCTGGTGTAGTATCTATCACTTCTGTGAGACGTTGTACAGAAGTTTTAGCGCGGGTAAATTCATCTACAAAACTAATGATAGTGGCAATTAATCCCAGCACATTACCGTTCATGGAGTTAAAAGCCAACAGTTGACCAATACTCAAATTTTCGGCGGGATTAATCACTAAATTACCACCACACCAGAGCAAAAATATCCCACCAACAGTAGAGACGAAACTGGAAAATGTATTATTGATAATCCCAATTTGAATTGTCCGAAATGTTAAATTAGCCAGTTGACCGAAACGGCTATTAAATTCTTCCAAAAATTGTGTATCTGATGTAGTCGTTTTCAGAGTTAACGCACCTTTAAATGTCTCAACTAAAACACCTTGTGCTTCTGCTTCTTGAACTAAAAGTTCACGGGTTTTATTTCGGAGTATCGGTTGAAAGACAATGGTAGATGTCGTCATAATTGCAGCTATTAACAAAGCTACTATAGTTAACTTCCAGCTATAGAAAGCCATGAGGCTAAAAGAAATCACTGCAATAAAAAATCGGCTTGGTAAAGTAATGACAACTTGAGCGACTAATTGATTAATTTGGTTAATATCTTGGAGACGACTAACAATTTCCCCACTGCGACGAGTTTCATAATAACTGAGAGGTAAGCGGAGAATTTGTTGAGCAAATTCCATTACTAAACCGAGTTGTAAACGTTGAGCAAAGTGAGCAATTAAGTTAGATTGAACCCAACCTAAACTACTAGAAATTATATTCATAACTACTACTGCGATCGCCATCGTCGTCAGTAGTCTAGTATCACCGCGAATCAAAACATCATCCGTCAGAATTTGCAACAGAAAAGGGGAAGCTAATGATAAGACTCCCAGCAGTAGATTTAAGGGTAAAGCTTGTGCTAAAATAGCGCGAAACTTCCAGACACGCTTAAAGAAACGCCAGAAACCAGAAGTGCGATCGCTTTCTATTTGCGAGAATAATTCAGCATCGGGTTCTAGCAACAACATTAACAAATCTTTCCAGCCTTCGCTTAACTCTTTTTGTGATAAATAACGAATCCCCACGGCTGGATCTGCAACTACATAATTCTTCCCCTTTTTCCCATATAAAATTACCCAATGATTGCCTTTCCAATGGATAATAGCTGGTAATGGTGCTTCATTGATGCGGTGGAAAAGTTCTGGGGAAGTTTTTACAGAATGTGCTTTAAAACCGAGGGTTTGTGCGCCTCTTTGTAACCCTAATAAAGTCGTACCAAATTGTCCTGTACCGACAACTTCCCGAATGCGACTGAGAGTTAAATTGCGTCCATAATATTTGGCGATCGCCGCAATGCAAGCAGCACCACAATCCTCTTGACTGTGTTGTAAAACGTAAACATATTTCATAACGAAAATGCCTATTTTATCTTGCAAAAAATCTAGTAATAGAAACTTGTTCTCCTAGAATTTCTTCTAACTATGCTGCTGACACCAAGGCTGTTATTATCCTCAAAAACAAATGAGTTCATCCAAGCAAAATGAACCTCGTCTGGAGTAAGCCCAGGGTTGCCAAATACAACACCAGCACCTAAAATATATAAGTAAGTATCTAAGTCAAAACTAACTCCTATTCCTCCACTGACGGCAGCAGATTCTTCAGAAGATAGTGGACTAAACAAGGGATTTTGTTCTTTCATCGCTTCCTCTTAGGAATAGATTTCACGATAATATATTTGACAAACCTGGAAGATTAATTAAATCAGTTATCAGTTATCAGTTATCAGTCAGCCAGGGCGTATGTTGGAGAATAAAGCAGCTTCTCCCTACGCCTTCCACCAATTAGAGATTTAAGTACGGGCGGGTTTAACGAAGATATTTGTTTTTCCCATGAATTTCCCAATCAACCCGCCCCTAATAACTGTTCACTGTTAAACGTAAGTAATTAGTTAGGGAATTTGTGACTAATCACTGGAAAAATTTAAGATTAAGGAAAAGGTGATAAAGCCATTGCTGAATAGGGAACCTCATCCTTCTTACTGCTAGAACTCTTCGACTCGTAAATAGTTACATCTTTGCCATTTCCGTCTGCGTTCATGATTTTACCAGTTGTAGTTTCACCCGTAGATGTGAGTCCAAACTCAGGTTGTGACTTATTATAATAACCGCCACTAACAAGACTAGCTTCTTCAACAGTTACCAATCTAAACAAAATGCTTTTTGTAATCATGCTGTTTTTTCCTTGAAAATACAAGAGATATTGGCATTTTGATTCAGGGAAGTAAATCTAAATACTGGAAACATTGACAATGTTCCAGTATTTAGCAATTTTTCAATTAATTCAGGACTTACGCAACTAGCACTTAGGGTAGGGTGCGTCAGATGTGGAAAATCCTTGAATATGTACGAGATTATTGGGGCTGACGCACCTTACAGTTCATTTGATTATGACACTTGCGTAAGTCCTATAATTATCCCTGAAATATTATTGTGCTGCTAGGAGAAAGCTGGCTTGTTTCTTAACTTGACAATGCCAGCCTTTCATCAACATTAATTATGAATTTTAATCGAAACCAAATGCACTTTCAAAAGCAAACTGAACTTCGTCAGTAGTCAATCCAGAGTTGCCAAAAGTAGTACCAGCACCGATGATGTAGAGGTATTGATCAAGATTAAATAAGTTAGTAACTTGACCACCGCTAACAGTAGCAGATTCTTCAACAGCAACTTCGGTGAACAGGTTATTATTGATAACTAGCATGAGATTTGACTCCATTAACAAGATTGTGATGATACCGTTTCTTTATGAAGATGCAGTTTATGGGTTGCTGTAGAGATTGGCATACAACGTCTCTACAGGGGTTATTTATTGCAACTTCTCATAGAACTGGTATGAATTAGTCAGCTATTATGTGATTGAATCAGCCTTGAAAAGCCAGAAATAGTATTTGAGATTTTCAAGGTAATTCTTTTTGAGAAAACTATAGACCTATGCCAGTTGTTCCGCCGGTATTAAATGCACTTTCAAAAGCAAACTGAACTTCGGCTGTAGTCAATCCTGCGTTACCAAAAGTAGTACCAGCACCTATAATGTAGAGGTATTGATCAAGGTTAAACAAATTATCGACTTGACCGCCGCTAACAGTAGCGGATTCTTCAATAGCAACTTCGGTGAACAGGTTATTTTGTGCAAGAGATAACATGAAAATTGTCTCCATTAATAAAGTAGTTTTGCACTTGGTAAGCTTCTAGTTGATTGCCTGTATTTGGCTGTTCAACTCCTTGCTTGCTTACTACAATATCGAGGAGTGAAGAGTTAATTCATTTGTAATTTCTGTAAACTTATCTACCTGACTCAGGAGACTCAAATACGCAATTTAGTCAATCATAATTTCTGAAAAATCCAATTTAAGATATAGTTCGTTTAGAGAATGAGCATATTGTAGTGGTTGGTAATGGGTAATAGTAAAAACCAATTACCAATTACCAATCACCAGTTACCAATCAAACCAACCATATCGTCAGCAATTAGCCATAATTGGTATATTTTCCTATTTTCTGACCTCTTTCGCCCATCCCCTATCTTCATTTCTCAAATTTTTTTCTTTGTGTACCAGCATTTTGATAAGTTAGTTAGTATACAGTTTGCAACAATTGTAGTTATCGCTTAAGAGGGGATTGAAATTGAGTCAGCATCCAGATGCCATTGCCGCGCACGGTGGACAGTTGGTTAATCGCATAGCCAGCCCAGAACAAAGAGAAGAGTTTCTTTCCAAAGCTGAGTTTTTGCCAAGAGTGCAACTTGACGAACGGGCTGTTTCTGATTTAGAAATGATTGCGATCGGCGGTTTTAGCCCCCTCACAGGGTTCATGAACCAGCAAGATTACGATCGCGTCGTCACAGAAATGCGCTTGGCTAACGGTCTTGTATGGTCAATACCAATCACACTCTCAGTTAGCGAAGCAGAAGCAGCTTCTTTACCAGAAGGTGGCTTAGTGCGTTTAGATAACCCCAGAGGCGAGTACATTGGGGTTTTGCAACTCACCCAAAAATATCGCTACGACAAAACCCGCGAAGCCATCAACGTCTACCGCACAGATGAAGCCAAACACCCTGGAGTGCAAGTCCTGTATAAACAAGGTGCTGTCCATTTAGCTGGTGATATCTGGTTACTGGAACGCAGTTCTCATCCTCTATTCCCCAATTATCAAATTGACCCAGTTGCGTCTCGGCAAATGTTTAGAGACAAGGGTTGGAAAACCATAGTCGGCTTCCAAACCCGCAACCCCATTCACCGCGCCCACGAATATATTCAAAAATGCGCCTTAGAAACCGTGGATGGTTTATTTTTACATCCCTTGGTAGGGGCGACCAAAGAAGACGACATCCCCGCCGATGTGCGGATGCGCTGTTATGAAATCTTGCTAGAACATTACTACCCCCAAGATAGGGTAATTTTAGCAATTAATCCCGCCGCCATGCGCTACGCCGGCCCCCGTGAAGCCATTTTCCACGCCTTAGTCCGCAAAAATTACGGCTGTACCCACTTTATCGTCGGTCGAGATCATGCCGGTGTGGGTGACTATTACGGTACTTATGACGCTCAATATATCTTCGATGAATTTGCGCCCGGTGAATTAGGCATTGTACCAATGAAATTTGAACACGCCTTTTACTGCACCCGCACCAAACAAATGGCGACCACCAAAACCAGCCCCAGCAGCCCAGAAGAACGAGTCCACCTCTCTGGAACTAAAGTTAGAGAAATGCTGCGTCGCGGTGAACTACCCCCACCAGAATTTTCCCGCCCCGAAGTCGCCGCAGAGTTGGCGCGGGCTATGCGAGTCAAGGTGTTAGCGTAGGGACAGTTAACAGTTAACAGTTAACAGTTAACAGTTAACAGTTAACAGTGAACAAAATCTGACAACTGATAACTGATAACTGATAACTGATAACTGATAACTGACAACTGATAACTGATAACTGATAACTGATAACTGATTGACTTTACACTCCAGACCTCAGCCCTATAAGCTGTTAGCTGACGAGCTGAGGACTGATTGTTTTTATGAAGCGTCGGACTTTTGTACAACGGATTGGTTCAATACTGGCGGTGTTGGGTATAACTGAAACTGAGTGGTTGACGATGGGAAACCGCTATTATCAAGCTTTAGCCCAACCTACACCGCGCAAATTGGCGTTACTCATCGGCATTAATCAATACCGCAGAAGTTCCTCGCTAAGTGGTTGTCTCACCGATGTTGAACTGCAAAAAGAATTGTTGGTGCATCGGTTTGGCTTTCAACCTAGCGATATTCTCACCTTAACTGAGGAACAAGCTAGCAGAGAATTTATAGAAGCAGCATTTTTGGAGCATCTTGTCAAGCAAGCTAAATCTGGTGATGTGGTGGTTTTCCACTTTAGCGGCTACGGTACTCAGTTACCAGGAGAGTCAGATATACTACAAAACGCTTTAGTCACAACTGATGAAAATCAAGCACCACCAGATTCTCACATAGCTAATTACTTATTAGAAGATACCTTATTACAGTTGTTGCGATCGCTCCCTACAGACCATGTAACAGCCGTATTAGATACAAGTTACTCCCTCAAGAGTACAACTCAACCAACAGGACTGCGAACTCGCGCCCGTCAAGAGTCAGCAGAAACGCAATTAGCAACAGCAGAACTCGATTTTCTCAAACAAATCAAAACCCAAAAACCGGAACTCAACGCGCCTGTAGTACTATCCGCCACTTCGGGGCCGCAACAAGCAGCTAGGGAAGTATTGATGTCTGGGTTTAGTGCAGGTTTATTTACTTATGCTTTGACACAGCAACTTTGGGAGTCAACCCCAGCCACAGCCATTCAAGTCAGCCTTGTCCAAGTGGCTGGTTCTATACAGCAATTGGGAAGCAAACAGCAGCCTGGGTTGTTGAGTAAGAAGAAAAATCAACCGGGGTTAGTGACTGTAGAAAATTTACTCACAGATAGCCGCACAGGTGGAGAAGGGGCGGTACTGGCGATAGAAGAAGATGGTAAAACAGCCCAACTATGGTTAGGTGGGCTACCTCCTCAAGTTTTGGAATATTATGGTGCTAATTCTAGATTTAGTTTAGCAACGGGAACGCAACTTGTATTGCGATCGCGCACAGGATTAACAGCAAAAGCCCAAGTTTTGAAAGTTGCTGACACAACTCCCTTACAAGTCGGTGAAGTCATTCAAGAAAATGTGCGTATATTACCCCGCAATATTAATTTAATCTTAGGTTTAGATACTAGACTAGAAAGAATTGAGCGAGTAGATGCTACTAGCGCCTTTGCTGGAGTTGCTCATGTTTCTACTGTAGTAGCCACAGAACAACCAGCAGATTATTTATTTGGCAAACTACCGCAGACTCCCAGTCGCTACGGTTTGTTTACTTTAGGTGGTGAACTCATTCCTAACACAGATGGCGGAGTCGGGGAAGCGGTGAAAGTAGCCGCACAGCGTTTATCAGAAAAATTATCCACTTTATTAGCGGCGAAGTTATGGCGACTCACTCAAAATCAAGGTTCTTCCCGCTTACCTGTCAAGGTGACATTAGAGATTGTGAGCAGTATATCGCCACGGGTGGTAATGCAACAAACAGTACGTCATCTTCACGCTGAAACCACCTATAAAAAATCACTAATTAATCCTGTGATTCCTGTTGGGAGCAAGATACAATACCGCGTGCAGAATTTAAGCGATCGCCCAATATATTTTATGCTGTTGGGATTGCGGAATCATCGCACTGCGATCGCATTTTACCCTTGGCAAACCCCACAAGAACCCAACCAACCCGACAATCAACCCCAACTCCAACAAGTAATGATTGCCCCCAATGAAACTATAACTTTACCACAAACAACACCTGCATCAGGATGGGTAATTTCCGAGCCAGCCTACGTATACCAACACCAACTAATTTTTAGCACCACACCCTTCAACACCACTTTAGACAAGTTAGAAAAAGCCAAATATTCCGCAGGCGACCAACAACCCATAGCCACAATAGTCAACCCCCTAGATGTTGGACAAGCATTGTTGCAAGACCTGCATAATAGCAGCGACATCAAAGCCGAAATGAACGGTATAGCCACTGATTCCTATATTTTAGATATAAATAATTGGGCAAGTTTCAACTTTTGTTTTCAGGTCATGTAAATAAAGTTGAGAACTTGAATGTGTACGACATTATTGGGGCTGACGCACCCTACATTTAGTTTGATGATGACACTTGCGTAAGTCCTATAAAAAATTAAATAAGAATTAAATACTATGTAATTATATAGGACTCATACTTAATTCTTGAATACAAGTAATATCATGTCCGCTTAAACACTTATCATATCGCGGGGATTGGTAATTGGTAATTGGTAATGGTAGAGAACAATTAGCTATTCGCTATTACCCATTACCAACTAAATTAACCATATCGTAAGTAATTAACCGAACTTAATATAATACCAATTCTCCATGAAGTTGCGCCGAATAAACAATGTAGAGACTGGCATACCAATCTCTACAGCGCAGAATAAAGTGCATCTTCATCAAGAAACGGTATTACATATAACGTCTTTACAGTATTTCACGAATAGCGATGCTGTATGTAATTTTACTGAAAATTAGAAAAAATCTTTTTGATAACAACAGCTATAAACTCTTGCCATTCAAGGAAATAAGAGCCATTATAGAACAATAAAATATGCGATATTTTTAATTAAGGCTTTGCTAAATAGAGGAACGAAAATATCTTTTAACTTGATGATTAACAACAAAATAAACTATGTATAATTAACCATATATGTCAATCTCCCATTACTCAGTTTTAATTCTGGCGATCGCTCCACAAGATAGATCATTATACTGCCGTTACTTAAGTCAGGATACAATTGCCACCTATAATGTAGTTGAGATTGAGACAGGGTCAGCAGCAATATCATACCTAGCTGAAAACCAGCCAGACTTAATACTGCTCGACAATCAACTATCAGATATAGATGGGTGGGAATTTCTCCAGCAATTAAAAAGCCAATTTCCTGACTGGGAAATTCCGGTGATTATGTTAGTAACACAAGAAGATGAGAAGGACGCTGTTAGAGCAATAAAAACTGGTGCTTGGGACTATTTAGTTAAAGAAAATCTTACCTGTGTGAGATTTTGCCACACCGTTGATGCCACATTAGAAAAAAGCCGTCTGAAGCAAAAACTACGGATGCAAGAGCAACAACAACAAGCTAGTGAGCGGAGATTTCGAGCTATCTTCGATCAAAGTTTTCAATTGACGGGACTGCTGACAACCGAGGGAATTTTACTAGAGGCTAACCAGACAGCTTTAAATTTTGGCGGGGTAAAACTAGAAGATATCATCAATCGACCTTTTTGGGAAATATATTGCTGGACTATTTCCCCGACAACTCAAGAAAGATTAAAGCAAGCGATCGCCAGCGCCGCGCAAGGAGATCGTATCCGCTACGAAGTAGATGTTTTGGGTGCAGGAGGTCGCAAAGTCACCGTAGATTTCTCGCTTCTTCCTCTCAAGGATGAGTCAGGACAAGTGGTAATGCTGATTGCCGAGGCGCGAGATATTAGCGAAGCCAAGCAAAATGAACTGATTCGCCAACAAACAGAAAAAGCCCTGCAAGAAAACCAAATTCTCTTGCAAGTCATTATGGATAGCCTACCTATGGCTATCTTCTGGAAAGACCGCAACAGCAGATTTTTAGGTTGCAACCGCCAACTGTTGTTGGATGCTGGACTATCTTTAGCAGCCCAAATCATTGGCAAAACAGATTTTGATCTGCCTTGGCGGGAACAAGCGCCACTTTATCAAGCGGACGATCGCATCGTTATAGAGTCCGGTCAGCCTAAGTTTAATATTGAACAACCCTTGACAACAGGGGACAATCGCACCATTTGGTTAAGCATAAATAAAATACCCCTATACAAACCTGATGGCGAAATTGTTGGCGTTCTCGCCAGTTATGAAGATATTACAGAACGTAAACAGATTGAGCAAGCACTACAGGAAAGTGAGCGACGCTATGCCACTTTGGCCGCCTCCGCCCCCGTGGGGATTTTCCGTACCGATGTAGAGGGGAACTGTTTATACGTTAGCGAACACTGGTGTCAAATTGCTGGCTTAACTCCCGAAGCCGCATCTGGCTATGGCTGGGTCAACGCTTTACACCCCGAAGACCGAGATATGGTTGCAGCACAATGGTATCACTGCGCTCAAACAGGTGAAGTATTTAGTTTGGAATATAGATTTTTGCGACCGGATGGGGTGGAAACTTGGGTATTTGGGCAAGCAGTGCAGGAAAAAAATTTAGATGGCAAAGTGGTTGGTTATGTGGGAACAATTACCAACATTACCACCCGCAAACAAACCGAAGAAGCCTTGCGTCGCAGTGAACAACTTTATCGCACCCTATTAAATAACTTCCCCAATGGTGCAGTTGTGTTATTTGACCATGACTTACGCTACCTGCTGGTGGGAGGCTTAGGACTGGCTAGTGTAGGTTTAAACAAGGCGAATATGGAAGGAAAAACCCTTTGGGAAATCTTTCCCCCAGAGGTATGCGAAATGGTTGCCCCCCAGTGCCAGCAAGCATTAGCGGGAGAATCAGTAATTGGGGAGGTTCCTTTTAGCGATCGCCACTACATTACCCATCATATACCTGTACGCGATGAGCAGGATCATGTCATTGCAGGCATCATCCTGACTCAAGACATCAGCGAACGCAAAAAAGCAGAACAAGAGCGCGATCGCCTGCTACAGATTTTAGCGGCACAAAATCAAACTTTAGAGGCACAAGTCAGCGAACGCACATTAGAACTCGAACAAAGCAAAGAACGCTTCCGCAATCTCGTAGAAACATCTAGTGATTGGGTCTGGGAAGTGAATGAAATAGGAGTTTACACTTATTCTAGTCCGCAAATCACCAACCTGTTAGGATATTCCCCGGAGGAAGTTTTGGGCAAAACTCCCTTTGATTTAATGCCTCCAGAAGAAGCCCGAATTATATTGCAGAAGTTTAGGGAATTTGTTTACCTGCAAGCCCCCTTTCAATGTTTAGAAAATATTAATATACATAAAAATGGGCGACTCATTACTTTAGAAACGAGCGCAGTACCTATTTTTGATACACAGGGAAGATTTCGCGGCTATCGCGGTATGGATCGGGATATTACAGTGCGTAAACAAGCGGAAGCCGCATTACGCGAAAATGAAGCCCGATTCCAGCGCATTGCTGCCAACGTTCCTGGTGTAATGTATCAATATATTCTCCATGCTGACGGCTCCCAAGAGTTTATATATATTAGCGATCGCTGTCGAGAACTTTTGGAACTAGAGCCAGCAACAATTATGGAAAATGCCGATGCCATCTTTGCCCTGATTCATCCAGATGATATCCCCTCATTGCAGGAATCGATCACCCATTCAGCTAATTCCTTACAGCAGTTCTCTTGGGAAGCCAGGATGATTACCCCATCTGGTCGCTTGAAATGGATACAAGGCATTTCCCAACCAGAACGACAAGCCGAAGGCGATATTTTATGGGATGGATTAATACTGGATATTAGCGAACGTAAACAGACGGAAATTGCCCTGAATAACTTGTCAGACCGATTGAATTTAGCCATCAAATCTGCTCAAATTGGCATCTGGGACTGGGATATCATCAATAATCATCTCGTCTGGGATGAACGGATGTATCAACTATATGGGATCAAAGCCGCAGATTTCACAGGTGCTTACCAAGCATGGGAAGCAGGACTGCATCCCGATGATCTGCTGTCTGTCCGTGCGGCGATGGAGCAAGCCATTGCCGGAGAAAAAGACTTTGAGCCAGAATTTAGGGTAGTCTGGACTGATGGCACTATCAGGTTTCTCAAAGCCTACGCATTGGTACAACGTGACGCGCAGGGACAAGCTCAACGGATGATCGGCATTAACTTTGATATTAGCGATCGCCGACGAGAAGAACTAGAAAATAAACGTCTCAAAGAACGTTTAGAATTTGTCCTTTCCGCTAATCCCGCCGTTATTTATACCTGCCAAGTATTGGAAAGTTTTGCCGCCACCTTTATCAGCAAAAATGTACAGAATGTTCTCGGTTATACACCTCAAGAATGGTTATCACATCCAGATTTCTGGACAGACCGCATCCACCCAGAAGATTTACCCCAGGTCTTGGTGGAGCTATCCCATCTCGAAAAACGGGAATATCACCTCTACCAATATCGCTTCCTGCATAAAGATGGTAGCTACCGTTGGATCAAAGATGAATATCGCCTTGTTCGCGATCAAGTCGGCAAACCAGTGGAAATTATTGGTTACGTTGTTGATATCAGCGAACAGCAAGCTGCACTTCGTGAACGTGAACTAGCCCAAGAAGCCATGCGGCTAAGTGAAGAGCGTCTACTATTGGCATTAGAAGCTTCTGGCGATGGGTTATGGGACTGGAATATTACAACTAACGAACTCTATCTCAGCCCTCAATGGCTAAGAATGCTAGGTTTTGAGGTCAGTGAGTTACCCAGTGATTTCAGTACATGGGAAAAGTTAGTTCATCCAGAAGATCAGCCCTATATGTTAGAAAAACTCAACGCTCACCTTCAGGATGCTTCTGTTCCCTACAAACTCGACTATCGAGTCCAAACTAAAGCGGGTGACTACAGGTGGATAGTTAACTATGGTAAAGCTGTAGTCCGCGATGAAGACGGAAATCCCCTCCGTATGACTGGTACTCATCGAGACATTTCCGAGGCCAAAAAGGCAGAATCAGAACTACGCCAAGCTAACGAAAAACTAGCCATTTCCAACCATGAACTCGCCCGTGCTACCCGATTGAAAGATGAGTTTTTGGCTACCATCTCTCATGAACTACGCACCCCACTCAATGCGATTCTCGGTATATCCGAGGGCTTGCAAGACCAGGTGTTTGGAGCCATCAATGAAAAACAAGGACTGGCGCTGCAAACCATCGAGCGCAGTGGCAAACATCTGCTGGAATTAATTAACGACATCTTGGATTTATCCAAAATTGAAGCAGGGCAGATGGATTTACAGTACAATCACGTAGCTATCAGCCCACTTTGCCAGTCCAGTTTGGCATTTATTAAGCAGGAAGCTTTCCAAAAACGCATCCAGCTGGAAGTCAAGATTCAACCTCATCTACCAGAACTGCTAGTGGATGAGCGACGCATCCGCCAAGTTTTAATTAATTTACTCAACAATGCTGTAAAATTCACCCCAGAAGGTGGAAAAGTCACCTTAAAAGTTACCCGCGAAAGCATCGCTCCTCAAGCACAGACAACATCCTGTCAAGATATCATTCGCATTGCAGTCATTGATACCGGCATTGGTATTGCACAAGAGAACTTAAAAAAACTGTTTCAACCCTTTATCCAAATTGATAGTGCTTTCAACCGCCAATATAACGGTACTGGTTTGGGGTTGGCTCTGGTCAAGCGACTGGTGGAAATGCACGGTGGTACGGTGGAGGTAAGCAGTCAACTCGGTGTAGGAAGTTGCTTTACTGTTGATTTACCCTCTACCAATGTCTGTGAATTTTCGTCTGAGTCTGTCAAGCAAGTATCACCTGAGTTAAATTTTACTGTCAGTGAAACAGTAGAGCATTCACCGCTAATTTTGCTCGCAGAAGATAACGAAGCTAATGTTTTTACTATCTCTGGCTATTTAGAGACAATAGGATACAGGGTGATCTTGGCAAAAAACGGTCAAGAAGCGATCGCCCTCACCAAATTCCACTTTCCCGACTTAATTTTAATGGATATTCAAATGCCTGTATTAGATGGTTTAGAGGCAATCAAGCAGATTCGATTAGACCAAAATTTTACCAAAGTTCCCATCATTGCCCTCACAGCCTTTGCCATGCCAGGTGACAAAGAAAACTGTTTAGCAGTCGGAGCCAACGACTATCTCCCCAAACCTGTAAAACTCAAGCAACTAACAAATATCATCAAGAAATTCTTAGTAAATAAGTAAGATTAAGTTCAACTAATTACTTACAGCAGTTTCGCTATTCGTGAAATACTGTAGAGACGTTACATGTAACGTCTCTACATGATTTTGGGTTTTAAGCTTGTACCTCATTTACCCAAAATATGCTGTATAATATGGTTGTTTTGATCGGTAATGGGTAATAGCTAATAGGTAATTGTTTTCTACCATTAGCAATTACCAATTACCAATTACCAACCCCGAAGATATGATAAGTGATTAAGCGGACATGATATTAATTTGATTTAACTGCAATATCTTCAAAGTCTGTGAGGGCAAAAGCAAATTCTCGAAAGGCTACTTTAATTAAATCTTCTTTCATACTTTTCTTTAAAGAAGAGTCACGAATCATATCTGCTAACTCGATGAATAATAGTGAAAATATAAACCTATCTTGACGGTCAACTTGTTTCAAGCAAGCTAATATGAACTCATAAAGTTCTGTTTTTCTGGGTTTGCTTTGTTCGTCCCAAATTTGCAACCCAAGCCGAAAGGTTTTCAAGCGTATCTCATCCATGTTGTAGGTAGCGTCTTTGTAGCGAACCGATACGCGCTGGGGCATTTCCATAATTTGAGCATATATCTTCACTGTATGTTCTTTATTCAGCTTTATCTATTCGCATCCGGAAGAATAAGAACTGATAATAATTAGGACTTACGCAACTGGTACAGTAGTAGGGTGCGTCAGATGTGGAAAATCCTTGAATCTGTACGAAATTATTGGGACTGACGCACCCTACAGTTAGTTTGATTATGACAGTTGCGTAAGTCCTACTGATAATTAAGACGCTTTCAATCTTGTTAAAAATTGTTTATTCAAAGACTTCTGCTCTTTCAATAATGAACCATTCATGATATAAAATTGCCAAGAAAAATTTCTCATCTTTGGGGCGATCGCATACTGCTATAAACCCAGCGAAAAAAGGATCATCTTCATAGGTAGTATCTGAGAGGAAAAGAGTTACCGAGTTGTTATCTACACTCCAAATTGAACGCAATATACTTATATTTTGATGATGTGACTTATCTACAGGTAATAGTATTGGATATCCTTCTACTTCTAAAAATTCTGGCTCCTCGAACCTCAGAACAGATTCCCAATTTTCTGGGCCTTCATGTTTCTCAATAATTCTATCCCATCTAACTAACTTAATTTTTTCTAGAGTTTCTGCTGATAAATCTGCTAATTTCATAACTTCACCACATTAAATCGGTTTTGTTAACAATTCGCGCATTCGCGCATTCACGCATTCGCGCATTAAAGACATTTTGCCTACGGCACGCTACGCGAACAGTCGGGGATTTAAACCCCGACTGAAACTGATACTACGTATAGACGTAGGGGTCTTAAACCCTTTTATTTACGATAATTAATTTAACAATAGTAATTAATACTCAGAGCAATTAATAACAAAATTTGCTGAACTTTAAGATTCATGTAATTTGCCAAGGATTAAATTGTTTCTATTACAAGCTGAATCATAATCAGGAAGTAGTTTTGAGCGAATCTCCACACCTAAACCTCTAAAAAGACCCCACTTCATGCCAATTGCAATTGGAACAATCAGCATCAACTAATCAAGCACTTATAGCCCCGTATTGCTCGTTATTTAAGTTAACAAGGGAGTAAAACATAATGAAATTGGCTTACTGGATGTATGCAGGCCCAGCCCATATTGGCACTTTGCGAGTCGCTAGTTCCTTTAAGAATGTTCACGCCATTATGCACGCACCTCTAGGCGATGACTACTTTAACGTCATGCGCTCAATGTTATCGCGGGAGCGAGACTTCACACCAGTTACAGCTAGTGTGGTTGACCGCCATGTTTTAGCCCGTGGTTCCCAAGAAAAGGTAGTTGATAATATAACTCGCAAAGATGCTGAGGAACATCCAGATTTAATTGTCTTGACTCCCACCTGTACCTCTAGCATTCTGCAAGAAGATTTACAAAACTTTGTCGAACGCGCCCAGTTGGAAGCCAAAGGGGACGTGATGTTGGCGGATGTCAACCATTATCGGGTGAACGAACTGCAAGCAGGCGATCGCACTCTCCAGCAAATTGTGCAATTCTACATCGAGAAAGCCCGCAAAAAAGGCGAACTCCCCACCAGCAAAACAGAAAAACCCTCAGTTAACATCATCGGTATTTCTACTCTGGGTTTCCACAACAACCATGATTGCACCGAACTCAAAAGGTTAATGGCTGATTTGGGAATTGAGGTCAACGCGGTCATTCCTGAAGGCGCTTCTGTTCACGAATTGAAAAATTTACCCAGGGCTTGGTTTAACCTCGTCCCTTACCGCGAATTGGGCTTGATGGCGGCTAATTACCTGGAAGCAGAATTTGGTACTCCTTGTATAAATATTACCCCAATGGGTGTAGTGGAAACTGCTAGATGTATCCGCAAAATTCAGGAAGTAATCAACGCTCAAGGTGCTAATGTAGATTACGAAGAATACATCAACGAGCAAACCTTGTATATATCCCAGGCTGCTTGGTTCTCCCGTTCCATCGACTGTCAAAACCTCACAGGTAAGAAAGCCGTAGTTTTTGGCGACAACACCCACGCCGCCGCCCTCACCAAAATTTTGTCACGGGAAATGGGAATTCACGTTGTATGGGCGGGAACCTACTGTAAATATGACGCAGATTGGTTTCGTGAAGAGGTAAAAGACTATTGTGATGAAGTGCTGATTACCGATGATCATGGCGCAATTGGGGATGCGATCGCCCGCGTCGAACCCTCCGCCATTTTCGGTACACAAATGGAACGTCACGTAGGTAAACGCTTAGATATTCCCTGTGGTGTAATTGCAGCACCCATCCATGTACAAAACTTCCCCATCGGTTACAAACCATTCTTAGGCTACGAAGGCACAAATCAAATCACAGATTTAATCTATAATTCCTTCACCTTGGGAATGGAAGACCACCTATTAGAAATATTTGGTGGACATGATACCAAAGAAGTGATTACCAAGGGAATTTCGGCTGAGTCTGACCTGAATTGGACAAAAGATGGTTTAGCAGAATTGAACAAAATTCCTGGTTTTGTACGCGGAAAAGTGAAACGGAATACAGAGAAATTTGCCCGCGATCGCGGCTTCAAAGATATCTCAGCCGAGGTACTATATGCTGCGAAGGAAGCAGTAGGGGCGTAGTAGGGACTGGGGACTGGGGATTGGGGACTGGGGGGAGATGAGGGAGTGGGGGGAGATGGGGGAGAAAGATATATTAGTTTAGTAACTGGAAAATATGAATATTCCTTCCTCATCTCCCTCATCCCCCTCATCCCCCTCATCTCCTCGTTCCCCTCCTCTTAGGGGCTAGGGGTGGGTTACTCCTCTGCTTCTTCCCAATCCCCAATCCCCAATCCCCCATCCCTCATCTCCCTCCAAGGCTAGATGACAAAAGCAAATACTAATCTTAAGTTACAATTTATAACCCTAAATTCTGTATTCCTGAAGAAAGATTGCTTGATTAATTGAAAAAATCCATACTCAATCAGATTTAAGGAGTGCATACTACAAGTTATAGATTCTAAATTGCGAGTTGTCTGCCCAATGCCAAACGTCGATCAAGTTAACGGTAAACTTGCTGATGAATTAACAGCTCTGCGGCAGCGTGTAGCTGAGTTGGAACAATTGGAAAGATATTATCAGCATAGGCAAGTCAAACTTGAGCAGCAAATAGAAGATTTAGCAGCAAAACTAGCAAAGGCACACATAGCTGATGTTCCCCTCGACAACCATCAAGAAAAAGTTCCAAGCCTAGATATATCAGCTACCTTGCAACAACTCCAGCAAGAGATTTCTCAAAGACAACAGGTAGACGCAGCTTTAGGTGAGAGTGAAGAACGATTAAGGCTGGCTTTGGAAGCAGCAAACTTAGGTTTTTGGGATTGGAATATTCTGACGAAAAAAGTAGTTTGGTCAGAAAATCATGAACTTTTGTTTGGTCTTGTTCCCGGTAGCTTTGATGGCAATTATAAGACGTTTGTATCCTGTATTCATCCAGAAGATAGGGAATCAGTTACTCAGGTAATTACTGATTGCTTAAAGAATAAGACTGATTACTATCATGAATTTCGCGTTGTTTGGTCGGATAAAAGCGTACATTGGATTGCAGCCAAGGGCAAATTTTTCTCCAACGACCAAGGACAGCCTGTGCGAATGATTGGGGTTTGCATGGAGATTACCGAAAGCAAACTTTCAGAAGAACATACTCGACAATTAGCCATTCAAGTTCAAGAACAAGCTAATGTTCTCAATGCCATCCTCGCTACTTCTGTAGATCACATTTATATCCTCAATCGTGCAGGTCGCTATCAGTATGTTAGTCATGGCGGTGCGGCTTTGTTGGGTCTTCATCCACAGCAGATGATTGGTAAATCTTTGCAAGAACTTGATTTACCCCAAGAATTAATAAATAAGGTAAATCAGCAGTTTACATCTGTTCTGGAAACAGGGAAACCGATTAAAGATGAATCTGAATATGAGACAGCAGATGGAACACATTATTATGAATATATCCTCACACCGTTACGCAACGTTGACCAGGAGATTGAGGGTATAATTACAGTCTCGCGTGATATTACCGAACACAAACGGGCTGAAAAATCTATACGCAATAGTGAAGGTCGATTTCGCCGTTTGTTTGAGTCTAACTTAATAGGGGTAGCTTTTTGGACTATCGATGGTTACATCACTGATGCCAATGATGCCTATTTGCAAACAGTTGGTTACACTCGTGAGGAGTTTGAGAATTTAGGTAAACTTAATTGGTTGGAACTTACCCCTCCAGAGTATCAACACTTGGACGATCGCGCGATCGCTGAAGTCAAAGCCAATGGTATTTCTCGCCTTTACGAAAAGCAATATATTCACCGCAATGGTAGGCGAGTGTCGATTGTATTAGGAATAGCTTTACTCAACGACTGTGATGACCAAGGAGTAGCATTTGTCCTCGATATTAGCGAACGCAAATTGGCAGAACAACAGCGCGATCGCCTATTATGTGCTGAGAGAATAGCCCGTAAGGAAGCAGAAATCGCCAACCGCATCAAAGATGAATTTTTGGCGGTTCTCTCCCATGAACTACGAACCCCCCTCAACCCGATTTTAGGTTGGTCAAAATTGCTACGTTCAAGAGAATTTGATGCGGCAACTACTGACCGCGCCTTAGAAACTATTGAACGTAACGCTAGATTACAAACTCAATTAATTGAAGATTTATTAGATGTCTCGCGTATCCTGCAAGGTAAGTTAAGCCTGAATGTTTCTCCTGTGAGTTTGCCAATTGTGATTGAAGCGGCAATTGACACTGTGCGCCTAGCAGCAGAAGCAAAAGGCATCAAGATTGGGAGTACATTCGACTCGGATATAGATCAAGTAATAGGTGATGCTAATCGCCTACAACAAGTCTTCTGGAATCTGCTTTCCAATGCTGTGAAGTTTACACCCGCAGGTGGTAAAGTAGAAATCCACCTGAAACAAGTGAATCAGCAAGCACAGATTCAAGTGATTGATACTGGTAAAGGAATTACACCAGAATTTCTCCCTTATGTGTTCGATTACTTCCGTCAAGCTGATGGCACTACCACCCGCAAATTTGGCGGTTTAGGTTTAGGACTAGCCATTGTGCGTCAAGTCGTAGAACTGCATGGTGGGACAGTTGTGGCTAAAAGTGCAGGCGAAGGCTTAGGCGCTACGTTTACCGTTAATTTACCGCTTTTACTCAAGAATGAAACGATGAATGAAGAGGCGCAAATACCAGTATCAGCTAACTCTCAACCTCCTAGCCTTTCTGGCGTGCGTGTCTTAATAGTAGACGATGAACCAGACATCCGCGACTTAGTGACCTTTATTTTAGAAGATTACGAAGTAGAGGTGACAGCCGTATCATCCGCCCAAGAAGCATTAGAGGCTTTATCTCAATCTTTACCAGATGTTTTGGTGAGCGACATTGGAATGCCAGAAGTCGATGGTTATATGCTGATGCGTCAAATCAGAGAACGATCGCCACAAGCAGGTGGAGATATCCCCGCGATCGCCTTAACAGCCTACGCCGGCGAAATTAATCAACAGCAAGCACTAGCCGCAGGTTTTCACTTACACATATCCAAACCAGTAGATCCTGATGCGTTAATTGATGCGATCGGTAGTTTGATTAATAGTTAGAAGCTAGGGTTTGTTTGCAAACAGGACTTACGCATCAAAGTTTTCTGTTGAGGCGGGGTGTAAGGGTGTATACTAGGTAATTTTTTTCTACCATTAGCAATAGGACTTACGCAACTGGCATATTTTTTCTGTAGGGTGTGTGACGCTCTTAAAATATTTGAACGTAGTAATCAGACTTGTAGCGTCACGCACCAACCACCAATTGTGACACTTGCGTAAGTCCTGAGCAATTACCAATTACCAACCCCCAAGAGATGATAAGTGATTAAGCGGACATGATATCACCCTTGAATATCGAATTGACATACTCCCCACCCTTGAAGGGGATGGGGTTTGACGCAAGTTCAATAAAAATCCCTCTGCTGCTGAACAGCCAGAGGGAGATGGTATGGTGTGAGGAGCAAACTGAATGTTTACTTAATAATTAGAGTAACAAGGGGTTGTGTCATGGTTGTCACAATGTGATGAAAATTATGCGACACATAACTCAGTTATCAGTTATTAGCCCTATACCCCTATACCCATACACCCTAATGATTTAGAGTGGCTTTTGAGTAGGTACACCGACAGCACGGGGAAAATTAGCTGGTGTGGTTCCTACCTTCCGCAAATACACAGAGTGACGGATACTGTTAGTTAAAGGAGTGGTGAAGTTTTCGATTGATTCAACTTTTCCACCCAACTGCTTGACAGCATTTTCTAAAGCTGACGTTTCCTCTTGTGTCCAAGCACCGCGATAAATTACAGCCAAACCGCCTTGTTTTAATAAAGGTAAAGTATATTCCGCACAAGCCGAGGCAGTACCAACCGCACGAATTAAAGCGATATCATATTTTTGTCGATGTTGTACTTGTTGACCAATTTCTTCTGCTCTAGCAACCAGAGTTTTGGCATTAGTCAAAGTCAGTTCACCCAAAATATTCTCGATAAAATTAATCTTCTTCCGCGTTGAATCTACCAGCGTAATTGTAGAGTTAGGTGCAATAATTGCCACAGGAACCCCAGGAAAACCCGCACCCGTACCGATATCGATTACAGACACACCCGTTTGGAGAGAGGGGATAAATTCTTGCTGTGGTGCAATTCCTCGCAACGAATCCCACAGATGTTTTTCCCAAAACTCTTGGGTATCAGTAATGCGAGTTAAATTTAACTGGCGATTACCTGCCAAAATTAACTCATAAAGCTGCTGAAATTGCGCCTGCTGTGAGTCTGTCGGTTGCCAATTGAGAGTTTGCTGCCAAATTTGCGCCATTTCTGGCAATGAGTTAGTCATTGGTCATTAGTCGATAGTCCATAGTCAATAGTCCATAGTTATTCTTTTTTCTCCTCTGCTCCCCTGCTCCCCTGCTCCGTTCCCCTCCTGGGAGGGGTTAGGGGTGGGTTACTCCCTCATCTCCCTCATCTCCCCCCACTCCCTCATCCTCACAAGTGTAGGTTTTTAATCTAGCAGTGAGTAAGGACTCTAAAACTAACGAGAAAATCATTGTTTTATTCACCCCTACACCCCTACACCCTTACACCCTTACACCCAAAACCAAGGTTTTTGGAACACCAATAAAAAACCTACACCTGTCAGACTCCCTCATCTCCCCCCACTCCCCTTACGCCGCAGGCTGTGGTTCCTTCGCTTTACCCTCTAGCGTTGCGGGGTCTACTGAGTGAAGTTCGCCGTGGTTGAGTGTCCAACAATGATCTGCGATCGCCAGCAAATCACCGGCATCATGTGTTACTACTAGTAATGTCCAATCTTTTTTCAGTTTGGCTAATAGATTGACTAATTGCCGACGCATTGACCAGTCTAATCCTGCTGTTGGTTCATCCAATAATAGTAAATTGGGCTGGCGAATTAATTGTACTGCTAAAGCCAGTCGCCGTTGTTGACCACCACTTAAAGCATAAGGTGCAGCAGAAAGAGATAAATGCTCTAATCCTACTTCGCTTAATGCTTGCCTAACTCGCTCTGACCCTAATTCAGGATGTCCTAGACGTAACTCTTCTAAAATCGTACCACCACAAAAGTGCCGTTCAGGAAACTGAAATACTATCCCAGCTAATTGTTGTAGCTGTTCTGCTATGAGTTCTTGTTCTCGCCAGAAGGCTCCACCAGAAGTTGGTTCAGCTAGTCCAGATAAAATTTCTAATAATGTACTTTTACCAGAACCGCTTGGGCCGATAATCAAACCCAGTGTTTGGGGAGGTAGTTCTAGGTTGATGGATTTGAGAATTGCTGTTGGGCAGGCTGTGGGATGGTAATTCAGATTTCGGAGATAGAGCATTTATTAAGGATACTAGAAGTTGGCAAGAAACTCACTAACTAAGATTAACTACAACTAGAGCAACTAGAAAATTCGCTCTTCGTTTTATTGACTGGCAAGAATTACCTTGATTATTCCATTGTGACAGATTTACCAAAAGTGTTGACTAAAGCAATTTTGGGAACCTGATATTATTACCAAAGTCTAAGCTTAAGGGGTATAGGAGGGAATAGGGGACGGGGGACAGGGGACAGGCTTAAGAGCTAGTGACTATTGAGGATGGGAAATTATCTTCAGTTCTAATTTATCTGGCAACTGGCATATTTTAGCGGCAATTTACGCAAAATATCATTATTTTTTTGTATTTTAAGTAACATATAGAGCTTTTACAACCGTAATTATTCTGAGGCTGACAATGACTAGAAATTTTTCCTCCTCTCACTTAATATTATCCCGATTAACTAGACTTGCTCAGGCAAGTTTTGGTGCAGCGATGGGCTACGCCCCGCCGTTGGCGATCGCGCTGACTCTGGTGGCAATCAACCCATCATGGGCTGGCGATCCCTTCCGTAGTCAAGGGCAAGCACGTCAAATTGGCGACAAGACAGAAGCGGCTTTTAAAGCGGTTTTCCAACAGGGTGATTATCCAGCCGCAGAGCGTTACCTCAGTCAAGCCATATCCAGCGAATCAGATGAACCTCTAGCTTATGCCATGAAAGCATCTCTGTCCTACATTAATAAAGATTTGGGTGGGCTGGATAATTACAGCAGGCGAACTCTAGAAGCAGGACAGAAGTTAGTCAAAACTGACGAATTACGGGGCAATATATACACTGCTGTGGGGCATTTTTTAGAAGGAGCAGCAATTATTACCCGTGAAGGAACCCTCAGAGGCGCATCCCAAGCTTTGAGTCGGCTCAGGCTAGTTTATGAATATTTGGATAAAGCGGAAGCCATTTCCCCCAGAGATCCCGAATTAAATTTGCTCCGGGGCTATATGGACTTGATGCTATCTGTCAGTTTACCTTTCGCTAACCCAGATGAGGCGATTAATCGTCTACGGACAAATGCAGCTCCTGAGTATTTAACTAATCGAGGCATTGCTGTTGCTTATCGTGATTTAAAACAGTATCCCCAAGCCTTAGATTATGCTAACCGAGCCATCAAAGCGGCTACCGACAACCCAGAACTATATTACCTCAAAGCCCAAATTCTCAAGGAGCAGGGTAGAAGAGAAAAAAGTCAGCAACTAATTCGAGAAGCGATCGCCAATTTTGACAAAGCCTTAACCAAAAGGTCTCAACTTCCCAAATCATTAGTACAACAAATCGAAAGCGAACGCAATGGTGCTGTCAATAGTCTTAATCAGTGAACAGTTAACAGTTAACAGTTAACATTACTTGATAACTGATAACTGATAACTGATAACTGATAACTGACCTATCCCCTGATATGCTTATTGGAAGTGAGTTAAATATTAATCAAGATGCACATTCAGTTTCGTGAATTTGATCAATTTAGTGTGTGGATGTGGCTCAAATTTAGCACTGTGCCATCTCAAAGGGAAAAGCAGTATATAGAGGAAGTGTTTAATTCCTGGTTTTATCTGGGGAAATTGGGCGCATTTAATGCCGAAAATCTTCAGGTACAGGAGACTGGGGTTGATTTAAGTTATATGACTTATGACTCCCAAGGTTATGACAAAAGCCTACTAGCGCTGATGCACAACATGGGTGAGTTTGAATATCAGGGACAATGGGCGCGATGTTGGTTTGACTTGGGAACTAGTGATGCGATCGCCATAGATATTTTAATCAACGCCCTCACTCAACTGAGTCAAGAATACGTCACTATTGAAGAATTTTACATTGGCGGCGAAAATGAAGATTGGCCTGTTGAAGATAGTGAAACTAGCCCTTACTCCATTTACGACAATTAATTTAAAAATGAATAAACATGGTGAAATTCGGGTTATAGTCTTGGGGCTGATTCAAGATGGCGATCGCATCTTTGTTTCTGAAGGCTATGACCCTGCAAAGCAATTAACATTTTATCGTGCTTTAGGCGGTGGTGTAGACTTTGGCGAAACCAGTTTGGCAGCCCTGAAAAGAGAATTTTTAGAAGAAATTAAAGCAGAATTAACCAATATTCGTTATCTAGGTTGTATAGAAAACCTGTTTATATTTAATGCTAGAAAGGGGCATGAAATTATTCAACTTTATCGATGTGATTTTGCTGACCCCAAGTTTTATCAATTGGATAGTCTAGTATTTCATGAATCGGACAACCACAAACATAAAGCCATGTGGATAGATATTGCCCGTTTTCAGTCAGGTGAACTCAGATTAGTGCCAAAGGAATTTTTTAATTATTTATAAGCGCGTTATAGTAAATTACATAGCTTTTTGTAGAGTATACTTACGTCTTTACAAGTATAGGTATGACTAGCAAGATAGTAATCCCTAAATAAACTTCTTTAGCAGTTGTTATATCTATTCAAGCATTAACTAATCATAGAACCCATACAGTAAGAGACTTTCCCCGCTATTTACTATCCCTGGTTCCGTATTTCTTGCCATAAATAGGGAATATCCGGTATTATTATTAGTCAATTATCTTAATAGTTACGCAATTTTACTATTGCGCTAACATTGCATAGCCAAATACTATTTAGCTCATCGTTTTACTACTACTATAGTAATTGTGAAATCTATTCTACAAACCTACCTAGAGAAAGATATCTGGATACTGATACGCGATAAATGGTACTACGCAACCATTATTGGGGTTTGGGATGATCTGTTGTGGTTCAAACATAGAACCCACAACAAAGATACAGAGGAAGATACTTTATGGGAGATGGTTGTCAAAATCAGCGAAGTAGTTGCCATCGATAAAGTCGTCTCTGTTGTCAGCAGAAAACCAGACGTGTTTATTTCACGGCTACTAGAAACTGACAGACACACAAATCATAATCAAGGACATGATAATCCTTGAGATTGCTCTAGAAAATCTAGATGTCCAACCTTGGTTATCATACACAAGACACTGAGCTAATTTACTCTTCCTATAGATAGAAAAAAGCACTGCCACATCTCTGACAGTGCTTTTTACATGATTTATTAAAAAGAGTGAAAGTTTTGCCCTTTTCTCCTCTCCCAACTAAGCAAGCAGTTGAGACACTTCTGCGTGTGCTAGTACCACCCCTGGTTCACCTTGGAGTGCAGTATAGTATTTTCGGGCGAATGTGTTTCCATCCTCTGAGGGTGAGAGTAAGGTACGGATATCTATCATCAACTGTTTGATGTTATCCGAGGATATTGGCTCATCTGCGGTGAGTATTTCATCAATTTGCACAATTACTTCAGAAATGCTGTGTAACCAAGCAAATTGCTCATGGCTAATTACTAGTTGTAGCAACTCGCCACTAGATATTCTTCCGCTCACTTGTTCGTATGTAATACGTTCAGTGTCTAGTAAAACCTTGTGCAACTTGAGTAATTTATTTCTTAAATTCTTCAAGTGCTGATGTTGATTTATTCGTTGTAAAAGTGTGTTAGAAGTCAATGGAATATATCCTCCATTACAATATTTTTAATAGCTACAATTCTCTTGAGACTTGCATAACAAAAAACTTCTCATATTTATTAAATGTAATTTTAGGAATTAATATTTCAGCCAAGCGTGGTTTATATCTGATGAATTTACGATCTGTAATACCTCACCATCTCTCCTAGACGCTTGAGATGCACTCAACAAAGCAAATTTTCTTGTTGAGAATGCTTTTCTTCTGTCATCTGTTTTTTATATATGAATATTCATATATTAGCATAATAAATATGGGAGCTATCAAATATAGTTTTCACTACCTTATTTTCGGAAAACCGTTATGTCCCTCGCATATGTAATTCTTGGTTTCCTCCAAAAGCAAGACATGACAGGTTACGATCTCAAAACTAGTTGTTTTGATAAATGTATTGCACATCTATGGCCAGCCGATCAAGCACAGATTTACAAAACACTCGATAAGCTGTTTGAGCAGGGTTGGATTAGTTGTCATGTAGAGATTCAGCGCGATCGCCCCAACCGCAAAGTCTATTCTCTCACAGAAGCGGGCAAAACCGAACTAGGTCGCTGGTTGCAATCTTCCCAACCCTTGCCCACAGTCAGGGATACTTTACTTGTACAATTATACTTTGCGGCTGAGTTGCCTAATGAAGCGATCGCCACTCTGCTAGAACAACAACTAGCGGCTCACTATGAGAAAATTAGCGATTATGAAGCCATTAAGTTGTCATCTGTTGACAATGAATTAGCGACTCGTGAGCAAATCATACATCAGCTACTGTGTGAATTAATCATACACCGTGAGCAAGTTTATATCGACTGGCTCAAGTCTGCTATCGCCACGCTAACCGAAAATATTGATAATTAGAGGCTATTTATTTTGAAGTTTTACCCAAGCGCCCTTATAGTAGAAAGAACATTTGTCTAGTTTAACCAGTACCATCGTTCGAGTAAGGATTCCCAGCATCTCCCTGAAATGAGCGAAGCTGCCATATATGCCGTTATGACTCATATTATATTACGTCGTCTAGCCCTCTAAAGATTTACTTTATCGAAACAATCGGATCTAAAACCTTGCTGCCTCCTGCCTTCGTTAAAAATGGTCTATTAGTCAGCGTAAATAGTTTATAAAGTAAATCTCAAGAGTTTATAAAGTAAATCTCCGAATTAATCATTAATCTAAGTAATAACGTTGATGCACTCTATTATTGTGTTAGTTGCTTAAGTACTGACAGAATGTTTTTTAAGTGTTATTATGCAAGCTTATATGTTCCCAATTGACTAGGCAATTCTTTTTCTGCTGATTCTACTTACTAAGTCAGGTAGATATCCAGGCAATACTAATATTAGAGAAATTTGTCATGCCATTCATCATCACCGGAAAACTGTATGCAAATGGGAGATTCTGTCCTGCAAACTATTAAAACTGGCTACTCCCCAATAACGTAACCTTGATTTGGAATTTTTCTACTTTTTTGTTTTAGTGCTGTTCAACTCGGTTTGCCTGAGTTCTTTTTTATGTCTTAGTCTAAATTCCAAATTTTCAATGCTATGCAGAAAACTTCTGTATAGGCATTGCCAGATCATAAATTGCCACCGAATTTTCCTGAATATGCAATGTGATTGACAGAGATGGCTAACAAATCTCTCTGCCAACTATTGATTGTGTTCATGAAATGGGGTTGTGATGAAATTTGCATATCATCCTAGCATTCATCAATTCATACCAGAAGCATCTTGATAATCAAAAGGAAAATACAAACATGGACATTCTAGGAACCAACAACAACGACAACTTAATAGGGACAGCTGGAGACGATATTATTCAGGGATTGGCTGGTAATGACACTCTTCAAGGCAATGGTGGTAATGATCAATTATCAGGAGGATCTGGTTCTGATACGCTGACTGGTGGTGCGGGTAATGACTTGTTTGTGTTCGAGACCTTCAACACTGCCACATCTAGCCAGTCGGTGGATGTAGTCACAGATTTTGTACAGGGACAAGACAAGATCGATCTGAGAACTGTGGGTATCAGCGACAACAATACCCTGCAACTGCTCCTCAATGATGACTCAGTAGGAATTGCCACCATTGCGGCACGCTTCAACAACATCTCCAGTGGTAACTACCAACTAAAAATCAATGGCTTTAGTAAAACCCAACTGCTAACCACGGATTTTATTTTCAGTACGGCAGTGGTGAATGACAATATCACAGGTACAAACAACAATGATGATTTGTTTGGTGGTTTAGGTGATGACACTATTCAAGGTAATGGCGGTGATGACCGTTTGTTTGGGGAACAAGGGAATGACAGATTATTAGGAGGAGCGGGTAATGATACCCTCTACGGTGGTGCGGGTAATGACGTGTTTGTGTTCGAGACCTTCAACACTGCCACATCGTCCCAGTCTGTGGATGTAGTTGCAGATTTTGTACAGGGACAAGACAAAATCGATCTCAGAACTGTGGGTATCAGCGACAACAATACCCTACAACTGCTCCTCAATGATGACTCAGTAGGAATTGCCACCATTGCGGCACGCTTCAACAACATCTCCAGTGGTAACTACCA
>NZ_JACJSG010000030.1 GCF_014697625.1 Anabaena azotica FACHB-119 | reverse complement strand
AACATGGAGGCATGGCTGCGGGGGTGGTTTCTTTCATGAGCTTTTTTTAACGTGAAACCTATGCTAGTTAAACATTATACCCCTTTTTGCTCTCTAGTTTTGTTTAAGTCCCGTTAAAATAAAATTTGAAAAATGAGTAAACAAAATAAATATTTCTTGCGAGTGCGACTATCTTACCCGTGGCAGATTATTTGGAAAGATATTTGCCGTTATTCTGCTATTTTGGGAAGAAAAGCCTCCTTGATTACCAGGGAATTGTTGATGCTGTTAAAGCCAAAAAATACAGAAGAACTACAAGAGAAAAAAAAGGCGGCAAAATTAAATCCGTCAAGAGTCCGTGATCATTTAGCAAACGAGCGCACTTACCTAGCTTGGATGCGAACAGGGATAGCCCTATTAGGTTTTGGGGTTGTGATTGTGCGTTTACGGTCATTTCAAGTACCCTTAGTCCCCCGTCCTGGTACTGGCTGGAAGTTAGGTTTAGTATTCTCTTTGGTAGGTCTGATCACAGTATGGCTATCAACAGGGCATTATTTTACTGTGCGTCGTGATATCGAGGAAGATACTTACGAACCGGCAGATCGTTGGGTAATTATTTTTAGCCTAGCTGTGATGATTTTGGGGGCTGGGGTTGTTTATTTTGTATTTACAAGTCCTTTAGATCCCTTGAGTCCAGTGATTCCTGAGTAATTAAAAGTCATTAGTCATTAGTTATTAGGACTTACGCAAGTGTCATAATCAAAGTAACTGTAGGGTGCGTCAGCCCCAATAATTTCGTACAGATTCAAGGATTTTACACATCTGACGCACCCTAGTGGCGTGGCAAGCTTAAAATGTTGCATTAATTAACCACAGAGGCACAGAGACACAGAGGTTAGAGAGGAAACTTATTGCACTATTTTAGCCTTGCCACGCTACTAGTGGCGTGGCAAGCCTAAACTTGTGCATTAGCGAAAAATCTATCATCTTGTTCATCTGCGTTCATCTGCGTTCATCTGCGTTCAAATTTATCCAAACCTATTGCCACATTTTAGCCTTGCCAGTCCACTAGCCCATGTGCCAGTTGCGTAAGTCCTGGTTATTAGTCATTAGTCCATAGAAAGGGGAAAGGGAAAAGGTTTCTCTCTTTCCCCTTTTACCTTTTCCCGCTTGTTCCCCACTTCCTACTGAAGCGAAAAGGCTCTTTAGTATTAAGTTTTCTAATTCACTCAGTACTTATTACTTATTTATGCCTATATTCTTAGTTCAGAGGTAACATTACGATACAGATGTATCCTCTGGAGCATTGTGACACGTAATACTAATATATTCTTGCTGCTTTTAACGCTTTGTTGCTTTCTTCGCTCAGATGATTATGGTTGAATTTGATGAACAGCTACGCTGCTTAGTTGCCCAAGCCTGCGGACATCCACCCGGAAGCCCCCAGCGTCAAAAGCTGCTCACACAAATTATTCGCTTGACTTCCCGTAAACTTTGGAGAGAAAACACCTCTTACTATCAAGACGCACTGCAACAAACTTGGTTGTATTTTTGTCGCAACGTTTGTGAAGGTTTGACAGGACAAAAGTATGATCCTACCTACGGTAGTGTGATTACCTGGTTAAACGCATATCTAAAGCGTAGGTTACAGGACTTTTACCTCAACCAGAACAAAGAACAAGCGACAACAGTATCTCTAAGAGTCCGCCAATCTAAATCAGGTGACAGTAGTGAAGTTATTGATCCTGTTGAGAATTTGGCTGCTGCGCCCGAATCACCCCCTATTCTGGACGAGTTAGAAACTTGGGTAAATACAGACTCAAGTGGAGAACTACGCAGTACTCATATTAAAGGCCGTCCTGATGTGAACTGTCAGGTGCTAATTCTCAAGCGCTTACCCCCCGAAGTGAGTTGGAAAGAATTGTCTGAGCAATTTGGCTTACCAATCCCCACTTTAAGTAGTTTCTATCAACGTCAGTGTTTACCACGCTTACGAAAGTTTGCTGAAACAGAAGGTTTAATTTGACAATTGATTCATAATAAATCTTGGCGACAAGTGGATAGCTTTAGGGATGTAAATAAATTCCTAAATAATCTGTCTGTCGCATTCTTTTTTGATTTTTGGTAAAAATCACCGTAGTGGACTGGCAAGGCTAAAATGTGGCAATAGATTTGGAAAAAATTGAACGCAGATGAACGCAGATGAACGCAGATGAACAAGATGATAAATTTTTCGCTAATGCACAAGTTTAGTCTTGCCACGCTAGTAGTAGCGTGGCAAGGCTAAAATAGTGCAATAAGTTTCCTCTCTAACCTCTGTGTCTCTGTGCCTCTGTGGTTAATTAATGCAACATTTTAAGCTTGCCACGCTACTACTAACTGATAAGTTACATCACGTAACCTCTAGCTCTCCACTGTCTGAAATTAGTTGTTGAAATTGTTTATTATCTGCAATTTCATCAAAATCTATATCAGTTGCAGCATCTTCTTTATATCGAGGATTGATAATAATTGCCTGTTGTAGATTGGCTAAAGCTAAGTTAACTTCTCGTTGCAAGGCATAACAAGCAGCTTTATTATAATAAGCACTGGCGTAGTCTGATTTAATTTCTAGTGCTTTATCAAAAGCAATTATTGCTTCATCATCAAGTCCTAATCTGACTAGGCAGTATCCGCGTTTATCCCAGATTTTAGGGGAATTAGGTGGGAATTGTAAGGCTTTGTCAAAAGAGGCGATCGCATCTTCGTATTCTTCCAGTTCTATCAACGCCAAACCGCGATTTAACCAAGCAACTCCATCATCTGGTTTAACTTGCGTAGCTTTATCAAAGGCGGCGAATGCTTCTTTATGTCTGCGGATATTGCCAAAGGCTACACCTAAATCACACCAAGCTTGATGATAGTCTGGTTGGATTTTAATAGCCTGATTGTAGGATTTTATTGCATCTTTGAAGCGTTTTAATTTTGCTAGGGTAAGACCCAGCTTAAACCAAGCGACAGCATCGTTAGCTTGGATTTTAACAGCTTGTTCGTAATAGGCGATCGCTTCTTCATAACGCTTTTGAGAAAATAGATTATCTCCCTGTGCAATACATTCATCAAATCTGACTTCTAGCTGTTTAGTTTCATCTGTTAATTCTTCCGGCTGAGGTTCTTGTATTGGTTGTATTTCTGTTACCACAGCAGGTTGATTTTCTGCTAACTCTTGCAGAATTGCATCCTTGCGTTGTTGAGCATCTAACTGTAATTGAAAGAGTTGATTGACAAATTCCGCTTCTAGTTTTTCTATTCTTTCTAGAATTTGTTGTTGAGTATTAGATTGTAATTCTGAAAACTGGGAAACAAACTCTGTGCCAGATTTTTCTAACTTCTCGATGATTCTTTCTTTATTACTTTCAGCAGTGGTTTTTAATTCAGATAGATATGATGCAAACTCTGATTGTAATTGGATTAATTCTTGCCCATTTTGTAGCTGTAATTCTGATACTTGAGCCTGGAATAATTTCCGCAATTCTTCTAAACTTTGTAAAACTCTATCTTTTTCCAGTTGTGCATCTGACTGCCATTGATGTAAGATATCATTCAGGTTATTTTTATCATTCTGTGCTACTAGTTGCAATTCAGCGACCTGAGAATTAAAAGCATTTGCTAATTCTTGAATCTTCCCTAGCTGAATGTCTTTCTCTTTTTGTAAATCTCCCTGTAATTCTAATTGCCAGCGAGTGATATTATCAACCAGACTATTTTTTTGTTGCTGAATTTCCGCCTGTAAATTTAATAGATGATTATCAAATTCAACCTTGGCAGTATCTATATTTCCTAAAGCTATCTGCTGGTGTTTCTCGGCTTCTTTTTGTATTTCTGTCAGTTGATGATTCAATAGTGATTCTAGCTTGACTATATTTTCTAAAGTTATATCTCTTTGCTTTTGCGTATCTAACTCAGATTGAGATAATTTATTGGCAAATTCCACGACTAAAGTTTCTATTTTGCTTTGAAACTTAGTAATCTCTGCTGTTATTTGTGCGAAATTATCAGTTTTTTCTTGTAGTAATTCAGAGGTAAAAATAGATAAATTTTCTTGTTCAAGTCGAATTTTTTGCTGTAGAGTTTCTGTTTCTCTTTCTAATAGTCGATTGATACTTTTTACATCTTGGATAAGATTTTCCGCATCTTGCTTAACAATGACTAACTGACTTTCTAGTTTTTCTATTCCCTCAAACTGGGACATTGCTCTATTGACAATCTCCCGAATGGCTACTCGCCGCAATAGCCAAAATAAAGCAATGATGGCAATGGGGAATAAACTGAGAAGCACTAGCCAGATATTGAAGAGGATGGTTGTACGATTAAAGCGTTGCTCAAGATCAGCTTGGATTTTTGTGTTATCTCTTTTTTCTGCACGCAACCTTGTTAATTCTTCTCTTTCTTTATTTGTGAGTGCTTGAGCAACTATTTGTTGTTGTGAGGTGGATGCTGTAGCTTGTACAGGGCTAATATCAGCACACAGCAGCAAAGGCGAAAAGACTAATGCGCTTTTCAAAATTACGGATACAACAAATTGATTCTTGCTCGTCATCACAACCATCCTAATTTGTTGGTCAATTTTGCAAGCGGTGTGCTTCTCTCCTAATCTATAACAGAATTTTGTTGTCAAAGACGATGCAGCCTGATTTTTACCTTAGCACAACTACAGTCCTGGTCGGAGAATCTTCTCGGCTACTTGGGGAAACCAGCGCTGGAGGAAAAACAGCAGTTTAGTTTTACCGATACGCATTTCATAGCGATCGCTTGTAAAATTATGCCAAAATTCATCTACTAGGGCTTCGGGTGATATTTTCCCTTTACCCCGTCCTTGAGTCATGGGTGTATCAACTAAAGGCGCGATAATCTCAAACACTTTAACAGATGTTGTTTCCAATTGCCATCTTAAGGCTTTAGTGGCAATATGCAGTCCAGCTTTACTACCGCAGTAGACAGGCGCAGTTTGTTTCGGTACTAGTCCCAAGCCAGAGGAAACATTGATAATAGCAGCTTCGGGCTTTGTCCGCAGATGAGGCAACATTAGTTTAATCAATTGCAATGGGGCGATTAAATTAGTATGTAGTTCTGTCTCAATTAACTCTGGTGTGATCTCTGAATTTACAAATTCGTAGTTATATTGAATCCCAGCATTGTTAATTAGAATATTGACATTTGAGTAGCGCTTAACTAACTGTTGTAGCTGATGTAAATCTGTGATATCAGCAACTTCCGTAATTACCCCAGGTAATATTTCTTTTGCAGCAGCTAATTTCTGGGGATCGCGCCCAGTAATAATCACTGTATTTTGCGCTTGCAGGAATTTTCTTGCCAATGCTAAACCAATTCCTGATGAACCTCCAGTAATTAAAACTGTGTTGCTGTGAGTTGACATGGGTGATTTTTTTACCGATAAATTAACAGCAACCGCAGCCAGTAGCAGTTGGGGTACACACAACCAATAAGGTGTAGCTGGATGAAGATGATATAACCAACCTGCTAACAATGGTGCTATCATTCTGGCTAAAGCTTGTACTGTTTGAATATTGCTGTTAATCCGTCCTTGAATTTTTTCACTCACAGTTTTGGAGATTAATCCAATTAAGGCTGTTTCTGCTAGGGGCTGTCCAATTCCTACCAGTACAATACCTATGTAGATGACTATTACTGAACCAGTGATGGCAAACACACCATACAAACTAAAAGCCAAACTGGTAATTAATGCACCCAAAAATGCCAGGCGATTTTCGCCCCATCTGGGCAATAACCAGGGAATAATTATTGCTTGATCGACTACGCTGATGATACCAAATAGGGCAAATAAAGGGGCAATTTGTGATGCTTGCCAGTTAAATTGCTCATTTGCTAAAGCAGGTAAGTTAGAAATGAGTGCAAACATAGCCAGATTGACGATGAAAAAGCTCAACATCAGCCAGCGCAGATGCGGTAATGTTAAACTGGCTTGCAGTTGGGTGAAGGGATTCAATTGAGCAAAACTAGGTTTGGGAGAACGCTGTGATGATGGTAAAGTTTCTGGCATGGCGAAATAACCCCATACCAAGGCTATAAAAAAAGCGATCGCCACAAAATACAAGGGTAAACTAGGATCAATGCCAGACAGTACCCCAGCCAAAACGGGGCCGATAATTAACCCTATGGCAATCATCGCACTCACCCAGGAAAAAGCGCGGGTTCGTTGTTGATGGGTGGTAGTATCTGCGATCGCTGCAAACACCATACTTGCAGTACCATCGGTTAATCCCACAATCACCCATCCCGTAAATAGTAAGCCTAATGTACCCCCAACGCCAAAGATGAAATATCCCAAACTAGCCCCAAACAGGCTTACCAGCATCATAAATCGCCGCCCGTAAACATCACTCAGACAGCCCATTCCCGGTAATGTCAAAAATTGGGCTAGTGAGAATGAGGCATATAGCAACCCAACTTCCCAAGCTGTGCCGCCATAAAGCTCCACCAGGGTCGGTAAAATGGGATTTAGGACTCCGAAGCCAAAAAATGCCAAAAAGCCTGTATAAAGGAGAAAAGGGGGAATTTTTGTCTTGACCATTGTGAGTGCGATCGCATTTCCAAACATTTTTTTCAAATTAATCTGGAACAATGGCGCAGTCATTAACTTATGTTAATTAAGCTGAAGATTTTTCCGAATCCGACTGAGAGATACAGGTGAAATCCCTAAATAAGATGCAATGTGATATTGCTTAACTCTGCAATCTAAATCAGGATACTCCAGCAAAAAATTTTTGTACCTTGTTGTTGCATCATCAAGAAGTAACTCCGCCTCGCGTTTCTCTTTCTTGATATACAAAGCCTCAACGAATTTATGATTAATTGTCTGCCAGCATGAATTTTCTGCACATAATTGTAGATACTGGCTATAATCTGCAACTAACAATGATGAGTCTTCCAAAGCTTCAATAAAAAATGGCGCAGGTTGTTTTAAAATTAATGCGCTATAGGCAGTAACAAAATGGTTTTCTAAACAAAATGATTTGGTAAACTCAGTACCTACAGAATTGACGTAGTAGAGACGTAAAATACCAGAAACAACAAAGCCAATTTGCGAGGGAATATCCCCCGCACGTATCAAAAACTCACCAGTGTTTAAGGTTCGTGGCTGGAAGATGCAGGTTAATTTCGCAAGTTCATCTCTGGGAATATCGGTGAGAGTTTGTAGAACATTGCTAAGTTGCAGATAGGCGGGAGTCAGCATATGGTAGGGGACAGTAAGACTTGTAGCAAAGCACTTTTCATCTGGATGAGGTACATTATTCTAGCCTCTCTCAACCTGTTCTGTGTGTTACCGAAAAAAGCTGTATTGACGCTTCTTTCTCCCCCACCATGCGCCGTCAGGACTGATAACTGATTCAAGTCTTACACTCATGTTTATAGGTAGTTATTAACACTTACCCAGGAAAACGAAAAATTAAGTATTTTGCCGAGGGTGTTGCTGTTCAACCCTTTAGTCCCTAAATTATGTAGTAATATTACAAATTATTTTTAATTATAATTTTGTTCACAAATCCTCACATTCAACAACTATTCTCAAGATAGATTTAAATATTAATACGATTGTCAATCGACTTGAATGATGTTAGCAATTCCTTTTAAGGAAGGATGTGATATATGATTACTTGTCCTTGCTGTTCTAGGTTACTATTGCCGCATATACGCAGTGATGCACAAATTCACTGGTTTTGTCGCCACTGCTGGCAAGATATGCCAGTGTTTTCCATAAATACGCCTGTTTATTTCACGGGAATTATGGTCGAGAGGTTTTCTCACAATTTTCACAACCAACAACAGTCCCATAACTTTGACTCTATCAGTCAGCGTCAAACTATTAATGGATGGGTAGCTTTACAAGATGTTTCGGTCTAAGTCAGTGTTAACAATGGGCTACATTTATGCCCTTAATAATTCAGTGCCTACACCTTTCGTGAGTTGTTATCTACTTTTTTAAACCCTCGACTAACGCGAGGGCTTTTCACAGTATCTGCAATTTTGAATCAACTATTTATAGATTACATTAACTGTTTCTTGCCCATTGCTTACTTTTACTTTTTTATTAAAAATATTAAATATCTCAGAAAAGCAAAAAATAAAGATTGTCACTTATGGAGAATCTAGGAAAAGTAAGTTTAGAGTCTAAAAGACTGATTTTACAACCGATTTTATTGGAATATACAGAAGATGTATTTCGAGAATTTACAAGTGAAATTACCACTTTTATGTATCCGAAACCAGCCTCCAGTCTTGGTGAAACTGAAAATATCATTAAAGATATGATTTTACAACGAGAAAATCACACCAACCTAGTATTGGTGATTCTTAAGAAGGATAGTTTAGAGTTTTTAGGAATTTGCGAAGTTGGTGCTATTAACACTGATACACCGGAGTTAGGAATTTGGCTCAAAAAATCCGCTCATGGTCATGGTTTTGGTAGAGAAGCAGTTTATGTACTTAAAAATTGGGTGGATAAAAATTTGAAATATAATTATCTATCCTACCCTGTTGATAAAAGAAATATCCCCAGTCGGAAAATTGCAGAAAGTATTGGGGGTAAGGTATTTCGTGAGTTTCAACAGATTAATAAGAGTGGTCATCTTCTTGATGAGGTTGAATATAGAATTTATAAATAAACGGCATATCCTGCTAAATAAGCTATGCCGGAATAAGTCTTATTGTGATTACTCTAAAACAGTCGTCCTTTGCACTCCCTAACCCGTTTTCAATTTAGGAAACAAGTTTTATCGTAAATAAAAGGGTTTAAGACCCCTACGTCTATACGTAGTATCAGTTTCAGTCGGGGTTTAAATCCCCGTCTGTTCGCGTAGCGTGCCGTAGGCAAAATGTCTTTAATGCGCGAATTTTGAATGCGCGAATTTTGAATTGTTAATTATAGGTTTAGTCTTCTTCCCATTTTTCCTGACTCAACAAGTCAATAACTCTATCTCTGAGCAAAAATTCGTTTTTTTCTAACTCTAATTCAAAAAAAGCCCAGTCGCGCTCTGGAATATATTTACACAAAGCATAAATTGGTTGTTGACGATTCACAAGCCCCTTAGCGATAAGGAGACGCGCTTCATCCTTGATAACCTCAATATCGTATTTGACAGCAGTATCCATAGCTTTTCCCTTTACTCTTGCTCAAGGAATTAAGAGTTAAAGTAATAAATACCTTGACTCCAATTTAACTTTATCAAAAAAATGTGAAGAAATCTTGAAGATACCCCACAGAAAAATATCCTTACATGACTTATTTTTCTGTCTTAGGGTAGAGTTGTTTTGTTTATTTTATTAATAAAATGATTTAATTTAATATATTATCTTAACTAATCATAAATTATCAATATCATATATATATACTCTTATTTATGAAATACAGCATAATTCTTTCTACAAAAGTAGAATTTGCTAGTTACTTTCAATTTTATAGAAAGCTAGAGTAGACCGCATATACTTGACATTTGCTGTACCTGTTAACCATATTATCTTATCAAGATTTATAGGCGCTATGCCTCATTCCAAAGTTATAATCAGGACTTTTAACAGTGAACAGTTATCAGTTATCAGTTAAATACCTTGGTGAAACACCACATCAATTGTTAGAGGGCGTATTTTGGCGCTTGTTTTTCCGCCACCATACGCCGTCAGAACGGATAACTGATAATTGATGTAATTACTATAGGACTTACGCAAGTGTCATATTCAAACTAACTGGAGGGTGCGTCAGCCCCAATAATTTCGTACAAATTAGAGGATTTTTCACATCTGACGCACCCTACTATTGTGGCTAGAGTGTTGACTACTAACCTATTTAGCTATTAATTAATCTTCTTGCTCCAAAATACTTTTAGCCTTCAAAAGTTCTTGGTAATGTTCTTCGCTGACCGTGGGATATTTGAGGTTTAGCTGCTGTAATCTGCTACAGATAATATCAGATACTACTAGACGTGAATACCATTTGCGATCGGCAGGGACAATATACCAAGGAGCATAATTTGTACTCGTATTCTGAAAAACATCCTCATAAGCCTGCATATAATCATCCCAAAAAGCTCGTTCACGCACATCATTGACTGAAAACTTCCAGTTTTTATCAGGGTATTTAATGCGTTCTAAAAAACGTTTCTTTTGTTCATCTTTAGAAACATTTAAAAAGAATTTAAGAACAACAACACCATTATTGACTAAGTATTTTTCAAAATTATTGATTTCCTCAAAACGCTGTTTCCATATCTGATTACCTTTATAATTTTGAGGAAGACTCTGTTTTTTTAAAATTTCTGGATGTACTCTAACCACTAGTGTTTCTTCATAATATGAACGGTTAAATATACCAATACGTCCCCGTTCTGGTAAAGCCTTTGTTGCACGCCAAAGGTAATCATGGTCTAATTCTTCATCACTAGGAGCTTTAAAACTAAACACCTGAAATCCTTGGGGATTTACACCAGACATTACGTGTTTAATCGTGCTATCTTTGCCAGCAGCATCCATTGCTTGAAAGATAATCAACAAGGCGTAAGTATTTTGGGCATAGAGGGTATCTTGATATTTAGCTAGTTGTTGGATATTCTCTTGTAGTTTTTGGGCTGCATCAGCTTTTTCGTGATAGCCATCCTGATAAGCTGGGTCATAATTTTTTCGGAGAGAAACTTTTGACCCTGGGGGAAAAATGAAAGCATCCTGGTTCATATTAAAAATGAGGGGAAAGGTGAAAGGGGAAAGGGGAAAGGGATGAATAGGTCGCGTATAAGGTGCGAGGTTTTTACCTTTCCTTTTCCTCTTAATTTAAATCAAGTTACCAATTGATAAATCCTCTTTGTTATATAATCTCAAAGACATTGATTAATTTGAGACTTGTCTTATTTCTTAACTGATTGTTTTTGATATGGAGGACGCATTGCTTCTCGACCTAAGAGAAACATCCCCGCTACACCCAAGTTGACAAACCAAATATATTGATACCAGTATTGGCGAATCTGCTCAACAGTATTTAATTCTGGATGTAGGGTGTTCAAATAAAGTACCAGCACTAGCACTATCAACGCACCAAAACCGACAAAACTTAACCCGATAAAAATTCTCGCAGGTCGCAATTCCCAGTCGCTAATTTCCTCAAGGTCAATTTTGGCTAATTCTTGTAAAGATTCATCTGCAACTGTAGAGGCTGCCTGTAAGCTATTGCTCAATTTGGGAGGTAAAATTGGGGTTAGCGTTGCAACAGTTGGGCGACGTAGTAAAGCCTCAGTATTTCGCAAAATTTCTAATGGCTGACGACTTGTAAGCGATCGCCTAAATTCTACATTATCTGTAGCAGTCGGGGCGGTGGTTTTGCTTTCAAAATCCATAGCAAGCCAGATCAGTAACAGGATTACCAATAGCCTAGCGAATCAACTTGGACTAATGCAAATAGTTTGTCTGTTGATACTGGGTGGTGAGGGTGTGAGGGAAGAATTTAGCTGTTAGTCTTTCCCCTACACCCCTAAACCCCTATACCCTTATACCCCTATTTCTGGAATATCTCTAGCTTATTTGGTAGTCAATGTTGCAAATTTTAGCGATCGCCATCTATCCTCAAGGTTAGCGCTAGGATGGCTATATATTGCTCAATGGTATAAATATGGCGCAAACTTTTTACGTGAATCCCGCTACAGGCAATGATACTAACCCCGGTAGCCAGTCAGCCCCATTCAAAACAATTACCCAAGCCCTGAAAGTCTCCGCTTCTGATACGACAATTCAACTGGCGGAAGGTAATTACAATGCTGCAAGTGGTGAAGTTTTCCCTCTGACGATTCCATCTACTTTCAAGATAGTAGGAAATGAAGCCAACAAAGGTAGAAATATTTTAATTGAAGGTAGTGGTAACTACCTCAGCCGTACTTTTGCAGGGCAAAATGTTACCTTTGTACTGTTAAATAACTCCCAACTGCGCGGCGTAACTGTGACAAATCCCGCTAGCCGTGGTAGTGGTGTTTGGATAGAATCAACTACGGCGACTGTGGCTAATTCTACCTTGATTAATTGTAAACGCGAAGGCGTATTTGCTACAGGCGATGCTAACCCTGTAATTACTGGTAATGTATTTACAGAGAATGCCGCTAATGGAATTGCGATCGCTAAAAACTCCAAAGGACAAATTCAAGGTAACACTTGCTTCAAAACTGGCTTTGGTATCGCTGTTAGTGATACCGCATCACCCACCATCGCAGATAACAGAATTTACGAAAACCGTTCGGGAATCATCATTTCTGGGGCTGCTAGTCCTATTTTGCGTAATAATCTCATAGAAAATAATACTGACGATGGTTTGACAGTCATTGGTAGCGCCCTACCGGATATCGGTAAAACTAACAGCCCAGGCGGCAATATTTTCCGCAATAACGCCAAGTTTGATTTGCAAAGTACTAGTTCCAATAAGTTGGTTTCCACAGGTAATCAAATAGATGCAACCAAAGTTGCAGGAAATGTAGAGGTAATAGTTAGTCAACTTCCCACACCAACACCCGCACCCACGCCCACACCAACACCTGCGCCTGTACCAGTACCAACACCCGCACCCACCCCAACACCTGCGCCTGTACCAGTACCAACACCCGCACCCACACCAACACCTGCGCCTGTACCAACACCCACACCAACACCTGCGCCTGTACCAACACCAACTCCCATACCAACCCCTGCACCCGCACCAACACCCACACCAACACCTGCACCTATAGAATTAAAAGATATTGGTAATCATTGGGCTGCACCATTTATTCGGGAGTTAGTCCAACAAGGTATAGTTACCGGCTTTCCAGATGGTACATTCCGACCAGATGCAACAATGACAAGGGCGCAATATGCAGCCTTACTAGTAAAAGCTTTCAACCCATCACCAAATCGGGCTGTAGTTAGATTTAAAGATGTACCGGAAAAGTTATGGGCATTTAAGGTGATTCAACAAGCATACCAAGGTCTATTCCTTTCTGGTTTTCCTGATAATACCTTCCGTCCCAATGACAATATCCAACGTGTACAAGTAATAGTCTCACTAGTCAACGGACTGGGACTCAGCTTGTCGGGTGATGTCGCCAAAGCTATCAAAATATTTGAAGACCAAGCTAAAATTCCAGATTACGCCAAAGACGAGATAGCCAAAGCCATAGAAAAAGGGATTATCGTTAACTATCCCAATGTCAAACAACTCAACCCTACCCGCGATGCTACACGTGCAGAGGTAGTGGCGATAGTTTATCAAGCTTTAGTAGATGCTGACCGTGTAGCAGCAATTGATTCACCTTATATCGTCAATGCTTAATTACAGTTGACAGTTAACAGTTATCAGTTATCAGGTTCTGTTGACTGTTGACTGTTGACTATTGACTATGGACTGTTGACTATTGACCGATTATCTCTTTAGGCAGATTAAAGTACTTTACAATTATTCATATATTTGTTACATTACTTAATAAGATACCAAACTGGGGAAAGTTAAATGCGTACAAACAATGCCATAGTTGACGACCAAGGCTTGATGAACAACTTTGCGATTGAGCCAAAAGTATATGTAGATGAACAAGGCGATCGCACTGGGTTCACACCTTATGCAGAAGTACTCAATGGTCGTTTGGCAATGATTGGTTTTATCTCATTAATTGCCTTAGAAGTCTTTACAGGAAAAGGAATTTTCGGTCTTTTAGCAGCTTTGCAATAAAAGTAGCAGGAAACAGGGGACAGGGGACAGGGAACAGGTTTGAAAACCTCTTATTGTCCTCTTGTATCTGATGTAAGCATAAATCTTAATTTTTGTAAAAAACAGAGTTAACAAAACTAGAGGCGGGAAAGTTCCCGTCTCTAATTTTTTATGTAGGTATGTAGTGAGGACTAAAGTCCTCACTACGAACTTGATTACAGCTTGTTGGCGATGACTGACCGAAATCTCAAATTATCAAATTTAGCCGATGTCATCTAAAAATAGTCAAAGGACAATAAGGACGAAATTCTAGCAAATATTGATTTATGGTAATAGAATCAGCAATCAGTGAAGAAGCGATCGCTAGCAATCTCAAGCAGTTCCTCCTAGTCCTTTCGGTGTCCTTGGGAGTAGCAACCCTACCCCAAGTATTTAGCTGGTTTCGGCAAATACCCTACACCCTACTCTTAGTTATTGTCGGCTTAGGTTTAGCAGTTGTTGATGTCCGTCTTGTCATCCTCTCCCCCGCCTTAATTCTCTTCATTTTTTTACCACCGCTATTATTTGAAGCCGCCTGGAATTTGAAATGGTCTGACTTGAAGCGAGATTTTCTCCCCATATGTCTGTATGCAGTGTTAGGGGTGGTTATCTCCATCGCCGGAGTCGCCATTGGTTTAAATCAAATAGCCGGACTTTCCTTAACTACAGCCTTGCTTATCGGTGCTAGCTTATCTGCAACAGATCCGGTTTCTGTGACTGCTTTGTTTCGGGAGTTGGGTGTAGGTAGTCGCCTTACCACCTTAATGGAGGGTGAAAGCTTATTTAATGATGGTATGGCGGTAGTTGCCTTTGGTTTTTTGGTAGCCTTACCTTTAGGAAATGCCGAATTAGGATTTCAACCCCTGTTATTGCAGTTTTGCCAAGTTGTGGGTATCGGTTTAGCTGTCGGTGGTTTGATTGGTTTTGGTATTTCCTATCTTACCCAACGGTTTGACTTGCCAATGGTGGAACAGTCCTTAACCTTGGTTTCTGCTTATGGTACTTACTTAATTACTGAAGACTTGGGAGGTTCTGGCGTTATTGGAGTTGTGACCACAGGCTTAATTTTAGGTAACTTTGGTTCGCGCATAGGGATGAATCCCCGGACAAGGATTATTGTTTCCGAATTTTGGGAATTTTTGGCATTTTTTGTGAATTCCATTGTGTTTTTATTGATTGGCGATCAAATCCGCTTTGCTAGTTTAGGAGAAAACTTGCAAATCATCGGTATTACAGTTGTAGCGATGATTTTAATGCGAGCGATCGCACTTTATCTTCTCAGCAACATCAGTGCAACCATCACTCAATCAGCAATATCTTTACCCGACCAAACAATTCTCTGGTGGGGTGGGTTACGTGGTTCAGTTTCCATCGCCTTAGCCTTGAGTGTACCGACAATATTACCTGACAGAGAAAAAGTCATTGCCACTGTATTTGGTGTAGTTTTATTTACCCTACTCGTTCAAGGTTTAACGATTAAACCCTTACTGGAAAAACTCAACTTACTAGGCGATGCACCCTTACGCCAGCATTATTTAGAATTAGTTGCCCGTAATGTTGCCCTAGAGAGAGTTTTACAATACCTCCAAATAGAACAACGTCCAGGCATTGACCCAGAGTTTATTCGCTATCAAGAGAAACTCATCCAAGGCGAAATTGAGCAAATACAAACACAGATTGATAAATTACATGATGAATATCCCAATCTCCGGCACTTTACAGCCGAACAATTCCGTGATGAGCTATTAGCAATTGAGGCAGATACCTATGCAGAATTTGTGCGTTCTGGTCGGTTAAATAACGAACTTGCACCTTTACTAGAGAATATTTTGCCAGATACTAATCAATAGGTGATATTATGTTCCTTTAAACAATTAAAATATCCTGGGGATTGGTAATTGGTAATAGTAGAAAACAATTACCAATTAGCTATTACCCATTCCCAAATTCAAAATCAAGGTATTCTACTATGGCTTTAACTGCTTCCACGATGGTTCCACTAGGAACAAAAGCTCCAGATTTCCATCTACCAGACGTAGTTTCTGGTGAAACAATTTCTCTGTCTACCTTTGCCGATAAAAAAGCACTGTTGATCATGTTTATTTGTCGGCATTGTCCATTTGTAAAGCACATTCAAGGCGAATTAACAAAGATAGGGCAAGATTATCTCCACAGCGATTTAGGCATCCTCGCCATTAGCGCCAACGATGCCGAAAATTATCCAGATGATGCACCAGATGCTTTAAAAGCCTTGGCAATAGAATTAGGTTGGCAATTTCCCTTTTGCTATGACGAAACACAGGAAACAGCCAAGGCTTATACTGCTGCTTGTACACCTGATTTCTTTGTCTTTGATAGCTCGCGCCAGCTTGCATATAGAGGACAATTAGATGATAGCCGCCCCAGCAATGGTAAACCCGTAACTGGTGCAGATTTACGTGCAGCTATCGATGCAGTATTGGCGGGTCAAGCTGTGAGTGGTGAACAAAAACCGAGTGTGGGTTGCAATATTAAATGGAAATCTACTCCTTAGCGAGTTGGGCTTTAGCCTGTTGCCATAATGCTTCTAACTCATCCAAACTGTAATCGGAAAGGGGGCGATTGACTACCGCCTCCATTTTTTGTAACCTTTGAACGAAGCGTTGATTTGTGCCTTGTAATCCTTCGCTGGGGTCTAGATTATGCCAACGGGCTAACTGAATGACTGCAAATAGTAAATCACCTAACTCCGCCTGTTGGCGTTCTGGCGTTTCCTCAGCCAAAGCTTGTTGAAATTCCTGCAACTCCTCATGAAATTTTGCCCACACACCATCAATATTTTCCCATTCAAAACCCACAGCCGCAGCCTTTTGGGAAATCTTCATCGCTGCTGTCAGTGGTGGTAGAGTACGCCCATAGCGACTGAGTTTTTCACTCAACTTTTGACTTTCCGGTGAGGTTGCGCCTTTTTCCGCCGCCTTAATTTGTTCCCAATTTTGCCGCACCTCATCAGCGCTATTTACCGACACATCACCAAATACATGAGGATGGCGACGGATTAATTTTTGTGTAATACCTTGAGCGACTTCTTGTAGAGAAAATTGACCGTATTCACGAGCAATTTGGGCTTGTAAAACTACTTGTAATAGTAAATCACCCAACTCCTCAGCGATCGCTTCTTTATCCCCCGTCTTAATTGCATCTACAACCTCGTAAGCCTCCTCAATGACGTAAGGTGTCAGCGTTTGCGGAGTTTGTGCCAAATCCCAAGGACAACCCCCATCAGGCGATCGCAACTTAGCGACAACATCAATTAACTCTTGCAACGCCGCCAAATCACCGTTACTTTGTACTTTTTCCTCGGTCATTCGCCCTTACTCCCTTACGACGAGTTACTTTACGCTTCTTAATTTTGCCACTAGGAAGTATGCCGCGAATCCCCTGTTTGCGGAAACGCTTGTAAGCCGAACCGCCCCAATCACTGAGAGAATGACTCATAGCCCCTAATTCTAAGCCTAAGAACAGGGCAAGAAATTCGGGAGTGTAGCTGGAAAGCGATCGCCCTACAGTCCTTTCTACATCCTGCCATGTCACAGCCATATTCAAGAGCTTATCGGCAACTGCCAATATCACCAGCGTCAACACAGCCAACAAGCTACTCAGGTAGACAACCCGGAGAGTTGTGCCGATTAGCGGCCCGTGGGATAAGAAAGAGCGATGGCGGAGGCTTTTTTGATAAGGTAGCCAAATCCAACGCAGAAAACCCCAGCGTTGATATTGACGCGAGTAGATGTCTAAATCAGGGCCGAACATCAACCCCCCAAACATAAACCCACCAGCCACCAACAAAGTGACATTACCAGAGCGAGTTTGCCAAAAAGTCACACCCGCCACCATTGGTAACGCCCAGAGAGTAATGCGATCGTGCGTCCGACCAGAGGGCATTTATCGGTTCTCAAAAATTTTGCAAAATTTTTTCTCAAAAATAGTAGCGCAATCCAAAATTATTTGCTATATTATTTAATTGTGAGCGCAAACGAAAAGCGCGGGTGGTTAGCTCAGTTGGTAGAGCGCCTGCCTTACAAGCAGGATGTCACTGGTTCGAGTCCAGTACTACCCATTTTTTACTTTCTAATTGTCCGTTGTCAATGTAACACCAGTGTTATGTGTTGAGAAATTCTAGGTAAAAGGTTTTACCATCGTCGCGCCTGAGTTCCATTTTATCGCGGAGGCGTTTGGCACGGTCAAAGACGTTACCTTTATCGAGATGGTTGAGGATGCTGTTAAACTCTGTGTCGCTGAGTTTGATGTGGTTATGTTTTTCTAGTTGGGTTTTGAGGTTCGCTTTGAAGTCTTCAGCATTGCGAAGGGTGACGGGTTCGTAACCTAGTCCAGTTAGGCGATAAATCTGCTTTTGTTCTAGTTCGGCTTCGCTTTGGGTCATGTTACTCTAGTTGAGAATTTTATTGATGCCATCGAGAAAAACTTGAAAACTACGAGATTTGTTTTCAGTCAAGGATAAATAGGGCGCAATCATCCTAGAATGAGTGCCGGGATAATATTCTGAAACTAACTTTCTGAGTTCTTCTTTAGCAGAGTTGAGTTGATCGGGGTTACGAAACTTTGTTTGATTTTGTTTTTGACTCAAACTTTCGGGTTTTAGCCCATAGGCTTTTTCAACTGCAACTAAATCACCTAAAAACCAAGATTCTAGTTCATGACATATTATTCGGATCAGTATGTTTTTGTTTCCTGCATTTTGACAAATTTCTAAAAGTTCTGATTTGAGTTTTTTACAGTCATGGGAGTCTTGATCGTGAACAATAACAAATTTTGTGGCAGGGTTAAATTGAAAGGCTCTAATTTTCTTTGGTATAGATTTAGCTAAGTCCTGTTTACCTTGGTGAGGAATACAAATAAAAGAGATTTCATCAGGAATTATTTTGGGTAAGATTTCCTTTAAAACATTTTCTATAGAAGGTTCTTCTAATAAAAAAATAAGATCGTAACTCATTAGGGAGCGACTCCTTCAAACCAACCTTGATTCCAAAGATAGCCAGGTAAATCTCCAGCTTGAACTAAGTTTTTCAGGATTTCGCTATCGGTAGCTCGGAAAATTTTTGTAGTGCCTTGTTCTTTTATCAGCCAGAAAATACTGTCTAGGGGAACGGCATTCAGAAAGTCGGGGGAATGAGTAGAAACAAAGACTTGTCCGCCTCTATGGGCATAACTGGCAAATTCTTCAGCAAGTTCGTGAAGCAAACTAGGATAAAGTTGGTTTTCGGGTTCTTCGACGCAAAGTAGGGGGTGGGGTTTGGGATCGAAGAGCAAAATTAAATAGGCAAACATTTTCATTGTGCCATCAGAAACATAGCGATCAATGAAGGGATCTTTAAAAGCTTGGTCTTGAAACTTAAGGATTAATCTTCCGTCTTCTGTTTCTTTTGCTTCTACTTTAGAAATACCGGGGACTCTTTCCTGCATTTTTGTGAGGATGGTTTGGAATATATCGGGATGGTTTTGATAAATATATTGGGCAACGAGTGCCATATTATCGCCTGTGGGGGAGAGATGTTCGGCATAGAGTGCATCTTTGCTGCCTCTGGCATCGCTGATATGGAAGTCGGAAACGTGCCAATTTTCAATCAGTGAACGGAAGGCGCTGGCGGCTTTGAAACGTTGAAATTGCCCCAGTCCTTTAATTGCTAAAATATCATTGGATTCGAGTTGTTGTTCTTCACGTTCTAGTTCTTCGTCCGTTTGTTCAAAGTTTTCTTCATTGGTGATGGCATATCCTTTACCGTTTTGGAAGTCGAGAAAGTGATAGGGAGAACCGTATTCGCCGCGTTTGTAACGTAGAATTTCTCTTTTAACTAAGGGTCGTCTTTCTTCTTGTCCAACATTTAAGACATAGGTAACGAGGCGCTCTGTTTCCAGAATATTCATGCGGAATTTTAGTTCTATTTCGATATCTTCTTTTTCTTTGCCTCTAGTGACAACTTCATTAAATCCACCTCGGATCTGAAGGGCTTGACGAATGTTATTTTTTAGGGCATCGCGTAGAAAACCAAAAATATCGAATAGGGTAGATTTACCTGTACCATTGGCTCCGATGATGACGCAAAAGGTTGGAATTTCTTTGATCTCTAGAGATTCAAAGGCTCGATAATTTTTAATTTTTATAGAAACAATTTTCATCACTAAATCTGCTTTAAAAAGAAAGAATACTACTTGTCTTCCTGCTATGCTTCTATGTGTAGGAATTGGTGTTAATTTCCTTGTTTTCCCACAATCTTGCTAACTCGAAAAATACTTGCACTCGCTCGAAGACGTTGCCTTTTTTGAGTCATTATTTTCCGAATCCTGCTAAGTATTGGGGATTATGGGATAGGTCTTCGAGATCGCTATCAAGGCAGCCGATAAATTCTTTAGTCGCGTCGGCGAAGGATGTTTCGGCGGTTTCTGATGCAGTGGGTGTTTGCGGCTCGCTTGAAATTCTAGAAATTCCACAAATTCGACCACTTTTTTGTTGTTCGGGGGGAGTTGTTGGATTTTTTGGATTACGGGTTCCAGGGTTAGCATATTGGGCAATAGGTAGAAGGAAATGGGTAATGCTTTGATTCTATTCCCTATTCTCTGGTTCAAGGGTTAAACCGCGATAGACTTGTTCAATGGGAAAGTTGAGGTTAATGCTTTTGAGTTCGATTGTGTCGCCTGCTTTGTAGTTAATAATCAACCAGTCCCCTGCGTCATTTTTGTGATACAAATCGATTTCGATGCTGGTGGAACTGACTAGTAGGTAATCGATTAAGGCTGGGTTTTGGCGGTACATTCGGAATTTGCTACCTCTGTCGTAGGCTTCGGTGCTGGCGGAGAGGACTTCGACGATTAAGCAGGGGTAAGTAATATAATGGGTTGTGGTTTTGTCGCGATCGTCGCAGGTAACGCTGGCATCTGGGTAGGTATAGTTATTACTGCCAAAGATATTGACTTTGACATCAGAATTTCCAGTGATGCAACCTGTATTTTCTAAGTGGCTGTCGAACATGGCGGTGAAGCGGATGGCGATACGACCGTGATTGACACTGCCGCCGCTCATGGCGTAAACTTTGCCGTCGATGTATTCGTGTTTTTCCAGTTGGGTTGCTTCCCAGGCAAAGTAATCGTCTGGGGTGAGGTGGGGGGTGTTGTCTTTGGCTGCGATCATGGTGGGGAAACTCCTGGGTTGGATGACTCGCACACTTTCATATACAGGACTTACGCAAGTGTCACAATTGGTGGTTGGTGCGTGACGCTACAAGTCTCATGACTAGGTTCAAATATTATCGCTCCTCACACACCCTACAGAAAAAATATGCCAGTTGCGTAAGTCCTAATATAGAAAAATCTCTGCTGCACTTTGATTTTACACAAATAGATTTATCCGTAATGCCCTACTCTTGATTTAAGAAAGCACAACGCGATCGCTCTTGGGCAAGAGAAATGCGATCGCTAAAATAACAAATGCGTAGCCAGCACCTCAACAAAACTCAGTTTCCACCGCAAGCATTGCCGAAATAACTACTGGGAGCGATAAATTTATGACTCAAGCCATACGCAAACTAGTCACATTCGATGAATTCGTAGCCAAATACCCAGACAACTCTGGAAAACGCTATGAGCTGCATGATGGAGTAGTTATAGAGATGTCTCAGCCTACTGGTGAACACGAAGAAGTTATAGGTTTTTTGGCACTGAATATATCTATAGAAATTGGGCGGCTAAAACTGCCCTACTTCATTCCCAAAACAGCATTAGTTAAACCGCTTGAGAGTGAATCAGCTTACTCACCAGATGTGCTGGTACTAAACCGCCCCAATTTAGTTAATGAAACCCTTTGGAAAAAAGACTCTACTGTCAGCCTAGCTAAATCTCTACCATTGGTGATTGAAGTGGTTAGTAGTAACTGGCGTGATGATTATTTGACAAAAGTGGCTGCTTATGAAACAGTGGGAATCTCTGAATATTGGATTGTTGATTACGCCGCTTTAGGTGGTAGGCGGTTTATTGGCAATCCCAAACAACCGACAATATCAGTCTATTGACTAGTTGATGGTGAGTACCAGATCAGCCAGTTTCGTGGAAGCGATCGCATTATTTCACCCATATTAAGAGAATTGAATTTAACCGCAGAACAGATTTTTCAAACAGGAGATGTGCAAATCTAGGCATTATTTTATATGAGTTATAGCGGTTCTCGGTCTAGTGAAGTACAATTTTAACCTCTCTCCAAACCTCTCTCCTAAAAGGAGCTACGGTGTACACACAAGTCGGAAAATTCCCTTTAGTACTTGGTTTCGTCATCTAGCTTTAGGTTGTGCGATCGCTCTCTCAAACCTGTCATTGCGAGGAGGAACGACGAAGCAATTGCAAAAACCACGGGATTATGTGATTACTTCGCTCCGCTCGTAATGACAATTTAAGGGGCTATAACGCCTGAAACCCTTGTATATAGTACTTGTGTGTACACCGTAGCCTAAAAGGAGAGAGGCTTTGAATTGTTCCCCCTTCCCGCTTCGGGAAGGGGGTTAGGGGGTTAGGTCTATTTGCATACCTCTACCTCATTAGATTGAAAATGGCTATATGTCTGCGGCAAAGAAGGCGATCACACTAATGACCAATAACTAATCTATAACCAATTGCCAATCATCACATAAGCAGACCAATAACTTGGTGCGCCGTAGTTGGGATGTTTTAATAACTTTAACTGGGCGCGGCGGAGGGCTTCGGCTTTGGTGGTGCTGCTAGTTTTGAGTTGTTTATAAAATTCACCCACCAATAAAGCCGTTGATTCATCATCTATTTGCCATAAAGATGCTACTGTACTGCGTGCGCCGGCGCGGACTGCGGCTCCGGCTAAACCAAGGGCGGCGCGGTTGTCGCCGGCTGCGGTTTGACAGGCGCTTAATACTAATAGTTCGACTGCATTCGGGCGAATTTGCTCTCGACCACGCAGTAGGGTATCGAATTGAATGACGTTAATTGGCCCATCGGCTGCCAAAATGAAAGTATTTTCCGCACGGGAGCTAAACTGACCATGTGTGGCTAAATGCACTACGTTAAAGGAAACGTTTTTAACTTCTTTTTCTAGTGCTTCGCGGGTGAATTGCTGGTCTAGCAAGCTGGTGATATCCACTCCGGCGCTAGCAATTAAGTCTACTTCTGCCTTGATGGCGGGTAATGGGGAAAAGTTGGGAAAATCTGGCGGGGGTTGAGTTAGTCCGGCTGTTAAAGCTTTGAGTTGTCCTCGCTGGAGGGGTTTGGGGTCGAGGAGTTGCAAACCCACACTGAGTGCGATCGCATATTTCTCTATTAAATACTGTTTGCCATCATATAGTGCGCCTAGTGGTAAATTTCGTAACAACCCATCTGGGACAAATACTAAAGTTTTGACTCCACTGGCTGCTAGTTGTGATTCTACAGGTTTGATGAGCCAGTTATAAACTTGTTGTGCTTGTGCTTTAATAACTTTGCTAGCTGTGGGATTAACTAAATTTCTTCGCAGTTCGCTGATAACTTTGTCTACTTCTGGTTGTTTAATATCAATGCTGTGCAACTGCAAAGGTTTGTTAGGAATCTTGACGATTACCTGAATCTGTTGCGGCAAAATAATTGGGTAGAAAATGGCAGATGTGGGGTTATCTTGGTCTACTACTTTATCGAGTAACACAGCTTGACCTTGTAGGCAAGCTTCCCGAAAGAAGTTATCTAATTCTGCTAATTGTAAGGCTTCAATCCGTTGACGGGCTTTATCAAGAGTTTTTGCATCAAGTTTGTCTGGCTGGGATTGTAATAGTAATTCTACTGATTGGCGATAAACTGGTTCTACACTGTCGCGGAAGTTGAATTGCACGTCTTGGTTGACAGCTACTAGGTCACTGCGGAGAGATTTTAGGGTTTCTACTGCTGCATCATAAGCGGCGATCGCACCAGAAATATCTTTTTGCGCCCATAACAATCTTCCCAATTGCCACTCTAACCGATAGATAATGTCTGCGGCATTACTACCTTGGGCTAAAATTAATGCTTTTCTTGTGAGACTTTTTGCTTCTGCCCATTGCTGGTTTTGTTCATACAAATTGCCTAAACTTAATGTTGCATAGGCTTCTGCTCTGTTGTCCCCCAAACTTTGGGCTTGTTGGATAGCTTTTGCTAGTAACTTTGCTAAATCCTCAGTGCTGGGTATTGATGTACCATTTTTATTCAGCGCTAGGTAATCTGTATTGATCACTTTGATCAGACTTTGAGCAAAGTTAATTTGGGCGTAGATAGGAGCGCGACTGGGAGGAAGTTGATTAATTTCCTCTTGAATTGCTGGTATTAAAGTTTGCGCTTCTGTTAATTGTTGATTTTCTAGTAGTAAGCTGAGGTAGTTAATTTGAGCTTGCAGTTTTGTTAAGTGTGAGGGGGTTATGGCTACTGCTTTTTGATAGTAATTGATTGCTTGTGAAGTTTGATGTTTGGCGCGGGCGTTATTCCCCAAACTAAAGAAACTGGCGGCGATTTCTTTAGGTATTTGTAGACGCTGGGCAACTGCTAGACTTTGTTCTAAACTTGTTTGGGAATCGGTTAAATTTCCCGCTACCATTAAGGCATCACCAAGCGATCGCCATCCTACGGCTTTTTCTAATGAGTCTGGTTGTGAATGTAACTTCTCCCCAACTTCTTGTAAAATTTTCACAGCCCGACGATAAAAGCCTTGTGTCCGCCATGCTTGGGCTTGATTGATTTGCGATCGCACTTCGCCAGGAAAATTCTCAGTTTGTCGATAAATCTCTGCTGTGCGTTGCCAAGTGCTTAAAGCTGTCTCTGCTTTACCCATTGCTAGTTGCAGACGGCCTTGAATATCTAATGCTTGGGCTAATACTTGTAGGTTTGCTTGTTTGTCTGCAAGTAAATTTAAACTCTCTTTAATTGCTTGCTGTGCTTCGTTCCATGCTCCTAGTTGCTGGTATGCTAACGACAAGTTACTCAAGGTTGCAACCAGCCTGAGATGCTCACCTTTTTGCCTATATTCTTGTACAGCTTGCTGTAATATCTGCACTGCTTCGGCAAATCTGCCTGCGTCGTATAATATTTTACCTTGCTCTAACAAAGGAACTGTGGAAGTAACTGGTGTGTTTGGGGTTGATACTTTAGCCAGCACAGGCGCATTAACTGTACAAAGCAAAGCCAACAGAAAACACAAAGACAAACGGAAGAATTTGATTAACTTGCCTTTCATCTTTGCTATGCTGTTAATAACAGCACGATAACAGACCTGAGCAGTTTTATTCATGAACATGGCAGATGGTAGACGAATACCAGGGATACTGATAATTCGCAGTAGGGATGCGAGCAACTAAGATAATTTGGCCATTGTGATCAATTATCCATCCCTGTGCTTCTACAATTTTAGGGGAATCAGGGTTTTCCACAACAGTATGCGGGTAAATATTACTGCTTTGTAACAAATGATTGTGTTGGGAAGGTTGCGCGGAAGAAGGATTTTCTTGAGAGTCGCTGTTGTCAGGGGAGTTTCCGGTTTCTAGTTTTTCTTTGGAACTACTATTTGAACTACAAGTTTGAGTAATTTGCTCTGATGTGTCAAGAGGACGAGTTGGGAGTGGGAGAAATTTTCGGTTTGAGTTTACTTCAGGTGTGCTTGGTGGGAGTGTAGCTTTTAAAGAGGGTTTAGTCTGTGAGAGAGTGATGATATCGTTGCTTGCTAGGCTGGCTGAGTCAAGCTGATAGGGATCGGTAGTATTGAGAATTTGTGCAAGTTCTGCTCGACTACGGACAACTAAACCTAAAATACTTGCAGTATTAGTTGTGACTTTACCCCCCGTACCCCTAAAAGTATAGGCGGTGATGTCGCTATTTTCGTTGGGGGTCGCCACAATTAAGGGACTGTTAATTTCTATGTTGCCACCATTGCCACCAACAAAGGTAGAAATGCGACTATTACGACTGAGTTGCAAACTCTCGTTGAGGTTGAGGGTGATATTGCCACCATTACCTGAGTTAGTTTGAGTAGTTAGTTGACCTTGGTTATCTAGTTTAAGCGATCGCGCATTAATTACCAAGTTCCCCGACTCGCCGGTGACAGCAATTTTTGCACCATCTTGGACAATTAAGCGATCGCTGATAATATTTAAGTTATCGGTTGTAATTCTGGCCCCATCTGCTACAGTAAACTTTCCGGTATTAATATTTAATGTATTGTTAGTAGTTCCTGCTTGAGTAGATACAAAAATCCCACTCCGAAAAATATCTAAAGGTGAGGTTGTAGCAAATTGAGAAGCACCACTCACATAAATACTTTCTGAAGCTTTGATATTGACATTACCTCCTTGAGTACCATATCTAGCGATATTTAATATTTGTGCGCCACCTGCGATCTGCAAACGTTGAGTTTCCAAGGAAATTGTTCCCGTATTACCTGCATTCTTGGTAGCGTCACGAGCAACTTCAGCAAAAATTCCACTGGGTATATTGCCATCAGGACTTTCTCCGATTAAGTTTATAGAATCTGTAGCTTTTATGAAGATATTACCTGCATTACCTGCACCAAATGTAGAGGCTTCTATCCCTGCACCATCTGTTACTAAAAGCCGTCCAGTTTCAATATGAATATTACCACCATTACCTGTAACGTTTTGGCAATTTCCACTTAATGAGCAGACTTGTGAAGCAATAAATGCTTCTTGTCCTAGTTCTAGAGAATTTTTTGCTTTAATCCAGATATCTCCTGCTTGACCTGTATTTTGTGCGATAGTGAATATACTAGAGCCACCAGATAATTTGAGAGATTCTGTAGCATTAATAGTTAGGCGATCGCCTGATTGTACACCAAAATTAACTGCAAAAATTAGCGAATCTTCAATCCTGATATTTCTCGCTTGAATTTGTATAGCACCGCTACTATCTTGCCTTGGTAAATTATCTGTATTAATCAAAGTTCCCGCAGAGATTTTGATATCTCTAAAGTCTTTTACCCCTAAATATCCCAAAGCATAACCCTTATCAATTTCGCTCAAGCTGACAAAACTATTGCCAGCCACACTACCTAATTCAATTCTGCCACCCGGTGCTGACAAAATACTACTTTCAAGCAGTATATTACCGCCAATTAACGCCAAAGTTTTGCCATTTTCTACTTGCAAAACCAAGGGTAAATCATAAGAAATTGGTTGTTCAATATTCCCTGGATTATTACCAAATTGTAGCCCTAAAGGAACACTCACTGTTAATAAAGGAACCTGATTGGCAGCAGTCGCACTAAATTCTGTACCATCAGCAAATTTGAGGCTATTGGCTGTAGTTGCTACAAAAGAACCACCAATGTTTAAACTAGCATTTGGCCCTAAAATGATGCCGTGGGGATTGATAAAAAACAGATTAGCTCTACTTCCTCTCGTGGCTGTAATCAGTCCATCAATATAAGAGGATGTACTACCTGTTACTCTGGTAATAATATTTTGCACTCCCAAATTATGGTTAAAAATGGCAGTGTCACCTGTATAGTTGCTAGTTAAAGCAGAGAAAGAAAATTCTTGAAAACTATGAAATAAATTTACTCCCCTTTGAGTACCTCCCTCAATTACTCTCAGGTTTCCCACCTCTCTAACAGTTGAGTTATTGGGAAGTGTAGTATCGGGAATGATGTCTGCTTTTGTGGCAGTGAGGTTTAATAACCAAAAGAAAACAGTAAGATTCAATAATGATAATGCAGTTCTAAGCAAAGCGTTATCCTTTACTGCAACAACATTAAAATTAATATCCTTTTTGAGGTGATAAAAGAAGAATTTTTTTTTATGATTATTTATAGTTTTTTTAGCAATTTTGATTCTCAACCTAGTTCGCAAGGTTCTAAAAGACCCCTCTCCAAACCTCTCCCCTAGAAGGAGAGAGGCTTTAATTGTGCTACCCCTTCCCTTGAAGGGAAGGGGGCTGGGGGGTTAGGTAGGAGCGTTAACTTTTCCACATGACGTGAAAAGTCAGCGCCAGGATAAGATATTTACTAAGAAGTTCCTTATACCGTTTCTTCATGTAGCTTGTCTGGCGTAGCCATAGATGCGCTTTATTCTTGACTGTAGAGACGTTGCATGCAACGTCTCTACATTATTTATTTGGCTCAACTTCATAGAGAATTGGTATTAGCTTAAACTCAACTTGTTCAATTTACATAAACAAAATCAAGAAATAAGAAAAAATTCATATTTTAACAAACTCAGGACTTACGCAACTGGCACAATTTTAGGGTGCGTCAGATGTGGAAAATCCTTGAATTTGTACGAAATTATTGGGGCTGACGCAACCTACAGTTAGTTTGATTATGACACTTGCGTAAGTCCTAAAACTTAAAACAGTTTATATAAACTTATTTTAACAAAAATAGATAAAATTTTATGTATATTTAAGTATAAAGAAGTGGAAAAAACAAACTATGTAAATAAAAGTAAAACAAGCTGAAACCTTCTTTCCTCATAACTCCTGCCTTTTCCCAACAGTAAATATTTACGGCTACCTACTTGTATATACTAATTTACCCTAGTAATTACTTATTGCTATCGAATACAGAGTGAGACTCAGTGAAGAGTAAGGTGATTTAATACCAAGGCCGACAACAATTTTGGATTTGTTTCAAAAATATCAGTAACACATGAATTTTTAAATAAATTTGTGTTATGAATTACATAATATTATTGGGTATAAAAATTCTTGTAAAAGATGAAAGATTCAGAAGTGATTGTCCCAGAAAAATTTGATATTACAAATTGCGATCGCGAGCCTATTCATATACCAGGACTGACACAGCCGCATGGCGTGTTGATAGTTTTACAAGAACCAGAACTGACAATTTTACAAGCTAGTGAAAATACGAAGGTTTTTTTCAGTGTTTACCCAGAATTTTTCATAGGTAAACATTTAAGCCACTTAATATCACCTGAGCAAGTCAGTATAATTCAGGATGCTTTAATGCAAGAAAACCAAGTATTTATACAGTTATTGAAGATTAATCAGAATCTGTTAACTGGTAATGAAGTTGCTCATCAGCTTAAGTCTGAATTTTTTCTAGGTATGCTGCATCGCTCTGGTGACGTTTTAATCTTAGAGCTAGAAGCCCAAGAATCAAGAAAAACCAGCGATTATTTAGAAAATTATCAATTTTTAGAACAAGCGATCGCCAATATCCGTAATTCTACAAGTATGGCAGAATTGTATCGAAACATTACTCATGAGTTGAAACAAATCACCCAATTTGACAGGGTAGTGATTTATAAGTTTGAAGCAGATAACAGTGGAGTCATCATTGCTGAAGATAAAGAAAGTCATTTAGATAGCTATTTAGGACTACATTATCCAGCCTCTGATATTCCCGTGCAAGCCAGAAGACTTTACTATCAAAAATGGCTGCGACTGATCCCAGATATTAATTATCAACCTGTAAGATTGATACCCACAAACAATCCTCTGACAGATACACCGCTTGATTTGAGCGAGGCGGTATTGAGAAGTGTATCACCTTTACATATCGAGTATTTGCAAAATATGGGTGTTACAGCTACTGTTTGTGTCTCCCTGATTAATGAAAAAAGGCTTTGGGGTTTGATAGCTTGTCACCATTACACACCTAAAAACGTTAATTATGAAGTTCGCAAAATATGCGAATTGATCGGTAAGTTTGCATCCATAGAATTACTTAATCGACAAGAGCGATCGCTGCATTCTTACCGCCAACAAGTAAAATTAATTCAAGAACAGTTAAGACAGGCATTATCTGATGAGTCAGACTACATCGGGAATGTATTTAAGCGGAATGAAGCAAGTTTATTAGAATTAGTTCAGGCACAAGGGGCGGCGATTTTATTAGAGGGACAACTAACGCTACTGGGGTCTACACCAACACCAACACAGACGCAAGCGATCGTCAACTGGCTGATGAGCCAAAATGCTCAAGAGATTATATACACAGATTCCTTACCCCAACTGTATGCAAAAGCAAAGAATTTTAAAGATAAAGCTTGTGGTATATTAGCAATCTCCATTGTCCTTAATCATAGGTCATATCACATTATCTGGTTCCGACCAGAACAAATTCATACTGTTAATTGGGCAGGGAACCCTAATAAACCAGTGTCTGTTGATTCAGATAATAGCTTGCTTTTATCCCCACGCAAATCATTTGAATTGTGGAAAGAAACTGTCAAAGATAAATCATTGCCTTGGCAGCATTTTGAAATTGAAGTTGCTCAGGAAATGAAAAATAATCTGATGCTTGCTGCATTAGAATTTTCCCATGCAGCACTCAAGCAAGCAGCAGAACAAGCAGAAATTGCCAACCGCGCTAAGAGCCAATTTCTTGCCAAGATGAGTCATGAATTACGCACACCACTTAATGCTATTTTGGGGTTTACCCAACTTATAGCCCGTAATCACGCTTTATCCTATGAAGATAAGGAAAATTTAGACATCATTAGTAGAAGTGGCGAACACTTGTTAGGGTTAATTAATGATGTTTTAGAAATGTCTAAAATTGAAGCTGGTCAATTAACCTTAAATGAAAACTATTTTGACCTGCATCGTCTAATTTACTCAATTCGGGAGATGTTTGCTCTCAAAGCTTTAGATAAAGGACTCGACTTAATTATTGAATTAAGTCCAGAGGTGAATCAATATGTTTGTGGAGATGAAAATAAACTCAGACAAATATTAATTAACCTCATAGGTAATGCAATTAAATTTACTGCTACTGGTCATATAGCAGTCAAAGTTTCCTATCCTCGTGATTCTTCCCCAGCGCTAGGGAAAGTAATGATTGAATTTGCAGTTGAAGATACAGGCCCTGGAATTGATACTGAAGATATGGAGTTAATTTTTGATGCCTTTGTCCAAGCCAAGAGTGGGCGACAATTCACCCAGGGAACAGGGTTGGGTTTACCTATTAGCCGTCAGTTTGCCAGATTGATGGGGGGTGAGGTAACAGTCCAGAGTACTTTATCTCAACGTACAACTTTTACTTGTCGTGTCCAACTGAGTATAGCAGAAACCGTTGATGTTCTGCCTCTAGCACAAATTACTAGAAGAGTAATTGGTTTAGAACCAGGACAACCTCATTACCGCATTCTCATTGTTGAGGATATTCAAGAAAATCGGCAGCTGATCGTTAAACTTTTGGAGTCGGTGGGTTTTGAAGTCTGTGCGGCGGAGAACGGTTTGCAAGCAGTTAATCTTTGCCAAGAATGGGAACCGCACTTGATTTGGATGGATCTCCAAATGCCTATATTAAATGGATATGAAGCAACTAATCAAATTAGAGCTATTCCTCAAGGAGAAAATATAGCAATTATTGCTTTGACTGCAAATGCTTTTGAGGAAGATAGAAAATTTGTGTTAAAAGTTGGCTTTGATGATTTTGTCACCAAGCCTTTTGAAGAAACTATTCTCTTTGACAAAATGGCAGAATATCTCGGTGTACGTTATATTTATGCCGAAAGTTCCACTCAAAACTTACCTGAACCTAAAAAGTCATCTCTACAGTTAACAGCAGCCGATTTGCAAATTATGCCTGCTGATTGGATTGCTCAAGTCTATCATGCAGCCCTTGTTATTGATGATGAAAAACTCTATGGGTTGATCAACCAAATTCCCCAAAGTGAGCAACAACTTGCTGATGCTCTAAAAGATTTAGTTGATAACTTTCATTTAGAAACTATTATTAACCTCACCCGTCTATAGTAAAATAATATGTACATACCTCAATATTTTAATGAATCTGGCCCTATTTTACTTGTTGATGATACACCTGATAATCTGAGGTTGCTATCTAAAATTTTAGAGTCTCAGGGCTTTAAGGTAAGAAAAACTGTTAGTGGCAAGATGGCAATTCAGGCTGCACAAATCGAGCCTCCAGATTTAATTTTACTGGATATTAATATGCCAGAAATTAATGGCTATGAAGTTTGCAGACAGTTAAAGTCTCAAGAAAAAACTGCTAGTATTCCTATTATTTTTATTAGTGCATTAGACCAAGCTATAGATAAAGTAAAAGCTTTTGACCTTGGTGGGGCAGATTATATTACTAAACCTTTTCAAGAAGCGGAAGTTTTAGCTAGAGTTACACACCAATTAATTATTCATCACCAGCAGCGACAACTAAAAACACAAAACCAAAAATTACAACAAGAAATTAAGCAACGTCTACAAGTAGAGGCAAACTTAAAAAAAATTCAACGAGTTTTTGAAGAGAAAGTTGTAGAATTGACTAACCAACTCCAGCGATCGCTAGAATTAGTGGAGCAAATGCAACTGATTACAGCTAAGGTGCATGATAGCTTCGCAGAACCCAATATTTGGCAATTAGTAGTACAAGAGTTAGCTAGAAGTTTAGAACTCGATGGTTGTTATTTAACTATGTGCAACCCTGAATTTGACAATTGCACTATTACCCATCAATATCTCGATTGCCAAGATAGTAAAAGTTGTAATGTGATTGAGTCCTTGATCAACTCGCCTAAATTTTATCACCAATTACCGCCAGCAGATGTGACGCAATTTTGTTGCTGGGAACCTAACTCGATACAGGAATGGGAATGCCATCATACAATTCTCATCTACTCAATTTTTGCCACCCACGGTATTTTCGGTAATTTGTGGCTGTTGAAGAGAAACGCAGAAATGTTTTCAGAACTGGAAATTCGCCTAGTGAAACAAGTACTCTATCACTGTGCGTTAGTCCTGCGTCAATATCAAATTTATCAAACTACAGCCGTCGTCAGATAAATTTATATTTCCCACCCTAGCCTATCAAGTATTATGTGAAGTCTTTGTAAAGCCAATTGACAAGTAACAATTTATTTAGTACATATATACTATATAAGATTTTAGTTGCATCAATTTAACAGTGAACAGTCAACAGTTACCAGTTAAATACGAAGGTGAAACACCACACCAATTGGTGTATGGCGTTGGTGGCGCTTCTTTATCCCCCACCATACGTCTGATAACTGATAACTGATAACTGATAACTGTTTTAAAACTCCAATTACGCCCATAGGAGAGCAAATTCATGAAGCTATCGAAGATAGACTTGAGCAATTTAGTAGCTATCTCTCACTCTGATGGATATTTGCAATTGTTGCTCGACACAGGCGATGAATTTGAGTTTTTAGAAATTCCTGCACCAATACAAGCTTATGAAGGTTTGCAAGAACTGAACGAAATTGTTGCTGAAGCTAATGCACTTCCGCCTGAAGAAGAAGCAATTGCCATGTTACCAGTGAACTCATCAATGGCGACGGCTGTTGGCTACGATAGTGAGGAGCAAGTTTTGCAGGTAGAATTTTACAATGGTGCAGTTTATCAATATTCAGGAGTAGAAGCTGAAACTTGGGAAGATTTACAATCAGCAGACTCCGTTGGTAAATTTTTTAATCAAGAAATTAAAGGCAGATATGAGTGTGAACGTTTAGATAATATAGCAGGGGACAGGTGATAGGTTACAGGGGACAGGTTCAGAAAGCTCTTGCAGTAAAGATTTGATGATTCATCTATGTCCTAACCTATGTGGCGACTGCTATATATGTGATTTTCATCAATAGACTTCTTGCAAAAGTCTAAAGTCATAGGTAATTTACCGCCGATAAAGCCGATAAATAACCATGAACAGTTAGTAACGTTATAGACCAGGACTTATTTTGACCTCACCCCCAACCCCTCTCCTTCGAGGAGAGGGGAGTAAGATGTAGGACTTACGCATGAAAACGAAAAATCAAGGGTTTTGACAAGGGTATAGGGGTATAGCGCAAAGTCTGAGCGCCGGCTTCCGGCGATCAGAACTTTGTAAGAGAGGGGTGTAGGGGGGTAAGCCTTCAAAACCTACACCCTTACACCCAGTCTTAACAGATAACATTGGTGCGTAAGTCCTGAGATGGTGATTTTTTCGTTTCTCCTCCCTCATCTTTTAGGAGAGGGAGGTTGGGAGGGAGAGGTTCATCGAACTCACGTTAATTTATACGAAATTATTGGGGCTGACGCACCCTACAGTTATAGGACTTACGCAACTGGCATATTTTTTCTGTAGGGTGTGTGAGGAGCGATAATATTTGAACCTAGTCATGAGACTTGTAGCGTCACGCACCTACCACCAATTGTGACACTTGCGTAAGTCCTGAGTTACTTTGACTATAACACTTGCGTAAGTCCTATAGACAATGAATATTTACCCGTCAACAGTCAACAAAACTGACTTTTGAGCTTCCAAATACCGATAAAGACGATTAACAGCATTGATATAAGCATAAGCTGCTGCCACCACAATATCAGTATCAGATGCTTGTCCAGAGAATATCTGTCCTTGATACTCCAAGCGAATTGTCACCGTTCCTAGTGCATCAATTCCACCCGTCACCGACTGTACAGAGAACTCAATCAATTGATTAGGAATCTGCACTAAGCGGTTAATTGCTTGATACACAGCATCTACCGGGCCTGTACCGACACTAGCATCGGTCATAATTTTCCCGTCAGGAGTGACAATGGTGATAGTTGCAGTGGGACAAGTGCAGTCACCGCAGATGACTTGGACTTGTTCTATCTGATAACCACTGTCTACTTGCATCTGGGTTTCATCTCTAACGATCGCCTCTAAATCCCAATCAGACATTTCTTTTTTCTTATCGGCGACTTCTTTAAACCGATTGAAGGCTTTATTTAATTCTGCCTCACTCAATTCAAAGCCTAATTCTTGCAACCGAGTCCGAAAAGCGTTTCTACCAGAATGCTTACCTAATACTATCTTGTTTTCTGGCAAACCGATAGATGCGGCTTCCATAATTTCGTAAGTCTGGCGATGCTTAATCACACCATCTTGATGAATCCCCGATTCATGGGCGAAAGCGTTAGCCCCAACGATCGCTTTATTAGGTTGAATCAGCATTCCTGTTAATTGGGAAACCAAGGAGGAAGTTTTGTAAATCTCCTGGGTTTTGATATTGGTTAAGGGTGCATCGCTATCAACTGTACGCCCAAAATAGGGATTGAAGTAATGTTTGCGAACCTGTAAAGCCATGACAATTTCTTCTAAGGCTGCATTTCCTGCTCGTTCGCCAATCCCATTAATTGTACATTCTACCTGACGTACACCGTTTTCAATTGCTGCCAAAGCATTGGCTGTTGCTAAACCCAAATCATTCTGGGTGTGAATTGAGAGAATGACTCGCTCAATATTGGGGACGTTTTGCCGAATTCCTTGAATTAAATTACCCATTTCTTTGGGTGTGCAGTAGCCAACGGTATCGGGAATGTTAATTGTGGTTGCACCGGAGGCGATCGCCGCTTCCAACACTTGATACAAAAACTCAGGCTCGGTACGGCTTGCATCCATTGGCGAAAATTCTACATCATCCACAAATGATTTAGCATAGGCTACCATCTCTGAGGTGATCGCCAATACTTCGCTGCGAGTTTTTTTCAACTGATATTGCAAGTGAATATCCGAGGTGGAAATCATCGTGTGGATACGTGGATGTGCTGCACCTTTCAAAGCTTCGGCGGCGACTTGAATATCCTGGCGCGTCGCTCTGGCTAAACTACAAATCACCGGGCCATCAGGGGTTCCCACTTGTTCAGCAATGGTTTTCACGGCTTGAAAATCCCCTGGACTAGCCACAGCAAAACCCGCTTCTATCACATCTACACCAAGGAGAGCCAGTTGATGAGCGATCGCTAGCTTTTCTTCTACATTCAGGGTTGCACCTGGAGACTGTTCGCCGTCTCTTAAGGTGGTGTCGAAGATGATAATTCTATCTGCTGTGGATTCCATACTCATAACTGTCTCCCATCGGTTTAAGGGATTTACTTTGGATATTGTATACAATAACATAAATTGTATACAATATAAATTATGAATTTAACCGAACTAGCCGCTAACCTGCAACAACAACGCAGCACCCCAGATTTAATTGCTGATGCTTTGCGGGAAGCGATTCTACGCGGCATTTTTGCGGAAGGACAATCTCTCAGACAAGATGAAATTGCCACACAATTTGGTGTCAGCCGCATTCCTGTGCGTGAAGCATTGCGACAGTTAGAGGCGGAAGGCTTAGTGACGCTGCATCTGCATCGTGGGGCGATGGTTTCCGTGCTAACGGCGGCAGAATTGCAAGAAATTTGTGAAATTCGCAGTGCTTTGGAAGTGACAGCGATAGAATTAGCAATGCCCAAAATTAGGGAAATAGATATAGAAAAAGCGGCGGTAATATTGGAAGCCAGCAACCAAACCACCGATGCTGGTGAGTTAGCCAAATTAAACTGGGAATTTCACGCCACTCTTTACGCCACGGCTGAACGTCCGCGACTGTTAGGGATGATTAAGACATTACAGATAAATTGCGATCGCTATGTCCGTGTACAAATGGCGCAAATGGACTATCAAGAACGTTCTCAAAAAGAACACTATCAACTTTTAGATGCTTGTCGAAAGCGAGATAGTAAAATAGCTGTTCCCTTACTTAAACAACACATCGACAGTGCAGGGGAACAGCTAGTGGCTTATTTACAGCAGAAGTTTAAATAAATCAAGGTTTGTAGTCAGGACTTTAGTCCTTTCTTGAGGACTAAAGTCCCCACTACGAACTTTATATTACTTTGTTAGTGAGAATATTTTGACTGTCTTTGCTGAAGTCTAGCTTTCCATTCACGAATAGCGATCGCAGTTTTAGCCACAGAAGGGACATAAGTCTCAGCAGTTTCTACTTTTTTCTGATACCTATGACTCAATGGTTTGCTAGTTAAACAATCACTCAAGTTGGGTAAGTCAGCTTCTGCATTTAAAGCTCTGATAACATCTTGTGGCTTTTGGTAACGCTCATTTAAAGAAAACTTTACCATCTTGTTGATAACCTTGGCAAAACTATCACTGACATTTACGTAGTTACGCCAATATATCTCCCCGGTTTCGCTGTCATTTTCCAGTTCCAAAGGTGATATACCAGTTAACAGATAAATACAAGTTATACCCAAAGCGTAGATATCACTAGCATAAACTGGACGTAAAGACAACTGTTCTGGTGGTGCAAATCCCATTGTCCCTACAAAATTCGTCTGATATGGAACTGCTGAATTTATATACGCATCAGCCAATTGTTCTTTAACAGCACCAAAATCTATCAACACCATCCGTCCATCATCCGCACAGCGCACCAAATTTTGCGGTTTAATATCTCGATGAATTACATGATTTTGATAAAGATATTGCAAAATTGGGAGTAATTCCTGCAAAAATTGCTTAACCTCAGCTTCGGTTTTTGTCCCACCTTGTTTTACTTCTCGCGCCAAAGTACAACCATGCACATATTCTTGGACTAAATAAAGCTCCCCATCGCCTTGATAATAATTAAGCAGCATGGGAATTTGCGAGTGACTACCGAGTTTAGCTAAAGTTTTGGCTTCCTTTTCAAAGCGCTGACAGGCGTTTTGCCAACTTTTAGCACTAGTGGCTTTAGGACAAAGCTGTTTAATCACACATAAAGGATTTCCGGGTAACACAGCATCTTGAGCTAGAAAGGTGATCCCAAAACCACCCCTCCCTAATATTCGCAATACCTGATAGCGATCGCGAAATAGGTGTTTAGAACCACAGATTTGCACCAGATGACTCTGCTGCCAATTGTACTCATGTAAATTTGTAATGTTTCCCGAAAAGCGATTCATAGCCCAACGCTAGCTACTTTAGATGTTAATAATCTAACCACAAAATTTCATCTATGCCAGTAGCATTACGGCAACTTTACCAAATCATTACCATTTTATCGCAGCAGCTAAGAGGCAGGAGGTAGGAAACACCCTCCTCTGCCTTTAAAAAACTAGGACTTACGCATGAAAACGAAAAATCAAGGGTTTGGACAAGGGTATAGGGGTATAGCGCAAAGTCTGAGCGCCGGCTTCCGGCGATCAGAACTTTGTAAGAGAGGGGTATAGGGGTGTAAGCCTTCAAAACCTACACCCTTACACCCTTACACCCTTACACCCAGTCTTAACAAATAACATTGGTGCGTAAGTCCTGAAAACCACCTATCAAGGAACTTCAATCGGAATCAAAGCATCCTCTGGCAAATACTTACTAAATCGTCCTTCATCAGCCAGCACTAAAACCAACCGCAGAGGATAATCAGGTGGAACTTGTAAATCTGCCCAAGGAATCGCTAGTTCCAAACATCTGTCTAAAGCCACTTGTGCGCGGCTTACACGAGGATGCCATTGATAATGTTCTGCTGCTTCCCTAAACTGAACTGATTGGGTGAGCAAGTTAATTTCTAGATGATGATGGTATAGATAATTAAGTGGAGCCGTATCCGGCACATCAGCCAGAGGAATTGGGCTATTGTGCATTGTCCTGTCAGGATAGAACCACAGCAAGTTTAACTCAGGAGGCAAATCTCCTCCTGGTGTCACCCCGCTTTTAAAATCTACCCGTATGTAGAAATTTAGGTGATCTACCCCATACCATAGGCGCTGAACCACACTACTATTGTGCATTGTTCCCCGCGCCCCACCAATTTCCAGCCGTCCGGCTTTGTCCCAGTCTTGTTCGTCACCACTCCCATCAATTACAGGATGTATAAAGCCTTGGGGAGAATGATCTGTTTTGGCTGCATGAACCTCTACTGGATGCTTGAGATATGCGGGAATAGGTTCATTCAAAGCCTTATATATGCCACACAAATGTTCTCGAAACAACTGGTCAAAAATGGCATCGTGATTTGAAGAATGTCCTTCCCCAAACCACCAAAACCAGTCCGATCCCTCCGCAGCATACAAAGCCTCCCAAGCTTCGGGATTACTTTCTTCTGTGGCTTCTGGATGGTTTGCTAGCGTGATTCTCGCTGCGGTGAGGTAATCCCAAGCGCGATTTTTAGCAGGATCACCTATCCAGGTGGTAAAGCTACCATCAACCCAAGAACCGCTATGGAGGTTTTCTCCAGGGATAGTGGCTGTGGCTGGGAATTTTTCGAGAAATTCGGAGACGGTAACGAGTTGAATATGGGGTTCGTTGCTTAAACGTTGGTATAAAGCTTCTAAGAAGAGTTTGCCATCTTCGGGGTAATATTCCCAGCAGTTTTCGCCATCCAAAGCGATGGTAACTAACCAAGGCTGCTCACTGGGGCGTTCTCTCTGTGTTTTGGCGATCGCCTGCAAATGTCCCACCAGGTCGGCGGCTGCTTGTTTCGCTGGCATTGCCCCGTAGGTAAAGCCAATCAAGTCTGATAATCTATGATCACGGAAAACGATCGCTAAATCTCCGGCTGGAGTTGTCAGCCGATAAGGTCGATACAACAGTTCTGGCTGTTGTACATTCCCTGCACCATCCCGATGAAAGAAGTGTTTTAATGTCCAGCCCAGAACAGCTTCATCTGAGCAAATCCACTGATAACCTTGTTTTATAATATATGGTAATATTTCTGGACTAACAGATTGTTCCGAAGGCCATAAACCCCTCGGTTCCTGTCCAAATCTATCTATATATAATTCCCAAGCTTTGCTTAAATGGCGGGGAATATCTTCCGCCCACTGGAACCGGGCATGAGGCAATGTCATATTTGGTACTGCTACCCGCCCGGAATTGGTATCAGCCAACAGAGGTAAAATTGGGTGAGTGTAGGGTGTAGTGGTGACTTCCAATTGTCCCGATGCCTGCATTTTCCGGTGTTGGGGGATAATGCGGCTGAGAATGTCGCGTTGTTTGGAATAGATGCGCTGGCGATCGCTTAATGTAAAGTTACGCCCCTGCTTTAACCAAGCATCGATTTCTGGGTCATCCCAAAACAGAGGGTCTATCCAGGCCAAATTATGCCAAGCCAGCAAATCACCGTAATCATTTAATTGCCAATTCTCCAAACACCAAGCTTGTCCCTTCTCCTGCCTTTGATGATACAACTGAGCATACCGGGGATGAGGGTCAATCAAAGTGTGGTGGTTAGCATCAAAAAAATGCTGAATGATAAACTCTCTTTGTACCTGAGTCAGTTGCTCAGTAGGTGTCAAACTAGCCGTCAGATAAGGGTCAAAAGCCGTACCCGCAATATAATCTTCTAGTTGCAGAATTAACGAAGGAACTAAATTCACCGTCTGGTGTAATTTCGGATACTTCTCCAAAATCAACACCAAATCTAAATAATCCTTCGTACCGTGTAACCGTACCCAAGGCAAACGATATTGCTGACCAGAGACTCCAGAAATACCGTGGTCTGGAGATTTATACAACGGTTGGTGTTGATGCCAAATAAAAGCAACGTAAAGAGGATGAGTCATAGGGATGGGGTATTAGGGATGGGGTATTGGGTATTGGGGATTGGGTATTGGGGATTGGGTATGGGGGGAAGCAGTGAAATGCTTTAGTTTCCAAAGTTACCTCAACTGCCATCATAGCTATTGCTGCTTCTGCTTGGTCTGATTTATTTGTCTTGTCTGTTTCCCAATTCCCAGTCCCTAGTCCCCAGTCCCCAGTCCCCAGCCCCCAGTCCCTATAGTACCTGTTCAACTTCAGCGATTTCCGGAATCATTTCCCGCAGACGGCGCTCAATACCCATTCTCAGGGTCATGGTAGAACTAGGACAAGAACCACAAGCACCTTGTAAACGTAACTTAACAATAGGGCCATCGAGTTCTACAACTTCCACGTTACCGCCATCAGACATCAGGTAAGGACGCATTTCATCCAAAACTGTTTCCACGTTTTCCAGTGTGAGTTCCATAGCTTGATACCTAATCAGTTAACAGTGTAGATTGGGCTTTGGGCATTAGATGTTACTTCTATACTGTCCCATCACCCAGCCAAAAATTTATTTTCAGCTTTATTTAGATGATCCTAGATCGAGTTGTTGCTAAATTGTGTCTCGTCCAAAACCTATGATATCTAATTCCAGCGTTCTCTGGCGGCGCTGGGTGTTATCTGTGTTAATGTCCACCAAAAGTTAATATATTCAGTAGACTGAAAAGTTTTGCGATCGCTCCGTGATTGGTATCTGCAAAACTGATTATCATCAAAAAAACCGTATTCTTAAATACATTTTTGGGAAAACTCCTTGAGCAACCTAATTATCTGCGTTTATCTGTCTTGAAAAGTTTACTAGGTCGAGCTAACCCTGCTACAGAACTTTTCGCTGCGTCCATCTGCGTTCCATTTTGGCAATAGTGGCGTGGCAAGGCTAAAATAGTGCAATGAAAATAAATCTTGTGGTGTGGGCATCTTGTCCGCACCGGACGGGCAAGATGCCCATCCTACAAGAAAGGAATAATGCAACATTTTAGCCTTGCCAGTCCACTACTGGCGTGTCTAGACTCAAATGTGGCATTAGATTTGAAAAAAATTGAACGCAGATGAACGCAGATGAACGCAGATGAGTAAGATGATAGATTGTTGGCTAATGCACTATTTTAGCCTTGCCACGCCACTACAAAATGTTATGTTGGCAATCAGCAAGTGGTGCAAAATATAAAAATACAAATGACCGATGACTATTGACTGTTGACTAAAATTCTCAATATAGCCAATGTCCCCAGATTGTGTAATAATAAGCCGACTCCTAAGAGTAATAAGTTACCAACTGTGCAATCAACGGACAACATCAACGACCTTGCTGCGGCTTTACAACAGCCTGCGGATCTCACCTTTGAACTGCCAGATCCTGAAGATGAACAAATTCCAGAGTCAGATTTCCAACAGCAGTTGGATGTAGCATGGCAGGTATGCGATCGCTTTGACTTGCAAACGGAAATCTGGCGGGGGCGTATCTTAAGGGCTATCCGCGACAGAGAAAAGAAAGGCGGTGATGGACGCGGTACTGGCTTTCTCAACTGGCTCAAGGAACGGGAAATTAGTAAGAGTCAAGCCTACGCCTGGATTCAACTGGCAAATAGTGCTGATACCCTATTACAAGAGGGCAAACTTGAACCAAGCGCAGTCAATAATTTTAGTAAACGCGCTTTTGTGGAAACCTCCAAAGCCTCGCCAGAAGTGCAGCAAATGGTGAGTGAAGCGGCTAGTAAAGGCGATCGCATCACTAGGCGGGAAGTCCGTCAACTCACTGACGAATGGACGGCAATGTCGTCAGAATTGTTACCAGAACCAGTCAAGGTCAAAGCCGCCGAAAATTCCCTTCCCCCGCGTTACATTGCTCCTTTGGTGAAGGAAATGGAGAAGTTACCAGAATCACACCAAAAATTCATCCAGAAAGAAATAGCCGCTAATCCTGATGTGGATACCCTCAAACAAGCTACCACAGAAGCGCGACAACTAGCCAAATATCTCAAATCTGCCGCCCAAGTCCAAGCGTTGACGAAAGAAGATGTAGATATCGAAACAGCCCTAGAAGAAGCCCAGAGAGTCGGCTGTTTAAGCGTGGCTGCTGATTTGGTAAATCAAGCATCCCAGATAGAACAAACAATTGCTAAATTATACATGACTTGGAAACGCATCAGTAATTTAGCGGATAGATTATATGTGGATACTGGCGCAAGTACTCCTAATTTGCGATCGCTCCTGAGTTGTATTGAACCTCTAGGTAGCGAAGTGATGGAAATACAACTCACTGGCGCAACTGAACATACCGTTAGGCTGCAAATTCAGGAGACGAATTAATCAGTTATCAGTTATCAGTTATCAGTTATCAGGTTATTTCCACTGTTTACTGTTCACTGATAACTGTTTACTGTTCACTGATAACTGTTCACTGTTCACTGTCCCCACCAAAGCACAAGCTGACGAATTAAGCATTGGTTTGTGGGGGGTGATGGTGGGTGTTTGGGCTACTAAAACTATGTTGCCATTGCCATCTTTTTGCCAACCTTGGGCTTCGATAATTTCTGGGGTATCATTGACGGTGGGGGGTAGGCGATCGCTAGAATTAACTTGTTGTGTGTTTTGGTCTCCAACTCCCGTAGTGCTTCCCTTATCTGTGGGTAGTACAATCCAATCTGCTAATACTGCATCACTCATTAGCGGGTCAGTAGGACTAGATGCAATTCCGCCTCGTCCTGTGTACACAAAGGAACTTTTTTTCGAGTTGGCGGTAAAACTGCAACTAGTAGCCATTTGAGTAGAAGTATCAATCACGTTTTTAGGTAATTCGATTAATCCTTGACTGGGGTCAGTTTCTGGCGTGTTGATTCTTACCATTCCATCAAATGAGGGGTTTTCCTGGGAAAAGGCGGTAATGTCATTACTAGGAAATCTATTTGGGTTGAGTTGCTCAGGATTGTTAGTTTCTAATAATTTTATTAAATCATCACGAGTACGAGGAGCGAACCCAATCACACTACTCGCATTAATAAAAATTTTGCCACCAGTACCAGAAAATGCGTTGGCGGTGATATCACTATTTTGATTAGGCGGAGCAATAATAAAGCCATTAGGTGCATTGATGCGTATATTACCTCCATCACCTCGCCCTGATGTTATACCCGCACTGGTAGAGATTTGGCTCTTACCGCTCATCAGTAAATAGTCTTGCACCTGTATGTTAATATTACCGCCTTGACCTAATTCACTACTAGATAAAAGTTTCCCTTGGGTTTCCAAAACTATAAAACGAGCAGAGATGTTAAGTTCACCAGCAGATCCTAAACTACTGCTATCACCTATTAGTCCACCAAATCTTAAAACTGTGCTACCCACAGCTATTTGACCTAAATCTTTTACCGTCAATTTTCCTGTGTTGATTGTCAACTTACCAGCGTCTCCGTAACTATTTGTATAAGCTGATAATTGACTAAGAACATTTCTTGCTCTGCCACTTATTTCTACAGAATCACTAGCATTGACTATTAAATCTCCGCCTGAGCCTGTAGCTAATATTATTTTTCTAGGATTGAAATTCAAAGACCCACCAGAACTTGTAGTTATCTCTCCTCCATCTTGAACTATTAATCTTTTAGTATTAATTCTTATATCGCCCGCTTTACCAGCAGAAGCAGTTGAAGTTGTCAATGCACTTGTTTCAACAATTTTTGAATTTGGTACAAGAAAGCCACCAATTACCTCTACAGATTCAGAAGCATTTACAGCCAAATTGCCACTTGCGCCTTCCCCAAAAGTAACAGTTCTTATTTGCGCTCCATTGCTAACAATTAGTTTATTAGCGTTAATAGTGATGTCTCCCGCATTATTTAAACCGAGCGTTTGAGTTGATAAGCGTACATTACGGCCATTCAGTTCTACAGTTCTCCCTTGGACTTGAATATTCCCGCCTCCATTACCACCAACATCTACCTGAGATGGAAATACAAAACCATCATTAGTTCGCGTTATTAATTGAATGTCCTGAAAGTTTTGCACACCCTCATATCCCAAACTCCAGCCTTGAGTGACCGGATTTAGACTAACAGAACTATTACCGCCTACGCTTCCTAGTTCAATGCGCCCCAAAGGAGCGGTAAGATTTCCTCCTTCTATAATTAGTCCCCCATCAACCAAAGCTAAAGTTTTACCTGGCTGTACTTGTAGACCGACTGACCCAAGAAGACTATTTCTAGCACCATTAGGGCTAGCTTGAGATTGATTACGAATAGGGGCCGGATTTGCACCGAATTGTAACCCAATGGGTACACTAATTGATAAAAGAGATGATGTGCTGGAAGCATTCTTAGCACTAAAATTTTTCCCATCAGCAAAATTTAAGCTATCCGCCGTAGTCGCTAAAAATGATCCGCCAATATTCAAAGAAGCATTAGAACCGAAAATAATACCATTAGGATTAATCAAAAAAAGATTGGCATTATATTGATTTTTCAAAATGCCATCAATCTGAGAAATAGAATTACCCGTCACTCGGCCAATAACATTTTTGACATCTATAGCATTTTTAAACTCGGCTGTAATTCCTTGTGGTACAGAAAACTGCTCAAAACTGTGGAAAAGATTATCTCCGGCTCTAGTTCCACCTTCGATAGTAATAATATTACTCTGTGTACTAATTTGAGAATTATTAGGTAATGTATTATCTTTGACAACTTGGGCAACAGCACAATTTGTCACAAAAGTTAATGTGCTGGCGATCGCCACCCCTGCACTTGGCATCCAGACCCAAATATTACTCATCTGAGCTATTACATCCTTTAATCACTACCACCTGTTCAAGGCTGAAAATATTAAATTAATGTAAATTAATTTACATAGCCCTCAATATTTTGTCACCGCAATATCTCGCAAATTTAATTATATGTTTATATATAAAAAATATACCGTAAGAATATAAAAATATATCCCTACGGTATATTAAGCTTTTTATATGATTGCTGATTTATTAAGCCTCAAAACAGCTTATTAGGCTGTTGTTTACTTATAATCGATGACGTATAGTAACGTCATTCTTAAAATTGATTTGCTATTGATGTTGATTTTAATACTTATATTCATCAATAAGTACCTTATTCATTAATCACATATCCGGCCTTGAGGAGTTTCAACACAGCCAAACTCGGCTGCTTTTACAGGAGAACCTTCTTGTGTTTCTTGGTTGACTTGCTCTTGTTCTGGCTCATTACTTGTGGAGGCTTGTTCTTCTTGAACACTATTTACTAAAGAACCATCTTCACTAAGAAAATTATCATAGAGATTTTCAATGCTATCTACTAATTCATTAGTAACTTCTGTTTGCTGCTGTTGTTGTGCTTGAGAATCCATGACTTGTGTATCCTTAAAAAGCTAGTAGTTGAGTTAGCTAATTTTTTGATTACCTATGTTAACGTGAGTTCGATGAACCTCTCCCAACCTCCCTCTCCTAAAAGGCGTTCGCGTAGCGTCTCCGTCAGGAGAAGGAGGAGAAACGAAAAAAACACCGTCTTACTCCTCTCTCCTCGTAGGAGAGGGGTTGGGGGTGAGGTCAAAACAAAGCTTGTTGAACTCACGTTATGTTAAATCATCAGGTAGTATTGTCAAAATTATGCGAACTGATACAAAAATTTACTAATTAGAAGTAATTATCTATAAAAATGAAAAATCAAGAGTTTGGACAAGGATGTAGAAGCATAGGCGTTTATTTATAATTTGAATAGACAAACTTATTGTCTACGTCAACGTAACCCTGAGCGAATGTAATGAGCGGCTATACAAACGCGCCTCCGCCTACGCGGACTAACTAAAAATCAAGGTTGTGAAACCTGCGGAGGCAGGTTTTGCTTGTGTAGAAGCGGTTTCTAACCGCCCATTTAGTTTAAGTTAACATTTTAATCACATACCAAACCTTGCGGAGTTGGAAGACAGCCAGCTACTTTTATAGGATATTTTCCGTTTAATTGATGGTTAGCTTGTTCTCTTAAATCACCACTTGATGTATTGTGATTTCCGAGAGAATTATCTACTGATGTATTAACAAAATTCCCAATAGCGCGGCTGAGAATATTTTTCGCATCTACAGTATTGTTAAATTCACCCGTAATTCCTTGAGGTAGGGAAACAACCCCAGAACCATAGGAAAGTTTCTCTCCGGTTCTATTGTTGCCTTCAAGAGAAATATGATTTTGTGTAGTAATGCCAGAATGATTAGATAATGTATTTTCCTGAACAACTTGAGCTAAAGCACAGTTTGAAACCAAAGTTAAGGTGCTGGCGATCGCCACTGCTAAAGTAGGAATACAAACCGAAAGTTTACTCACATTATTTCTGCTCACAATATTGGCATCAATATTTTTTACGCCATCAACTAATTCGTTACCAATCTCTGTTTGTGGTTGTTGTTTGTTGTGAGAATCCATGAATTTTATCCTTGATGGATACTAGCTTACTCAGCTTATTTTTTCATAAACTAAGTAATTAACTCATTTCTGTTAAAATTTAATATATAATTTTAGAGAAATTTACTTAATCTAGTAATTAAGTCATCAGTTTTTCTCCCCTACTCCCCAATAATAAAGTAGTGCAATAAAAATAAATATTGTGGTGTAGGCATCTTGCCTGCACCGGACGGGCAAGATGCCCATCCCACAAGAAAGAAATAATGCTACATTTTAGCCTTGCCACGCCACTACAAGATTTTATTACTAAATGCCCATTTATAGCCATTTTCAATCTAGTGAGGTACAGGTATGCAAATAGACCTAACCCCCTAACCCCCTTCCCGAAGCGGGAAGGGGGAACAATTCAAAGCCTCTCTCCTTTTAGGAGAGAGGTTTGGAGAGAGGTTAAAATTGTACTTCACTAGACCGAGAACCGCTATAGTTTAAGTTAACATTTTAATCACATATTGTACCTTGAGGAGTCATAACGCAGCCAGCTACTTTTATAGGATATTTTACGTTTAATTGATGGTTAGCTTGTTCTCTTAAATCACCACTTGATGTATTGTGATTTCCTAGAGAATTATCTACTGATGTATTAACAAAATTCCCAATAGCGCGGCTCACAATATTTTTCGCCTCTACAGTATTGTTAAATTCACCCGTAATTCCTTGAGGTAGGGAAACAACCCCAGAATTATAGGAAAGGTTGTCTCCGGTTCTATTGTTGCCTGCAATAGAAATATGATTTTGTGTAGTAATGCCAGAATGATTAGGTAATCTATTTTCCTGAACAATTTGAGCTAAAGCACAGTTTGAAACCAAAGTTAATGTGCTGGCGATCGCAACTGCTAAAGTAGGAATACAAACCGAAAGTTTACTCACATTATTTCTGCTCACAATATTGGCATCAATATCCACTAATTTTTTACCAATCTCTGTTTGTGGTTGTTGTTTGTTGTAGGAATCCATGAATTTTATCCTTGATGGATACTAGCTCTGACTTTTCACGTCATGTGGAAAAGTTAACGACAGACCTAACCCCCCAGCCCCCTTCCCTACAAGGGAAGGGGGAGCAATTAAAGCCTCTCTCCTTGTAGGGGAGAGGTTTGGAGAGGGGTCTTTTAGATCCCGTGAAAAGTCAGATACTAGCTGACTCAGCTTATTTTTTCATAAACTCAGTAATTAACTAATCGAAGTCATGAAATAATACATTTATTTAAGAAAATTTACTTAATTTAGTGATAAGTCATTATTTTTTCTCCCCTGCTTCCCCACTCCCTAATTCTTAATCCCAGTAGTAGCAATACCCCGGATAAACTGACGCTGACCGATGAGAAATAGCACCATCACAGGTACAGTAGCAATGGTGACTGCTGCCATCATCAAAGGCCAGTTATTGGTAAACTGTTCCTGAAACTCTGCCAAGGCTAGCTGGACTGTTCTTAATTCTGGTCTTGTAGTAAATACTAGGGGTTTGAATAAATCATTCCATTCGCCGATGAATGTGAACAGAAACAGCGTCACCAAAGCCGGACGGGCTAAGGGTAACATGATTTGCCATAAAATTTGTAGTCGGTTGGCTCCATCGATAGTTGCGGCTTCTTCCAACTCTACGGGAATTGTCTGGAAATATTGACGTAAGAGGAAAATGCCAAAGCCATTCACAGCCGTTGGTAAAATTAGCGCTCCGTAGGTGTTAATGAGGTGTCCCCACTTCAACAACAAAAAGATGGGTATCACCAATAATTGAAAGGGGATGATGAGAGTCGCTAAGATAACTAAAAGTATCACTTGCCTACCCCGGAATTTCAACCTTGCCAAAGCGTAACCCGCCAAAGCCGAAGTCAGAATTTGAAATGCCGTCACTGCGATCGCTACCAAGGTAGAATTAGCAAATGCCAACAAAAACTTACCTCGTTGCCAAGCATCGCGGTAATTTGCTAAAGACCAATTATTTTTAGGTAAAAGTTCTATACTTGAACCTGGAGGTGCAAAGGAAGTGAGAAAGACCACAAACAGTGGCAATAACACAATGAATGCCCCCAGCAGTAGTGCTGCTAGACTCCAAAAATCAGCAGATTTCCAATTCCAGTTTAGTTTGGACATGAGTTAAATAGCCAAGCACTTGTTTCTTTAGTAGTAGTAATAAAGACACCACCAACAGCTAATCTATAACATAGGCATTTGTTAAGTAAAATTAAACAACAATCAGTATTACCCTAAATTCATAGGGTAAATTAAAGTCTGGTATCAAATAATTCAGGTTACAGGAGTAAAGATATCATGCAGCAGGTCGCAGCAGATTTAGAAATTGATTTCAAGAGCGAAAAATATAAAGATGCCTATAGTCGTATCAATGCGATCGTCATTGAAGGTGAACAAGAAGCCTACGAAAACTATATCCAACTAGCCCAACTGCTGCCAGAACACAAAGAAGACTTAATTCGGCTATCGAAGATGGAAAGCCGCCACAAAAAAGGCTTTGAAGCTTGTGGGAAGAACTTAGAAGTAGCCCCAGATATGCAGTTTGCTAAAGAGTTTTTTGCCGGACTGCACGGTAACTTCCAAAAAGCGGCGGCTGAAGGTAAAGTTGTAACTTGCCTGTTGATTCAGTCTTTGATTATCGAATGTTTTGCGATCGCCGCCTACAACATCTACATCCCCGTGGCTGACGACTTTGCCCGGAAAATTACTGAGGGTGTAGTTAAAGATGAATACAGTCACCTCAACTTCGGCGAGGTTTGGTTACAGAAAAATTTTGCCGCATCAAAAGCAGAATTAGAAGCAGCGAATAGTCAAAACCTCCCCATAGTCTGGAAAATGCTCAATCAAGTCGAGCAAGATGCTGCAATCTTAGCTATGGAAAAAGAAGCCCTAGTTGAAGACTTTATGATTCAGTATGGCGAGGCTTTGGGCAACATTGGCTTTACTACTAGAGAGATTATGCGTTTGTCAGCTCATGGACTTAAAGCAGCATAAATAGTGCCTTTGTTTGTAGTAAGGACTTTAGTCCTGCATTTCTCAGCACTGAAGTGCTTACTACAAACCTAGAGTACTTGATGACGCTGACACTTTCTATAGTATTTTTAAGAGTTAGGTATTATCTCTTATATCAGGTTCGCTTAAACACTTATCATATTTTTGGGGTTGGTAATTGGTAATCGGTAATCGGTAATGGCTCAAAACAATTACCCTCCGGGTTCGCCAGTTCCCAGGGCGCGGGAAACCCGCCTACAGGACTGGACTCACCTATTAGCTATTACCTATTACCGACCAAAACAACCATATTATAAGTAATTAGCCAAACTTGATATTACTAACTGATTGTACGCATTCGCCAAGCCACACGCTTAATATATCATTCCATGTTTGGTCTAATTGGACATTTAACAAGTCTAGAACACGCTCAAGCGGTAGCTCAAGAACTGGGATACCCCGAATACGCCGACCAAGGGCTAGATTTTTGGTGCAGCGCCCCACCGCAGATAGTTGATCACATTAAAGTTACCAGCATTACTGGAGAGGTAATTGAAGGCAAGTATGTAGAGTCTTGCTTTTTACCGGAGATGCTAGCAACTCGCCGGATTAAAGCCGCAACCCGCAAAGTTCTCAATGCTATGGCTCATGCACAAAAGCATGGCATCAATATTACAGCCTTGGGTGGTTTCTCCTCCATCATCTTTGAAAACTTTAAATTGGAGCAGTTCAGCCAAGTCCGCAATGTTAAGTTAGAGTTTGAACGCTTCACTACAGGCAACACTCACACAGCCTATATTATTTGTCGGCAGGTAGAACAAGCATCAAAACAACTCGGCATAGAACTTTCCCAAGCAACAGTCGCCATATGTGGCGCTACTGGTGACATTGGTAGCGCCGTTACTCGCTGGCTGGATGCCAAAACTGATGTCAAAGAACTGCTGTTAATCGCTCGGAACCAAGAACGTCTGCAAGAGTTGCAAGCCGAACTCGGACGCGGCAAAATTATGAGCTTAGATGAAGCGCTGCCTCAAGCTGATATTGTAGTCTGGGTAGCCAGTATGCCTAAAGGTGTGGAAATCGATCCTACAGTTTTGAAGCAGCCTTGTCTTCTCATTGATGGTGGCTATCCGAAAAATTTAGGGACAAAAATTCAGCATCCTGGCGTTTATGTGCTAAATGGTGGTATTGTAGAACATTCGCTGGATATTGACTGGAAAATTATGCAAATAGTCAATATGGATGTGCCGGCACGCCAGTTATTTGCTTGTTTTGCGGAATCTATGCTCTTAGAATTTGAGAAGTTGTACACGAACTTTTCTTGGGGGCGTAATCAGATTACCGTAGACAAAATGGAGCAGATTGGTCAAGCATCAGTAAAACATGGGTTTAGACCACTGCTAGTCTAGGTACTGGGAAAAGAGAGATGAGGAAGTGGGGGGAGTAGGGGGAGATAGGGAAGTAGAAAAAAATCAATAGTTACTTTGTCTCCCTCTTCTCCTTCATCCCCCTCATCTCCCTCACCTCCCTCATCTCCCTCATCCCTAATACCCGATCTCTAATACCTCATCCCTAACTATGGCTACAACTGAGCGTAAACCACTACTGTTGGATTTTGAAAAGCCACTAGCAGAACTGGCAAACCGAATTGATCAAATTCGGCAATTGGCAGAGGAAAATGGCGTAGATGTGTCTGGGGAAATTCGCAAGCTAGAAACACGCGCTATGCAGTTGCGTGAGGAAATTTTTAGCACCCTATCCCCAGCCCAACGACTACAAGTAGCGCGTCATCCCCGTCGCCCTAGCACTCTTGATTACATCCAAGCCATTAGTGATGAATGGATGGAGTTGCATGGCGATCGCTGTGGCGGTGATGATCCAGCTTTAATTGGTGGTGTGGCGCGGTTAAGCGGTCAACCTGTGGTGATGTTGGGTCATCAAAAAGGACGGGATACCAAAGATAATATAGCCCGCAATTTTGGCATGGCAACCCCTGGCGGCTATCGTAAAGCCATGCGGCTGATGGAACACGCCAATAAATTTAGGATGCCAATTTTAACATTTATCGATACCCCAGGCGCTCTACCCACAGTGGTAGCGGAACGGCAAGGAGCAGGGGAAGCGATCGCCTATAATCTCCGGGAGATGTTTTCCCTAGATGTGCCAATTATCTGCACCGTCATCGGTGAAGGTGGTTCTGGCGGTGCTTTGGGTATTGGTGTAGGCGATCGCCTCTTAATGTTTGAACACGCTGTTTATACCGTAGCTACCCCCGAAGCCTGCGCCGCAATTCTCTGGAAAGACGCTAGCAAAGCCCCCCAAGCAGCCGTCGCCTTAAAAATCGTCTCCCACGACCTCAAAAATTTAGGTATTATTGACCAAATTCTCCCTGAACCCATTGGTGGCGCTCATTCTGACCCCCTAACAGCCGCTACAACCCTAAAACAAGCTCTGTTAGATAATCTAGAAGAACTCAACCGCCTAACACCTCAAGAACGTCGCCAACTGCGTTACGATAAGTTCCGTAAAATAGGTGTGTTTGCAGAAGTTACTCATTCATAGGGAGATTGCTGATTGCTGAGTTCGTACCAAACACCTTTCCCGCCTGTCCCCTGTGTATATCTCTCTATTCTCTGCCCTAGTCAACTGTCAACAATCCCAAGGAAGAGAATTTCTTTTTAATAATTCCCCTAATTGACTTATTCTGGAAAAGCAGTGTTATAATTACCTGTGGTAACTTAAAGATTTTTAACAATCTTCTCAGCCACAGGTATTTATGTTTAAACAAGCCACCTAATGTAGATGCGTGGCAATGTCAAAGTATTTGCTAGTTAATTGTAATCATCTAGCTAGTTTCTAGACTAGCAAGTATCATTATTATGCAAAATAAAATTGGATAGAACGCTAATAATAACAAAAAATAATAGCATTTGTCAGGGAATATCATCGAAATTTAAGCTAAACTTAATCTTCTTGAGTCAAAAAATTTCGATAATTGGGTGGCAAGGGCTTGCAAAACTGCCTAAAGACTGGGAGAAAGCATGAGTTTGGAGCAGAAACGACGCGCTCTGATTACTGGGGCAAGCAGTGGAATTGGCAAAGCAACGGCATTAGTTTTTGCGAAAGCAGGAATAGATGTGGCGTTAGTGAGCCGTTCCCAAGAGAAATTGGCATCTGTAGTAGAGGCAACAAAACATACGGGAGTCGTAGCTAAAGCGTATAGTGTAGACTTAGCGGATGTATCACAAGTAGAGGACAAGATACAAGCGATCGCCACTGACTTTGGAGATATAGATATTCTCGTAAATTGTGCCGGAATAGCATATACGGGTAATTTAAGCCAAACGCCCTTAGCAGACTGGCAACAAGTAATTAACTTGAATCTGACCAGTGTTTTTGAGTGTATTAAAGGGATTTTGCCAAAAATGCGCGATCGGCATACAGGCATAATCATAAATGTGTCTTCGATTGCTGCAAAACAAGCTTTTCCTGGCTGGGGAGCCTATAGTGTGAGCAAAGCAGGATTAATGACACTCTCTCAAACCTTGGCACAAGAAGAACGTGTTCACGGCATTCGCGTCACTGCCATTTGTCCAGGTGCTGTTAATACTGAACTTTGGGACACAGAAACCGTAAATGCTGACTTTGACCGTTCTCAAATGCTTACCCCGGAAATTGTGGCGCAGTCAATTCTCCACACTGCCTTGTTACCACCACAAGCAGTAATTGATGAATTAACAATTATGCCCAGCGCTGGTGCGCTTTAATAAATTTTCCCTTGTTTACCTACAGTTATTTGTTGCTTACCCATAACAAATGACTAACTACCAACGACCAAACCATAACCAAGACTGACATCATGACTATCGCTAGTTCCAACGGTTCCAACGGTTCAAATCGCTTTCAATCACCCTTAATTCCCGACTTGGCAGAAGCCATCAACACCAGACCCGACCGCAACACCCACGATGGAAGGGAACCTGAACTGCATCCGCCTTCAGAAGAACACATGGAGCAAATGATGAATGCTGTCAGGTCAATATTAGTAGGCGTTGGCGAAGACCCAGAAAGAGAAGGTCTACTGAAAACACCGAAGCGCGTAGCAGAAGCAATGCGATTTCTGACTAGCGGCTATAACCAATCTCTGGAAGAATTACTGAACGGAGCCGTCTTTGATGAAGGTCATAACGAGATGGTACTAGTTCGTGATATCAACTTCTTTAGCTTGTGCGAACACCATATGTTACCCTTCATGGGCAGAGCGCACGTTGCCTATATCCCTAACCAGAAAGTAGTAGGACTAAGTAAATTAGCCCGGATTGTGGAAATGTATTCCCGCCGCTTGCAAGTACAAGAAAGGCTAACTCGCCAAATTGCCGAAGCAGTACAAACAATTTTGGAACCCCAGGGTGTTGCTGTGGTCATGGAAGCTAGTCATATGTGCATGGTGATGCGGGGTGTGCAGAAACCAGGCTCTTGGACTGTAACTAGTGCCATGTTAGGTGTATTCCAAGAAGAACACAAAACTAGAGAAGAGTTCTTTAACTTGGTTCGTCATCAAGCATCTTTCTAGTAGGTATTGGGTGTGTCAGTTAACAGTTATCAGTGAACAGTGAACATTACCTGATAACTGTTAACTGTTAACTGTTAACTGTTAACTGTTCGCCCTAGCCTCTCAAATAACAACGCCACCTTATCCAAATCTTTATCCCCTGGCTGGAGTTCGACACCGCTAGATAAATCAATTCCATCAGGGTTAACTTGGCTCAAAGCTTCTAAAACATTGTCTGGTGTGAGTCCTCCAGCTAGTAACCAAGGGCAACTGGGAGTAAATTGTTGTAACATCTGCCAATCTAAGGTTTGACCTGTACCGCCTAATTGTTGCGGATGGTAGGCATCAAGTAATAAGGTATCTATATATTTGGTGTAAATAATTGCTTGTTCTAGATGCTCAAGATTACGTACTCTCATGGCTTTAAGAATTTCTACTTGAGGTAAAGATTCACGTAATTGTTCACAAAATTCTGGGGTTTCGTCGCCATGTAACTGGACACCAGTTAACCCAGAATCAAGAACTGTTTGAGTAATTTCGGCAAGACTACTATTGGCAAAAACGCCAATCTTATCAATATTTTCTGGTAAAGGTGTCACGGCTGCCCTTATTTGTGCGGCGGTAACGTAACGAGGAGAGGATGGTACACAGATAAATCCTAGCGCTGTTGCGCCTAAAGAAGCGATCGCTACTGACTGTTGTGGTTGAGTGATACCGCAAATTTTCACACGCATAAGCATTTTCGATGTGATGAAATAAAAATGAATTTGGTTGAAAAAGTTCGTTGTGTCCTAACTAACTCTATAATTTTCTAGGTCTAGATTATCTTTGTCTTAGTAAATTTAGGAGACAAGAAATTGATTACATCAACCTTACTCGCAGCCGCTAGTGCAACCGTACCCACAACCCCCCAATGGTCGCCTACCGTAGCAATTATCATCAGTGCTAGCAGTGTGGTAGCGCTGTTGTTCGCTCTGCGAATCGAAAAGCCCCAAGTCGGCCCCAAATTTCCCGGACTACCCATAAGCATTCCCACCTTTATTGGTGCAATGGCTTTCGGTCATGTTCTTGGTGTTGGTATTGTCTTGGGACTGACTAATATTGGTCGTCTGTAAAATTTGCGATCGCCAAGACTGAATATCTCGGTCTTAACGGAATCAATCTTAAATCCAATTTCCGTTCTTTCTCCAGTCATGAGACTTGCGAACTTAGAACAGTTAGCTTTGACTTCATTACCTCAACTTGAGAAGCATAACAGAACTTGCTTGTGACAGAGGCTTCTACCGCTTCACCAAGAGGACTATTGAGTTTGCCGTTAACTGACAGCTAAATCCATTTTTTCATGCAGGAGAAAGAACCATACTCTCATCAATCCTACTTGCAGCTCAACCCACTGTAGCCAACACTGGTAAAACATAAAACTGATACTTGGGGTAGGGTGTGTCAGATGTGGAAAATCCTTGAATCTGTACGAAATTATTGGTACTGACGCACCCTAAAGTTATACCCCTACACCCTTGCTCAAACCCTTGATTTTTCGTTTTTATGCGTAAGTCCTAAATAATAATTATTATCGTAATTCCGAGGGTTAAAGACCCCTACGTCTGTACGTAGCAAATTTTCAGTTGGGGTTTAAATCCCCAACTGTTCGCGTAGCGTGCTGTAGGCAAAACGTCTTTAATGCGCGAATGCGTGAATTTTGAATTTTGAATTGTTAATAGTAATCCGTCTCAGTAAACCTTAAATTGTAGTGGCGTGGCAAGGCTAAAATAGTGCATTAGCGAAAAATCTATCATCTTGTTCATCTGCGTTCATCTGCGTAACCTTCGGGTTCGCGGTAGCGTTGCGTAGCAAAGGCTGCGCCAACATCTGCGTTCAATTTTCCCCAAACCTAATGCCACATTTTAGTCCAGTCGCGCTACTACTGGCGTGGCAAGGCTAAAATAGTGCAATAAGTTTCCTCTCTAACCTCTGTGTCTCTGTGCCTCTGTGGTTAATTAATGCAACATTTTAAGCTTGCCACGCCACTACTGGCATGACCGGACTAATTTTGTGCATTAGCCAACAATCTATCATCTTGTTCATCTGCGTGCATCTGCGTGCATCTGCGTTCGATTTTTCCCCATCTAATGCAACATTTTAGTCCGGTCGCGCCACTACTTAATATTTACTTTATAAATAGCCTCTAAATAATAATCATTATCTGACACACCCTACCCCAAGAGCCAGTTGCGTCAGTCCTGTATTTCCCAAAACTAAAATAATTGGCTAGAAGGCTTATATCTTAGGGGTCTGTCGAGATTTGCCAAAATTTTCTAGCCTTATCTTAGGTTCGCTAAAGCATAGGGGAATATTTGTATGACAAGCAACATTTCTAATGACATCAATAAAAATATCAATGGGTCGCTAGTAATTGGCGTTCTGTTGATTGTTTTAGGAATTATTGCGATCGCTATACCCACCGTTTCTACAATCTTCGCCGAAACTTGGTTTGCTTTGATCCTCATTTCGTCAGGATTCGCCAAATTAGTTTACGCTACTCAAACCCGTCAGCAAGGTGGTTTCCTTTGGAAACTCTTATTAAGTGGTCTTTACATCGCCACAGGTGTAATGTTATTTGTTTACCCCAGAACAGGTATTTTAACCCTCACCTTATTGTTGGGTAGCTTTTTATTAACAGAGGGTATATTCGAGCTAATTTTAGCCTTCCGCATCCGCCCTCAACAAAACTGGACTTGGGTTTTAGGCGACGGTATCATTACCTTAATCTTGGGTGCAATGGTTTGGTTCCAATGGCCTTTTAACGCACCTTGGTTGTTGGGAACATTAGTAGGTGTTAGCGTTCTCTTCACCGGAGTATCTCGCGTGATGCTGTCTTGGAATGCACGTACTGCACTTGATCAATCTGACTCCCCAACAAGTGCATAATTAGTTATTAGTCATTAGTCCATAGTAAAAATCAGTGGCTATGGACTATGGATTATGGACTATAGACTGTTGACTATTGACTATGGACTATGGACTATGGACTATGGACTATGGACTGTTGACTATGAACTGTTGACTATGGACTATGGACTATGGACTGTTGACTATGAACTGTTGACTATGGACTATGGACTGTTGACTATGGACTATGGACTATGGACTATGGACTATGGACTACTAAACTATTCTCTTTTCTAAATACTGACCTATCATTATCTGTTCACCTGCGCGAGAAATGATGGTCTGTCTTGTGCGGTATTTGCTACCTATTAACTTTAATTCTTCCTCAAATAATGAATCATTATATTCGGTTCGCAAATATAGAGTCTGGGTATTGGGAAAATTATACTTGGCGGTGACTGGTTTGGAGGTGGCAAAACCGCGATCGCGGTACAAGGTGTTTCCTAAAGCGCCAAATAGCGTTGAACCTTGCGACTCAGTTCTAGCTTTTAGAACATCTGTACTGATCCAATTGACTTCTGCACCACATACTAAAATCACTGACTCAGATAACTCATGTATCTGAGCCAGTTTTCGCAGTTCATCGCAGCCTTGTTCTAAAAATCGGATATTGATGATACTCTCCATCTCCTTGGTTTCTCCATCGGGGAGAGTATAGTAACGTCTTTCCGAACGCCACTGACCAACAGACTCTTGAAAGAAATGAATAATTTGGGACTCATCAGCCGTATGTACGAGTTTAAGCGTTGATGTCACTCTTAATTTTCCTCCTCTACATAAAATAATTGCTTCATTCAAATCATAGCTTGTAACAAAACACAATTTATCTTAAGATTTTTTAATATATTTAAGAATCACTCAAGATTTGCTGTGACATTTTTAGTATTTTTGCTAATATTTATGTATATTTAGATTTACTAAATATCTGTGTTTCACACTAAAAAATGAGAAACTAGTTTGAGTTTTTCTACTAACCTAAGTGGTAAAAACCAAGCCACCGAGAAAAACTCATACCAAATATATAGCTCACTCACATATCAAAGATTATTCTCACTTTCTATGCCAAAAGTAATAATTCTTCACCCAAAAAAGCAGGTTCAGAAAATGAATTTAGTCTTGAGCTTATTTTGCAGGCGGTACTGTACATAAAAAATCGCTAGGTAAAAAAGGCTGTTATTGTAACAACTTCGTCACAAAAGCGAACTATAAATGATTTTGAACAACAACATTAGAGCAAAAATCATGAAGCAGCAAACTTACCCAGCTATAACCTCTTTATTAACAAGCAAGGAAGAATTGGTCAAGGGAAATGCCCACAGACAAGCAGTGCCTAAGAGAGTATCTGCAAAATTTATCTTATTATTTACTGGTATGTTGAGTGTGGGAGTATTAACAACAAGTTGTGGCTCTCTACCCAAAGAAGCAGCCGAAGCTCAATCACAACAACGGGGTGGTAGAGAAAGAGGCGGCCCAGCAGCTGTAGATGTAGCGATCGCCAGTACAGATAGAATAGAGACACAACCAGAGTATACAGGTACAACCATCCCCTTCCGCACAGTATCATTGCGATCGCAAGTAGAAGGCAGACTATTATCCCTCAACACAGATGTAGGTCAAACCGTTAAACAAGGGCAAAACATCGGACGATTAGATGATGTATTACTAACTACAGAATTAAAGCGAGCAGAAGCCGAACTCGCCGCCCTCCAGTCGGAAGTAGCCAGAGCGACAACGCAAGTAAGTAATGCCCGCACTCAAGTAGAACGAGAAAGGCTACAAGTAGCACAAACCGAAGCCGATGCCAAACGCCAAGAGAGATTATTTAAAGAAGGAGCCATATCCGAACAAGCAGCCCAGCAAGCCCGCACCGAAGCCAACACAGCCGCCCAAGCATTACGTGCAGCCACAGAGCAAGTCCGCACAGAACAACAAGTCGTTGCTGCTGCTAAAGGTAGAGTATTTGCCCAACAAGCAGTAGTTGCCCAAACCAGAGAGCGCCGTTCCTATACCAGTCTCACCTCACCTATTACTGGTGTCGTCACCGAAAAAGCTACAGAACCGGGTAATCTCCTACAAGCAGGTGGAGAAGTTCTCAAAATTGCCGACTTGAGCCAAATTAAAGTAGTGGTGCAAGTTTCCGAATTAGAACTAGGACAAATTCGCCTTGGACAACCTGTACAAGTCCGCTTAGATGCCTTCCCCAACCAAACAATTAACGGTAAAGTCATCCGCATCTCCCCCGCCGCCGATGCTACAGCTCGTTTGATACCAGTAGAAGTAGTAATTCCCAACAGTCAACGCAACATAGGTAGCGGACTGCTAGCAAGGGTTAACTTTGCCAACCAAACACCAGAAAGAGTAGTAGTGTCACAAACAGCCATACAAACAGAAGGCAGAAATCAGCAATCATCCGCAACTACACAGCGACAATCACAACCTCAAAACGGCACATTATACGTAGTTACAGATAATCAAGGTAAACCCACAGTCACAGCTCGCGCCGTCACTTTAGGAAAAAGGGTTGATGGCAAAGTAGAAATTTTATCCGGCTTACAACCAGGAGAGCGCTATGTGGCGCGTAGTGGTAGACCATTAAAAAATGGTGAACCTGTACGCCTTTCGATTCTTTCCGAACGAACCCCACAGGGAAATTCAAAATAACCCGACGAACCTAATTCACGAATTACGAATTATTTTGAATTGGAGCGAACCGACCTAATGCAGCAAGTAAATAAAAATGGTGGATTTAGTCTCAGTGCTATATCAATTCGCCAACACATCGGCACACTGATGCTGGCACTGACGGTAGTTGTTGTGGGAATATTTTTTCTTACAAATATCCAAGTAGATTTATTGCCATCAATTACCTACCCCCGGATTGGTGTACGCTTAGAAGCACCGGGTATTTCACCGGAAGTAGCAATAGATGAAATTACCAGACCTCTAGAAGAAGCCTTATCAGCTACTGAGAACGTTGTCCAGGTCTTTTCTCGCACCCGTGAGGGACAGGTAAGTTTGGATTTATTCTTCCAGCCGGGAGGCGATATCGACCAAGCCCTCAATGATGCCACTGCTGCTTTTAACCGGGGTAGAGGACAGCTACCAGACACAATAGAAGAACCACGGATATTCAAATTCGACCCTTCCCAACAACCAATCTACGAATTAGCCCTAACTTCTACATCTTTGCAAGGTAAAGATTTACGAGTATTTGCGGATGAGGAATTATCCCGTGAACTCGGTGTTGTGCCTGGAGTCGCCGCAGTCGATGTCTCTGGTGCGGCGGAAGAAGAAGTTAGGGTACTGGTTGACTTAAATCGGTTACAAGCTTTGGGAATTGGCTTAAACGATGTACTTGTGCAATTACAAGCGCGAAACCAAGATGTGTCAGGTGGTAGGATTTTAGGACAAAATTCCGAACCACTAACTCGTACTTTTGGGCGCTTTCAAAACGCTAGTGAAATCGAAAACCTTTCCTTTGAAGTCGCTTCATCTCCCGCCACATCTTCGGCTAACTCTACTGTTCCCCCATCTTCCAGACGTGTATATCTGCGAGACTTTGCCGAAGTCAATGATGGTACAGAAGAACAAAGACTGTTTGTTTACCTCAACCGTCAGCCAGCAGTTAAAGTATCGATTCAAAAGCAACCTGATGCCAACACAATTACAGTAGTTGATGGAGTTAAACGGCGCATAGAAGAGTTACGCCAGTCTGGCTTAATTGCAGAAGATATGATTTTAACGCCAACTACAGATGAATCTCGCTTCATCCGTAATTCCCTCAATGATGTGATTTTTTCGGCTGTTTCTGGGGCATTGTTGGCAGCCGCAGCAGTATTGTTATTTTTAGGGTCGCTCAGACAAACGTTAATTATCAGTTTGGCAATCCCACTCTGTACTTTAGCAGCGATCGCCCTAATGAAGTTATTCGGCTTGACACTGAATGTCTTCAGTTTGGCAGGTTTGACGTTGGGAATTGGTCAAGCAATTGATACATCCGTAGTCATTTTAGAAAACATTGCCGAAAGAACAGGTATGACTCCCAACCAAAAAGAACGGGAGACATTAGCGGATGGAGAGGGACAAAGAAAACCCAATGCTAAATATTTTATTGAAACTGCGATCGCATCCTCTCAAGAAGTTGAATCTGCTTTAGTAGCTGCTACTGCGGCTAACTTAGTTTCTGTCGTACCCTTCCTATTAATTGGCGGTTTTATCGCCCTACTATTTAACGAACTGATTTTAACCATCAGCTTTGCCGTAGCCGCATCTCTAGTTGTCGCTGTTACCATAGTTCCCATGCTTTCTTCCCGACTCCTAGCCATTCCTTGGTCGAGTCGTGTCAGTGAATTTTGGCTACTGCGACAGTTCAATCACCGTTTTGAAGATGCCACAATCCTATATGGTCGGCTGTTAAGGCAAGTCCTACGCTACAGAATCATTGTCATTGCTGTTGCCTTAATCATTTTAGGTGGCGGTACTGTCTTTATGGCAGGTCAAGTGTCTCAAGAAATCTTACCTCGCATCAACACAGGACAAGCCAACCTCAGAGTCCAGTTTCCCCCAGGTACACCCTTGGAAACCTCCCAAAAAGTCATGCAGGCTGTGGATGAAGTCATCATCAAACAACCTGAGACTGACTATGCTTTCACAACTGTCGGGGGTTTTTTATTTGGTAGCAACACCACAGAAAACCCTTTAAGGGCGAATAGTACAATTTCTCTCAAACCAGGACAAGATGTCGAAGCTTACGTCCAAAAAGTCAATCAAGAGTTTAACAAGCTCAATCTCGCAGGAATCTTACTCCGCCTCAGCCCTGGACAAGTACGTGGTTTAATTTTGAGTAATACCCCAGCGCAAGGCTCAGAAATTGATGTCATCTTACAAGGTACAGATGAACAAAGCCTACAACAAGCAGGTAGACAAGTTCTGCAAGCCTTGGAAGAAAACGCCACATTAGCAAGATTTCGACCAGATGCTGACCCCCGTCAACCAGAAGTGCAAATTCGTCCCGACTGGGAAAGAGTTGCAGCTTTGGGACTAACAGCACAACAAATTGGTCAAACCATTCAAACTGCGATCGAAGGTTCAGTTCCTACGCAAATTCAACGGGGGAACCGCCTAGTCGATGTGCGAGTAGAGTTAAATCAAGAGTCTATCCAACGTACTTCCCAACTAGAACGGCTACCATTATTCACAGAAAATAACCAACTAGTCCGCCTCTTAGATGTAGCGCGGATCGAAGAAGGTCAAGCACCAGGAGAAATTCAGCGTATCAACCAGCGTCAAGTATTCATTATTGCCGGGAATCTCAGTGAGGGAGCCAGTCTTGGTGATGCTTTAGCACAAGTCAATCAGATAGTTCAAGGTTTAGAATTACCTGAAGGAGTGACATTTTTACCAAGTTCAGCCCAAGAAACTAATCAGCAACTGCAAGACTCTCTCAAAACCTTGGGTGCGTTGGCGACATTTTTAATCTTCGTCGTCATGGCTGTGCAGTACAATTCTCTGATTGACCCTTTGGTAATTATGTTTACAGTACCACTCGCACTAGCTGGGGGTCTTTTCGGTTTGTATATTACTCAAACAGCCATTGGTGCAACCGTTCTAGTTGGTGCAGTGTTGCTGGTGGGTATTGTAGTTAACGCCGGGATTTTGATGGTAGAACTAGCCAACCAAATTCGGGAAGAAGAAGGTTGTACCCGTCAAACCGCCATCCTCAAAGCCGCACCTCAACGCCTGCGTCCAATTATGATGACCACAGTCACTACAATTTTAGGACTGTTTCCTCTGGCATTGGGTATTGGCGAAGGTTCGGAATTTTTACAACCTTTAGGAATTGTCGTCTTTTTTGGGATGGCGATCGCAACTATGCTCACCTTATTTATTATCCCTTGCTTCTACACCTTTCTCCACGATGTACTAAGTGGAGGTTGGAGTCAGCCGAGGTTTACTTTCTGGCGTAGGTGGACGAAGAGATTTAAGTTTTAAGTGGTGGGGCGATCGTTTAGGTGCAAGACTGACTGTAGAATAACCCAACAGTATTCAGGTATTGTTGGGTTATTCTAATTTAACGTGATGAGAGTGCATGGATGAAGAGTGGCGATCATGTTGACATATGTATCAAAATTTGCTTTCATTGTTCTTAACACATTCTAATAATCTTGTGCCGTACTAACCGTTTCAAGTTTTTCTTGAGTTCGATAAGTTACCAGTCGCAAGTAAAAGAGATTTTGAATTAGCTAGATTTATTAAGTTAAAATATTACTTCACAGCTATCTCTCAATTTTCAAGCCATGTATGCAGAACAGAACTCAGGTGACTGGCTAGATTTGTTTTCGGGTGGAGTACCGACAGCCCCGTTTTTCTTTGATTATACCCTTAATGGGCTAGAGAAAGTTTATTTGAACCAATCAGAAAATACTAGCTCTCATATAAATGAATTATGTGTGATTGGTCTAGTATCCTATTTTGAAGCATTTTGCAAAGATCACTTTGCATCAATTATTAATATAGAGCCATCACTGCTTAATAACTTATCCAAAAATGGTCAGGATATCAGTATTGAACCCACAAAAGCACTTGAGTTAGGAACTGCACTGTTTTACAACATTGGCTTCCTTGTTGCTGAAAAATATGACTTTGGCACGGCACAAAAAATTAATGCGCTTTACAGAGCATTAATTATGATTTCTCCTTTTTCTAAAGATGAAATAAAAATCTATGACAATTTACTTAGAGATCGTAACCTGTTAGTTCATCATGGAGGAATTTATACATCTTCATACATTGCACAAAATCGTAATACACTTGCACCTGGTTTAACCCGTCCCTTTTTCAATTCGTTAGTTGTATCAAAAAGTTATGTAGAAGAAAAGTTTAATTTTATTAAAGAAATGGCAAGAAAGATTTTAACAGCTTCCCACACATCGCTCAATCAGTACCTTGCCGAAAATGCAATTCAGATTTCAGAGTGGAAACAAAAAGCTGTAAATTCTTTTTTGGAAGAACTATAAGTGTATTGTAATGTTGGATTAGCCAATTAACTATCCCTAATACCAAAGCTTTATCATGCTGAAGGGAACAATTGAGGAAATTCAGATATCTTTGGTGGGCATTGCCCACCCTACGTATATTTCAAAACTCAAAAATGAGTCCTATGTATGTTATCGGTGAGCATTCATAGTTAATTTTTTCATCGCTTGCTTTATCATGATGAAATAGGAGCATTATTTCAACTAAACCTAAATTACTGCTGACATTAGTTATGAAAAATCGTAGCTTTACAGTGATTATCTACAAAGAAGAGCATATGTATATAGCCGAGTGTCCAGAAGTCGGCACTGTGGATCAAGGAGAAACTATTGAACAGGCGATCGCAGGCGTAAAAGAGGCAACAAAACTTTATATTGAAGAATTTCCTCTATCAGAAGCGCCTCCCAAACATATCGTATAAATGAAAATTTGTATTGAATAATTCACTTCATAGACTTCTTGAAAATATGAAGAGTATAGTTATACTTAAACCCATAGTCATTCTATGCAAATTACAATTAACCTTGATGAATCGCTTCTTAAAGAAGCTTTACAACTTACCAACTTAAATACTCAAGAAGAACTAGTAAACCTGGCTGTGCAAGAACTAGTGCGATCGCGCCGCAAAAAAAATCTTCTTGACCTTGCTGGACAAATTCACTTTGCACCAGATTTTGACCACAAAGCCCTGCGTGAAAATCGTCATGCTGCTGATTGATACATCGGTTTGGATCAGCGTATTCCGCGATCGCAGCTATAAATGTTTGTAGTAAGGACTTTAGTCCTTTCCCAACGTGCAACTAAAGGCTAAAGCCTTGACTACAAACAATAACCTAAGATTCAATCAAGACCAATTTATTAACACGTTCATTATTCATTTGCGATTTGCGTGAATAGACAGTATTCAGCAATAATTTCCAAGCAGAAATGGAAAGTATAGATGTATCTAAAATCGTCAAAAAGCTAGACAAATTTTTCTGTTTCAATGCCACTATAGACCAATGAAGCTTTAAGTAATTCTTGATATCATCAAGAGATGGAATCTGCAAGCGATGTTTTTCATCCACCAAAGCATAAATTTTTTCCTTCATTAAAATATTCGTATTCAAACGCTGCTGCAAAGAAAACTTTTGATTATAAGCACCAGGCCAAATTGTCCGGTAAGCTAGACACTGATTGAGGAAAATGGCATGACCAAACTGGGCAATTTTAATCCAAGAATCAATATCATCACAATTGGTATTCAGTTGAGCATCCCAACCGCCAGTTTTCAAGAAAGCGTCACGGCGACAAGCAACTTGCACTGGTGTACCAAATGGCACAAGTTCCAACAGCATACCGTAATGAACATCGGTTTGGGGAATGTAAAAAGCTAAACCAGGGCCAGTTTTGGGTGTACTACTCAACTCAACACCGTTACTATCCACCTGTGCGGCGATACAAGAGCAAATTACCGCATCAGGACAAAGTGCGATCGCCTCACACATCTGTTCTATACACTTAACATCTAAATAATCGTCATCATCTAAAAATTTAATCCAATCACCGCTAGCCTTTTCCACACCAGTATTTACGGCTGCGGAGTGGCCTTGGTTGACCTCATTGCGATGATACACAACAGAATTACCCAAACTTTTCACATAGCTTTGGGTCTCATCCGTTGAACAATCGTCAACAACTACCACCTCACAGGGTACAGTCTGTTGCAACGCTGAATCAATCGCCCGACGCAGCAAGTCTACACGGTTATAAGTGGTAATGACAACGCTAAATTTCATAAGTATCACACCTGTAACAAATTTTCCTTGCAATATAGCTTTTATTTCCAGGCTGGCGTATCTGTAAAATTATCTATCATCAAAGCAGTGGACTGAAACACGATTCTCGATTTATGATGGATGATTGTGAGTTTTTGAAGCAAACAGGCCATGAGCGCTCAAGAGATCATCCGTTCCATAGAAGCGGAACAACTAAAATCTAACCTGCCCGAAATTTATATCGGCGACACTGTAAGAGTCGGTGTGAAAATCAAAGAAGGCGACAAATATCGTGTCCAGCCATACGAAGGCGTGGTCATTGCTAGACGCAACGGTGGTATTAACGAAACCATTACAGTCCGTCGCGTATTCCAAGGCGTTGGTGTAGAACGGGTATTCCTGTTACACTCCCCCCGCATTGATAGCATTAAAGTATTGCGTCGTGGTAAAGTAAGACGTGCTAAACTGTACTATCTACGCGGTCGCGTAGGTAAGGCTACCCGGATTAAGCAACGCTTCGACCGTTCTTTATAATTTTTGTTCAGGGTATGGGAGAAATCTCAGTGAATCGGCGGCATCTGCCGCTTGCTCCCTCGACAAAATTATGTTAGAATGATATGTTAGTGAAGTTAAGCTAGAAAAAGCTTGACAAACTAAAACCAAACCAGCTTGTGCGCTCTTAGTTCAGTTGGTAGAACGCAGGTCTCCAAAACCTGATGTCGGGGGTTCAAGTCCTCCAGGGCGCGCTCGAAAGTAAAAAACACAGCCCGAACCAATAGTACATCTGCTAAAATGGCAAGAAGTGCTATTGATTTCGGGTGTAGTTGTTTTATACTTGCAGCTTTTTTGCTTCCAGTTAATTTGATGGAGTTGAAGCTGTCAACCTGGATGAAAATAAGCAGAGTATAGCTGTATTGACTAAAGACGGGGGATAGAAGACCGTGGCCAAGAAAAATGAGGCAGAAATCGTAGAGAATGCTGGCGGGTTTAACTTTGGCAACTTCTTTCAAGGAACCAGAGAAGAACTAGATAAAGTAGTTTGGCCCAGTCGCAAGCAACTAATTAGCGAATCAGCAGCCGTGTTGCTCATGGTGACACTCTCCGCCTCCTTAATCTATTTAGTCGATGGATTGTTTGGTTGGGTAGCAAAGCAGGTATTCTGATGACTTCTGCGACAGACGAACCAATTAACTCGCCGCAGTCAGAGGAAACAGCAGAAACAGCGCCAAAAGAAACACGCTGGTATGCAGTGCAAGTAGCCTCCGGTTGCGAAAAACGAGTCAAAACCAATTTAGAACAGCGCATTCAAACTTTTGATGTAGCTGAGAAGATTGTCCAAGTAGAAATTCCTCACACACCAGCAGTTAAAATCCGTAAGGATGGTAGCCGCAGCCACACAGAAGAGAAAGTATTTCCTGGCTATGTGTTAGTGCGGATGGTGATGGATGATGATACTTGGCAGGTGGTACGCAACACATCCCATGTAATCAACTTTGTGGGAGCAGAACAAAAACGTGGGACAGGCAAAGGCCGTGGACACGTTAAGCCGTTACCCCTAAGCCATTCTGAAGTAGAACGAATCTTCAAACAAACCACAGAACAAGAGCCAGTTGTCAAAATTGACATGGCTAGTGGTGATAAGATAGTCGTGCTTTCTGGCCCATTCAAGGACTTTGAAGGCGAGGTGATTGAAGTTAGTCCAGAACGGAGTAAACTAAAAGCCTTGCTCTCGATTTTCGGGCGAGACACACCAGTAGAACTGGAATTTAATCAGGTAGAAAAACAGAGCTAATAAAAAATGGCGAAGAAAGTAGTAGCGGTCATTAAATTGGCCCTGAATGCTGGAAAAGCCAACCCAGCACCCCCAGTTGGCCCGGCTTTGGGTCAACATGGTGTTAATATCATGATGTTCTGCAAAGAGTACAACGCCAAAACAGCAGACCAAGCTGGAATGGTAATTCCTGTAGAAATCTCGGTATATGAAGACCGGAGTTTCACATTTGTACTCAAAACGCCACCAGCATCAGTATTGATTCGCAAAGCGGCAAAGATTGAAAGAGGTTCCAACGAACCCAATAAGAAAAAGGTCGGCTCAATTACCACAGCACAACTGCGGGAAATTGCTCAGACCAAACTCCCTGACCTCAACGCCAACGACATCGACGCAGCAATGAAAATTGTGGCGGGAACTGCCAAAAACATGGGCGTTACCATTACAGAATAGGGAAAATTGAGAGTTCATAGTGATGAGTTAAGTATTAAATACTCAGAACTTATAACTCAGCAGTCATAATTAAAATTTATCGGGGGAGAAGCCAAGCTTCGCCAATAACCCCAGGAGATAAAAATGGGCAAGAAAGTATCACGTCGCTTGCAGGAATTGCAAGCAAAAGTAGAAGATAGAGAATACGCGCCGCTAGATGCTCTAAGTCTGTTGAAAGAGACAGCTACAGCTAAATTCCCCGAAGCAGCAGAAGCGCATATTCGCTTAGGTATTGATCCAAAATATACAGACCAACAATTACGGACTACAGTTGCATTGCCTAAAGGTACAGGGCAAATTGTGCGAGTAGCAGTAATTGCTCGTGGTGAAAAAGTTACAGAAGCCTCCAACGCTGGTGCGGATGTAGTTGGTTCGGAAGAACTAATCGACGAAATCCAAAAAGGCAGAATGGACTTTGACAAGTTGATTGCCACACCAGATGTGATGCCACAGGTGGCAAAACTTGGTAAGCTTTTAGGGCCTCGTGGTTTAATGCCATCACCCAAAGGTGGTACAGTCACATTTGACATAGCAAGTGCGATCGCTGAATTTAAAGCCGGGAAATTAGAGTTCCGGGCTGACCGTACAGGCATCGTTCATGTTATGTTTGGTAAGGCATCCTTCTCGCCTGAAGATTTGTTGGTAAACTTGAAGGCATTGCAAGAAACGATTGACCGTAATCGCCCTTCAGGAGCCAAAGGTCGCTACTGGCGCACATTTTATGTGTCTGCCACAATGGGGCCATCTATTAAAGTCGATATCAACGCTCTGAGAGATTTTAAACTGACGGAAGCAGCATAAATTTGGTAACGGGTAATTGGTAATTGGTAATCGGTAAGATACCATTGCCAATTGCCAAAATTAAATATGCAAAGCCGGAGACAGCAGGTGCTAATGCTTAATATCCTGCCGAGGTGAAAGCTCTATGACTGGAGGTGACAAAATTATTGTGCGTCACCTTAGAAACAAGAGTCTTGATACTTAACCCCGGCTGAGATAGCTGGGGTTTATTGTTTGCCCTTGTCAGCAAACTGATTTTTCATGTTATGTGGAGGTAACGCCAAACCTAACCCCCCAGCCCCCTTCCCTAGTAGGGAAGGGGGAGAAATCAAAGCCTCTCTCCTGGTAGGGGAGAGGTTTGGAGAGGGGTTTTCCAGATCCCGTGAAAAGTCAGGTCAGCAGAAAATCATCAAAGAGAATCGACGATTATTTTGAGGAGGTGAAACCGATATGGGTAGAACGCTAGAAAATAAAAAAGAAATCGTAGCTGACCTCAAAGAAACTTTGAGCGAGTCAACTTTGGCACTAGTAATTGAGTACCAAGGTCTAACAGTTGCCGAAATTACTGACTTACGGCGGCGGCTACGTCCTACTGGCACTGTCTGCAAAGTAACTAAAAATACTTTGATGGGGATTGCCATTCAGGATGATGAAAAATGGCAAGCTTTATCAGAGTTGCTCAAAGGTTCTTCCGCATTTTTGTTAGTTAAAGAAGATTTCTCTGGAGCAATTAAAGCTTACCAAGATTTCCAAAAAGCTAGCAAGAAGACTGAACTTCGCGGTGGAGTTTTGGAAGGACGCTTACTCAAAGAGCCAGATGTTAAGGCTCTAGGAGACTTACCTTCCAAGGAACAACTCATTGGTCAAATTGCTGGAGCTATCAATGCTGTGGCGACCAAGTTGGCTGTGGGTATCAACGAAGTTCCAGGTGGTTTGGCGCGTGCATTGCAAGCTCTGGCTGACAAAGAAAATGGCGGCTCTGACGATGCAGCCTAATCACGGTATTAGTTGTTAGTAGTTAAGTTCACCACTGACAACTGACAAAATAACTAAATCAACATTACAGGAGTTATATCAATGTCTGCTGCAACCGATCAAATTTTAGACCAATTAAAATCCTTGACTTTGCTGGAAGCTGCTGAATTAGTTAAGCAAATTGAAGAAGCTTTCGGTGTAAGTGCTGCTGCTCCTGTTGGCGTAGCTGTTGCTGCTCCTGCTGCTGCTGCTGCTGCTGAACCTGTAGAAGAGAAAACCGAATTTGACGTTATTCTCGAATCTGTTCCTGCTGATAAGAAGATTGCTGTATTGAAGATTGTCCGTGAAATCACTGGTTTAGGTTTGAAAGAAGCTAAAGATTTAGTAGAAGCTGCTCCTAAGCCTATCAAGGAAGCTATTGCTAAAGAAGCTGCTGAAGACGCTAAGAAGCGGATTGAAGAAGCTGGTGGTAAGGTAACAATTAAGTAATTACAAATTACTTAGTAAAATCTTTTTGTAATGATAAAAGGAGTCCAATTGGACTCCTTTTTTAAGTCACTACGTCAGTGCTATAGCTTATGGTTCCTCAAAAAAACTCTGAATATCTCTAGCACCGTGAATAACGCGCACAATTTCAATACCTTCTGTAATAGAGCGGTAAAAGATTAGGTATTTTCCTACAGCAATACTGCGAAGAGATGGTGCTAACTCAGTACGCGCTCTGCCAATATCAGGAGTTACCAGCAGTTCATCAAATTTTTCTATTATTTTGGTAATAATAGCGTCTGCGGCGCTTTCATTATCTTGGGCTATGTACCACCAAATATCAGCCAAATCGCCTTTTGCCTCAACGCTCACTCTTAGCTGCTTCATTTTTGGGAGTTATTTCTTGAGGAGGCGAGTTTCTTGCGTCCTGTCGTCTTAATTTCTTCAGCAAGGTCTTGAGACGAGGTGTAGGTGCTAAACTCTCCGTTCTCAAGCTGCTCAATTCCTTTGTGAATGTCACGCCGCAATTGTTCAAGTTTGAGTTTTCGTAAATCCTCACGTTCTTTGAGCAGACGTAACCCTTCACGAATCACCTCACTTTGCGACTGATAAAGCCCACTGGCGATGAGTTCAGCCACAAATTTATCTAATGTCTCGCCGAGATGTACGTTCATGGTGCGGCAATAAAGAGTGATTCTGCTTTTATTTAAGATACTGCCATGATTAACAGTAAATGTCAATTTTTGACAGACTAGGACTTACACATGAAAACAAAAAATTAAGGGTATATGAATGTAGGTGTGTAATTTCTAACAAGTTATCTATAATAAAATTATTTATTTGTTACATTTTTTTAAATTAAAGAGTTTGACCAGCCAACTCAATCAAGAGGGGAATGATGAGGAATCGCCGCGTTGTTATTGTTGGTGCTGGATTTGGTGGTTTACAAGCTGCCCAATCTTTAGCTAATTCTGGTGCAGATGTATTACTAATCGATCGCCATAATTACCATACTTTTGTGCCGTTACTTTATCAGGTAGCCACAGGGCAAATAGAACCAGAGTATATTGCTTACCCCATCCGCACGATTTTACGGCGTTCCTTGTTTAAATATCACAAGCCTCAAGTTCAGTTTCTCATGGCTGAGGTTGAGCATATTGATTTTTCTGGGCAAGTTGTCAAAACAGCTAACGCTGCAATTAATTATGACTTTCTGGTGTTGGCGACTGGTAGCCGCACTCAGTTTTGGGGTGTTAACGGTGCTGAAGAATCTGCTTTTTCTATGAGGAGTTTAGAGGAAGCGGTAGCGCTACGAAATCAGATTTTTGACTGTTTTGAACAAGCTATTCAAGAAGCTGATGCAGATAGAAGGCAAAAACTGCTAACTTTTACTATTGTTGGGGGTGGCGCAACTGGTGTAGAGTTGGCGGGTGCATTAGTTGAGATGGTGCGGGGCTGCTTGCGCCGGGATTATCCCACGATAGATTCTAAGGAAGTAAGAATTATTTTAGTACAATCGGGCGATCGCTTGTTAGTTGAATTGCCAAAAAAGTTAGGAATCTACACACACAAAAAATTGCGTCAGCTAGGGGTTGAAGTTTATTTGCAAACTAGAGTCAGTCAAGTTACCGATGGATTTGTTCACTTGGACAACGAAGAGATAATCCCATCTCAAACCGTGATTTGGACTGCTGGTTTAGAAGCCAACCTCCCTGGAGTTTCCGAGGAGTTAGCTGTGGCGCATAAAGGCAAAATAGTAGTTCATCCCACCTTACAAGTATTGGAACATCCCAATGTGTATGCAGTTGGGGATTTGGCTTATGTGGAACAGAATGGTAAGTCATTATCTGGGGTTGCGCCGGAAGCACTCCAGCAAGGCGTGGCGGTAGCGCGGAATATTCGCCTGCAAATGCGGGGGAAATCACCAAAGCCTTTTAACTATTTCAATAAAGGTAGATTGGCGATTATTGGCTGTTATGCAGGTGTGGGTAAAATTGGGGCGTTGGCGTTTACAGGTTTCTTGGCTTGGTTGATGTGGCTGGGAGTTCACTTAGTTTATCTTCCAGGCTACCGTAGCCGCTTGCTAGTTTTACTGACTTGGCTACATACTTATTTATCTAGCGATCGCCACGTTCGTTTAATCCTTTCTTCTAAACGGACAAATGTGCAGAATTCGCAAACAGACTTGCATTATCTGCAAGAGTCACGCTGATTTCCATCTCTGCAATAAAACTTAGTTAAGGTTGGAGTGAATAATCATGGCTGACAGTAGAAATTATTTAAGTCTCAAGCAGAAAGATATTGCGATCGCCTATTTACTTTTACGCATTCTTATAGGCGTAAATTATTTTAATCATGGATTTACTCGCATTGGGAATATTCCCGGCTTTGTGGAAGCCACAGTTAAACAATTAGAAAATTCCTATTTTCCTGAATTTCTGGTAAGAATTAATTCCTATTTAGTTCCTCCAGTAGAATTAATTGTGGGTATATTAATCACCATTGGTTTAGCAACACGCAGCGCTTTAATTGTCACTTTTGTACTCATGATAATTTTGAAGTTAGGCGTAACATCGGTACAGAATTGGGGTGCAGCCACTTCCATGTTAAGTTACGGAATTGTGCTGTTTATTTTGCTTGCTGGTCATGGTTTCAATATATATTCTGTAGATTATTGGAGAAGTAGGAAACAAAATCAGCCAGAATCAACAGCGTCTTCTGAACCGAGTATATTTAACTTCTTAATGAGTAAAGTTCGGGGTAAACGTCGCCGACAGCAGCGCCACAATTTTTAGACCTGTAGGATTATATCTGATTCTTGGCGCTGCACTGCCCACCCTACAGATTTGCTAAAAATGTCAAGTGGAGAATGAGCGATCGCCTAATTTATGTACAATCTAAAAGCCTGCATATTCCGCTATTTACACCAGTAAAATTATGAGCAACATTCCCCAGCCTGGACAGCCAGCGCCTAATTTTTCTACCCCTGACCAGAATGGTAATTTAGTCAGTCTGAGTGATTTTAATAATCAGTGGGTTGTAATTTATTTCTATCCCAAAGATGACACCCCAGGCTGCACCACAGAAGCCAAGGATTTTACAGAATTATATCAAGAATTTAGCCAATTAGAAGCGAAAATTTTAGGTGTAAGTCCTGACTCTGGTAAAGCACATTGCAAATTCATCGATAAACATAGTTTGTCTATCACTCTTCTAAGCGACCCAGAACATAAACTGATAGAAGCATACGGTGCTTGGCGCTTAAAGAAATTTATGGGCAAAGAATACATGGGTGTCGCCCGTTCAACTTTTTTAATCTCACCTGATGGAATTATCGCCTATGCTTGGCCTAATGTTAAAGCTAAAGGTCATGCACAAGCCGTTTTGCAAAAATTACAAGAGTTAACAAATATTTAAAATAATTTATCAACAATATCAGCGCAGTCTACAATAATTGATGTTATACTGCGCTTTGCATATTTTTATCATTAAAATTATTTGGTGAAAATTTACTTACAATAAGTAGTAGCGTGACCAAACTAAAATGCGGCATTAGATTGGGAAAAAAATCGAACGCAGATGAACGCAGATGAGTAAGACGATAAATTGTTGGCTAATGCAATATTTTAGTCTAGACACGCCAGTAGTATCTATTTTTTAAACTATGGTTCAAATCATCCAAGCAAAAAATATAGGGCTTGCCTATCTAAAAGAAAGATTTGGGTTGCAACGAGTAGAAGATGAGGCTTTCTTCACAGAATGGTTAGATAATTTGCCAGAAATTACAGATGTAGAAAAGCAATATTTAGATAGAGTTAAATCAAATTTCTTAAACTTAGCCCAAAGACCACCAATTCTAGAGAATGCTGTTAAAATGGTTGTCTTGTCACCTTTATTAGACTTGGCAGGCTTTTATAGTCAGCCTTTTGCTATTGGAACTGAGGAATCTATAGAAATTTCTGTAGAAGATGAAGGAGAGGTTATCAGAGGAAGAATAGATATTTTAGTTATTCAAAAGCAGTTTTGGTTGCTAGTAATTGAATCGAAAAGGGCTGGGATATCTCTTTTAGAAAATATTCCTCAAGCATTGGCTTATATGCTGGCTAGTCCTAATCAAGATAAGCCTGTGTTTGGATTGCTGACTAATGGTAGTCATTTTATGTTTATAAAATTGATTAAGACGCATACTCCCACTTATGATATATCAGATGAATTTACATTATTAAAACGAAAAAATGAACTATATGAAGTTCTGGTAATTTTGAAAAATTTTAGTCAACTATTAAGTTAGAAGTCATGTCTAATCGTCCAATATATCTTGATTGTCACGCTACCACACCTGTAGATGAGCGGGTGTTAGCAGCTATGCTACCCTACTTTACAGAAAAATTTGGCAACCCGGCGAGTATTAGTCATATTTACGGTTGGGAAACAGAAGCATCTGTGAGACAAGCAAGGGAGATTTTAGCAACAGCTATTAACGCTACCCCAGAAGAAATTGTCTTTACAAGCGGGGCGACGGAAGCGAATAATTTAGCAATTAAAGGTGTAGCTGAAGCTTATTTTCCCAAAGGTCAGCATATTATTACCATTGCAACTGAACATCATGCTGTACTTGACCCTTGTAACTATTTGAAAACTTTGGGTTTTGATATTACTATTCTGCCAGTCAAAGCAGATGGATTAATTGATTTAACAGAATTAGAAAAAGCGTTGCGTGATGATACGATTTTAGTATCGGTGATGGCTGCTAATAATGAAATTGGCGTGTTGCAACCTTTGGCAGAAATTGGGGGAATGTGCCGCGATCGCCATATAATTTTCCATACAGATGCAGCCCAAGCCATTGGCAAAATCCCCTTAGATGTAGAAGCAATGAACATCGACCTGATGTCCCTCACCGCCCATAAAGTCTATGGGCCGAAAGGTATCGGTGCATTATACGTCAGAAGACGCAACCCCAGAGTCCAACTCGCACCCCAGCAACATGGCGGTGGACATGAACGGGGAATGCGTTCCGGGACGCTGTACACACCGCAAATTGTCGGTTTTGCCAAAGCCGTAGAAATCGCCCTCAGCGAACAAACTACAGAAAATCAACGCCTCACCCAGTTAAGAGAAAGATTGTGGTCACAACTATCACAACTTGAGGGTATTCACCTCAACGGACATCCTAGCCAACGCCTAGCCGGAAACTTGAATATTAGTATTGAAGGCGTAGATGGTGCTGCGCTTGGGTTAGGTTTACAACCAGTAGTAGCGGTGTCTTCTGGTTCAGCCTGTTCCTCCACCAAAACCGCCCCCTCCCACGTCCTCAGCGCCTTGGGAAGCCCAGAAAAACTAGCCTACGCCTCAATTCGCTTTGGTATTGGAAGGTTTAATACAGCAGAGGAAATTGATCTAGTAGCGAAACACGCGATCGCTACTATTCAAAGTTTACGCAAACAGGCGAGTTTGGTCTAGGGATTGGGGACTGGGGACTGGGGAAAGGGGAAAGGCTTTTTGTTTTTCCCTCATCTCCCTCATCTCCCTCATCTCCCTCATCCCCCTCATCCCCCTCATCTCCCTCATCTCCCCTACCCCTCAATACGGGTCTGCATCAAACCTTCCCCGCTTCACACTCCGGTAATAATAACCCCTAGCTGGTGGGTTATTCAGGTCAAAAGTGTCGCCACTGGGGACTCGCCAGATTTTGTAGTCGTAATATGTGAGTGGTGTTCGCGGTTTGCATATCTCTGGTGGATGGTCGCCCAAAACAAAATATGCTGCATTTCTCCCCATCACTTTCGCCTTACCATATTTATCTACAACAACTGATGTCTCCTCACTAACAGCTATCCCTAACGCAGTTTGACACACACCATCTTGAATTTGTCTGGCGATAAATGCCATGATTCGACCCATGCGTTTACGGGTATCAAAATGGGTGTCTATGACAGTCCCTTGCAAATGCTGCCATTTAAAGAAGTTGTAGCTAAAAGTAATATTTTCGTAAGGATCATCTAGCGCATCTTTCGTTTCTACGGGGTCTTCGCGGGCGCAAGCATCATATACAAAATCACTCATAATCATTGCGCCCGCGCTAGTGCCACCCACAGCCCCGCCTCTGCTGTAAACTGATGCTACAGCCGCCTCTAGTTTGGTGTCTTTCCAACTACGGATATATTGGCATTGGTCGCCACCAGCAAAAAATACTACATCAGCATTAAGGATTTTCTGTACAATATCATCTCTGTTGGCATCTTGGCGATTGCTGACAATTAACGTCTGTACAGAGTTGACACCGCTCATGCTATAAATGAGATGATCGTAGTCATCGCTGCCGTAAGTTCGTAAGACTACAACATTGACTCTACCGGTTCCTCTGACTTGGTTAATCATCCATTGAATAGCCGCTTCCACATCCGGGCCACCCCCACCCAAGTTAAGGACAGGGCCAGCTAAGGCAGGAAGAACATCGACAGTGTTTCCCTGAAACAAGAGTTTCAGGTATGCTGTAAGACGAGCTATAAAATTCTTCAAGCACTTTGCTATATTTGGGAATGCCCTTGTCATAAGAACCTTTTGAAGCAAACTGCAACTAAGCTATCTGACATTTAAACTGCATATTCTTTCTTGTTGACTGTTGACTGTTGAGCGTCAACTGTTAACTAATAAGTAATTATGTAGTTTAAAAATCGTAGCTTATTGCTTAATTTCGCACTCCCAAGGCTATAATTCCCAGCGTACAAGGCTTGTACTGTTTGTTAGCGCCGCATAACGCAAAAGTAGCGATTAATTCTCTCAGTGAATCTGCAAAAACCTCAGCTTGTCTTTACATTTTGTTACCATTCAACTTGCGATCGCTCTTCCACCACTCGTTGATATACAGCCTCAGTTTGTTGGGCTAACTTAGGCCAGCTAAAACGGCGTTGCAAATCCTCATAGGCGTTATCCACCAGCCATTGACGATAACCAGGATTTTTCAAAACTTCCAAAATTCCCCAAGCCAAAGAATCAGGATTATTCACCCAAGTTACTACCCCCGTCTTGGTATGTTGCACTACCTCCGGGAAGCCGCCTGTATCTGACACCACTACGGGAACCCGCGAGGCGAAGCTTTCTAAAGCTACAATCCCAAAGGGTTCGTAAAGGCTGGGAAATACTGCACAATCAGCTATAGTTTGGAATCTGTCCAAATATTCATCTGTGAGAAAACCTGTAAAGTAGCATTTGTGCCAAATTCCCAAATCCAATGCTTGGCGTTTAAGATTGTCAGTATTACCACCACCAACAATCACAAATTTCACGTAGCCACCCATTTCTGACAGGACTTTAGGCGCTGCATTCAGTAAAACTGATACACCCTTTTCGTAGGTCATCCGTCCCACATAGTAGACAATCTTCTCATGATCCCCCGCAAATTGGCGACGAAACTCTTGAGCATGAAAATCTTCATGATGCTGTTTCTTTTCAGGGCGGATACCGTTATGAATCACATCGATTTTATCCCAAGGGCTTGAAAGCGCTCTTGCCACTTCTTGCCGCATATAATTCGTACAGACAATAATCCGCCAAGCATTGTAAGCTAGTAAGTTTTCCTTGCCGTGGATATAACGTTGGGTATCATTGTAAATACCATTATGACGACCAGATTCTGTAGCGTGGATAGTAGCAATTAGGGGAATTCTAAAGTTATGCTTGAGAGCGATCGCCGCATCCCCTACTAACCAATCATGGGCGTGAATTAAATCAAACGGGCCTTCCTCGTTAATTAACTTCCCTCCATGATGTCCAATGCTTTGATTAAAATTCGCCACCCAGTGAAAAAAGTCATTACTATGAGATACTGGTACTCGATGTACTTGTATGCCCTCCACCACCTCATACATTGAAGCTTGACCAACTTCCACCGTAATTAAATGGATTTCATGCCCCAGTTTGACCAATTCTGGGTACAACTCCGCCACATGACGGGCAATACCTCCAACTATTCTCGGCGGAAACTCCCAACTTAGTACCAGTATCTTCATGAAGCAGACTCTCCAATGCCTTATATATATCTAAAAATATGAGGGCGGCACTTGCGGCAAATTGACTTACTAAAATTTTCGGATTTTTTTACATTTTTTTGGGTTCAAGTGAGCAAAAATTATTAAAGCTGGGCAAATCCGTGAATAATAGATGAAGCTTATTAGAGTACCTGATTGAAAGCCCAAATAGAACTAGGTATCCTACCCCCCACGCTTATCAGAAATAGAAAATTGAAGATTTAAAATTAGAAAAGCTTATATTGTCAGCTTTCTCAATGATATCTATCAAAAGAAACAATTTTAAATTAGTAGCTTGTTATTAGCTGTATCTTTATAATTTATTCAAATAGCTCCTGAACTATTCGGGAAAATATGCAAATTTTTTATCAAGGGACTTCCAGAAATTAAATTATTCCATGAGTGAAAGTGTAGAAGCTGATTAAAGTCTTCTTCCCCTACTCCCCCTACTCCCCCTGCTCCCTTATCGTACCTGCTGACGTTCGTAAACCAGTCGTAATTCTTCTTGGTGCTGCCAAGCCCAAGAAGCCAGAGCAGCTATTGGTTCAATCAGCTTTTCACCAAAAGGAGTCAAATTATACTCCACCTTTGGCGGCACAACTGGGTAGACAGTTCGTTGCACAACACCAGTCGCCTCTAACCTTCTCAGGGTCTGTGTCAGCATTTTTTTGGAAACTCCGGGTATTTGCCGTTGAAAATCAGTGTAACGCTTAGTACCAGAAGATAAAAGATACAGAATCGGCGGTGTCCATTTATCGCCAACCAGATCGAGCATCTGGCGCATAGGACAGTCGGCGCTAAGAACTATGGGGTGATTGTTGGATACCATGAGGTAACTATATTACCAGAAAGTACCTACTTGTGCAGCACAATCCAAATCAGGCACACTGCTTTATGGGTGAAAGCGGAGAAATTTGGATGATTTCGTTAGAAAACAAAGTGGCTCTTGTCACTGGTGGTACTTCTGGGATTGGGCGAACTACGGCGATCGCTTTAGCTCGTGCTGGTGCTAAAGTTGTTGTCGTGGGGCGGCGGGAGGAAGAAGGCAATGAAACCGTTAGCTCAATTCATCAGGAAGGCAGTGAAGGTTTATTTATTAAAGCCGATGTCTCTGGGGAAGCAGAGATAAAATCTACTATTGCCAGCGTTGTCAATAAGTTTGGTCAGTTGGATATTGCATTCAATAACGCAGGGATGCTAGGACAAAATGCTTTACTGGCAGAGCAGACTGAGCAAACCTATGACCGAGTTTTTGCAGTCAACGTTAAGGGAGTGTTTCTGTGTATGAAGCACGAAATTACTCAGATGTTGACACAAGGCAATGGCGGCGTAATTGTCAACACAGCTTCTATCAATGGTTTCCGCCCTCTATCACCGGGCTTATCGCTTTATGATGCCTCAAAAACAGCTGTAGTCATGCTGACAAAAGCCGCAGCCCTAGAATATGCGTCTCACAAAATTCGCATAAATGCGATCGCACCAGGCCCAATAGAAACAGAAATGCTCAATCAAGCAACTGGTGGTAATACCAAAGCCTTTGAAAGTTTTGTTCCCGCAGGGCGTTTGGGCAAACCCGAAGACATTGCCAATGCTGTGCTTTGGTTATGTTCTGACGCTACCGATTTTGTCAACGGACATACCCTTGCTGTTGATGGTGGCATACTCGCAGCGTGATTACTGCCTCAACAGGACTTACGCATCAAAGTTGTCTGTTGAGGCAGGGTGTAAGGGTTTTAAAGATTTACACCCCTATACCCCTATACCCCTACACCCTTGCCCAAACCTTGATTTTTCGTTTTTATGCGTGAGGCCTACTCAATTTGGATATTCGGCATAACAACATACAAACATTATGAACAAACTAGACAACAAAATCACCCTAATTCTTGGTGGTGCAGGCAATGTTGGCGAAGGTATTGTCAGAGCATTCCTGAAAGCTGGTGCTATAGTAGCCGTACCTTCACGTAAAGCCGAGAAACTTGAGGAACTACGCAATTATTTAGGCGAACTGGCTCATCCAGAACGCTTTATTCCCATCGTGGGCGACATTGGGACAGTAGATAGTGCAGAAAGTATCCGCGACCAACTGCTAAAACAATTTGGTAAGCTGGATGCCGTAGTTGCTTCCCTTGGCGGTTGGTGGTTTGGTAACAAACCTGTTACCGAAGTCTCAATTACCGAATGGCAACAATATTTAGATAGTAATTTAACGAGTCACTTCATCGCCGCCCGCACCTTTATACCAGTTCTCAAAGAACATAAAGGTGCTAGCTATACCCTAATTGGTGGAGCCGCCGCCGAAGTACCAATTCCTAATGTCAGCCCTGTCAGCATTCCTGCTGCTGGACAACTGATGTTGGCTCAGGTATTGATGCAGGAAAACAAGGGTAGCGCTGTGCGAATTAATGAAGTCATTGTTCATAGTTGGGTAGCCACCCGCAGCAGCAAAGAACGTAGTCAACCAACGTGGATTAGTGCTGATGATATTGGCGAATTTACAGCTTGGCTGGCTAGTGACGCAGCATCAATGGTCAATAGCAGTCTTCTACGATTGTATGAAAAGCCTACTGCTTAGGTAGTTTCCTCCAAAATAAAAACTCTCTGTGTCTCCGTGTCTCTGTGGTGAATTAAACACAGAGACTCAGAGGCACAGAGAGAAGAAAATGTATCACCCTGATTGAGTAGCGGTGTTCTAGCTTTGGTCTAACCGCAACACCGCCATAAAAGCCTCTTGAGGTACATCTACCGTACCTACAGCTTTCATCCGCTTTTTACCCTTCGCCTGTTTCTGTAACAGTTTCTTCTTCCGGCTGATGTCACCGCCGTAGCACTTAGCAAGCACATCCTTACGCAAAGCGGGGATATGTTCACTGGCAATAACTTTACTACCAATGGATGCTTGAATGGGGACTTTGAATTGGTGACGTGGGATCAACTCTTTGAGTTTTTCCGCCATCGACCTTCCCACACCATAAGCTTTATCACGGTGGACTATCATGGCTAAGGAATCGACGGGATCGCCGTTAATCATGATATCCAACTTCACCAGAGGATTTTCTCGGTAGCCGATGAGATGATATTCCATACTGGCATAACCGCGCGATCGCGATTTCATCTGGTCGAAAAAGTCGGTGACAACTTCCGCCAAAGGAATCTCATAAGTTAAGGTGGTACGTCCTTGGGTGAGATATTTCATATCTTTGAAAATACCCCGGCGATTTTGCGACAACTCCATCAAAGTCCCCACAAAAGTTTCCGGCGTAATCATTTCTACTTGGACGTAGGGTTCCTCAATCCTTTCGCGATCGTTGGGGGCGGGTAAATGGCTAGGATTATCAATATACAGTTCTTCGCCTTTGGTGGTAATAACCTTATATACCACCGACGGGGCTGTAATAATTAAATCCAGGTTATATTCCCTCTCCAAACGTTCCTGCACAATTTCCATATGCAGCAAACCCAAGAACCCGCAACGGAAGCCGAAACCCATCGCACTAGAAGTTTCTGGTTCATATTGCAGTGCAGCATCATTTAGCCGCAGCTTTTCTAAGGCTTCCCGCAAATCTTCAAATTGGTCAGCATCGATGGGGAACATACCACAGAACACCATCGGGTTGGCTTCTGTGTAACCGGGTAAAGCTTCGCTGGCTTTGGCGTTAGATAAGGTAATTGTGTCACCCACCCGCGCATCAGCCACCGCTTTAATTGCGGCTGCTAAATAACCCACCTCCCCGGCGTGGAGTTCATCGACTTGCTTTTGTGTGGGAGAAAGCACGCCTAACTCATCGATTTCGTATTCTTTACCCGAAGCCATGAGATAAATGCGATCGCCTTTCTTCACCGTCCCATCCATCACCCGGAAGTATACAATTACACCCCGATAGCTGTCATAATAGCTATCGAAGATTAACGCCCGTAAGCGTTCTTTGGTTGTATCTGGTGCTGGCGGTACACGTTCCACAATCGCTTCCAGAATCTCATCAATACCGATCCCTTCCTTAGCCGAAGCCAGAATTGCCCCGCTACAATCAAGACCGATAATTTCCTCAATTTCACTGATTACCCGGTCTGGTTCCGCCCCTGGTAAGTCAATTTTGTTGAGAACCGGGATAATTTCCAGATTGTGTTCCAGTGCTAAATAGACATTTGCCAAAGTTTGCGCCTCAACACCTTGAGACGCATCTACCACAAGCAAAGCGCCCTCACAAGCCGCCAAACTGCGTGACACTTCATAAGAGAAATCCACATGACCCGGCGTATCAATTAAATTCAATACATACTGCTGACCATCTTTGGCTTGATAATTCATCCGGGCAGCTTGCAGCTTAATTGTAATGCCGCGCTCCCGTTCCAAATCCATGTTGTCGAGAAACTGTTCCTTCATCTGCCGCTCGTCAACAGTGCCAGTGGCTTGCAGTAAGCGATCGGCCAAGGTAGATTTCCCATGATCGATGTGAGCAATAATACAAAAATTGCGAATGCGAACTGCGGGAACGTCAGTCATATACTAATCTTTGCTGAAGCAGCAACCAAGGTTAAAAGAGCATTTACTTCATGTATTTTAATGCTTTATTAGTCATTAGTCAGTTGTCAGTTGTCAGTTGTCAGTTGTCAGTTATCAGTTATCAGTTGTCAGTTGTTATTTTTCCCTTTCTCCTTTCCCCCTTCCCCCTTCTCTTTTTCACCTTCCCCTTTCCCCCTTCCCCTTCCCCTTCCCCTTTCCCCCTTCCCCTTTCCCCAGTCCCCAATTTAAAGATTACTCACAGACTTTTTAAGAATCTCTGTAAAGTCTATTTTTCTCTGCTAGTAATCATCTACCAGGAGCGTACAATAAATATATATAAGTACATAGTGTAGATTTCACCATCCCCGCACTTTTAGGGCGGGGATTGTCTAAACCAATGTGCGACAACGCAAGAGGTGAATACCGCACCATAGACACAGTTTAGAACACATTTCCAGATACTTCCCTAGTCTGGACTATTTGTCAGCCTAATTGGTTAGGCGTTGGGTAAAGCCAAGACATCTTAGCTGTGTTGCGGGAAGGGACTAGAACGGGTTTGCTGGTTCCAGGGCTTATCGCCATTTAAAAACCAGCATTTAACTTTAAGCCGTTGTAGAAAGACGGGGTTTCAAACCCATTTTTCTGATGAGCAATTACCACCCGTATTTGCTCGGAATCTCTGGTTTACTGACAAAACTTCTGGACTGCTTACAAAGTTCAGATGCCTGTGGCAAGCCGCTTTCAGCGTCTACGGAGGAAGCCTCCGCTCTGACTTAATTGTCTAGAACGTTCTATGAAAATTGCCACTGGACTATCTGATGCTGTTAGTTTGGGGAAATTTCGGGGAATTATGTAATTATAAACATTTAATCTTTTGTCAGTAAAATAACCCGAACAGTGAATACAACCGCTTTTCAAAGCTTGTTACAAGACAGTTCCTGAGTATATAAACCTATGAATATGAAAGAAAGAGCTACCGATGGGGAATCCAATCAAGCCGATAAGGTAGAAATCGCTGTCCAACTGGATTCGGAATTACTCGAACAAATTCAGCACCTGACTAATGATCCCAGTAAGGTGATTGAGGTAGCGATTCGTCAATGGTTGCGAGGCGAAGCTCTCAGAGATGATGAACTGACGCGCAGCCCCCATCGCGTACCTGTTCCTCCCCGTGGAGAATGGAATGATTGACTTCATGAATAGGCTGTGAAGAATCAAGTCTAAAAATATGAAGTTTGTCAATCTCAAGGACACAAAAGTTAAAGTACGCAATACTCAGTATGTTTAAGCTATAAAATTTTACGCCAAGCTTTGTCCAGCCTTCGTAAAACTGTTGTGAGTTGCCATTTGTCCATCCAACTCGATTCGATGCAATGACTATCACTGCCAATTCCCACTTGCCAAATAGATTTTCCCAAAACTTGGAATCAATTAATCATAAGGCTAATAGCTTATTAGCTACCCTCGGCGCTGAGTTGGTATATGTGCAGGATGGGACAGGGCGTTACCTGTCCTTTTTTTGGCAGAAAAGCGAACTTTTGGGTTTCAACCCAGAGCAGATAGTAGCTGATGGCAATTCACAAGAAATCTTTGCCCCAGTGGACAAGGTTTCCTATATGGAAAGATTGCATCAAGTGATGACAAATTTGGTTCCAGAAAAGTTTCCCTTCTGGTTTAGTTGTCATCAAAATCTATTCGAGTTGGAATTGGTGATTAGTCCGATTATGACACCGTTGGGAACGGCAGCTACTACTGTCCTAGTCATGGGAAGGTTATTACAAGTTAAGGCGAACAACCAGGAAGTGAATGTAGCAATTACTACGCCAACTCAAATAGACCTAGTATTGCGATCGCAGCAACACCAAAGACTCGTAAACAAAATTACCAGAAATATTCGCCGGACATTAGATTTAGACGCAATTTGGCAGCAAACAGTAGACTCTCTAGGCAAAGCACTCAAGCTAGAACGCTGTATTATCTGTCCCTACCAGCCCTCTAGCTCAAAAGTGCGTGTAATTGCCGAATATCATCAACCAGACCGCGCTTCAATGTTGGGTTTGGAAATAGATGTGACTACTGAACAAGCCTTTGCTCAAGCTTTATCAACCTTGGAACCAATAATTATGGAAGTTCCAGGTTATGATCTTTGTCCCCAACAAAACATATTAGTAGTAGCCACCTGTTATCAAGACCAAGCTAATGGTTTGATTGCGATCAGCTTGCAAGATGAATGTTATCCCCTAACTAACTGCGAAATAGAACTAGCTAAGGAAGTAGCGGATCAGTTAGGAACTGCGATCGCTCATGCTACCTTATATAAAGAATTAGAAGCAGCCAGACAAAAAGCCGAAGAAGCCTCCCGCCTCAAAAGTGAGTTTCTCGCTAACGTCTCCCACGAAATTCGCACCCCCCTAAACGGTATGATAGGTTTCCTCAAGCTGATTTTAGAGGGTATGGCAGATGATGCTGAAGAAAAAAATCAATTTTTATCCGAAGCCCATCAATTATCTTTACATCTGCTCAACATTATCAACGACATCCTAGACATAGCCAAAATTGAAGCCGGCAAAATGGAGTTAGTTTGCGCTCCCGTCAAGCTACAAGAGCTATTCTGTGATGTAGACAACTTCATGCGCCCACAAGCAGAGGTCAAAAATCTCAGTTTCCGAATGCAGTTACCCCATACCTCAGATGAAATTGTCGTTGAAGGCAATTACCAACGGTTGCTGCAAGTCATGTTAAATATAGTCGGTAATGCCATTAAATTTACTCATGAAGGCGGTATTACTGTCACCGCCGATGTTGTATTGAAAAAAGGAAAATTTCCAGAAAAGCAATTCCCTGGCATGGTAAGAGTCAGAATAGCCGATACTGGTATTGGCGTTTCCTTAGATCAACAAGACAAACTATTTCAACTATTCTCTCAAGTAGATGGTTCCCGCACCCGTCAGTATGGTGGTACAGGTTTAGGGCTAGCCATATCCCAGAAACTTGTAGAGACGATGGGCGGCGAAGTGCATTTTTACAGCCTGGGTGAAGGACTAGGTTCTACAGTCACCTTCACAGTACCCCTATACCAGCAGCCGGTGATGCTGTCCTCTAGTGATAGTGCTTCTAGTATTGATTAAGAAATGATTTATCAAGTAATTTCTGGGGTAGCAAAAGTTGTCATGTATCCAAATAAAAAGCAGCTTTTTAACCTGTCACCTGTCCCCTATCACCTGTCCCCTACTATATATCATTGGCGAACATAACCACTCTTGTCTAGCACAGGGCAAAATAAAGACAGTAAGCGCGAACTAAAACGCCATCCTGCTAATGAGTTACTGTCTTAACCCCCGTTGTTCAAAACCCGAAAACCCTCACGATGTGAAGTTTTGCCAGAGTTGTGGTTCTAAGCTACTCCTCAAAGAACGCTACCGCGCCGTTAAGCCAATTGGACAAGGTGGTTTTGGTAGGACTTTTTTGGCTGTGGATGAGGATAAGCCGTCCAAACCCCGATGTGTAATTAAGCAATTCTATCCCCAAGCCCAAGGTACTAACACAGTCCAAAAGGCGGTGGAGTTATTTAACCAAGAAGCGGTGCAGTTGGATGAATTGGGTAAACATCCACAAATACCCGAACTTTTAGCTTATTTTACCCAAGACGATCGCCAGTATTTGGTACAAGAATTTATCGACGGGTTAAATTTAGCACAGGAACTAGCACACAAAGGTGCTTTTAATGAAACGCAGATTAGGCAGTTACTCAATGATTTATTACCTGTACTACAATTTTGTCATGCTCGGCAAGTAATTCATCGAGATATTAAACCAGAAAATATTATTTTACGTAGTAGCGATCGCAAATTAGTATTAGTAGATTTTGGTGCTTCTAAATCTGCCACTGGCACAGCTTTGAGTCACACTGGTACAAGTATCGGTACACCTGAATATGTCGCCCCAGAACAAATTAGAGGTAGGGCAATGTTTGCCAGTGATATATATAGTTTAGGGGCGACTTGTATTAATTTATTAACTGGGCGATCGCCTTTCGATTCCTATGATACTAATCATGGTACTTGGATTTGGCAGCAATATTTAGCAACACCAGTTAGTAGCGATTTACAGCGAATCATCAACAGGATGTTAGAAAGTATTCCCGCTAGGCGCTATCAAACTGTAGATGAAGTCTTGAAGGATTTAAACCAAAAGTCTCCAGCACAAAATCCCCCAGCAACAACAATTCCGCCAACACCACAACCCACTCCCCCAAAAGCGGTAGCCAAAACTCAAAGCCAAATTGATTTAGAATTGGAAGAATTAAAAACTCAATTTTTAGTAGGGGGCCAACCAAAACCGCAAAATATACAACCCCAACCTACCACTAATAACTCAGCCAATAAAAGCGAAATTGATCAAGAGTTAGAAGAGTTAAAAGCTAAATATCTTGGTAATAACAACCCATAAAATGATGATATCAAAAGTGCAATAAAAAGCGATCGCTCTCATCATACCAGGACTTATGCAACTGGCAGTTGGGGTAGGGTGCGTCAGATGTGGAAAATCCTTGAATATGTACGAAATTATTGGTGCTGACGCACCCTAAAGTTAGTTTGATTATGACACTGGCGTAAGTCCTACATACCTTCAGAGGCGATCGCTTTTTTCCCAAAATCAGCAGACAAGCTTTAATTACTCACACCTGATAATGAGTATCGAGATAACAGCGCCCTCAGTTTCAGATTTGTTAACTGTTCTATGGCTTTGATCAGATGCTGCTGTTCTGGTTGCAGTTCCAGTGCAGTCAAACCCTCATTCAAGCCATCACCAGATTGTAGTCGATGCCTCAGTTCATCACGTTGCGAAACATCTAAAACTGCCTGGATTTCTTTATTCCTACGTTGCAGCACAGCTTGCAGTCGTTGACGCTGCAAAGGAGTCAAATCCAAATCAGAAAAAGAAGGGTATGCAGTCACCAAATTAGCAGCCGGGGCATGAATTGCGCTCAAGGGAGTATGAAATCCCAATGGTGCTGCCATTGCTGGCATAAATAGGTTCAAAGCAAGGATGGTGACTAATACAGCCAGCCACTTCGGAAAATTAATTGCCATATTCAGCAGTTTCCAGACAGAATTTAGTTAGGGGTTGCCTGTTGTGCAGGTCTCAAGGTTCACATTTGAGATTTTCCCACTCTCCAAGGGACGTTTTCTCTAAAATGATCACTCTCATTCTGAGGCTACACCCAAGGGAAAAACAACGGAGTCTCTGAAATGACTGTTTTGTGTTAAGGAGAACCACTGCCTTCTCCCAACACGAAATATTCACAGCCACCTACTTAGTTGAATATACTGACAGTCTTGATAAAAGAATACTAAATATTGTGAGTAAGAGATTGAAAAGGAAAAATTAAAGATTTAAGTGGATTTACCCTTATTTTTTAAAGTCTTTAATTTGCATAATAAATGCAACTATAACCTTTTAATTTAATGATTGAACAACTTTGTTAACTGTAGGATGACTATTCGCACGAAAAAATCATAATAATAGACAATACTTCACTTAAATGTCATTCAGACATCAAAAACAAACCCTCTTATATATAGCAGTCGCTAGATAAGCTCGGATTGAAGGGAACGATAAAATCCTTATAGCTAAAAGCTTTGAGTCTGTTATTTGACTCCTGCTATATATAAAAATTTCTAGCAAATTTTTATACAATTATCCGCAACTTTATTCGGACTTTAGATTAACAAAATACTATTGGTGGGATAGATATATGCTTTTCTGCATATCTGAACGTCAGATGCACTGGGTGCGCTGTATGTTAGCTTCTGCATGGCTGACAATAATTGCTTCTTTGTTGTATGACCCTTGGCTCCCAGCATTAGCTATACTCAATCAAACTTTGCTCCCACCAAAACTGCCTAGTTGTATTCAACTACAAGGTAAATGCTTATTGGAACAAGCAAATTCCCCAGGAACAACCCTAATGTGGGGTGTAATTGTACCTGGATCAATTTTTATTGTCCTTGTTTTTGGGCATGAACTGTGGCGGCGTATTTGTCCTCTCAGCTTTCTCTCACAAATTCCTCGCGCCTTGGGTTGGCAACGTCAAACCAAATGTAGGCATTCAAGGACAGGGAAAACATACTACACATTAGTAAAAGTTAGCCCAAAATCCTGGTTGGGGAAAAATTACGCTTACCTACAGTTCGGATGGTTATTTACCGGACTATGTGGTCGCTTATTATTTTTCGATGCCGATCGCCTAGTTCTGGCATTATGGTTATTGTTCACGATTATTTTCGCTATTAGCATTGGCTACCTGTATAGCGGCAAAACTTGGTGTAATTATTTCTGTCCAATGGCTCCGGTAGAAAAAATTTATAGTCCATTTGGGGGATTATTTAGTAGTAAGGCTAACAACAATAATCAACTAATTACCCCGTCAATATGCCGTATTGTTTCCCCAGAGGGTAAAGAAAAAAGTGCCTGTGTTGGGTGTAAAAGCCTTTGTGTTGATATCGACGCTGAACGAGCCTATTGGGAAGAATTGAAGAAGCCACCTGAATCCTTTGTACGTTACAGCTACGTCGGTTTAGTCATTGGTTACTTTGTTTACTACTACCTTTATGCAGGCAATTGGGAATATTACTTTTCTGGTGCTTGGGTGCGACAAACTAACCAGCTTGCATTAGTATTGAAACCTGGATTCTATTTATTTGGACAGGAACTTAACATACCCAAATTAATAGCTGTGCCTATAACACTGGGAGGATTTACAGCCTTTACCTATTTTTTAGGGTACTTTGTGGAAAAACAAGCAAAAGCTTACAGTCATCACTACAATCTCAATCTATCTTCAGATATAATTCGTCATCGTATTTATACCCTTTCCACCTTTGGAATTTTCAATTTCTTTTTTATCTTTGGTGGTCGTCCTCTAATTTTATTACTGCCATTATGGACACAATATATTTATAATTCACTCTTAGTCCTAGTCAGTACACTGTGGTTGTACAAAACTTGGTCACACAGTCCCAGTCCCAGTCTTTATTTACGCGGCAGTATTGACAATAATTTCTAGTTGTCAGTAATTAGCCTGACTTAATCAGGACTTACGCAACTTGCATATGGGGTAGGGTGCATCATATGTGACAAATCCTTGAATATGTACGAAATTATTGGGGCTGACACACCCTACAGCACATGGGGTAGGGTGTGTCAGATGTGAAAAATCCTTGAATGTGTAGGAAATTATTGGGGCTGACGCACCCTACAGTTAATTTGATTATGACACTTGCGTAAGTCCTATTAATATCAAAGGCTAATAAAGCTTATTTTTCTGTGAAATTAAGTTTTATAAAAAACTACTGAGAAAGTATATAATTATTAATATTGACAGCAACTAGCTGGTTGAAAGAACAAATTACTCTCTAGACTTAAATCCTACTTTTCTTACAACTAGTAGAAAGCTAGTAACTCAAGTTATAAGCTTACAGATTCTTGCTCTATTATTCAAGTTGGAAAGTTATCTTACCAAACAAACTCCTATCTATAACCAGTAACTAGTTAATCACCAGCCTAATTACTATATCTATCTTCTGGTTTTTCCCATTTATCTCATTTGGAAGAAACAATTGTAAAGCAGAGTTAGTAATCTGGATACAGAAGCGAGTTAATTTTTTGAGGTCATTATGAATATTATTGCTTGGGTAATATTAGGTCTTTTAGCTGGTGCGATCGCCAAAGCTATTTATCCCGGTTCACAAGGCGGCGGTATTCTCTCCACAATCATTTTAGGTATTGTTGGTGCGTTTATTGGTGGTAGTTTATATAGCCTATTTTCCACGGGAAGTTTACAACTTGCAGCTACTTCTTTAAGTCTTCCTGGTCTTCTAATTGCCGTTATTGGGGCCATCATTGCTATCTATCTTTGGGGACTACTCAGCAGAAGCAGAAGCGTCTAATTTTAGCAATCAAAATGCACAAAACGCAAGAAGCCAGTCTTTTCTATCTTTAGAATTAAAATAACTGGCTTCTCATCAAATGCTTTCTGAAATATCAGTATTTTGATGCAGAAATCAATAATCAGCTTTTTTACTAACTGTAATTACTTAAATAGTAGTTACTAAGTATTTGCTTAGTATTTTACTTGTGAAAATTAACCAAAGAGGCAGTTGATGTTTTACCACAAGAAAGAACCAATTCATGTTGTAAATATAGATGAAGCTAATCCTCGTTTTGCTCAATTACTCTTAGAGCAATTTGGAGGAGCAACAGGAGAATTATCCGCAGCATTACAATATTGGGTGCAATCATTCCACGTTGAAAATGCTGGGATTAAAGATATGTTGCAAGATATCGCCATCGAAGAATTTAGTCATTTAGAGATGGTTGGTAAACTCATCGAAGCACATACAAAGAATGTGGATCAAACAGAGGCTTATAAAAGTACCCTCTTTGCTGTAAGAGGTATGGGGCCTCACTTCTTAGATAGTCAAGGTAATGCTTGGACAGCAAATTATCTGAATGAAGGCGGCGATGTAGTTAGAGATTTGCGAGCTAACATTGCAGCTGAGGCTGGAGCGCGTCAAACTTACGAAGAGTTAATTAAGTTATCACCAGATCAGGGAACTAAGCAAACTTTAGTTCATCTTCTCACAAGGGAAATCTCTCATACCCAGATGTTTATGAAAGCTTTAGATTCACTGGGTAAATTAACAGATCCCTTCTTTGGCAATGTCCAACCTGACGAAACCGTAGCGCTCTATTACAACTTATCATCCAACGGCAACGGTCATGATGAACGCGGCCCCTGGAACTCAGAGCCAACATTCAATTATGTAGCTAACCCCTTGGAAAAACACTCCTAATTCAAGATATGGGGTTTCAGTTAGTTACAGGTTTGGGTTGTTAAGCAACTTGTCAATTAAGTTACCCAACAAATCTATTTTAACCTGAGTTCGATGAACCTCTCCCTCCCAACCTCCCTCTCCTAAAAGGAGAGGGAGGAGAAATGAAAAAAATCACTGTCTTACTCCCCTCTCCTCGTAGGAGAGGGGTTGGGGGTGAGGTCAAAACAACGCTTGTCGAACTCACGTTATTTTAATGGGTAACTATTTGAGAAGACTACTTTAGGTAGGGTGGGCATTGCCCACCAAAGCCATGATATGGTGGGCAATGCCCACCCTACAAATACTACATATACTGAGATTTTTCAGAAATCAAATCAGATTCCTATATGTAACGTATTTTCCTTTTAAGAACTAACTTATTAAATATTTTATTTGCCTAGAATCTATTTTAAGAATCACAACTTAAAACAGAGGAGATTAATTTGTGATTGTAAATGCAACACCGACTGGATGGGAAGTTATTTATCATCGCGCTCATGCTTTATTAGCAGCTCAATTAGCGGGACAATGGAAACGTAAAAACTCTCCACCCAGGATCTACGAAACCTTAGCCGCAATTTCTCACCATGATGACTTAGAAAAAGAATGGGAAGAGGATAATCTCACTGAAGCAGGTGCGCCTAAAGATTTTTTAATGACTAATGATACCTTAACGCCAGATAGCACGGAGGAATCATTTAAAAAACTAGCTGATCTAGCTAAGAATGCTCGTTATCGGGGACGCTGGGTAGCTATGTTAATTTCTATGCACATTAGCCGTTTGAATGAAAGTAAACGGGGACAGTGTGCTGCATTCGATAAATTTTTAGATGAACAACTAGAAAATCAACAGCATTACCGTGAAGAACTCGGTATAGAAAAGGATGACACAGTTGCGGCTTATGCTTTTATGCAGTGGTGCGATCGCCTCTCTCTCATCCTATGCCAAAAAGAGTTACCAGCAGATGAACGTTTCTTAGAAATTAGTAAAGGCCCAGATGGTAAACGCTATGATATTATGCAACGTAGCGATAATCTAGTCACCGTCGAACCTTGGCCTTTTGAAGATGATAAGTTCACTGTCAATGTCGAAGCTTGTGACTTACATAAAGTCAAGTTTAAAAGTAACGCCGAACTCACTAAAGCACTACAAACCGCCCCAATTAAGGTGCTAGAGTGGACTTTTATTAAAAGTTAGATATAGCAGGGGACAGGTTCAAAAGCTGCTTGGTTATGAGGATTTTATGATTTAACTATGTCCTCACCTATCTGGCTACTGCCATAACTATTCATAGCTGGTATATTCTACACCAATCAAAAAGCATCTGGGAGTGTTGCCGTGTTTCCACCCCAGACGCTTTTTAGTTTCAACTTGCTCCTCACACAAATAAGAAGATATCACCCCTAATTTCCATAAGTAGGTATATTGTGTGACACTTTGCTAACCGCACAAAGAATATTGCCCACAAATAAAAAGCGCCTGGGAGTGTTGCCGTGTTTCCACCCCAGACGCTTTTTATTTCTGACTTTGCTCCTCACACACAAATAAAACATAGCACTGGTTATTATTAAAAGTAAATCTATCCTGTGACAGTTTGTTTTCTGCACAAAATAGGCAGGGTTTTTGAAATCATGAAAAAACGCCTGGGAGTGTTGCCGTGTTTCCACCCCAGGCGTTTTCTACTTTTAACTTGCTCCTCACACACAAGTAGAATCTATCACTTGTCTTGGGGAATGGCAAGTATAATGTGTGACTCTTCATAAATTCTTTAAATTAAGTTTGAAAATCGGTACTAGTAATTAACTTTTCTTAATAAAGTTGACTTTTTATCCTGCGTGATAAGATTCATACTTGAAGCTCTCAAATATTGGTAGGGGTTGCCCTGCATTGTTCAGGTTTTCGGGCTTGAGGTCACTGTCGTCAATTAGCGTTGGGTCTTGCCCACCCTACAGATATTATTATATACACTGAGATTTTTTCACTAGTCAAATCGGATTCCAATAATATACAAAAGTAGTTTATTGATCTCCCTTCACTTAATAAATCCAGAATTATTTAATTTTTAATTAGAAGTAAAATATATATCTTAAGACTGTTGACCATTATAAGAAGAAAACTCTATGTCTTGTAAACAGGTTACTGCCAAGGATTAAATGCAGTATGACATATATCCAGCGCTCTCATTTAAAATGTTACAGTATATCTATTGTGTCGGTATTATTGGCGCTGTTACTTGGCATAATTCTGGAAGGGTCTTTAAAACTAGAAATTTCGCCACTTTTGCTTGCTTGTGAAATTTTTAGTAGCTGGTACGGTGGATTAGCACCTGGGATAGTTGCTACAGTTTTGGCTATAATAGTTAAAGATTACTTCTTGATTGAGCCTTTTAACTCACTAGTAGTTAGTCAAGGGAATGAGGTAATAAATTTAATTGTTTTATGCTTACTAGGACTACTATTTAGTTTATTAAATTCACAAAGACTTACTGTTAAGCAAATATCAGAGGCAAAGTTGGCGAAGCTAAAAGTCAGCTATCAGCATTTATTAGAAACAGCCCATGAAGGTATTTGGATATTCGACAAGCAAGGCAAGACAGAGTATGTCAACCCTCGACTAGCCCAGATGCTAAATTATAGTATTGAACAAATGGGCGATCGCTCCATTTTTGATTTTATAGAACCTCAGCCTCGACAAGTAATTCAGCAATGGCTAGAGCAACCACACCATCAACCAACTAAACAGCAGTGGGAATTACGTTTACAACGTCAAGATCAAGCGCCGCTTTGGGTAATTGTTTCCATTAGTTACCTAGTAGATCAAGATCACCAATTCTCTACTGTGCTGGCTGTACTTACCGATATCACACAGCGTCAGCAAGCCCAAGAGATAGCACCAGGACAACCAAAAACTGACATTGAACGTCAGCGCCTACAAGCTATCCTCGATATCTTACCTGTAGGCGTATTAATTTCTGATCCTCAAGGACAGCTTTTAGAAATCAACCCAGCCGTCAAAGCAATTTGGGGTGAAGATGCTCCCTTACTGGATAATATCAATCAATACCATGAGTATAAAGGATGGTGGGCGGATACAGGCAAACCCCTGGCATCCCAAGATTGGACGCTTGCCCGTACCTTAGCTACAGGTAAGGCGATAATTGGCGAAGAGATTGATATAGAAACATTTGATGGGGAGAGGAAAACTATTCTCAACTCCGCTATCCCTATTAAAGACGAAACCGGAGCAATTATTAATGCGATCGCTGTCAACATAGATATTAGCCATCGCAAACAGGTAGAAGCAGCACTACGGCAGAGCGAAACCATAGCCAAAGCCAGAGCAGAAGAGCTGGAAACCATTATGGAGACAGTACCGGCGGCTGTCTGGATAGCACATGATCCTCAGTGCCATTCTATGAGTGTTAACCGCGCAGCCTATGAAATGATGCGGATGCCACCCGGCTCAATTATGACAGCTACTCCCGCTAGTGGGGAATACCCTTTCTTATTTAAAATTCAAAAAAATGGTCAAGATATTCCTCTGAATGAGTTGGCAATGCAGCAGGCGGGAATTACTGGGAAGGAGGTAGAAGCAGAATTTGAATTTGTCTTTAGTGCAGATGATGTCAGACACATTTATGGTAAAGCTGCCCCTTTACGTGATACAGATGGGAATGTCAGAGGCGTAATTGGAGCCTTTCTCGATATTACGGAACGCCAGCAGTTGATATCTCAACTACAACAAAGCGAATTAATGTTTCGTACATTAGCGAACACCATGCCGCAAATGTTCTGGATTACACATCCAGATGGCTATCATGAGTATTTTAATCAACGCTGGTACGACTATACAGGAAAAACGTCACAACAAGCTCAAGGTGAAGGATGGTTGAATATATTACACCCCGATGATGTGCGATCAACCATCACAAGATGGCAAAATAGCCTGGAAACTGGCAAAGATTATGAAACTGAGTTTCGTTTACGCCGTGCAGATGGAGAATACCGTTGGCATTTAGGACGAGCAATGCCATTAATTAATCAAGATGGTGAAATTATCAAATGGTTTGGTTCCTGTACTGAAATTCATGATCAAAAGTTAGCAGTTGAAGAACGCGCCCAAGCTTGGGAACGGGAACGCGCCGCCCGGATAGAATTAGAACAAGCCAACCGGATGAAGGATGATTTCTTAGCTATAGTATCTCATGAATTGCGATCGCCACTTAATCCCATTTTAGGCTGGGCAAAACTCCTCAAAAGTCGCAAGTTAGATCCCATCAAAACTCATCAAGCCCTAGAAGTTATCGAACGCAATGCTAAACTCCAAGCGCGGTTAATAGACGATTTACTCGATGTATCGCGCATCCTACGCGGTAAGCTGAGTTTGAATGTCTGTACAGTAGACTTAGTAGCTACCATTGAGGCTGCATTAGAAACGGTGCGTCTTACTGCTGAGGGTAAATCTATACAAATAGTAACTAAATTAACTGACCGTAGCTGTAAAGTAGAAGGAGACCCCAACCGTTTACAGCAGATAGTCTGGAATTTACTGACTAATGCCGTAAAATTCACCCCAGAAGGTGGTAGAGTAGAAATCACCTTAAAAACAGTTGATTCTTTAGCTCAAATTGAAGTCAGCGATACAGGAAAAGGTATAAGTTCCGATTTTCTACCATATGTATTTGAGCGCTTCCGCCAAGCTGATGAGGTAACAACTAGAAAATTTGGCGGATTAGGGTTAGGGTTAGCAATAGTCCGTCATCTTGTGGAACTCCACGGTGGTTCTGTACAAGTAACCAGCCCTGGAGAAGGTTTAGGCGCAACATTTACAGTCACCTTACCCATAATTGTCACTTCTCATTTAGATGAAAAGCATTTCTTCGCTGATATTACCCCAAATTTACAAGGCTTGCGGATGGTAGTTGTAGATGATGATGCGGATACCTTGCAATTACTCAGCCTTATTTTAGAACAGTATGGTATAGAAGTCAAGGCAGTAAGTTCAGCAAGGGAAGCATTGCAAGCGATCGCCCAAACCAAACCAGATATATTATTAAGTGATATTGGTATGCCAGATATCGATGGCTATATGCTAATTAAGCAAATCAGGGATATGGAAGTAGCATCAGATACAAGGCTAAGAGCGATCGCCCTTACTGCCTTTGCAGGCGAGACTAACTTCCAAAAGATAATGGCGGCTGGCTTCCAACAGCATCTTACCAAACCCGTAGAACCATCAGAATTAGCAACAGTAATAGCTAACGTCATGCAAAACAAATAATATCAAGTCCGGCTAATTACTGACGATATAGTTGCTAGGGTCGGTAATGGGTAATAGCGAATAGGTAATTGTTTTCTACCATTAGCAATTAGCAATTACCAATTACCAACCCCCAAGATATGATAAGTGATTAAGCGGACATGATATAACTCAGATTGAGTTCGTAATAAGGACTTTAGTCCTCCCATAAATTAAAAAGCGCCTAAAGTGTTACCGTGTTTCCACTTCCAGCGCTTTTAATTTCAACTTGCTCCTCACACAACTAGAGAATAACATCGCTTTCAAAACAAGGCGAGTATTAGAAGTGACACTTTACTAACTGCACCATATTCAGCAGTTATATCATGTCAGCTTATACCAGTTCTCTGTAATGATGCACTTAAGAATATGTTGATCCTTTCTTCCTTTGTGCCTTCTCTACGAGACGCTACGCGAATGCGCCTTTGCGTGAGCTTAATACTCTAGATTATGAAGTGCAGTTTTATCGAGAAATGGTATTAAACACTTATCATATTTTGCTAATGGGTAATGGTAACAGACAATTACCCATGACCGACCTCAGCTTAGTGTAAGAAATGACGCACACCAGTTATCACCATCGCCAAACCGAGTTCGTTAGCAGCCTTGATAGAATCTTGGTCATTTCGACTTCCACCAGGTTGGACAATAGCAGTGATCCCGGCGGCGGCGGCGGATCTGACAGTATCATCAAAAGGGAAAAAGCCATCGCTAGCGAGAATTGCACCTTGCGCTTTTTCTCCTGCTTGTTCAAGAGCAATTTTCGCAGAACCCACACGGTTCATTTGTCCTGCACCTACACCTAGAGTAGTGCGATCGCTTGTTACTACAATAGCATTAGATTTAACGTGCTTACAAACCTTCCAAGCAAACAGCAATTCCTCTAACTGATCATCTGTGGGTTGCACTTGGGTCACAACTTGCCATTGACTGGTATCAGCCACAATATCATCCGCAGCTTGCACAAGAAAACCTCCGGCAATTTGTTTTACCAATGTTTTAGGGCCATTACTCAAATCTGCCAATGTCAAAACCCGCACATTAGACTTCTTCGCCAGTATTTGCTGCGCCTCTGCATCACATTCAGGTGCAACCACACATTCTAAAAATGTCTTGGTTAACTCCTTAGCAGTAGCCGCATCAATAGGACGGTTCAGAGCGACAATACCCCCAAACGCCGAAGTAGCATCAGCATTAAAAGCCTTTTGATAAGCTTCAACAATAGTATCTCCCAACGCCGTACCGCAGGGATTGGTATGTTTAATAATAGTTGCGGCTGGGGTATCAGCGAACTCTGCAATAATTCGGCGTGCAGCCTCCAAATCTACCAAATTATTGTAACTAAGTTCCTTGCCTTGCAACTTATTAGCAGCCGCCCATCCTGTGGCTGTAGTTCCAGTTTGATACCAAGCTGCGCTTTGATGGGGGTTCTCACCATAACGCAGAGATTGCAATTCTGTCCCGCTTAGGGTGTGCTGTGGTGTACCTGCGAGGTAAGATGCGATCGCGCGATCGTAATTCGCCGTATGTAAAAATCCTTTCAAAGCCGCCTGCTGACGAAATTCTAAAGAAGCTTCCCCATTATTTTGACGTAGCTCTTGCAAATATTCATCATACTGTGCTGGGTCACATAACACAGTCAAATGAGCAAAATTCTTTGAAGAAGCCCGTAACATCGCCGGGCCGCCGATATCAATTTGCTCCACAGCTTCCGCCAAAGTAACCCCTGGTTTAGCAATAGTCTCTTCAAAAGGATAAAGATTCACCACCACCAAATCAATAGGACGAATTTGGTTATTTTCCAAATCTGCCACATCTTGAGCAACATCCCGCCTAGCCAAAATCCCCCCATGAATGCGCGGATGTAAAGTCTTCACCCGTCCACCTAAAATCTCAGGCGAACCTGTATAATCTGCAACTTTCGTCACAGGCAACCCCGCATCCTTGAGGGCTTGAGCCGTTCCTCCACTGCTGATTAAATCAAATTCAAATTCCTCAACCAAGCGACGGGCTAGGTCAATCAAACCAGTTTTATTAGATACACTCAGCAGTGCTAGACGCGCCATGTCTCAATTCCTCAGATGCCAAAGACCACAATTTTTACATAACCCTTGCATCACTTCAAGAGCTTGACGAAAGACGACACCTCTCAAATTCTTTTTGCGCCTTCTCTACGAGACACTACGCGAATGCGCCTTTGCGTGAAAAAAACACCTCAACTAATCTTCATACTTAAATCCAACCACCTCGACTGAGTAATTGGCGCACTACTAGAAATATAATCAACACCAGTCTCAGCCACAGCCCGAATAGTTTCCAGAGTCACATTGCCAGAAGCTTCAATTTTCACCCTACCATCCTGTTGACGAATTAACTGCACCGCCTGACGCATCAAATCAACAGGCATATTGTCCAACATAATAATGTCAGCCTGATATTCCAAAGCTTCCTTCACCTGCTCAAGAGTTTCTGTCTCTACTTCTATAGCTAACGTATAAGGAATCTGAGAACGAACAAGGGTAATAGCTTCACCAATTCCCCCAGCCGCCGCAATATGATTATCCTTAATCATCACCGCATCATCCAAGCCCATACGGTGATTAGTCGCCCCACCCACAGCAGTCGCGTACTTTTCCAACAGCCTCAACCCTGGCGTAGTTTTGCGCGTATCCACCAACTGAGCAGGTAAATCTGCAATTTGCTCTACATATTTATTAGTCAGAGTGGCAATTCCACTCAAGCGCATAGCTAAATTTAGCGCCACCCGTTCCCCCATCAACAAAGCATCAAGCGAACCAGACATTTCTGCCACTACCTGTCCCGGTTCACAGAGCGCACCTTCACCAGCAATAGCCTCAAAGCTAACTTTTTCATTTAAAAGCTGAAATACCCTAGCTGCAACAGGTAAGCCAGCAATTACCCCAGGTGCTTTCGCTACCCACCTCGCCGATCCTAAATTCACATCCGCCGCTAACAAACTATTTGTAGTGCGATCGCCCCGACCAACATCTTCCAACAACCAGCCCCGTAATAACGGATCTAAAACCAACCAAGGAGGTAAAACACCATATTTACTCACAATTCTATATACTTCCCTAATTACCGCAAGGAATACTATAGCCTAAAACCCTCATCCTATAAGCGTTACTGCGACATCACAAAAAAAGGCGAAAAAACTTTGCCAAAACAGTTGACACTCTCTTGTAGGTTAGCTATATTGAATAAGTGCCTAAGAGACGGACGCGATAAAGCGACCCTCAAAGGAGCCGAACCATGAAAATATTATAGTTTGAAAGCTAGTATACAACAATAGCCTGCGTCAAGAAAATAAAAAACACCGGGCTGAGGTGTAAAACCAGCCAATTGAGC
>NZ_JACJSG010000003.1 GCF_014697625.1 Anabaena azotica FACHB-119 | reverse complement strand
CATTCATCCACCTCAACTACTCATTCATCCACCTCAACTACTCATTCATCCACCTCAACTACTCATTCATCCACCTCAACTACTCATTCATCCACCTCAACTACTCATTCATCCACCTCAACTACTCATTCATCCACCTCAACTACTCATTCATCCACCTCAACTACTCATTCATCTACCTAACTTTTTACGTTATGTGGAAAAGCTAACGTCAGACCCAACCCCCCAACCCCCTTCCCTACAAGGGAAGGGGGAGAAATCAAAGCCTCTCTCCTACAAGGAGAGAGGAATGAAAATGAGGTCTTCCAGATGCCGTGAAAAGTCAGACTCCTCACTCCCTACTCGCCACCTAAAAGTTGTTTGATGATGAGAACTGATGTCACACCAATCATTGCTATCAGCGTTAAACGTCCGCCTGGAACTAAAACTTGCTGAAAATGATTTGATTGGCGTTGTTTCCAAGTCATCAAGGCGGGGATAATGCCGCCTAAGATGGAAATGCTGAAAGTGCCAGCAAAATCTAAGGCTGTGAAGAATATATGCGGGTTGACTGCGCCTAAACTCATGGGAGGTAATAGGATCAGCGAATAAAGTGATAAACGTTTATTTGGTTCACTTGGGGAAACTACAAAAATATCTTGAAAGAAATCTAGTAAGCCGTAAACAAAGCCAATAAATGATGTAGCGATCAGCTACGCTGGGCGGAACGCCATCGCAAATTCGGAAAAGATAGACACCAATAACCCTAACCATTCTCCCGCACCACCAGCCCGGAGAATCTGCAATGGGTCAAAGTTAACGCCATTTTGTACTACATCTGGGGTGACGCTGCCTAAAATCACCGCATTCCACGCCAAGAACATAATTAGAGGAATTGCTGAACCCCAGAAAATAGATTGGCGAATTTTGCGACTATCTCCTTCTAATTGCGTTACCACTACAGGCACAACGTTATGTTGACACTCCTCGCTCTAAAGAGACGTTCGCGTTAGCGTCCCGGAGGGAGGATTCTTGCTTCATCCGTCCTCTCTAGAAATCTGAATACTAGTATTCAACTTTCTCCGTTTGGATACGTCCACAAGCTCACACGGACTGCCCGACCGCGTTTGAAAAGGTTTTTAATTTCTGCGTTTACTCCCACATTTGTCAGCCACTGCGTTGGACGGGTTTCCCGGCATAAAGCAAGTGGCGGTACAAGATGCGCGGATTTATACTACCTGTCTTTCCGGATCAGGAGCAGTCCGCTTGACCTACTTCGTCTTTTATTTGTGCGCTTTACCGCTATTAGTTATACTACCACAAAAGCCGCCCTTCTAGGGCGGGGCTTTAAACCCAGTTTTTCGGTAAAAAAGTGCTACCAACATCACAGATACAGCACTTCCCACCGCACCCCAATCTTGGACTAAAAATTGTCCGCTTTTAACTTGTCCTGCGGCTAAAAATAGCAGTCCGAAGAATGACGTAATCACAATGGCAACAAAAGCACTATTCAATTTTTCGACAAACTTTTCTCGTCCAAAATACAAAATGCTGCCAAATAGGAGGGTAAATACTGTTCCCCCAAGCCATGTAGGCGGTGTGGATATCCCCCAAAATTGAGCGATCGCAGAAATTAAAATCTCTCCGCCTTGGGTGACATAAGCTACAAGTAAAGCATAATGCAGAAACAGATATGCCCCACCAGCAATTCTCGCCCCCAATTTCCCCAGGGTACTTTCTACCATTGCCAAAAAGCCGACACTCAACCGCCCCTCAAGCCGGATGGAGTTTAAACTGACTTCGGCAATTAACAGTCCACAAATGAGGGCGTATAACCAAATAGCTATCAGCAATACGGTAGACGGCACAATCCCAGAAGGCATTGTCACCGCAGGTAATGCTAAAATACCAGCGCCGACGGTTGTTCCTGCAACTAATGCCGTACTGCCTAATACGCTACCCGGTTGATGGGTTAATTTGTTCCCATCGATTTCGAGGCGGGAAAACAAGCGTGATTCTGGTTGATGGCTCATGAGAAATAATTCGTAATTTGCCTCAGCGCGGAACAACAGTTTGAATCACCGTGACTTTAGTCCGGTGAGAGTCAATTATTTCATATTTCCAAAGCAACTGAACAAAAAATCACAGCAATCAACAATTCCTCTGTTTCTTTTTGATATAGAAACCAGTGAATGACAATGTAGTTAAAAGCAAACCCCACGCGGAATTACTTTCTGATACCGCCCTTACTTCACTTACTACGGTAACATTTTCATCTAACGCATCACCTGTATTATTGACATAATCTAAAGCACCTTTCTCATCAAGTGCATAAGCCCGCAAGAAAAGCGCACTCCACCGAGCGATAGTTTCAATAGATTTTTTTTGGGACAAGGTAGGTGTGTTAGGGTCTGGTCTAGCACCAGCAGGATTATTATTATTTGTGATGCCATAATGATTAGCACCTTCAACTGTAATTAATGCTTTGGGAGGGGCTTGGATTAATTCATAATTTTTTTTGTGTTGTTTCTGGAGTAATTGATGAACCGTCTAACGTTCCTCGGATTAAAGCTATGGGAATCCCGTTATTTCTAATTGGCAGAAATTGACCTGTACCTACAACTGTATTCGTAGCATAGAAAGCTGCTGCTTGTAGCTGTTTCGGGCGTTTAAATTCTTCTTCGCAAAGGGGGTAAATACAAGAATTGTCAATGGCGGTTAGACCAACTGCACCACCAAAAGAGTGACCTACTAATACGAAATTATTTACATCGAGAGTCTCAGCAATCGGGGAACTTGGATTATAATTTTCTGTGGTCATAAAATCTAAAACATCATTAATTTGTGATGTTTCTGGTACTAATCCAGTAAATCCAAAATTTGGCAGGGAACGGATGTGTTTCGGAACAACTACTGTAAAACCGTAACTAGCTACAATACTGGCAAATTGGGAATATTCTGACGGATTAACACGTGATCCTGGTAACAGTAAAGCAATAGGAGTTTTCTGGCGATTGAGATTTGAACTGGTAATGACTGGAAAATAAATATCTGCGTCATCTCCGTTAGTAGTAATAGTTGTTTTATAGCTATTAATTGATGAGTAAAGAGGTTGGGGGCTGAAGCTGGAGGCAAGGCTAATATTTCCACTTGCCAAAACTGCTGGCAAGCTAGCAAATATTGCTAATAAATTATATTTTATTTTTGAGGAAAATTTCATAATTTTATCTGACTATTTAAAGGCAAAAATTCTCCAAAAGTTATTAAACTTGGAAAATTCCGCTTAAATTATATAAAATAAAAGTAATTTAGCAAACCGAAAATATAGCAGGGGACAGATGATAGGTTCAAAACCCGTTGATTGTAAAGATTTTGTGATTCCTCAGTGTCCTAACCTATGTGGCTACTGCTATATTAATTTTATGGTGAAGCAACAAGCGACAAGGAAAGAATTACCGCATTTTTAGGGCGGTGAGAATGTCAAGAAATCCACATTTCCCCCACTGATAATTACACCCACTCTCTTTCCGGGCGCAGTCACTACATCTTCCAGTAAAGCAGCTGCGGCTAAAACTCCAGTGGGTTCAACAACTATTTTCATCCTTTCCCACAGGAAAAACATGGTGCGACTAATTGCTTGCTCTGAGACTGTCACCATATCATCGACGTATTGTAAGACTAGAGGAAAGGTAATCTTTCCCAGGCTGGGAGTCCGCGCACCGTCGGCGATTGTCTGGGGATTTTTGACGGTTTGTAGGGTTTTGGTGTAAAATGAACGAGTTGCATCATCGGCTAATGCTGGTTCTACCCCAATAACGCGCACATCGGGTAACAGAGCTTTAGCGGCGATCGCACAACCGGAAATTAATCCCCCACCGCCACAACAAACCAATAGCAAGTCCAATTCACCAACTTCTTGCACCAGTTCTAAAGCAGCTGTACCTTGTCCAGCAATGACATGAGGATGATCGTAGGGAGGGATGAGGGTTAAAGCGCGATCGCTTGCTAGATTTTGGGCTAATTCTTCACGATTAGTTTGCTGACGATTGTATAATATTACCTCTGCACCGTAACTTTTGGTAGCAGTTTGCTTGACTGTTGGTGCATCATCAGGCATAACAATAGTTGTCGGGATGTTGAGTAATTTACCAGCTAGAGCGATCGCTTGCCCATGATTTCCTGATGAAAAAGTCAACACACCTTGATTTTTCTGTGCGGGTGATAGTTGTGCAAGTGCATTATAAGCACCTCGAAACTTAAAAGCCCCGGTACGTTGAAAATTCTCGCATTTAAAAAATACCTCGCAATGAGTGCGATCGTTGACAGTGCGAGAAGTCAATACAGGTGTGCGATGAGCGATACCAGCAAGACGCAGTTGGGCGGCTTGAATATCATTTATACTGACAAAGTTAGATTGAGACATTAATAATATAGTACAGGGCTTACGCAACTGGTACAATAGTAGTAGCGTGGCAATGCTAAAATGTTGCAAAAAATTTTCTTGTGGTGTAGGCATCTTGCCTGCACTGGACGGGCAAGATGCCCATCCCACAAGAGTTTGCTAATGCACAAATTTAGTCTAGACAGTCTAGTAGGGAGCGTCAGATGTGGAAAATTCATAAATGTGTACAAAATTATTAGGGCTGACGCACCCTACAGTTAGTTTGATTATGACACTTGCGTAAGTCCTATAGAGTGTGAAAGATATTTGCTTTTGATTCTAACTGAAAGAATATTGATGCCAATCCCCCACAGGTTGGTAGCCTATATCTTGATAAATATGGTTAGATGTGGGGTTAGCTAAATCAGTAAATAAAAAACAGAATTGATTTCCTTGGTTGAGTAGAGATTGACTCAACGCCGCTACACTAGCGCTAGCATAACCCCGACGACGGTATTCTGGTGGAGTGTACACCGTATTTATACGCGCACCGTTAGGTGTTGATTTACCGCCACAGGCAATAGATACAGCAACTTCATCTTGCCATAAATAAGCTTTACGTTTTCTTAAAATCCTTTCAGCCCAAAGTTCAGCATCTAACATCGTTTCGCCAAGCGCTTCTAAAGCAAAAGCTTGACCCCAGCTTACCAAAAGTTCTTTATCTTCTGGTACAGCTTGGCGTAAATAACCAGTAGTGGAGGGAATTTGCTGGACTTTTTCTAGTTGAAAAGCTCGTAATGCCAATTTTAATTTGTAAGCTTGATTAGTCAGTAAATGCCAAGCTAATACAAATTTATCTGATTCGGATGTAGGGGCGATGACTCCAGGCAATGATGGGAATGATAAATATAAATCTTCAGTAAGTAAATCAATAGCTATTATATCATGAGTTGGCGATAATACTAAATTTCCCGACGGCTTTTTCATAGCCACAACTACAATATTATCTTCTTGTTCTACAGTTGCTAAATAAGGTAACTCTTCAGAATTACCTGAATTTTGCATCAACTCATTACACATTCCCAACAACAAATTATGTAATGCTTCCTGATGCAGCAAGTAGTCTTTTACCCGTTGATAAAATTGATTTGCGTCCGTAAATCTATGAACCTGCATCTAAACTATCACCACCATTAGAATTGTGCTATTTCAATTGAAATGATTTGTTTTATGCTGCTTTTCAACACTAGACAAATCGCTGGGTAAATTCATAAATTAAATCTACCCTTCCCTTACGCAACATCGCTGGATCTAATCTTTCTGTAGTATTGCAAGTCATCAAAACAACTAAACGCTGCTTGAGATGAATCCCAGCTTCATCAATCACACTTTGGTATAAAGTACCATCTAATAAACTTAAAATATGCTCAGTTTTGTTGCTATATTGAGCCACTTCAAAAGCGCGATTTTGGGCTAAATTATCTGCTTCGTTGATGATGATGCAAATTCTTTCTAAATAAGTTGGAGGAACAAAGTTAGTAATAGCATCGTGATCCAAAATAAAAATCACATACCCTAAAGGTACTAGAATTTCTTTAGCTACCGCTTGTGTCCAGGCTGTTTTTCCTGTTCCTGGTTCCCCGTGGACTACAACCGCTAGCTGATTTTGATTGAGAATAGCTTGCTGGACTGTATCTGTGAAGCTTTGAATATCTGCGGGAAAAGTGCGGATGGGAAATTGGCTGAAAACTTTGCCCACACGACTTTGATATCCACTCAGCATCACAGCTAAATCTTGAGTGGCTTTGTTAACTAATGGTGAGATATTTCTAGACATTAAAGTGTATTGTCGCCGTCCGCGATCGTAAGTTTCCGCTTGCAGCCAAACATCGTGTTTTGACCAATAAGCATAAACCGTATTAATAACATCTATACGTTCCCAATTAATAAACTTTTCTACGGGGTAATAAAACTCTCTTTCTGAGTGATATTGAGTGATGATATCAGGACGACCCAATACTTCCAAGAGACGCAAAACAGTAATTTCTTGCAGTCGATTAAGAACATAATCAATAGGAATGCTGTTACGGCTAACAAATTGCAGTATTGGTGTTTCTGTACTTATAATGTCTTTGTAGCGATGGTCTGGTGATTGTGGATCAGGGGTGATATAATTCCAATATTTTTCAATTTCGTAGCGGGTATTTTCCGATACCAAACTTAATAAATTAGCCCACCAAGCATAATTATTTCTGCCTAAAATTTCCGCCAAATTACTAGCGATATTTAAAGACCTTTGAGTTAATTCCTGGGAATCGTTAGATAGTAGTTGCCATAAAAAGCCCCAGTCTAAGTCTCGCTGTAGTGGTCGCCAACCACTAGCTAGTAAGTTTTGACGATTTTGATTATTCTGAATATTATCGTTGCTTCTAAAGTAATCAAATTCCATATTTGCCTAGATAGTGAATGCGTTCTATTTAGAGGGGGATAGGGAAGAGGAGACAGGGGAGAGGCTTAGAATCTGTTTGTTATCAAAATTTTATAATTCATTTATGCACTAACCTATATGATGACTGCTATATTTTAAAAATTGATTCTTAGTCCTAAATTAAAATTATAGTTTTATATGATTAAAAATCATACAAATTTATATTTTGTAACTAAATACTGCATTTTTGGTTTTATCTATATAATTACCATCAATGTTTTAGTAGGCAATGCCCACCATACATAAATATAGAACTCTTCGATTTTTGAAGAAATTCACTGCCTATGGAAAAATGTTATTACCTACTTAGGACTCATGCAAGTGTTATCATCAAACTAACTTTAGGGTGCTACCCCAAGTGCTAGTTGCGTAAGTTCTGCTGCTCCCTGACTACACAAACTAATTCAATCATCAAATCGGATGCCTATATTTTAAAAATCAGGCATGAATTATATATATACTGTTATCGGCTTTAAATCAGGTTCTACCCAACTTTGTCGGGATGCTGACGACATTAATAAATCTCGACTGTAGTATTCTAAAGGCAGATTTTTATCACCATAGATATGAATTAAATCATTAGCTAGATTTAATAAAGAATTACTTGCCGCATTTTTGGGTGTTTTGGTATATAAATAGGAACTAACCAGATAAATCCAGAATAATGTTATGGTTTCATGGTAGCCACTATTTTTAGTAGTGTTAATATTCATAGCCCTGTTATATCGCTGTATTCGGTCACGTATCAAGTTAATTGCTGTTTGTTGCTCGTAGTGAATTAGATACCAAAGCGCAACAATTAAATGAGCGTAATGATTCCACTGGCTACGCGGTAAGGTACAGTTATTAAATTGATTAATTAGATATTCTATCTCGCTAATTGTTTGATAGCGATTATTTGCTTCTGCCATCGTGTAATTTTGCTGAAAAATGACAAAATTCTAGAAATTCTCAATGTTGATTTTTCTGATGATGCTCACTACTATATGAATTGCCAAGTTGCCAAATGTTCCTGAGATTTGACAATGGTCTACAATCAGCCGTAAATCATTGTTCCTTTTTGAATAATTGCAAAGGTGAGCCTAGCGTATCGCAATTAGAGGCTGCACCAACAAAAGTAAACTATAGGAAACTAACTTGTTTGAAAAAAGTAATTATCTGTGAAGTAACGTATCATTTCTTTGTAAGGGCTAACTCTACCTACGTGTATTTTTGCTGAGGAATGTGGCAAGTAAACTAGTTACAAATATAAAGCTCGGTTGATTTTCGCTATGCCATCTTCGTTACACTATTTTCTCAATAAGTAGCATTGTATTACATACACTACAGAAATGCAACGACTAAGGTAGTAATCTAGCTGTTACTACTGACTGCAAACAGTACTTAGGTATTTAAAATGAAAATTTAGTACTTGCTGACAAAGAGATTCTACGGGAAAACAATGTAGCTTTAGTTAAAGCAAAATCAATAATACCAAGGATGGCGTAGTACAACCAGATTTTGTATAACGAGTTATCATAAAGTAAGCGGGAAATATTTCTGTAGGTTTGCGTATAATCAATCCATAGATATATGCTCAACTGACCAAAGTGAAATTCTTGTACCTGTTGGCTAGTTCAACAAAAGTGTGTAACTTAGCAACGGCAAAATGTAAGCCACTGGGAAAAGTTAGCTCTACTCTTAACTGATATTTTGCCTGCTTGTATAAGAATTACAGGAAATCCTAATGGCATCTTCTGGAGAAGAAATGTATTTAACAAATTCATTCATAAGTAATGGAAGGAAGCAATACTCTCAGCAGCCTTTAGTTTTGGCAGTTGAAGATCATGAGGACAGCTTATTGCTGATTAGTTATGCGCTTGAGTCACTTGGCTGTCGATTCATATGTCAAAAAGACAGTTCTGCAACTGTGTTGGTGGCAAAAGAGTATCAACCTGATCTAATTATGTTAGATATCTTGCTACCAACCTTAAATGGGCTTGAGGTTGTACGCCAGCTTAAGCAAGAAGCTTTAACTAAGGACATTCCAGTAGTAGCTGTCACAGCTTTAGCTACTAGAGAAAATCAAAAAGCAATTATGGGGGCTGGCTTCGATGAATACCTCTGCAAACCATACATGATTGAAGAGTTAGAAGCAGTAATACAAAAAATATTAAGTGGTAATTTTTACCGAAATTCAGCTTATCAGCTGTGTCAAGAGTAGGGCAGGACTTACGCAACTGGCACTTGGGGTAGGGTGTCCTGGTGCTGAGAGTTTTGTGAACTTGATGTCCACAATTTGAGCAATCAATACTCGTGTACGCAGGTGACACAGCAACAACAACTCGTCCATACACCTTGCCGAAATACTCCAGCCATTGAGTAAAGATACTCCAACTGGCATCAGAGATACTTTTCGCCAACTTGTGGTTTTTCACCATATTCCGTACCTGCAAATTCTCATACGCCACAAAGTCTGCCGACTTAATTAGCGAGAGTGCTTTTTTAACGCACCAATCCTGACGCTGGCGTTGCAATTTCAGGTGTTTTCTGCCCAATCTATTTCTTGCTTTGGCACGATTTTTAGAGCCTTTGGCACAACGAGATAATCTGCGTTGTGCCTTTTTTAGTACCTTCTCAGATTTGCGGAGAAACCTGGGATTTTCGACTTTATTGCCATCACTATCTGTATAGAAATGAGTGAGTCCAAGATCAAGAGCAAGAGATTTACCCGTGGGTTCTAACTGTTCTTTTCGTTCATGGTCGATACAGAATTGGATGTATATTCCATCTGAACGACGCACAATTCTGACTCGCTTTATCTGTTTTAGTGGATAGTAATTCAAGTCACGAGTTCCCCTCAGTTTCATCGTTCCCATCCCAAACTTATCTGTGAATGTTATGTATTGGCGACATCCTGAAAGTGACCAACCACTTTGTTTGTATTCAACAGATGCTCTGGTTTGGAGTTTACGAAACCGAGGAAATCCCTTCTTGCTTGTACAGACGCGATTAATCGCGTCTGTACTTTTCTTACAGTTATCAAAAAACCGTGCAATTGCTGCCCAGGCACGTTCTGCCATTGCCTGCCTTGCAGATGAGTTCAACTTTGATACCCAAGGAAATGCAGGATTATCTGACAGAACTTTCGTGTACTTGTTCAAGTCGTAACCCGTTTTTGCATGACCATCTATCCAATAGCGCAAGCAAGAGTTCCTAACAAAAAGAGCAGTTCTCAAAGCTTCATTTACTTTGAGTAACTGCTCTTTTGTTGTTTCTGCTTTTGCTTCGTAAACTATCATGTATTGACCGAGTTACTATCAAGGAGATTACCATATTTACTATTAAAAACTCAAATAGCCCTGGCACTAATCTCGCTACGCTCGATTTCGTTCCAGGGGTGTCTCGTTTTTAATCACCATTCATCTCCCGCTAACCGCAAAAGCGCTGTAGCGGGAGTCTTCTGGCTTATACTAGATAATATTTGTTGTACCAAGGAACCGTCTTTTAGTCGCACTTCGGCAACTTTACGCCCATAACGATCGCTATCTGTAATATTCAAAGTAACACGATCGCCTGAGAGTTGCACCAATTGCTGCACCCGTTCTTGTGCTTTCACACCCCAACTAAACTGATTGCGATGGCGTTCCGCCCAGCGTAGCTGATCGCTAGAACGTCTACTTCGCTTCTGTTTATTAGTATGAGCGATTTCTGGCGCATCCACACAAGCAAAGCGCACAGTCACCTTTTTCCCCTCGCCATCCCGCACAACTAAGGTATCACCATCACTAACCCGTTCCACCGAGTCCCCAGTCGCACCAAAAAAGCGCGACCTTAGCTCATCGCATCCCATCAAACAAAGCACAATCATCCCTAAACTGACTAAAATCAGTATTCTTTTAATCAACCTATTCATTTCATCTATTATCGGCTTTTAATTATAGCAGGGGACTTGGGGGAGATGAGGGAGTGGGGGGAGTGGGGGGAGAGGAGCAGAGGAGCAGGGGAGCAGGGGAGCAGGGGAGCAGGGGAGCAGAGGAGAGTAACAACTGTCATTTGTCACCTGTCAACTGTCAACTGTCAACTGTCAACTGTCATTTGTCACCTGTCACCTGTCCCCTGTCCCCTGTCCCCTGTCAACTATCCCCTAACCTTCCAACTCAGCCACTTCCTTGGGAACTCCAGCCGTTAATACCTCACCTCCTGTAGGTGTCACCAAAACATCATCCTCAATGCGAATACCAATTCCCACCCAACGCGGGTCTGTTGGTGGTTGGTCTTCTGCTAATTTTGTCTCTGGTACAATATATAATCCCGGTTCCACTGTTAGCACTTGACCTGGTTGTAAAATCTGTGGTTTATCCTCACCGTGTTGGTAAACCCCCACATCATGGACATCCAACCCTAACCAGTGGCTGGTGCGGTGCATATAATAAGGTTTATATTTTTCTTCCTCAATTATCTTATCCACTTCACCCTGGAGAATACCGAGTTCTACCAAACCTTCCGTGAGAACGCGGACGGCGGTATCATGCACAGATTTAAAGGTGTTTCCCGGTTGTACTTGAGCGATCGCTTGCTTTTGCGCTTCTAGTACAATTTCGTATAATATCTTCTGTTCTGGCGTAAACTTACCACTGACTGGGAAGGTGCGGGTAATATCTGAGTTGTAATAACCGTATGCACAACCAGCATCAATTAATAGTAATTCTCCATCCTGCATCTGACGGGTGTTTTCGATGTAGTGGAGAACGCAAGCATTCACACCGGAAGCCACAATTGACGGGTAAGCAGGCCCCATTGCACCGCGCAGGCGAAATATATGTTCAATTTCCGCTTGGACTTCGTACTCAAAACGTCCCGGTTCAGTGAACTGCATCGCCCGGTTGTGGGCTTCAGTGGCGATCGCTGCCGCTTGACGCATCTGCACCAACTCTGATTTACTTTTAATCAGCCTCATACTGTGCAGAATTGTGCTTGTATCCTCTATCGCTGTTGGCCCTGTTCCCCGCTTGGGGTAAGTCCGCAGCAGTTTTTGATAATGGCTGATGATTTGGTCATTAAAATTGCGATCGCGTCCCAAGTGATAGTATATGCGATCGGCTTTTTCTAAATACTGGGGTAATTTTTCATCTAATTCCGATATTGGGTAAGCTTCATCCGCACCGTAAATCTCTTTAGCTGCATCTACCCCACACACATAACCAGTCCAAACCTCTTTTTCTCTATCCTTGGGTTGGACAAACAACACAAACCGATGCTCTTGATGATGTGGCGCTAACACAGCCACAGCTTGCGGTTCGTTAAACCCTGTCAAATAGAAAAAATCGCTGTCTTGACGATAAGTATATTCTACATCATTGTGCATTACTGCCATTGGCGCACTACGAAAAATGGCTGTCCCATTTCCGATTTTTGCCATTAATTGCTCACGACGCTGCTGATATTCTGCCTGCATAAGTGTTCTTTTAATTTTTATCGTCTTATTTTACACTTTTTGACAATAATAAATCGTCATTTCACCATCTTCCTGTAGTGGCTAATTTAAGTATTTTAGCAAGGATAAATTGAATAATTACCAGTCGTAATTTCGTAGGTATCATATTAACTCTAAATAAGTTAGGAAATCTTGATACCAACTTCCCAAATATAAAAATAATTATTTTTAAATGGGTAAATATTTATATTTTAGCCTTGTCTGTTCTCAAACAACATTTTTATCAAAAACTATGATAAAAATACATTTTTATTGTCTACATATATTGACATAATATTTTATAAATTAATTTTTATATAACTGTTCATTTTCATATTGAAAATATCTAAAAAATCTTTAAAATAAAAGCAGTTTTAATATATTGAAATCTTGATAATTCCAGAAAATTAAAGTGATGAAACTGCAATAATTAAAATTAAAAAATGTTATTTAATAACAGAAACAATAGACTGATATCAGTTAAAACTTTGAAAAGAAGAAGTTTAAAAAATTATCATGCCAGACACAAACACCGCGAACAGAGAAGACGCATTTGGTTTATCTTTGCAAAAATCAAACAACTTAGTAAAATCGCTTTCAAATGACCTAACAATCGACAGTTATAGCAGTAACAGTAGTTCAGCAACAACAACCTCTGACTCACTGTTCACAAATCCACAAAGCAATCAAAATCCGAATCCTAATCCTTACTTAACCAGCGCAGCAATTTCACCTGACTTTAACGGCGATGGTAAAGCCGATAAAGTTTGGGTAAATACTGAAACAGGTGAAATTAAAATTAGGTTAATGGATGGGTCAAACACTATAGAAGAAGCTTCATTAGGACAGTATGACCTCAACAGTTGGTCTTATAAAATTGGTGACTTTAACAATGATGGCAAGACAGACTTCCTGTTGCGGAATAACAGCACAGGGGAAAATGACATTGCCTTAATGGATGGAACCAGAGTTTCTAGCTTTGTCAAGTTAGATACGGTTGATGCAGGTTGGAATGCTAGTATTGGCGATTTTAATGGCGATAGCAAGACTGATATTTTCTGGCATAATGACACCACTGGTGAAAATGCTATGTGGACAATGGATGGTACAACCGTTGTCAGCGCCAACGTTTTAGATACTACAGATGCCGGCTTAACTGCTACTATTGTTGATTTCGATGGTAACGGTAAGAGTGATATATTCTGGAGAAATACATCCACAGGCGAAAATAGCGTATGGTTCATGGATGGCGCACAAGCCAGCAAGTACGATCTACAATCACAAGACGCAGGTTGGGATTACACCCTTGGCGATTTCAACGGTGATTACTCAACAGATATCCTCTGGCGCAATTCTAGCACCGGAGAGAACAAGATTTGGACAATGAATGGTATCTTCGTTACTGAAAGTACATTAAATACTCTCAGTTCTGATTGGACTGCCAGCATCGGCGATTTCAACGGTGATGGTAAGACCGATATCTTCTGGCACAATGGTACAACAGGCGAAAATACCGCTTGGTTGATGGATGGTGGAAACGTTAGCAGTGAAGCCTTCCTCGCTAGCAATAACGCCGCTTCTAAGCCATACTTGGGCGATTACAACGGCGATGGTAAGACTGACATCTACTGGCGCGATCAGACAAATGGTACAGACACTCTCTGGACTATGGATGGAACTAGAGCCAGCGAATCTGCGATCGCTGATTCTCTAACTTCAGAGTGGTATACTGCCTAGAAATTAGTTTGTAGGGATGGGGAATGAGGGAGATGAGGGAGTGGGGGGAGATGGGGGAGATGAGGGAGATGAGGGAGTGGGTGAAGAATTATTTAGCTTGTCTTCCCAGTCCCCAGTCCCCAGTCCCCTTTCCCCCTTCCCCCATTCCCCAGTCCCCAACTAAAACTTGTAACTCACAACCTGAATCGTACTACTATCAGGCAAATTGCCGGAAGTTATATTAATACTGTCATTATTACTACGACGCACAGGTACACCCTGCATTAAGGACAGAAATTCGTCTAGTGGGGCGATATCGCAAGCCGCAGGATCGGCAGCTTGTGTACGGTAATGGGTAGGAATAATCAATCTGGGATTTAATACCTCAATTGCTTGCTTCGCCTCTTGAGCATTGTAAGCTTTGGCGCTACCACCCACAGGGATAAATAAGACATCAGGTCGCCCCATGAGGATTTTTTGTTCGATAGAAATGGGTGCAGCCGCGCCACCTAAATGTAGAATATTAACTCCGCCTTGTGTCCATTTCCAAGCCGTATTCATGCCAAACTGTTTCCCACCTTTGCGATCGTGGGCTATGGAAATTCCTTGAAGTTTTATACCTTTAAACTCGTAAGCACCGGGTTCATATACAAGTTTAGGATTACCTGGTAATCCATCAACTGCCCCTTCATCCAACAATTGACTACTAATTAATACTAAATCGGCTGTAACTTTTGGTGGACGATAACGCGCTGTACAGCCAATTGTGCGGAAGGGATTGACTAGAATCCTCGTCCCGCCGCCAGTGAATAGAAAACTTGTGTGACCTAACCACTGCACCCCTAAACCGCTAGATTGGGCATCAGCTTGGAGATGTGATCCCAGGGTAGAGACAAAAGCTGTGGCTAATCCTGCCCCAGCATAGCCTAACAACTGTCGTCTTTTCATTAATTAATCTCTTAACTGTAACTGTTGGAGGAAATTTCGCAGTAACTGCTTTCCTGAAGATGTGAGAACACTCTCTGGGTGAAATTGGACTCCTTGAATGTGCGGATAGTTCCGATGTCTCACCCCCATAATCGTACCATCATCCACCCAAGCAGTAATTTCTAACACTTCGGGGCAAGTCTGGCGGTCAATTACCAGACTGTGATATCTGGTAGCAAGCATTGGATTTTCCAATCCTTGAAAAACCCCGACCCCAGTATGAGTTACTTGAGAAGTCTTGCCGTGCATCAACTCTGGAGCAGAGACAATATTACCACCAAATACCTGACCAATGCTTTGATGTCCCAGACATACGCCTAAAATCGGTAGGTTAGAGCCGAGTTCTTGAATGAGATGCAAAGATATACCCGCATCTTCTGGACGACCAGGCCCAGGAGAAATGACGATCGCATCAGGATTTAATCCCCGAATCTCCTCTAAGGTTATTTTATCGTTACGAAAAACTTGTATATCTGATGCCACGGGAAACTCAGCTGCCAGTTCCCCCAAATACTGCACCAAATTGTAAGTAAAGCTATCGTAATTATCAATAACTATAATCACCGCTTATAGCTCCAGGTTATTATGCTCATCATGTTTAGTTTTCACCAGATTGAAGCCTCTGTAAAGGTTTGTTGATCGTTGACGGTTAACGGTTAACTGTCAACCTTCTTATGTAGTGGACTGACACAGCTAAAATAGTGCATTAGAAAACATCAAAAATCTTGGTTTCTATCAATACCTCAAAAATCTATTGCATCATTTTAGTCGTGTCAGTCCAGTAGTAGCGTGGCAAGGCTAAAATAGTGCAATAAGTTTCCTCTCTAACCTCTGTGTCTCTGTGGTTAATTAATGCAACATTTTAAGCTTGCCACGCCAGTAGTGGCGTGGCAAGCCTAAACTTGTGCATTAGCGAAAAATCTATCATCTTGTTCATCTGCGTTCATCTGCGTTCATCTGCGTTCAAATTTATCCAAACCTATTGCCACATTTTAGCCTTGCCAGTCCAGTAGGGTGCGTTATGACTTATGCCTAACACACCAAAAGCTCTGGGCGAGGCGCATTACGCTGACACTAACACGCCCTACTTATATTTCACAAATCAAATATGAGTCCTGTAGCCAGATGCACAACTGGCACTTTTTGCATTTTGTTAATTTTTACATTGTTCCCTACGGCTTAATCTATAGTTATGATTATGTTCATTAAACCTAAATTAACCCTGGGTAAAAAGATTCCTCATTGCCAGAGATTAATTTAGTTAAATGTCTTTGCTTAAGCTTTGGCATCATTGCCCAAAGCTAGATTTAATTCATTATGAATTTATACAAGTAGGTAACTATATTTAATGCGTAGTGATAGAAAAATGACAACTTTTCAATTTGGTGAATTCAGCATACAAGACCAGCCACTAGAAATTGCTAGTATAACATTAAATATACCGATAAATATTCTTGATTTTACTAGTAATAAAACAATTGAAACTGAAGAAATCACGAGCCATCAACAAATTAGGTCAATTGTTTCAGGAATGGGTTTATTCAGCCTACATGACGATGATTGGGGAATTTTTATAGATTGTTATAATAGTAATTTATCTGAGATAAAAGCAATTGCAGATAAAATTATAGACAAATATGATGGTAATATTTCTGTTTTTCTAGAGTATCAACAGTTTGCGTAACTATTAAATATTTGTAGTAAGGACTCAAGTCCTTACTACAAACTCAGTGTAAGCCTAAATTTCTGCACCTGGTTTTGCTTCCGCGCCCATTGGGGAAACGTAATCACGGAAGAGAGTAATCTGCTGTTGGAACTCTAATCCCTTAATTCTTTCTAACAGTTGTTGGGATTGTGAAGAAAGTTTGTAGTCAGAAGGGAAAGAAACGATAGTGCCTTCATCCATACCTTGGGATAAACGATACCAGAATAGCAGCTTAGTGGTATCGCCAACTGAGCCATATTCGCGGGTTAGTTGAGTATCTACATTGTTAATCAAGTCGCGTTGTAATTGTAATTGCGCTTCTTCGTCTAATTCCTTGACTTGATTGAATAAACTTTCGGCAATTTCTGGAGAAACAGTGCTAGCACCCGGGGCGGCTGGTGTAATAGATTTGCCCATTTCTTTGTAGACAAACCAAAATAAAGCAAGCTGTTCGTCTGTATCCAGCTTCTGCCAAGCTTGGACTTGTTCACGAATAGTTTGGTCGCCTGTTTGTGTAAAAGTCATAATGATTGCGGTTGCTATTAATCAATGTCACTAGCAACCGTAACAAAGACGAATTAGGTGTTTAACCCTACCCAGGGTATAAGTAGCTTAATCGAAAAGAAGAGTTAGTGGGGAGTGGGGGGGGCTTTCAAGGGCAGGTTTTTAAACCTTCGATAAATAGTTGAGAATATTCTCAATTATGAAACGTAGTTTTAACTGTTCAGACAATAATTTTGGTTTTAAAAGCCCAAAAATTTGTCTAATAAAAAAAGCCTGCCCTTGAAAGAGTGGGGGGGGTGGGGGGAGAGAAATAAGCAGAGGGGCGGGGTGCAGGGGGCAGGGGGGAAAATTCCTCTCCCTTGCTCCCTGCTCCCTGCTCCCTGGCCTCTCCCAGTCCCCAGCCCCTCACACAACTGTATTTGCTGACTGGTTAAACAACAGGTTGCGGGATTTTTCGAGATCCAATGCTTGATTTTTAAAGGCTTCTGCCTTCTCGTAGGCGCGAATTACCGCCGGACGTGTCTTGATGGCTTCAAACCAGCGCTTGAGGTTGGGGAAATCGTCTAGGTTTTGACTTTGGCTTTCATGTGGCACAATCCAAGGATAGGCGGCGATATCGGCAATGGAATAATCGCCAGCGACAAATTCTCTGTCTGCAAGTCGTTTATTGAGGACTGCATATAAACGTGCTGTTTCGTTGACGTAGCGGTTAATGGCGTACTCAATTTTTTCTGGCGCATATCTATTAAAGTGGTGATTTTGTCCAGCCATTGGCCCTAGTCCAGCCATTTGCCAGAATAGCCATTGCAAAACCTCTGTGCGATCGCCTATGGCGGGGCGTAGCCCATCGCGTAAATTTGGAGAAATCAACTTCCCGGTTTTTTCTGCCAAATACAGCAAAATAGCACCAGACTCAAACACAGAAATTGCCTCACCCCCATCTGCTGGTTCATGGTCAACAATTGCCGGGATACGATTATTGGGAGAAATTTTCAGAAACTCTGGCTGGAATTGGTCGCCAGCACCGATATTGATCGGAATGATTTTGTAAGGTAAACCGACTTCTTCTAAAAAGATAGTGATTTTGTGACCGTTTGGCGTAGTCCAATAGTAAAGGTCAATCATGGTTATCTCTCCGATTATGTTTGTTTTTGCACCGAAATTTTGCCCTGTTCCACGCCTGACTATTGCTTTGTCAGGCTGTTATCTTTGATCAGAAAAATCTATGAGCAAATGAGAACTCAACAATGAGACTGCATTACAACAAAACTGTGAGCTATTTGTTCATGCCATTAGGCTTATTAAATCTAGTTTTGGGTAGCATTCTCCTGCTGAGAGGTCACTTCACCTTTAGCATCATCATTGGAGCAATTATCATCTTGCTGGGCTGGGGATATTGGCATCAGCCTTATGTCACCATTCAACCTAACCAGTTGATCATTCACACCCCTTTAGGATGGCCACAACGCATCTACAGTTACAATTCACCTGAAGACGTAAAAATAGCTCATAAAAAGATATTGCTAAAACAAGACGGCGAGTGGAAACGCCTACCTGTTTCCAAATTAATTATGCAGGCTGAGGATTGGTTGGCGTTGCAGAAACAATTTGGTGGGGTTGGGGAGTAGGTATTTTCAGTGAACAGTTAACTAAATAACTGATAACTGATAACTGATAACTGTTCACTGATAGACCTAAAATCTTTCCACCCAAGGACGCAGTTCTACTTCCCATGTCCAAGCGCTACGAGGTTGGCGGAGGATGTTGAGATAAGTTTGAGCGATCGCATCCGGGTCTAGTGTACTATCAGGGTTGTCTGCTGGATCAAGGCGGGATAAGGAGCGAATCGCACCATCTATAACAAAGTGTGCTACGTGAATATTCTGAGGTGCTAGTTCTCTGGCAATACTTTGAGCTAAACCACGTAGGGCAAATTTACCCATTGCAAACGGTGCTGACTGAGGATAACCTTTGACGCTGGCGGAAGCTCCTGTAAAGAAAATAGCACCACCACCTTGTGGCAACATTCTTTTAGCAGCTTCTTGGGCTACCAAAAAGCCGCCGAAAGCAGAAACTTCCCAGGTTTTCGCTACATCTTCAGGATTTAGCTCAATCAACGGCCCCCGCACCCGCCAACTAGGGTTATATATAACAACGTTGGGGGAACCTAATTTATGCTCAACATCAATAAATAACTGCTTGACTTCCTCTGCTTTAGTAGCATCAGCAGCAAAACTCACTGCTCCAATTTCACTACTTAACTGCACAAGTTTATCTATTTGCCGAGCTGCTAAAGCTACTTTAAATCCTTCTTGAGCAAACAGGCGAGCTATCGACGCACTCAGCCCAGTACCTGCTCCTACTATTAAGGCTGTTGTTGGCATAGGTAACATTTTCTTGGAATTGTATATGCCTCAGATAGCATTTGCTGTTGCTCTGTGTCTGTATTGGCCAGGACTTTATTATCGGCGGTTAAAAAACCCCTCTCCAAACCTCTCCCCTACAAGGAGAGAGGCTTTAATTTCTCCCTCTTCCCTGCCTTCGGCACGCCGCGCGAACGTAGGGAAGGGGGCTGGGGGGTTAGGTTTGGCGTTAGCTTTTCCACATGACCTGAAAAGCCAGAATTAAGACCACCTCCGTTGAACTAGCGCAGAGCCAGCCGCAGACCTTTGCTCTGGAGTAGAGTTAGGGTCACGCAGAACTTTACCCGCGTTACTAGCAGCTTTTTCGCTGGTGCGTCTTGGACGAAAATTTTTTTTCAACATGATTTAGTTGGAGATAAACGACGGTAACTGGCTCCAACTCAAACAAGGAGTAAAAATAGGCTTCAGTATAAACAAACAGCAAATAGCCCAAACAAAAACGAGTTTTTAACCTTTCGGTTATTGGCACTCAAATTTGCATGGGCTATCTACTTATATCAAGTATAACCCGGATTTAAAAAATTGGCAAGGCTATCAACCTAAAATCTTAACCTTAAGCCTCAATTACTACCCGCAGATTGCCGCGTTTTTTCGCTACACGACAGGCGGTAGTACCGCCAGAACGTTCAAATTCTAAATCCAAAACGGTAGTACCGACTTGTAAATTGTGCAATGACAATTTATTGATTGACTCTGGTAATGCGGGGTCGATAATTCTTAGGCAATTATTTGGCGCATCGGGTACTAGATTAACAATCATTTGCAGTAGTTGAAAGATACTGCCAGTAGCCCAAGCTTGGGGTGTGCAAGCAACAGGATATTGTACAGGAGAGCGATCGCCGTTACGCTCGTAGCCGCAAAATAGTTCTGGGGGACGTTGGTAAGGTTGCTGAGTTGTCATGTCGAACAAACCTTGGAAGATTTCTAAAGCTTGGTCGATTAAACCGAGCGATCGCAATCCCATCGCAATTAAAGAATTATCATGAGGCCATATCGAACCAATGTGATAACCCATCGGATTATAAGCCGGGGACAAGCTACTTAAAGTGCGAATCCCCCAACCGTTAAACATATCCGGGGCGCGTAAACGTTCTGCCACACTATAAGCTTTCTCTGGTGTAAAAATCCCCAAAAATAGACAATGACCAGGATTAGATGTAATACTATCCACCTGCATCAGCGCCCCATCCAAAGCCAAAGCGCAGAAACCTTGGTCTGCTATCCAAAAATCTGCGTTAAAACGCTCCTTGAGGCTATTGGCTTCATCTTGCCAACGTTCAGCTAAATCAAGGCGTTTTTTCATCCTAGCAATTTCCGCCAGACGCATTTTTGCGGCGTAAACGTAAGCTTGTACCTCACACAAAGCTATCGAGCCATTGGCTAAATTACCCTTGCGGTCTACGATACAATCACCAGAATCTTTCCATCCTTGGTTATCTAGACCACGTTTAGACCTGCGCTGATAGGTGAGATAGCCTGTTGGCTGCATATTCCGGTCTATCCACTCCATCGCCGCTAAGGCATTGGGCCATAGCTGTTCTAGGGTTTCCCGGTCATGCGTCCAAGAATAGTATTCAAAATACAACATCAACCACAGGGGAGTGGCATCTACCGTACCGTAGTAGGGCGTATGGGGAATTTCTTGACATCGCGCCATTTCTCCCAGGCGCAACTCGTGAAGAATTTTCCCTGGTTCCTCTTCGCGCCACTCATCATCTTGTTTACCTTGATAAGCCGCCAGCAACATCAAGGTTTCTTTAGCTATTTCCGGGTTCAGCATCAGGGTTTGGGAAGCTGTAATGATGGAATCTCGCCCAAACAAGGCGGAAAACCAAGGTACACCCGCAGAAACAGTTTTATATTTGTCAAAGGACTGACGTAACAAATACATATCCTGTTCAGCACGTTCAATCACTTGATTGAAGTTACTTTTATCGGCGCGAATATTGGTAATTTTGTGTACCCAATTCTGTTCCTCCAGCATTTCCGAGGCTTTGGCTTGGACTAGAGTTACAGCCGCACTCACATTGGAGCTAGATTGGTTGTTGGTAAACAAATTTACCCGATAGCCTAACTTTTGGGTGGCGTGGGTTGGTAATTCTAAACGCCAAATCGCAGTGTAGCCTTTAAAATCATCAGGTTGACGATGCTGGAATTGGATGCGCGATTCCATCACCAAGCCGTCTAGACCCTGATAGGCTAAGGTTAACGATTCTTCCTTGTGGGTATGCTGGGTGTGTACAGGTGCTGTATCGTGACTATGAAAACTTCCTCCGTCCTCAGAGGTTGGTTCTACTAAGCGTAAAAGTTTACCCCGTTTATCTCTGCCATAACCCCGGACTTCAAATAAATCGACGAAATCAGCATCAAAGCTAATACTAAGTTCAAAAGTGACGGTAGTTGTGCTATAATTAGCGACCTCGATTTCTTCAAATAAAGCACCGTTCAGTACCAACTCCCGGCGAATACTTACGGTGTCAGCCTTCATCCGGTCATCGATTCTAGGATTGGTACACAATACCGACAGGGCAAAACCTTTCTCGGCACTACTACTGAGAAGCACAGGCGATCGCCCATCAATTTGTAACTCCAAACGGTTGAGAAATCGCGTATCACAGCAAAATAACCCCATACTAGGATTACCATCATTTAGGGAACAGCCAGAGATATTCCCCATCGTGTCTGTGACCAAAAATAAATCATCATCCTTGACCGTCAGAGTTGGTTGTGGTCTTTCACTCACCACACAAGGCCACTCTGGTATGGGCAATTCCTCGGCAGGGATAAAAATTTTACCATCCAATAAGATTTTATCCGGGGTAGTCAGAGTATCCGGTGTCATCAGCCAAAATTCCGTATATTAAGCCTGGTTTTTGCGATCGTATTTAATTGTAGACAGGGATTGGGGATTGGGGATTGGGGATTGGGGATTGGGGAAGAAGGTTTTTTGATTGGTGTGAATTTGTTCAAAGGTTGAACAAGATTTTTAACAGAAGGGCAGAAGTTGAACTTAATTACAAATTTTTATAAATTTATACTGTTTAAATTTTAAGTCAAGGTTGAAAAATGGGGACTTCTAGGCGATTTACTCCTAAATCAAACACCAAGCATCAAAAGTTGAATAATTACACATTACTCAACTAAGATACAAAATTATTTTCTTTAAAGCTGAGGCTGCTGACTCATAAGTAATGAGCGTTAATTTGTCTTCATCCTCCTTGGGGGCTTTACGCATCAAGACTCGTAAGCTATTTGGGAAACGATGAAGATGCCAGTAACTGGATAAACAAAACTTAAGATAAAGACCAAAGTCGCTATGATCTGTCTATAGTTTCCAATTAATCGAAGCTTAGACGAAAACTTAATTGCTGTTGTTGGTCTGTTAGTGACACTATGTTCTTAAATCTGCAAATAAATTTATAGCAGTAGTCACATAGGTTAGGACATCCCAGCTTGAATGCTAAGTAGTAACAGTTACTTCCTGCATCCTGTCTCCTACCTTGATCGATGTGGTACTTAAATTTATTTACGAGTCGTGATGCGCTTTACCCCCAAGTATGAGGCACAAAACCAATAAGTTTTGTACCTCATATGCCCTTGAGGTGGGGGTAAAGCGCGAATGACCCTTTGGGTGAGGCAGTTGCTTTCCGAAGCAAGCGCGATTGTTCGCACTGCCGCACCGAATTTATTCGGTCGTGATGGTGGTAGAATCGAATTGTCCACAACACAGGCAGAGTCTCGCCGAAAGGGAGGAACCTGTCTCGAAATGGGTGGCAAAGTATTTTTCGCCGTCGGGCAGTCGGTGTATGCTTGCGGAGGGTAAAGTAATCTGAGATGTTGCTTTCTGGATTATTCCTTGGGGCATTTTGGATCTCCCTGTGTTCGCGCTAGCGTCGCGCAGCGAGGCAAGAATCCCCGAAATTCTATTTCGGGGAGTGTCAAATATTGCAACAGTCTACTTTACCTGAAAGTTCGTTGTAATTTGTACAATGCAGCTGTGATGTGAATCTTGTTTTAGATTGGGCTTCCTTAAAGATATTCATGAGCATTTCAACTTCCGTGCTGAGTGATCTGCTACAGTCCCTACCTTACCTGCGGCCCCAGCTATATTTCAAAGCTTCATTGACGGCCCTTTCCCATGCAATGGAAGATCAGGTATTGGCTGCAACTCTAGACCAGCCTTTAGTGATTGCTAGCTTTCAAAGAGAGAGATTCTATCGTCAAGAGGCTCATCGCTATCAGCGATTGGCACAGCGTAGTAATCAAATATACGTCTTATCTGCACCGGAAACGGATTTTGCCAATAGCTCAGAATACTATGAAAAGGTAGCATTTGAGCCTAGTGATGCTTTGAGTCAAGAGTGGCATTTGGTGGTAATTGCTGATAATTATGCTACTTGCTTGGTATGTAGGGAAAGCCGTGGGTCGATCGCTAAAAATAAGCCAACGCCAATACCAGAGTTAGCTCCGGGTCTGGATATGGACGCAGGACGGCGATTTGAAGGTATTTGGACTTCAGAACGAGGAGTGAGTATCAAAGCGGCTCAATTGTTATTAGAGAGGATTTTGGTTTATCGACCAGATTTGGCGAAAAAAGTAGCTAAGGCTTGTCAGCGATTTGGCATTGGCGAGACGAAAGTTTACACTGCTAGTAAAGCCCTGACTGAATACGCTTGTGATATTGACACTGACCCCTTTGTGCAGCGCTTAGTTACCTACCTGCAAGCTAGTCAGTACAAATTACACAAGGCTTATCGTTCAATCGCAGAACAAGCACGAAAAGAACGTTTAGTCAACTCAATTAGTACAGCAATTAGGCGATCGCTCGACCCCCATCAAGTGCTACAAATCGCCGCCCAAGAGTTAGGGCAACATTTAAAAGCTAGTCGTTGTTTAATTTACCGCGCCCAAGCAGGGGATTCCCAAGCGGTAATTGAACATGAGTTTTTAACCCCTGGTACTGTCTCAATTAGCGGTCAAACCTGGGAATTAAAGCAAAATTCCCTATTTCAAGCAGTGGTGAATCATGGTGAAGGTGTCTGTGTCAGCGATACCATGAACGACTATCGGGTGAAGAATTCCCCTGGTTTGTCTTTGATGGCGAAAAAATTGGCGATTCGTTCTTGGTTAATCGAACCAGTGTTATTTCAGGGGCGATTGTTAGGCATTGTCGAATTACATTATTGTTCCTTACCGCCCCATCAATGGCAACAAGGCGAACTGGATTTAGTAAAAGCGATCGCTACCCAAATTGGCGCTGCTTTAATTCAAGCAGAAGCCTACGCCAACCTCGAAGAACTCAACCAGCAACTAGAAGCCCTAGACCGCACCCGCAGCAACTTAATAGCTATTACTGGTCATGAACTCCGCACACCTTTATCCACAATTCAAGTGTGCTTAGAAAGTTTGGCGACAGAACCCGATATGCCCGTAGAGTTGCAGCAGGTAATGTTAAATACCGCCTTGGCAGATTCAGAACGGATGCGGAAGCTAGTACAGGATTTCTTAACCCTTTCCAATTTAGAAAGCGGGCGAGTGGAATGGCATCCTGAATCTTTAACTTTACAGGAATGTATCGATTTAGCACTCAGCCGTATCCGCACCCGGCCGACAATAGAAAAACCACCCGCAATTAAAACGCAAATTGAGGAAAACTTGCCTTTGGTAAGAGCAGACGGGGATTGGTTAGTGGAAGTGTTGGCGAAACTGGTAGATAACGCCTGTAAATTTACCCCAGAACAAGGGGAAATTAAGATTAGTGCCACCCACAACGGCAGTCAAATGGTAGAAGTCACCGTAGCCGACACAGGACGCGGTATAGAGCCAAATCGCCTAGAAATAGTTTTTGACCGCTTCTATCAAGAAGAGGGGGCTTTACGGCGCACAGCAGGCGGTACAGGGCTAGGTTTAGCCATTTGTCGCCAAATCGTCAACGGTTGGGGCGGCATGATTTGGGCAGAGTCCACAGGCAAAGACCAAGGTAGTCAGTTTCATTTCACCATCCCCATCGCCCAGAATAGCCAAGAGGAAAGTCGGTCGAAGGTGAAGAGCCGATAGACAGTTATCAGTTATCAGTGAACAGTGAACAGTGAACAGTGGACAGTGGAAATAACCTGATAACTGATAACTGATAACTGATAACTGTCAACTGATAACTGATAACTGACTAACAACTGTTACAGACTGTGACGCGATCGCAATATGATCGTGATAGCGGTGTTACGATGCCCTAAAAACGTTGAGAGAAACCTTATGGCAGAAACACTTTCAGGTAAAACTCCCAAATTCGCTGGCAGCACTGGTGGCTTGCTCACCAAAGCATTGGTAGAAGAAAAATACGCGATCACTTGGACTAGCCCCAAGGAACAGGTATTTGAACTACCTACAGGTGGCGCGGCTACCATGCACCAAGGTCAAAATCTCCTGTACTTGGCTCGCAAGGAATACGGTATCGCTCTGGGCGGTCAACTCCGGAAATTCAAAATCACAGATTACAAAATTTACCGGATTTTACCCAACGGTGAAACCACCTTCATTCACCCAGCTGATGGCGTATTCCCTGAAAAAGTCAATCAAGGTCGCGAGAAAGTTCGTTTCAACGCCCGCAGCATCGGGGAAAACCCCAGCCCTGCACAAGTTAAGTTCTCTGGTAAAGCTACCTACGACGTGTAGGAAGTAGGGACTAAATCAGTTAACAGTGAACAGTTATCAGTTATCAGGTTGTATTAACTGTAAACTGTTCACTGATAACTGATAACTGATAACTGATATCCCCAATTCGCCTATGATATATCCCGATTTTTCTCAATTCTCAGCACTAGCTGCACAAGGTAATTTTGTGCCAGTGTATCAGGAATGGGTGGCTGACCTAGATACACCAGTTTCGACTTGGTACAAGGTATGTGCTGGAGAACCTTACAGCTTTTTGCTGGAGTCGGTGGAAGGTGGGGAGAAAATCGGGCGTTATAGTTTGGTGGGATGTAATCCTTTATGGGTGATGGAAGTTAGGGGTGACAATACCACCCAAACGCACCGCGATGGTTCGCAGGTGGTGTTTACAGGCGACCCATTTACAGCTTTGGCTGAGTGTTTAGCACCATATCAACCAGTGAAGTTACCCCAGTTACCGTCGGGAATTGGTGGTTTGTTTGGCTTTTGGGGTTATGAATTAATTCGCTGGATAGAACCGCGTGTACCCGTGCATCCCCAAGATGAACGCAACATCCCTGATGGGTTGTGGATGCAGGTAGACCATTTGTTGATATTTGACCAGGTGAAGCGGAAAATTTGGGCGATCGCTTATGCTGATTTACGTGATCCGAATGTGGATTTGAAAGCAGCTTATCAGCAAGCTGGCGATCGCGTCCGTCAGATGGTGAGTAAGCTATCTTTACCTGTATCGCCTCAAAAAACCATATTGGAATGGACACCCCCAGGAACGCAAAATGTGGGGGAAACACAAGCATATACCAGCAACTTCACCCGCCCAGAATTTTGCGCCAGTGTGCAGAAGGCGAAAGAGTACATCAAAGCCGGGGATATCTTTCAAGTAGTTATTTCGCAGCGCCTCTCCACCCAATACACAGGCGACCCCTTCGCGTTGTACCGTTCCCTACGACAGATAAATCCTTCGCCTTACATGGCGTATTTTAACTTCCAAGATTGGCAAATCATCGGTTCTAGTCCCGAAGTGATGGTGAAAGCAGAACTTGATGGAGAAGGTGAGGTAGTCGCCACAGTCCGTCCCATTGCGGGGACAAGACCAAGGGGTAAAACGAATAAGGAAGATGCAGATTTCGCCGCAGATTTACTGCAAGACCCCAAGGAAATAGCCGAACACGTCATGTTGGTTGATTTGGGACGTAATGATTTAGGGCGTGTATGTGCAACTGGAACTGTGAAAGTTGATGAATTGATGGTGGTTGAGCGCTATTCTCATGTGATGCACATTGTAAGTAATGTGGTAGGGAAATTAGCCAAGGATAAAAGCGCTTGGGATTTGTTGAAGGCTTGCTTTCCCGCCGGGACAGTTAGCGGCGCACCTAAAATTCGGGCGATGGAAATCATTAATGAGTTGGAACCGAGCCGCCGGGGTGTATATTCTGGGGTATATGGCTATTACGATTTTGACGGACAATTAAATAGTGCGATCGCTATTCGCACAATGGTAGTCAAAGACCAGACCGTAACCGTACAAGCTGGCGCAGGTTTAGTAGCTGATTCTGAACCTGAAAAGGAATATGAAGAAACCCTAAATAAAGCCAGAGGTTTACTCGTAGCAATTCGTTGTTTGCAGTGAAAAAAATTAATTATACAATTACGCGAAAGTAAGTAAGGTAATTAAAGTATGAGCATTGTAATTTTAGACGAGTTATTACAAACAATTCAAATGTCTGAAATGGAAATGCTTAAAGAAATTGCTATGATGCTATTTCAACAGGAGCGTTTTACTTTAGGACAAGCGAGTAATTTCGCTCAGATGAATCAATTAGAATTTCAACGCTTACTGGCTAATCGTAAAATTCCTCTACACTATGATATTGCTGAACTTAGAGAGGATGTGAAGAGTTTGGCAGCAAACGATTGGCGATGATTGTTGTTAGTAACATTGTTATTTCTGCTGAATTTATGGGAATACTAGAAATATGGCGTTGCTGAATCAAGATATGAATTTGTCTCACGCAAAGGCGCAAAGGCGCTAAGTTACAAAGAAAAAGGAAGGTCATTTTGCGATTTCATATTCCAATTCAGCAACGCCAGAAATATAACCCCAATATAAAGATGCAGTGGTAATGACAGTATCATCACCAGAACCAAGAGCCATACTTGAAAGTTTTATTGTTGATAATGTAGACTTAGAGGAATTAGAAGCAAAACTAGCTCAATTTAATATTTTTGAAGCAATTGGCGTAGTTAGACAAGAAATTCGTCATTCAAATTTCCTGGCTTTTTTGTTAAATCCCTCTCAAAATCATAAACTTGAAGATGTTTTTCTCAAACGATTTCTGAAAAGAGTATTATTAGAGCCGTATGAGCCTGAAGACTTAAAATATTTGAAAATTAGCCCTGTTGATATAGATATTGCTGATTTCTCAGATGTTGAGATTAGACGGGAATGGAAAAATATTGATATTTTAATCCAATCTTCAAGCAACAAATTAGTATGTGCAGTTGAAAATAAGGTGGACTCTAGTGAACACTCAAATCAGTTAGAAAAATATCGAGAGATTCTTGAGGAAGAATATAAAGACTATCAAATCATTTTAATTTACTTAACTCCAGATGGGGATGAACCATCTCAAAAAGATTGGAGAGCTTATAGCTATTCTAAACTAGTTGAAATAATTGAAAGCATTTGTACCAGCTACAAGTCAACTCTCGGTACAGACATTTATACATTGATGACTCATTATTCTACATTACTTAGGAGGCATATTGTGAGTGATTCAAAAGTAGCTGAACTTTGCCGTAAGATATATAAGAAACATAAACAGGCTCTTGATTTAATTTTTGAACATCGTCCAGACTTACAGCTAGAAATGTCTGAAAGAATAACTAATTTTGTAAATCAATACATCACATCTCATAATTTATATGTAATACGGTGGAGTAAAAAATACATAGATTTTGGTGATATCGAATGGGAGAATAAAAAACTACCACTTGCCTTTCACTTTGAAAATGGTAATTCATATCTTATAACAAGGTTACTAATTCGTCCCTGTGAAGATAAAACTGTCCGTGAAAGAATACATCAAATATCTAGAGAAAATTCAAAAGTTTTTAAAAGTAAGAAATTGACGAATCAATGGACAACTATTTATCAAAAGACTATTCTCAACCAGAGTGATTATGAAAATGCTGATGTTGATGAGTTAATGGAAAAATTTCAGTTATTTTGGGATGATTTTGTCAAAAATGATTTTACAAAGATACAATCTATATTTCATACAAATATGGACAGAATAGTAACTTCTGAGTAAAAATATAAATTTTGTGCTTTAAATGTAGTGGCGTGGCAAAGCTAAACTTGTAAATTAGCGAAAAATGCCTAATTTTAATCATCTGCGTTTATCTGCGTTTATCTGCGTTCAATTCTTTCCAAATCTATTGCCACATTTTAGTCTTAACACGCCATTACTGACATCTTGCACCTTCTCAATAAGCATATGGCGATGCACTCCCCACCCTACTAAATAATAAGGATTTCAGGCTTTGATTTTAGCAGTAATGTAATGGTGCAAGATATAAGATTACAGTTGTTTGTAACTAACTGGTTATCTCTATTATCTTATCAAGCGATCGCCTGTAATATCGCACTCAAATAACTAACGATTTGGATACACATGGCGCATTTCAAACCGACACTGTTCCCACAATGGTAGTAACGCTTGCTTCGCTGCATTTAACTGGGGTTGGGAGAAACTTATTTTGCCATATTCTATAATCCAGATAAATACGCGAGTGATTAAAACAGCATTCAAACTACTCTCATATTGATAATTATTTATCCTCCCTGCTTGAGCATCTAAATAATCAATTACATCTTTAAAACCCCATGTTTGAAAATCACTTTTGATGTTGTCTTTTGTATTATCAACTTCAATCAAAGATAAGTTACGGATAATATAATCCATACCTTCTATTGATGAATCTGTATTGCGTACTAAATTTGTCAAGGCTCGATAATATGATTGTAATGATGTAGATAAAATATTCTCTTTACAACCATGCAGCCAAGATTGTATCTCTTGAAGATAAACAATTAACTCTTTAATGTCATGAATTTCTATTATCGGAGTACGCTGATTACTCTTAACTACTATATTATTTAATAATTCTTCCTCAGACAGAGTATATTTCTGTGAATAGTAATCAATAACTTTAGGAATAAATTGTTTTAATAACCATTGTTGAGTATATTTGGCTGTCCAAGTTCCGCGCGGGCCTATATCTTGTTGCCATGTTTGCAGTTCGCCTTTCTCTAAAGATTGTAGGTGAACATCATTAATTTCATAAACTATATTAATTGTGCCGTTGGGTAATATGGATAAATAATTGACGGGTTTGGGTATAACGAAAGCATGATCCCTTATCCCTCGGCTAATACGAATGGAAATGTCTTCTTGCTGGAATAAATGCCATTCTGATTTGCCTTGCACATAGTTGAACTCATTGGCGAAGTTGTGCATTAAGCGCCATAGTTTGGCATCTACAGAAAATAAATTCACTCCTCGCACACCTAAGAATTGTGTAAATTCAAAATCCCATGTTTCTAAAGCATCTTCAAAGGCAATAATTGCTTTTTTATATTCTTGACAAATTACATCAATACATAAACATAAGTCTGCTGTTTCTAAGTCGGATAAGATTACTGTTGTTTGACCTAAATTAACTTCAAAAGCATTATCATCTAATTGTTTTAGGAAACTCCGACAACCCCATTCGGGACGGGTGTTGATTCCTGTCATCAGTTGACCTAAAATAGATTGATGATTTAAGCTAACCTTCAGTCCTCTTAAAATGACGCTACTAAATTGAATTTGACAATTACCTTCAGCAAAAGCTTTGGGTAGGTTACATTCTATGACTACTTTAGGTTTAACAACAGTCAGGCGATCGCCTTCTCGAAAAATAGCAGGTCTAAAATCACTATTAGCTACAATTTCTTGTAAATTATAACGTCTTAGAGATTTTTCAATTAGATTATATTGGGTATATTTTAATATATTAGCTGTACTTTTATCTATATTTTTGACAATATAAAAATTAAAATTATTATAGAAATCTATAGCTATAGTTGTATTTTTCAAAGAATCAATACTTTTATCAAAAATTAACTCTTCTTTATGGTAAATAAAATATTTAAATAATTTTATATGATAACCATTAGTTACTAGAAAAAATGACGGTCTTAAATAAGTACTATAAAATCTTGCTCGTTCGATAGCTTCTGAGAAATTGTGAGAATTAGGTTCTATATATATAGCAATGATTAAAGATGTTTCAGCAGTTTGTTGTAACGCCTCGTTATGAGAATAATAAATACGAATACTTTCTATATGTTGACTATTTTTATTGTTAGCACAACAGCTATCTGGATAAGAAAGATAGCGAAACATGGGTACAATAAAGTTTATCTCTACATCATCTTTATTTTTTAAAAGACGATAATCAAAAGATTGTATCCATTTAATAAAGTTTCTATTTTCATTAGAAATTGACATTAGACTAGTTTATCAAATGATTTAATTAGCTTTGATTTTAGTAATCACTCTCCAACAGCTATTTAAGGATGAGAGGGAAAAGCTTTGATTACAAAAAATTGATAAAGGCACAGCCTGACTGTGCCTCTATCTTGTTTAACTATGATGGGTGCGGAGGTCAACATGATGCCATTATGCCAACGCCACCACCTTCTCCAACAACCCTTGAAATAACTTTAATCCATCGTTACCACCAAGCATAGGGTCAGAGGCTCTTTCTGGGTGTGGCATCATTCCTAAAACATTGCCTTGGCGATCGCAAATTCCGGCTATGTTATTCAGGGAACCGTTGGGGTTTTCACCCGCATAACGCAACACCACCTGCCCATTATCTTCAATCTGGGATAAAGTAGCCTCATCCGCATAAAATCTGCCTTCCCCGTGGGCAATTGGCAGAGTGATGACTTCCCCACTGTTGTAAGCTTGAGTCCAAGCGCTACTTGTACTCTCAACGGTGAGAGGAACGCGATCGCAAATAAAATGCAAATCTCGATTTCTCGTTAATGCCCCAGGTAGCAATCCAGCCTCAGTTAATACCTGAAACCCATTACAAATACCTAGCACCAACTTACCCTTCTGGGCGTGTTCCACCACCTGCTGCATCACAGGTGAGAACCGGGCGATCGCACCACAGCGCAAATAATCACCGTAGCTAAAACCACCAGGGATAATCACCACATCCAAATCGGCAATATCAGTTTCTTGATGCCAAACCATGCGAGTTGGTTGTCCTAGCAAATCTCTAGTGACATAGGCAACATCGCGATCGCAATTAGAACCGGGAAATACAACAACACCAAATTTCATAAATTAGTCATTAGTCATTAGTCATTAGTCAACAGGAAGGGGGAAGGGGGAAAGGGGAAAGGTGACAGGTGACAGGTGACAGGTGACAGGTGACAGTTGTTACTCTCCTCTGCTCCTTTCCCCTCCTGGGAGAGGTTAGGGGTGGGTTGCTCCTCTGCTCCCCTGCTCCTCTGCTCCCCTGCTCCCCTGCTCATCTCCCCCCACTCCCCCCAGTCCCTTTCAAGGGCAGGCTTTTTTTATTAGACAAATTTTTGGGCTTTTAAAACCAAAATTATTGTCTGAACAGTTAAAACTACGTTTCATAATTGAGAATATTCTCAACTATTTATCGAAGGTTTAAAAACCTGCCCTTGAAAGCCCCACTCCCCCCAGTCCCCAGTCCCTAATAAACTCCCGTCTGAGTTTCCACTTCAATCAAATCATAACGGTAATTTTCGATTACAGGATTGGCTAGCATTTGGTCGCAGATGCGGTCTAAGTCTTGACGCGCCTTGGCTTGGTCTGAGGTGGTAATGTTGAGTTCGATGTACTTACCGATACGTACATTTTCTACGTTATCGTATCCCATTTGTTGGAGTCCTGATTGCACAGCCACGCCGGCAGGGTCTAAAACTGAAGGGCGTAGCGTTACGAAAATTTTGGCTAGATACTTGGTTTGCACGGGATTTTGCTGAAAGCTGCGATCGCTATACTATAACTTTCTGTTCCAACTGAGTAAAAATAAGTTAATTGAGGCGTTAAAGTTAATCTAATAGCTAGGCAGCATTAAACCAGTGAATAGTGAACAGTTATCAGTGAACAGTGGACAGTGAACAGTGAACACAACCTGATAACTGATAACTGATAACTGTAAAACTTCTAATCCAGTGGCATATTAACACAATAGTCTATGAGAGCCATACGCACCCGCAGTCAAGAGCGCATTTTAAACTTGTTGCAAACCATCAAACAAGGCATTTCTGCTCAGGATATTTATGTAGAACTCCGTAACCGCAATCAGAGTATGGGGTTAGCAACAGTTTATCGCTCTTTAGAAGCGTTAAAACTAGAGGGCTTAGTGCAGGTGCGGACTTTATCTAATGGGGAAGCCCTCTACAGCCTAGCCCAGCAAGACAAACACCATCTCACTTGTTTACAATGCGGTGCATCAATTCCCATTCATCAATGTCCCGTCCACGATTTGGAAGATCAGTTACAAACTACCCATAAGTTTAAGATTTTTTACCACACTCTAGAATTTTTCGGATTATGTGGTAAATGCCAATTAGAACAAGCCGGTGGAATTAGTCATTAGTCAATAGTCATTAGTCAATAGTCAATAGTCAATAGTTAAAATCCTATTCATGGATGACTGTCAACTGATAACTGATAACTGATAACTGTCAACTGATAACTGATAACTGTCAACTGTCAACTGTCAACTGTCCACTGACTAACGACCATTGATTAATGAATCTGGTTTATCGGAAACAATTGAGCGGATACCTTCTAAAGTGGCGGGGATACTGCGGGGATCGATGAACATAACTTTGCTGCTATCGCTCTGACCGATGGTGGAACCCATATCTAGATAGCCTAAAGCAAATAGTACTTCTAAAGCGGCGTTAGCGGTGGGATTTGAGTCGATTTTTTGGGCTATAATTTCTGCGGATTCTGCGATCGCCTGAGCTTTGAGAACTTGCTGCTGACGTTCGGCTTGGGCTTTGAGAACGATCGCTTTTTGTTCTGCTTCCGCTTGTAAGATAACCGACTTTTGCCGGGCTTCTGCATCTAAAATTTGGGCTTCGGCTTTACCTCTGGCAGAATTAACTGCTGCTTCCCGTTCACCTTCAGAATTTAAAATTGCCGCCCTTCTGCGTCTTTCTGCGGACATTTGTAATTCCATCGATTCCCGCACCGCTTGAGAGGGGATAATATCTCGTAGTTCTACCCTTGTCACCTTTACGCCCCAAGGGTCGGTGGCAATGTCTAGATCCCGTAACAATAGTTCATTAATTTGAGAACGCGCGGTAAAGGTTTGGTCTAACTCCAACTGTCCCATTTCGGCACGAATTTGAGTTAATACCAAATTCACCATTGCCGACTGGAGATTTTCTACTTTGTACCAAGCTTTTTCCATATCGACAATTCGCCAGTAAACCACCGCGTCAACTTCAATACTTACGTTGTCACGAGTAATACATTTTTGGGGAGGAATATCTAAAACTTTTTCCCGAATAGTTTCTTGATAAACTGTTTTATCAATGAAAGGAACAACAAAATTTAGCCCTGGTTCTAGCTTTTTGTTATAGCTTCCTAATCTTTCTACTAAAGCTTCATTTCCTTGACTAATAACTTTCACAGACCCCGCCACGGCAGAACCACCAAGGGCTAACATGATAAGTAAAAAAAACTGTTCCACGATAAATCTCCTGATATTTAAGTAAGAATTTTGCCAAACTAATGACTAATGACTAATGACTAAAACCCAAGGAATTTTCTGGCATGACAATTAAAGTTGTGCCTTCCCTCCTAACTACATAAACTCTTTGATGAGGAGGAACAGTGATTTTCTCGTCGTCACATTTTGCCCGCCAAGAATTGCCTTCGTATAACACTCGCCCCGCTTGTCCAGGGGGAATTTCTGTTAACGTTTCTGCTACAATTGCATCTCGAATTTTTGACTTACGCCGTTGTGGTTGCAAATACCGCCGAGAAAGCAAAGTCAAAACGGTAGAAAAAAACAACCAAGCCACAACTTGCAGCCATAAAGGCAAGCCAAATTGCGATAATAACGCCACAATGAAGGCGCTAATGCCCATCATGAAGGCGACAAAAGCCGATGGTAAAAACAGTTCTATTAAACAAAGAACTGCTCCTCCGATAAACCAGATTAAGGTAAACGTTGGCATAGCGCCGTCCTAGACAATAAATTCATAAGTGGAACGGACTAAATAAATCAAGGTTTGTCTTCAAAAAAGGACTAAAGTCCTGACTACGAACTCAATTGTGATAACTTTACATTACTTAACATATATATATTTATTTTCTACCGCTTACTTACAAAGATTCTTAATATGAATTACGTAATCAGACTCTCTGCATTCCGAGGATGTAATAATTTTTAACAGATACACACCCATAAACTTAATCCACTTCTCAATTAAATCAGTTATCAGTTATCAGTTATCAGTTATCAGTTATCAGTTATCAGTTATCAGTTATCAGTCCTGACGGCTTTTGGTGGGGGATACAGAAGCGCCAACCTACACCTTCGACTAATTGGTTTGGTGTTTCACCAACGTATTTAAGTAGGGGCGGGTTTAACGAACATATCTGTTTTTACTATGAATTACTCAATGAACCCGCCCCTACAACTGTTTACTGTTCACTGTTAAATACAAGTACTGACTAGCGACTTCCAGAAAGGGAAACTTAGTCTTTTTTTGCCAAAATTTTGATTACAATCGGTAACAATGTGTAACTACTGGTACACAAAACTAGTCTATTCTAGCCTTCAAGCTTTTGACTGCTAAAGTTAATCGAACTTCACGAGTTAATTTTATTTTTAAATTTATACCAATATGCCTTCTACCGAACGAATAATTTATTGCATAAATCAACAATGTGAACAGCCGATTAATTCTGTAGGAGAGCGTGTATGTGCTAGTTGTCAAACTCCCTTAGTTCACCGTTATCTTTGGGCTACTGGCTCATTGGCAACCGAAATTCCACTAGGTACGAAGGTAGCAGATAGATATGAGGTGGTTAGTCAGCAGGTATGGTTAGATACTCGCCCTGGACTGATACCACAAGCGCCACCAGAATTACCTGCTGATGTGCTTCCTTATCTTCGCTTATATCCAGAGCGATCGCATCTCCCCCAAATCTACGCTTTGCTTCCCTCGTTCTCAGAAGGTGCAGGCGATATCCTGTTATTAGAAAATGTCCCCATAGATGAAGAAGGCAATATCTATCCAGCCATCATCAATGCTTGGCAAAAAGCTAAACCAGTTAGGCAAGTTTATTGGCTGTGGCAAATTCTCCAACTGTGGACACCTTTATTAGAATTAAACCTAGCTCACAACTTACTGAGGTTAGATAATTTACGAGTTCAAGGTTGGTGTGTGCGACTTTTGGAACTGAACCCCAGTACAGCCACCCAACAGCCGACGTTAAAAGATTTAAGCTACTCATGGCAAGCTTTAATAGAGTTAAGCACAACCTCAGTCACCTCAGAGTTGCAAAACCTACTCCAGCAGATGGCTTCAGAAGTAGAGTTAAAAACTATTGCCACTCAACTCAATCAGTTATTACTCACAGCCGCCGGCGAATTACCACTATACTTAAGCATGGCAGGGGCGACGGATACAGGCCCCCAACTCAGCCAAAATGAGGATAGTTGTTACCCCAACACTGCTGTTGACTCCCCAGAATTATTAGTACCAAATTTGGCGATCGTTTGTGATGGTATTGGGGGACATCAGGGAGGCGAGGTAGCCAGTCAATTAGCTGTGCAGTCTTTAAAATTACAGATGCGTGCTTTACTCGCCGAAGTAGCAGCACAGACGGAAATTGTCCCGCCCGACTTGTTGCAGGGACAACTAGAGGCTAGCTTGCGTGTAGCTAACAACCTCATCAGTGCGCGTAACGATGAACAAAAGCGCCAAGGTAGAGAACGCATGGCTACAACCCTGGTCATGGCAGTACAAGTACCGCAACGAGTCTTAACCACCTCTGGAAGGCAAGCAGATAATGCCCATGAACTTTATGTGGCGAATGTAGGTGATAGCCGCGCTTACTGGATAACTCGTAACTACTGCCAACAACTAACAGTAGATGATGATGTCGTTACTAGAGAAGTTCGTTCTGCCAAGAGTTTGTATCGACAAGCGCTGCAAAGACCAGATGCCAATGCTTTAACTCAAGCCTTGGGAACAAAGGATGCTGAATCCTTAAAACTGGTGATTAAACGATTTATTATCGAAGAAGATGGCATTTTATTACTGTGTTCTGATGGTTTAAGTGATAACAACTGGGTAGAAAATTCCTGGCGAGATTTTGCTATACCCGTGCTAACAGGACAGATGTCTGTAGAAGAAGCTGCTGAGGAATGGATTAATTTTGCCAATGAGAAAAATGGCCATGATAATACTTCTGTTGTGCTGAGTTTTTATCGCGTTGCTAAATTCCAGATAGTACCCGTCCCACCACCACCGCCACCACTGGTAGAGATTGTAGAGATTTCCGAACCTGAACCAGGCGAAATAGAAATATATCAAGAAGAACCAGTTTTAGCAGAAAGTTCTCAAGCATTACTAGATTTGACATTGCCAGATGAACCTGATCCCGTCCCATTTCAGGTAACAAAAATACCCAGTCGCCGCCGTCGCCGTCCCTTAGTATTGGTGGGAGGATTATTTGCCTTGCTAGTTGGCGGTACGGGTTTAGGACTATTAGCTTGGTCGCAACTTAGCCCCCAAACATTCCAGCAGATGTGTCAAAAATTACCCCCAGAAGTACAGCAATATTGTCCGCCGCGTTAGGCTGGGGGATTTTCTTAGTCTCAGTTTCCTTCATGGCTTTAATATAGCAATATTGTTATATTAAAAGGTGATGCTGTGCCTGAAACCCATGTTGTTTTCTACCAGGAGGAGGAAGGGGAAGTTCCTGTCCTTGAATGGCTGAAGCGACTTTTGAAAGAAGACCGCAAAGGTTATGCTAACTGTGTTGCTCGAATCAAACAACTGGCAGCATCAGGATACGAACTCCGCCGTCCAGCAGCTGATTACTTGCGTGAGGGAATATATGAGCTTCGGGCAAAGCATATTCATGTGCAATACCGCATCCTGTACTTTTTTCATGGTCAAAATGTAGCAATTCTAGCTCACGCTATCACGAAAGAAGAAGCAGCTGTACCACCAATTGATATTGAAAGAGCGATCACCTACGGTGGGCGGAACGCCATCGCTCGCAAGCTTTTGTTTGAAAAAAACCCAGAAGTTCACACCTACATAGAAGAGCAAGAGGATGGCCAAGACTAACGATGCAATCAAAATAATTGATCAGCTGACTAGCAGCGACTCTGAACTTGAGGCAATGGTGGTAGAAGCTTCAATCAATGCAGAAGTGGCTCAGTTAATTTATGAAGCTAGAACAAAAGCTGGTTTAACACAGAAACAATTGGCTGAACTTGTTGGTACAAAACAACCTGTGATTGCACGGTTGGAAGATGCTGATTACGAGGGACACTCTCTGTCAATGCTGCAAAAAATCGCTCATGCTCTTAATCAGCGAGTAGTGATTCGTCTAACTCCTTTGGAACATGAGCAAAGCGCGTAGTCAGAGCAAGAAGATCCGCCACCTGCAACGAAAATGAGCAGATGGAAGAGTGAGGGAGAAGAACTTTGGACTATGGACTGTTGACTATGGACTAATGACTAATGACTAATGACTATGGACTAACGACCATTTATTGTAGAATTGATTCTGTCGTTAAAGCGCACAGCAAAAGCAAAGCGGGTTATTATTCCCCCGTGAGCATCTCCAGACTCGCACTCATTTCTTCTGAGATACCTGTGAGCGTGGACAAGTGTGTTCAAGAAACACAAGCAGCAAATTTTTTAGCCAATGACTTTACTATTCGGCAAAAATTACTGCTTGGGGTTTTGGCATTGTTGCGGGGATTAGGAAAAACTTAGTTTTCCTAACTACTTGTCAATATATATAAGTCTACTCAGAAATTCTGATTTTGCTGACTAACTGCGCTTAAGGCCTGCAAGGACAGGCTTTATTTGTTTAGAAGTTACAGAGATGTAAAAGGGAGCATCTATAAGTATTTATTGTTATGGGAGTTGCTGTTGTCAACAATACTGTTTGTCAAAGAGTTCAGTGAGGGATGGTTGTGGAAATACTTGTCGAAAAAGGTGTGAATGTTGTTATGAAAGTAGGCGATCGCGTTCGTGTTAAAGAATCGGTAGTAGTTTACCATCATCCTGAACATCGGGGTCAGGGTTTTGACCTCAAAACGTCAGAAGGCGAAATTGTGGAAATTGTCACCCAATGGCAAGGTAGACCTGTTAGTGCTAACCTACCTTTTCTCGTCCAGTTTAGTAAGAAGTTTAAAGCTCACTTACGCGAAAATGAGTTAGAAGTTATCTAAGTATCTACTTTCAGGAGCGGCGGAACCAGGAGAAAATATTCACTTCGCCGCGCATTCTTTTTAGTTCCTGGCGGTTCTGCTCGGCAGTTTCGTAATACCATTGACAATAACGCTCAAACTCAGAACGTTTTTGCACTTCATAATAAAACTGATGAGTTGTCTGATAAACAGCGAATGTATCTTCAGCTTGAGGCTGGGGTGCAGGTAGGATATAGGGTAAGTTTTCTCGCATTTCTGGGGACTGGGGACTGGGGGGGAAAGGGGAAGGGGGAAAGGGGAAGGGTGAAAGGGGAAAGGGAAAAATAACAACTGATAACTGATAACTGTCAACTGTCAACTGATATTACAGCCAACCGCGTAGCCAATAAATAAAGATGCCGATGTATTCTTTTAAGGCGTTGGTGAATATGTTTAGGTTGTAAGTGTCGGGTAATAAATTCAATATAGCGGCTTTGGGGGTGTTGCCGAGTTCTTGTAAATCACCTTCACTCACTAAAAAATCAGTAGGTGCGGGAATTACATCCATACCTTGACGCTGAAAAATTTTGAGCGATCGCGGCATATGTAATGCTGATGTTACTAGTAATACTTTACCAATGCGGCGAGATTCTAGAATTTTCTTGACATTTACGGCATTTTGATATGTGTTGAGTGAATCTGGTTCTTGAATCAAGGCTTCAGCCGGAATACCCAGGGATGTGAGAATATTTACCATATCGGCTGATTCTGGTGAACCACTTCCGCGCCAATCGATGCGTCCGCCACTGAGGACAATGAACGGGGCTTTGTTTTGGCGGTATAATTGGGCGGCGTAGATGACGCGATCGCCTTGTTCGCTTAAATCAACTGTTGTCCTTGGGGGAAATGCTGATTTAGTTGCACCACCTAATACTACGATAGCTTCTGTATTGGGTAATTGTGCGGGGGGGAGATTTTGCCATTCTAGCGATCGCACTAAGTATTTAGCCACCCAGGCGTTACTGGACAAGAACAAGACAATTAACGACAAAGCTATGGCTGTAGTGGCTATCCTGGGGCGTTTCCGTAAAGTTACTAACGCTACGATTAAACCGATGCTGGCTAATCCCAAAGGATAGAAAAATAGTGGCAATAATTTAGATAGATATAAAAACATATTGATTACCGTAGAATTGGCGATCCCGGATTGAGTTTTGGCTGTGTTAAGACAAAACAGATGAATCTGAGATTTTCATGAAACAGCAAAAAAATCAATTTAGCCATCTGACTGCGATCGACAGAACTTATTTATCATTTCCTGCACAGTTTTTACTCAATCAAAATTTACTACAAGGTAAAATATTAGATTTCGGTTGCGGCTTTGGCAATGATGTTAAATTATTGCACCAAAAAGGCTTTGATATTACAGGTTATGATCCTTACTATTTTCCTCAACATCCTGATAATAAATTTGATACTATAATTTGTGCTTACGTTTTAAATGTTTTATTTCCCGAAGAACAAGCTAACGTCCTGATGGAAGTATCCCATCTCTTAAAACCAGGCGGTAAAGCTTATTATATCGTCAGAAGGGATATCAAAAGAGAAGGTTTTAGGGAACATTATGTTCATAAAAAGCCCACATATCAATGTATTGTGAAACTTCCCTTCCGTTCACTACTTTTAGATGAAAGCCGAGAAATCTACGAATATACCCATTACAATAATCAACGTAACTCATCTAATTACTGTATATTTTGCAATCCCCCCAAAAACTTAAGATTATTAACTGAATCAGCGACAGCTTACGCTATGTTTGATGGGTATCCCATTAGCAAAGGACATATCTTAGTTATCCCTAAACGCCATGTGAGTAATTACTTTGAACTCCCCTTAAAAGAACAGTCCGCCTGCTGGCTAATGGTAAATAAAGTGCAAGAATTTCTCCAAGCAGAATTTGCCCCCGATGGCTTTAACATAGGTATGAATATCAATAAAGCCGCCGGACAAAATATTATGCACGCCACCATTCATATTATCCCTCGCTACAACGGTGATGCTATGGGTGCTAAAAGCGGCATCAGAAACGTCATCCCTAAGAGATTATTTATAAAGTAGCACCAATAAATACGGTGCGTTACGGCTAATTCCTACTCTCGCAAACGCTCAAATCCTTTCATAGCCGTAACACACCCTACTTCAGATTTAATCTGACTTTTCACGGGATCTGGAAGACCTCTCTCCAAACCTCTCTCCTACAAGGAGAGAGGCTTTGATTTCTCCCCCTTCCCTTGTAGGGGGCTGGGGGGTTAGGTCTGACGGAACGCTTTTCCACATAACGTGAAAAGTCAGCATATTTACTGCGTTTAAATCTCCTAAATTACCTCCCTCGCCTTCCTCCTCTCCATCCCCTCCATCTCCTTGCGAAAACTTTCCAACCACTCAACAATTTCCGCAGGTAATTCTTGCTTATTCCTACTACCAGGATCAATACAAACGTGCCGAGTTACCGCCTTAGCGACTAACACATCCGTCAAGAAAATCTCATAATTAATCTCAAACCTCTCCGCACCTATTTTTTGAGGAGTTAAGTTAACTATTACCTGATCACCAGAAAATAAAGGGCGGAAAAAATCTACATTTGCGTGAACAATGGGAAAACCCACCGCAGGATTAGTAAAAAAATCTTTGAGATTAATTCCTGATACTTTTAAAGATTCTTCGTAAGCTTCATGACAAATGCTAAGAGTGTTAGCGAAATACACCACTCCCGCAGCATCGGTATCTGAAAAGCGAATTGTTCGGTTATAAGTGAAAGGCATAGTTTAAATTCAAAATTCAAAATTGAAGACTTGTGTAATCGCATATGGGCATAGGCTTGTTAATTTATTGAATGTAGGCTAAAAAAAAGCAGACTATAAGCCTGCTCATAAAATGATATTACTGTGCAAGAAAAATTTATAACTTTAAAGGTGAATATATATCCTTAGAGGTAGGATTAAGATAAGGACGCTGTAAATCTATAGAATGGCGTTGAAAGTGTTGATGAATCGTCTTCATGCGTTCTTCTACAGCATTCTTGCCTTTTTGCCAAGCTTCCAATAAAGCGTTAGCGACAATTTGACAACGGTTCATCCCAAAACTTTCTTGTGCGGCAAATTTTTGGGTAGGTTCTTCAGCTAAACTCAACCCAGGCGCTAAAAACTTAGTGAATAAGGGTATTTCTGGGCGAAAATAACTTTGATACTCTTGATATACGACTTGCAAAACTTTGTGAATTGCTGGATAGTCGTGATGTTCAAAATAAAGTACCCCTGAGTCGTAGCGTCCGTAGGCGCAAGGGTTGTAAAGGACTTGGAAGGTGAAAGGAATGGCGGCGGTGTTTAACTGCTGGGTTAAACTATCCATGAGAGCGATCGCACCAGCAGCAGAGAAGTTAAAATAGATTCTCCCCGTACCTAAATCAGCATCAGGATTTCCTATCTGTTCCTGACCTACATCACTCACAGCTAAATAATAGCCGTTTTGTAATCTATTATTAGGCATCCAAATCGCCACAGATTCACCTATAGCCGCAGATTTTTTACCCGGTTTAAGATGACAATCTGGTTCAATATATAAAGTTAAACCACCTTTAGTTACTGCCATACTACCATCAGGCTCTTTACGTAACACCTGCCAACTAGGGTCAAAATAACCCCTACCATGATTACTAGCTTGTAGTTGTTCGTAAAATTCCCAATCGATACCAACAACTGAATTAGTTGCTAAATTTTGCGGTACTGAGTAATTAACATCATTATCTGGTGTCAAATTATTTTGTAAGACACCGTTGTAATAAATTCCATATAAGAAATTACGCAGCAATAAAGCAAGATATTTATTTTGTAAGGCAACCGAGTTATGCTGAAATCTGTCTGCTACTTTAGTCGGTAGAGCAAAAGGTTGATAACTGGGATGGTTGATACAAAAATTTGACTCAATCTGGATATTAGTGGCAATATCCATTAGAGAATTAAGTAGTGGGTTGGCAGAAGAATCTAGCATCGCTCAATTCCAAACTCAAAATTGATAATTATTGGTAATTGGTAATTGGTAATTGGTAATTGCAAAACATTTACCTGGATGAAGCAGATCACATAAGTAGAACAACGTGGAAAAACCGAACTATGTAAGTACAAGTAAAATAAGCTGAAACCTTCTTCCCTCCTGCCTCCTGCCTTACTTTAGCAACCACGTAAGCGAGTTTTTTCATAATAAATACGCACTAGCTGTTTTTCCTTTTCAGGTTGTGGTGTCTGTTGAATCTTGGCTACCGGAAAGAGAATTTCTGTTTCCGAGATACCAAAAATGCTGAGTACAGATTGTTCAGGGATTGTGAGAAGATTTTTGGCTAATTCCAGCATATAAAGGTGAGAATTATCAAATAATTTACAGTTATTAATTTTGTCTTGAATTTGGTGAATTAAAGCCAGTCCTGTAAACTTAATAACTCGTATTAAAAAATCAGGATGATATGTCAAAATCATCGGAAAGGCTTGCAAGTAAGCTTGCAGGAGAGCTACTAATGATGGTTGAATGTCTTCTAATGGTGTCATTGCCAGTTGTAACGATTCTGACAAGTCCAATGTAGGATCTACGATTAAACTCTCAAGCCAAATTTGCAAATAACTAGCCAAAATAGTTCCTAAATCAAAAGCTGGGTCTCCCCATGTGCAAGCTTCCCAATCAATTAATCGCACAAGACAATTATCTAATTGGTTCCATCGGGAATGAATTAATATATTGTTTAGTTTGAGGTCGTTATGAGTTAAACAGCAAGGGTTCCACTCATAAGCCAAATCAGCGATCGCAGCTTCTAAACTCTCGTAACGCTGATAGAGAACATGAAATTTTAAAGCTTCAGTAGGAATCTTACCAAAAATCGTTGGATCAAGGGAACCTACTCCTTGCGCCGGATTATAAAAATGATAGCGAAACTGTCCTTGAGGCGCAGTCGCCATAAAATCACGGTATTCTTTACCTTGAAAGGTAGTCCGGTGTAACCCCGCTAAAGTCGTCCCAATAGCAGCCGCGATTTCTGTAGGAAAAGTATTACTCTTTTGATAATATTCACCCAAGTCTTGGTATTCGCTTAAATAACTGCGAACGAGGAGGGAATTTTCCTCATCATAATGTACCACCAAAGGAGCGATCGCCCAAATATTACCTAGAACGGGAAACTTTTGGAGTAATTGGTGAAATAGCCACTCATTCAACAATTCATGGAGAATACCCTCATTTTCCGTACCACGTTCTTGTTTAACTAGCAGCTTATGTTCATCTGCTAAATCCACCACTAAATTGTAATTCTTCTGATTAATTGGCAACTCAACTATATTTGATTTGCCAACTTCTAAGCTACACAGACCTGCTGCTTGCAGATACTGGATAACATTTTGAGAAGACAGTGGTAATGACATGGATTATATCCTTCTAAAATAGCTGAGATACTGACCTAATCTCAAGATTTGTTTAGCTTTTATCTTCTGGGTAGATAACAACAAGGTTATAAATATCAATCATAATTGCTTTCATATATAAATATCTCATATCTTTTATTAATACCTGCCAAAATGGCAAAATCACCTTTATTTTTGCTTTAATTTTAATTGCTTTTACTGTTGTATCTTTAAACTAAATATATTTTTTATCAGAAAATGTAACTCTTATGTACTTATTTTTTTTGTTATTTATGATGATTTTTCACTGATATATTTCTCCCATTTGTTTATGCAGTTAATAGCCTCAGCAACTCTCTCAGAAGAGATGCAGCAATATTTGTTCATTTAGGACAAATTTGTATTGGAAATAATCAAGCTATATAAACAGTTGTATTACGCTGTGTAAAGCTTCGATATCTAAAAGCTAACTTTACTAGAAAGTGTCGTCTAGAGTAATAAGAGAGAATTTGTAATAATCGTTACATTTTAACCCTGGGGTTCGTAACCTATAGGACTTACGCATGAAAACGAAAAATCAAGGGTTTTGGCAAGGGTACAGGGGTATAGGGGTGTAGGGGTGTAAAAGCGCTAAACCTATACCCCTATACCCTTACACCCTTACACCCTGTCTCGACAGATAACTTCAGTGCGTAAGTCCTGACCTAATTAATTGGGCATAGGATATTATTTTTATTTATCAGCCCCAGGTGCAACAAACCGGATACTTTAGGTAGATGAAAATTATTTTTTTCAGCCTATTAAAATACTAACTGTATACTAAGCATCTACTTTAGGGTTGAACCTAGTTAGTAGGCTGCGTCAGTATGACTATTTTCGTGGTATGACTGGGGTTTCTCGTTAGCGCACCCTACATTTTGGATATTTTTTTATCTGGAAGTCGCTAAAGCAGAGTTTTTATTTACTTATTCTTATGAGTAAGAGAGGAAGCACAAATAGTTGACATAAATAAGTAAAACTTATGCAATTAAGCCAGGGTTACAGCACTTTAAATTAAGTGACAAAAAATACAAAATATATTTAATAGATAGACACTGTTGGCGCGAAAAATTGTAGCTACGCAAGCAACACCCAATGTCTTAGGTGTCTAATCATAATAATTCACATTTTAGTAATATAAATGTACTATATTGAAACCCCATAGAGGGAGTTCATTTGTGACACCAATTCACAAAAAATATGATACCAGTGCAAACGCCCAAAGCTATGGTACATCTCAATTTCTTAATTTTGAATTTTGAATTTTGAATTTTGAATTGGTATTACACCCTGAGTTATTGTGCAACCACTAGTTGATTAACCAAAACAGCAAGTGACAACATACCTAAAATAGTCATTAGTCCGGCTGGCATAAACTTGCGTGTTCTAGCTAATCTTAAGGCAAAGAATATGACCAAAGCAGCAGTAACAGCAATTGCTAAAATTAAACCCCAACTATTGCCTTGCAGTTGCAAGTAAGCAGCAGCAAATAGCAGTAAACCGCTAATAATACCACTAAGGAGGGAAACTTGACTCTGAGCCTGAAAGTAGCCAATAATGCCACCAATAACAGTTAACACACCATAGGCGATCGCAGCAATTATACTTAAATTCATTGTTAAACCCCAAGTAGATAAAACAGTCAACAGTCAACAATAAATACTCTGAATTAAGAACTAATGACTAATGACCAATGACCAATGACCAATGACCAATGACCAAATAACCCAAAAATGTCAGCAACTACCTCTCCCTATTCCCAGATACAATTTCTGCAACGCCAAGCAGCCTCCCTCTTACTGTACCAATCAGTGCTACAAACGGATGTCGGCATTGCTTTCCAAGAACTGTTACAAGCCATACGCTACGCTGAGGCTGATGCAACAGGTACTCTTCAAGCTTATGGCAATTACTTTCACGCTTTGGCTAGTAGAAAACAAAATTGGGAAGATTATCTAATTACCCAAATATTGATTTGTGAAAATCCTTTCAGCAAACTTACCCAACAGCAAAACTGGGAAAAAATACCCCCAGCCTTAGTTGCAGCAGCTAAACATGATTTACAAGTTTTGCAGAGTCTATATGAATGTAGCAGCGCTGTTTTGAGTGAGTGGGTGCAAGCAGTAGCCCATTTACCTATTTCTCCTGTGGTTTGGTACACAGAACAGGATGAGATGGACTTGAACGGAGGATTATTTTTACATCACCTAGACAATTGGGCAGATGCGGTAGAAGAATTAGCCACCTATTATCAGAAGTTTGGCATAGGTTTATTTGCCCAATACCGCGCCTTAAGGTGGCAAGAGGGAGAATTTATTGGCATTCCTTACCCTGACCCAGTTAAACTAAATTCACTCGTAGGTTACGAGTCACAACAAGAGGCGCTGCTGAAAAATACACAATTTCTCTTATCAGGACAGACTGCGCTACACGTATTACTTTACGGCAGTCGGGGGGCGGGGAAATCTTCTCTAGTCAAAGCCTTATTAAATGAATATAGTCATAGACAACTGCGTTTATTAGAAGTGACAAAATCAGACCTAAAGGATTTACCTAAAATTGTGGAACAGTTACGGGGAGTGCCGCAAAAATTTATTATCTTTGTCGATGATTTATCCTTTGAAGAAGATGATGATGCCTTCAAAGCGCTGAAGGTTGTCTTAGAAGGAAACTTAACTGCCCGTCCGCAAAACGTAGTTGTTTATGCTACCTCAAATCGCCGTCATTTGATTCGTGAATTTTTTGCTGATCGACCAAGCTTGAAAAATAACGAAGAAGTCCATGCTTGGGACACGATGCAGGAGAAACTTTCGTTTAGCGATCGCTTCGGTTTAACCCTCACCTTTGACTCTGCCGACCAAAACACATACCTACAAATTGTACGTCATCTGGCAGCCCAAGCCGAAATTGATATTAGTCAAGCAGATTTAGAATATCAAGCATTACAATGGGCAACAAGCCATAATGGACGTTCTGGACGTACAGCCAGGCAATTTGTAGATTTTCTCCAAGCACAGACAACAGTCTTTGGTACAAACAACAATATTTTAGATACCCAACCATGAACATAATTTTTGCCTGAATTCAACATTTCCTTACCTTTTTCACCATCTTATGCACCAACAGTTACAACTAAAGTTATTAACATCAAAATATGAGGAGTAATCATTGGCAATGCAGATCATTCAGCAAACATAATTACGCTAAAAATTAGCAATATGCGACCAGTAATAGTAAGTAATAGATTTATTTTAGGTATAGTTGCCTTTAGTGTGAGTTTTGGCTTGAGCCTTGTTCCCACATGGAATTTTAGGCAAGCTTTCTTCACAGGTGTAATTACAGTAGTCGCTACATACACAGCAGCCTTATTTGTAGATAAACGGCGGAGAAATTTTGAATTATTACTACTCAGTTCATTCCGTAAGCGGATTCAAGAAACAGAGGGGCTAAAATCTCGTTTAGCCAGAGAAATTGAACAACTAGAAATCCACCGCAGCTTATTGTACACAGAGACAAAGCAACTACAAAACCAGATTTTAGAATGTCGGAATCAAAGAGATAGCCTGCATCGGGACTTAGGAGTTTTTGCCAGCCAAAGAAAACAAATAGAGTCTGAAGTTAACAGCTTAAAAAATGCTATTACTATATTAGAACAAAATCAAGTAGAGCTGAATAATACCTTATCTACCCTAGCAGCAGAAAAGCGGCGATTAGAAGTCCATTGCCATAGCCAACTTGCGGAAATTACACAGTTACAAACTCAAATAAGTGACTTACAACAAGAAAAACAAGAAATAGAAAATAGTCTGACTTTACTAGGTCGCATCAAACCTCAACTTGAAGAAAAACTTTATGAGTTAAGAATTACTATTCAAGACTTAGAAACTGAAAAAGAAAAGCAAAATAAAATCTTGATAGAAACCAGCAATGAAAAAGAAGCTATAGCAGCCAATATCAATTATTTAGAAACGCAAAAAACTGAACGGCATACAGAATTAGAACAACTGCAAAACGAAATTTTGCTTTTACAACAAGAAAGAGATATTCTCCAAAACCAAGTATGGGAACTCTTACAGCAAGTTGAGACTTTTAATCAAGAAAACATAGCTGTAAATCCAGAAGCACCAGAAGGCGAATTTTTCCCATTTTCCGATATTCTAGAAAATCTAGACAATGAAAATAATACAGACAAAACATTACCCGAAGAATGGCATACATTCTTCAGACAGTTGCCTAATCATGAAATTCAGGTACTAAAAAGTATAGTAGAGCAAGATAACCCCAAGCAATCTATTAAGAAAATTGCTGAAGCCAACATTACCATGCCAAACTTGTTGATTGATTCCATCAATGAGCGTGCTAATGATACTATTGGTGAGTTAATTATTGAAACAGAATTAGAAGTACCCAGAATCTATGCAGAACATATACTCAATGTCCGCAAAATGATTGCTTTTCATGAAAACTTAATCGCTAAACAAGCCTCCTCAAATTAAATCCCTCTTGCTTGATGTAAAATTTTTATTAGGGTGCGTTAAAGCAGCGCTTAACGCACCACATTTGCTGGTGCGTTACGGCTAATTCTTAATTTCACCAACGCTCAAATCCTTACATAGCCGTAACACACCCTACTTATACCAATTCTCCATGAAGTTGCGCCGAATAAACAATGTAGAGACGTTGCATGCAACGTCTCTACAGCGCAGAATAAAGTGCATCTTCATCAAGAAACGGTATTAATATTTACTTTATAAATAACCTCTAAAACTCAGCATTGATAGCAAGTAAAGTAAAATACATGGCAAAGCTCAAAATCTCGAAAAAAACTTCAACTGCTCTAATCAACTCATTAGGCGCGGGAGTAGTCCCTAGATTAGGATTAGAACATATAGCAGTTGGTCGAGAAAAAGAACTTAAAAGCCTATCACAAAACCTTGATGATATTGCCGAAGGTGTAGCCGCATTTCGTTTTATAATTGGTAACTATGGTTCGGGAAAAAGCTTCATTCTTCAGATGCTGCGTAACCGAGCAATGGAGCAAGGTTTTGTAGTTGCTGACGCTGATTTATCTTCCCAACGCCGTCTAGCAGGAAGCAATAACGAAGGTTTAGCAACCTATCGCGAATTGATGAGTCGCCTTTCTACCAAAACTCGTCCTGATGGTGGTGCATTAGTTTCCATTCTGGAAGGATGGATTAATAAAATTCAGCAAGAAGTAGCTAAAGAAACTAATTTACGTCCCAATGATGAAGGTTTTGATGACCAAGTAGAAACCAAAATCAGAGAAGTTGTGCAGTATATAGAAGACTTAGTTCATGGGTTTGATTTTGGTAGCATTATTATTGCTTATTGGCGTGGCTATCGCTTAGATGATGATGATTTAAAAAACTCAGCTTTGCGTTGGTTACGGGGAGAATTTAACAATAAAACTGAAGCGAGAACAGCTTTAGGAGTAAGGGTAATTATTGATGACGATAGTTGGTATGACTATATCAAACTCTTAGCTAAATTTGTGGCTGAAATTGGTTATAAAGGACTGCTGATTTTCATGGATGAAGCCGTCAATCTCTACCAAATTGCTACTACAGTCACTCGTGAAAAGAACTATAACAGACTCCTAGCAATGTTCAATGACACCATGCAGTGCAAAGCCGAACATTTAGGTATTGTTATAGGTGGAACAACAAAGTTTTTAGAAGACCCAAATCGAGGACTTTTCTCTGACTTGGCTTGGCGTAGGCGGACAAAAGAAAGCCGTTTTGCTGCACAGCCGGATGTGCAAGAGTTTATGGGGCCAGTTATTCGTCTCAATCCTTTAACTGAAGCCGAAATTCTGACGCTATTGCAAAGACTAACGGAAATTCATGCCACTCATTTTGGTTATGACAAGGCTTTAAGCAATCGGGAATTACAGGAGTTTGTGCAAGAAATTGTCAGCCGTTTAGGAGCAGAAGCACTATTAACGCCAGGGGAAATTGTCCGGGATTTTATTAGTGTGTTGAATATTTTACATCACAATCAAAACATTAAGTTCAGCGATTTAATTCATGGTGCTAGTTTTAAGCCGACTGTGGCGGGTCAAAATATAGATGTAGATGAGGATAATGCGGCTGAATTTAGTTTGTGATGAGGAGGAATAAACAAGAATAGCGGGAATGTTGCCATAAGTTTGGAGAAAATTAACCGCCGATATACGCCGATAAACGCCGATAAGAAAGATTTGAGTTTTTTCCTCTTCTGCTTTCCCTAGCGATAGAATATTTTTTTAGTTGCCAATTCCCCTGCCCCCGTTTTTGATTATGGTAAAGCCTGATCAAATTTTAATAGTCATCAACGGCATCTCTCAAAGTGAGGGTTACACAAGCCAGTTACAACTGGATGAAACCTTCACTTACAGGGTTTTTACTGAGAAACAGGGTCGGGAAATTCTGCAAGTTTGCCGATCGCCATCAATCAACGCTATCCTCTTAGACTGTTCCTCATGCGATGTGGGTGAACTCCATCTTCTGCGTCAATTAAGGCAACATCTGGGTGAAAACTGTCCCCCAATTGTCGTCATTGGCAGTGGTGATGCCCAAATGGCGGTGCAAGCATTCAAGAATGGGGCAACAGATTATCTGATCCAAGAGCGGATGACCCCGGAACAATTGCGGTCAACCCTGCACAGTGCGATCAATACCCAACGGTATCAAAATCATCTGCAAGCCTCCGTGGAAACGATGTTAGACTGCTTTGGCATCTTCTCATCGATCCGCGATGAATCGGGGCAAATTGTAGATTTTCGCATTGATTATCTCAATCAAGCCGCTTGTGACAACAACCAGTTGCCCAAAGAAAAGCAGATTGGGCGACCATTGTGTGAGATATTGCCTCAACATCGAGAATCTGGATTGTTCGCTGACTACTGTCAGTTAGTGAAAACTGGGGAACCGTTGATTAAACAGGCACTCACCTATGAAGACAATTATGGGGAAAAACTGTTGGTGCGGGCATTTGATATTCGCGCAAGTAAGCTGAATGATGGTTTTGTGGCATCTTGGCGCGATATTACCGAAACGGTCATGCAGCAGAAACAAGCCCAAACTGCGATCGCACAACTCAACCGGGATTTGCTGAATCGGGTTGCGGAACTGCAAACCCTGTTAGATACTCTTCCTGTGGGGATTGCGATCGCCAACGACCCAGGCTGTACCCAAATGCAGAGTAATGCCTACATTCGTCAACTACTAGGCATTCGTCCCGGTGTGAACATTTCCAAAAGTGCGCCCCCCAATGCCCAACCTCCCTACCGAGTTTTCCGCAACGGACAAGAAATTCCAGCTGAAGACTTACCGATGCAGGTGGCTGCTAGGTTGGGTGTAGAGGTGCGAGACATCGAATTTGATATGCTACTGGCTGATGGCACAGTACGCCAGTTATTAGCCTACGCCGCTCCCTTGCGAGGCGACCAAAATCAGATTCGGGGTGCAGTTGGAGCCTTTTTAGATATAACCGAGCGTCACCAATTTACAACCGCTATGCAAGCCAGCCAACAACGCTATCAAGAGTTGGCGGAAGCAATGCCGCAGATGGTTTGGACTGCCGATGCCACAGGGGCATTCAATTACCGAAAAACTGGGTTTAAAGCCCCGCCCTAGAAGGGCGGCTTTTGTGGTAGTATAACTAATAGCGGTAAAGCGCACAAATAAAAGACGAAGTAGGTCAAGCGGACTGCTCCTGATCCGGAAAGACAGGTAGTATAAATCCGCGCATCTTGTACCGCCACTTGCTTTATGCCGGGAAACCCGTCCAACGCAGTGGCTGACAAATGTGGGAGTAAACGCAGAAATTAAAAACCTTTTCAAACGCGGTCGGGCAGTCCGTGTGAGCTTGTGGACGTATCCAAACGGAGAAAGTTGAATACTAGTATTCAGATTTCTAGAGAGAACGGATGAAGCAAGAATCCTCCCTCCGGGACGCTAACGCGAACGTCTCTTTAGAGCGAGGAGTGTCAATGGAATCAACGCTGGTACGAATATACAGGTTTGAGTGTAGATGAATCAATGGGTGCGGCAGGAGTCAACACCCTTCACCCAGATGATCGCGATCGCACCCTAGAACATTGGAGTCACTGTGTCAGTAGCGGCTCAACCTTCGAGATGGAGTACCGACTTCGCCGTGGGGATGGCGTTTACCGAAAAACTGGGTTTAAAGCCCCGCCCTTCTAGGGCGGCTTTTGTGGTAGTATAACTGATAGCGGTAAAGCGCACAAATAAAAGACGAAGTAGGTCAAGCGGACTGCTCCTGATCCGGAACCCTGGTAGTATAAATCCTAAATCTTGTACAAATGTGGGAGTAAACACAGAAATTAAAAACCTTTTCAAACGCGGTCGGGCAGTCCGTGTGAGCTTGTGGACGTATCCAAACGGAGAAAGTTGAATACTAGTATTCAACTTTCTAGAGAGGACGGATGAAGCAAGAATCCTCCCTCCGGGACGCTAACGCGAACGTCTCTTTAGAGCGAGGAGTGTCAACACTGGTTCATCAGTCGCAGCATACCCACAAAAGACCACAAGGGGCAAATTACAGGTTGGCTCGGTACAATTACTGATATAGACCACCAGAAGCGGTTAGAAGAACAACTCTGCCTGGTTTTACAAGCAGTCAATGGACTGGTCTTTGACTTTGACCTGATCACAAACAATGTGTATCGTTCAGAAAAGTTATTTGACCTCATAGGCGTTCACGCAGCAGATGCGCCACCCAGTGCCAATTGGTGGAGGGAACGGATTCATCCTGATGATATTGCTCGGTTACAAGAGAAATTACCCGAATTATTAGCCAGCGCAAATAACCTTTATGAAGCAGAGTACCGCGTCCGCCATGAAGATGGACGTTGGGTGGATATTTGGGAGCGGGGTTGTTTGGTGAGAAACCAGCAAGGGCAAGTCATTCGCATTGTTGGCTCAACGGTAGATATCAGCGAGCAGCAAGCTGCGCTACGCGAACGCAAACAGGTAGAACTGAACTTGCGCGAAGCTCACATTCAATTAGAAGCCGCTCTAGCAGCAGGTTCCGTTTACACTTGGCGTTGGAATATTACAGAAAATCGCCTGATTGTCAACCGTAGCCTTGCCCATCTGTTTGGTGTTGATGCAGAGAGTGCAGCAAAAGGATTACCCATAGAGCATTTTCTCAACGCCATTCACCCAGATGATCAGGCTCAGGTAAGGGTGGCAATTGAAGAGGCGATCGCCACTGGTGAAGAATACGTTAGCGAGTACCGCATCCGTAATACTGCCGGGGAGGAGCGCTGGGTAATTGCGCGGGGGCGGGTAGAATATGACACCAATGGCAATCCTCTAGTCTTTCCCGGTGCGCTGGCTGATATCAGCGCTCGCAAACAAGCCGAACTAGAGCGCCAACGCAGCGAAGCCTTGCTACGCGGATTTTTCGCCGCATCCCCCATTGCTCTGGCACTGTTTGACCGCGAACTACGATTCCTCTATGCCAACGAAGCCCTAGCACAGCTGAATGAACTACCCCTGAGTCAACATTTCGGTCGCACCCTGTGGGAAGTTGTACCGCAAATGGCTCCCCAGTTTGCCCCGATGCTGCTCCAGATTATGGAGACGCAACAGCCTGTACTCAATTTGAACTTCAACGGTGAAGTTAGACCGGGTGTATTTCGTAATACCATTGCCAACCACTATCCCGTATGTTTACCTAATGGTGAGGTGATTGGTGTGGGGGTGGCGGTGATGGATGTGAGCGATCTTACTCAGACCCAACAGCAACTGCGGGAGAGCGAAGAACGCTTCCGCACCCTAGCAGATAACATCTCTCAACTTGCCTGGATGACCGATGAAACAGGCTATATTGTCTGGTACAACCAACGCTGGTTTGACTACACAGGCACAACTCTAGAAGAAATGCAGGGTTGGGGCTGGCAGAAGGTACACCACCCCGACTATGTAGAATCGGTAACTCACAAGTTACGTCAACACCTGGAAACAGGGGAAATTTGGGAGGACACCTTTCCCCTACGCGGCAAAGATGGGCGGTATCGCTGGTTTCTCTCCCGTGCCGTGCCGGTGCGAGATGAGCAGGGTCAAATATTGCGCTGGTTCGGTACTAACACTGATATTACTGAACGCCAAGAAGCGCAAGAAAAACTCCGAAAAAGTGAAGCTGAGTTCCGCACAATTTCTAATGCTGCACCCGCCCTCGTCTGGGTCTGTGATGCAGAAGGCAAAAATGTTCTCTTTAACGAACGTTGGTATGAATATACCGGACAAACAGCAGCCGAAGCCTATGGTTACGGTTGGGTGGAAGTAATACACCCGGAGGATGCAGCCAGTATTATCCCCTATTGGCAACATTGCCAAAAAACAGGCAAAATCTATGAGGGTGAAATACGCTACCTACGTCATGATGGGGAATATCGCTGGCACGCTTTCCGCGCCTTGCCCAGACGGGGCGCTACTGGAGAAATTGAAGCTTGGTATGGTCTGAGTTTTGACATCAATGACCGCAAACAAGCCCAAGCCGCCCTGCAAGAGCGCAGTCAACATATCCAAATGCTGTATGAAACAACCCGTGATTTGCTCTCCTCCTCCCAACCCCTGACCCTGGCGGAAACCATATTTAACAAACTCAAGGAAATGATGGGGGTGGATGTTTACCTCAACTACATCCTTGATGAACAGCAGCAGAAGTTACATCTCACCTTCCACGGTGGCATCCCCCAAGAAGTAGCTCAACAGCTAGAATGGCTAGAACTGGGAGAAGCGATTTGTGGCACAGTCGCTCAACAGGGTCGCCAAATCGTCTGGGGTGATGTGCAAAATTCCCATGACCCCAAATTGCAATTAGCGCGATCGCTAGGAGTAACTGCTTGCGCCTGCCAACCCCTGATTGTACAGGGAAAAGTGTTTGGTACGTTGAGTTTTGGTAGCCTCAACCGCACCGCATTTACCCCATCCGAACAATCCCTATTCCAAGCTATATGCGATCAAATGGCGATCGCCCTAGAACGTTCCCAGCTTCTGACCTCACTACAGCAACAAACAGAAGAACTCATGCGGGTGAACCGGATTAAAGATGAGTTTTTGGCGGTTCTCTCCCATGAATTACGCTCCCCCCTCAACCCCATTTTGGGTTGGACAAAACTACTGCAAAAGCAAAAGCTGAATCCGGCGAAAACTACTGAAGCATTAGCTACAATTGAACGTAACGCCAAACTTCAAACCCAACTAATTGACGACCTTCTAGATATTGCCAAAATTCTCCGTGGCAAACTCACCTTACAAATAGCTGCCGTCGATTTAGTATTTGTGATGGAAGCAGCAATTGATACAGTCACAGCCGCAGCGATCGCTAAAAACATCATCCTGCATCCGGTACTTCCCCAAATCGGGCAGGTAGCCGGCGATGCAGTGCGACTCCAGCAGGTGGTTTGGAATCTCCTGTCCAACGCCATTAAATTTACCCCCAATTATGGAAGAGTAGATATTCAATTGCAACGAGTCGGCAATCAAGCCCAAATCACAGTCAGCGATACAGGTAAAGGAATTAACCCCAGCTTCCTACCGCATATATTCGAGTCATTTTGTCAAGAAGATGCTTCCACAACTCGCAAATTTGGCGGACTGGGGTTAGGATTAGCGATCGTCCGTCAGTTAGTTGAGGCGCATGGCGGAAGCATCACCGCAGACAGCCCAGGTGAAGGCTTAGGCGCGACATTTACAGTTCAATTGCCACTAGTAAATCTTGAGCCAGAAACCCCCCAGCCAGAAGCAGTATTTGAGCCAGAACCTGACCTCACCGGGATGCGAGTCTTAATTGTCGATGATGAACCCGATGCCCGTGAGCTAATAGCAGTTATACTTAACCAGTATGGGGCGCAAACCCTGACCCTCACCTCTGCAAAAGAAGTGCTAACTACCCTAGAATCCTTTCAACCCAATATATTAGTCAGCGATATTGGAATGCCAGAAGTAGACGGTTATTCCCTGATGCGACAGATTCGGGCTTTACCTGCAACCAAAGGCGGACAAATTCCCGCGATCGCCCTCACCGCCTATGCGGGAGAGATAAATCATCAACAGGCAATCTCAGCCGGCTTTCAACGCCATATCAGCAAACCCGTTGATTTCGATATTTTAGTTAGAGCGATCGCCGAACTTTGCTGTTAATTTTAGTTGGCGATCGCTTGCAATTGTCAATGCTTTGAATATATATTCACGTGTGATTTTTGAAATCTACGTAGGGTGGGCATTGCCCACCAAATACCAAACAGCTTTTGAAACTGTCACCTGTCACCTATCACCTGCTATCATTAAACAACAGCCAAAACAGGCTGAAAAGGTTGCAGCAAAATACCTAAAATCTTATCAACTTCTTTGATATAGTATTCAATTTCATCAATATAAACAATCGTCCCTTCTAAAAATAAAAACTTCCAATTAGTTCCCGTAGTCACAGCACCATAAACGCGCTCAACCTCATGATTCTTGCTTTGATTAAATAACTGCGCCGCCACCATCGCCGCCACACATTGACCAAGACCACCAATAATATCTTCCTTCTTAGCTTCAAATATAATAGTTACTGGAGCAGTAATATATAATTGTTCTTTAGAACCGCTAATGATATAATCACAAAATCCTTGTAAACCTCTTTGGGCATCGACATTAAACTCATTACCCGAAAAAAGAGAAACTTGGTTATTTAATAATCGCCTAACTTCCGCTAAAATAGGCGCAATTAAAAATTCCGACCTAGCTTTTTCAGTTGAAATAGATGTCGCTAAAGGAATGTAATCAATCAAGAGAGTTTTTAAAGTAGCAGAAGGTAGCACTGGCTGAGTGTCAACGAATAAATTACGGCTTTCGTCCAAAGCCAAGCCAAAATCATTTTTAACCTTTGCTAAGTTGAAATCACTGTAAGCCATTCCCTACCTTTACTTTAAATAAACAATACAAGCATTCTTATCTATAGAGCTTCCTAGCCTGCTGAGGTACACATTTATCTGCGTTTATCTGCGTTCCATTATTCTTGTCTTTACCTCATCAGAATAATAAAAGCCATAACAAATAAATCATTCTATGGCTTGTCTTTATTTATATTCACCTTGAGGATATCTAGTAATAGGGTCATCGGCTAAACAGCCGTAAGTCATATTAATAAAATTATGCCATTCTAACTTGTTAGTTTCATCCCCAGCCAACAAATCAATTCTTTTCTCCACAGGTTTGACTGTAACGATTACTTCTAACTCAGTTTCTTGCACATCTACAGGGATATCTAAATGCAATATCCCATCTTTACCAACATAAGAATTGATTTTGATACTTTGCATACTTTAATTAATTGTCATTCCCTTGAATATAGCAAACAACCACGATTGTGAGCTTTACTCCCATAGGATAAATTCATCCAATAGCCAAGGCTTTGTTTCGCGCAAAGTATTTAAAGCTATATGCCATATCTCAAAGTTCAAACCTAACGGTGACAAATGCTCCATCACTGTCAACTCTACAAGGTTAGTTGATTACTGGGGGAAACTAAATGTATACTAGTCACCAGCCCCTAAGCTTTAACTTCTTCTCATTTAAATGCGGATGAAAGGACTTGAACCTTCACTCCTCTCGGAACTAGAACCTAAATCTAGCGCGTCTGCCAATTCCGCCACATCCGCTTGTGCAACTATCCTAGTATAACACACTTTTTTAGGGAATAGGGAACAAGGAAGGAAAAATAGTAAAAATTGATAACAATCATCCACATAGCCATCACTAGATAGATGAGGACAGAGATTAATCAGCAAACCAATAAGAAAATGCTTCCCAATCCCCAGTCCCCAATCCCCAATCCCTACATCACCCCTACACGGGGTAGACGATGTTTAAAGCCACAGAGAATTTCCCAAGAAATGGTATTTAACTTTTCTGCCCAATCATCAGCTGTGATTCTTTCCTGACCCTGTTCACCTAATAAAGTGACTATTTCCCCTTCTTGTACATCTGGCACAGCACTCACATCTATCATCAACTGATCCATCGTAATCGCGCCGATTTGTGGTACTCGCTGACCGCGCAGCAACACCTGCATTTGATTCGATAGATTACGCGGTACACCATCAGCGTAACCAATACCCACAACCGCCAAACGCATTTCACGGGGTGCGATAAATTGATGTCCGTAACTCACGCCAGTACCCGCAGCAATTGTTTTCACATGGGTAACTCTGGCTTGGACTTGGATCACTGGTTTGAGGCTGATTGTTTTCTGTAAGTGAGGGGCTGGGTACAGTCCATACACAGCTAAACCTACACGTACCATATCGTAATGTAGGCGCTTGTCCGCGAGGGTAGCGGCGGAGTTGGCTAAATGCAGGCTAGGAATTTTAATCCCCAAAGCCTTGATTTGGGCGATCGCCTCCTTAAATCTTCGATGCTGTTCTGCCATAATGCTCGTATCTGGACTATCTGCCGTTGCTAGGTGAGAGTAAACACTAGCAATATCCAGATGGGGTAAACGGTCTACTAACTGCACAAACTCTCCAGCTTGTTGCCAATTAGTCCCCAATCGAGACATCCCCGTATCTAATTTAATATGCACAGGTATGGGGGAATCATGCTGCATTGTTTCCAAGGTATTGGAAAATATCAAAGCTTGTTTAGGACTACCGATAGTTGGTTGGAGTTGCCATTGAGCGATCGCTTGAATTTGTTCAACTGTATGGGTAGCCCCTAAAATCAAAATGGGCGCTTCAATTCCCGCCTCCCGCAATTGGATACCCTCTGGAACAGTAGCCACACCCAACCAACTAGCGCCCCCTTGCAACGCCGTCTGCGCCACCGTCACCGCACCATGACCATAAGCATCCGCCTTAACTACAGCCATTAACTGAGTATGCGGTGCTAAAAATTGCCTCAGTTGCTGCACATTATAAGATAACGCCTCCAAGTCAATTTCCACCCAAGCACGCTGAGAAAACCAAGCGTAAGTATCACAATGTTGATGAGAAGCCATACTAGAGGCAGGCTTGCGACTTAACATTTTTTAACTTCCTTTGCTCACACCACTGTGCAGATTTTTAACGTCCTTAGCCTTAGCGCATCTCACTTACACATCTTTTCATGTTGGTTGTTGACGGTTGACAGTTGACTGTTAACCTTGAACCGTCCACCGTCAACAAACCTCATAAGTGATCACGTAATTAAAAGCGCAATAGCTTTAGTTGTATTGAAAATTCTGATAATCACATCAGAGTTAATCAGGAAGTTTAACGCGCATTTCGCAACACAGACAACATACCTGGGTAAATTTTTTAGTCATTAGTCATTAGTCATTAGTCATTAGTCAGTTGTTATTCTCCCCTGCTCCCCTGCTCCCCCCACTCCCTCATCTCCCTCATCTCCCTCATCTCCCTCATCTCCCCCATCTCCCCCCACTCCCTCATCTCCCCCATCTCCCCACCCCAAAATTATGTCGGAAGTATAATTTATCTACCCCTCCCCAAGGAGAGGAAAACTGTGTTAATATATGTAAAACTAATACCTTGAGCTTGATCAATGGGGAAGGTTTTAGTATTAAATGCCTCTTACGAACCGCTCAATATAACGAGCTGGCGACGTGCTGCGGTTCTATTAATCAAGGGCAAAGCAGAACGTGTTGAACACAACGGCAGGTTTCTTTACTCTGACTTTCCGTTACCAACTGTAATCCGGTTGCGTCATTATGTCCGCGTTCCTTACAAGGAAATTCCACTAACTCGCCGCAATATTTTGCATCGCGATGGACACACTTGTCAATACTGTGGATACACTGGGGATGAGCTGACATTAGACCATGTTATTCCGCGATCGCGCGGTGGTGGCGATAGCTGGGAAAATATTGTGACGGCTTGCGTCCGTTGCAATGTCAAAAAAGGCAGTCGCACACCCCAAGAGGCCCGGATGCCTCTGCGCCATCAGCCTCGTCAACCGTACAGCAGCCTCTATTTTGAGGTCAGCAAACATCTGAAGAGTGGCTTGCATCAAGAGTGGCAAAAATATGTTATAGGACTTTGACACTAACACAATAATCTTAAGTACCCAGTCAATTGTCACCTAGAAGTAGGTGTGATAGTTGCTTGTCTAGTTGGTCGTACCAGATCAGCCTAAGATTAAGCCGCTTCAAGTACCAAACTGGGTATAAATCTTATTGTGCCTCTATCCAGCGAGGGATGTTTTACCCACGTAGGATGTAGGGGCATAGGCAATTAACCCGTTGAACAGCCAACAGCCTCCTATAATAACACATAAATTAATAAACGGCAAACTTAAGGCGCTATTTTTTCGCAAGATTTTCGTCATTATTCTCTCGTCTGTCCTCGTAGTAAGGACTTTAGTCCTTTTTTGGCGTTGCTGAATCAGAGTATGAAATGCCAAAATTATCTTGTTTATTCTTTGTAACTTTGCGTCTACCCTGCGGGAACGCCTAGTAGCGAATGTGCGCCACTCTCCTCAACGGGGGAACCGCACACAGGTGGCTTGCTTTTGTGACATCTTGCACTTTCTCAACAAGCATCTGGCTCCCTGCACTCCCCACCCTACGAAATAATAGGGGTTTTAGGCTTTGATTTTCGCCATAATGTAATGGTGCAAGATATAAGTTTTGCTTGTTAGCGTAGCGGGGCGTAGCCCGGTAAATTCATATTTTCAATCAGCAACGCCCTTTTTTGAGAGCTAAATTCATCTTTGCCAGACGCTGCTTGTAGCTTGCTTCCCCAAAGGAATAGACCACCAACCTTAATTGATTTATCCTGTTTAACTACTGGCGACAGCCTTAACTCATGTACTAGAAATTGGCTGTATTTGGGGTGAATGCAAAAACTTAAATCAGAAATTGTTGACAATGCTGCTGACAGTCATGACAGTCAATTGATACAAGACACCCTTTTGCCTTCAGAATAGAACTAAGGGTAAAATTGAATATTAGTCAATAAAACCTTGAGCCTAAATTTATGCCCAGCAAAGGATAGACTGAAATATGAGGTCGGAAATACACCCCAATCAAAGTAAACCTGGGGAATGTAAAAGATATGCCTGGTGGGAGTGATCAGCAAGACATAAATCTCGCAATATCAAACCATCCTTTTGAGGGGTAAATTAGCAAAAGCTGTGATAGCAAATAGCTTTAATACGCAACCTAATATAACAAAGATTGATCAGCCTTGAAAATGCCTTACCACAAATATAACGTCTTTGTTTTCATCCTGAATCACCATTATGGTGGAATCTGTCAAATTGCTGAATTACCATCTTGACAAAAAATATACCGAGATATGTATCCCCATATTGCTAGATTTTTGCGAAGATCAGAATGTGGGGTTAAATCAGTTAATTGCTGATGGCAATATCTCTGAACAAATCAATGGAGCCTCACATTTACAAAAACTTTGCATATGCAATTGAATTCTTCATTTAAGCAGTCTGAGAGTTTTTCATTGACTAAAGAGCCAAACCCTGAAGAACCTGAAGTAGACAAAGAAGCAGAAGTGACCATTACAAAACCATCCTTGCCCGCATCCATAGGTGAAGGAGTAGGTATATATACAGGACAACGGAACAATTCCCTTGCCTTTCAGAAGTCAGAAGAATTGCAAAAGACGCTATTATTACACCGCCATGAGCGTCAGTTAATTATATTGCAAGACTTCCCTGATCCAGATGCCCTTTCTTGTGCTTGGACTTACCAATTAATTGCCCAGCAATACGATATCAAGTGTGAGATTATTTATGCTGGGACTTTAAGTCACCAAGAAAATATTGCCCTAGTTAAATTGACAGGTTTACCCGCCCAGCGTTGGACACCGCAAACCCTCAAAGGTAAGGACTTATCCTGTTATCAAGGTCTGGTATTTATTGATAACCAAGGAACAACAAGTCAGCTATTGTCAGCAGTACAGCAGGCGGGTATTCCCATAGTAGCGGTGATTGACCACCACAGCTTACAGACAGATATCAAAGCGGATTTTGTTGATATCCGTCCTTATGTACGCGCCACAGCCACAATTTTTACTCAATATCTCCAGACTGGTCTATTGAGCTTAGATAGCAGTATCGGTCAGCACGTCAAATGTGCCACAGCCTTAATGCACGGCTTGCGTTCTGATACAAATCGACTGATGCAGGCGCAAGAGGAAGACTTTATGGCTGCGGCTTATCTGAGCCGATTTTATGACGCTCAACTGCTCAATGCCATTTTACAGGCAAACCGTTCTAAACGGGTGATGGATGTGATCGAGCGATCGCTCAAAAATCGCATTGTGCAGAACAACTTTTCCATTGCTGGTGTGGGTTACTTGCGCTACGATGACCGCGACGCTATCCCCCAAGCCGCAGATTTCCTAGTTACTGAGGAAAACGTCCACACTGCTGTAGTTTACGGCATTGTCCATGATGAAGATGACGAATTAGAAGTAGTCATTGGTTCCTTAAGGACTACTAAATTGACCCTAGACCCCGATGAATTTATCAAAGAAGCCTTCGGTCAAGATAGTACAGGTCGATTTTTTGGTGGGGGAAGAACAGGCGCTGGCGGCTTTGAAATTCCGATGGGTTTCTTGTCTGGGAGTAACGAAAACTCTGCCTATGCCAGGATGAAATGGGAAGTATTTGATGCTCAAATTAAGCAGAAATTGTTGAGGTTAGTTAATCCCAAGGATAACCCAATTCAGTCGGAGTGAGTCTGAGGCTAAATTACTCAGAACAAATAGCCAATTTCTCTTGAACAGATGAAGAAATTGGAGTTACTGAAATTTAAGTAATTGAATCTTAAGCCAAGAAAGAGATTTCTTGGCTGTCTATATATAGTGAAACTCGATACAATGAGGTATAAGTTTTCTCGGCTGAAGCAGTTATTTGGAGAAAATGCTGTAAGTTTGTATAGAAATGCTCAAAAGATAAACTGGGAATGCGAATAACATATTTACCTTTTGAATTTCTCATTAACAGACGACCTCTTTCAGTACAAGCCAACCCGAAAAGACTTCAACAATGGAAAAATTTTGTCCGCTCTGAGGCTCAAAACGTTTGGCAAGGTAACAGCCCAATTCAAGATGCTAATCTCCAGTTAACTCTAGTTTATCTTTGTGGTGATTCCCCACCTGACATAGATAATATTATTAAGCCAATTCAGGATGCACTTGTAGGCTTAGTTTTTGAAGATGATAGTTTAATATCAGATGTAGATGGTCATCGTCGGTTTTTATCTGAGCCAATTAAGAAGAAAAATTTACCTTTTTTATTACAGCAAGGTTTTCTAAATGCTCAAGAGTGTGTTTACGTAAAAGTGAGTGAATCTCAACCATTGGAGAAATACTTATGACTAACAGTAATAAAATTTTACATGATGAAAAGCTCAAATCTCTAGCGGACAAGTATGTAAGTGAAGGGTTTAACGTTTTAATTGAACCTAAAATAGAGCAAATGCCTTTTGACTTAGGTAATTACCAACCAGATATTATTGCTACTAAGGATAACTCAGGTTTAGTCATTGAAATCAAGAGTAGCCCCAACCGAATCTCTGTGGATCGTTTCCATGTTATAGCAGAGAAAGTAAGTCAGCATCCAGGCTGGCGCTTTTTATTAGTGACCCTTGAAGACGTAGAAAGCAAATCATTACCTGGAATATCGGAACAACTTCCTTCATGGCAAGAGTTAGTTGACAGATTTGAGCAAGCTCATAGACTTATAGAAAATCATGTTGAGCCAGCTTTTCTGTTTATGTGGAGTATTTTTGAAGGCGCTTTAAGAAGGCGAGCAGTTGATTTATCAATTCCTGTTGAACGTTTTCCAACAATAAGCTTAATAAAGCAAATGTATTCTTTAGGAGAGTTATCAATCCCTCAATTTGATATTATTCAAACTTATTATGAAGTGCGAAACAGTCTCGCTCATGGATACGTAGAGAATCTGAGCCATCAAGTTTTGTGCGATTTTGTAAATTTGGTTCATGAATTATTTATTGAATGGATAAATGAAGTTGAAATAAATCAAAAAATATCCGTAATTTGGATGAATATAGTCAAAAAAGAACAACAAGAACAACATAATATAAAAGAAATTATTGCTTCAAAATTAGCAAATCTTGATAAAGAAACACAAAATAAAGTAATATCAGAGATTAAACAACGCTCGCAAGAAGGCGGTCTAGAGACACACTATAATGAGTTTAAGCACCTAATTGATGAGTCTCTGGCTTCTGATGAGGATCAGAATAACCCTCAATTAAAAAGAAAGAAAATAACTTTCCAACAAAAAGCACAAATAGCACTTGATACGTTACAGGCTCAAGAGAAAGAAAGTATTCTTTCTACTATCCATCTCCTTCAGGAATCTCCTGAGCATTCGCAAGTTAAAACCCAGAAGTTGAAATCAAGTCCGTATTTTATTGCGAATGCTGGTATATATAGAATTGTATTTACATTGAACACAGAAGAAATAACTATTGTTGATATAGTTAACCACAATCGCCTTGAAGTATTATTTGGCTCAATAGAAGAGGCTAAAGCATGAAAGGTCTAGATAATTTTACCCTAGACCTAAAAAAGTGTCTGCGTGAACTTGAGGAATTTGAACATCTACTTAATACAAATCAGACCTTGAAAGAAACTCAAGATATCCTTCCTTTCTTTAAAAGGAGACTGCATTTATCAGCATTCATTGGTGTTTACGTTCCTCAAATTATTAGATTTAATTAAATAAAACATGAATTTACTTTTTATGGTGATTTTCGTGCCGATTTAGTGGTTGGGGATTCTATAAATAACACTTACTGTTTTGTTGAGTTTGAAGATGCTACCGAAGACAGTATTTTTATAAGTAAAGGGAGAAGTACATCGGATTGGTCGCCGAGATTTGAGCATGGATTTAGCCAAATAATTGATTGGTTTTGGAAGATTGATGATTTTAAGAATACTTCTTTATCTCGTTCTATTTTTGGCAGTGAAAATATAGAAATTTACGGCATTCTCGTAATAGGTAGGGATGCTTTTATTTCCGATATTGATAAAGCTAGATTAGAGTGGCGTTTAAATAAAGTGGTGGTAGACTCCCACAAAGTCATCTGTATTACCTTTGATCAATTGGCAAGAGATACTAGGGATAGACTTTTGCTGTATCAATCAATTAAGCCAACACAGTCACAAGATAAACAAGATATTTCCACAGATGAAAGCGATCGCACATCGTTGTAAGTTATGGCAAAATAGTTAATAAGATAGCCTAATGCGTGATTTGGTGAGTGTTAATGACACAGCAAGATTTGTTGAATGAATTTTTATCCTTACCTGTAGAAGCACAGCGTCAAGTAATTGACTTTATAGCTTTTTTACGGCAAAGATATGCAGTGGTTGAACCTGCAAAAGAACCAGTAGATGATAATTTAGCCAATGATAGTTTTATTGGTATGTGGCGCGATCGCCAAGATTTAACTGATAGCACTGCTTGGGTGCGTAGTGTGAGAGAAAATGAGTGGTCATAATCAAATGACTAATTTAACTATTATTGATACCGATATTTTAATTGATGCTGGTTATGGTGTTACTGAAGCAGTAAACTGTTTACAAACTCTCAAAGTAAACTCTGGCTTGGCAATTAGCATAGTTACACAAATGGAACTCATGATTGGTTGCGCTAACAAAGCGGAACTACAGACTTTAGAACGTTTTCTCCAACAGTTTCATATCATTAAACTTAGTCAAGCTGTTTCAGACAAAGCAGTTGATTTATTGCGGACTTATAGGCTAAGTCATGGCTTGCTAATTGCTGATAGTCTCATTGCAGCTACAGCAATAGTAGGAAATTACCCGTTTATCACAAAAAACCAACGAGATTATAGATTTATTCAAGGGTTAAACTTATTAATATATCCGTAACTGTTAATCCTTATTACTCAGTATAAACATCGTGGAACTATATCTATTTCGTCACGGCATCGCTGAAGAGAAACAAACTGGTATAAAAGATGAAGAGCGATCGCTCACCAAGGAAGGCAGGCAAAAAACTGAGCAAGTCGCTCATCGTCTGGTGAAACTAGACTTGGAATTTGATTTAATTGTTACCAGTCCTCTAGTTCGCGCAAGGCAAACAGCAGAAATCCTGTTAGCTGCTGGACTCAGTTCCCATTTAGAAGAGTCTAATCATCTTGCGCCCAATGGTCATATTTATAATTGGCTAGATTACTGGTTAAAACCGAAAAATTTCTCCCAAAATACCCAAATTGCCCTAGTGGGACATGAGCCTTGTTTAAGTAACTGGGCAGAAATTCTCCTTTGGGGGGAAGCCAAAGACAGCTTAGTCCTGAAAAAAGCAGGTATGATCGGAGTAAAACTGCCAGAAATTGGTTCACCTGTAGGTCGTAGTCAGTTGTTCTGGTTGACACCGCCCAGGTACTTGCTATAACAGTTTTGCAACTTTCTTTTCCAGAATTGTTGTGAGTTAGTTTACTGTTATGGCGGCAACGATTTCTGGTAAGTTAGCTTGATCAGATATTTCACAAAGCAAATGGTGTTGCCATGACGGTGTGCGAATACAAGCCTGGTTTAGAAGGCATTCCCGCAGCCCAATCAAGTATCAGTTATGTGGATGGGCAAAAGGGAATACTAGAGTATCGTGGCATTCGGATTGAGGAATTAGCTCAGAAAAGTACATTTCTGGAAACTGCCTATCTCTTAATCTGGGGCGAATTGCCAACAAAAGAAGAATTGCAAGCGTTTGAGGAAGAAGTTCGCCTCCATCGGCGGATTAAATATCGGATTCGGGATATGATGAAATGCTTCCCCGAAAGCGGTCATCCAATGGACGCTCTCCAAGCCTCTGCTGCGGCGTTAGGCTTGTTTTATTCCCGTCGAGATTTAACCAACCCCGTCTACATTCGGGATGCGGTAGTGCGCCTTATAGCCACTATTCCGACGATGGTAGCAGCATTCCAGTTAATGCGGAAAGGTAACGACCCCGTAAAGCCCCGCGATGACTTAGATTATTCCGCCAATTTTCTCTACATGCTCAACGAGAAAGAACCGGATGCTTTGGCGGCAAAAATCTTCGATGTCTGCTTGATTCTCCACGTTGAGCATACAATGAATGCTTCTACCTTCAGTGCGAGGGTAACAGCTTCCACCTTGACCGACCCCTACGCGGTGGTTGCTAGCGCCGTGGGAACCTTGGGAGGGCCGTTACATGGTGGAGCCAATGAAGAAGTAATTCAGATGCTGGAAGAAATTGGCTCCGTGGAGAATGTCCGCCCTTATGTTGAGGACAGGCTGCTACGCAAAGAAAAGCTCATGGGCTTTGGACATCGTGTGTACAAAGTCAAAGACCCAAGGGCAATAATTCTGCAAGAGCTTGCCGAACAGCTATTTGCCAAGTTTGGCGCGGATAAATACTACGACATCGCCCAAGAAATGGAACGGGTGGTGGAAGAAAAATTAGGTCACAAAGGGATTTATCCTAATGTTGACTTTTACTCTGGTTTGGTGTACAGGAAGATGGGCATACCTACCGACCTGTTTACACCAATATTTGCGATCGCTCGTGTTGCCGGTTGGTTAGCCCACTGGAAAGAACAACTCGAAGAAAACCGCATCTTCCGTCCTACCCAGGTTTATAACGGTAGACACAGCATCGCCTATACTCCTATTGAGCAACGTTAGCTAGGGACTGAGGACTGGGGACTGGGGACTGGGAGGAAAAAACTCAGTCCAATTAGCAGTCTAGTTTAATAGTCCAACATCTGGGAATCAGTAAATCGATAGCCAGCAAATAACCGTCGCCAAAAAGGAAGCGGCGTTTTTGTGATGCTTGAGTGAGGGACTGGGGACTCAATCAGTTATCAGTCAACAGTGAACAGTTATCAAGTGTACTTGTGTTAACTGATAACTGATAACTGAAACCCCCATAGTCCATCTCAATCCTACCTATAAGTAGAAGTTCTCATAGAGATGCAAAAGCCTCAAACCATCCAAGGATATACTAGGCATGGGAAATGGCAACAAATCTTCAATCAGGTGTCATCTCAGCAGAGATATTTATGGGTGTAGTTGCAGCTATTAGTTTAACTAATGATTGTAGCTGCACCATGACTTGATGACTTAAAGAGCGAAAACATGAACTCAGGAATTGACCTCCAAGGAACGTTTATTAAATCCCTAATGGATTTAGGAATCCCACAAGGAACAGCTAAAGCGATTTGGATGCCTCTGCCCATGATCCTCATGCTCATTGGGGCTACTGTGGGCGTGCTGGTTTGCGTATGGCTAGAACGGAAGATTTCGGCAGCCGCACAACAACGGATAGGCCCTGAGTATATCGGGCCATTGGGTTTGTTGGCTCCGGTAGCGGATGGTCTGAAGCTGGTATTCAAGGAAGATATCGTCCCGGCTCAGGCTGACCCTTGGCTATTCACCCTCGGCCCCATTCTTGTAGTCCTGCCGGTATTTCTGTCTTATCTAATTGTTCCGTTTGGACAGAATATCCTCATTACTAATGTTGGCACAGGCATATTTTTGTGGATTGCTTTATCTAGCATCCAACCCATTGGTTTGTTGATGGCTGGTTACTCATCTAATAACAAGTATTCCTTATTAGGTGGCTTGCGAGCAGCAGCGCAGTCAATTAGTTATGAAATTCCCTTGGCGCTGAGTGTGTTGGCGATCGTTATGATGTCCAATAGCCTCAGTACCGTGGATATTGTCAACCAACAATCAGGCTACGGTATCCTGGGCTGGAACATTTGGCGACAACCCCTCGGTTTTATCATCTTCTGGATAGCCGCCCTAGCAGAATGTGAACGTTTGCCCTTCGACTTACCCGAAGCAGAAGAAGAACTAGTAGCAGGTTATCAAACCGAATATTCAGGGATGAAATTCGCCCTGTTCTACCTCAGTTCCTACGTAAACCTCGTGCTTTCGGCTCTGTTGGTAGCAGTATTATACCTGGGTGGTTGGGATTTCCCCATTCCCATCAATCTATTAGCTAGTTGGGTAGGTGTGAGCGAAGCAAACCCGGCGTTACAGGTAGTTAACGCTGCTTTGGGTATCACCATGACCTTACTCAAAGCTTACTTTTTAATATTTACTGCCATCCTCTTACGTTGGACAGTACCACGGGTACGCATTGACCAATTGCTAGATTTAGGATGGAAGTTTTTGTTACCAGTTGGTTTAGTGAACCTACTATTAACCGCAGCCCTGAAACTCGCCTTTCCCGTCGCCTTCGGCGGGTAATAGCTAATCGGTAATCGGTAATGGCAAAGCCAATCATTACCAATTACCCATTACCAATTACCCATTACCAAAAAAGAGTAGAGAGACACAAAATGTTAAAGTTCCTGAAGCAAGTCGGCGATTACGCCAAAGAAGCAGTACAAGCTGGTCGTTATATTGGTCAGGGGCTAGCTGTAACTTTTGACCATATGCGCCGCCGTCCTGTCACCGTACAGTACCCATACGAAAAACTAATTCCTGGGGAACGGTTCCGTGGTCGCATCCACTATGAATTTGACAAGTGTATCGCTTGTGAAGTCTGTGTGCGGGTATGTCCGATTAACTTACCTGTAGTGGACTGGGAATTTGACAAAGCCACCAAGAAGAAAAAGCTCAATCACTACAGTATCGATTTCGGTGTTTGTATCTTCTGTGGTAACTGCGTTGAGTACTGCCCAACTAACTGTTTATCAATGACAGAAGAATACGAACTGTCAACTTACGATCGCCATGAACTCAACTATGATAGTGTGGCTTTAGGTCGTCTGCCCTACAAAGTTACAAACGATCCAATGGTGACACCACTACGGGAACTAGTTTATCTTCCCAAAGGTGTACTAGACCCCCACGATCTACCCGCCAACGCACCCCGCGCTGGCGCACGTCCAGAAGACTTGGTAGAAAACGGCTAATAGGTAATAGCCAATTGGTAATGGCAATTACCCATTACCCATTACCCATTACCCATTACCCATTTATTCGCATATCAAAAAGGATCAAAAACAGTGAATCTAGCGGAAGGAGTACAGGTTGTTTCCTTTGGCATACTAGCTACGATGTTGATTGGGGCTGCCCTTGGTGTGGTGTTAGCATCCAGCATCGTCTATTCTGCCTTTTTGCTGGGGGGTGTATTCATCAGCATTGCCGGAATATACCTGTTGCTAAATGGTGATTTTGTTGCAGCCGCCCAAGTGCTGATTTATGTCGGTGCGGTAAACGTACTCATTCTGTTTGCCATCATGTTGGTGAACAAGCGCCAAGATTTTACGCCCTATCCTAGTACGAATGTCAGGAAAATCTTGACGGCGATCGTCAGTGTGGGATTATTCGCCCTGTTGAGTACGATGGTATTGGCTACACCTTGGTCTTACTCAACTACTCCGAAAGCTGGAGATGGTTCGATAATTTTGATTGGTGAGCATTTCTTTAGCGATTTCTTGTTACCTTTTGAACTAGCTTCTGTTTTATTGTTGATGGCAATGGTGGGAGCAATTATTTTGGCACGTCGTGAGTACCTGCCAGAAGTTACACCTGGAGACTTGTCGCAAACTGTATTGACATTGCCAGAACGTCCTAGAGAATTGGTAGGTGCTGGTAGCGACAATCAAGAACAATTAAGATAGCCAGCAAGATTTTTCTGAAGAAATACGAGGATTCATGCAACTCCAATACTTTTTATTACTTGCAGCAGCTTTATTTTGCATCGGCATTTATGGTTTAATTACCAGCCGTAACGCTGTGCGTGTGTTGATGTCAATTGAATTGCTGCTGAATGCTGTTAATCTGAATTTAATGGCATTTTCCAACTTTCTTGACTCAACATTAATTAAGGGTCAGGTTTTCACAGTCTTTGTGATCACTGTGGCAGCTGCTGAAGCGGCGGTTGGGTTAGCGATCGTGCTTGCCATTTATCGCAACCGTGATACCGTCGATATGGAGCAGTTTAATCTCCTGAAGTGGTAATTGCGTGTGCAACTCAAGCAGGTAATCATTGCTTATAAGGCGCGAGACTCTCAAAGCAAACGATGGGCTGAACTCTGCGCCAAGCAGCTAGAAAATCGCAATTGTCAGGTTTTGATGGGGCCTAGCGGGCCAAAAGATAACCCATATCCCGTGTTTTTGGCTTCAGCTAGTCAACCAATCGACCTGGCAATTGTCTTAGGTGGCGATGGTACAGTCTTAACCAGCGCCCGACATTTAGCCCCAGCCGGTATCCCCATTCTCGGAGTGAATGTAGGGGGTCATCTGGGCTTTTTGACCGAATCAGTTGACGAATTTCAAGATACAGAAAAAGTCTGGGACAGGTTATTTGAAGACCGCTACGCCATTCAACGGCGGATGATGTTGCAAGCGGCGGTGTATGAAGGACATCGCACAAACTTGGAACCAGTTACCGACATATATCTGGGGTTGAATGAATTTTGCGTCAAACCCGCCTCAGCCGATCGCATGATTACTTCTATCCTAGAAATGGAAATTGACGGTGAGGTAGTAGATCAATACGTAGGCGATGGTTTGATTATCTCCACACCCACAGGTTCCACTGGTTACACAGTTTCTGCTAGCGGCCCCATCATGCACGATGGTATGGAAGCCCTTACCATCACCCCTATCTGTCCCATGAGTCTTTCTAGCCGTCCGATAGTTCTTCCCGCAGGTTCTGTTGTGAGTATCTGGCCTTTGGGAGACTATGATTTAAGCACTAAGTTGTGGATGGACGGGGTTTTAGCCACTTCGATTTGGCCTGCACATCGCGTTGATATTCGCATGGCTGACTGTCGGGCTAAGTTTATTGTGCTGCGGGAAAACAATTCCTACTATCAAACCCTACGCGAAAAATTGCTTTGGGCTGGTACTAGGGTTCGCTACAACAACAGTCAACAAAATTAATTCATAATTCGTAATTCGTGATTAAGAATTAGCTAGCGGGTTACGAATTTTACTTAGGAACTTCCAGATAAAAAAATATCTAAAATGTAGGGTGCGCCAGTGAGATAGGACTTACGCAAGTGTCATAATCAAACTAACTGTAAGGTGCGTCAGCCCCGATAATTTCGTCCAGATTCAAGGATGTTCTACATCTGACGCACCCTACAATTGTTCCAGTTGCGTCAGTCCTGCCTTATTTGGGCTTGAGTTTTGATTGTTTTACGAATTAAACTGACCTGAGTTCGACGGCTGAAAAACCCCACCTCCATTCCTCTCCCCTAAGAGGCTACGGTGTACACACAAGTCATATAAACTTGTCCCACGGCGTTTTGATCCCCCCTAGCCTTAAAAAAGGGGGGAAGCTCTCAAAGTCCCCCTTATTAAGGGGGATAATGGGGGATCAAATGATCTGTTTGGCTCAACATAGAGATGTGTGTACACCGTAGCCCCTAAGAGGAGAGAGGCTTTAAAAGCCTAATTTATCTTTGATATTTCATACTCTACACTCCCCTCTCCTCGTAGGAGAGGGGTTGGGGGAGAGGTCAAAACCCCACTGGTCGAACTCACGTTAAACTGTTTATTACGAAACAACAAAACTAATACCAATTCAAAAAATATTTGCAACACATCGATTATCTGTAGGGACGCACATCTGTGCGCCCCTACTGTCGCATTCTTTTTTCAAATTGGTATAATATTCACAGTAACAATAAAATTAAACCAATTATCAGCACTTCACTACCATCAAGGTAATTACTAATTAAGTTAGTTATCTAAACTTGATATTCAAGGATTTCTGTATCGTAGCGCCAGATTTTTATTATCAGTTAAGTGCATAATAAAACCACATTACTACATTAACTCTTCTGGAGTATTTTGTTGTCAAAAAATGCCTGAGTCGCACTTTGACACATGAATAAATCAAGTTCTCTGTTGGTATAGCAGTTAGCAGATATAGCAGGGGACAGGGGACAGGAAAGGGAACTAAGTCCCGCTATCCCCTGTCACCTATCACCTGTTATATAGCCAGTAAATCCTCAAAGTTAGGATATCTTTACACCTTTAAGTTGGAAGACAGATGGAAATTTCATATCGCCACATCAATTCCCCACTTCGTCCTCCTACTGTCAAAGATTTTCCCACCCTAGAAACCGATAAATATATTCTCAAACTTGCGGAAACTGAAGAAGAATTAGTATCGATTTTTCACCTACGGTTTGAGGTTTTTAATCTAGAACTAAGTTTGGGACTTTCTACTTCTAGGCTGACGCAAATGGATCAAGATGAGTTTGATACAGTTTGTCATCATTTGATGCTAATTTCTAAACTTACAGGTAAAACTGTAGGTACTTATAGAATGCAAACTTATAAAATGGCTTCTCAAGGCTTAGGTTTCGATTCAGCCGATATATTTGACCTGCAAACAATTCCTGATTCTATATTACAGAAATCTGTAGAAATTGGACGTGCCTGTATAGCAAAAGAATATCGCAGTCTTCAAGCTCTTTTAATGTTATGGGAAGGCTTGACTAACTATCTGATTATAAACTGTAGTAAATACTTTTTTGGCTGTGCTTCATTATCAACACAATCACCTGTAGAAGCCGCTTGTGCTTATCATTATTTTAAAAAAAATAATTTTACCCACAAGAAAATATTAGTGTATCCACAATCTACCTATTCTCTAGATATACCCGAAAAATCTCCAGATTCATGTAATGTAGAAATTCCCAATATTTTACAGGCATACTTTAGTATTGGTGCTAAAATTTGTAGTTTACCTGCGATTGATAGGCAGTTTAAAACTATTGATTTTTTAACTATAGCTAATGTTAAAGAGTTTTCTAGATGGCATTATCCTACTTGTTTTACTCAGTAGCAGTTATTTATAAGCATTGCATTTCACTTCTTTTCACATATCAGTAACTTTAGGCATGACTCACAGTATCATGGTTGTGGCGATGCACTCCCCTACGTAGACTTGCAAAAATTAAGTATAAATCCTATACCAATTAGCAGATTTTTATTTTTTAAACTCAATTATAGTATCTAATAAAACTGTAGCATTTGATGAAGTTATTAATAATGATGATAATTCCATTATTGTCTTGTTAACTTACATCTTGCACCAATCTCTTATTGCTAAAATCACAAGCTAGAAAGCTGATTATTTCGTAGGTTGGGGAGCGCATCGCCACCTGCTGCCAAAAAGAAGGTGCAAGATATCAGCCTCCCACGGGCGCGATGAACGCTACCGCAAAATATGAAAGAAACACAACTATTCTCTATTTTCTTGTTTCTGTAATCTGTCACCTGTGTTTCTTGAGAGTTAACAAAATATAATATTGACACAATAAAATTAGTGATATAGCCTTTTGATTTACATTGTATCTACGCAATTTAAACATCCAAATGAATTTATTTAGAGAAAAATAGTTATGCGGCATTTCTCAGTTGTGCCGAGTTGGTTACGGTTCTTAATGATTTTGCTTTTAGTAATGTGTATCTTGTTTCGATTTGTTTATATCGACAGGAAAGTGTATTCTGCGGATGAAACTTATACTTCATTAAGAATTTCTGGCTATACGGTAGCTGAAGTCAAACAAGAATTATTTAAAGGACGGATAATTTCTAGGGAAAATTTTCTAGAATTTCAAAACACTAATGTGGATAAAGGCTTTAGTGATACAGTAATGTCTTTAGCACTGGAAAGTCCAGAAAAGTCACCATTGTATTTTATTATAGCTAGGTTTTGGGTAGAAATATTTGGTAATTCTGTGGTGGCAATTAGATGTTTATCCGCACTGATTAGTTTATTGGTTTTTCCCTGCCTTTATTGGTTTTGTCAAGAGTTATTTAATGTAATATCGCTACCGATTTTAGCGATCGCACTCATGGCAAACTCACCGATACCCCTAGTATACGCCCAAGAAGCCAGAGAATATATCTTCTGGTTAGTTACCATCATACTAGCTAGTACCGCATTACTCAGGGCGATCCGGTTGCAATCAAAGCACAAATCAGACACCTTTACAAGTTGGGGTATTTATGTCGTCACTTTGGCGTTGAGTTTATATACTTGTTTGTGGACTATTTTTGTGGCGATCGCTCATGGTATATATGTAGTATTAATTGCCAAATTAAGATTGACGGAAACTGTCAGGTCTTATCTAATAGCCACCATTTTCGGTTTTATGACATTTCTCCCTTGGCTATTGATTGTTTTTGCTAGATTCTTTCAATTTTTACTTTCATCAGATGGCATCAATAGTCAAGACATAAATACAATACCTCTAATTCCTTTTTTGTTAGCACAGGTGAGTAGGAGTTTTTTCGACTTAGATTTATCTTTAGACGCTCAACTCAATTATTGGATTTCATCTTTATTTATATTTTTAGTTATATACGCAACTTATTTCTTCTGTCGCACAACTAACTATCAAGTTTGGTTGTTTCTTATCCTTTTAATTGTAGTACCTGCTTTACCCTTAATTCTCCAAGCTGTCAATTCTGGTGGTATTCGTCCAGGTTCTGAACCTTATTTATTACCGTCATATTTAGGGATTCAAACCATTGTTGCTTACTTATTATCTACCCAAATGTATAACGGTAATGTCTCTCATCGGAGAATCTGGCAGATAATTATTGGATTGTTAATTGTTTGTAGTTTAATTTCTTCTAGATTATACTATCAAGCAGACACTTGGTGGAATAAGGGTATCAGTTATGGAAATCCTGAGATTGCTAGATTTATTAATCAAAAATCTCGTCCATTATTAATTAGTAATTTTTCGGAAATTAATTACGGTAATGTGTTTTCCTTAAGTTATATTGTAGAACCCAAGGTCAGGTTTCAGTTATTAAAAGACCAAACTGTGCCTACAATTCCTAATGATTTTACAGATATTTTTCTCCTCAACCCTACAAATGCTTGGCGACAACAAATTGTGAGAAAGTATCAGTTAAAGCCGAACCTTGTGTATGGGGATGATGATTATTTGATTTGGAAATTAGTCAAACCTCCTTCGGGGAGGTGAAGGGGTAGGGATAACTATCAGAACTTACGCAACTGGCACAGTAGTAGGGTGCGTCAGATGTGGAATATCCTTGAATATGTACGAAATTATTGGGGCTGACGCACCCTACAGTTAGTTTAATTATGACACTTGCGTAAGTCCTAACTATGTTGAACGAACAGCAGTTAGAAGCAACAAAATGAGTGTTTGCTCAATTAAAACTAAAATCAAACAACAAAGTCATACCGCAGATAGAAGTACAAGAACCTTAAACTTAGTAACTTTATTTGATTGATGGTATCAAGGGAAATTTAAGTCGGTAACAAAAGCAAGTATATAAAGTTTTTCCCTTTTAATTATTTTTTGAGCTCATATACCAAAATAGTCAATTTGTCAATGTGTTTAAACACTGATTAACTGTGATCAATCGCACACACATTGTAATTGCTGTAAACATATCATTTCATTTAATAGAAATAAAGTAGTAATTCAAGTTAGAAATAAATTTCTTGTAATTTACTTGATTTATTTTTTTAGGAAATAATTAATCAAAGTAATTTTTATTAATAAAAACAATTTTAACTTACAAGTTATATGCTTTTATTAATGAAAATTCATTTATTTTCTATTAAAAGTAATTGATTTGGCTGGAATCACGTAAACTCTATTAAAGAAAGTAATTTTATTTAAATTTATTTCAAAGCAAGGATTTTAGTCCTTTTTTATAGCTGGATTTCTTACTGAAAAACATGAATTATTTACTCGGCTCTAGTTACAAACTGAATATGCAAAGAAAGAGAAATTAAACTAGAATTATCTTTTCTTATTTCTCCTGCATTGACTTTAGGAAATTCCAAATAAAACAATATCCAAAATTTAGGGTGTGCTACTTAGGATAAACCTAGCCATACCCAGAAAATATTGATATCGATGCACCCTACTAACAGCCAAATTGGATAATTGATCTTTTGGTGTTTCTTAATATAAAAATTTAATCTAATGAACTGAAGGATTTGAAAAATGAATATTTCGCAAAATTGCCTGGATATCATCAAGAAATGGGAAGGATTCAGTAACAAGGCTTATTTAGACCCTGTTAATATCCCTACCATTGGATATGGCACAATTCGTTATCCCAATGGACAAAAAGTAGAATTGGATGATGTTATTTCAGAACAAGAAGCCGAAGATTTATTAAAATTAGAATGCGATGAAGTTGCTGAGACTGTTAAGAAAAATGTTACGGTAGCTCTGAATCAAAACCAATTTGATGCCTTGGTTTCTTTGTGCTACAACATAGGAACTGGAGCATTTGCAGGAAGTACGTTACTTAAGAAACTTAATGCTGGCGATTATTCTGGAGCAGCAGAGCAATTTTTGGTATGGGATAAAGCTACTAAAAATGGTGAGAAAATCGTCCTCCCCGGATTAACTAATCGCCGCAAAGATGAAAAGGCTTTATTTGAGAAAACTAGTGGAGAAGGAACTCCCTTAGAGAAAGCGGAAGAATCTCTACAAAATAAAGTTACGTGGTTGGAAGGTTATCGAGACAATGGCGATGATAAAACTATTATCGTCGCGCGTAACGGTGCAGATGTTGTAGAAATTTTAGTTTTAGAAAGCCCAGGAAAAGAAAATTTAATTACGGTTCTGCGTCAATATCCTAATGCTGAGAATTTTCTCCTAGCCCCCTCTGGAAAAGCAGTTCCTGACGGAGAAAGAATTGTCATCCAAAAAAGACAGCCGGCTACGATAACGCAAGTGAAGGATGAAGATGTTCCTTCTTTGCAAAATGCTTTATTAGTTATGGGGATGGGAGCAGAAGATAACACTTCAGACAGCCTCAAGCAGGATATAAAGAGGCTACAAACACGCTTGAGAGATTTGGGATATTACCAAGGAGAAATTGACGGGAACTTAGGTTTGAATACGGATAGAGCCGTTAAAGCTTTTCAGGCTAAAGTTTTTGGAAATAGTGAAGCTGACGGTAAAGTGGGGACAAAAACCTGGGAAAAACTTTGGGGAAAAGATGCTCCTAAGACTGCTGCTATAGTTGCTCCCGCCGATGTTTCTCCCGTAATTCCTGGGAAAACTTATCTCAAATTGACCAAGACGAATCGAAGAGATGAGTTCGGTTGTTTTGTTCTGAAAATGGAATACTATAAAGACGGTCAACTTCAAGATTTTTTAAATGTATGTTCTGGAGCGCCTAGCAGACAGATTTTTAAAACTGGAACGAAGAGTATTCCCAAATCTTTAGAACCTCTGCCTGAAGGAAAATGGCAAATAGAGAGCATTAAATGGGCAACAGGAAAGGATAAATACGTTGGAGAATTTCCTACTCCTGGGGTAGGGCCTGTCTCTACTCCTCTGACCTATCTAGAGCCAAATTCTACAAGGCGAAGTGCGATCGAAATCCACATTGACTGGAATCGACGAAAAGGCTCTCCTGGGACAGCAGGTTGCGTCGGAATATACAATATTGCCGATTATCAACGCTTTGTTAGTTGGCTGCGCGAAACCGACCCAAAAGGCTTTTATGTTGATTGGGGTTTAGGAACTTGTCCGCAACCGTAAATCTTTCTCTGTGTTACCCCCTATCAATCTTAGGGGGGTAATTATTTACATATATGCTTTTTATTTTTAATAAAAATAGAACATATAGGAATCCCATTTGATTTCTGAAAAAATCTCAGTACCTGTAGGGTAGGGAGTGCATCGCCAAAACCATGAGATGGTGGGCAGTGCATCAGCCTATGTATCTTTTAAAAATCAAGTATGAATTCTATATAATGAGAAAAAATTAAGCATAATGTCTAGTATACTGCCTTTTGTCTTGGCTTTAGTTATTGCTGGTAATCCTACTCAACCATCCGAAATTTGCCAAAGATTTTTCGTAACTACTCAAGATGGCTATGTCAATGTTCGTTCCTTTCCTCAAGTAAGAAAAGGTAATGTTTTAGCTGCTTTACCTACGGGTAGCTCAGTTGAAATCAGCCAGCACCGTCAGGGATGGTCAAGAATTAATTTTCCTGTTTCTGGTTGGTTAGCCAGCAACCAAATCTCTCGGATTTCCTGTGATGCAGGTCGCGAACTGTTAATGAATTTAGGACTCCCCACAATGAGTAATTTGGGGAAGAAGTCACAACTGGGAGATGAGAAAGCAGCACAGACTTTAGTGAAAATATCTCCCTATGTAGATGGAGTTTCTGAAGAAGTATATGCTGGTGTGATTGCAGAATGGGCTAATAAAAATCCCAGTTTTCTAGTTTCTATTCTCAATCGACAGAATCCATCAATGCGCCAATCGGTTCTATCTTCTCTTGATTTTGGATTAGGAGCTACTAATTCACATCAACGTCAAAAATTTGAAAATTTTCTTCAGCGTCTTTCCTCTGACAATCCTACCCTGAGAGATTGGCACAGACGAAATCGTGTATATCCCAAAGTGAACACAAAACTTAGTACAAAAAGTATTTTGATGTGGTTGTAGTTGGAAAACACGCCAGTAGTGGCGTGGCAAGACTAAAATGTTGTATTAGATTGGGAAAAAATTGAACGCAGGGGTAGGGTGCGTCAGATGTGGAAAATCCACAGAATGTGTACGAGATTATTAGGGCTGACGCACTCTACAGTTAGTTTGATTATGAGACTTGCGTAAGTCCTATTCATAACAAGCGATCGCCTACAGCCAAAAATCGGATAAGCTGAATTACAACAGCTATACTCCAGTTGGGTAAATAATACTGGGTTTGTTGGCTTTGTCGTTTGCTTCTACAACAGTGGGAGTCTCTAGTTATGACAGCAGAATCTCTCAATATCACCGGGTTTCATGCTCACGTTTACTTTGATAGTGACAGTTTTGCCACGGCTATGGGTATCCGTGAACAATTGGGGAATAAGTTTAATGTACAACTTGGGCGAGTGCATGAAAAACCTATCGGCCCTCATCCCAAATCAATGTACCAAGTTGCATTTTCAGCAGCAGAATTTGCTCAAGTTGTTCCCTGGTTAATGCTGAACCATGAAGGCTTAGATATTCTCATTCATCCCTTAACAGGTGATGATGTCAGCGACCATACAAGCTTTGCTTTATGGTTAGGAGAAAAGTTAGAATTAAATATTGATTTTCTCCGCCAAGTTACATCAAATAATAATTAAGTTGTTGACTATTGACTATTGACTATTGACTGTTGACTGTTGACTGTTGACTATTGACTATTGACTATTGACTATTAACTATTAACTATTGACTATTGACTGTCACCCGTCCCCTGTCACCTGTCACCTGCTATAACTACCGACTTCGTTAGCAATAATGCCAACTAAATTTAAGCTGTTTAAAATATCTACAGCTTGAGTTAGTTCGGTTTGTGTTACCCAACCAATACGTCCTACCATAATAATTCCATTGCAGTAAGAGGCGATAATTCTACTATCAACTGTGCCTAAAATTGGGGGAGCATCTATTAATACTAAGTCGTAGGTTTGCTCAAATAACTCGATTAAATCTTTCAATCGCTGAGAACTGAGCAATTCTACTGCATCCTCTGGTATCGGCCCCGCAGTTAAGATATCAATAGCTGGGTGAATTGGCTGGATATAATCGTGAATTTCGGTGTTTGTTTCATCGAGGAGTAGGAGAGATAACCCCCAGTCATTGGATAGTTGCAGAACTTTGTGGAGTTTAGGCGATCGCAAGTTAGCATCAATTAGTAGCACCCGTTTGTGCATATGCGCCGCACTAGCCGCTAACCCCAGCGCTAAAGTTGTCCGTCCTTCCCCTGGTATGGCGGAAGTCATCATCAGCGACTTGAAAGGAAAAGCAGACTTCAATATTTGCGTGTTTTGATAAACAATATCTAACGTTTCATGGCAAGGTAGCCAAACATTACCAACTTCTACAACTGGAGTTAAGTTGCGTCCCCCAACCCAAGATAAGCTGGGAAGGCGTTTTTCCATCATCCGGGGTGCTAATTTCGGCACTGCGCCTAGTAGTTTCAGATTACTTACTCTCTGCAAATTCTGTGCAGAATGAATAATTCTATGACGCATTCCCCACAGTAGCGCCAAAACAACACCCAAAACCGGCCCAGTAATCATACCTGCAACTATCAACCAGAATATATCATTACCAACATAAGTTCCTAGAGTTGGTTCTTCTAACAATTGCCAATCAAAACCTCCATGAGCAATTTTCATTCCCATAGACTGTTGTGCTTGCAGCATTTGCTCAAGTGTTTTACGCTGGGTTTCCACCTCTGGTAATAAACGCTGATATTCTGCTATCAAACTGGGAAATTTACTCAATTGGGAGCGAATTTGCTGTTCTGATTCTGCTAGCCTTTTTTCATTAGCAGTTAACTGAGTCACAGTTGTTTTCACCTGCACAAATTCTTCTACTAAACTTGGATCAACGCCAACTAACTGCCCTTGTATTTGGATTGTTTTTGTTTTAATTTCTGCCGTTAACCGTTTTAATTCTTGCTGTACTAACTTTAATTGACTCTGGCGTTGCTGCTGGAGATTTTGAATTACAGGAGAGTCATCTGTGTAGCGTAGTTGCTCTTTTGCTAAAGTCTGCTCAGTTTTTTGTAACTCACTCGTCAACGTTTTGTAGCGATTTGATTGAGCCAGACGCATCGATATAATTGCTTCCTCACTAGCCGCCGCTATCTTTTTCTCTAAATTTTGATAATGAGAGCGGATATCTGGCAATTGTGCGCGAGTTGTTTGTAACTGCTTTTGAGTGTCAGCTAGAGATTTGATCAAGAATTGACTTTGTAACTCTGGGTCTAATAAATTGTGCTTTTTGCGAAATTGTTCTAATTTATTTTCTGCTTGCCTTACCTGTTGTTTGATAACTGGCAACCGCGTATTAATAAATGCGAGTCCTTGATTTAATTGTTCTTGTCGTCGCTCTATATTGTAATCTTGATAGACTTTTTGTAAGGCTAAAAGTACCTTTTGAGTTTTAACTGGGTCGTTATCTTTAAAGGATATTTCCCATACTGGGGTAGGAACTGAATTATTTCCTTGCTTAATTTCTAACTGTTTTACTTGTAGGGGTGAGTCTTCGCTATTTTCAGTTTTGCCTTTGATATCTTCCGTGGTGATATTTGGATAATCAAAATGTAATAATTTTACTGCCTTATCGATTAGTTTGGAACTTTGCATTAAATTCTTTTGTACAGAATATTCCTCAATAATTAATTGGGCATCTGTACTATTGCTTCTACTTACTCCTTCAGATATATTAGGGGTTATTAATATCTGCATATGGCTCTTGTAAGTAGGTCTATGGGTCATAGCTACTAAGCTAGTAGCTGACATCACTATACAAGAAACACCGAAGACTATAAAACGTCGGCGCAGCAAAATTTTGGTAATATGGCGAAATTTTGCTGTCTTGGGTAAAGAATTAGTAACAAATTGTCCTTGCTGTAAACTTATGTTAGCCACTATACAATTCCTCTAATGTCGGTAAGATTTTGGCAAAGTCTCTTGAAAAAAATCAAACTGTGGATATATATTTGAGCGATTTCATGGAGAATTACACTTATATAAGTAATTTAACTAGTTATTGTAATGCTGGTAGACAATAAGCATATAGAGCTTAAGAGCAGAAGATTATTACTGTCAACTGCTGAAGTGAGTTTTTCATCATATCCTTATTGATATATCAAGGTTTATTTTTTCATAATTATGGAAAATCAACAATAGTAAAAAATAATGCGATTCAGCTATTTATTTAAAAAATAACTAAGTTATTGAAAACACATTTTCAAAATAAGCTTAATCAAAATTAAGTTATTTGCATTACCTATATATATTGGTAGGTGAAGCCAAATGTTCTCTATTGCAGGATTTTTATATATGTTGCCAGTGTAGCGATCGCCAAAATAATCACAACTGCTTATTTAACTGTTTGTGGAAATAAACATCAGGCTAAATCCAAGTTTTTAGAAACCAAATATACATCAACAAATAATTCAAATATTTGGTAAGTATAGCTTATGCCAATTCTGCCAGTGGTTTCTGGTATAAAGGCAATAAAATTTAGCTAATTCGCAATTTACTAAGAATAATAAAATTAAAGCTTATTTAAAATCATGCAATTATTTCCTGATTGTAGGAAAATGCTATGGTAGATGAAAAGATTTACCCATCATATATAAAGAGACGCGATTAATCGCGTCTCTACAATACTGAATTATTGGTTCAGTTAACTTTAGTTGTTTTCCACTTTTACACCCTTCCAAAAGGCAATGTAACCTTCGATATTCTTAGCCTTTTCTTTGGCGGTGGGGTAGTACCAAGCAGCGTCCTTGTTAACTTGTCCATCAACTTCGATGCTGTAGTAACTAGCCACACCTTTCCAAGGACAAGTGGTGTGAGTTTCGCTCTTCTGAAAGTATTGCTTGTTAATGGCATCAGGGGGAAAATAATGGTTGCCTTCCACGACTACAGTTTTATCGCTTTCGGCTAGTACGGCTCCATTCCAGATGGCTTTAGGCATAAGTGCGTTTGTGATCAAGGTTTACACTTAACATTTTGACATCTTTATACCTCAATACTGTTCAGATAAGAATAATTAACCGCCGATAAACGCCGATAAACGCCGATGAATTTAGATATTTAGTTAGGGTTTTGAACACCTACACCCCTACACCCTTATACCCCTATACCCTTGCCCAAACCCTTGATTTTTCGTTTTTATGCTTAAATCCTAACTGTGATGAGGCATTGGTAACAATCACTCGAAAGCTTGTTACAAAAACCGCAACCAAAGATGACTTCGCTGATAGCACCTATAAAATCAACATAAAGTTTCAGCAATATTACTGGCGACAATTAAATAATTTATTAATAGGCGGAATTGCTGCCAACAGGATAGGGCTGTAAATAATCACTGATTGAAGTTGTGGGGCTAAATAATGGAGAGGAGTGTAAAATCTCAATTGCCTTGCTGGCACTGGTTAGCAAAAACCACTCGCCACGGTTTAATTTTCTTGCTGAGTGTCGTTTTGCTGTCGGAGTCAGTGGGAGCAACACAGAGAAATCAAAGGTTGCATATAGCACAGCAACCAGAAAACACACAACAAGATGCAACTCGTGCTGCTGCGGAAAAACTGAGACAAGAGGGGTCAGAACTGTTTCAACAAGGCACAGCAGAATCACTGCGACAAGCAACAGAGAAATTGTTGGAAGCTTTAAAACTTTGGCAGCAAGTAGATGATAAAGCTTGGCAAGCAGTTACCCTTCTTGGTATTGGCGCTGTCTACTCTGATTTAGGAGAAAAGCAAGAGGCACTCAAATACTACAACCAAGCCCTGCCCCTATACCGGGCAGTGGCGGAGAGGGGAGGAGAAGCCATTACCCTCAACAATATTGGCAGTGTCTACTTCTCATTAGGAGAAAACCAAGAGGCTCTCAAATACTACAACCAAGCCCTACCCCTATTGCGGGCAGTGGCGGAGAGGCGAGGGGAAGCCAATACCCTCAACAATATTGGCAGTGTCTACGACTCATTAGGAGAAAAGCAAGAGGCACTCAAATACTACAACCAAGCCCTACCCCTATTGCGGGCAGTGGCGGAGAGGCGAGGGGAAGCCAATACCCTCAACAATATTGGCGCTGTCTACGACTCATTAGGAGAAAAGCAAGAAGCCCTCAAATACTACAACCAAGCCCTACCCCTATTCCGGGCAGTGGGGGACAGGCGAGGAGAAGCCAATAGCCTCAACAATATTGGCTTTGTCTACGACTCATTAGGAGAAAACCAAGAGGCACTCAAATACTACAACCAAGCCCTACCCCTATTCCGGGCAGTGGGGGACAGGGTAGGGGAAGCCACTACCCTCAACAATATTGGCTTTGTCTACTTCTCATTAGGAGAAAAGCAAGAGGCACTCAAATACTACAACCAAGCCCTACCCCTAAGACTGGCAGTGGAGGACAAGGCAGGGGAAGCCGCTACCCTCAACAATATTGGCCGTGTCTACTCCTCATTAGGAGAAAACCAAGAAGCCCTCAAATACTATAACCAAGCCCTACCCCTAATCCGGGCAGTGGGGAACAGGGCAGGGGAAGCCAATAGCCTCAACAATATTGGCGTTGTCTACGACTTATTAGGAGAAAAGCAAGAGGCACTCAAATACTACAACCAAGCCCTACCCCTATACCGGGCAGTGGGGGACAGGGCAGGGGAAGCCACTACCCTTTACAATTTGGCTGACTTAGAACGCAATAGAGGCAACCTGGAACAAGCCCGCACACACATTCAAACCGCCATCGACATCATTGAAGATTTACGCACCAAAATTATTGACCAACAACTGCGTACTTCCTACTTTGCCACAGTCCAAGATTACTATAAATTCTACACCGACCTGCTGATGCAACTGCACAAAAAAGACCCCTCCCAGGGCTACGACGCATTAGCACTACACATCAACGAACGTTCCCGCACTAGGGGTTTGGTAGAACTGTTAACAGAAGCAAACGTAAATATCCGTAACAATGTTGACCCCAAACTCCTAGCAGAAGAACGCCGTTTAAACCTGTTACTTGATGCCAGAGAAAAACAACTATCACAACTATTCAGTCAAAAACAACCATCAACCCAACGGATAACAACCACCAAACAACAAATCGAAAGCTTACTCAAACAACAGCAAGATTTAAAAAACAAAATCCGCACCTCTAACCCTGAATATGCGGCGCTGAAATATCCCCAACCTCTCGTCTTACCCCAAATTCAACAACAATTAGATCAAGACACCCTGTTGTTGCAATATTCCTTGGATAAAAAACGCAGCTATCTATGGTTAGTCACTCCCAACTCACTCGATACCTACGAACTCCCTGGAAATGAACAGATAGAAAAAGCGGCGAGAAATTTACACCAACAATTAACAAGTCCACTCATTGCTGGTGCAACCCCAGAAGAAAAAGCCGAATCTTATGCTGATACAACCAAAGCAGCAAAAGAACTGAGTCAAATTATCCTTGCACCCGTGGCTGGAAAGTTGGGGAAAAAACGCATAGTGGTGGTGGCTGATGGGATTTTACATAAAATTCCTTTTGCGGTGTTATCTGACCTAACCCCCCAACCCCCTTCCCTGCAAGGGAAGGGGGAGCAAGAGAACAACAAACTCCCCTCTCCGCTTCGGGGAGGGGTTGGGGGAGGGGTCAATTACCAACCCTTACTGGTGAATCATGAAATTATCACTCTCCCCTCCATCACCAGCCTCGCCACCCAAAGACAGCAACTCAAAGGACGTAAACCCGCACCCAAAACCCTCGCAGTTCTCGCTGACCCCGTATTTAGTGCTAATGATCAACGTGTCACTGGTAAAGCACCGCAAACTTCCGCTTCCCTTGACCTGGAACTAGAACGTTCAGCCCTGCAAAGGTCGTTGAGCAATCTTCATCGTGGTCAATTAAACCGACTCCCCGGTACACGCAATGAGGCTCAAGCAGTGCTGAAAATGGTGTCACCTCAACAAAGTCTGCAAGCCTTTGACTTTGAGGCTAACTACAACTTCGCCACCAGTAAACAATTAAGTCAATATCGCCTACTGCTATTCGCCACCCACGGCATTTTCGATGACACCAACCCAGAACTATCAGGTCTTGTCACATCCCTAGTAGATAAACAAGGCAAACCGCAAAAAGGTTTCTTACGCCTCAACGATATTTTTAACCTCGACCTCCCCGCCGAGTTAATCGTCCTGAGTGCCTGCGAAAGCGGTCTGGGTAAAGAAGTTCAAGGAGAAGGTTTAATTGGATTGACAAGGGGACTAATGTATGCAGGTTCAGCCCGTGTGGTTGTGTCTTTGTGGAAAGTCAATGATCAAGCCACATCAGAATTAATGCAGGAATTGTACACACAAATTTTGCGACAAGGCAAAACCCCAGCCGTCGCTCTCAGAGAAGCCCAATTGAAATTATGGCAACAACAAGATTGGCAAAATCCGCGTTTTTGGTCAGCTTTTACTATTCAAGGCGAGTGGAAGTAATTTGTAATTCGCAATACCATTTCACAACAAATATGATACAAATTCAAACACCCAAACCTATGCTAAGTCTGGTTTTATTAACTTTAAACTTTCCAAGACGAATTTTGAATTGGAGGAAGACATAAAAAAATTTCATATAGGACTCATATTTGATTTTTGAAATATATGTAGGCCGATGCACTGCCCACCAGATCAGGATTTTGGCGATGCACTACCCACCCTACTAAAACCTAAAAAGTTTCATAGCACACCAATGAATTTTTGATTAAGGAGTTAGAAAAATGACTAAAAAGCCCTTCTATAAGCAACCTTTGACTGTATTTCTTGCTTGTTTTCTTACGGGAATTTTGAGTTTTACAACTTTAGGCGGTTGGGTATCTGTCCAAGCACAAGAAACGAAAGCACCAGAATTTATTAAACTCGAAGAGGCAGATAAATTAAATGTATTAGCTAATAGTAAGCCCTTCAAACCTGCTAATCTGCAACAATCTGAAAAACCTTATCCTCCAGACAGCAGGGCTGTACTTGATTGGGATGACCGTATTCCTATGATTAGTAGAGAATATCCTTGGTCAACAATTGGGCGAGTGCAGGGAACAACTACTGATTTTAGAAACTATCATTGCACAGGTACTTTAATAAGTGAAAATCTAGTTTTAACAAATGCTCACTGTGTGATTGACCCTAGAACCAATCAATTAAGTCGAGAAATTCGGTTTTTCCCTAATCTAATTAATGGCGTTGTTCCTAATAGAAGAGATATCGCTGTAGTTGAGCGTGTCATTTATGGTACAGATTTTAGAGGAGATGGACTCACTAATCAATTAAACGATTGGGCGGTGATGATAATTGATAAACCTTTGGGTCGTAAGTATGGTTATTTAGGTTGGCAATCTCTCTCTACTGCCAGTTTCTTGAAAAATCGGGATAAACTCTTCTTTGTTGGTTATTCTGGTGACTTCCCTGATACTAGCAAAAAAGGCTATGAGTTCTTGTCTGCTGGTCGTGGTTGGACTGCTTCATATCAAGCTGGATGTGGTATTGTTCAGGAGAAGGAAGGCGTACTGTACCATAATTGCGACACTACTGGAGGTTCTTCCGGTGGTGCGCTGATTGATTTGATTGGTGGTGAACATTATATTGTGGCGTTGAATAATGCGGAAATTATAGATACACGCACAAATCGGGGGATTATTAATCTAGCGGTGAGGGTTGATTTCTTAGATCGGTTGTTTACTAGAAATTAACCTTTGGCGTAAGTTTTAAGTGCAACGCGAAAGGGGTATAGCCCCTGACGATAACCGCCAGCAGGATGGTTTCATACGAAGAAAGAAAAATTTATAAGTTCTGATTTCTTGTTTTGTAGCAGAGATTTTGACCCCTCTCCAAACCTCTCCCCCACGGGGGGAGAGGCTTTGAAACAGATTGATATTTTTTCTCTGATTGTATGAAACCACCCTGCTGTGATGATAACCGCCAGGGGCAAGTTTATTCACCCTAGAAAACGCTTTTGGGGGTTAGCAAACGGTATTACACCCCTACCAAATCAATCCAAATTCTGCAACCCGATCGCAATCTTACTATGTTTCTCAATTTGACCCATAACTTGTTTCGCCCGTTGAATTACCACTGCTGGTAAACCCGCTAACCTTCCCGCCTCAATACCATAAGATTTATCAGCGCCTCCCGGTTGAACTTGGTGGAGAAAGATGATTTGGTCTGGTAATTCCTTCACTGTCACCTGATAATTAGCCACATTAGGTAACATTCCCGCCAGTTCATTTAACTCATGGTAATGAGTAGCAAAAATTGTGCGGGAACGAATCTCCATAGCCAGATATTCTGCAACCGCCCAAGCTATGGAAAGACCATCAAAAGTTGCAGTCCCTCGACCAATTTCATCTAACAAAACTAGGGATCTAGATGTGGCATGATTGAGAATATTGGCTGTCTCATTCATCTCTACCATAAATGTAGATTGACCCGTGGCTAAATCATCCACAGCACCGACGCGGGTGAAAATGCGATCGCACACTCCCAACCGCGCAGACTTAGCCGGCACAAAACTGCCAATTTGCGCCATTAATTGAATTAATCCCACTTGACGCAGGTAACAACTTTTACCACTGGCGTTAGGCCCAGTCAGAATAACTAAGTCTGGAAGTGAAGCAGTTTCTTCACTATTCCCCAACTCCGTAGAATTAGGGACAAAGAAACCCGCAGGTAAAGATTGTTCCACCACAGGATGGCGACCATCAACGATTTTCAACTCTCGTCCATTCACCATTTCTGGACGACAGTAACCTTGATGTACCGCCAACTCAGCTAAACCGCACAACACATCTGCGGCGGCGACAGCGCGGGACAGGTTACGAATGGCTTCCGCCTGTTCTCCCACTTCCTCCCGTAACGTGACAAAAATCTCATATTCCAACTTATGTAAATCATCCCGCGCCGTGAGAATCCTGGCTTCCCGTTCCTTCAGTTCTGGGGTGATGTAACGTTCTTCATTCTTCAGGGTTTGTTTACGGATGTAATTAGGGGGTACTTGGTCAGCTTTGGCGCGGGAAATACTAATGTAGTAACCAAAGGTTTCGTTAAATCCTACCTTAAGTAAAGGTATTCCCGTTCTCGCCCTTTCATCTACTTCTAGATTAGCAATCCATTGGTGGTCTGCTTCCACCGTCGCCTTTCTCTCATCCAATAAAGGATTCACCCCAGGACGAATTAAGCCGCCTTCTTTGATATGCAATGGTGGTGATTCTACTAAGTGCGCGTGTATCTTTTGCGCTAACTCTTCCAAAATCGGCGGTACTTTTTGCAAAGCTTTAAGGAAGGGTGAATTAGCTTCAGCAACTAGGTTAGCTAATTCTGGTAAGCGGGAGAGAGAGTCAGCTAGGGCGACTAAATCCCTGGCGTTGGCAGTTCCCGAACTAGCACGACCTGTCAACCTTTCCAAATCGTAAATTTGCCGTAATAAATGGCGCAAATCTTGCCGTAGGGGTGTATTCTGCACCAATTCTTGGATAGTGTCTTGGCGTGAGCGAATCCCCTTGGTATCGAGTAGCGGTTGTAACAGCCATCGCCGTAAAGCGCGACTGCCCATAGCCGTGCTAGTGTTATCTAAAGCCCAGAGTAAGGAACCGTGAAAAGTGCCATCCCGGACTGTTTGGGTAATTTCTAAGTTACGCCGAGTTTGGTTGTCAACTATGAGGTAGTCGGTGATGGTATAGGTGCGGAGTCTTTGTAAGGATACTTGTCCGGCTTTTTGCGTATCTTCCACATATTCCAATAACCCACCAGCCGCGCGGACAGCCAAGGGGAGATGGTCACAACCCAAACCTTCGAGCGATCGCACCTTGAATTTCTGCAATAATGTACTTCTGGCTTCGGCTTGGGAGAAGGGGAGTTGCGATCGCAGGCTATAACAAAATGATGGTGGTAAACATTCGGGTAAGCTTGGCGAAGTTTCCCCCGGACGTAGTAAACTACCTAAATCGGGTGCGTTGGTAGGAACCAGAACCTCGGAAGGCTGTAACCGCATCAACTCCTGAGTCAACCTTTCTAAATCACTATCTTGAGTCGTGAGAAATTCCCCCGTGGAGATATCTGCATAAGCTAGTCCCCAATGGTTCACCGCAATTACCACAGCCGCCAAGTAATTATTGCGACTAGATTTCAACATCCCTTCTTCCAACAAAGTGCCAGGAGTGAGGATGCGCGTCACTTCCCGGCGCACCAAACCCACCGCCTCCGAAGCATCTTCTACTTGGTCGCAAATTACCACAGCATAGCCTTTTTCCACCAGTTGGGTAGTGTAGCGTTCCCAAGCATGGTGAGGGACACCAGTCATCGCTACCCGTCCCACTTCGCCGCCGTGTTTGCTAGTCAGGACGAGTTCTAATTCTCTCGCTACTGTTACCGCATCTTGAAAAAACGTTTCAAAGAAATCACCCACACGATACAGCAACAGCGCATGAGGGTGTTTATCCTTCACCTCGACATAGTGCTGGTACATCTTACTCAGCTTAGTCCGGTCTACTAGTCGAGTGTCAGCGTGAGGCGTTGGGGGAGTATTGGGTTCCGTTGGCTGGATGTCAGAAGCGGTCATAGATAGATGCTAGGAGTTACGCACAGGAATAGCCACAATACTTGATGATAACGTGATGTATTAATTTGGGGGGCGATCGCGCAAAATTTTTTTATGGTTTCATTTTCGCTTCTAAGGTGGTGAATAGGCGATCGCAATATGGGGAAGCTTGGCGGACTCTGCTGACATCCAGCAATTTCAGCAGCTTATAAGCGTGTTGAATTTTCTGATACTCTCCCTTGGTCGTTTTAGCAGTAGCAGCCTTTAAACTAGGTTCCAGCCTGTCTTTCTCAACAGCCTCCACATTAGAGTTTTTGGAGATAGCATTTTCTTTAAAACCTTGCTCATAAAACTTTTTCAATGTTTCCACATCGGCAATAAACCAAGCCTCCATAGCTTGAACCATCAAATGACACTGACTGTCATCAACCCCTGACGGCTTATCCCAATTATCTCTTAATTTTAAATGCTGCCAAGGCGAATCTACGTTTACAGGCCCTTCTGCATCAACCAGCAATACATTAAAAGCTTCTGGATGGGATTTTAAAGCATCTTTAAAAGCTCGGAACGCATTATTACGAGAACCACACATAATAACATCCCATTTAATCTTTTTGCTTTTGGCTAGTTCCTCCAATGATTTTAAAAACTGATTAAAACCTTGCTTAAGTAGTCCTTTTTGGTTTTTACCATCCCCACCACCTTCGACATAAATTCGCACCTCCTTTACCATCGATTTCCCCCAATTTCACCCATCCGCCACAAATCGCCGAGATTATGATTTTCTAGCCAATTCTTCAGTTTTTCTGGTTCAAGACGACGCAGATGAGAACCGTCTTCATCTCGTTCGCATACTAGTATTGATTCTGGATACTCACTTAAAGCCGCAACCAAAGCATCAGAATGAGTTGTGACAATTAATTGTGTTCTTTGAGATGCTTCAACCAGCATTTCTGCAATAGTTGGTAAAATATCTGGATGTAACCCAATTTCCGGTTCTTCAAGACAAATTAGTGGCGGTGGAGTGGGATCAAGCAGCAAAGCCATTAAAAATAAATAACGGAGTGTCCCATCAGATAAACGAGTGGCAGGAATTGGTTGAATCAAACCTTCTTCACGAATATATATCTGTACTGTACCACCATATATCCTTACACTGAGTTCTTCTGCTGCTTCATAAAATATTTTCAATTTTTTAATAACTTTTCCATTACCTATTGTGTGTTGTAAATTATTTAAGAATAATCCTAAATTACTTCCATCTTCTAGTAAAGGATGTTCAGGTAAATCAGTTTTCTGAGCATTTCTTGGTTCTGAGTATCTGCCCATTTGCCAATGGCGATATAAACCGATATTTGAGAAATTTTTACTTATGTAAGATAGTTCTGGATACACATAAGGATCTTTAATTTGAGATAAAATAGATTGTTCCAAACTCAAACCATCTATATCAATATAAGCTTTTACTCTTTCTCCTCTTTTATTAAGTTTATTTAATACAGGACGACCACCGTGATAACGGTAGTAAAAATAAACACTATCTTCACTTAGATGTTTTTCTTCATCCTCTACAAATTCGTCAACTAGCTCTAGTTTTTGTCCTGTCACCGTCCAGCTTAATTGATAATGTAAATTCTGAGGTTTTTGTGGGTAGTCTAAAATGACATCTATTTCAGCTATTGGAATTTTATCACTACCTTTCCAAACAAACTCATTCACGCCGCCACCTTGACGAAATGGAACAAGTAAATCTGTAGGTGTCGCTTTTAAAATGCCGATGGCTTCAATTAAATTAGACTTACCAGATGTATTTGCGCCTATTAATACATTTAGTGGCTGTAATTCAATATCTTCGCTTTCTCTTCCATAAGAAAGGAATTTTTTTAACCTAATTTTATGGATGAATCTTTTACCTTCCATTTACTTATCCTATTTGGCTCATCATCTCTAAGTTTACTACGGGAATTGCTAATTTTAGCGCTTACCTTAATTCCCGCCAGCATCCTTACCTTGTTACCCGTCTTGTTACTGCGACTTTTCCATAATCCCCCAACCATTCAGATTTAGGCTTCATTTCAAACAGCGTCGCCTCTAACATTGCCAATAACAACTTTTTGCGGCGCATTGTTGTTTTACGAGAAATTGTTGCTTGTTGTCCCAAATTTCTATATCCTGACCAGGAAATATCTCTTACTACATTGATACCTAAATCATTCACCATTTGTTTTCTCAAACTCAAATGCTGTTCTAAAAGTTCATCAAGATAAACTTCAGGATGATATTTTCTTACTGCTTTAGGATGTTGCCCAATGTAAGCGGTTGCATCTAAACGATGAACTTGTCTATTAATTGTAGTTAAATCCCAATCTTGAGTTAATGAACTGTACATATAAGAGTATTTTTCCGGCTGGTCTTTCGCATCTGTAAAGAGTTGCCCAATTTCTGCAAAACAATGATGCTGGGGATGGGCAAAAGTCCGCGCAAAGCCATTACTTGGTTCAACTTTATAGTCCATCAACTGCACAAAACCAATAGCTTCTAAATCTTTGGTTTCCTCTTTTAACCAAAATAAATCTAGTTGGGGATACTCTGTAATAACTGCTGCTTTAAAGGCAGTTTCATTTGGTAGTGCTTGCAGCATTTGAGTTTTGATATTTCCTAAAAACCACAGCAAAGGAAATAACACCAAAGCTACAACAATTGTCAAACCCATCAAGTCTGGCAAACTCAAGAGATTGGTCAATTTCCAACCATTACCCGCCAGGAGGTATAAAAACAACATCAAACCCAACACTAGATAGTTAGCTAGGGCTATCCAAAATTTCTGTATTTCTGTACTCAGTTGCATTGCTGGTGTTGTTGAGATAAATGTACCTGGTTAGAGTACCCAGCAACACCTGACTTTTCACGTCATGTGGAAAAGTTAAGGACAGACCTAACCCCCCAGCCCCCTTCCCTTGTAGGGAAGGGGGAGCAATTAAAGCCTCTCTCCTTGTAGGGGAGAGGTTTGGAGAGGGGTCTTTTAGATCCCGTGCAAAGTCAGAGCAATACAAGGTGAGTAACAATAATGTCAGAGTTTGTAGTAAGCACTTTAGTGCTGAGAACATTTAGGACTAAAGTCCTTACTACGAACTAATTTATGCTTCTGGTGGCAAATCTACACTGTAAAGTATATCTCCTACTAAGTTTCGCAATGATACAGTCATCACTTTGGTGTTAGCATCAATCTTGACTGCACCAAAGAATTGTAACCCAGCACTGGGGGGTCGATTTGCCCTTGTACCTGGGGGAAGGCTTTGGAATATCAATTGTGGCCCGAAAGTGTTTTCTAATTGACCTGGCCCGAATGTACCAGCGTTGAGAGGCCCGGCGACAAATTCCCAGAAGGGTTTGAAGTCTTGAAACTGGGCTTTGTTGGGATCGTAATAGTGGGCGGCTGCATAATGCACATCAGCAGTTAACCACACAACGTTTTTGATGTTTCTATTTTTAATAAATCGCAATAAATCTGCAAGTTCTAATTCTCTACCTAAAGCTGGGCCGTCTCCGTTAGCCCAAGCTTCAAAGTCAGTGCTACCATCTCGGACTATCAGCCCCAAGGGCATATCACTAGCGATAACTTTCCATGTGGCTTTTGATGCCAGCAATTGTCTTTTCAACCATTGTACCTGTGTTACACCTAACATTTGTGTATCTTTGCTCGGTACTGACTGGCGGTTGGGACTATTTGGCCCTCGGTAGGTGCGTTCATCTAGCATGAAAATGTCTAGTGAGGGGCCGTAGTTAAAGGAGCGATAAATTCTCGCTCTGTCTGTATTATTAGTTGTATATGCTATGGGCATATATTCCAAAAAGGCTTGTCTTCCTCTTTGGGCTAGTAAGTTAACATCGGTAACTTGATAGCGCGTGTCGTTGAGAATTTCACCAGGATACCAGTTATTTGTAACTTCGTGGTCGTCCCACTGTGCCAATAGAGGAACTTCAGCGTAAAAACGCCTGACATTTTCATCTAACAAATTGTAGATATAATTACCACGAAATTCTTTGATTGTTTCTGCGACTTTTGATTTTTCTTCTGTTGTGATGTTACGCCAAATTGTGCCGTCTTCTAATGTGACTTCTGCTGGAATTGGGTTATCAGCGTAAATATTATCGCCAGAATGGATGAAAAAGTCGGGATTAAGTTGACGCATGGTTTCATAAATTTTCATCCCCCCAAAGTCAGGATTAATTCCCCATCCTTGTCCGGCTGTGTCACCACCCCATACAAATAATATATCTCGTCCGAATATGGGGGGAGTGCGGAAAGTTCCGTTAACTGGGGCGCTGTAGATATTTCTATTATCTAAATCTTGGAAAAGTACGCGGTAAAATATTTGTTGGTTGGGGGGTAGGTTCCTGAGATTTAGTCTGGCTGTATAGTCGCTATTTTCTAAGGCAACAGGCCCGATAATGCGTTGTACATTGCGAAAATTCTCGCTAGTAGAACATTCTACAATCATTCTGGCGGGGCGATCGCTCCGGCTCCAAATGACCACCCTATCATACGTAATATCTCCAGTAGCCACACCATAAGGTATAGTAGGGCGCATTTTATCGGAGGTAATAATTGCCGGCCCTTGGGCAAAAACTTGTGACTTTGCTACTAAATTTGTCGTGACAATTCCGCCTGCTGTCATCGCTGAACGTAGCAAAAACTGGCGGCGATTTAGCTTTAATTGCTGATTGGTTTTCATATTAATTAATAGCAAGCTGAAGCAAAATTTTTACAAGTTCAGTATCTAGCACAGCTTGTTATGCCTAAACGTAAAGATAGAGTTATCTTCAGGTTAATGGTAATTAATAGCAATTTGAACTGACATCTTCATCTTGCACCTTCCAATGAAAGCAGGTGGTGGGCAATGCCCACCCTACTGGAGTAATAAGTGTAGAGACGTTGCAGGCAACGTCTCTACATGAATAATGAAGTACAATTTGTATACTTCATTCTTTTTTTGCTAATATTTCTATCGAAGAACTATCAATATCAATTTCTACCTTTGTTGGTTCTAAATCTAAATTATTTATCTCGTTCAATTCTCCAGACCGCCAGCTATCAGCTATGTCCTTAATAAAACTAGCGGTGGGAATAGCAATTAATAAACCTAAAACTCCTCCCAATTTTGCACCTAACAGCAAAGAAATTACTACCCAAACGGGGTTTAAACCTGTTAAATTTCCTAAAATGCGTGGGGCTACAAAGTTAGAATTTACTTGGTCAATGGCAACAGCTACACCTAAAACTTCTACACCTAACCAAAAGTTTTGTAATGCTACCAACAAACTAACTATAGCAATACCGATCCCTGTACCAAAGGGAAACAAAGAAAATAAGCCAATTCCTAAACCAAAAAGTAAAGCCAAAGGCACACGCAACGATACAAAAGCCAATGTAATGGTCAATCCTAGTACAGCCCCCAAGGTGGCTTGTCCGATGAAATAATTGTGAAAGTCCTCGCGCAGTATTTGTCGTACCTTAGAACCTATATGCGTGGGAAACCATTGGTAAAGACCATCCCATAAGCGATCGCCATTTAATACCATATAGATAGTTAACACCACAGTCAGCAGCACATTCACCACCACACCGATAGTATCAAAGGCAAAACTCAAGATTTTCCCCGTCACAGACTGCAACTGGTTAGACACCCTTTCTAAAATTTGCGTGACCAACCCACTCAAATTTACAGGTAACTGTTGGGTAGCCGCCCATTTTTGGAAAGCATCAAGCTGTTGACCCCCAGAATCAATCCAATAAGGCAGAATATTCACCAGCTCGTTAATCTGTTGTATAATTAACGGCACTAAAGTTAGACCTAAACCCAATAAAATCACTACAGCTAACAGCAATACCCCCCCAATAGCCAGGTTGCGTTTCACTCCCCTTTCTTGGAAAAACTGAATTGGGTAGTCTAAAACAAAAGCCAACAGCACAGCCGCCGCAATAACATTCACCAAAGGTTGAAAATACTGCACCACCTGAAGCAGCAACCAACCATTCAGAGTGGCTAAAGGAAACGCCAAGCCCAAAGTTAACCATCTGGGCAATTGTTTTACTGATTGCATGAGGGGTAACTCCAAGTGAGGGGAAGGGGAAGGGAAAGGGGGAAGGGGGAAAGGGGAAAGGGGAAGGGGGAAAATAACAACTGACTAATGACTAATGACTAATGACTAATGACTAATTTCCATAAACTCTAATAGAATTTGCTGTGCTGCTGATCCGATAGGCTTTTCTGCGCCGGCGTTGGCTGAATAAAATTTCCCCTTACGAATATCATCCGGTGTTAATAAGCCCATGTCCCAACCTTCATTTAACACCAGTTGATCCAATTCTACTAATAGTGGCGCATGAAATACATGACGGACTACTGTCTCGTCTGGGTAACAGCCAAATTTGGCAAAAGGTGGGAGAACATAGCCAATTTCTTCTAAAATTTCTCGTTCTACTGCTATCTCTGGTGTTTCTCCTGGTTCAATGTGACCACCAAATAAAGCCCAATGTGCAGGATAGGGAATAGTGGGGATATCGTCCCGTAACTGCATGAGAAACTGATTATTGCGGTAAAGGATAGCGATCGCTACTTGTACTTGTTCTTTACTCATAAAATTAAAATGTAAGTTCCTGTTATCAGTATCACTCTTCTATTAAATAAACTTCCCCAAATTGTTGCCCAGCAATAGTAATACTTTCATAGCGAACTTTACCCCTAAACGTTGCCAACTCCCCTTCCTTGAGATTATTTTGCTTACTTACCACCCAAATGCTGCCAGTAGAATCATTAACTTGATACACCTGTCCCTGCAATAAAGGAACTCGCTGTTCTACCCTACCTTGGATGTAAACCGTAGTCTGTTGGTCTTGTGTTGGTTTAATATTCCCTATCGCTGTCACATTGCGACCAAAACTAATGTTACCGCCCGGCGATACTGTCATCTTCAAATTATCGCAACCCCACAACCCCACCACCAACAGCAGCATCAATCCCAAATTGTTAAATTTTCTTGCATACAACATAAAAATCACTAATTAGTCATTAGTCAGTTGTCAGTTGTCAGTTGTCAGTTGTCAAGTTGTGTTTACTGATAACTGATAACTGTTCACTGACTCACCCACTCCCATTATGAGAAGATAAACACTGCGGACAACTGAAATTTGCAGGCGCGTCTTCTGGGGGTCGTTATGGAAACAAAAACTGCCAAAATTCTTGATGGTAAAGCTTTAGCGGAAAAAATTTACCAAGAACTTACTGCCCAAATCACCGAAACACAAGCTAAAATTGGTCGCCCTCCTGGGTTGGCGGTGTTGATGGTGGGTGATAACCCAGCCTCAGCCGCTTATGTAGGTAATAAAGAAAAAGCCTGCGCTAAGGTGGGTATTGCTTCTTTTGGTAAGCATTTTCCCACAGAAACTACCCAAGAGGAATTGGAAGAGGCGATCGCGCAACTCAACCAAGATGAACAAGTAGATGGTATTCTCGTACAGCTACCCCTACCTCCACATTTGGATGCGGTGAAACTGCTGCACCAAATAGAACCAGATAAAGATGCTGATGGACTACACCCGGTAAATTTGGGGCGTTTGGTGCGTGGGGAAAGGGGCTTACGCAGTTGCACACCAGCCGGAGTTATGCGCCTGTTGGCAGAATATGAAATTTCTTTACGCGGAAAGCAGGCTGTGGTGGTGGGACGGAGTATCTTAGTAGGTAAGCCAATGGCTTTGATGCTCCTAGAAGCTGATGCTACTGTGACTATTGCCCATTCGCGATCGCAAGACCTCAAATCCATCACCCAAAATGCCGATCTTCTCATTGCGGCGGCTGGTTTACCAGGATTAATTACTGCTGACATGGTGAAACCAGGGGCAGTTGTGGTAGATGTGGGGATGAATCGTGTCACTGGTGCTAATGGCAAGAGTCGCTTAGTAGGCGATATTGATTACCCATCTATCGCTGGCGTGGCAGAATATATTACCCCAGTTCCAGGCGGTGTTGGGCCTATGACTGTCGCTTTATTATTACAAAATACAGTCGCCAGCTATTTACAAACAGCAAAAGAAAGCGGAGTCTTGAATGTTAAATGAAAAATTACGAATCGTAACATAAAGCATCATTTATCATTCATCTTTAAGGATTAAAGCCGCAATAGTTAATCTTTTGGCTCCAGAGCATCTTAAAATTGTGACGTGTATGATAAACAGCCAAAAGCCAAAAATTTAAGGAATTGTGAGAATGGTAGCAGCTGATAACCTTCAGAAGATGTCAGAGGAAGCCAAATTTAACTTAGTCGCTTATCTCAAAGAACGCCAAAAACTATGTGAAGCTGCTTTAGATGAAGCAATACCCATCATTTATCCCGAAAAAATCTATGAATCAATGCGCTACTCACTCTTAGCTGGAGGTAAGCGCCTGCGTCCCATTCTCTGTTTAGCTACCTGTGAAATGATGGGCGGTACAATCGAAATGGCTATGCCTACAGCTTGTGCCGTGGAAATGAGCCACACCATGTCCTTGATTCATGATGACCTACCAGCGATGGATAATGATGATTATCGTCGCGGTATGTTGACAAATCACAAAGTTTATGGTGAAGATATTGCGATTTTGGCAGGAGATGGCTTACTCGCTTACGCTTTCGAGTTTGTAGCTATCCGCACACCGGAAAATGTGCCTAGAGACAAAGTTTTACAAGTAATAGCCCGTTTAGGACGCGCGTTAGGGGCGGCTGGATTAGTTGGGGGTCAAGTAGTTGACCTAGAATCAGAAGGAAAATCAGATATTTCCTTAGAAACCCTCAATTTCATCCATAATCACAAAACAGCCGCCCTCTTAGAAGCCTGTGTTGTCTGTGGCGGTATTTTGGCTAGTGCATCAGCAGAAGATATCCAAAGACTCACAAGCTACTCACAAAATATTGGGTTAGCATTCCAAATCGTTGATGATATTCTCGATATTACCTCCACTCAAGAGCAATTAGGTAAAACTGCGGGTAAAGACCTCATCGCCAAGAAAGTCACCTATCCCAGTTTATGGGGACTGGAACAATCAAGACTCAAAGCCCAAGAGTTAATAGAAGCAGCCTGTGCAGAACTCGAACCATTTGGAGAACGCGCACAACCCCTAAAAGCGATCGCTCATTTTATCACCAGCCGCAACCACTAAACAAGGAGTCAGGAGGCAGAAGGCAGGAGGCAGGAGGCAGGAGGCAGTCAAGATATAATCATTACCACTGACAACTGACAACTGACAACTGATAACTGATAACTGATAACATTGACTAACCAAACCAAAATACCATGCAGGACATAGGCGCAATTTTAGACAACCGGGTGCTGCTGGTTGCTCTGGTAGCTTGTTTTGTCGCTCAAGCTTTAAAGCTATTTGTTGAGCTAATTAAAAATCGGAAACTGAATGTGCGCGTTCTCGTCACCACTGGCGGAATGCCCAGCGCCCATTCAGCCCTAGTAACAGCCCTTGCTGCTGGTGTCGGGCAAACTCTCGGCTGGGCATCACCCGATTTTGCCTTAGCTGCGGTTTTTGCCATCATTGTCATGTACGATGCAGCAGGAGTTCGCCAAGCAGCCGGAAAGCAAGCCCGCATCCTCAATCAAATGATTGACGAGTTATTTCACGAAAAACCAGACTTTAGCCAAGACAGACTCAAAGAATTATTAGGACACACACCCGTCCAGGTAATAGCCGGGTCAGCTTTGGGCATAACTATATCTTGGCTAGCTAGAGCTTTATTGATAGTCAACAGTCCATAGTCAATAGTCAATAGTCAATAGTCAACAGTCCATAGTCAACAGTCCATAGTCAACAGTCAACAGTCAACAAATATAGCAGTAGCCACATAGGTGAGGACATAAATGAATCATAAAATCTTGATAGCAAGCAGCAATTGAGCGCCTGTCCCCAGTCCCCAGTCCCCTGCTATATCACCGCACAACCGATCGCAGTAACATGACATTACGGCTATTCACTAACACAGCAACGAAACCGCGTTCATTGAGCCTTTGTAATGTGTTATAAGCTTCTTGTTGATTAGTAGTGTAAACAGCCAACAGGTAAGGGCGTTGTCCGTAGGAAGCTAAACCTACATTACCGCCTACAGCTTGTTGTACACTATTGACTATTTCTGGACGGTTGTAATAATCAACCAACACAGCATATCCCTGACCTAAAGCTTGAGGATTAAATGTCACCCTTGGAGGCTGTGGCTGTTGGGTTGCTGCTTCTCCAGGTCTTGTAGTGATGATGGCAGACAACCCAACTATAGTGTTGATATATCTAGCCCAACGGTTGGCATCATCAATGCTCCTAAATCCGCCTATACGTGTCACCGTATCATTTAAGTATTGGCAGGTAGTAGTTTTAATTTCATTTGGTAAAGCATTCCGTAACTGGGTGCGACTTTCTGCTGTGGGACTAACTACCAATAAAAGATACTCGCCAGCACCGGGAGGTTGACACACAGGAACAGAAGATTGGGCGCTTGCAGAAGTTATGCTACCCATCAAAGACGCACTTGCGATCGCCAATCCTACTACACCAGGTAAAGTTGCAAATTTCTGCACAGAATTTAAGTTGTATAAATAGTGAATACCTAAAAGATTCTATTTAGTAATTAGTCAATAGTCCATAGTCAAAAGTCAATAGTCCATAGTGCAAAATTGTTGACTGTTGACTGTTGACTAATGACTGTTGACTAATGACCAATTGACTAAGAAGCTGTAGCTAAAGATGCCAAAGGCTCAGGAATTGTTTCCGAAGGAGCAGAAAATTCACCTGTAATCACATACTCTAACCGGAGTTTGAGCCAAGTAATAAATTGAGCATTAGTAGAAATAATCGCGGCGGCTGGCTGAGGACACTTCGCCTTAATTTGTGCAAATTCAGGTGTTTCTAAAAATGCAGGTTGGGGAACCAACCAAAAATCAATCTCTTTTTCTTGTTCGTGGTAATGGCGAGTACGTTCTTTCAGCACTTCCTCCATAGGTTCTTCTTGTAGTAAAAAGCGTCGGCTAGCCAAAACGTAATAATATGTTTGCATTGTTATCCTCTGTGTACTAATAATTTTAGGGTACAGTATTAGGACTATAGGGTATAGGGGTATAGGGGTATAGGGGTATAGGGGTGAATATTTTTGCTTTAATACCCTTACACCCTCACACCCTTACACCCTCCTAAACTAACCCTTGCCCGATTTTTTAAACCAAGAACCGAAAGGACAGCCACTTCCTTTAGTTTCACTATTTGTTTTACCACCAGATGTCAACTTATCTAAGAACAGCTGGTTGTCAAAATAGTGTTCCAAAGAAATAATTTTTAAATCATCAGTTACATGAGCAACACTCAAGCCGATGATTTCTACTGTCTCTCCAGTGGGTGCATAATCTTTATATGCACCGTGAAAATGCCCCCAGTGTCGCCATTTGAATGTAACAGTTGGTGGCCCTGAGTAGACTTCCAACACCTCCCAAGGGAAACCCTGGGGAAATGTTGTATGGAAGAGTTTCGCGGATGATTCAAAGCTTTCTTCAGAAGCTTTGTAATGTTCAGAATCCGCCATAAATAAATTGTAAGTACCTTGGGCATATAAATCTGCTGCCTTATACTCCGGCCCACCATTAGTACTTACACGAAACTTGTCATTGACAATCGACAACCACTGCTGCGGGTTAGCCTTGAAAGATACCTCCATCTCGAAGGTTCTCACCAAGTTCTGGACGATCGCTTCCAGTGTACCCTCTAAGTGATTGCTTGTACTCTCTTTAGCAAGATTTTCCTTAGACCGAGAATAATCTGGAGGAGTCTGATAGCGCCATTCAACATCGGTGCTTTCAGCAATCACCTTATCCCTATCCTGTACCCAAAGCGGCAGGTTGTTAGATTGTGTTGCGCTCATAGAAGTCTTTCAAAATACCAAAGATTTTCCAGATTTCGCAGTAATTCCCCTCTAGAGGCAGTTATCAGTTATCAGTTATCAGTTATCAGTTATCAGTTATCAGTTATCAGTTATCAGTTATCAGTTATCAGTTATCAGGTTATATTCACTGTTCACTGTTCACTGTTCACTGTTCACTGTTCACTGTTCACTGTTCACTGTTCACTGTTCACTGTTCACTGACTCCCTACTCCCCTCTTATCGCCTGCTTCATCTCCCGAACTGCCCTTTCTATCCCTACCAAAGCCGCCCGGCTGATGATGGTATGACCAATGTTCAGTTCTTCCATCCCTGGGAGTGCAGCCACGGGGTAAACGTTCCAGTAGGTGAGTCCATGACCAGCGTTGACTCGCAGCCCGGATTTAATTGCTTGTTCACACCCTGCGGCTAAAAATGCTAGCTCTTGCTGGCGGCTAGTTTCATCGGTCGCTTCGGCATACCTGCCAGTGTGCAGTTCAATAAACTTTGCTTGCACCTTGACAGATGCCTCGATTTGTGAAAGTTCAGCATCAATAAACAAACTCACAGGAATGCCAGCATTCTGCAACTTACTAACTACCTCACCTATTCTAGCAATTTGCCCGACAATATCTAAACCGCCCTCTGTGGTTACTTCCTCTCGCTTTTCTGGAACTAGTGTCACATAATCGGGTTTGATGTCAAGGGCTATTCCCACCATTTCATCTGTAGCCGCCATTTCCAAATTTAGATGTGTACGCACAGTTTCCCGCAACAACCGTACATCCCGGTCTTGAATATGCCGACGGTCTTCCCGTAAATGTACGGTGATACCATCAGCCCCGCCTAATTCTGCCAGTACCGCCGCCGCCACAGGGTCTGGTTCCACCGTCCGCCGCGCTTGCCGAATGGTAGCAATATGGTCTATGTTCACCCCAAGAGTAGCCAAGCCGAGTATCTCCCTATCCAAAATGCTCAGAGTATTGATCTTACATAATCTTAAAGCTTGTCGTGATACCCATCACTGACAAGTTTATTTAGAGTACATATACTTATAGTCTATCTAAATTATAGTGTTAAATTTATTGGGTAAGTGTGATACCAACGATTATCATACTTAGTTAATATCAGAAAGCTTATATTGGCATTGGATTTAATTTTGGAAAACAATTAAAGTATTTATAGGTTGGGCAATGTCCACCTTATTATACTTTTTCAAGGCACAGCCCAGACTAATGTATTTTTTAATCAAAGTAATAACAATCATCAAACACTAGTATTTTTGACTCATGTTTAAATAAGTCTTTCAATAAACAAAAATTTTTAACCAAAAACTACATGAATAAAATAGAGTATTAATTTGCAACAATATGTCAGAACTATGGAATTATATTTTTAATTCATCCCCATTTATTCCACATGGGCATTGCTATTTATGGAAAACGGATTTAGTTTGGTTACATATAATATCTGATGGGCTAATTGCAGTAGCTTACTATTCCATTCCTGCTACACTTTTCTACTTCGTCCGTAGGCGCAAAGATTTACCCTTCTATTGGATATTCCTATTATTTAGTGGGTTTATTGTGGCTTGTGGGACAACCCACCTCATGGAGATTTTGACACTATGGTATCCTACTTATTGGACAGCAGGTTTTTTAAAGGCTGCAACAGCAATTATATCTGTATTTACAGCATTAGCACTCATACCTTTAGTTCCACAGGCTCTAGCACTTCCTAGTCCGGCTCAACTCGCAACAGCAAATCAAGAATTGCAAAATGAAATATTAGAACGTTTAAAGGTAGAGGCAGAACTAAGAAAATACCAAAATCATTTAGAAGAAATAGTCAGTCTCCGCACTAATGAAATTAGTAAGGCAAACGAGAAATTACAACAAGAAATTAATGAACGTCAGCGTATCCTAGAAGTTCTCAAAGAAAGTGAAGAACGCTATCGTTATTTAGCCGAAGCAATACCTCAAATTGTCTGGACGGCTAATGCTAACGGTGATTGTGATTACTATAATCAAAACTGGTGCGATTATACTGGGTTAACCTTAGAACAGTCTTTAGGTTCTGGATGGTTAACAGTTTTGCATCCAGAGGATGTAGAACGTAGTTATGAAGTATGGTTAAAAGCTGTAGAAACGGGTACTTTATATGAGAATGAATACCGCTTTAAACGCGCTGTGGATGGTTCCTATCGCTGGCAATTAGGGCGGGCATTTCCACTGAAAGACCAGCAAGGTAAGGTAGTCAAGTGGTTCGGTACTTGTACTGATATTCACGAGCAAAAACAAATTTTAGAAGAGAGGGCGCGTCTTTTAGAATTAGAGCAAACAGCTAACCGCATTAAAGATGAATTTTTAGCAGTTCTCTCTCATGAGTTACGTACTCCCTTGAATGCGATTCTTGGTTGGTCTAAATTACTACAAGAGCGTCAGCTTAATCCGGCAAGGACATCGCAAGCCCTCGCCACGATTGAACGTAATGCTACGTTACAGGTACAACTCATTGAGGATTTGCTAGATATCTCCAGAATATTACAGGGAAAGTTAGCCATAAATGTTACTAAAGTAAATTTAGCTATTGTCATATCAACAGCAATAGAAACCATACGTTTGGCTGCTGAAACTAAGTCCATTGAGATATCGACAAGATTTGCACCCAATATAAGACAGGTTATGGGTGATTCTGCTCGCTTGCAACAAGTAGTATGGAATCTGCTTTCTAATGCTGTGAAATTTACACCCAATGGCGGCAAAATAGAAGTATATTTAGAACAGGTTGATCACAATGCTCAAATCGTAGTCAGTGATACTGGTAAAGGGATTAGTCCAGAGTTTTTACCTTATGTATTTGATTACTTCCGCCAAGCCGACAGCAGTTCTACGAGAAGATTTGGCGGACTAGGGTTAGGACTAGCAATTGTGCGGAAAATTGTAGAAATTCACGGTGGTACTGTGACTGCACAAAGCGATGGGGAAGAACAAGGGGCAACTTTCACTGTACGATTACCAATGCTGCCAGAAGATGAAGTGAGTGTCAACGATGAGCAAGATCATTCTGCATCATTAGAGGCTAACTCTTTGCCCCTTATGGGGATTAAGACTTTGGTAGTTGATGACGATGCAGATTCACGAGATTTTCTAGCTTTTATTTTAGAGCAAGAGGGAGCCGAGGTCAGCTTGGCGGCTTCAGCATTAGAAGCATTACAGCTATTGCCAAAAATCAAACCGGATGTTTTGGTGAGTGATATTAGTATGCCAGAGATGAATGGCTATACGTTAATCCAACAGGTAAGGACTTGGACAAAAGAACAAGGAGGACAAATTCCGGCGATCGCCTTAACCGCCTTCGCGCGACAATATGATCGAGAACAAGCACTCCAAGCCGGATATCAGCTACATCTCCCCAAACCACTCAACGCTGATGAATTAATTGCTGCTGTGGCGAAGTTAGTTGACAGTTGACAGTTATCAGTTATCAGTTATCAGTTATCAGTTGACAGTTATCAGTTGACAGTTATCAGTTATCAGTTGACAGTTATCAGTTGACAGTGGTTAAAGGCTTCTTCCCTTCCCCCTTTCCCTTTCCCCCTTTCCCCTTCCCCTTTCCCCTTTCCCCAGTCCCTACTCCCTAGTCTCCTTTTCCGCATATTCCCTTAGCTGCTGTAACAATTTTTCCTGAGATGATGCCACACTCTTGAATTGAGGCTGGTTATCTACACTTGTTGCGGTGGTGGTTGAGGAATTAGCTGTAAGGGTGGGGGGAATTACTGTTGGTGTATTGGCGACGGCTTTCATCGACTCTAACGTGGTGACTAACTTTGCTTGCTGTTCCATTTGGTCTGTAGAAGACACCAAATTACTTAGACCATTTACCAATTGTCTGAGATTTTGCCGGAAGTTAGGATCACCTGTCAATTCATCTAAATCAGATGTAATTTTTTGTGTATTTTCAAATGTTACCCTAGCCGAATCTAAAGTCTGTTGTAGCAGCACCGCATTTTTCGGATCATTTAAAGTTTGAGTCGCATTTCGCAAATTAGCCGAGGCTTCCGCCGCATTTGCTGAGAGAGTTTCTAAATTCTTGATTAACTCTCCTTGAGTCAAACGATTCAAACTTGGTGATAAATTGCCTACAGTCAAGCGTAGTTGATTGCTAGTTTCTGTAATATTATTTAAAGCACCAACCAACGTTGAGCGATTGCTAGTTAATAGGTTATCCAAATCACTCAACAAACGACTTGCTTGAGTTGCCGTTGTGCCAAATTGACTGGCTGTCACACCCAGTTGATCAACAGTTTTCGTGGTAGAGGCTGTCAATCGATTGGTTGCTTGTTGTACAGTAGTAGCGGTGGTAGTAAAAGTACCTAACTGCCCTTGAAAGGTTTTACTCAAACTGCGAAAATCCTGACTCAGTGCGGCTATACCAGTCGCAGCTTGTGAGGAAGTTTCCAGCAGCCTATTCACCTTCTGATAAAATTCTGGGTTGTTATAGGCATTAGCCAAATCAGTACTACTACGAATCAGCGCATCAACACTTATACCTATTTGTCCCTTTAACCGAGCATTATTACAAATAATGACGCTGGAGTTACAATTCCTATCTAGGGGTTTGGCGATATTTTGCCCAGCAGGTAGTGATGACTTGGGTGTAATATCGATAATACTTTCACTAATTAATCCGGTTTGATTCGCTTCAATCACCACATCGCGAGGAATAATCAGGTCAGGTTGACCAATTTCAATTTCCACTTCTACAGCATTCGGCCCTGGTTGAATCTGAGAAATGCGTCCCACTCTTACGCCACGGTAACGGACTAACGCTCCTCTTTGCATCCCCCCTGCATTGGCAAATTCCACAATTGCCTTGTAGGTACTACGAGCAGCAGTATACCTATTCAACCACAAGATAATCAGTACAAAGGTTCCTACTCCTAGCAGAAATAACAACCCCACTGAACCTTCCCTCAATGTACGTTGGGATGTAAAACGATTGGTGAAGAAATCTCGCATATTTTACCAGAAAAATGGGTTTGAAAATCCGTGCTTCTTGCAAGGCTTTATATGATTAATATCACTACTGATAACTCAGCATTGAATTAACCTACTACCTGAATTGGCCCTTGTACACTTCCACTCAAGAATTGATTGATTAATGGGTCGTCGGTGTTATCTATGTCGCTAACTGTTCCCTCCCATTGCACTTTGCCTTGATAGAGAAACACCAGTCTATCAGATGTGCGTCTAATAGTACTATCTTGGTGAGTGACGATCGCATAAGTACCACAAACTCCGTGTCTAGATTGCAAATCGCGGATTAAATCTTCTATAACAGTGGAAGCAATAGGATCAAGTCCAGCAGTCGGTTCGTCGTAAAGTAAAACTTCCGGGCCTTCTGCGGCATTATCGGGGTTAGACATAATCGCGCGAGCAAAACTTACCCGTTTTCGCATCCCCCCAGAAAGTTCCGATGGGTAAAGATTACTGATACCGTGTAAACCAACCATGTCTAATTTTTCTTCCACTAACTTCCGGATACGCGATCGCGGTAACTTGGAATGTTGATACAGTAAAAATCCCACATTCTCTTCTACAGTCAAGGAATCAAATAATGCCGCTTGCTGAAACACCATACTAATACCAACTGGGTCTTGAGCATCTTCAATCAACCCCTCCCTTTTTACTCCCTGCACGTAAACTTCTCCAGCATCAGGAGCAATTAAGCCAGCAATTACACGTAAAATTGTTGACTTCCCCGTACCAGAAGGGCCGATAATTCCTAAAGCTTCACCCCGGTAAATCGTCAAATCTACATTGTCTAAAACCTGATTATTACCAAAAGATTTAGAAACGCCTTTGAGTTCAATTAGTGGTTGTGTCATTGGTCAATAGTCAATAGTCAATAGTCAATAGTCAACAGTCCATAGTCCATAGTCAACAGTCAAAAGTCCATAGTCCATAGTTATTCTCCCTCATCTCCCCCCACTCCCTCATCTCCCCCCACTTCCTCATCTCCCCCCACTCCCTCATCTCCCTCATCTCCCTCATCTCCCCCACTCCCCCATCAAAAAAATATGAAATCCCCAGTCCCCAGTCCCCAGTCCCCAGTCCCCAGTCCCCCACTCGATGCCATAGTTATCGGTAGCGGTATCGGTGGCTTATGTACTGCTGGGTTGTTAGCACGTTATGGTAAACGGGTGATTGTGTGCGAAAGTCATACAATAGCTGGTGGTGCAGCCCATAGTTTTAGGCGGCGCGGATTTGAATTTGATTCTGGCCCCTCCTTTTATTGTGGTTTAGCAGACAATCAAAGTTTAAATCCCCTCAAACAGGTTCTTGATGTCTTAGGTGAATCCCTCCAAGTTATACCTTATGACCCTCTAGGAAAATACCATTTTCCTGAAGGAACTGTTGCAGTATATAGCAACACTGAAAAATACCTTCATGAAGTACAGCAAATCACTTCAGAGGGTGCAAAAGAACTCCAGCAATTTATAGAACGCTTGTTGGGGCTATACGATGCGATGAAAGGTATTCCCACCTTAGCCTTGCGCTCAGACTGGCAGGTAATTTTGCTTTTACTGCAACGCTACTTACCATCCTTGGGGCGAATGTTACCTTACTTACCCTTGGTTCAGTCTTCTGTAGGGAATGTGATGGATACAACGGTTCACCACCCTTGGGTAAGAAGATTGATTGATTTGGAATGTTTTCTTCTGTCTGGGTTGAAAGCACATGGCACAATTGCCCCAGAGGTGGCTTTTATGTTGGGGGAACGTTCCCGCGCTGGTGTTGAATATCCTGTAGGGGGTAGTGCGGCAATTGTCAATGCTTTGGTGCGGGGGTTGTCACGTTGGGGTGGGACGTTACGTTTAGGTTGTCACGTTGAGCAAATTTTGCTAGAAGCTGGTAAAGTTGTGGGTGTGAGGCTAAAAAATGGGGAAGTTCTCAACGCGCCTATCGTCATTTCTAATGCCACAATTTGGGATACTTACAATCACCTGTTACGTCCTGAAGATTTACCTGTTGCTTACCGCCAAAATGCGCTAAAAACGCCAACGGTTGATAGTTTTATCCACCTGCATTTAGGCATTAGGGCAGATGGGTTAGAAATGACAGGACATCATGTGGTAGTCCAAGATTCCAGTCAAGATATTACCATCCCTGGTAATACCTGCATGATTTCGATTCCCAGTGTGTGGGATGCAAGCCTCGCACCAGAGGGACATCACGTAGTTCATGCTTACACTCTCGAACCTTACGCCGGATGGGAACGGAATGATGGTTATGCGGTGAAGAAAAGGGAGAAAGCAGAGTCTTTATACTGTGCTTTAGAACGTATTATTCCCGACATTAGAGAGCGTGTAGTATTAGAACTCATCGGTACACCGTTAACTCATGCCCATTACCTACGCCGTCATCAAGGAACCTACGGCCCGGCTATTGCTGCTGGTCAGGGGATGTTTCCTAGTACACATACACCAATACAGGGTTTGTATCTTGTGGGTGATAGTACTATGCCGGGAATTGGTGTACCAGCTGTAGCTGCTTCTGGGATTTTATGCGCGAATAGTTTGGTGGAGCGATCGCAAATAGTAGAGTTATTACAGGCTATAAATTAGTAGGGTGGGCAGTGCATCGCCAAAACCCGGATACGATCAGTTACACAAACTGAATATCCTCTACAGTTGACAAATTGCTTTGAGAACTTGTAACAACTCAACTGCACGCGGAGGTTCCATCAAATTTAGTGATGGTAAGAGATGATAACTAGGGGGATTACCCTGTTCAATATAAAAGAACTGATAATTTCTCCCGTTAGTTGTTAAACCCCAAACTGATTTTTGATTATCTATCCCTTTATAAGCGTAAGTTAATAATTGAGGAAATCCCGTTGATATATCAACTTGGCTATTTTTAGATTCTATTATTAATACCCAAAAGTATCCTGAATTTTTTGTATATTTAGCTTTATTAATAGCTAAAATATCAAATCTACCTTTAATAAAAATATCTTCATCTTCAACTTCTATATCAGCAATATTTTCTTCTAAACGAATCTCAATAGGATAATGATAAAAGCCTGCTAATCTCAGCAAGGGAGCGACTACAAGAAACTTTACCTGACCTTCCGATACTTTACCTGCTCTGAGATAACGCCGAAAATCATCTCTAATTTGCTTAAGTTCTTGCTGTTCGCTCTCGGTTAGAGGTTCTAAAGATAATAAATTAGAAAACGAGTCATTATAATTTTCTTGAAATCCAAACAAACGGTGAACTTCTTCTAAAGTTAAATTACTAGCATTAAGAAGGGTCATAAATTTAAGTTGTATGTAACTAAGAACTACTTACAGCCATTTTAGATAATTAACATCAAAAATAGAAATTTATAAGGCAGAGAACTGGGAATTAATACTCTTCTCAGTACCCAATCCCTATTACCCAACAAACAGCCTATCCCAATTAGGAATAGCTTCCTGTTGGGCAATTAGCAACTGTTGAATGCCTTCTTCGGCTAAATCTAGTAGTTGATTTAACTGGGTACGGCTAAAACTGCCTTCTTCGGCTGTTCCTTGTACTTCGATAATTCCTAACTTGTGATTCATCACAACATTAAAATCCACCGTTGCCGCTACATCTTCTATATAATTCAAATCTAAATATGCTTCTTGTTCTAATAAACCAACGGAAATTGCTGCTACTTGTCCGCATAGGGGCGATCGCTCTAATACCCCTCGCTGCAATAATTGAGAAATAGCTCCAGCTAAAGCCACATATCCGCCTGTAATTGCTGCTGTTCGCGTACCTGCATCAGCTTGCAACACATCCGCATCTACAGTTAAAGTTCTTTCTCCTAACGCCTCAAAATCTAATGCTGCGCGTAAGCTACGCCCAATTAAACGCTGAATTTCTTGCGTCCTTCCAGATAATTTCAATAATTCTCGTTCTTGGCGTTGTTGTGTAGCCGAGGGTAGCATCCGATACTCAGCCGTTAACCAACCTTTGCCACTACCTAGAAGAAACTTGGGTACGCCTTCGGCAACGCTAACTGTACATAGTACCTTAGTCTCGCCGCATATCGTCAGCACTGAACCAGGCGCAAAGCGGGTAAATCCGGTGTGAAATTCAACGGGACGGAGTTCACAGGGTTTTCTACCGTCGGGACGCTGCCAAACCATCAGGGTAGCCTCTAACTTTTATTGTATAGCAGGGGACAGGGGGCAGGCGCTAATCGCTGCTTGCTATCAAGGTTTGATGATTCATCTATGCCCTAGTTTATCTAGCTTCTGCCATAAAGCATGAAAAATATTGTGCAGTACACTGCAACTGATTACAGAAAATTTTAAGTTTATTAAAGAGTTAGGGGACTGAAAGTAGTGTGAGAATATTTTGGGAAACTAATTCTGGTGGCTGATCACCGTTAATCGTCAACAGACGGCGGCGACGGTCATAATACTCTAAGATAGGGACAGTGCGATCGTAGAAAATCTCTACCCGACGCTGCACTATTTCCGGTTGGTCATCAGGTAGCGATCGCCCCAAAGAGCGACTTACCATAACTGCTTCCGGTACTTGTAAATAAATTGCCCAGTCCAACTTCTGCCCCAACTCATCCAGCAAAAAATCCAACTCTTCAGCTTGGAAAGCAGTACGCGGATAACCCTCCAAAACCCAACCCTCACTCACATCCGGCTTTTTCAGACGCAACCGAATCAATTCGATAATCATTTCATCAGGAACTAGTTCCCCCTTAGCCACATAAGGGTGGGCGTGGCGACCTAGTTCACTAACATGGGAAATAGCATCGCGTAACATTTCACCCGTAGAAATCTGAGGAATTTCCAGGTGACTGCAAAGCCTTTGCGCTTGAGTACTTTTCCCAGATCCTGAACCTCCCAGAATCACTAATCTCACAACAGTTAACTCCTCAACCAGTAACATTTAAAACATAATAAAGTTGTTTTGCCCAACCTTGATGGAAATCTAACATTTAGCCAAGGAGTCTGGGTGGGGATGAGGGAGTGGGGGAGATGAGGGAGATGAGGGAGTAACCCACCCCTAGCCCCTCCCTGGAGGGGAACAGGGAGATGAGGGAGATGAGGGAGAGTTTGTACCCAATTCCCAATCCCCAATCCCCAATCCCTAACCCTTGACTTCAGACAGACGTAGTGTTTGACTTATAAAGCAGATTGCCAGCATATAAGGCTGAATCAAAATCAGATTGATTATACAAGTAGATTTTCTACACAAATCCCTGCAAAACCTATTTTATTTATCGTGATTTTTTGAAATTTCCTCTATGGTTGCCCAGTTAGAAACACCCACTGCAAATTCGTCCCTTAGCTTACCATACCCAATTGAAGGGCTAGTACAAGTTTTTACTAGTTCACACCGTAACTTTTTTACCAGTGTCATGGGGCAAGCCCTGAGAATTGCTGGACAAGGTACACCAGTTTTAATTGTCCAGTTTCTCAAAGGTGGGATCAATCAAGGACAAGACAAACCAATTCAATTGGGTCAAAATTTAGATTGGCTGCGCTGCGATTTGCCACGCTGCATTGATACGCCTCATCTAGATGAAGCAGAAAATCAAGCTTTACAAAACTTATGGTTACACACACAGCAGGTAGTCTATGAAGACAAGTATTCGCTTGTGGTTCTAGATGAGTTAAGTTTGGCGGTTCACTTTGGACTGATCAGCGAAAGTGACGTTTTAGCCTTTTTAGCTAAACGCCCTCCCCACGTCGATATTATTTTCACTGGGACAGAAATACCCCAATCTATCTTAGACGTAGCCGACCAAATTACCGAAATCAGACGTAGCCATCGCCCGTAAAAAGTTCTAAAATCCAGATACTTCTGTTGCTGCTCTGGCAACAGAGGTAGGATTGATTAAAAATAAGGCAGCTTTTTTAACTGTTAGTTCCGATAGATGAATCTGTTTAAAAGTTACTAAACCTTCTGTAACGAAAGAGTCTCTAACTAATGCTTTCTCGCCACTGTTAAAAGAAGTTTCGTAAAATACTTCCTTAATTCCTGCGGAAATAATTAACTTTAAGCAAGATAAACAAGGCTCTAGAGTAACGTAAATACTTGCACCATCTGTTGAGATACCATGTTTTGCGGCTTGAGCGATCGCATTTGCTTCTGCGTGTACAGCCCTAGATGGTAAAGTCTTACTAGCATCACAGCTACTCAACCCAGGATAACAGTAACCCTGAGTAGTACAGTGAGCCGAACCTGATGGTGAACCATTATAACCAGTCGCCACCACTTGTTTATTTTTCACAATCACAGCACCCACTGGAAACGCTAAACAAGTTGAGCGAGTAGCGGCGAGTTTAGCCAACATCAAAAAGTATTCATCCCATGTTGGTCTTTGATTATGTTCGTCATTTAAAGAAATATCTTGCATGAACTTTTAATTTTATAGCAGGTGATAGGGAACCTGACTTTTCACGGGATCTGGAAGACCTCTCTCCAAACCTCTCTCCTACAAGGAGAGAGGCTTTGATTTCTCCCCCTTCCCTAGTAGGGAAGGGGGCTGGGGGGTTAGGTCTGTCGTTAGCTTTTCCACATGACGTGAAAAGTCAGATAGGGGACAGGGGACAGGGGACAGGGCATTGCCCACCAAAACCATGAGCCGGTGGGCAGTGCATCGGCCTACGTATATTTCTATCTATGTTTGTTTATAAGGCAATACAGTTCAGTTAAGGCTAAATTGGATAGCAATATTGATTAAACATCTGGAATTATCGGCGGTTAATTATTCTTATCTGAACCGGATTGATTTATACGAACTCCTATATCTTGCGTTTACTGATCCTGAACATAAGGCTTACCAAGTTTAATACATTGATTCGCCTTTTGCAGTTCCAACCCTAAATAACCTGCGTGTTCGCTCTGAATAGCTGGCGAAGCAGCACAAATTTCTCTAAGTAAGTTAAGAGGGTTTTTTCCTCGATGAGATTTAACTACTTCACCACTACCTGATGTGGTTTGTGTAACGACAATTTCCTGATTATCGACTTCAATTAAAAAGTTTCCTGAAGGGTCATCATAATTACGCTGCTTGAGAATTGCCGCATATTGATTCGCTATTAACCTGTCTGCATTCTCCCAAGTATCATCATATATATGAGCCGATTGACTGATAGTAATCAATGGCCCCATCTTTAAATCATATTCAGAAATTTCGGCAATTTTGTCTCTAATATGTTGTTGTAAAGCCCTGAGTCCCATTGCATTGGCAGGCCATGCGGCAAACATATCATTACTTCTTAATGTGGCAGTTAGGGATAATTCATTATCAACTACTCTCAACCAAATATGATTCAGGCATGGACTACCGCCTTTCTCATGGTCTTTCACATCCCATAAACTCATGACAGCAGAAGCCGCGTCAATTTCTCCAATTAATTTATGTATAACTTGCTCAATTTGATCGCGTCCAAACCAAGAACGTAAACGTTGACCATAGGTATATTTTAAACCTTCTCGATATGGGGCATCATCTAAAATTTGCGATATATATTCTTCTAAAAAATGGCGGTCAATTGGTAAGTAATTAGGTTCAGGAAAATAGAAATCGGCAGGCTCATCAGTAATAACTGCCATTAAGTCAATCAGTTCTTGCCATTGTCCATCATAACCAGTGGGGCGAATTGTGCCTGTGGTTTTGATGCGATGGATAATTTTAACCCATGTTTCGGCTATGGTTCTACCTTCAATTCTGTGTCCGTATCTTGGGCCTGGTAGAACTGTGGGTTCGACGGTGGAAATAGGAAATTCTAAGGGTGTTCCCCAAGGAGCGATCGCTTCCTCTTGGGCATAGGCTTTAATTAAACTAACGGCTTCACTTATAGATTTGGCTTCACTATATTTTATAGACTGTCGCAGGTGTTCCAAGGCAGCAGCGTCTATATCTAAGTCTATGTAACCTGTGACATGAGAGCGAATTACCCAAGCACGTAACCCTGTATCACATACACCTTCCTCAAAACCATGACGGAAAAAGTCTAGTAAACATTCTCCCGCGCCTGCATTTTTATCTTCCTTACTGGCGTTGAGAACCACCAAATAACGAACGTGAGGATTCCAAAGTAAATTCCGAATCAGTAAGTTGATACCTCTGGTGGGTGAGTACAGTTGCCCAATTACAGCATACTCTTGGGGTTCTAAATGTTTGGATAGCGCACTTTTTACAGTCCATCCTGTAATCACTGCTACTTGCCCATTGCCGTATATCAATTGATTCGGCTTGTACAGCGCTTTGTACTCGAATTGGGTGGTTTTACCCGCTATTGTCATGGTTGTTTGGCTATGTTTCAAAAATCCAAACGTTCTAATTTATCACTCTGTGGCTATTCGAGTAAATGGTTTATGACAAAAAGTTATACTGAGGCAAAAAATCTTGGCAACAAATCGATTATCTGTAGGGGCCTTACTAATTCCGGCAAATTAACTCTTAGGAACCGCCGCACAAGTTAAAGTCTGCACATTCCTAGAAGATGAGGTTGCGACTAACTCAATTTTGCCCTGAGCGTTACGATGCCAAGATGTGGCTTGGATGGGCAGTTGTGGTGATGTGGTTGTTTGGGTAGTCAAGTTGCCAGTCCTGCGGAATGTACTGATGTCGCGGGTATCAGACCAATGGCGATCGCTCCCCACCGACAGATAGGGATTTTGTGGGATTCCACCCCGTCCTGTAGCCACAAAACTACTACCTTGACTATCCGCGCAGCCTGTAGAAATTTGCTGCGATGGGTCTGTGACATTTGCTGGTAGTTCAACTAAACCAGAGTTAGGATCAAGACCAATATTATTGATTTGCACCTCACCACTTACCCCAAATTGGGAACTGGCGGTGATATCGTTTTCCGGGGTAAGTTGGGGACGATACTCCAGTCCAAAGATGCCTTTAGTAGTCAGTTGAATTTTCCCGCCATTGCCTTGGAAGGCATTAGCGATAATGTCACTATTTTCTAAACCAATGATGAAGGGTGCGTTGATATTCAAATTGCCGCCATTACCTGTCCCGCCTGCTTCGCTTGATATCTGGCTACCCTGTCGCATAATTATAGTATTTTGCACCTGCAAGTTGAGATCACCACCCTCACCAGACTGTGCCGAAGCTGTAATCCTACCACGATTGTTGAGAAAAATAGAATCAGCGTTGATGCGTAATACCCCAGCATTACCGCTTCCCTCATTCTGGACATTGATTAATGCACCATCGCTAACAGTTAATTTGTCTGTATTAATTGTGAGGCTACCAGAGTCTCCAGTGGGTGCATCTGGAAGTTTAAACTGTTGACGCAATGATTCATCTAAAATACTGGCAGAGGAACTAATGAGGCTGGGATTGCGGGAACCTGGCACATTACCCCTGACTTCAATTGAGTCAGTAGCATTAATTACTAAATTACCACCATTGCCACTCGCAAATGTAGAGGAATCAACTCTGCCTCCATTGCTGATGATGAGTCGAGTCGTATCTATTTGCACATTGCCAGCATTGCCTGTAGCAAAACTAATAGAACTAATTGAACTGGGGACAAATAATCCCGGTATAAATCCATCTAATTCTATTAACTCAGTTGCCTTGACAGCTACATTTCCCGCCGCACCAATACCCAAGCTGCCAGCACTAATTATTCCACTATTCACAACAGTTAACTGTCTAGTTGATATATTGATATCTCCAGCCGAGCCAACATTGTAGGTGGCAGTAGAAATGGAACTGGCAATGAGGTTAACTGGTGCAAAACCAATTAATTTCAATGAATCACTAACGTTTATGGTAATATTGCCGGATTTACCCGAATCATAGGTGGAAGTAATAATTCCTCCCCCCTGCTCCAATACTAACTGTCTAGTCGTAACTGTAATATCCCCATTATTACCAGCAGCCAAGGTTTCATTCCGCAAGCCGCTGATGATCAAACCATTAGCATCAGTTCCCATCGCCTCAAACAATTCAGCCGCTTTGATGTTAATACCTCCAGAAGATTGCGAACCCAAGTTTTGGATTAAAGCAACTGACCCATCAGTTAAACTGACTTGCGCTCCCTGCATTTGAATTGCTCCGCCACCAAAACCACTAGCATCAGCTAAGGCTTGTTGGGACAAGCGAATATCTCGAAAACTCTGCACATTGTCATAGTTAAATGTCCCACCCTCAAAGCTGACGGTTCCAGCACCAACGCTGCCTAACTCGATGCGTCCGCTTGTGGCTTTGAGATTACCTCCCACTAAACTGATATCCCCACCAATCAAGGCTAAGGTTTTTCCTGGTTTTACTCCTAGCTGTGTTGCGGTCAGATTGCTTTGTGGATCAATAGGTGAGTAAGTTGGATTGGCTGAATTAACTAGTTTTAAGTTATGTCCTGTACCCTCGACCTGAATCGGTTTTGGGGTTGTGCCAAACTGTAACCCCATCGGTACGGCTAGGGTGAGTATTGGTGCGCCAGAGGTGGGGGAAATACCAAATTCTGCACCATCGGCAAACTTGATGCTATTGGCTGTGCTACCCACAAATGAGCCACCGATATCTAACTTGGCATGGGAGCGAAACAGGATGCCTGCGGGATTGAGTAAAAATAGATTGGCACTGCCATTAGCTTGAATTAAGCCATCAATATCGGATATGTTACCGCCTGTGACACGGCTGAAGATGTTTTGGATATCTGTGGCGTTGTTGAAGACTGCCGAGCCTTGGCTCTTAATGGAGAATTGGCTGAAACTGTGGAAGAGATTGTTTCCGACACGAGTGCCATCGGTAATGGTGAAGCGATCGCCATTTTGGGTAACGGTAGTATTAACTGTGCGATCGGAAATAATATCGGCTTTAGCACCGTGACACCACAAGCATACCGTTCCTAACGATAGCAATAAGCAATGTCTCAATATGCCTACGCTGTTGAACCAACCCAATAAGGTAGAGGGTTTCTGCATCTCCCAATCTCCACATATACCTAATACTTAGTCTTCCCGCAAATCCCCTGATACCTAACATTAGGAATCATTAGCACTGAGAATTACATCTGGGTACTGGGTACTGGTTTAAAAGGCTTTTTTTATATGGCTTTGTTCTGAAAATTTGTACCTTCTTCAGCTGAAATCTGCTGTAATTGGCAAACTAATCATAAACTGCGTTCCCACGCCAGGGGTTGATGAACAGCTAATCTGTCCGGAATGTTTATTAACAATAATTTCGTAACTAATTGCTAATCCTAATCCTGTACCTTTACCTACAGGCTTTGTCGTAAAAGATTGCTCAAAAATTCGAGCTTGCACTTCTAACGGCATACCACAGCCGTTATCTTGAATACAAATTGTCACGTTTTCTCGTTGAGAATCTACTGATGTGGTGATATGGATAGTAGGTTGATTAGGTGCAATTATCTCCTGATAATTCTCGTATTTGGGTTCATCAAAAGCATCAATGGCATTAGCAACTATATTCATGAATACCTGGTTAAGTTGCCCTGGATAGCAACTGATTGGCGGTAAATTCCCATACTCTTTGACAACTTTGATTTCAGGGCTATTACCTTCCCCTTTCAGGCGATGCTTTAATAACATCAAAGTGCTATCAATTCCTTCATGAATTTGAAACTCTACCTGAGATGCGATATCGGCACGAGCAAAGGTTCTCAATGATAGGCTAATGTCCTTGAGTCGGTTAATTCCCTGGTTCATTGATTTAATTAATTTAGGTAAATCCTCATGGATATATTCTAAATCAATTTCGGCAATTAAATCCTCAATTTCTGGGTCTGATTCTGGTAATTTCTGCTGTTGTAAATCTATTAATTCCAGCAGACCCTTTGTATATTCTTCTATATGGGATAAACTACCAGCAATAAAGCCGATGGGGTTATTAATTTCATGCCCAATTCCTGCTACCAATTGTCCAAGGATCGACATTTTTTCACTTTGAATTAATTGGAGTTGCGTTTGTTTTAATTGTTGTAGAGACTGGGTTAATTCTGCGGTGCGTTTTTGTACAGATTCTTCTAATGTGCGGGTGAGATGGGAGATTTTTAAATGTAATTTTAATCGGGCAATTACTTCTTCTTGTTGGAAGGGTTTGGTAATATAATCAACTGCACCCATTTCCAATCCCCTTACCTTGTCTTTGGCTTCAGCTAAGGCAGTCATAAAAATAACTGGAATATTTTCTGTAATTGGATTTACTTTTAACCGCCGACAAGTTTCAAATCCATCGATACCCGGCATCATTACATCAAGCAGAATCAGATCGGGATTGGCATATTCTGTCTGCTCGATCGCTGATTCGCCATCTGTAGCCATCAGTGCTTTCCAGCCATATCCCTGAATCGCTTCTGATAGCACCTTGAGATTATTCGGATTATCATCTACCAAAAGGATATGCACTGGTCTAGTCATTTTTGTAACTCCTTTGTGATATGGGATTTTAGGAACTTACGGATTTTTGCTGTCTGGAAATTAGCAGTAAATTTGCTCAACTCGGCTGCAAAAGCAGTTAATTGAGTGTTTGTTTGAGTTAGCTCTTTTATAGTTCCCTCGATCGCCTGAATATCTCCCATCATGGCCAAGTGATATAGTTGTTGCAAAATTTCTTGGGATGGTATAACCCATTCACTCTCAGGTGTCTGAGTTTGAGGCGAGGATGGGGGTGGTGTGGATGGAGCATAAATCCAGTTCAATTTCAGTGCTGAACGTATAGCATTGAGTAGTTCTTCCCTATTCAGGGGTTTTGGGATAAATGCGGTTGCGCCTGCTTGCAAACTACGCTGACGATTTTCCTCAAAGACGTTAGCACTAGAAACAATGATGGGAATAGCATCGCTTAGTGGATGCTTTTGTAGATGAACCATAAACTCAAACCCATCCATATTAGACATAGCCAAATCTAGCAGGATGATATCTGGGTGGTTGGCGATCGCCATTTTCAATCCCTGTTCGCCATCGTTGGCTTCCAAGGTGCGACAACCAACTTCCTGCAACAGGCTACTCAAAATCGCACAATGGTGATCATCATCATCGACAATCAAAATTTGCGGCGCATTACCTTGAATACCGATGATTTTCTGGTGGGTTGGCAAGGGGGAAGCATCTACATTCTGCCAGTCATGAGAAAGTGGGATTGATAACTGTAAATCTAGCCAAAATAAACTACCTTCTCCAGGTTGACTCTGTACTTGAATTTCACTCCCCATCAAGGCGGCGATTCTTTGACTAATAGCCAAGCCTAAGCCAGTACCTTGAGAACGCTGTTGTGCTGAACCTACTTGTTCAAAGGGTAAAAATATCTTTTCTAGTTGCTGTCGGGACATTCCTATCCCGGTGTCTTCGATTTGGAAGCGGATTTTAGTGGACTGGGGATTGGGTTCGGTGTCTAGTAGTTCTACTTTGAGTGTGACGCTACCTTTGTCTGTGAACTTGATGGCGTTACCTAATAGGTTAATGAGGACTTGTCGGAGGCGCTTTTCGTCTACTTCAACGGCTGGTGGTAGGCGATCGCTTATATAAGTTTCAAACCTAATTCCTTTCTCTTCGGCTCGGATACCGCAAATTTCCGTAATTCCCTGGAGGAAGTTAGGTAAATATACAACCGTCGTCACCAAGTCTAATTTACGGGCTTCTATTTTTGACAAATCAAGAATGTCATTAATTAGCATCAGGAGATGGGAGCCGCTTTGGTGGATGATTTTCACTCTTTGCTGGTTTTTCTCACTCATTTTTGGTGATGCTTCTAACACCTGAGCAAAACCCAAGATGGCGTTAAGCGGTGTGCGTAGTTCATGACTCATATTAGCCAGAAACTCGCTTTTGGCTTGGTTAGCAGCATCAGCAGCTTGTTTGGCTTCCATCAGTTGCTGAGTTCGTTCTTGAACTTTTAACTCTAGGGTTTTGGAATAATCTAGTAGTTGGGCGTTGGCAACTTCTAACTTCTGCTGTTTATAGGCGTTGGTTGTGGCGATAACGCTACCCAAAAATGCAGCTAAGGCGGGTGTGACTGGTATCAAAACACCAGCTAAAAACAGCCCATAGCTAGCCCCAAGGAATCCCCCAGTTATCGCCATGCTAGCCCAGAGAATTTTACCGCCGGGAATCTGGCGTTGGTAACGGGTACTACCTAAGCACCAACTACCCACCGCACCAATTACACTCCACAAAATGATCCAGTATGAAGTCTGTAACCCAGAAATCCCCTGGAGGTTGGTTTTGCCAGTTTTTGCGCCTCGCACCAGTTGCAGGGCGATATTGGCATGAATTACTACACCTGGGGTAGGTCTTTGGGCGGATAGCCCAGCAGAAAAAGGGGTGCTGAAAAAATCGTTAGTGCTGGAGGCTGTTGAGCCGATAAATACCATGCGATCGCGCAGCAAATCTCTGGGCATTTTACCCGCCAACACATCGCGCATGGCAACTGTGCGAAAGGCTGCTTCTGAACCATGCCAATTGAGGAGAATTTGATAGCCGCCCAAATCAGCTTCTGTATAACCTGCATCCTCATGTTTAAGCGGAACGTAGGTTGCTTTACCCAAACGAAATTTCTGTTGCTTCTCATCAACAGATTCAAGGGTGATTTTTTCTGCTTCTAGATATTTGAGGGCTACTAAAGCCGCTAATCCCGCCTTGATTTTACCCTGGTCTTCCACATCTTCCGCCGTGAGTAAAGCGCGACGCACAAAGCGATCGCCATCTAACACCAAATCAGCTAAACCCACTTGTTCGCGTTTTTTTAGTTCTGGTGGAGGATTGACACGCTCACCAGTAATTTTCTCAACACCTATTAAATTAGGAGTAGTCCGAAAAACTTCTACCAGTTCCTCATATCCCCGGCTTTCTGGCAAATCCCGATACAAATCCAAACCGATAACACGGGGTTGCTGTTGTTTAATTTTAGTCAGTAACTTTGCTAACGACCAATCGGGAACAGGCCATTTACCCACCGATTGAATATCTTTTTCATCAATTGTGACAATGATCACTTCATCGGCGATCGCCTCAGATCCTCGCTGACGCACCCATTGATCGCGTAGTCTCCATTCCAGTAAATTAAAAAACCCCCATGATTGCCCAACAATCACTGTCACAGCCACAATGGGAGTAATAATTAAAATGCTGCGATTGCGTTTTATGAAAGCTTGGAGTTTGCGCCACATATTTGCTATGGGTGTAGGGGTATGGGGGTTTATGGGTATGGGGGTATGGGGGTTTATGGGTATGGGGGTATGGGGGTTTATGGGTATGGGGGTATGGGGGTATAGAAGTTTAGGAGTTTAGGTCTTCAAAACCCTTATACCCTTACACCCTTACACCCCTACACCCCTACACCCCTACACCCCTACACCCTTACACCCTTACACCCCTACACCCCTACACCCTTACACCCCTACCCCCCAGGGCTGTTTAATTTGCTACTACAGGAACGGTAGCAATATCCTTCAAGCTAACTGAGGAAAGTAGTTCTTGCCATTGCTTGACGATGGTTGCATTCTGAGGCTGGGCGGCTTGAACTGCTGCTAATGTAGCTACGCAGTCATACCACACCCCATTTTTACCCAAAGCAGTTGCTAGCTTGAGAGCATCTTTTTGCTGCATAGCCGTATTTACTTCCGCGTTAGGTTGGATACGCTGAATCCAACCGTCTACGTAAGGTGTACTGGGGCTGAGTTGTCCATCCACTTTCAAAGCTAAGAACCATTGGTAATTTTTGCCAACAGCTAAAGCAGGTGCATTGGCGGGCAATTCTACAGCCATTACTCCTGATTTCCCAGCTACCGGAATGGTCATTTGATGCTGCATATTACCAGCTTCATCCTTGATACTAAACACAGCTTCTTCTGCATTCGTAGCAGGGATATACGCCATAACTGTAGGACGTTCTAAAACTGTAGTGCCATAAAAACTTTGTGGCAAAAGGGCAATGAGGGCGGCTGGCCCTGTTGCAGCTACAGTCCCTGGATGTAATTCATAAGTTCCTGTGCGGGAAGCCCCGCCTGCGGCTTGTCTGGGGGCGCTATTGCCTTTAGCTGGGGTAAAGATATTGCCACGGGAAGCCCCGCCTGTGGCTTGTCTAGGGGCGCTATTGCCTTTAGCTGGGGTAAAGATATTGCCACGGGAAGCCCCGCCTGTGGCTTGTCTGGGGGCGCTATTGCCTTTAGCTGGGGTAAAGATATTGCCACGGGAAGCCCCGCCTGTGGCTTGTCTGGGCGCACCGTTATTGATAGGTGGCGTGAATGTGACTGCATAGGCAGTAGTCCAGATACTACTAGCCATCAGAGCTGCAACACTCAAGATACTAGCTAAGTAACGATGTTTCATTTCTGGTTAATGGTAATATCAAATACATTGTTGAAACTGTGTTCCAGAACTCTAATAAATCAGTTATCAGTTATCAGTTATCAGTTATCAGTTCTAACGGTGTATGGTGGGGGATAAACAAGCGTCAAAATACGCTTTCCACCAATTGGTGTTGTGTTTCACCAACCTATTTAACTGATAACTGTTTACTGTTCACTGTTCACTGTTAAAAGAGATGTATATTAGCATTTATAAACAACTTTTCACGTAAATACCATAAAGAAAATAACATTTTTAGGAATTGACCTACGCAATGTTACTGAATTAAAGCCAATTGCCAACCAAAACAAAGGCTGACCAAAAAAATGGGTCATAGAAATCAGTTTGACGAATCAGGTTGATTTGAGCTTGTCGTAATGCTTCGGCTTTAGTCTTGTTGGGTTGGCGTAATTGGTCGTAGAAGCGAATCATCAGCATTTCGGCTGCCTTATCTTTGACTGGCCAGAGGGTGGCGATGGTGGAACTTGCGCCGGATTTCACAGCTAAACCCGCTAATCCCAGGACGGCGCGGTCATCACCTGTGGCTGTATCGCAAGCACTCAGTACCAGCAGTTCTACAGGTTGTGAGGAATTACTCCCACGATTTTTTAGCAGTTCGGCTAGTTCCTTGACGTTGACTTGTCCATCCCAGGTAAGTAGGTATGTATCTTCGAGACGAGAGCTAAATTGTCCGTGGGTGGCTAGGTGGACGACATTGGCTTGAGTAGATTTTATGCGATCGCTCAACGCTTTATTAGTAAATTTCTGGTTGAGTAACATGGAAGATGGGACTTTTTGGGAAATCTGCTGCACTTCTGATTCCACCGCAGGTAAGGCACTAAACCCAGCACGAGATTGACTGATACCAGCAACGATCGCTTTAATTTTGTTTTGCTGCAATGATTGAGTAGCCATTAGTTGCAATCCAGGCGACAAAGCAATGGCATACTTTTCAATTAGATATTGCTTACCGTCATACAAAGCCGCCATTGGAATGTTACGTAACTTTCCATCCAAAACAAAAACTAAAGTTTTACTATCTTGAAAGGCTTGCTCAATTTCCCCTGGACGAATTAGCCAGTTGTAAATTTGTTGCGAAAATCGCTGTCTATCTTTGGCATCGGAGACGGGGTTGAAGGCTACCAGCAAATTGTCCAAAGTGCGGTTAATCTCAGCTGAAGATGTTTGGGTGGCATAATAACGCAGAGGTTTTCCGGCTTGGGAGAGAATCACCGCTAGGCGATCGCTTAAGATAATAGGATAGATAACTGTGGCGGTAGGGTCAACTTGGTCAATTTGTCTGGCTCTATCCAAACAGGCTTCACGAAAAAAGTTATCGAGTTCCGCGACTTGCAGCGATTCAATTAACTCACGCGCCTGGATCAATTCAGCCTGAGTTGGTTGATTATCAAGCAGTAAACCCACCAATTCCCGGTATACAGGTTCTACACTTTCCCGAAAAGAGAATTGCACATCGGAGTTCACCGCCACTAAATCAGAACGTAGCGCCTTTAAGGCTTTGACGGCTTCTGTGTAGGCGGCAATGGCTTTGGTGCGATCGCCTTGTTGTCGATACAATTGTCCTAAGAGCCATGCCGATTGTGCAATGATATCGTCTGCGGCAATTTCACGGGCAATATTTAGGGATTTCTTGGCTAATTCTTGAGCTTCTGCCCACTGTTTGGTGCGACGATAGAGTTGTCCCCATTGATGTAGAGCATAGGCTTCGGCGGCTGCATCTTGAATTTGTTGTGCAGACTTGACGGTGAGGGTCATGAGTTGCGCCTGTGCTTTGATAGGTAGGATTTGCCCAGAGTTAGGTTGTTTGTTGAGGGTAGAGACAAAATTTATAGCTGCGTAAAGAGAATCACGACTGGGGGGTAATTCTTGCAGTTGTTGCAGCAGTTGAGGCGCAAGGGATACAGCATAATCTGGTTTGTCGTAGTCGAGGAACAGTTGCCACCGAGCTAACCGCCCTTGTAAACTATCACCGGGATTGGTGGCTAGTTGTTCAGCCTGTTCAAAGTAATCTAAAGCTGCTTCTGGGTCTTGTAAATTACTAGCGTTTTTGCCCAAACCCAGTAAAATAGAACTTAATTGCGGTTTAGCATCAATTTTCTGGGCTATAGCTAAACTTTGCTCTAATACCTCTTGATTTTGACGATCGCCAATTTTTTGTAGCGCTAAACCTAGCGATCGCAAACTAATAACTTTAACTTCTGAATCTGGCATTGCTGCCAATTTCTGGGTTAGCGTCTGCAATTGTTGTTGAGAACGACGATAAAATCCCAGAGTTTGTAAAGCTTGTGCCTGATTAATCTGAGTCCCCAAACTACCAATTATATCACCCGCCTGTTCGTAGAATTTTTGCGCTTGTTGCCAATTGGCAAGGGCAGTTTCCCCATTGCCAAGATGTAGTTGTAACTTCGCTTGAGTATTGAGTACTTGCGCCCAAATAATCGCATCAGCAGGTTGAATTGTTTGCAAAAGCTGTAAACTACGTTCAATCGACTGCTTGGCAGTTTCCCATTGATTGAGTTCCTGTAGTGCCAGGCAAAGGTAGTTTAAACTCAGGGCTTCATTTATGCGATCGCCTTGGCTACGATAATATTGTACGGACGCTTGCCAAGCTGTAGCTGCTTGGGCAAATTGTCCCGAATGGTAGAAATTTCGTCCCTGTTCTAGTGAGTTGGTAGCTTGGGCAATTGTCACATTCCAGGTGCTTGTGGGTAATTGCACAGATGCTTTTACAGATGTCATCGTCACTGCTAGACACAAGCTGAAAATACTCAAGCACACATACAGCCAACGGTGTTGTTTGATGAGGAATTTCATAAATAATTAATCTTGCCCAGCTACTAAATTTGTTTTTTGTAGGATAGGTATATTGCTTCTTTTATTCATAGGGCGCTCATAATGCCCACCCCACAAGAGTCACCCCTTAATTTAGCAACGCCATCTCGCTATCTTCATTAATTAGAGTTCCCCGTATTCGATTTTTCCTAACATCAACCTGACTTTTCTGTTTCAGTTGTCAAACATCAAAAATAGTCATCTTACAACTTGCACCACTCTGTTATTGCGAAAATCGCAGCCCGAAACCCTTATGATTTCGTGGGGTGGGCATCGCCACTAGCTTATTTAGGACTTACGCAATTGTCATAATCAAACTAACTGTAGGGTGCGTCAGCCCCAATAATTTCGTACAGATTTAAGGATTTTCCACATCTGACGCACCCTACCCATGTGCCAGTTGCGTAAGTCCTGTTATTGAGAAGGTGCAAGATTTCAGATCCCCCTAAATCCCCGTTAAAAAGCAGGGTAGTTTCATACAATCAGAGAAAAAAACTCGTTTGTTTCAAAGCCTCTCCCCCCGTGGGGGAGCCAGTGCGTTGCGGGGGTTCCCCCCGTTGTAGCAACTGGCGTGAGAGGTTTGGAGAGAGGGCAAAATCTCTACTACAACACCAGAAATCAGAACTTATAAATTTTTCTTTTTCTGTATGAAACCACCCTGCTTTTTTACGGGGGGTTAGGGGGGATCAAAACGTTGTAGGACTAGGTTATCAGACTTGTGTGTACACCGTAGCCGCGTCGGGGAGAGGTTATCGAAAAATTGATTTTAATCCTGTTCCCTGTCCCCTCTATAGTTACCTGACTTTTCACGGGATCTGGAAGACCTCTCTCCTTGTAGGAGAGAGGCTTTGATTTCTCCCCCTTCCCTACAAGGGAAGGGGGCTGGGGGGTTAGGTCTGACGGAACGCTTTTCCACATAACGTGAAAAGTCAGCTATAGTTACCAAGGCCCCCAAATAGCAAAGGTTATTCCGGGACTTTGTATGTTGACAAACATTGTCTGACCATCGGGGGAGAAGCAAACCCCAGCGAACTCTGATGTGTTGAGGGCATTCTTAGCAAACTTGTAAAGACTACCACTAGAAGTAATGCCTAGAATGTAATCCGTTCCATCCCCATCTTCACACAGGAAAATGTCTCGGTTAGGAAAAATCACCAGATTATCTGGATTGTCTAGAATACCAGAATTGTTAGGTTCAATATACAGTTCAACGGTGTTATTGCTAGGCGAATAACGCCAGATTTGCCCATCTCCAGAACTACCCCCACTCTTGCAAGTAAAGTAGACATAATTATTGCCATAAAAGATGCCTTCCCCACCAGAAAATCTGGCAGCACCTTTGTTATACCCTTCTGTTCTGACGGTATCAGAAGTAGGATCAGGATTGTTAATTTGTACCCATTCCACCGCTTTTGGTGTATTTACTGGGAATCCTGTAGCTGTGTTAACTCCAGACGACCCAGTAATTTTTAAGGCGTATAACAAGCCACCAGCACTCAAGTTGTTGCTTTGGTTGGGAACAAAGCGGTAAAACAGCCCATCCCCCCGGTCTTCTGTCATGTAGATATAGCCCGTGTTGGGGTCTACAGCAGCAGCCTCATGATTAAAACGCCCCATTGCGGTTAAAGGGACGGGGTTAACAAAAGTAGTTGCACTACTGGGAACTTCAAACACGTAACCGTGCTTTTTCCCGTTATTGGTTTCAAAGGTTTCCTCGCAGCTTAACCAAGAATCTGAAGGTGTAGACCCACCAGCACAATTACGCAGGGTTCCTGCTAGAACTCCTCGATGGTCTACTAGGTTACGGGAAGAATTAACGACTAATTTAGTACAACCGCCCCTAGCAGCAGAGTTGTACTTACTGCTATTAGGAGCGCTCAAACCATTGCTAGAAGTGGAAGTGAGTTCATGATTGCGGATGAGAATTGTATTACCATTAGATCCGGCAAAAGCACCCATCCCATCGTGACCACCAGGAACTTTATAACCATCATTCATGGTTTGACCTGTTTCGGATAGTCGGCGATAAGTAAATCCAGATGGCAAATCTAAGACTCCGTTGGGGTCAGTTACTAAATTTCCGTAAGGCCCAGCAGCAATCACAGGTTTAGCATAGAATGCTTGCAAAGGAGATAGGAGGACAGCACCAGTAGCCGATGCTCCTGCCATTGTGAAAAATTTACGTCTCGATATATTCAATGTCTACTCCTCACGTTTTATCCAAAGTTTTATCTGTTACAAATAACCAGCTTCAATTATCTACAGCAATCATTTTCTTTAAATTAATAAGAGGTTAAAATCAGATTATTTAAGATAGTAAATACATCTGAATAATGTAGATATTTCTCCTATTTTTATAATGTGGAAGAACAAGATAATGAATTTACGGACTGAAGAAATCAAGGTTTGTAGTCAGGACTTTAGTCCTTAGAAAAGGACTGAAGTCCTTACTAAGAACTCAATTGTGATCACTTTACATTACTTATTAAGTAAACATCCAAGAGTCTGTCTCTTAAAAATAAATTTATTTAAAGTAATTAATAAAACATATACATTGCTGCTAGCAAAATTTGTTCAACCCATACAGGTCGAAAAGAAGTATATCTATTGGTGAAAATGCTGAGAACGCAAATATATCAACAGACTGACAAAATAATGCCAAAGCTTGTATATATTTAAAATTGATTAAAGGTAATTTCTGTATAAATCTCAGTAGTATCTTCCAGACTAAGTAGGACGGTTATTCCCACCGGAATTTTCTGGAGTAATTTGTCAGAATCAAAGGTAAATAGAGGGTTAAAGTATGAAGTTTTCCATCCAAGCTGTGTATAACTGGTATCGTGGTTTGTTGCGTAACCCCAAATATCGTTGGTGGGTCATTATAGGATCATTAGCTTATATTCTCAGCCCAATTGATATTGCTCCAGATTTTATTCCCTTTGTGGGAGAGATTGATGACTTTTTTGTGTTGTCAATTTTAGTTAGTGAAGTTTCTGGGCTGGTGCTGGAAGGTTGGAAAGCACGTAAGGGCGAACCTAATACCGATACCACAGTAGAGTCTACTGTTAGTGAAAAAACAGTTGATGTTGATGCTGTGTCTGTTAAGTAGTCAGTGGTCAGTTGTCAGTTATCAGTTGAATAAATAGTGAATGGGTATTTTTGTTAGGCTGAAACTACACAAAAGCTGGTAGCGTCAAACAAAGGACTATATTGTTGTGGATGTGACAGCTTGAAAACTCGTTCTAATTACTGGCAACTGCTACCCTATATTAGACCCCAGTGGCAGAATATCACTAAGGGGCTTGTCGGCATTGTGGGATATGTGCTGGCGACGTTGACTTTAATTAATTTTGCAGGTAAGTTAGCCAATCCTTTTGGACAAGGTAATGTAGTAGCGATCGCTCAATTAGCAGCCATTTTAGGCTTAGTGTTTCTTGTGCGGGGCTTTTTTCAGTCTGTACAAGACATTTATATGTCGAAAGCGGCTTTACGGGTGGCTTTTCGTCTCCGCCAGCAAGTTTACACCCATCTACAAAAATTAGATTTAAGCTACTTTGAAACAGCTAAAGCAGGTGATTTATCATACCGCCTCACCGAAGATATTGACCGCATTGGCGAAGTAGTCAACAAATTATTTCACGATTTTATTCCCTGCGTCTTGCAGTTGGTAGCCATCCCAATATACATGATATACCTCAACTGGCAACTCACCTTAGCCACCGTGATAGTTGCCCCGTTGATGGGAATTTTAATTGGCTGGTTTGGGGAAAGGTTACGTAAATATTCCCTGAGAAGTCAAAACCGTGTATCTGATTTGTCAGCAATTCTCACAGAAGTTTTCAGTGGAATTCGTTTAATTCGCGCATTCGCGGCGGAAAAGTACGAAATTGCCAGATTTAGCCGGGAAGCAGAACGCAGTTTTCAAGCCAAATACTCGACAGAACGTCTTAAGGCAATCCAAATTCCCATTGTGGGATTTTTGGAAGCTTTAAGTGCATTATCCTTGCTGATGGTGGGAGCTTGGCAAATTCAGCAAAATAATTTAACAGTAGGTGAATTTTTCAGTTATTTAGCCGCAGCCGGGTTGTTAATTGACCCCATCGGTCATGTCACGAACAATTACAACGAATTTAAGCAAGGGGAAGCTTCGGTTGACCGGATTTTTGAATTGATGGCGATGCAGCCTACGGTTGTAGAAAAGCCGAGTGCAATTACTCTCCCGGCGGTGAAGGGGAAAGTGGAATATCGCAGCGTGACATTTGCTTATAAGCCAGGGGAACCCGTCTTAAAAGATATTAGCTTATTAGCATTTCCAGGGGAAGCGATCGCACTTGTCGGTGCTTCCGGTGCAGGTAAAACCACTTTTGTCAACCTCCTCCCCCGTTTTTATGACCCCTCAACCGGACAAATCTTGATTGACGACATTGATATCCACGATGTCAAGCTAGAAAGTCTGCGTCAACAAATTGGCATTGTTCCCCAAGAAACCGTGATGTTTTCTGGCACAATTGCCCAAAATATCGCCTTTGGCAAAGAAATATATGATATGGAAGCCGTGGTGACTGCGGCGAAAATTGCTAACGCCCATCAATTTATTACCCAACTACCAGAAGGTTACAATACTTGGGTGGGTGAGAGGGGTGTAAATTTATCTGGTGGACAACGCCAAAGAATTGCGATCGCCCGTGCAGTGTTGCTGAACCCGCAAATTTTGATACTAGATGAGGCAACATCAGCCTTAGATTCTGAGTCAGAAGCCTTGGTACAGGAAGCTTTAGAAAGATTGATGGTAAATCGCACTGTGTTTATTATTGCTCACCGTCTAAGTACCGTGAGGAGGTGCGATCGGATTTTAGTTTTGGAACGAGGGCAAATAGTCGAATCAGGCAATCACGAGGAATTGTTAGCACTGGAAAATCGCTATGCTAGATTTTATGCCCAACAGTTTTCTTCTCTATGAAACGTTGAATTGACAAGCGTTGTTTTGACCTCACCCCCAACCCCTCTCCTACGAGGAGAGGGGAGTAAGAGGGTGAGGTTTTCGTTTCTCCTCCCTCTCCTCGTAGGAGAGGCAGGGTGGTTTCATACAATCAGAGAAAAAAGATTATTGTGTTTCAAAGCCTCTCCCCCCGTGGGGGAGCCAGTGCGTTGCGGGGGTTCCCCCCGTTGTAGCAACTGGCGTGAGAGGTTTGGAGAGGGGTCAAAATCTCTGCTACAAAACGAAAAATCAACACTTATAAATTTTTCTTTAGTTTGAAGCGAATAGTATATGAGCAATTATCAATCAATTGAAAGACTGGGATATATTTGGTTACAAAAAATGCTTTTTTTACTAAGACAAACAGCAGTATCACTTAAATTGAATAGTACGTTGTCAACCTAGTACACTAAGTTGCCAGTACCCCGTAATTGCCGCAAAGAGTTAATACAATACGGACAGTCACACTTAAATATTCTAATTGCTGCTTCGCTTTCTTCATCGGTGAAATCCAGTTCTGCAACTGTATTATCGGACGGACGCGATGAGACTATCATTGATTTAGGTGGAGGTGCAGCTTTGGGATCTCTTTCTGTGTCGCGAATACACACAAAATCTTTAAGACCGTGAGGATTGGTGATACAGGTACGACCATCATCAGTGTGTATTAATCGCTGTGTCAAGTTAACATTAGCATGAGCAGGATTGATTATCCCTAGCGTAGATATCAATGATGTGAAAATTGACGAACTAGCAAACAAACCAAGTATGAGTTTTTTGTTCATATCCTTCACAGGATGAATATAACTAAACGTCTAGGTTATGCGATTTATTATCAAAAATCAAGTCAATTACTAGAATAAATAATTTTGCGAAAGTCTTTCAATATAAAGATACGATTCATTCAGTATAGGTGTATATCCGCTTGCTTCAACAATCTTAAGAATGTTGCCAAAATGATTACAATCATTACGTCTTATATGTGTGGGGGTATAGGGGTGTAGGAGAAGAAAAAAGTGTTTCTTCTATATTTTGCGCTTTGCGTCGCCAGTAGGGTGGGCAGTGCAGCACCATATTATAGTTTTATAAGGTATAAATACACGGACTACACATACTTTGAAAATGTGCTTTGTACTGACGTACCCTACAGATAATGAATGTGTTGCTAAGATTTTTTAACTTGGTAAAATTCACGAATATAAATTGTTTGTTATTCGTTGATGTACATAATATTTATGTCCAGCTATAGCTAAGGCGATAAAGCACCAGAGTATTATCCCCGACAAGCCTAGCATGACACTACCTCCAGGGAGGGCTGCAAAACAACCGATGACAATAGAACGACAAGCAGCCATAAAAGAATCGAAGCGAAACTCAGTATATTGCAATATTTGATGTAAAACCAAAATTAGTCCACCCAGGTAAAAAATAGCGCCAAACCAACCCAAGGTGAAAAACATATCAAGGATACCACTGTCAATGACAATCGGTCTGAGGATGCCATCTTTATCGACAACAAAAGTATTTCCGATACCGTTACCTAGACCGTTGGTTAGTGCTTTGCCGATACCTTCTTCGTAAATCTTTTGCCTGACTTTAGCACTATCATCTTTTTCTAGATTAGTTAAAGTTTGCAGGCGAGAATTAATTGCATCCGCAAATGGTTCCATAGTTACTAATGGAATAACGCAAATTGCTATTACTAAAATAGTGACAATTAAGCGCATTTGTAAACGTGGTTTGAGTGAACTAAACATAGTCAGCAGTCCTACAAACCAGCAACCCCAGAGAGTACGTACCATTGTAAGAAGGAAGGATAAGTATCCTACCCCAGCAGCAGCAAAACTAAAAAGTCCGGTGGCATTCAAGAGTAATAATAAACCTGTCATCATTGTGACGGCAAACGGCCCAGGGGATGACTGAGTACCCCAAACGCGCAGACCAAGAGGTACAGGATCTCCGAAGCTAGTTAATTTTGTGCTGATTAGCCAGAATCGATCCCAATCAGGCGCAATCAAGTACTGTACAATTCCATAAGTTCCCATGACGAGTACACCCCAAAGGAATGTGCGCTGAATACTTTGTCGATATTGAGGATAATTTCGCCAATTGATAAATAAGTAAAAAGCAAAAGGAATAGGTGTAAACCAGTCCAACATTGACCTTGCCGCAGTCATGGGTGAGGTTTTTACCAAGCCAATCAGAAAACCATATAACACACCTAAAAAACCTAAAATAAAAGGTAAGCCACCTTGACGATAGGACTTAGGAAGGTCTCTAAAAAAGGTATATATAGGGACAAGACTAACTAGATATTGTGATAGAAGTATTAATCGAGACTCATCAAAACCGGAGCGATAATCAATTAAGCGAGAAATTAGCGGTGTTAAAAACCATATCCACCAAGTGAAACCTATATAAAATGTGGGATAGCGCAGATAGAAGAAAATAGCGATCGCCAAAGATAAAGCTATGTAACCTGGGCGAAAAATGCTACCAGCACCGATAGCAATACATAAGCTGGTAAATAATATAAAGACTGAAATTACTATCCATGCTAGTAGAGTGCTTGGCGTTTCTTGTATATAGGTTCTGCTAACAGAACTATTTGACATTATTTGCCTATTAATCACTAATAAATCTCCCAAATAAAATAATTCGTAATTTTTAATTAAGAAAGTTAGATATAGCCTGATTTGTGTGGTATAAATTACTGGATTTTAGGAAGTTAGTAAAAATTCTTAATTTTGAATTTTGAATTTTGCGTTCGCGGTAGCGTGTCGCAGACAAAAGTTCTGTTCGCGTAGCGTCTCCTTCGGGAGAAGGCGGGTTTCCCGCCGTAGGAAACTTTTCAAGACGAATTTTGAATTTTGAAAGTCTGCCAGCCTTGCCAACGTCCTTGGAGTGATGCTAGCCACCTGCGTCCTGCCAATAATCCTTCTTTTGGTAAACAACGAAACCACTGTATAAATCCCAGCGCTTCTTGTGTACCGACCAAAATAGCCCAGATGATGAAGACAGAACGCCGGATAGGTGGTAAGTGTTCTAGTAAAACTAGGGTTTCGTTGTGTACGGAATTAAGGATAGCGATCGCATTTAATCTGTCGCGTTTGTCTTCGTCAAAACGTTGTGCTGGATAATGATCTACTGCAATCATTGGATCGTAAATTAGCTTCCAACCGGCTCGTTTGAGTGTCAAGCATAAAGACATCTCGAAGTGAACTTGCGCTCCTGTACCCCGCATCCGCTCATCAAAACGCAGTTTGGCGATCGCACTACGGCGGAAACTCATATTCACACCCTTGAGGACATCTACCTCACGTCCTGCACCCACACCTATATGATGCTTACCAATTACACGTCCAAACCATTGGACTTGACCTACTAGTTCACTGCTACCATCATTCAGTAACTCATTGTTGAAATACACCCAGTCCCTACCACCAACACCACCAATACGACTATCCAGAAGGTAATAGCTTTCTATACGTTCTAGCCAATCAGTATGAGGTGCAGCATCATCATCGGTAACAGTAATAATATCCCCTTGGGCAGCATCAAGGGCAGCATTCAAAGCAGCCACTACTCCAGAACGTGTTACCGTCACTGTCCGTAATGATAAGGGGTCAGAGTTGTAATTTTCTAGTAGTTTCCAACTGTCCTTGTCAATGTCACGCACAACCACCAGCACTTCATTAGCAGGACGAGTTTGTTGTTTAAAAGCTTCTAAACAACGCATCAGGTCTTGAGGGCGACGGTAGGTAGGAATAATTGCAGTTATGGTCAACATAGAGTTATATACTGTATCTCTTGACTTCGGCCAGGATGATTTAGGGAGATGAGGGAGTGGGGGGAGATGGGGGAGATGAGGGAGTGGGGGGAGATGGGGGAGATGAGAGAGTGGGGGGAGATGAGGGAGTAACCCACCCCTAGCCCCTCCCAGGAGGGGAACAGGGAAAAACAACTGATAACTGATAACTGATAACTGATAACTGTCAACTGATAACTGATAACTGATAACTGATAACTGATAACTGTCAACTGATAACTGATAACTGATAACTGATAACTGATAACTGTCAACTGTCAACTCTCAACTGACTTATCCAACCTTTAACTATACCTTTTAGCCTTAATTCTGCGTGATGTTGCCATTCAAAAATAGGTGCGAGTCCCCAAGACAAAAGTAAAAGGCGCAATCTTAAAGCGGGTGAGTCGCCTAATTTTTTTAATAAATCAATTAGTTCTGCTCGTTCTGCCTGATTAAATATGGGAAGGAAACAATATGCGGAATGGATGATGGCAAATTTACGACGTTGTTGGTAAATAATTTTTGTATCCCAGCCACGGCTTTGAAAGGCTGGTAATAAACTTTCTTCAAAAATGCGAATATATCCTTTTAACTGCAAATGCTTGCGCTTGGAACGTGCTTTTTTCACATCTGTCCAAACTCGATAGCAAGCTAATATTTGGTCTGTATAGACATTGCCATAACCTGCATTAGCTATTCTGACAGATAAATCATAGTCTTCGACAAATTCCGGTCTGTCTTCGTAAAATCGTAGTTCTTGTAAGACTTTGCTGCGAAACATACAAATATTCGCTGCTACTCTATAGCCAGTAACTGAGGCTCGTAGTGCATCTTCAGCGTTTTGCATTTCTTGAGTTCTAGATACTCGTCTGATGGAACGATTTTCTCCAAACTCATTGATTTCCTGAACGGCGTTATGTGCATAACCAGCTTCAGGATATTTTTGTAGTAGTTTGACTAAAGTTTCTACATAATTTGGCATTAGCAAATCATCTGAATCTAATCGCACAATAAATTCAGTTTTGGGCTGATTCAAGAGCCAAGTATTGTTACCAGCTATACCAAGATTTTGAGGCTGTCGATAATAATGGAGTTGGGAAAACTTTTGACATAGTTGTGCCATTACTTCTGGTGTTTCATCGGTGCTGGCATCATCAGCAACCCACACTTCAACGTTGGGATAGGTTTGAGTGCAAGCACTATTAACTGAAGCTAGTAGATATTGAGCTTGATTAAATGTGGGGATACAGATAGCAACTGAGGGTAGTTGTGTCATAGTAATTAATTGTTTAATGTTATTTTTAATCTCATACAAAATTAATATGAAGCTGCAAATAATATGTTGAGAATAATGGAACGCAGATGAACGCAGCGAAAAGTTCTGTAGGAGGGTTTCCCTCCGTAGGAAACTTTTCAAGACAGATAAACGCAGATAAATCAATGGATTTTATAATTATGTGCAATCTCATATAAAATTGGTATCAAATATCGCAGTGAATGAGAGATTTAAGGCTGTAATTCTTCTAATAAATCAACATATTTTCTTGCCATTTGTTCCCAACTATGCTGTTGAGCGATCGCTCTGGCTATTTGACCCATTGTTTGTCTATGATGGCGATCGCTAGTTAGCAACATCATGGCTTTAGCTAAGGCTTCCACATCATCTGAGTCGGCTATAACTATCCCTGATTCCGGTGTGACTAAATCTGCTGCGCCTGTTGTAGCAGCCGTAATTACAGGTAAACCAGAAGCCATTGCTTCAATTACTACTAAGCCGAAAGGCTCGTAACGTGAAGGGAATACTAAGAAATCTACAGCTTTCATCAGTTCGGGGACATCATGGCGCAGTCCTAAAAAATGTACTCGTCCATGCAATCCCAAAGTTTCTGCTAATTTCAGATATGGGCTTCCTTCTGTAATTCCCGCAACTGCTAGATGTAAATCAGGCACTTGCACTAAGGCTTTGAGGACTGTATCTAAGTTCTTGCGCGATATTCTAATATCTCCAGCAAATAGGGCTAAGGGAACTCCTGTTGGTAGATTCCAGGTTGAGCGAGAGTTATTTCCTGGGGAAAATTCTTGCAAATCTACACCGTTAACAATCACCCGAATCTTCTGGGGTGGTACACCGATGGCTTGTAAATCTTCCGCCACTTTACTAGAAACAGCTACTACCACTCTTGCGCGGCGAAAAGCTTGTTTTTCCCAATGTGCATTTAATGCTGTGTATAACCACTGGTAAAAGTTGTATAAAAATCTGCGTGATTGTGTAGTTTTAGTGGATTTTGATTGCGTCTTTTGAGAAGTAAACTTCAACCAAGAACTATGGACAAAATGCACAGCATTCACATCACCAGAGGCGTGAGTAATTGCGCCATTAATTTTGATTACATCTAGCTGAGAACGATGTTTTTGTAACCAATTTGTACTAATAAAAGCAAAGACTATGTTACGCAGTAATTCTGTAGGCCATTGCTTAACAGAGATAGGAACCCAATTAACTTGTTCACTTTGTTGTAATTCCAAAGCTACTTGACTAGCTAATAAGGTGACATGATGACCACGGCGAATTGCTTCTTGGGCTATTTCATAATTAACCCGGCCTTGACCATCACCTTTAATTACATTGTGTGTAACGATAGTTAGTTTCACGGGATTGGGGAAGGGGGAAAGGGGAAGGGGGAAAGGGGAAGGGGGGATGAGGGGAAACCCACCCCTAACCCCTCCCAGGAGGGGAACAGGGAGCAGGGGAGCAGAGGAGCAGGGGAGAATAACAACTGACAACTGTCAACTGTCAACTGTCAACTGATAATGGGACTTAGACAAAAAGTAGCCAGAAAAACTACTCAAATGTATACACAGAAGGAATTTGACATCGTTTTGACTAATTTCTTGCTACATCTGGGTTTCAAGCATTTTTGAGCCTGTGGTGTATTTTCCTTTCCCTGTATGGGTTTGAGGTTTATTTCTGCCTCAAAAATGTTTAAGTCCCGATAACTGATAACTGTCAACTGATAACTGATAACTCTAGCCTTTAAAATCAAAATTTGGATGCTATTTTTGGGGGAGTAAAACTGAGCATTAACCCGGCTAGAGTCCGTAGTTTGATACTTTCTTTTAGGGAACTCCAAAAATAAGCACGTGCTTCTTTGAGGCGTTGACTACGCATTAAGCCGATGCCTAAAGTTGTACTGACGTGCGCCCATTGTTGCTGAAAGTATGGTTTCAAATCTGATAGACGTTCATCGGTCATAAACTGCTGATAGCAGAACATATCGGCTTGAGCTTTACGGATTTTTGCTTGGGGGTCTCGCTTACCACTTAGCATTGTGTCTGTTTGTTCATGGACACGATAACGAGTCAGTTTTTCTGGATAATAATAGGCTCCTAAACCAGAACGAGAACAAAGATAGTTTAAATATATATCCCATGAGCCTCCAACTTCAGCCGGAATGGCATTCCAATCAATTACATTTCGACGAATAACGGCGGCTGTGGCTGTGGATACGGATTTATCTACTAAGGCTATGCGAGAAAAGGGTTGATAGATACCTTCTTGGAGATGATTTCGTTTATAAAGTTGAGAACATTCTTGCGTTAATCTATCATCTATGTTTCCTTGCGCGTCCATGAGGTAATGATCGCAAAAAGCTAAAGCTAAATCGGGATTAGCTTCTAAGGGGGGAATTAGCTTGGCTAAAAAGTCTTTTTCCCACATATCATCATCTAGCAAGCTGGCGACGTATTTTCCTTGCGCCATCCTAAAGGCTTTGATGGTATTGGCAAACATCCCCAGGTTGCTAGAATTGCGTGAGAAGCGAATGCGTGAATCGTTAAAAGATTCAACTATTGCTTGGGGATTTTGTGGACTACAATTGTCGGAAACAATAATTTCAATATCGTCAAATGTCTGGTTGACTGCACTGGCGATCGCCTGTTTTAAATATTCTGGGCGATTGTATGTTGGGATAATCACACTAAGCAAGGGTTGCTTGTTTTCGTTCTTCTGTAACATATCCCTTTTCACCTAATAATTTACTAATAAATAAACTGCGGATGAAAGCAAACAATAATGCCGCGATCGCTCTCAGACTCAGCCTCTTTCTCTGCAAAACATATTTAAAATGAGCGATCGCTGCTTCTGGTTGTCCAGCTTTTAATAAATTCATGCCTAAATAGTGGTGAACTTCGATTAATCGCTGCTGGCAATGTGGATGTATATCTTTTATTCTTTCATCATTGATAAACTGTTCATAACAGAATAAATGATTTTTACCTTTGCGAATATTTATTTGCGGATTGTCTGTCATTGTATCTTTTATCTCATGTTCACGGTAACGAGTGAGTTTTTCGGGATGATAATAAGCTCCCATACCGGAACGAGAACATAGATAATTTATATACAAATCGTAGGAGCCACCAACCTCAAGCGGAATTACTTCCCAGTCTATAATATCTTTACGAATTACGGCAGCATTTGCTGAGGCTATGGACATATTTTCTACAGCAATTTGATAAAAAGGTTGATGAATTCCTGCTTTTAAATCTGCCCGTTTCCACACTCGCGAACATTCTTGTGTTAGTACATCATCTATTTGTCCATCAGTTGTGATCATGTAATGATCACAAAAAGCTACAGCTAAGTCAGAATTAGCTTCTAGAGGCGGAATCAGCTTTGCTAAAAAGTCTTCCTCCCACATATCATCGTCATGCAAACTGGCAACATATTTTCCTCTAGCGATGACGAAACCACTGATAATATTAGCAACCATACCGATGTTTTGGGGATGGCGAAAAAAATAGATGCGCTCATCTGCAAAAGCTTCGACTATTGGTAGAGGATTAACATCACTACAGTTATCACAAACGATAATTTCAATATTTTTAAATGTTTGGTTGACTGCACTTTGAAGTGCTTGCTGAAGATAATTTGGGCGATTATAAGTAGGAATAATTACACTAACTAATGGTGCTGATAATTGAGTATTTACTGACATAACCTTATACCAATTCAAAATTCAAAATTAAGAAAGTGAGACATAGCGTAGGTTAGGGGGTTAGGTTAAGGGTAGCTTTTTCTACATAACCTGAAAAGTCACCCTGATTTCTATCCCTAAATTCAGCGATCGCTTTGGCATAAATTTCTGCCAAACGCTGAACATGAACATCAATAGTAAATTCTTGTTGATACCAAGCTTGACCAGATTCGCCCATAAATTTAGCTTGGGAATAATTGGTGGCTAATTGGGCGATCGCAGCTGCTAATTGTGAGACATTGTTGAGTGAAACCAAAATCCCTGTTTTCCCATCTTGGACTTGTTCGGGGATTCCACCGACAGCACTAGCAATGACAGGTCGATAGCGGGCGTAGGCTTCTAAAGTTACAAGTCCAGCAGGTTCTGGCCAAAGGCTGGGAAATATGACAGCAAAGCACTGATGATAGAGTGTTTCTAATTGCTCAAAATTACACCAACCATGCCAAGTAATGCGATCGCTTAATCCCATTTTCTGGGCTAATCTTTCCATAGCTGGCTTATCCCAACCATCACCAGCAATATCTAAATGAATGCGGGAGTCGGTTTGCGCTAAAGCTTTGATTAGCCATTCTAAACCTTTGTCAGGAACAATGCGACCTGCAAATAAAATACGCTGATTTTGATGAATTTCTCGACTTAAAGGTGCGGTAGGACTTTGCGGAGGTTTGACACCACAACGTAGGGTAGTGACTCGATGTGCTGGTAAACCATGATGAATAATTTGCTTGCGGACGTAATCACTGTTAGCAATGATGGGAATTGGCAATTTTTTCAGGTTTTCTAAAGCACTAGCACTATTTTTCCAACTTTTCACAATCCTGTTAGGACGGCGACTACCACAACCATCGACTATATGACCCCAAGTACATCCTAAAGGCTGCATAGTGCGATCGCAAATTTGTTGACGGTCTGCTAAATATTTTGTGCCACTAGGACAATAGCAAGAATGGTTATGCAGTGTAAATATGACAGGGCATTCTTGCCGCCACTCAACTAAAATTTCTGGACTATGGAGATGTAATAACTTGACTTGCTTTTGGTCTAAATTTTCTATAGAAGTAATGATGCGATCGCTAATTCCAGGCAGAGAAGAAAGTGCTAAAGTTTTTACATAAGTTTCAATCCCACCATTGCCGTGAACACTGCCTTGAAAGCAGTGATAAATCATTTCACCATCGAGTAATTCTAACTTCATATCCTCATCCATAAAATCTCATCACTTCCTCTACACCAATATCCAAATTAATCAGAATACATAACTTCAAAAAATATGCTTTTGCGCCTTCGCGTCTTTGCGTGAGCTTTAAAATAAACTTCTCAACAACACCAAAGTATCAATACAATAATCCTAATCCATCAAACCGCCAAAACTATGAGAAATTAATTTATAGCGTTTTCTAGTCTGCTGAGTTACAAATCCATCTGCGTTCAATTATTCTTGCTTCTCACTATGGTAAGAAAAGCTATAAACTCAACTGCTCAACAAATATTTTATTTAATGTTTGCTGATAAACCTCTGGCGTTTGTTGTGCGGCTGTAATTCTAGCAGCCTTACCCATTTCTACAAGTTTAGCCTCATTTTCCGCTAAAAATACAAGTTTATTTGTGATAGCTTCTATATCTCTAGGAGGTACAACAAAACCATTTACACCCTCATTCACAACATCCGCAGCACCGCATTGCGAAGTGACAATTACAGGTAAACCACAAGCCATTGCTTCTAATGCTACCAAACCAAAACCATCTTCAACGGAAGGTAAAACCAGTACTGAAGATTGACCAAATACTTTGGTAGGATCAGTCTGACTAAAATTCCATATTTCCTGTTTAATATTCGAGTTTTGGCTGAGAACATTTTCCATGAATCTTCTTAAGCCACGGGTGGAAGCGCCCCCAACTATTAACAATTCCGAGTTAGGAATTTTCGCTTGAGAAAAAGCATTTACTAAATAGGGTAAACCCTTACGCGGTTCAATTGTTCCTACATACAGAACGCGAAAAACATCATCAGTTTTGGCTGTAGGGCGGAATCTCTCAGTATCTACAAAAGGAGTAAGAACAGCAACTTTTTCTGCTGCAAATCCTGCTTTCACGAAAGTTTGTTTAGCAACTTCCGACAACACAATAATTAAGTCCGCCTGCTGACACTCATTGGCAAATCTTCGCAGCATCATCGGGTTCATGGTTGCAACTGTACTATCAGCAAGAACTTTTAACTCTTGTTGAATTTGTTGCTGCATGAAAGGAAGATAATTATTCAGGCAATATAGCCAAGCTTTCGCACCTTTGGCTTTAGCAGCTTTAAACCCTAAATTAGTTTGACCAGCTACCCCCATAATTAAATCACAATCTTGTGATTTTAATTGCTGATTAACTTGGCGGTCAAAATACAAATCACTCAAAAGAACAGCTAAATCATTGCGACGGCGCAGGATAGGAGTAGATAGTAATCTTTGACTCCATTGAGAATTTCCTAAAGGGAAAACCGGAAAATTTGTTTGGGGTGTTTTATTACCAGAACAAAATACAGTTAAATCAGCTAGGTTTTTTAAACCTGTGGCTGCATTTGCTAAACAAACTCCCTGTCCACCTGCACCTAATGAGGTGTTGCACGTAAGAATAACTTTCATAATTTTATTTAGGAATTATTGTTTTTGAGCAAACTTCATCGAAGATTTGCAAATAATTTTTAACTAAGTTGATATAACTAAGTTCTTCGTGGAGATGTGAACGGTCAAACCTCAAGGAATTACCAGAAAATTTCGCTGTTGCTACAGTAGCTATTACTTGACTCATAGCCTCTATATCTGTTGGTTCAACTAGCCAAACCCCTGGTTTATCTTGTAGATAATCCCAATTTTCTCCTTGAGGAACTGCTGCTAAAATTGGTCTATCTGTCATTAAATATTCATAGGTTTTACAAGAAATTCGCCCGCCGGATGAGCCATCTGGACGATTTGGTAAAGTGATGAATAATAGGTCTGCTTGTCTAGCTAATTGAATTGCTTGAAAATGGGGTAAGCTACCAGATACAGACACTACATCTGTCAAGGTTTGATTTTCTAAAACCCTCTGGACAACAGATTCGGGAAAGCTGTTTCCATAAACTGCTAGATGGATTTTATCTTGCCATTCAGGATGTTGAGTTAATACTTGTTGAATAGCTTTACCCGCAAAAACTGGGCTAGAACTTCTATAGTCAATTGTGGCTCGTTGATAGTATCCAAGTTCCATCCAAGCTTGATATAGCTTTTTGAGAAAACTTTTTTCTTGATTTTGATGGTAAAACTGATACCAACCATTCATACCGCCAGTATAAACTATTTCTAAGTTGCTGTCATTAACTGGGGTAGAAATAGGTGGAGTAAAATCTTGAGGATCAGCACCACAACGGATTAAATGCAGTTTGGATTTATGTGGAGGAGCTAGTCGATTTTTAACTGCATCTAAATTGAATTGAGAAACATAAACTGTGGCATTAGATTGACGGACATAAAATTCTTCTAACCAATTGTCTAAATGATGATGCAGCCAACTCATAGCATTTGGGTGCATATCAGTGCAGGTTGGTGAATCATCTAAGCTCAAGATTAAAGGCAAACCTGTGAGCCATTTGAGGACAATTCCTACTAAACCTGCTGAATAAGGCATCATCAACACAAAAATCGCATCAGGTCGTTGTTTTTGGATGAGTTGATAGCCTTTAATAATGGCAGGTAATACCCAAAAAATATGTGGTTCTGGCCAAATTAGCCAGGACAAAAATTTATCTAGTCGCAGCTTGCCGAGTAATTCAATTAATGTCTTGGGATACCAAGTTTCGGCATAATTAATGTTAGCTTCTGGATTGAGTGCAGCATTTTTGGTTCCGGTGAGAACTTGCAACTGCCAACTGTGTTGAAATTGTGCTAATAATTTCTGAGCGCGGTTAGCAATTGGGGTTGTTAATGGTGGCAGGTCGTAAGTTAGACAGAATAAAGTTCGCTTTGACTTGCTACTATTAGAGAGGCTATTTAAAACAGCCGATGAGTTGAATTGATTCATGACATTAATGTTGAGGATATTTAATCAGATTGAGTTGCTTCATACTGCATTTTGTGGTATTTCCACAGTTTGCCTTTGAGTTCTAGTAATTCTTGATAACGACCTTGTTCGACGATGCGTCCTTGTTCAAGTACGACAACTTTATCGGCTTTAGCAATTGTGGAAAGTCGGTGAGCGATCGCAATTACTGTTTTCCCCTGAGACAGCTTGTCCAGAGATTGTTGAATTAATCGCTCTGAGACTGAATCTAAGGCGCTGGTGGCTTCATCAAGAATGAGGATTTCGGGATTCCGCAACAATGCACGCGCGATCGCAATCCGTTGTCTTTGTCCCCCAGATAAGCGCACACCGCGATCGCCTAAATTAGTGTCAAACCCTTGCGGCATTTGTGCGATAAATTCCAACGCATTCGCTAATTTAGCTACTTCCCGGATTTCGGCTTCACTCGCTCCTGTTGTGCCATAGGCAATATTGTCTCGAATAGAAGCGTTAAAAATGAATGTGTCTTGACTAACAATAGCCATCTTGCGGCGGAAAGAATTGATTTCCAATTTTTGTAAATCAATTCCATCAACTAAAATTTGCCCTTGTGTGGGGTCATAGAAGCGGGGAATTAAATCAGCTAGCGTAGTTTTACCAGCACCAGAAGACCCTACAAGTGCTGTAGTTTTACCACGCTCAATAGTCAAAGTGATATTACTTAATACTAAATTATCGGCGGTGTAACCAAAGTCAACAGATACTAAATCAATTGACCGCTTTAAACCTGGAAATTTAAGCTTGCCATTTCTCAAGTAAGGCTTATCATGAGTCTGTAAAATACCTCTGATATTTTCTAACGAACCTTGCAAAGTATTGAGAGCAGCAAAGGTTCCATTAATATCTTGAATGTTGGGAATGACTCTCACTAAGACAAAGAAGAAAGTCAATAATGATGCAACTGGTAGTGTAAAAGTTGTGAAAGAAATGACAATTAAACTAATTAAAGCTGTAGTTGCTACGCCCTCAGCTATCGGTCTAACCATCGTCCAGGCCATTACAACCTTGATTGCTGCATTCAGTTGATTTGTACTCGCTTGGTAGAAACGCTGACGCTCAAACTCTTGTGTGCTAAATGCTTGCACCGTGCGGATTCCGTTGATAAACTCGACTGCGATCGCTGTAAATTTAGCGTTAGCAGAGGAAATGCCAAAACTGGTTTCTCTTACCCGTTTATTTAGTGTCGATAACCCCACTCCCAGCAGTGCGAATATGAGAACGGAAATAATAGAAAGTTGCCATGATAAAGAAAACATGACAACAAAATAAACACATACAGTCAAAATTCTAGTGAATAAGAAAGCTACGCCACTAAAGCTTTGTTTTGTTCTTTCAATTTCTGTGGTTATTATATTAATAAGTTCACCAGAATTAGTTTGAGAAAAGTAACTCAACCTGAGAGATTGTAATTGCTCAAAAATTAGCTTATGTAAGCTATCAGCCAGATGAAGTTGCGCCGATTCTGTATAAATTGCGCTAAAATAATTGAATGTAGCCCGCATCCAGGTACTCAACAAAATGAGTAAAGATATCCTGTATATAGGGCTAATTGACCACACATTAGAAGTCAAAATCATATCAACCCAACCAATTCCCGTTTCAATCGGTTGGTTAGGAGTAGTCAACTTTTGTAAGAATGACAGCAAAAAGCCAATACTCACCCCTTCAAAACTGGCAGCCAGAAAGGAAAAGATTACAGCAAGAATAGCTATTTTGCGGAAACTTTTAACCTCTTTCAAGATTAAAGAGTTATCTTGCCAAAACTTAGTTAAATTAAAGAAATTACGTTGTGCTTTTGGCATTTTTAGATGCGTGGGTTATTTTCTAAATCAACTTGGAAGGTGAGATTTTTTTGTTTAATAGCGGCAAATAGATTATTCACCGAACTAAGCAGAATTTTTAGGAAGCTTTGTTCTTGGTTAAGGAAGTAGAAAGGAAATTATACTGAATAAAAACTCTAATCAATTTAGTATTTACCCTATGATTTCCTTACTTCAGGACAAAGTTAAGTTTTTGTTTAGAGTCTATACCGTTTCTTGGTAAAGATAAACTTTATTCTTCACTGTAGAGACGTTCCATCCAACGTCTCTACATAATTTATTGGGCTTCAACGTACCATTTCAGATTCTGTTGGTACTTCCCATGAATCGGTAATTATTGGTAGTGTATTTACCTGTTGCTTTCCTGATAAACTGTTTTGTACTGCATCTTCTAAAGTCCAACAATTAGATTCTGTTAAACTCATTTCTCCCCGCAGTACATTCCATAACTTTGGTAGATGATATAAACCAGATTTTTTGAGCAAAAATCCTAAAATTTTGGAGTCATAATGGCTAGTAGCAGAAAATTTAATTGCGCGAAAAAGTTTACCTTTTTCTCCCACACACCACTCATAAGTAAATATTGGTTCTGGTGAGTCCATCCGTATCAACATTACCAATGCCAGCATCATTGGACTAGTTAATAACAGCAATACAAAAGCTAAGAGCCAGTTAATTAATTTCCCGAACCAGTTACCTGATTTAGGTAATTTGCTATGAGTGGGTCTACTTAAAAAGATAGGCTTATTTGCTTTATTACAGGCTTCCGCCCAAAACATCAGCAAAGCCTCACCTAATTTGCCATCTATACTCACCAAATTTACCGAGGAATGTTTTAAGCAATTAACTAATAGTTTTTCATCCTTTAGAGATGGCAAATATGGCTGTTTAACTTTGTCAGAACATTTCACCAACAACTGGCCTCGTCGCCATTGAAGTGTGTACTGTAATGAGCAATAATTTTGATTTTGTGGAGTCGCTAACTCGTAATTCTCAACAGTTGAAACTATTACGCTTGTCATAATGTCTTTGGATTTATACAAGTTAAATCGCTGAGATGATATCAAAGGCTGTCAATGCCAAAGACTTTGATGTGAATTTCGTTCTGCTCGCAAAAGCTATTTACGTTAGGACTTACGCACCAAGATTGTTTGTTGGGATTGGGTGTAAGGGTGTGAGGGTGTAGGAGTGTAAGGGTTTTGAACACCTACACCCCTACACCCCTATACCCCTATACCCTTGCCCAAACCCTTGATTTTTCGTCTTCATGCGTAAGTCCTAAAATGGTAGAAAGCGCAAGTCAAAAAATTAGATGCTGTTAGTGTTACTCGGTACAAAGAGTTGCCGTATTATTGAGAAAGGTTGGAATAAACATAATGTGAAGCTAGCTCGAAAACATTGATTTTTGTATGGCAATGGTTGATGTGGAAGAGTGTAGAGCAAATTAACCTAACCTTTTCAAAAACAATTAGTCTTCCACAGTCTTTGGTCACTAGACTTGACATTTATGTTTAGTTACAGATATCTACCTTTATACTAAATTTTAGAACCATAGTCAAATTTTGACTTGGAAGCATTTGAACTCAATTTCCATCTCTAGGATATAAGAAACGTAGAGATAACTATATGTCTAAGGCAACTCTTCATTTATTCTTTAAATATTCAATGACTTAAATATATTTTTATAAAAATGTGATAAACATACTTAAATATTTTAGACAATTCAAGAATAATATATAACGTTTAAAAAGCTTGTTTATTACATTATTGTTATTTAATTTAGACATAAAATGTAGATAAATTTTATTGATTTATCTAATAGTTTATTTATAAAAAATAAGGGCTAAAGTATTTACCTTTTAAGAAACAAGGCAGGAGGCAGGAGGCAGGAGGCAGAAGGGAAGAGGATTTTACTTGTTTCTTTCATTCGTAGCGGGTGGCAGTGCCGCCAGTGCGCTTGCTCCTAAGAAACACAGGTGACAGGTGACAGGTGATAGGTGACAGAAAGAAAAAAAGGGAATAGTTGTGTTTCTTCCTCTATACCCCTACACCCTTGGGTTTCTTGAGAGTTATCCAAATTTTAACCTTATTGATAATGGAGCCAGAAAAACGAATGTGCGATCGCACTTCACAAACAGGCGATCGCACATTCAAAAAAGGGGTCTAGAGGCTGGAGTATAGATTCTCCCTCATCTCTCAATTACTTCTCCACAGCCTGTTCCAAAGCAAAACGGTATTCCCTAGCATAAGGTACATAAGTGCTATCAGAATTAGAAACCCCGTTAGCCACAACACCAATCAAATTTAACCTGCTCAACATAGCTGTAGCTTGAGCGATTTGATTACGAGTCACTTTACCAATACTCGCCACCATAACGACACTGCGACAAGATGAAGCAGTCAGCAACGCATCTACCAAACCTAAAACTGGTGGCGCATCAATAATCACCACATCGTAATTATCTTCAAACGCTGTCATCAACTGTTTCATGCGTGGAGAACTCAAGAGATTAGCTGAGTCACTAGGTGATGGGCCAGCCGTCAAAATATCGATGTAAGCAGAACCAACGTTATGTACACTAATCTGTTCAGGTAAAGTAATCTCGCTAGCTAATAAAGTTGATAACCCCTGCTCATTGGGTAGATTGAGATGTTGGTGCAAACTGGGGTCGCGTAAGTTTGCATCAATCAGTAGCACTCGTTTATGTAAACGGGCTGCACTCATGGCCAAACCCAAAGCCAGACCTGACTTACCTCTATCAAGCATAGGCGAGGTAATCATCAAAGACTTTAAGCTAGATACAGAATTGAGCAGTTCAATATTTTTGTAAATCAGATCCAAAGATTCCCAACGGATAGAAGATTTGAGAACCTCAACTGTCCAAGGCCCCAACACTTCAGGCTTACCAAAAGGCAACTTGATCACTGATTCTCTAGTTTTAGTAGCCGGCAATTTAGGAGTAGTTCCCAACAAAGGCAAAGCAGTTTGTTTTTCTAACTCAGCAGTAGTGTGAACAGAATCATCAGAAGCTTCGCGAATAAAGGCCGCAATACCTCCCAACATTAACCCAACAACAGCACCCAACATCAAATTCTGTTGGAGATTTGGGCCTAATTTCACACCTAATTGGGGTTCTTCCACAACTTCCCAATTAAACCCACCTTTAGCCAATTCTTGACGTAATTGCTGTTCTGCTCGCAATAGTTGCTCTAACCTTTCGCGGCTAAATTGCAATTGTGGTTGTATGCGATTGTAATAAGCTAATAAAGGCGGGAAACGTTTAATTTCTAAACGTATTTGATTTTCTTTCTGTGCCAAAGTTTGGTCACGAGCAGTTAATGAAACTATGGTTGTCTGCGTTTCTACTAATTGACCAGCAAGATTCAAATCAATTTCACCAAACTGTCCCTGTTCTAACAGTGGTTCACCTGCACCGAAGACATTAGCAGATTTACCCCCTAAAGTTCTGCTTACTTCTTGTTGCAATAATTGCTTCTGGCTGTCTAATTGTTCTTTCAGCTTCTGCACACTGGGAGTTTCATCAGTAAAACGTAAACGTTCCTGAGCTAACGCCAATTCTGTTTTTTGAATTTCGTTGAGTAAGCCTTGGTAGCGGGCTGACTGACTCAAGCGAGAAGTTACCAAAGCATTTTTGGGAGAACGGTTTAATTGCTCTTCTAAAGATTTTTGCTTTGCCAAAGCCTCTTGATAAGCAGAACGAGTCGTGCGACGTTCTTGTTCAATATTATTCAAAGCATCTTCTAGAGCCTTGGCTTGGGCTTCTGGGTCGATGAGGTTCTGGTTTCTACGAAATCTTTGTAAGTTAGTTTCAGCCGCATTAACTTCTTCGCTAGCTTTGCTCAACTGCTCTCTAATTACTTGTAGACCTTTTTTGAGTCGAATATCCTGTTGCTGTTTGTTGTATTCCACATAGACTTGACGCACAGCAGCGAGAACATTTTGAGTCCGTTCAGGATCATTGGCGGTATACTCTACCTGAAAAATTTTAGTAGCGACATTATCATCTTTTGTCCTCAGTTGGCTTAAGCCCAAGGTAGTTTTAATATCAGCTACAGTAATATTTGGATATTGCGATCGCAATTTCGACACGGCTTTTTCAATCAGTCCTGTACTCTGCATTAAGTTCAGTTGAGTAGCAGTGTCTATCTGTATATCTGGTTCAAGAAACTGAGCTTCTGGAGTCCCGCCTTCTTTCTTCCCTTGATAATTAGGTTCTACTAACAATTGCATCGTGCTTTTGTAGGTAGGCTTGGTTTTAACAGTAATCAGTCCTGCTATGGCAATTGTTGTTAAAAATGCCATCAAGAACCAAGGAGACCTACGCAGAAAAACTGAAAAAAGTTTGCCATAGCTTGGTTCTGAATCAATGCTGTTTATATTTGTACTTAAATTAGTTTGAACCACTTTTATAATCCTTGTGTTCGAGACGCTAATTAAATAAGGGAGTGGGACATAGAAGTTATCAGTGAACAGTTATCAGTGAACAGTGAACAATGGAAATAACCTGACAACTGATAACTGATAACTGACAACTGACAGCTGTCAACTGACTCAGCACTTTTAACTAATTGAGACTACAGGTTTGGGCAATAACTCGCTCAACTTTACTAAAGAAAACAGGCTCAGAAAAATTATTCACGGCATGATTACGTATATTTTCATAGTTCCAATTGATTTCTCCGGACTCTAATAATGCCATTTGTAAAGATTCTGGTGTTTGGCGATTAAAAAACACTCCAGTCTTGCCATTTATTTGGGTATCTAAGACTCCACCTGCGCCAAAAGCAACAACTGGTGTACCGCTAGCATTAGCCTCTACAGGAACTAAACCATAGTCTTCTAAAGCAGCTACTATAATAGATTTGGCTTTGGAGAATAATTCTTTACGTTTGCTGTCACTGACATGACCGACAAATTTAATATTATCTAAAGCTTTGGACTGTAATCTTTCTCTTTCTGGGCCGTCCCCAGAGATGATTAACGGCCATCCCAGCCAATTAAAAGCCTCGACTATGATATCGAGCCGTTTGTAACTAATCATCCGTGCTGAGGCTAATAAATATTCATCTTTTGTATCAGAATAAACGAAGTTACTGGTATCAATTGGATAATTAATCATTATGGCTTTTTTGCCGTAAATCTTTTCAATCCGACGAGCAACAATGCTAGAATTTGCAATGTAAATATCAGGTTCTTGAGCGTATTGTAAATCTACATTTCGCATCAACTGAAAGATTTTTTCGATTAAAGGTGATAAATATCTATAATCGCTATATTCTCTGAGATAAGTTTCTGTATCCCACAAGAAACGGGTGACGTTATGGCAGAAACAAATATGTTTAGCATCCGGTCTTTTTCTGACTGCTTTGGCGAAGCTAGTACTGCTACTAATAATTAAATCGTAGTCTTGCAAATCTAAGGATCGAAAAGCTGGAAAATACAAGGGAGCCATGAGCCTAAAATATTTGGCTGCACCAGGAATTTTCTGTAAGAATGTTGTGTTGACTATCCGCTCACCCATATCGATGGTTTTCTGCGGGTCATATAATGAGGTAAAAATATCTGCTTGGGGATAGCGTTTGCACAGCAGTTCAAATACCCGTTCTGCTCCACCGCGTTGAGTGAGATAATCATGAACTAGAGCAACTTTCATATTGGTCTAAATTAGTAAAATTCTTTCATTAAAGATATTTCAGCAGATATTGTTCATTTTTTTAGTATTTTATATGATATTTTTTTACGGTTTTTTGATACATTTATCTCTATTAAAAATAGAGAGTGAATTGTGGATTTATATCTGAATATAAGCAAAATTTTAGTTATATTTAGATGTTGCAGCCCTCCTTATGAAAACAAGGAGGGCGATTGATAAAAATGCGATTTAGTTTTAGTAGGGTGGGCAATACCCAGCAGCTAAATTTATTAATTGCGAATTAATTAACCAACAGTTACTAGCACTTTTTCTGGAGCAAAATATTTATCTTGCTCGGCTCGTAGTTGGTCACAAAGTCTGCCTTCGGGTAGTTCTACATCATCGTATGTAAGAACTTGATCCTTGGGAATGTCTCGTTTGAGACGACAGCCTTCAGCTAGACCCATTGGTAAGAGTTTTTGCTGTTGGACGATATCGGAATTTTCACATTGTCCATAGGTCATGTAGAAGCCAATACCATCTAGGGTTTCTCCGGCTTTGAGGTCAATTTTGGCTGTAGTGACCACATCTACTAAGGGGCCAGCTAGGGGAGCCATTACCGCATCTTGGAAAAGGACAACACGAGCTACAGATAAGGGGACTTCAAAATGGCAGAGGTGGTAGGGAGTGTAGAAGCTATAGAGGGGGCCTTCGCCTAATTTGTAGAGGTTGAGGTAGTGGCGTTGTTTGGGGTCGTCGTGAGTAGCAAGGACATATACACCAGGGCCGGGTTTTGCACCAACGACGTAATCAACAATACCGCCTAGCTGCTGGAGTTGTTCTACGTCGTACAAATTGGTGATTTCTTCAACATAACCAGTGAAGTCGTATCCCAACATCCCCCGCTTGGCTACTTTCATTCCTGTGGCGTTAGCAACGATCGCTTGCTCAAAGGAAATTTTGCTACCATCAGCAAAGCTAGACACCATGTAGGGTTTTTGTCCCCAACGTTTAGCAAAGCCTTCTTGAGTGGTGGGGTTGCGATAGGGGTCTTGTAGTCCTTTGATGTTACCGCACAATAGGGGAGTCAGACCGATACTTTTCACGAAGCGGTGAAGGTTCATCTGTACGCCTGGTTGGTCGCCATCACAGGCGCTGAGAATTACGCCAGCCTTGTCAGCATATACTTTCAGGATGGGGCCGATAGTACCGTCGAGTTCAGCATTCATCATGATGATGTGTTTGCGATGGGCGATCGCTTCCATCACCACATGAGCGCCAAATTCTATAGCACCAGTAACTTCGATAATTGCGTCAATCCCATCAGCTTGACAGATCAGTTTAGCATCTTCAGTAATGGCATACTTACCTTGAGCGATCGCACTTTCCAATTCGCCCACAGAGTCCACAACTTGAATATCTTCAATTCCAGCTTCTGTATAAGCCCGTTTCGCGCCATCAATACTCCGGTTAGAGATAGCAACTAATTCCATTCCCGGAACCGAATTAATAATTTGATTGGCAATACCACGACCCATAAAACCAGCACCAATCATTCCCACTTTCACAGGATTACCCGCAGCAGCACGAGCTTTGAGAGCATTATCAATAATAATCATTTTGCGTAAATTCCTTTGACAGTTATCAGTTATCAGTTATCAGTTATCAGTTATCAGTTATCAGTTGACAGTTGACAGTTGACAGTTATCAGTTGACAGCTATGATTAGTTTTCCTCCTCTGCTCCCCCATCTCCCCAATCCCCAATCCCCAATCCCCAATCCCCAGTCCCCAGTCCCCAATCCCCAATCCCTAACAAACCGCTTCTACAGGGTCTGGGCTACCAATTGGTAATGTTTCTAACAGAGGCCAGTTGGCATCTTTTTCAGAAATTACAGTTACTTCTAAAGGCCATTCAATGTTAAAAAATGGGTCGTTGTAACGTAATCCTTTTTCATATCCTGGTGTATAAAATTCACCAACTTGATAAACAACTTCTGCATCATCAGTGAGGGCTTGATAGCCGTGAGCGAACATTTCCGGCACATATAAAGCACGACGGTTTTCAGCAGTAAGTTCTACACCGATGTGTGACAAAAATGTTGGTGATTCAGGACGCATATCAATAATTACATCGTAGATAGCGCCTTTTATACAACGAATTAATTTTGTTTCTGCGGCTGGTTTGAGTTGATAGTGCATACCGCGCATTGTGCCTTTTTTAAAGTTATAAGATAGGTTACACTGAGCAACTACTGGTTTTAAACCATGCGCTGCAAATTCATTAGCGCAAAAAGTTCTGGCGAAAAAACCACGATGATCTGGTTTTTCTTCTAAGTCAATAATAAATGCGTCTTTGAGTGCTGTGGTTGTAAAAATCATGGTTTTCTCGAATAGAAATTCTTTAAATCAGTTATCAGTTATCAGTTATCAGGTTATTTCCACTGTTCACTGTCCACTGTTCACTGTCCACTGTTCACTGATAACTGTTCACTGTTAAAGTCAGTAATTACTAACAATTAGTATTTACACAGATAATTCAGCTAAACAGGAACTTTCTTTACATCTGGTCTAGCAAAAGTATCATCCCAATATTGGGTACAAAGTTCTGGTCGCTTGGGAGGATTAGCGGTGTAAACAAAAAATAATGCTGACCTTTCCTTTGTGCGGAGAGTACCGTGATGTAATGCTGTTCTAGGGTCAGCAATTAATACTGTTCCTGCGGGGCCTGGACAAGATTTCCAAGCTGATTTGGGGATAATTTCTGCTACTTGTTCATCGTTTAAACCTAAGTAGCCGGACTGCTTGAGTTTTTTGTCAATTCGGTAAGCATTCCTATTAGGGAAAGAGGTTAAATGTAGGGGAATATATTCAAAAGGACCTTGTTCTTCATCTACATCATTTAAATAGATGATGATTTTCACCATTTTACGGTCTTCTGAATCTTTATGCCATAGTAATGTGCCGAATTGGTCTTCATTTGGTAGGTCTTTGCGTAAGTGTACACCCTGAAATGTTACGGGAAGACCAAGGTAGTTTTCGGCGATTTTCATCAGTCGCGTTTCTTTTGCCCAATTGGCGAATTGCTGTATGTCTGTAACTGTATAAATGTATGGTAAGTTGGATAAATGCAACTTGCTATTAGCTGACATTTGTGCTAATTGTTCTTGAGCAGCTTTTAGCATTTCTGCGGTGGATGATAATCCTAATTCCTCAAGATTTGTGATGTAAGCTCCCTCTTTTTTGAGGGTGTTAACAATTAGGCGATCGCCTGCATCTAACTGTGGCAAATTCCTCTTATATTGCCAAACCCTTAGCTGATAGCCTAATTCATATTTCAACCCAGCAATTATTGGTTGCAGCTTGTGTAACATAGCAACACCTACCTATTTATTAGTTGATTTATTAGCCTGAATTGGCTCATTCTCAAAACGTAACTCTTGAGATGTGGCTTCACTAGCTTCTGCAAGGTTCATCTCTCTCAAAGGAATGAACTCTAAAGCGGCTACGCTAACCAAAGCTAGAAATGGTAAGACTGTTTTAATAGCAGATATAGGCCATCTTCTCAAAGCACCTAGAAAAACTCTCAAGTCCACTTCTTTAGAATTTTGCAAAAGCATCCGCCTGCAAAATTGTTTAGAATATCCGGTTTCCTCAAGTTTTAAAATAACTTCCGGTATATGTTTGTATTGCATTAATAGTGCTGACTTTGGCTCTTTTTGCCAATAACTTACACCAACAATACATTCTAAATAAGTTTCTTTGGTGACAATAACACTACCACGCGCCGCACAATAACCAGCAATATATGCTAGAGATATCCAATTATTAACAGCATCAGGCCAATGTTGTAGAGCTTTTTTCACTAACTCAGTACGGTAGATACTAGCAGTGAGGAAGATAACTGCACCGACACTTTTAGCAAAGCAATGTTCAAAGATAGCTTTACCATCACCTTTACCATCTTCACTATCAGCATCAAACCAACGATTACCAATAATTGTTGGTGGGAATACTGGTAAACCAGTAATCTTATTACGTCCAGAAAAGTTGAGGAATAATAATCCTAAATCTTGCTGTTCTTTGATTTTATTAATCACATAATTAACAGCCTTTTCTTGGATCGGATCATCATCCCCAATTGTCCAAACATAATCTGTCTGGGCAGCATTTAGGCAGTACATAATATTTTTCACTACGCCTAAGTTTTCTGGCTGCTTGTGAGATTTAAAGGTGATGTTACTCAGTTCGGTTTGCCATTTCTGAATAATTCTCTGTGTATTATCGGTAGAACAATTATCAGAAACTAGGATTTCACAATCAGATTCAAATCCCTTGATAGCTCTTGCTAGCCATGTGAGTTGTTTATCGAGTAACTCAGCGCGGTTATAAGTGGGGATGGCAATGGTCAATAATTTATTCATATCAAGGTAAAAGATATTTTTACTATAACTAAATAAATCAGCTTGCTTTAACTGGTTTTAATGAAGAAACAAATGCTTTTCTCATAGATACACTCATCAAAGACAAGTAAGAAAACATGAGATTTATTGCCAACATCGGCCAGCGTTTCAAAGCACCTAAAAAGATTATCCAATCGTTTTTGGCGATGATATTTTGCGAAATCATTTGCAAACAGAACTTTGGAGAATAGCCAAGTTCTAAAAGTTTGGCATAAACTTCAGGAATGTAAAGGTATCGCATCATGATTGACCACTTTGGATCTTTCCCCAAAGAACTAGCGTACATAGTACATTCTAAATAGGTATCTTGAGTAACTATTACACTGCCGTTAACAGCACAGAAACTTGTCCAATATGCTTGTGCTGCTAAGTTAATATGTGAAGATGGCCATTGTTGTAGAGCGCGTTGTACTAACTTTGTTTTGTAAACTGTTGCTGTCATAAAAAGTATACCACCGAAACTTTCTTTCAAGTGACGTTGCAATGCAGCTTTGCCGTTAGTAATAGGTTCATCATTATCGCTATTAAACCAGCGTTCAACAACAATTTTGTCTGTTATACTATCCCGCCCATAACAGTTAAGAAACATTAGTGATAAGTCAGGATTTTCGTTGATTTTTGTGATGACGTAACCCAAGGTTCTTTCTTGAATTGGGTCATCATCCCCAACCGTCCAAATATACTCACCCTTAGCAATCTCTATGCACAAAGTAATATTACGCATTAAGCCGAGATTTTCTGAATTTCTATAGGCTCTAAATGAAGTATTACTAAAAATTGGTTGCCATTTTTCTACAACTTCTGGAGTATTGTCTGTTGAACAATTATCAGAAATGATAATTTCACAATCAGATTCAAACCCTTTGATAGCTTGGTGTAACCAAGATAGTTGTTGTTCTAGAAGTGCTGCACGGTTATAAGTGGGTATGGCAATTGTCAGTAATTTATTCATTTGTCCCTCCATCAGATGCTAATTATTTCGTAGGGTGGGCAATGCCCACCACCTGCTGATTTAAAAGCTGCAAGATATCAGCCTCTAACTAGCGCAACTACGCGCCAGCAAAATATAGAAGAAACACTTTTTTCTTCCCCTATACCCCTGTGTTTTTTAAAAGGGGCATAAAATCTGCCTCAGACAAGTAACTACCTGATATTCCAGAAAAAGTCTTGGTTGATTTGTTCAGTACGAATTAGATACTCTAGCTGCTTTAAGCGTGTAAAGCCTCTAAATAAGAATGTGTCTTCTGTCATGTCTATTTGACTGAACAAATCGAATAATTGTCTAGCGCCTTTTTGCGCGTCCCAATCACATTTGAATCCAGGTAAAATCTTGTTGATTTTCTCAAAAGATACGCGGTAGCTGCGGTTATCTGCACCGTTATCACCAAAGGATAATTTACATCCGGGGAAGGTATCGGCGATGATTTCAGCTATTTCTTTAACGCGGTAGTTATTAGCAGTATCTCCGACGTTAAAGATTTGGTTATGAATAATATCGCGGGGTGCTTCTACAGCGCAAATGATGGCTTTGCAAATATCCAAGGCGTGGACTAATGGTCGCCAAGGTGTACCATCACTGGTCATTTTGATTTCTTTGGTAGTCCAAGCCAAGCCTGCTAGGTTGTTCAACACGATATCAAACCGCATTCTGGGAGAAGCGCCGAAAGCAGTAGCATTCCGCATGAAGGTGGGGGAGAAGTCATCATCAGCTAGGAGTGTGACATCCCGTTCTACCAAGGTTTTACATTCTGCGTAGGCTGTTTGGGGGTTAACTGGAGATGCTTCTGTAACATCACCTTCGGTAGCTACTCCGTAAACGCTACAAGAAGACATATAGACGAAGCGCCGAACACCCATTGTTTTGGCTAGGTTAGCGAGGCGTACTGAACCTAAATGATTGATATCGTAGGTGATATTTGGTGCTAGCTGTCCGGTGGGGTCGTTGGATAGTTCCGCCATGTGAACTATTGCTTCTACACCTTCCAAGTCTTCGGGGGTGATGTGGCGGATATCTTTGTTGAGGGTTTTGGCGGTAATTTCTGTACCGTTGTATAGCCAGCCTACTTTGTAATAACCAGTATCTACGCCAATAACTTCATGACCGCGTTTAATTAATAAGGAAGGCAATAAACAACCTAAATAGCCTTCAGTTCCAGTTACTAGAATTTTCATTTTTGGTAATTTCTTTGTAGGGAAAAATTAGTTTGGTAAATGAACTAACTGAAACTAACTAATATCTAATACCAAATTCGTTTAATTACTTGTAATATGCTGCGTTGTCGCGATCATGGGTAATAGAAGTAGTAAGGGCTGAAGCCCTCACTAGGAACTAATTAACTCATATCTTGCACCACTCTGTTATTGCGAAAATCGCAGCCCGAAACCCTTATGATTTCGTAGGGTGGGCAATGCCCACCACTAGCTTCCAATCGAAGGTGCAAGATGTCAGTTAACCTGAGTTCGACGGCTGAAAAAACCCCACTTCCATTCCTCTCTCCTAAGAGGAGAGAGGCTTTAAAAGTCTAATTTATCGTTGATATTTCATACTCTACACTCCCTTCTCCTCGTAGGAGCGAAAAGTCTGAGCGCCGGCTTCCGGCGATCAGAACTTTTCAAGACAGAGGGGTTGGGGGAGAGGTCAAAACCGCACTGGTCGAACTCAGGTTAATTAACTGACGACTGCTGGCATATCTGAGTGCTGGGCAATTTGTGCGGCGATCGCTTTTCCTATTTCTAAGGAAGAGGTCGCGGCTGGTGAAGGCGCATTGCAGACATGAATGGAGTTGTTACCAGGGACGATGTAAAAGTCGTCTACTAGTTTGCCATCATCCATCAAAGCTTGGGCGCGTACCCCTGCATGGGTGGGAACTAAATCCTCGGCTTGGACTTCGGGAATGAGTTTCTGCAAACTTCTGGTGAAGGCGGCTTTGCTAAAGGAACGGATGATTTCTTGGATACCTTCGTCGGCGTGTTTGGCGGCGAGTTTCCAAAAACCAGGGTATGTCATTACCTCAGCAAAGTCTTTCAGGTCGAAGTCGGTTTTGGTGTAACCTTCGCGCTTGAGGCTAAGAACAGCATTCGGCCCGGCGTGGACGGTTCCATCAATCATCTTGGTGAAGTGAACGCCCAGGAAGGGAAATTCGGGGTTGGGAACCGGATAAATGAGAGTTTTGACCAAATAGCGTTTTTCGGGGGTGAGTTCGTAATATTCTCCCCGGAAGGGAACGATTTTTGCCTGGGGTTGTACACCGCCTAATTTAGCGATGCGATCGCTGTGCAAGCCCGCACAATTGATCACAAAGCGGGTTTCAAAGTTACCTTGATTAGTTTCCAGTACGTGATGTTTACCATTGGGGGAAATCTTCAGTACCTTAGTATTTAGGCGTAATTCTCCACCTTGTTGTTGAATCAACTCGGCGTATTTTAAACAAACCTGCTTATAATTAACAATACCAGTGGAGAAAACCCGGATTCCACCTACACAACTTACGTGAGGTTCAATTTCCTTAACTTCTTGGGGACTAATTCTCTTAACTTCTATCCCATTTTCTAAACCGCGTTGGTAGAGGTTTTCTAGGCGTGGCAGTTCTTGCTCATCTGTCGCCACAATTACCTTACCGCAGACTTCATGGTCTATGCCATATTCTTGGCAAAATTTTACCATTGAGTCTCTACCATCACGGCAGAATTTGGCTTTGAAACTCCCCGGCTTATAATAAATACCAGAGTGAATTACCCCACTATTATTACCTGTTTGGTGAAAAGCCCACTGGCTTTCTTTCTCTAATACTAAAATCCTGGCTTGGGGATAACGCTTACTTAAAGCCATCCCTGTAGACAGTCCAACTATTCCCCCACCGATAATGGCAAAATCGTACATTGGTATTATTGCACTTAAAATTACACTAAAATTAGTAAACAATACCTTACATCAGAAATCAAATTTATGTAGGACAAAATGCCAAACCTTTTTGATTTCTTTGTCAAGATATTACCAAACTTTCCAAGGAGCTTGGTTATTCTGCCATAAGTCTTCTAAGTAGTTTTTATCTCGCAAGGTATCCATTGGTTGCCAAAAACCATTGTGTTTGAAAGCTGACAACTCTTCCATATCTGCCAACTTTTCTAATGGTTCTTTTTCCCAAACTGTAGCATCTTCTGCAATCAAATCTACCACTTCTGGTTCAAGGACAAAATAACCACCATTAATCCAAGCACCATCACCTTCCGGCTTTTCCCGGAAACTGCTGATTTTGGTTTGTTCCTGTCCCAAAGAAATCGCTCCAAAACGTCCGGCTGGTTGGACTGCGGTGAGTGTTGCTAAGGTCTTTTGTTCTTGATGAAATTTTACTAATTCAGTAATATTAACATCACTAACACCATCACCATAGGTAAAACAGAAAGTTTCATTACCAATATGTTCGCGGACACGCTTTAAGCGTCCACCAGTCATGGTGTTATCACCTGTATTCACCAAAGTTACTCGCCAAGGTTCAGCGTAACCAGAATGTACATTCATTTGGTTAAAACGCATATCAAAAGTTACATCAGACATATGTAAAAAGTAGTTAGCAAAATACTCTTTAATGACGTAACCTTTGTAACCACAACAAATAATAAAATCATTAATGCCGTGGGCGGAATATGTTTTCATAATGTGCCAAAGAATTGGCTTACCACCAATTTCTACCATCGGCTTAGGTTTGATGCTGGTTTCTTCGCTGAGGCGTGTACCGAGTCCTCCAGCCAAAATTACTGCTTTCATATAATTACCTCACGATGTGGAGAGAGATTAATTTGGTAAATTTATAGCGATGAAGCGGATGCACTGGAAGAAAAATTCGTAGCTAATATTTTTTTCTTCGTACATAATTTAACGGTTATTTAGGGCTTTTGTATAAAGAGAAGATAAATATCGATATTTTGTATGTGAAAGCTTGATGAATATAAAAAATGGTAATTGGTAATGGGTAATGGGTAATGGGTAATTGGCTTATGGCTGCGAATAAAGTCTGTCCAATTGCTTACAATGTAGTACCTATTTGGTAACTAATTGCTAACATTAGCGACCACCAATTACCAAAAATACAACATTATAAGTATCTAAACAGACAATATACCAGTCTTTTACCAATTACCAATTACCAATTACCAATTACCAATTACCAATGACTATTGACTATTATCTGTACCTGTATATCCCCACATGGTAGAACTTTGGAATAAAGCATTACATTTGCTATCATCAATGATACAGATACTGCTGAGTGCTTGTTGATAACTTTCGGTATCTTCTTGTTCTAAAGCTAGTTTGGCAGCTAGTTTTAAATCAGCGAGTGCTTTAGTCTGATTTGCGCCAGATATATTATTAGTAATTTGCCCTAGTTCATAGCGAACCATGCCGCGTTTGAGATATACTTTGGCAAGTTTGTCATTAATTTTTAAGGCTTGGTCAAAATCAACGATCGCCTGCTGATACTGCCATGTAGAATCACCGCTATATTGAGCGATTTGGTAGCGGACAGAACCACGTTGAAAATAGGCTTCAGTTTTGCTGGGGTTGAGTTTAATTGCTCGATCAAAATCAGCGATCGCTTGTTGAAAATCCCTGATAGTGTCGCCACTATACTTAGCAATTTGCGATCGCACAATCCCCCGACGGATATAAGCTTCCGCTTCATTAATGTTGAGTTTCAAGGCATGGTTAAAGTCGGCTGTCGCTAATTTATACTGTTGGTCAGGATCATTACTATACTCAGCCATCATCAAGCGGGCATTTCCCCGATTCACATAAGCCTTAAATTCCCCTGGATTAACCCGCAAAGCTGCTGTATAGTCTGCTATTGCGCCCTCGTAGTCTTTGAGGTTGTAACGAGCATTACCTCGATTAATCAAAGGCTTGGGATTCGTCGGTTCCTGTTGAATAGCTTGAGTAAAATTGTCCACCGCCTGCTTATAATCGCGCTCTTGGTAAGCAGTATGACCTTGTTTATAGTAATCTGTAAAACTCAGGGTGTTACCATTAGCTTGTTGAGGCATCAGGGCTTGTTGAGCATAGTTATTTTGGGAAACTAGAGGACGAGTGAATTTCGTCACCATATCCAAGTAACCCAACACCCCCAAACCCAGTACACAAAAGATTGCCGGATAAAATTTCCCTTTCCAGCGATGACGATAAGGTGAAAAGCTGGGGGTTGATAATTGCCAGTTGTTTTGGTATGCGGGTAAAACAGGCAGTGGAATAGCAGGTTGATTTCCCTGGGTGTATTGCCGCTTTTTCGGCATCCGGGGACGCAGATGTTCTCTATTTTCAATCGCCAGAACTGAGGGAAACGGGTCACGTCCACCCAAGCGTAGAGTTCGTTCACACCAAGGGCAACTGTGCAGGTGATTGCTGTAGCGATGTTGACTATTAGCGGTGCAGGTAACTAGGGCATCTTCCGCTTCCGCTATCGCTGATAGCCAAGCCTGGGCGTTAGGGCGGATGTCTGGGTCGTGATGACCATCCTCAAAACAACGCAGAAACAGCGCTTGTAAGCCCGGATGCAGCATTTCCCAAGGCGGGGCGATGGGAGTCGGGATATAAGGTACTTGTCGCCTTTGGCTATAGGTGAAATGTCCGGCAGCAATTCTGGCTTCGTAAGGCGGCGGTTCGGGGATACCTTGATAAATACCAGAAAAGGGATGCGTACCTTCCATCAACAGTTGGAAGATTAGCACCCCTAAACCAAATAAATCATGACTGATTTGGCGATCGTGGTGAGCAAAAATTTTATTTTGTAGTTCTGGGGGTGTAAACTCTGGCTTACCCACAGGACAACGGTAGACATGATCATTTTCCGGGTCTAGTACTTGGAAAGAATCAGTATCTACCAAGGTAACTAAGGCGGTGTCACTCACCAGAATGTTTGATTCGTTGACATCACCCACACAATAACCGCTATTGTGTAACGCCGCAAAAGCCGCCGCCAAATTTCGCGCCGTGCGGAGTAGGTATTGATAATTAAAGAGAGGGCAATGTTGACGGCGAGTCCGGGGGTTATAAAAGTCGATGATGGGGCGCATTCCTCGAATGCGCGGCATCAAAAAACCGATAACGCGCTCTTGTTCATCTGCTGACCATAATAATTCTTGCGGCCAAGCAATGGAAATATGCCCCAAACTAGCCGTAGGGTTGTCCGGTGGGTTAGCCAGCATCGCCTGTAACTTATGAGCATGGGCAACTGTCGGCTTATGATAAACCTTCGCCACACAATCACCCGCCGACGGCACAGCATAAATACAAGCTTCACCGCCACGCCCCAAACTAACGCTGAGGCTGATAATCTCTTCCTGTGGAAGATAACGTAATACCTTCATGATTCGATTAGGGTTAAGGGACTGGGGACTGGGGAGATGAGGGAGTGGGGGGAGATGGGGGGCAGAGGAGAATAACTAATGACCAATTACCAATTACCAATTACCAATTACCCATTACCAATGACCCATTACCAATGACTATTGACCAAAACACCCAATAATCAATGTCAAATCATCATCAGTACGTTGTGTAATTCGCTCTGAACCTAAGAATTTCACTAACTGTTCTTTGGCTTCTGCTTGATCCTGCGCTTTTTTCACAAAGTCGAATAAGGGAAAAAAGAACGGTTTGTGAGGTTCCCCAACAACCATATTTAAAGCCAGCATTTGCAGTCCGTCGGTGAGCAGGGCTACATTGACTATGGCTTCGCGCCATAATCGCATCTGGGCTGTATCTAATGCACCTGGTGAAGTTAAAAAAGTTGTCTCGTTGATATACTCGCCGTTGTCTGGTAAGGTGAGGGCTAGTAAGTTGCCTGCACGATCCTTGGCAACGGCTGTACCATCGCCGACTTGTACGGCGGCTACCATTTCCGGTGAGGCGATCGCAATAATTAAAGTAGTGGCTAAATCCTGGGGCTGTTGTTTACAAGCTGCTGCTTCATCTTCCACAGCTTTTTTTGCCGCCAACAAGGCATCCGTTAACAGCAATTGCACAGCTTCATCATCAGTTAAGGATTTTCTAGTAATCTCTTTGAGCGATAAATTCTCAATGGCTGTCTCCACCGCCACCATCGCCCCGACTTTCCCTTGACTTGCAGAACCCGCGCCATCTGCGGCTGCAGCCACCAACACATTCCCCGGCAATAACTGCCAGTGGTGAGCATCCTGACACAGCTGCTTATTTTTGATGTGGCTTGTACCACAGACAGAGGCGGCGACTACCTGCCAATGAGGGTTCTGTTTTGATGTTTTCATATATTTGTTTTGTCAGCTAGCTGTGTAAGTGTCAAGCCGCAAACTGCTTTTAATCAGTGAACAGTGAACAGTGAACAGTGAACAGTTATCAATGATGAACGTTGTTTGTACTGATAACTGGTAACTGATAACTGTTAGATAGACCCCCAACCAATGGGCGGTAGTGCTACCTGTTCGTCAATTTGCGAATGGGAAACTGCCGACATACTAGCCGATAACCAAACAAACATCTCAATAAAATTCAGCCCTTTCAGTTTTAATGGTGTCCGCACGGCTATTTGATTTAACCGCGTCATGTTGGCATTTTCTACACCCACGCTGAAAAATGCCACCCGCTTATTTACCTCATCTCCTTGCAGACGCAGCGCCGCTTGCTCTACTAGATGATCTAGTTCACCTTGCGGCTCACCATCCGTAATCATAAACACCCAAGGGCGATAGTAAGCAATCCCATTAGCACGATATAATGATTTGCGTTCTTGCACCATATCCAGTGCTTTATGAATACCCGCCCCCATACTGGTTAATCCTTGCGCTGTCAAAATAGGTGGGTTAAATTGATCGGCAGTTACAAAGTCTTGTACCACATTGATATGACTATCAAATGTTACGATCGCAATTTCTACCCGTCTGGCTGCTATGGAATTTTTCATCAACTCATCTTTCAAACTCAGCAAGCCCTGATTTAACGCCTCTATCGCCGCGCCTTGCATCGAGCCAGATGTATCCAGCAACAACACGCAAGGACAGCGTGGTTCTGGGTTCTCCGCAAACTCTACTAATTCATCTAGTACTAACGTATCATTCATAACGTTTTTTGTTATGTTATAGTCCAAAGCTCTATTTTCCTTTCTTCAAAGTATATAGTTTCCACAGCCGAAGCCGACAAGACCACAGGTAGATGTTTGACAGTAGATGATTGAATATTCATCCAAAAGAACACTTTCACCGCCAGTTCTACACCTTTTAGAAAAACTTAATCGAAATGTAGAGTAAATCAGCAATCACAAGTCCTCATTAGGGACATTAACCCATCTATCAAAATTCATATATAGCAACCACAGAATATAATAAATGATTCGCTTTTGCCTACACATATTTTTAAAGATTTTGTGTGGAATCTTTATTTTTATATAGAAAAATAAAAATTAAAATTGAATAAATCATCATGAGAAAAATACCTAATGTAACTAATACGACTTAAACTCAATTTTGTCCTAACATTTTGAATTTAGATAGAGAGTAAGCAAATTAACCACATATTAGATATTTAGAATATTCAAATTGTCAAATATCTGGCAATTTTCTCAGACTTAGATTTAGCAACAGCTAGTAAATTCGATAATAACTTGATATTTTCCGTTTTCTTTTTGGACATAATACCTATTTGTTTTCAGAAAACAACAACAATATGAATAATTACGGTACATTTACAGCACTACGTCCTCATAGTTTATTAAGACATTTATCGAGTTGTTTTGACACCACTTGTATACAAGCATTGTGCAACTCAGTTACTTGGTCAATTTACCTAGAAGATGGCACAATCACTTATGCTACCCATTCAGTAGAACCATTTGATAGATTAGAAAGACATCTACGCCGCCTCAGCCAGCAAATTCCCCAAGTAACTCACGAAATTCGCTTGCAGTTACGCTTGCTGTTTGAAACTGATGCACAAAATAACAGCAATACAATTAATCAACCACCTGAGTATCAAGCTATTCATTGGCTGATGAAACAAGGATATTTGGATACAACACAAGCTACAGTCTTAATTCAAGAACTTGTCAAAGACGTAATTGAATCATTCTTGTTAATTAAAACAGGTACTTATGAATTAACCAACTCACAGCAGAAACTGCCAGAAATTTGCCGAATTGATGTAACCAAAGTTAGCGATCGCTGTCAACTGAGATTACAAACTTGGCAGTCTTACCTACCCAAAATTACCTCTCCCTACCAACGTCCATACCTGTTGCTTGACAGCAAAAAATCTCCAGAATTACAGCCAAAATTAACTTACTGGATGAAGGGTTTCAGCCTACGTCATCTAGCTATAATTATGAATCAGGATGAAATTCAACTAGCACAAAATTTGTATCCATATATCCTGACTGGAGATATTATTTTACACGAACCAGATCCCCCATTTGACCAATTACCAAAAATTTTGGCAGAATCAAAATTTACTCCTAAATCTACAATCGGATTACTCAACAAAAAATTAGTAGATACAGTAGTAGAAATCAGTAGCAATGCTACGCCCATTACCCCCACACTGGCTGTAGAGAATTTAGCGCCTTTAGTCCGATTACCACAAACTTATACTCCTGCCAATACAAACAATCAGGAACTAACATTATCAAATACCACAAATTCAGTTCCCGAAAGAGTAACACCCGCTACCAGAACGAATCAACAACTATATAAAATCGTTTCTGTAGATGATAGTCAGACAATTCTTAAAGAAATCAGTCGGTTTTTAGAAAGTGAAAATTTTGCTGTAGTTGCTATCAATGACCCGCTTAAAGCCGCTATGTCAATTATTCGACACAAACCAGATTTAATTTTACTGGATTTGAATATGGCTGGGATTGATGGTTATGAATTGTGTAAAATCATCCGTAACAATTCAATGTTTAAAAAGACTCCGATAATATTTGTTACAAGTTCTAAGGGATTGGTTGACAAAGTAAAAGCCAGATTAGTTGGTGCATCTGGATATTTAACTAAACCTTTCACCCGTGCAGAGTTACTAAAGATAGTTTTTAGACACTTAACTTAGTGGCCTGTCTCATTAATTTTGCCCTGTTGTAGGTGTTCAAATCCCCGACTTTTTTAACAGGTGATTTGTCAAGAAAATCTAAACAGAACAAAGCCACTCGAATACACCCAGATGAGGCGATCAGCTACGCTGCGGGGAAGGCGATGGTCTACGACCGACCGGAGGCGATCAGCGTTCGCGGAGCGTCCCGTAGGGAAGCTGGGCGGAACGCCATCGCCATCAGTTAGTAAAATATTAGACTTAAGTCTAATAGTTTTGGCACTGTTATTAACAGTATAGTATATATTTATACGAGCAACATCTAGATTTATCTACAAATTGGGTACTGGGAAAAACATGATTAGAGAATACCAAAACCAAGGCAAAAAGACTAATACGGATATTTCCATCCCTACACTTAAAAACCCAGTACGTGGTTTTGGTTTAGAACCATTGGATACTTCACCTTCAGTATTGCCAGAGGCGCAAGTTATCGACAAACCCCCAGGTCACGACATCAGTAAAATCCCACTGCGTCGCCCAGAACAGTCAATTAGCCAGCCTCAAGACTGTGACGAACAACATTTTCGCATAGTACAGCAGCTATTCCGCAGAATGGAAGCCGAGAGAATAAGCCGGTCGTATGTGCAACCAGGAGAAATGTCAACGCCAGAGGTACAACAATCACAAACTAAACCTTTAGTTGATATCATTACGCCTGTAGTACAACGGCAACAAGCTTCCCAGCAACAACAGCAACTAAATACTGATGCTGTACAACTCAAATGCTCCCAATGCGAGGAAAAAGAAAAGCTACAGCTTCATGCCGATGAGGAAACACAACTTACGAGTGATGATTTAGATGAGCAAGTGCAACTAAAAGCAAATGGAGACAATCGAGCAAAATCGATTCAGCAGTTAGCCGCACAAGGATTTAGTGGTTCTGCCACAACAATACCTCACCTCAATCAAATTCAGCTATGGCGAGATACAGAAGATAGTAATCAGGAGAGCTTCTTTCAGCAAGAAAATCTTTATGCACAGTCTGATGATGCGTTTCAGCGTCCTCCCAAACGACCTTCATCAAAAAAACCTAATGAAAATAATTGCAGGCAAATTCTTCATGACATCTTAGTGTTACTTCTTGGCGGAACTCTTGAAAAAGTAAATCTTTCAGTTCCAAAGGGACAAAACCCAAGATATGTATCAAAAGGTATGATAGAACGCTATTATCAAATGCTTTATGATAAAGAGCTTTATAAATACTATAGAAATATACCAAAGGAGGGAATTGGCTCTTGGGTAGGGCATAAAGAACTTTATCAAAAACTTAAAGATGCCTTGGACAAGCTTGTTAAATCATGGGAGAACGATAATTGTGACAATTTGGACAAAATCAGAGACGCAACTAAAGCAGAAATAAAAAAAGCTATCGAACTGGCTAAAAAGTGGAGGAATGTAAATGCTCCAGAAAAACCTATAAATGCTGGTGAAGATGATGCCCAGTTCAACTTTCAATTTGACTTAAGTTCTATAGTGGAAGGACTGGGAAAGCTGTTAATGTTACTTTGGTCGTTAGCAACTGGAGGAGAGAAGCAACCAAGTTATTAGCTATGAATCTTTGAGATCAGTATTTTATCAGATAATTTTAATTTGATACATTTAAATATGTGGAAGAAGAATTATGTCTTCTAGTACTACTTGAGGTTAAATAATTTTTACTTGAAAAGTGAAAAGGGACAATAATGGAAAATAGTGATGAGGTAAAAAACGAAAATTTGTGGAACAACTGGATTCCTCGTAAATGGATTCAAGGATTATCTTTACCCACATTAAATTGGACAAGACCTTTTTTAGCAATGATGGGATTACCATTGAAATTGGTGGAAGAACCCGATGTTTGGACAGCAATATATGTTCAATCAATGGATGAGTACAATACATATATAGAACCTTTACTAGAACTAGAAGGAGAACAATATGATAAAGAAGATTTGAAAATAACGCTAATAACTTTTAACAAAGCCTTTCAACAGCTAGCAATTCAGCTAGGTAGTAACGTTGCTGTTGATCTGGAACGTTGGGTTCAACGCCATTTTTTAAGCCACGAATTCGATGTTGCAATGTTTGACTGGTTATGTGTTCTACGAAATGCGTACTTGCCTCAAGGAACGAGAGAAGACCAGATCCCACCTCCAGATGCTTTAATTCCACTTTTAGATGATATTGAAGAGATTATTTATTACGGAGTTTACGGTAGTCAATACGTACTACAACATATGAAATTACCACCTCCACTAGAGGAGATGGAAAAAACAGGGCAGGTTGTTGTGTCTCAGGAGGTATTGCAAGTTCATCGAGTTATTACGCAGGAATTAACAATGAGAGCTTTGAATATGATTGCAAAAAAACTTAATGAACAAGAACTTTCAGAAGTGATGGCATGGGCTTTATCTCAAGCTGAAGCTAAAATTGTAACTTCTCCAGAGAATTTATGTGGGGATAGATATTTACAAGTTGATCCACCGTTATTTGATTTTCCATCTGTTCTTGACATTCCTATTTCAGATGAAAAATAAATACAGCAGTTTTGCTATTCGTGAAATACTGTAGAGACGTTACATGTAACGTCTCTACATGGTTTTGGGTTTTACGCTTGTACCTCATTTACCCAAAATATGCTGTATATATTAGAAGAAAATTCAACCTCTATCTGCTTCGTCATCAGGACTTTCAGCACAACAGAGGATAGCCCTGTTGTGTCACTATCGCGGTAGTATAAGTATAGTCAACCATGCAAAGAAGACAAAAATTACTTGATGATATAATCGCCGCTATTGATGATCCTTATGGCGATACTTGTATGAACAATTGTTTTCGTGTTCTTTACGGGCTACCTAAGGATTTGCAACTAGAACTCGCCTACTTTATGATGTCACGTTATCTTCCTATTTTTGAGAAGAAACACCCTGAGATTACAGTACCAAGACAAATTATCAGTGATATCTCCACATATTTTCAGACATATGGTAGAGGAGTAAATATGCCTAGCGTAAAATCCTTTACAGCAGAAGTTAGCTATGAATTTAGCTGTGATGGTGTCTTGCTGGCTTATTCTCATCCAAATGATTTATTCACAGTCACTTCATCCTGTACTTGCGCTATTGAACGTGTGATTAATGCTCGTCGAACTAACGTGTGGGAAGCAGACGATCCTGAAGCCTGGGAAATGACTCAAAAAAGAGAATATGTTCCCCAAGAACGTATACCTACATTTAACGCCGCCGGATATGCAGTTTTTGCTAGAGAATGGGAAGAGGTGGTGACATGGCTCAAACAAAAGGAAATTTGGAATTATCCTGATGAAGTTAATTTAGATTTGTTAGAGCGGCAGCTAGAGTATTGGATAGATAATATGTATGTTTTAATAGTGCCAGAAATTGCCGAACTATTAAGTCAACAACCAGATGAGGATGAGTTTTTCTTTAATGATATGGACGATGAGTAATTCATCGTTAAGTTATCAAGAAATAAAAATATTATTTGTTGAGAGACTATTTATAAAGTAAATCTTAAGTAGGAGAGGCAAAAAGCGGTGTGGATATTCCTTCCGCTTTATTACCGTTGCGTTATGGCTTGAGTCTAACGCACTGCTAGATCAGATGGTGCGTTAGGCGCACTTTGTTGAAGCTCATCTGTCCACCTATCGCTGTTTGTTGCGATAATTTCTAAGGGGGACACGTTCTCCACTGGTTTGTCAAAGGGGGATAGATGAGCATCAAGCGGGTGATTTTATTTTTTGTACTCACGCCGATCGCAGCTTATTTAGCGATTTCGTCTTTATTTAGTAGTTTGCAAGAACCACAGTTCCAAAGCCGCTTGGAACTGTACCAAACCAATATTGCACTGCAAGCACAAGCTTGGCAACCAGAGGATAGTAACGATGATAGTCCTCAAGTAATTCGAGAGGCGATTCTTGGGGAAAAGGCTTTGGAAAACGCCACCAAGCAATATGAAATAATCCGTCAATCAGTGCAGAGTAATTTGCAAAAAACTCAAAACCAACTTGCACAACTGCGTTCTCCATCCCCAAAGGCTACAGCGCCTAAACCTTTACCAGATAAGTCTCCCAGTACTTCAATCTCTGGGAATGATCAACAAAAACAGTTGCAGCAGTCTCTAGTGCAACTGCAAAAATTTTCGGCTGAATTAGACTTAAATCTAGGAATTTTGCAAGCACAACAAGGACAAATTCAAACAGCCATCAAAACTTGGGGTGATTTAGAAAAGCGGTTAGAAAATTCACAACTCAGTACAGACATTGAGAAAACTGCGGCGGCGCTAGCTGGACTGTGGAATGACCCACCGCAACTTGTTCCCAATTCTCAACAGTTAATTCAAAATAATTTACAAGGCTGGTTTCGTTATACAGCTTTAATTCAACTATACCAACTCCAGCAACGACAAGAGGCTTTAAGCGAAATTCAATCAGCACAACAAGAAACTGCGACTCAAGCATTGTTCAAATTAGCTTTAATTGCTACTGTCCCTAGTTTGACGGCTTTGGCTGGGCTGATACTGTTAATTTTCTTAATTGCACAACGCTTGCTCAAGGGTAAAGAATCCTTGTTAGGACAATATGCTGATTTAGCTTGGTCAACACCTTGGGATGCAGAAACAATTCTCGCAGTTTTTGTGGTGGGCTTTTTCTTCATGGGGCAAATTTTTGTGCCTTCTTTGTTTATGCTACTGCCCATACCACGCCCGCTAGTTGATGTCAGACTGCAAGCTGTTTCTGTCTTCGTCACCTACCTCTTAGTAGCTGCTGGTGCGCTGTCAGTTCTGTATGTCTCAATTAAACCCTATTTCCCCTTACCTAAAAATTGGTTCCGCTTCGAGTTCCAAGATAATTGGTTTCTATGGGGACTAGGCGGTTATTGTGCGGCTTTACCCATAGTTGTGATTGTGTCTTTGATTAATCAACAGCTATGGCAAGGGCAGGGTGGTAGTAACCCGCTATTACAACTAGCATTAGAAAGCCGAAACTTTACAGCATTAGGGATATTTTACGTGACAGCTGCGATCGCCGCCCCTTTATTTGAAGAAGTCCTATTTCGCGGCTTTTTATTACCCTCCTTAACTCGTTACTTACCAGTATGGGGGGCAATTGTTGCCAGCGCTACCTTATTTGCGGCGGCTCACCTAAGTTTATCAGAAATCCTCCCCCTGACTGCTTTAGGCATAGTCTTAGGCGTAGTCTACACGCGATCGCGTAACCTCCTCGCCCCCATCCTCCTCCACAGTCTCTGGAATAGCGGTACATTATTGAGTCTGTTCCTCTTGGGCAGTTGACAGGTGACAGGTGACAGGTGACAGTTGACCGAAGGCTTCTTCCTTTCCCCTTTCCCCCTTCCCCAGTCCCCAGTCCCCAGTCCCCAATCCCTAGTCCCCAAACAAAATTTAGTAACTTCCGCACCTCAAAGGACTTGCAAGGATGGCTTATAGATCCAGCCTGGACGGGAATCTTTCGATAGCCATAACGGGTGTTCATAGTGAAAACCGATTACCGTGGCTTCAAAGCAATAGTTAGGTCGTCCACTCCCTCGGTGTAGGCGTTTTCAACTCTATCGCCTAACTCGAACTTGCGGGGTGGGAGATGGGATAGGGGGAAGAATCGGGTCATGGTCTACCCCCTTGATGTGCAATATTTTGCACTATAGTCTGCGAATAGCTCTAGGTGGGCGAGAACAAAGGAATCTGCTAGCATTGTTTAATACCTGTAATCGGTTAACAAAAGGCGTTGTGTTTCTTCTTGGCGGGAGAGAACAACGCCTTTGTCTATAATATTTTACTATTTGCTATTGACAAGCGTCAACGGGTTAACGCATTATAAATACATGAAGTCCATGAATCTAAAAGATTTACGGAAAAACCAGAACTTGCGAACAGTTGATGTTGCTAGCCGAATTGGTATAGGTGAATCGACTGTAAGAAACTGGGAGAAAGGAAGGACGGTTCCGAAGTTAAGACTTGATCAACTTCTGGAACTCTTAAAACTATACAAGTGCAGTTTTGATGACTTGATTTCAGCCTTTAAAAAATCGCAGCAAGAGCAACCAGGAGGTGATTAATTAGTGCGCCTAGCCTACCAGTACCGACTAAGACCAACAAAGCAACAAATAGCCACCTTTGAAAGCTGGCTAGAACTTTGTCGCCGTCAGTATAACTACAGGCTGGCGGAACGGTTTAACTGGTGGGAGCAAAATCGTTGCGATATTGACCGATGCTCATTGGAAGTTTGTCACATACCACAACTAAAAGACAAACCCAACTACTACAGTCAAAAACGCGACTTAACCAACACCAAAGCCTTACTACCAGATTACAAAGATATTCCTTCCCACACCCTGCAAGACGTAGTAGCGCGGGTGGAAAAGACTTTTGATAGGTGGCTGAAGGGAGATATTAACAGTAAAAAATCTGGTTGGCGCAGCCTCTGGCAGAGAAGGAAAGGGCGGGGCGGGGAGTATGTCACAATAGATAGGCGAAGCACACGGGGAAACTAACGTGAGTCATGAATTTGATTACGATTTAGTCATAATAGGCGCTGGTGTAGGTGGACATGGCGCAGCCCTACACGCTGTCAGTTGTGGTCTGAAGACGGCGATCATCGAAGCAGCAGACATGGGGGGAACCTGTGTCAACCGAGGCTGTATTCCATCGAAGGCGCTGTTGGCTGCTTCTGGACGTGTGCGGGAATTACGCGATGCCCATCACCTGAAATCTTTGGGAATCCAGATTGGTAATGTGGAGTTCGATCGCCAAGCGATCGCCAATCATGCCAATAATCTCGTTGCCAAAATCCAAGGGGATTTAACCAATAGCCTTAAACGTTTGGGAGTCGATATCATCAAAGGTTGGGGCAAAATTGCCGGGACACAAAAAGTCACGGTCACAGGAGATGGTAGTGAAAAAACCATCACGGCTAAGGATATTATCCTTTGCCCTGGTTCTGTACCCTTTGTCCCTCCGGGTATTGAAGTAGACGGCAAAACTGTTTTCACCAGCGACCAAGGCGTAAAATTAGAAACCCTACCTGATTGGGTAGCTATTATTGGTAGTGGTTACATTGGTTTAGAATTTTCGGATATTTACTCAGCTTTGGGTTGTGAAATCACCTTGATTGAAGCCCTCGACCAGTTAATGCCAGGGTTTGACCGCGATATTGCTAAACTTGCGGAACGGGTGCTAATTACGCCCCGTGATATTGAAACTAAAGTCGGGATATACGCTAAAAAAGTTATTCCTGGTTCACCAGTAGTCATTGAATTGGCAGACTTCAAAACTAAGGAAGTTGTCGATGTCATCGAGGTTGATGCTTGCCTAGTAGCTACAGGACGCATCCCAGCTACCAAAAACCTCGGTTTAGAATCGGTTGGTGTGGAACTTGACCGCCGCAACTTTATTCCTGTGGACGATCGCATGGCAGTGTTATCAGCTGGGGAAGTAGTACCCCATCTTTGGGCGATAGGTGATGCTAATGGCAAAATGATGCTAGCACACGCCGCCTCCGCCCAGGGCATTGTCGCTGTCGAAAACATTGTCGGACGAGACAGAAAGATAGACTATCGCAGCATTCCCGCCGCCGCATTTACCCATCCAGAAGTCAGTTATGTCGGTTTAACCGAAACAGGTGCGAAGGAACTAGGACAAGCTGAAGGTTTTGAAATTGCTACCAGCAGAAGTTACTTCAAAGGTAACTCCAAAGCCTTAGCCGAAAACGAAGCCGACGGTATAGCCAAAGTCATCTACCGCAAAGACACAGGAGAAGTTTTAGGCGTACATATTTTTGGTTTACACGCCTCCGACCTCATCCACGAAGCATCCGCCGCCGTAGCCAACCGACAAACCGTCCAAACTCTAGCCCATCTAGTCCACGCCCACCCAACATTATCAGAAGTGTTGGATGAAGCATATAAACGAGCGATCGTTTAGGTGACAGTCAACAGTCCATAGTCAATAGTTCACAGTTAAAACTATTGACTATGGACTATTGACTATGGACTAATGACTAATGACAACTGACAACTGACAAACAATGCAAATCCGTCGCCGACAACCAAGCCCTGCTGTAAATGTATCAATATTGCGTTATCATGTCGCCTTACCAGATTCAGCACCAAACAATATTTTGGAAGAAATTGTCTGGCATAAGGAAATAGAAGTTACCCAATGGCGCGAGAAAGTGCCTTTGCTAGAACTACAAAAGCAAGCGCGGAATGTACCACCAACCCGTGATTTTATCGGTGCTTTAAAACAAGGCAGAACTACACCAGCCTTAATTGCTGAAGTGAAAAAGGCTTCCCCCAGCAAAGGAGTGTTTCGCGAAGATTTTGACCCAGTAGCGATCGCCTTATCCTATCAACAAGGCGGTGCTAGTTGTCTTTCGGTATTAACGGATGCTAAATTTTTCCAAGGTAGTTTTGATAACTTAGCAAAAGTCCGTGCTGCTGTAGATTTACCGTTACTTTGTAAGGATTTTGTCATTTATCCTTATCAAATGTATCTGGCACGGGTTCAAGGTGCAGATGCAGTATTATTAATTGCCGCCATCCTCAGCGACCAAGATTTACAATACTTCATCAAAATTGCCAATGCTTTAAATATGGCAGCTTTAATTGAAGTTCACAACCTAGAAGAGCTCGACCGTGTATTAGCTTTAGATGGTGTATCTTTGGTAGGGATTAATAACCGCAATCTAGAAGATTTTTCTGTAGACTTGCAAACTACTTGTGAACTTTTAGCAGTTAGAGGTAGCCAGTTACAAGAACGCGATATTCTAATTGTGAGCGAGTCGGGATTACATAACCCGGAGGATTTGAGTTTAGTATCCCAAGCTGGCGCTAGCGCCGTGTTAATTGGCGAATCATTAGTCAAACAACCAGATCCAGAAATTGCGATCGTCAACCTTTTTTCCATTAGGTAGGGAACAGGGAACAGGGAACAGGGAATAGGGAACAGCAAAGCAGGTAGGTATCAAGGTAAAAAAATTAATTCTTCATCCCCCTCATCTCCCCCATCCCCCTCATCTCCCCTATCCCCCTCATCTCCCCCACCTCCCCCGCTTGCCTCCACGTAGAAATTATGGGATGTTTGAATACTAGCCCTGGTATATTCCAGGTGCTGAACTATTTTTTGCTATATCAGAAAATATAGTTAATCTTTATTTAATGTGTAAAAATTGACTAAAGAGCATCTACCAACCAAGCATCAGAAAATCCCTACATAAAAATAACCCTAGACTACATGGAGCAACTTCCCCTACCATCGCCCATTCACTACGAACTGATACTACAACTATTAGAAAGACAAACCATGTCAGCAGCCAGCCAAAACCCTGAACTGCGACATCAGGTTAATCAACTAATTATTACTTTGCGAAAAGCCGCAGCCCAGCAAAAGCAACTGGAACAAGCTTGTAAAGTTTATTCTTTAGATATAGAACACCGTTGGTCAATCAATCATCAAAGTAAGGAAGTTGCAACTTCTGATTAGTGGGGAGTGGAAAATGGGGACTGGGGACTGGGGACTGGGGAAAGATGGGAAAAAAATTATTAACTCTTACCCCCTGTCAACTGTCAACTGTCAACTGTCAACTGTCAACTGCCTCCTACCCAACTATAAATATTTAAGCCGTTAGACTTATGTTAATGATGCCCGGCCCCACGCCAGTGCCAGAGGCTGCCTTACTGGCATTAGCCAAGCACCCAATTGGACACCGTACTAAACAATTCAGCGAGATTTTGGCAGAGGTGACAGCAAACCTGAAATGGCTACATCAAACTGAAAATGATGTACTGATGCTAAATGTCAGTGGTACAGGTGCAGTAGAGGCGGGAATAATTAATTTTCTCTCATCAGGCGATCGCATTTTAGTTGGTGCTAACGGTAAATTTGGTCAACGCTGGGTAGAAGTTAGCCAAGCATACGGGTTAAATGTAGAAACAATTACGGCTGAATGGGGCAAACCCTTAGATCCTTCAGTATTTGCCCAACAACTCCAAGCTGATACCCAAAAGCAAATTAAAGCCGTCGTCATCACTCACAGCGAAACCTCAACGGGTGTGTTGAATGACTTGGAAACCATCAACCGCCATGTAAAAGAACATGGTACAGCTTTGATAATTGTCGATGCTATTACTAGCTTAGGTGTGGTGAATGTGCCTGTAGATACTTGGGGGTTAGATGTAGTAGTTTCTAGTTCCCAGAAAGCTTACATGACCCCACCAGGGATAGGATTTGTTTGTGTGAGTGCCAAAGCTTGGGAAGCTTATCAAACTGCCAAATTACCAAAATATTATTTAGATTTGGGTCAATATCGTCAAGCAGCAGCAAAAGATACTACTCCCTTTAGTCCGCCTGTGAACTTGGTTGTGGCGCTACAAGTCACCTTAAGGATGCTGAAAGAGGAAGGCTTAGAAGCGATATTTACTCGACATGAAAGATTAAAAAATGCCACCCGTGCAGCAATTAAAGGATTAAATCTGCCTTTATTAGTAGAAGATAGTTTTGCTAGTCCCGCGCTGACGGCTGTAGTACCGCAAACAATAGAAGCCGATAAAATTCGCTCATTTTTGAAGCAGCGTTTTGATTTAGAATTAGCAGGCGGTCAAGACCATCTAAAAAACAAAATATTCCGTATAGGTCACTTGGGATTTGTGAGCGATCGCGATATCCTTAGCTGTATTGCCTCCCTAGAAGTTGCCCTCGCTGAACTCGGTTATACAAACTTCATCCCAGGTGCAGGTGTAGCCGCAGCCAGTAAAGTTTTGAGTACAGCAGTTGACAGTTGACAGTCAGTTGTCAGTTGTTATTTTCCCCTTTCCCTCTTCCCCTTTACCCTTTCCCCTTTCCCCCTTCCCCTTTCCCCCTTCCCCTTTCCCCCTTCCCCTTTCCCCTTTCTCCCCCAGTCCCCAATTAAAAAAGCGAGTTGAATAATTCACTCGCTTTTTTGGTTTGTTCCTATTTAGATAAGTAGAATAGATGGCAGTCAAATTTATACGCCTCAGTCTCGGCACAAGACAGAGTGTTTGTAACATACATTCAATCTCCTACAATGAGACATTTACACCTTACGCTGTCTCCAACCAATCATAAATCTTTTCTAACTGATCCAAGGTAACTAAACCGTATTGCCAAAGAATCATAGGTAAAGGCCCTGGGTCTTGCTCTCGATGACGTAGTGCCACTGCCAACGATGCGGCGGAAATTGATAAATCTTCCTGTAGAAAATGAATTAGCCTTGAATATGTAGATGGCGACATCTGTAACTCACCTCCTGGTTGAGCCTGAATTTTCATGAGCGTGTTTTCTTGCTTTCTTGTAGCCTGCAACTATTACTTCACCAGTGAATATACCATTACCGGATAATCAGACGAGTAATCTTGCTTAATCCGGCAAACAGAACTATTTTTTGCGGAAAAACCAGAAAAGCATACCTAATCTTGGCTTTTACCTCGTATAGATGCTTTATTCTCCAGCTTTTACTTGTTCTGGTCAAATAGGTTTTATCTTTTTTTACTTTAGTGTTTGGCTTAAATACACGTTCAGTAATAAAGATTCCATAGCTAATACTGCCTTATGAACAACTAATTACACTTATGCCAAAAGGAAGATTTTTTGCCTAAATTTTCTCTAGGCTAAAATTTTACTTATAACACTGTAGATTTTGCTGCCGTTAAAGCATACTAAATAGTAACCTGATAATTTCTTGTTTACCTGTGCTTAAGGTTTTTTTTACAAAAAAATCATAAATTGTGAATTCAGTTTTTGCTTAATTACCAAACATCCCACTCCTGAACAATATCAATTACTGGTATTCAGGAACTCAATTTTAATACTATCTCCAGTCCGTAAATTTAACTCGGCTGCCCTTCCTGCGCGTAATTCAATCACTGTATCAATGGGGACGTTAGGGCCATACGTGGGACAAGGCTCATTAGCACAAGGAGGTGCAGCAGCTTGAATATACTGCACTACACCGTTTTGCAGAAAGACCATATCCAAAGCAACAGGTACATTTTTCATCCAAAATGTGACCGGTTGAGGCGAAGAAAACGGAAACAGCATTCCTCGGTTATCAGGTAATGCTGGGCGATACATCAGACCCATTTGTTGCTGTTCTTGAGTTCTTGCTACTTCTAGCTCAACAACTGTACCATTAGGAACAGTGGCTTTGGCAGAAATTGGCAGTGTTTGTCCAGCACTAGTTACTACCGCAGGTGGGGAACTAGCATTATCTGTAGGAGTTTTGGCTGTGGTTTGCGAAGAACAAGCCATGAGTAAAATACTGAAAAGGATGGGAATTAAAGTTAACCAACGTATCATACAATTTGCAATTTGGTAATTTAGACTTCGATTTTACAAAAATTAAACGAAAAAGCCCACGTTTACTAGTCGTATTTTTTGCCACGCTAACAATTAGAGACTGAGAATCGAGTATGCTACTCAGGCAGATCCTTATCCCGCAAGAATCATCGCTATATCCGGCTACCCACATCTTGCAAGCATGAGAGAATCTTGGATTAGGGAAATACTGGTGGCTTTTTCTAAGTTTTTCAGAAGTGTTTTTGTGAATACGGAGGTTAAATGGTAATAATATCTAAAATTGTTACAAGGCTGATACCGATAGAACAATACCTACAAAGATGCGGTAGGTTCATATATCGCTCAAATTACACTGTCTCTATGTATTTATGAAAATTGTTCAAGAGGTTTCTTTAATCAGTATTGGGAGTTTTGCGGAATCTAGTGATTGGTCTATTATTCGTGCTGAAATTCGTGATGCTATCTCTGTGATTGTCCATCCTTCAGGAACAGCCAGCTTTACCATTAATCCAAAAAAGCATGGTAATGGTGTTAAACCTATTAAAGAAGCCTGCATGATTGCATTAAAAGATAGCTTTGGCTGGAGGCTAGAAACTGCAATTAATTATGCAACTAAATCTCCAGGCAAGGTTGATGCAACAAAGGTTATTGATAATCATCTTTTTGCTCTTGAGTGGGAGACTGGTAATATTTCCTCTAGTCATCGAGCAGTTAACAAATTAGTTCTTGGATTACTACGTGGTATTTTTCTAGGCGCTGCTTTGGTACTTCCCAGTCGGAAGCTTTACCCTTATTTAACTGATAGAATCGGCAACTATGAAGAGTTGGAGCCATATTTTGATGTTTGGCGGGCTGTTCAGTTGCCAGAGGGTTTTTTGGCAATCTTTGTAATTGAACACGATTATTTAGATAGCAATGTACCAACGCTTACCAAAGGAACTGATGGTCGGGCGTTGATTTGAAGTCTATTACCTATGTTCAATAAGGAATTGATAGCTGTGAAGCAGTTGTTGTTCTTTGCTTTGATTTCTTGTTTCCCCTTGCTGATTCCCATTGTTCAATAATTCCGTTAGCCAAATCAGTTAATCTTTCTACGGCTGGAGTTGTCTCTCCAATTTCTGAACCAATCCAATAACGTTTTAATTTTTCCGCCGCATAAAATGTAGTGCCAGATCCACCAAATGGATCAACTACAATTTGCCCTGGATTAGATGCCATTGCAATGATTCTTTCTAACATAATGGGGGCAAGTTCGTTAGGCGCTCTTTTTTTGTGCTGACGATGCCGAACTGGTGGAATATCTGCCCACATCTCCTCTGCTAATGTCCACATCACTTCAGTAGAGTCAACTTTAGAAATATCTTCCCAAATATCTTCCGGCGCATCCCAAACATCCATTAAGTTGATACCTTTTTCGTTAAGTTTTTTGCGGTGTCCTCCATAATCACGAATTTCTCCACCGCAATGTCGGCAAACTTGAATTGGTGTGTAAACTTTGTTGAAGACTGCTGGTTCCCCTTTGGTGTAATAAAGTAGTCCATAGTGAGCCGGAGACATCTTCTTCCCTCTCGGAAAAGCTTTTGGCATTCTGCAAGCAATCCAATGTCGAAAAAACATTCCTTGGCGATTGAGATATGCACCATACTCGATGCACCATTTAGGTAAGTTGAATACAAACAAGCTGCCACCGTTCTTAAGTATACGAATGCTTTCACTTAACCACTGTTGCGACCATATTAAGTATTTATCAGTATCTAGGCGATCGCTTACACCTGCTCCATATTCTTTACCCAGATTAAATGGTGGATCAGCAAAGACAACATCTACAGATTCACTCGGCAGTGATGACAAAAGTTGTAGGCAATCTCCTTGATAAAGGATTCCATACTCGCTTTGATAAATCTGTTGCAATCCTCGTTGAGTCGCAACATCAGTAGTAATGAGTTGAAAAGGCAGCATTGATGTCATCTTGATTACTTTTGTAATAGCTAGAGTCTACAAACTCTATTGTCGATTGTCAATAGAGTTTGTCATAGTAGATGTACTACGCGGCTGATATGGTTTTCCAGTGGGTTGATTCTTATATCTATCTACTTCAGCATTTTCTATATAGTAGTAACGCCCAAGTTTGCTAGCTACGATTTGACCATTTTTAATTAAGTCATGTACTCGTTGACGGGAAACACCAAGTAATTTAGCAGTTTGAGCTACAGAGAGTAATTCATGACTATTATTACCAGTAGAGTCTATCATATAGAGTATAGAATGAAACCTGAAAACAACGGATAATTTTTGTAGATATTGCACCCTCAAGCTTAACTCAAGTCTTGTAGCAAAAGTTTATAAATAAACGTAATTTTGCCAAGGCGATCGCATTCAGTGAGAAATCTTCATTGCCATAGTTGCAGGATTGAATGAGTACCTTGGATGCGATCGTATCTTTTTGTTTACCAAGTTGTCATTTTGTAGCGAAAAAAGTTAGTATTTCAGAGAACAAAAATTAGTCTGCCTAATCCATGTTTACCCTCAATAATTTATCCACAGGGTTAACTAGGAGCGGAGGAACCAAGTTTGGGGCGTATCTGCCAAAAAAGCTCAAGCTAAGGTGTGAACAGTAAACTTCAAATCTTAGACTAGAGCCTTTAGAGAAGGACATCTCTCAGTCCTAGCCCGTCAGCTAACTTCGTAGGCATTGAGAGGAGATTGAACGAGCGGCATTTATCCAAATTATGCCTGTCGTCAGTATCCTTGGCTGGTATACGCTTCGTTCTACCTGCCCTTGTTCTGGAAGACAGGATTTCATAGTCCATGTTTCTAGAAATTGCGGCTGGATTTGTTGCCTTGAGGTACATTCGACTATGTTTTTGCAGTTTTGGTAATTGGTAATTGGTAATCGGTAATGGCAGAAAACAATTACCAATTCGCTATTATTTATTACCGACCAAAGCAACCATTTTATAAGTAATTAGCTGAAGTTGATATTCTTTGCCAAGAAATTAGGAGGAAAAATGGCAATTAAGAATCGTAATTTTTTTACCCATGTTAACTTTTTACCTGAGCATAAATTTAAGTTAATTGGAGAGCTTGCAGGTAAAAAACTTTTATTAATTGGGAGAACTAAAGCTTATAACGATCCCATTGTGGCAGCCAGTCAGAGTAATGAGCCTCATCAAGAAGATTTATATGCTTACGACCTCTACGAGTTGATGAAGTGTAATCACGAGCTAGTTAATTTGACCGGAGAAATTTAGGGAATAAAAGAGAGTAGGGGCATACAACCGTAAGCCCCTATATTATCTTTAAACAGTTGCTGAATCAAAAATTGGTATAAGTTAAGAGAGAATTAACCGAACTATACTAAAAAGTATAAACATAGGTGATACCCTAACAAATGACCAATGACTAATGACCAATGACAGTTTAACGATTAAAGAACTTACCCAAGCGGTGGGAGGCGGTATCACTCCCCGAATGGTGCGACATTACCATGAGTTAGGGTTGTTACCGCAGCCTGTGCGATCGCCTAGCAATTACCGTCTCTACAGCCAAAAGGATATCATTAGGTTACAGCGCATTGTCGCTCTCAAGCAGCAAGGTTTCCAACTCAACCACATCCGCAACATCTTGGAGATGGAACCAGAAGCAGATACCAATGCCAATTTCATCGCCCAGTTACAACAACAATATCGCGCAGTGATGCAGCAAATAGCCCAACTGCGACAAACAGCTTCCGCTTTAGAGGGATTATTAGGACGCGATCGCCATTGTCAAATCATGCAGGCGGAAGTATTAGCGCAACTCAAATTACTAGAAGTGGAAACTCAAGCTGGGTTAGGGGGCTTGGCGGAACTTTGGCATGGTTTAGATGCAGAAGTACATACCCACCCAGAAGTGTTTGCCGAGTCTTTGCAACATATCCTACCAGATTTATCACAGCGATCGGAAATTGAACAACACCTAATTTCTCAATTAGTGTTGGCTTGTGGTGATGTTAGCTTGGTATCTTTTATGAGGGTGAGTAAAGGAGCCATCGCTGCTAGCCGTCAAGCCTTGTCCTCAGCCTGCGAGATTGTTGTGGATATTCCCACAATTGCGACGGCTGTGGATCAAACAAGGTTAGTGCATTTGGGCTGTAAACTTACCACCTTAATTGATAATACCCATATTACCACAGCGATGGAGGCGGAAGTAGAATTTTGGCAGCATCAACATTGGCGCGAAAGGTTAGCAAAAGTTAGTCAAGATTGCATAGTGGTGATTGGTTATGCACCTTCAGTACTTTTAGAAGTCTGCACTCTGATTAACCAGCAAAAAATTCAACCATCATTAGTTATTGGAATGCCTATTGGCTTCAGTCATGCTCCCGCAGCCAAAAGGCAACTCATGCAACAAACAATACCTTTTATCACTATTGAGGGAACTATGGGAGGCGGATTGTTGGCTGCTACTGCTCTCAATGCTTTGGTGGAATCATTAATTGAGAAGCCAAATTGTCATTGTTATTTACAGGATTTCTCTGCTGGGAGAGGTTATACCAATTCAAAATTCAAAATTTAAAATTCAAAATTAAGAAAGTGAGACATAGTATAAGTTTGGGGCTTTGCATCTGTATCATATTTTTTGTGAAATGGTATTAGCGATCAGCGTTGCTCTTGTGGTTAGGCGATCGCTCTTAATTCAACAGTCAATGAGCTATTTTTAAGCCTCATAAATTTCCAAAGGCAAGTTATCAGGGTCTTTAAAGAAAGTAAATTTTTTGCCTGTAATCTCGTCAATCCTAATATTTTCTGTTTCTATATGATACATTTTTAAATAAGCAATAGTCTCTTCTATATTCTCAACCCGAAAAGCTAAATGTCTTAAACCACAAGCTTCTGGATCACCTACTCTTGGGGGAGTATTGGGAAAAGAAAATAATTCAATTTGAGTATGATCATTAATACGTAAATCTAATTTATAAGAATTTCTTGTGGCTCGAAACGTCTCCTGAATAATTGCCAAACCTAGCACATCCACATAAAATTTTTTTGAGCGATCGTAGTCTGAACAAATAATTGCTATATGGTGAATATCGCAGATTTTCATAAAATGCCTAAAATCTCCACACATTTTTATTACAGAAAATAACATACTCCAAATAAATAAGTAGAGACACTTAGTTAAATATACAGCATATTTTGGGTAAATGAGGTACAAGCGTAAAACCCAAAACCATGTAGAGACGTTACATGTAACGTCTCTACAGTATTTCACGAATAGCGAAACTGCTGTAAGTTTGTAGTCAGGACTTTAGTCCTTTCAAACCCAGCAATAAAGCGATAAATCGCTGACTACGAACAACAACTCATTTTATATTTAATTATGTCTACCTACTTAATCCTTTTAATTGGTTCTGTATACTAATATATGAAGCGAAAATTTCCCTCCTTTATCTGGCGTTGTGTCCTAGTAATTCTTCTAGCGTTGAGTTTGAGCGGTTGGACTGTAGAGCCAGCCCAAGCGCTGCTGCGCCAACATCATGATTCTCCCGGCGTTTTGCGCTACCACTCGCAAGTTTCTATCCTAGACGAATTTGGATATGCTTGGCAGGTGCTACTGTTCAAACAAAATTACAATAATCCAGTTCGAGATTTAAGGTTACGCTTGGTCGCATTTCCGGGTGTAGTGGAAATTGCCCACCCCCAACCATTAGAAATTGAGGCAGCAAGTGGAAAATTGTTGACGGCATCCGATGTTTATGCTTTAACTGCACCAGCCCCTAATGTTGGTGAATATAACTTAATTGATGTTTTACCCCAATTGCCCACTACCGATGCACTCAAACTTCATGTGCCAGTCAAGGGGGAAAAGCCATTGGTTCTCAATATCCCCAAATCTGTCGTCACTGAGTGGCAATGGTTAGTTACAGAAATTGATTAATATCAAGTTCGCTGGTAATGAGTACATCGCTAAAAAACTGGAAAAACCTCCGCGCCCCTCTGTCTTGAAAAGTTTCCTGGGTCGGGCTAACCCTCCTACAGAACTTTTCGCTGCGCTAACCTCTGCGTTTAAATACACTGATTCTGTTCTAACGGGGATGCGTTCTTGGAGCATGACTTTACCGTAACCACTGGTCAAATAGAGCGAGAAATAGCGCTTGATGCTTTTCCCTCGCCGGAACAATTGTGGCAATGCTACTGCCAATGGAAGGGAATTGACAACCCACAGCAAGCGATTATTACCCAGGAATACTACGACGATAGCAGTGGTAAAGTACCCCGTTACTACCAAGTAAATGCTATCAATCGTACTGTTGAAGCAAGTATACAATTATTGTCCAAGCAAATCAATAGATTTTAGAAAAACAAAACTTCCTCATCTTGGTTAAGCATGAGGAAGTTTAGATAGGAATTTCGCTATTTAGTTAAGCTCTCTTTGGTAAAGATATCTTTATTCACATAAGTAGATTGCCAATTATTTTTAGGGACTGTTCCTAGTGTAAGCAACCAAGTCGTAACTAGTTTATTTTGTTGCAGTTGACCTGACCAAGTAGTAACAGAATTACATTTAGACAACTCGTTTGTCCAAGAAACTACGAATCCAACCAAAGGAAGGTTCGTGCGTCCTACTAATGGGAATTTTCCTTTGGCACAGCCACCTTGGGAGACAGCGGTTTCATAATAACCACTAATTTGTCCGTTTTCTTCATTGTTGATAGTCAATTTTGATCCTAACTCGTTAGACCAAGTTCCTACCAAAGTGGTTATAGGAATTTGACTTTGGGTTGCCGATCCACACTCATCGGCTACAGCAGAAGAAGCAAACATAACGAAGGAAAAGACGGCTATTATTAATATTTTTACGATCTTGTTCATTTCTACTTCCTCATTATTTACATTGAACAAAAACATTTTTCTTGGGGTATTAGTAGCATCAGAACAGAGGCAGGGAGCAGGGACAGCAAGCCTTCCCCCTATAAGTGGAACGGAGCAGAACATAGGTACAAGCCCCGCCCTTCTTTGGCGCTTGACTTTCTTCGGAGTTGAGCTTCCGTCTCGATTTTCCCCCTTGCTAAGTGCAAGAGTGCAAGAGAAGCCCCTTTTCCTCTTGCTGACATGAGCAAAATTTTACCCTGTTGAAAAGCGTCAAATATCAAGTTTTTTGCATAAATTAATATAGATGCGTGTCAACCTTTTTATTATCTAGCGAAGAGTATCTTGATATTTACCAAATTGGTTGGTACTAATTTCTAACTTTTTTGGTATTGTATTCAGAGAGCTTACCATAAGTAAGCAATTTACCGTAAATATTTTCTATGAAAAGCAAGAAATTTGTTACATGGATGGCGGCGGCGATCGCTACTCATTTTTCATAGTCCAATCAGCTACACCCTAGCATGGGCGATCGCACTCTTGTTAACAGGATTGAGATTATAACTCGTTGTGGGTGTAGCTTTTCAGTAATATTGTTTCAATTTAGACCGCAACCTTAATCTTATTCAGCAAAAGCTATTGACATTGTAATTTACATCGTTTAGTGTAAACAGTTAATGATGTAAATTAAATATATGGAATTTGAAGGTGTGCGTCAATGGCAGGGAACTGCTGAGGCACTGACAAAAGAACTTAAACGGCAGATTGAACACCTGAAACTGTCAGTAGAGCCACCAGCCTTGCGAACCGTGCGGTCTTGGAGAGCAAAGCAACTTTTATCACAACCGAAAGGACAAGAATTTGGATTTCGTCAAATTTTGGAGGGATTGGCAACAACTTTACTATTAAAGAAGGGTTGGACGCTGGCGGCGATCGCGCAAGTATTGCCTTCTTTCACAGATGATACTTTGGAGATGCAAATTCTTGCCGAAGCTCAAGGTCAAGATCCTACATGGCTACCCGCAATCACTGCAACCCCCTTGCCATTACCTACTGGACAAAGACCAGCAACGGATCTGGCTGAAGATGCTGTAGTTTTGTTAGCGCAGGGAATTATGCGCCAATATGACCGACTGCTACCAGGACAACAAATTGTCCGTCAAGAGGATAGTACATTGCCACCAGAACTTTATCAAGCAATGTGCAAATTGGGTCGTCTGTATATTGAAGAAGGACAATGCGATCGCGCTGCTTGTGTACATACTGTCTTAGATAACGCACGCTACCCGCTTGGTTCTGAGCGTTGGGGGTTAGGAATTTTTCACCAATCAGACTTTCGCTTTGCTAACGCAACCATCATCGATCCAGATTTGCGAGTTCCCACCTCAGACTGTGCAGAGATTGCCAACCTCAGTGGCGGTTTTGGGGAAAATAATGTTATTGAACATCGCCTTTATACTGAGTTATGCGACGCAACCCAACGATTGGGTGGTCGCCGCCAGCACAAAGCCTATACGGCATTACGAGAGTTGTTTGGTAGGCATTCTCTGATTGGACAACACCAACTATTAGATTACTTGGTTAAGAATGACTTAACTCCTTTACAGGGAATGATTCTTGAGAGATTTTTCGACCTAGTACCGGATATCTGGTTAATTGATGGTTTAGCAAACCGTTGTGCATACTGCGGTACACTGATGCGACCTCATCCTAACAATAAACTATTTGCACAAGGGCGCTGTCCCATTCGCCAGTGTATTGGTCATGAATTGCCAAAAGTATCCGACAAACTAGATCCCAACGAAGACATTTTACGCATTGCCAAGCCGCAAATTCTCACCTACTGGACAGGCCCAGCTATTGACGAATTAGCCATATTTGATACAGCCAGACAAAACGGACTAGATGCGGAACTTTATCCAGAGTCGGATTTATGCGATATATCAATTAACGAACGAGCAATTGGCATTGATGCTAAATCTTATACAAGTCCGGTGACTTTGGCTTTGCGTCTCAACCGTAGTATTGGGGGACTGATTTATTATCGCCGTCGGATTTTGGCTGTGAGCGATCGCTTAATTGAAGATAACCCAAGCTACATTTCCACCCTTAAATCAACACTTGATAAAAAAGGTGATGCAGCCAGTTTAGAAATTATGTCAGTTTCCGCCGTCATTGAGTTTATAAAGAAGATGCCTTATGCGAACTAAACCTGATTTTTGGAAAGGTGCAGAGCGAATTTGTTGGCTTTGCGTCTTCATGGAAGAATTTATCGGCACTAATTCACTGGAGTATGCACCAGTAGTTATGTCTGGTATGGCCAGCATTTTAAATGCACCTGCATTTGCACAAGCTCGTCAAGCTATTTTCAATATGCGGCAGATGTCTCTGGCTTATGTAACGCACCAGTCAGTTAAACACGCGATCGCTCTCTATAACAATTATCATTACTCAAACAATACTCAAGGGACGTATGAAATTGATATTGAAACACTTCAGTTTCAAAGGACTGACGCTTTAGAAGATTCGTTAATTACAAAGGCGCGGCAAATTCTCAGTTCCCCTTTGCCCTACGATACCTATGGTTTTATAGTTGCCGATCCTCGTCAGCCAATGGCTGTGGCGTTAGGTGAAGACTCAACTTCCGTGAAGTTAGACATTCCGCGTATCTCTGCGCCGATTGCTGCACGTCGTACCCATTCCCTCAACCGCCAACCAAGAGGAAAGATTCGCATTCCCCTAAAAGAACTGCGTGATTTGGCTCGGAAAATGGACGAACGTGAACAGCAATATCCTGAACGACGGACTGGGAACTGGGCAGAGCGCTTTGAACGCTTTGACCTGATGGTGTCGGAGGCGGGAAAAGGACTGCGGAAAGAAGATGATGTACTGGAATTAGCGGATATCAAACACTTAATTGGTTTGCCTGGGTCGGGTAAAACAACCTTACTGGTGTTGATAGCTGTCTGGTTGGGGCTACATGACTATAAAGCAATGTTTGTGTTTCCTTCAATTGAAGTTGCTAGACAGTACATGGCTGATTTGGCATTTCATCAAGTTAAGGTGGGAATGCTTGTCGGTCAAGGTGATGAAACTCGTCGTCGCCATGCAGATAATATTGCAGAAGCGATCGCCGCTACAGGAAACAATGGTGGTTTTGCTTACACTTTAGAACAGGCAGAAGTTTTTGGGCTGAACTGCGTTCTACCAGCCTTTTCCACTGCGGATATGTCTTTGTGGGGGTTTGGTTATGCACCTTGTAATGAGATATTGCAAGGAGGGGGGAAACAGGGAAAGATGAAAAAATGCCTGTGTCCCCTCTGGACAATGTGCGGTCGCAACAAAGCACAACGAGATTTATTGGATGCTAATATTTGGGTTGGTCATGTGCGATCGCTCGATACTCAAATATCACCCCATGCGAGTTACGAACAATTACGATATTTTGAATTAATTGCCCGTACCTTTGACCTAGTTGTTTTCGATGAAGGCGACATGGTGCAGAAAGTCTTAGATGATTATGGCGCGGCAACTTTAAGTATTTCTGGCTCAAAACACTCAATTCATAGAGTCATTCTCGAACAAATTCATAATCGCTTTGCTCGTGGTGAAAACTATCGACTATTTGACCGGGATATAGAACTTTACAGTCGTGACTTAGCGGAATTTGGCAATCATAATACCTCTTTGATTACCACCATCCATAATATGTCAGCGTCGCGGGTAAAAGAACGCTATGAAAATCAATTGTTGACTGTATTACGAATTGTTAGCGAACTCTTGAATATTCTGAAAAAATCCACTAAACAAGATGAAATTGATGAACAAGAGGTAAAAACTGAAGTTACCAGAAGTCGAGCGTTAGCTGAATTTTGGGAAAAAGCAGCATATAATGCCTTTTATGACCGCACAGGTGTGAATAACCCTCAAGATTTTAAAGCTGATTTTTGGCCTCATTATATAGGCATAAACAGAGAAACCTTAGAACAGGAATGGGAAACTCTTATTCAGCATTTTCGCCGCTACTTAGCAGAAAATCTGATTAAACAACGTGATGCGATTGTCCAAGAAATTATCGAATTATTTTTCAAACTCTGTTTTCCCAAACATCAATTAACTATCGAAGCCGAGGATTTAATTAAATTACTAATAACTGTTACATTCGTAATTTTGGGTTATCAGCGAATTGTACCAGGCACAAGAACAATGGTTGCAGAAGGCTTCATTCGTGATCCCATTGTAGAATCTACTGCATCACCAGAACTAAGAAAATTCATTCCAGAAAGCATTTTAGGTTCATTTTCTGGTGTGCAATACAGTTTTTTCAAAGCACAAACAACGCGCACTGCTGCGAGAAATATGGAATTATCATACATTACATTTGTAGGTGCGCCTCGGATGTTAATGCACCGCTTTCATCGATTGTTAGAAGCAGATAATGGACAAGCTAGTCCAGCTATTTTAATTACCTCAGCCACATCATTTTTACAAGCCAGTCCAGCCTATCATATTAACGCCGGGCCACATTATTTACTCAAAGCACGTCAGTCAAAAAATCATACATCAGCAAAAAGCATTTATCGTTTCAAATGGTTTCCAGATAGCCAACGTGGTGATCAACCTCTACTATACAGTGGCGCAGGCGATCCCGAACTGCAAAAACGGAATCTTCAGCTGATGGTAGATGCTCTTGTCAAAGGAGGAACTACTAAATCTGAAATTTATAAAGCCATGAATAAATTTGATGTCAAGTCTGATATTCGTCGCAAAGCCGCTTTAGTTGTTAACAGTTATGACCAAGCTCGCCATATTAAGAAATACATCAATAACTATTATCCTGATGTTGGTAGGCATACAAAAGCAGTTGTTAACTCTTTGAGAGAAGGAGAACAACCAAAAGATTTTATCACTTCTGCTCAATGTGAAGCATTAGGAGATGATGAAAACTGTGACATTCTAATTTTTCCCATGCTGGCAATTGGTAGAGGTGTCAACATAGTTTTCACCAAAGGGGACAGGAAACTAGATGCAGCAATTGGCTCTATTTACTTCCTCACTCGTCCTCATCCTACCAAAAATGATATGCAGCTTTTGTACAGCTTGGCAGGACGAGCAACACAAGAATTTGATAGTCGAGTTTTTAGTGAAACAGAAGATTTGAATGCCATAGCAACAGCTTGGCGACAATCAAGAAAAGACCTCTGGTTAACTGCTAATAGATTGTTACGTGAACCCTTAATGGCCAGCCGTTTGGGGACTGAACTATTCAAATCATTTACGGCTAATCAAATGGTAGCTATTCTGCAAACAATTGGTCGAGGAATGCGGAATGGATGCCCAGTATCAGTTTACTTTGTTGATGCAGCTTGGGCTAAAAAATCAACAGAAGATAAACCCGACTCTGGACGAGATAGTATGCTGGTTCAGATGCGAATTATTTTAGAAGAATGTGTGAACCATGAAGACCCCGTAATTCGAGAAATTTATCAAGAACTGTATGGCGAATTTCTAGAACCTTTACAGCGCATTCAAGGAGTAATTTATCCTGGTGAATTACATTCCTTAGAAGAATTGGCGGATGAAGAAGCAGGTTTTGACGAGTTTTCAACACTATTGGAGATGTAAAAATGATTAACGATTTTGATAATGAAATTGAATTGGAAGAAGATTTATTGGCAGAAGAGGAAGACGAAGAAACTGAAGGTGATTTCGTCTCAGATACATTGTATATTCAGCAAGGTGCAATCAAATCAATTGCCAAATTTCCTCTAGCTTTTACAGTACCAGATAAACTACCTCCAATTATAGTAGAGGGGTTTACTCTTACTTGGACAAAACCAGCTTTGCAATGTTTCGGCAAGATTCAACAAGGAGCTAATGTCAAAAATATTCCTTATGGCTCATTGCGGAATTTTTTACAAGTAGTATTAAAAGATGCAACACGAATTGAACCAGAGATAGGTCTTAGCAAATATGCCTTGAATTATGCTAAATATGCTGTCAATGCTGTACCAGAACCCTTTGTTTACATTACTGGCGGCAATGAAGAAGAAATAAATAGAATACTTCGCCCAATTATTAATGATTGGTTGACAAACTATCTCAAACCATTTGCTGAGAAGGAAGATATATCAATAGACATTATTGAGAGCTTGAAGGATTTGCAAGAAAGAGGAGAGTTAATAACAGTTTCTCCATTCAAATCTCAAGTATTACCTTGGGCTTGGAATAAAGAGACGGATACAACTCAACCTAAAGATAAATATGCGTATCGAATGCTTGCAGATTATGTGGCTCGTCAAATTGCTGGACAAGTTATTTTTCCAGATTTAAAGCCGATGAAACGTGTTATTTTCAGCAGTGGTACATTTACTTCTGGTATTGCAGAACTGATCACAGATCCGATTTCTTTGGATGGCGCAAAAGGAAAATTCAGTTTTGTAGTGAGATTGGAAGTTGTTACTTACCCATCTTTACATCAACCTTTATTAAAAGTTGAAGTTTCTAAACGTCGCTGGTTCACCCATTTAAAAGCTCCTAAATATGACCGTAGAAAGATTAGCGGTTTCATCTTTTCTCAAGAGCATACTGATAGAGCCTTTAGCTATCAAGTAAGATGCGAACAAGACAAAAACGGCAAAAATGGTAAAACTAACAAGGAAGATTCGGTAAAATTGGTTTGGAGAACAGATAAAGATTTTGAAATATTGCGGAGAGAATTAAATTTGGGGTCATCTTGTGATGGACAAGAAATCGCTAGAGGTTTAGCCTCAACTAATAGCTGTGAGGTACTTCTAACTTACCGTAATGGGCTACAAGATAATTCAGAAGAAGACGAAGAAACTTTTGAAACCTACGGGATTGAAACAGGTGTCCCAGAGCGCGATAAATTAGATGCGTTTGAGGCGATCGCAAAAATTATTCAACCATTAGGAATCGAAATATTTAAGGATTACAAAAAAATAGCATCTACCCACAAACTAGATGATACAGCATCGCGCATGATTAATCTTCCTACACTGCTTGGTGGTGTTTTGGAAGCTCTGGAAACAAATACCAACTTGGAATTTACTCCGAAATATTTCGATCAATTCAACGAGAAACAAATTGATGACTTACTAAGTAAATACTTTAGCATTCGCTTAGAAGGTGTTCATTGGGGAAGAAAAGCTCTGCAATTTAGCAAACCTACACCTAATCAGACAGATGATCTCCAAGCCATTATTCAGGCAAACCAAGCAGCAATGCAGCGATTATATCCGAATGAACGACCTTTATTATTTATATTTTATGAAGCTCAGTTACAAACTGAAGCAAAACTGTTGCAGAAAGTTACTCAAGTTTTGTGGGGTAATACTCTTGACATAGAAATTAGTCGCTTGCCAGAAGATACGCACGGGCCAAGAGAAAGTTTATCAGGAAAAGATTTGAATGCTAAAGAGCGATCGCGTGAGCGAATTAAAGCATGGGAATCTACTGCACAACAGATTGAAAAGCTCAATCAGCCAACTTTCTGCTTAATAATGGCACGACAGTTTTATCCAAATCCTAATGGTCAAAACACTGTTAAACCTGACGATAAAGTTAACAAACCTTCAACTCGTCAAGCATTAGCAAAGGTTGGTGCTGCTGTGCAGTTTTTACTACCTATTGAAAAAACAAGGACAACAAATCGTCTCAAACTTGCAGACTTTTTCCATCGGATGCAGTCAGCACTGAAAGATTTAATTTTTGCTCATTCTGGTCGCATTGATGATGTCAAAGGAAAAGTTGATAAGTATCTGCAAAATATTCCCCCAGAAGCTAGACCAAAAGAAATTATTGTAATTACAATTGTCCGTAAACAAAAAGGTCGCGTTCGTGGTAAAATAGAAGGTACATTTTTACCAATAGCAATCCGCATCAATGTAGATACAGGTAAATGTGAATTTTGCTGTGCTTATGATAGAGGAAATTTAGTAATCAGTTCGTGGACGAGTTTTTCTGATGGACGAGCTTTTGTTGCTGAACTTACTCCTATTAAACTGGCTGATAAAGAGGAAGTACGCAAAACTCGATTCATGGACTTTGTGGAACAGGTTGTTTCCGATTCTGTGAAAGGAGGGAAGCAACCATTGGTTATGATTGATTCTTCCAACTGCGTTCAACTATGGCCTTGGTTAGCTGATATTAGAATAAATTCTAATCAAATTAACCTTGGTAATAAGCATGAAAACATGGAGGTTAACTGGCAAGGCGCACGTATAATTCGCATACGCCAAGAAATTGCCCCTGGCATTATTGAGAAAAAAGCCAGACACTTAATAGAAACCTCTGTAGAAGATACCAGAACTAAAGAGGAACTAAAGAAGCTGCCGCATACGCGGGAAATTCCTTCGGCATCTAGTGCAACTGGCTTATTTCGACTCAGCGCGACTAACCAAACTGGCTGCGTAGCTTATCTATCTGTGGCGCGTGAATCACCACATCAATATACTCGTGGTCAAAGTTGCTATCGCTCAAACTACAGTCTAGATAAAAAAACTGGGTTACTCACAAAACAAGCTCCTTTTACTGGTCGCTGGCCTACTCCCAACCCCCTGGAAATTGTTGTTACCTTACGTCAACCAGAAGATAACCCTGATGACTTAGCAGCTTTTGTGGAGTCACTGCGCTACGGCTTTGGTCACTACAGTGATTGGACTGCTTTACCTGCTCCCTTATTTTTTGAGCGTGTTGTGCGTGACTATATTAGCGATTTTACTATTGAAGATGAAGAAACCGAGGATGAAGACGCAGATTCTTAGACAGAATATCTAGAATAAGGGTGAGTTGTATATTGTGCGATCGCCTACCTGACAATAGCTAATCGCACAATTTTTGATCTGCTGATTTGCCCACTTCTCAAGTTATTAAGATTGCTTTTTTTCGCCCCAACACAGTTATTTGGTTACGTATTGAGTGCGTCGTTATCTAACCCAATTTCGTCGATTTCGATTATCCAAGGTACGCCTAAATTAACTGGCGGAGTAACACTAATACTAGCTGTATTTGCAAATCGCCTTAAATTCTTAGTGAAATAGGGAATACTTGTCATGATGTTCTGATAACTTTCCATATCAGGACAAATCATAATTAATACAAGAACACCGCTATGAATTTTGAAATACCAATGACAACTAGCCAATAAAATACGGGCTATGCGGTTACAAGCCAAGAAGAAACTTTTTTTAGTTGCTTCTTCGAGTTGTCTAATAAGTATTTTACTCAATAATATTGTTCGATTTGAAGGCAAATCATCTGGATGAATGTGATTCATAATTGTGTGGAGTAAGGGAGTAACCCACCCCTAACCCCTCCCTGGAGGGGAACAGGGGGATGAGGGAGAATAACTGTTGACTGTGGACTAATGACCAATAACTAATAACTAACAACCCAAAGCAACTCTAACCATAAATGTGGATAGTTTTGCTTTATTTGTGACATGGGATATCGCATTAAATTTGTAGCATTTAAACAGACAACATCAACAAGCCCTACATAAGCTGCTACTTCTTTAAGTAAGTTTTTTTGGGTGATTAAAGCAGTTACCAATTTCTCAGGACAATAAATTCCTATGTATCTCGCATTGGGAAGAGGCTTGTTCTTGAGTTGGGGTGTAATTACTCTGACATAACAGTGGCGAATTAATTCCCAAACGCGGGGATGAGTATGTTCAATAATCACGTTAAATTGTTGAGCTAAGTCTTCTTCGGTAATCATGTTTGACTCCAATAAATATAAGGCTAAAAATAGTCCTGTTCTTTCATATCTGCACAGCAAATATTCGATGGTGCAGAAAGATTAAATACGGTATATTCATCTATCATGAAATCATGATTTGCGATCAGGGCGATATTTACCCACCTGACCAAATTGGTTGGTATTTTCTTCAGGTCTATCTTGCTTATCTATCAAGCATCAAACCGAAATTTCGCCAAGAAAACTGTATTCTTTGCTTCATTTTACCAATTTAATTGGTAATAGCTAGGGTGTAATATCTGCAAGTTAATCGTGGAAAATCGCTGTGTATGGGCGATTTACTGTTATGTGAATAGGAGATTTTAAATTGTTAATTTATCAAGTTATTATACTTACTAAAAAATATTTAAAAAAAATTTCTCTGGGGCAAGTAAATTAGCAAGCTGTATGTTATGCTTGACGTATAGGGAATCGAAAGAGCGAAAGAATATTAGGTTTTGGAAAATATTGGTTGGATTCCAAACCTTTACTTTTACTCACAGTATATATATAAGGTAAATCCGCGACGGCTTTGTGTAAATGTAGAACTAAAGAAGCCAATGAAGCAGGATAGTAACCTCAGAAATAACTTGAAATCAATCAGAACACGCTTAGGAATGAGCCAGCAAGATTTGGCAAATATAGCTAGTGTGACTCGTCAGACAATTAGTGGTGTAGAATCAGGACAATATGCCCCTTCAGTGGCGATCGCACTACGTTTAGCTAAAGCACTTGGTTGTCAAGTTGAGGATCTATTCTGGCAAGACCAAGATTTACCGCAAATTGAAGCCATACTGGCAAAACCTGTACCGCCTAGTCAGTCAGTGCGTCTGAGTTTAGCCAGAGTCGGCGGACAATGGATAGCTTACCCCTTATTGGGTAAAGATGCCTTTCGCCAAGATATGATTCCGGCTGATGCAGAGGGTGCAAGTCAAACAGGTGAAGGTAAAGTCAGCTTGAGGCTGTTAGACGATAACTTAGAAGCACTGCATAATACAGTTGTCATTGCTGGTTGTGCGCCTGTAATTGCCCTGTGGGCAAGAGCTACAGAACGTTGGCATCCACAATTACGAGTGCATTTTACCTTCGCCAATAGCATATCTGCGTTGCAGAGTCTTTGTGCAGGTAAGGCACACATTGCCGGAATGCACCTATACGACCCAAAGACCGGAGAGCATAACTTACCATTTGCTCGTGAAATCTTGGCTGGAAGGGAAGCTGTGTTAATTACTCTTGGTTTGTGGGAAGAAGGGCTATTAGTACCGTCTGGTAATCCCAAGGGTTTTAAGACCCTGAGTGATATAGTAGAAGCACAAGCAACCATTGTCAATCGAGAAGTTGGTGCTGGTAGTCGAATGCTATTAGAACAAAAACTGCAACAAGAACAGATACCGTTTCAAGCAGTGAAAGGATTTGAGCAGATTGTTACCAGCCATCAAGATGTTGCCCAAGCGATCGCATTCGGATTAGTTGACGCAGGTATTAGTACAGCATCCGTCGCCGCTACCTTCGGTTTAGGATTTGTACCTCTGCATCAATCTAGATACGACCTAGTAATTCTCAAAGAGTACTTAGAAGAAGCCCCTATCCAACAGTTGTTGAGTACATTAGGCCATCGCATGGTTCACTCACAATTAGAAGTCCTCGGCGGCTATGACATCAGCAAAATTGGCGAAGTTGTAGCGACTATATAGGATTAGTCATTGGTCATTAGTCATTAGTCCATAGTTATTCTCCTTATCTCCCTATTCCCCTCCTGGGAGGGGCTAGGGGTGGGTTACTCCCTCATTTGTTTTACTCTTCAGTCCTTTGCGCCTTCTCTACGAGACGCTGCGCGAATGCGTGAAATAAATTCTTACTCTCATTCAACAACGCCAAACCTTCTTACTTAAAAATTCCCACCAACAATATGTATTCAACACTCATTGCTGTAGCAGTAGAACGCGCACCGCCAAAGACGTTCTACACAGGCTCAAACTGTCCCTCGCAGACCCACAAAATCACAATTACTTGGAGACTAAATCATCATGTCCGACGAAAACATTAGACAGATTGCTTTCTACGGTAAAGGCGGTATTGGTAAATCTACCACCTCGCAAAACACCCTCGCTGCAATGGCGGAAATGGGTAAGCGAATTTTGATTGTGGGATGCGACCCCAAAGCAGACTCTACTCGTTTGGTGCTGCACTGTAAAGCCCAAACCACCGTGTTACACCTAGCTGCGGAAAAAGGTGCAGTAGAAGACCTCGAACTAGAAGAAGTCGTGATCGAAGGCTTCCGTGGTATTAAGTGCGTTGAGTCTGGTGGCCCTGAACCCGGTGTCGGTTGTGCTGGTCGTGGTATTATCACCGCCATCAACTTCCTTGAAGAAAACGGCGCATACACAGACCTAGACTTCGTATCTTACGACGTATTGGGGGACGTTGTGTGTGGTGGTTTCGCCATGCCAATTCGGGAAGGGAAAGCGCAAGAAATCTACATTGTTACCTCTGGGGAAATGATGGCGATGTTTGCGGCTAATAACATCTCTCGCGGTATTCTCAAATATGCACATTCCGGTGGCGTGCGCTTGGGTGGCTTGATTTGTAACAGCCGCAAAACAGACCGCGAATGGGATTTAATTAGTGAATTGGCTAGACGTATTAGCACTCAGATGATTCACTTTGTACCTCGTGACAATATTGTGCAACACGCTGAGTTGCGTCGGATGACTGTAAACGAGTATGCGCCTGACAGCAACCAAGCAAATGAATATCGCGCCTTGGCGAGCAAGATTATCGATAACACTTTTATGGCTGTTCCTACTCCTCTAGAGATGGACGAGCTAGAAGATTTGTTGATTGAATTCGGTATTCTCGAAAGCGATGAACAAGTAGCCAAACTGACCGCCACAGCACAAGCTCAAGATGAAAAAGAAAAGAGACAAGAAGATGCTGAAGGCGAAGCATTAGAAGCCCTAGCAAAAGGTAATGTAGAAATCGTTTCTAGTGAGAAGAAATAGATTGATTGTTGGTTATTAGCTGCTAGTTAATCTAGTTGAACATTGGGTGGTTTATTTCCTCCCACCCTACCTACAAACATTCATCAAAATCTGGAGGTATGTTATAGAAGTAAACAAGTTTTAGGTGTTTTGCCTTACCGTTTCCGCCATTTTTCAATCGTTTTTATGCGGAATTAGTACTTTACTTTTATCTATCTTTCTCTGCTACGTTGGTTGTTTTTCAGTGAATGGGAAAGCTTTGTTTCCCATTCCTGATTTTTCTTTATAAGAAAAGTTTAGTTGCTGATAATTTATTTATAATTTACTGTAATACAGTATATTTTGGGTAAATGAGGTACAAGCGTAGAACCCAAAACCATGTAGAGACATTATATGTAACGTCTCTACAGTATTTCACGAATAGCGAAACTGCTGTAATATCATACCAAGTTGTGTTTAAAGATGTTTGTTTTTGCAGGCAAGGGAGCAACCCACCCCTAGCCCCTCCCAAGAGGGGAACGGGAAGTAGCGGAGAGTAAGATACTATCTTTGACTGCAACATAGTATCAACAACCTGCTGTTGATGGCTTATTTATGCCAATTCGCAACTGAGAAACTTAACCTTGACAATAAGATACTTTCACAACTATTCCCTGTCCCCTGTCCCCTGTCCCCTGTTAATAGTCACTGTCAGCCACACAGATCCCTTTACATTTAATACCGTTCGTGGCGGTGCGTAAACAATGAGGACAGAGTATTTTTTCGGTTTCTGTTTGTTGATTTATAGTTATAATATTGTCTGCTTGTGATTTATCGTTTTCGTTCTCAAGTTTTACAGTCATAGGAATAGAGTAACTTTTAATAATTTACTTTTTACAATTTATAACACTCCAGTCGAATCTATCACAACATAAAGACCTTTGTTTGTTGACCAATCTCAAATTATGCTGCAAGAAGTAACCACTTGGTATTTAGAAATGTTAGACCCCAAGCAGCTACGTCCATCTACTCCAGGGGACTATCAATTGCGAATTGAACAAGCAAAAATTCCTTCACCTGAGTTTAGCCGCTTTCTTTATACTAGTGTAGGCGGAAATTACTATTGGATTAACCGCTTAAGTTGGAATTACGAGCGTTGGCAAATTTATCTGCATCGACCAGAATTGGAAACTTGGGTAGCATACATTTCGGGTACACCAGCCGGATATATCGAACTAGAAAAGCAACCAGAAGATAATGTAGAAATTGCTTATTTCGGCATTATGCCCCAGTTTATAGGGCAAAGGTTGGGAGGATACTTACTTAGTCAAGGAGTAAAACGCGGCTGGGAAATGGGAGCAAGACGAATATGGGTACACACTTGTAGTTTGGATAGTCCTTATGCACTGAGAAACTATCAAAGTCGAGGCTTTGAAATTTACCAGCAGGAACTGCATATTGAAAACACACCAGATAAACCTATTGGCCCTTGGCTCGGTGCTTATGGGTGAGGATGACTATCCCACAATTACCGTAGCGCCTGAGCGACTAGAGACGAGAGTGCGATCAGCTACGCTCTTGCGGTTACGCGATCGCTCCTATGAGGATATTTGCATTCCCCTCAATGCGGTAGACTTGGATTGTCATCATATTCCTGAGCGCAGACTTAGGGTTAATCAACCAGATCCTTATGGGATGGAATTGGATGTAATATCAATATAGGACTTACGCAACTGGCACTTGGGGTAGGGTGCGTCAGATTTAGAAAATCCTGTGATGTTTACGAAAATATTGGGGCTGACGCACCCTACAGTTAGTTTGATGATGACACTTGCGTAAGTCCTACAATATTAAAAAACTTCTGCGAGGTCTTAACAATGCACGAACGCTTTTCTACTTGGATGAGTAAATTGTCAAGTTATTTATTCCTAGTAATTGTGACTATTGGGATTTTAGCAATAACCTATGGCACAGCCAATTTATCAAGCAAAGCAGAAGAGGTTACAGGTATTAACCATCCACAGATTTTAGGCAGCAATTCTGTATCATTAATCAACGTCAGTCTTTGGGACAAGCAAACCGAACCTTATTTAGGAACAAGAGACATTAAAGTTTATCGCAGTCCCGCTTGTGGTTGCTGTGGTGCTTGGGTGGAACATCTACGCCAGCAAGGGTTTAACATCCAAGCAGATATCAAAACCGATGATATAGAGGCAATTAAACAAAAGTACAACTTGCCTCAAGAGTTAGCATCTTGTCACACAGCAATTATTGATGGCTATGTGATGGAAGGGCATATTCCCGCCGACGATATTAAGAGTTTTCTTCAACAAAAGCCGCAAGTTTTAGGTTTAACTGTACCAGGGATGCCTATAGGAACACCAGGAATGGAAATGGGAGATAAAAAACAGCCATTTACAGTTATGGCATTTGATAAAACAGGTAAAGTTACATCGTTTAAAGAGTATAAATCCTATTAAGAAAGCACAATGGGTGAGGAGTGAAACTAAAAAGCCCTTGAAGGGAGTTCCAGATAAAAAACCTTCAAAATTTAGGGTGTGTCAGTACGAGAAAAACTGATTGTACCCAGAAAGTATTTATACTGACGCACCCTACTAACTTTAAATTTATACAAGTTAAATATGCTCAACTGGAATTATCTACTTGCTGGCAATTTACCACAACATTATAGGTAAACCAGCAATGACAGCAGCAACACCTGACCAAAGAATAAAACTTTCAATATCTACTTCATCCAAAGCAAGACTCATTTGTTGCATGACTGAGAAAAGAGATGCTGACAGCAATGTGAAGAATGTTAAGTATTCTATAATCATGTTTTATTTTCCATATTTTCAGCTAAGTTAAACCTGATTATTTTCCACAGGATACAGGAACTTATAGCGGATTGCGATCGGATAGAATACAGATTCATCTGCGTCCATCTGCGTTCATCTGCGTTCAATCATTTTTTCTGTACCTCACTGACTTGAAAACCGCTATATGAGTAGAAATATCACTCATTGAATTGCTATCCGCCGCTCAAGTTAATCAATATGAGAAATGAACAATGTGGAGAGAATAGCGTAACTGGCAATCAAAACAACAAAAGGTAACATATAAATCTCCTTGGGAAGCACAAAATAGTATATAGGCTTAATTTATTGATGATTTTCCCAAACCACATCTGTTAATTAGGTTATTTTCTCAAATAAGAACTATGCCAAATGAATCATAACCAGGACTTACGCACCAAGGTTATCTGTTGAGACAGGGTGTAAGGGTGTAAGGGTTTTAAAGATTTACACCCCTATACCCCTATACCCCTACACCCTTGCCCAAACCCTTGATTTTTCGTTTTTATGCGTAAGTCCTAATAACAATAATATCTACTGGCGTGGCAAGGCTAAAATGTGGCAATAGATTTGAAAAAATTGAACGCAGATAAACGCAGATAAACGCAGATGAGTGGGGATGCACAGATGTGCGTCCCTACAGATAATGGATGTGTTGCCAATATTTTTTGAATTGGTATTAAGTTTAAATATTCATGTCTTGCTAGCCCCTCACACCTAACATTTGCCGCTTGACAAGAGCATGACCAGACTCAACATCAAACCAATGAATATTCTCAGGGGGCAATGCTAGGGTAATATCCTCGCCACTCCAATTTTGATCTATTGGCAACAAAGCACGTACTGTTAGCGCTCCGGTTGGTGAACCTTCAACCCTGACGCTGACCAAATAGTGCATACCCAAGTTTTCCACTAAATACACTCGCCCTCGGATAGTTTGGGTATCACCGCTTTGAGCAATGCGGACATTTTCTGGGCGGATTCCCAAGACAATCTGGGGTGGTACAATGGGTATATCTGGCAGGTGTACTTGGAAGTTCCCCAGTAGGGCGTATCTTCCCTGACAGGGTAGAGTCAGCAAGTTCATTTGGGGACTGCCCACAAATTCTGCTACAAATAAGTTAGCTGGATGGTTATAAATGCGGTCGGGTGGGTCAAGTTGCTGTACGTAGCCATTGTTCAGCAAGGCTACTTTTGTGGAGAGCGTCATCGCTTCTGTTTGGTCGTGGGTGACGTAGACTACTGGCACTTTTTGGGCGGCGAAGATTTGCTTGAGGTCGGCTCGCACTCGTTCGCGCAGCAGTGCATCTAGGTTGCTTAACGGTTCATCTAGCAGGTAGACATCGGCATTACGCGCTAAAGCCCGACCGACCGCAACACGCTGGCGTTGACCTCCAGACATTTGCCCAGGCTTACGGTTCATTAACTCTTCTAACCCCAAAACCTCGGCTACTTCTGCTACCCGCCGTTTAATTTCTGCTGGTGGTACTTTTTTCAGCTTCAACCCAGAAGCGAGATTTTCGTACACCGTCATGTGGGGATAAAGTGCATAGCTTTGGAATACCATTGCAATATTGCGATCGGCTGCTCGCTTATTGGTGACATCCACATCGCCAATTTTGATTTGACCACGAGTAGGTTCCTCAAGTCCAGCAATCATGCGTAAGACGGTAGATTTACCACAACCGGAAGGGCCGAGTAGAGTCAAAAATTCATGGTTATCTACAGTTAAGCTAACATCTTTGACAGGGATGACTTTGGGATTATAGGTTTTATTTAAATTTTTGAGTTCAAGTTTAGCCATTTTTCTATCCTTTTACAGCGCCAGCAGTCAAACCTTGGACAATTCTGCGTTGGAAAAACAAAACTAGTAAAACTAAGGGTATAGTCCCGATGACAGTTGCAGCCGCGATGGAGCCGTAGGGAATTTCATATACGGTTGCACCACCTAATTGAGCAGCAGCCACGGGAATTGTTTTCAACTCTTCGCGGGTCATAAATGTCAGAGCGAAGATAAACTCATTCCATGCAAAAATAAAGGTGAGAATCCCTGTTGTGACTAGGGCGGGGAGGGTCATTGGTAGCACAATTTGCCACAGCAGTTGAAAGGTGTTGTAGCCATCGACTCTAGCGGAATCTTCCAAGTCCTTTGGTAATTGCTCGAAAAAGCTTCTGAGGACTAAAATTGTCAGGGGCAAATTGATGGCAGTGTATGGTATAATCAGCGCCAAATAGTTGTTACCCAGTCTCAGGGCTTGAATAATTTCTAACAGTCCTAAAAACAATAAAATTCCCGGAAATAAAGTCACAATCAGAATGCTGGCGAGGATAACTTTTCCACCCCAAGGGCGTAACCTTGCCAGGGCATAAGCAGCAGGTGCGCCGATCGCTAAAGCTACAGATGTAGAGATAATAGATACGAAGGCACTATTAAAAATATATCGCCAAAATGGACGGCGAGTAAATAACTCAATGTAATGATTGAAAGTAAATCGCGTCGGAAAATAGACGGTAGGGACGGCGGCGATATCTTCATTGACTTTAAACGAGGTGAGCAATTGCCATAAAGCCGGTGCTAGGCTGAATAGCACCACTAATACTACTGCTATGGGTAGCAAGATTGTTTGAACAGAAAACTTGTTGCCCCCTGTTCGTTTTGGAGTTGTGGGAGTTGCTTGGGGTGTTACACTCATAGGTTACATGGCTCCTGATGATCTGGCACGAGATTTGTTAAGTAAGAAACTAGCGATCGCCACAGCCGCAATTAAAATCAGAAATGTCACCACAACCAAGGCTGCACCATAACCAAAATCTAAGTAGCGCATCACTGTAGAATAGATGTACAATGACACCACCTCCGTAGCGCCACCAGGGCCGCCCCCAGTCATCACCGCAATCAAGTCGAAAATCCCAAAAGCTTGAGCAAACCGAAACAGCACGGCAATTAAAATTTGTGGTAGCAGCAAAGGCACAGTAATATTGCGGAATTTTTGCCAAGCATTTGCCCCATCAACCGAGTAAGCTTCATAGAGGTCTTGTGATATCGACTGTAAGCCAGCTAGCAGTAAGATACTAATAAATGGTGTAGTTTTCCATACATCAGCAAACACCACTGCGATCATCGCCAGCGTGGGATCTCCCAACCAGTTAATTCCCGTGTTAATCAGCCCCAACCGTCGCAGGATATCATTGACAACACCAAACTGATCGTTAAAAATCCAAGCCCATGCCAGACCAATCAAAGCAGTAGGCAAAGCCCAAGGTAAAATAGCGATCGTCCGCACAATACCCCGACCAAAAAACGCTCGATTCAGAACCAGAGCAATTAAGAGTCCTAGCAGTAGTTCCGAGATGACCGAGGCTGTAGTGAATACCGTTGTTGCCCATAAACTCTGCCAAAAACGACCATCCCCAGCCATCCGCACATAATTATCCAAACCAGAAAATACTGGTTGTAGTTCCGTTCCCAGATTCCTAGTAAATACACTTAACCAAAATGCCCGTAAAATTGGGTAGGCAAATACAAACAACAGCAACAGCAGTGCAGGTGCTAGTAAAATCCAAGCTGTGCGTTGTTCCCGACCTCGGAGTGTTTGTGAATTAGTCATTAGTCAGTTGTCAGTTATCAGTTATCAGTTATCAGTTATCAGTTATCAGTTATCAGTTATCAGTTATCAGTTATCAGTTATCAGTTATCAGTTATCAGTTATCAGTTATCAGTTATCAGTTATCAGTTGTCAGTTATCAGTTATCAGTTATCAGTTATCAGTTATCAGTTATCAGGTGATGTTCACTGTCAACTGTCAACTGTCAACTGTCAACTGTCCCTAACAGCCTGCGCGTTTCCGCCGCCGCCTGCTGCATTGCTCGTTCAGGAGCCATCCGACCAGATAGGGCGGCGCTGAGGTAACGTTGCAAAATGTCTGATGTTTGAGCATACTGGGCAATTGGTGGACGCAAAACTGCATTGTTCACTACTTCCAATAGTTGGGGATAGTGGGGGTATTTGGCAACAATCTCTGGGTCTGTAAACAATTCTTGGCGACTGGGTACAAAGCCTGCGGTCAAAATAAATCGGCGTTGTGCTTCTTTGCTGGTAAAATATTGGATTGCTTTCCAAGCTTCTTCGGGATGTCTAGAGTTTTTGGCAATCCCTAAACCCCAGCCTCCTAAACAAGCAGCCCCCGTCTGGCCAGGAGCGTGAACCATTGGTTTTATGGCAATTTTGCCCTGAATTGGCGAATTTTCAGCTTGGGCTAAAGGCCAAGCGTAAGGCCAACTGCGTAAAAATGCTACTTGACCACTTTGGAATAAGCGCCGGGTATCTTCTTCTTGATAAGTTGTGACTCCAGGGGGTGAAATGCCTTCCCTCACCGTACTACGCAGAAACTCAATGGCTTGTAATGTTTCTGGTCGATCTAGTCCCACTTCCAAAGTATCGGGATTCACCCAGAAGCCTCCAAAGCCTTCGAGAACTTCGATAAACATCGCCACCAGTCCTTCATATTGGCGACCTTGCCAAAGATAGCCCCAATTCACTTGGTCTTTCTTCTGCAAGGTTTGGGAAATTTGTAGCAAATCTTGAAAGGTTTCTGGGGGCTTGAGTCCTGCTTGTTTGATTAAATCTTCTCGGTAGTAGAGCATTCCCACATCAGAACGCATAGGAATGCGGTATAGTTTGTCTTGGTAACGTCCCCCTTCTACATCTTTAGCCGAAAATGCTGCTAACTCCTGTTGAGAAATGCGATCGTCTAGGGGTAGCAACCATCCAGCAGCAGCAAACTTGGGTGTCCAAATGACATCCATGTTGATTAAGTCATAGGGGGATTCACCTAAGATAAAAGATGAGGTGTATAAGTCTTCTAGTAAATTAGTTGCATTCGGCCCTTCAACTAGGTTAAGGCGAATGCCTGGGTTGGCAGTTTCAAAGTCTCTAATTAATCCCTGTCGCCAAGGTTGAGCATCAGGGGCGGTTATTAACATATTCAGGGTAACTGGTTGCTGGGCGAGTGCTACCCAACTAAACAAGATGACACCTAACAGGGTTGCTAGGAAGGCTCCTACAAGCAAAAAACCTTGTTTGCGGATGAATTTCAGCTTGTTTATTGGTCGGTACAACATTATTAAGTAGGTCGTTGTGAATATTTATTGTTGGCAGGAGGCAGGAGGGAAGCAGGTTTCAGCTTATTTTACTTTTCTTGACATAGTTCGGTTTTTCCACGTCGTTCTACTGAATGTAGCGATCGCTAGCACTTGGGGTAGGGTGCGTCAGATGTGGAAAATCCTTGAATCTGTAGGAAATTATTGGGGCTAACGCACTCTACTGGCGTGGCAAGCCTAAACTTGTGCATTAGCGAAAAATCTATCATCTTGTTCATCTGCGTTCATCTGCGTTCATCTGCGTTCAAATTTATCCAAACCTATTGCCACATTTTAGCCTTGCCAGTCCACTACAGTTACTTTGATTATGACACTTGCCTAAGTCCTATTAATATAGCGATCGCTATTGTTAATTACTGAGAAATGAGAGCATGAAATATCTTAAAAATGAATTATTTTGCATTGTTACTTTTCCGCATAAATCTTTACAAAGAGTGAATAAAAAAAAATAAAATTCCCAAGCTGTACTTACTCTTATAGAATAAGCAGCTTTGTTGCAAATAAGGTAATTTTGTGCTAATAAATGAAACATCTACATTATTCCCTTCAAACAGAAAGAAACTGTCTATTTGCCCAGTTAACCCCTACTGTTATAGATGTAAATTAATTTCTTATGACTGATACAAGCAACTTTCTAAAGATAGAGTTAACTATCAAGAAGCAGTTCCGCAAGTAATAGAAAATCTAATTTCTTATATAAATATTTATTGCTGGTAAAAAGTTTACTATTTTTAATATTTAACTAACTGTTTGCAGCTAAAATTCTCAATAGAGGGCGAATCAAAATTTTCTCCCTTGGCTCCTCAACCTCTCTCAGAGGTTGTCGGAAAAGTCAAAAATTATACTAATGCTCCCTATCGATAACGCGATCGCCTAGCTTGTGCTTTGCACTCAGAACTTCTCGTAAGTACCTATCACTCACTGGCAAACTGCTGTATAGCAATGATAAATGGCTTAATGGGACTTAGACAAAAAGTAGGCTGAAAAAATCATCAAACGTATACACCAAAAGATTTTGACATCGTTTTACCTAGTTTCTTGATATATCTGGGTTTGAAGCACTTTTGAGCCTTCGGTGTGTTTCCCTTGCCCTATATAGGTTTGAGCCTTATTTCTGCCTCAAAAATGTTCAAGTCCCACTAAGAGGAGGGGAAACAGAAGTAGCGCAGAGTAAGATACTATCTTTGACTGCAACTTAGTATGAACGCAGATGAATCTGTATTCTATCCGGTTGCAATCCGCTATAAGTTATTCACTTGTAGTTTAGCCTGAGAATGATTGAAAGATTTTGCATCCTACCGGAGTAGGAGGATAAATTTTGCTGCTTTCCTATTAGTGGTAATATTCGGGTTACTTGTGTAATCACCCATCTGAGTCACCAAGATAAACCCAATGAAATCAGCCAACGAATCAGAAAAATTCGAGCGACGTAAACCAGTTTTTCAAGAGCTAAACTTTCAAATTATCTGTGCAGTCGGCTTAATAGCTGTGCTGGGAGTTTCTAGTGTAACACCTGCTTTTCCTGGGTTAGCCAAAGCCTTGGCTGTAGATCCTCAAAACCTGGGGTTACTGATCACAGTGTTTACATTACCATCTGTGATTTTAGGCCCCGTAATTGGTGTACTTGCTGATAGATTAGGTAGGAAAAAGATTATTGTTCCTTCACTACTCTTATTTGGCATCGCTGGTACGGCTTGCGGTTTTGTCGGGAATTTTGAATTACTGCTGTGGTTGCGTTTGTTACAAGGAATTGGTGCAGCTTCTTTGTTATCTCTCAGTATTACCTTGATTGGTGATTTGTATCAAGGGACTAGACGCACTGAGGCAATGGGTTTCAACGCTAGCGTCACTAGTATTGGCACAGCTAGTTATCCTACAATTGGGGGAGCGTTGGCTACGTTGGGCTGGTATTATCCCTTTATTTTGCCGATAGTCGCTCTACCGATTGGATTGTTGGTACTATTTGGTTTAGATAATCCAGAACCAAAAGGCGATCGCCACCTCAAAGAATATTTAAATAATGCCACAAAAGTATTAAAAGACCGTCGATTATTGGGTCTTTTTACCGCCAGTGCTGCTAATTTTGTACTACTCTATGGCGCTTATGTTACTTATCTACCACAGCTAATTAGTGATGAATTTAAAGAACCACCAGCAACAATTGGCATATTATTATCTAGTGTTTCTGTCGCAATTACAATTACAGCTTCCCAATTAGGTAGGTTAGCTAGGAAATATCAACCCACAACTTTAATTAAAGCATCTTTTATTTTGTATGCTTTTGCTCTATTCCTGATTCCCTTGATGCCTAGCACTTGGTTTTTATTAATACCTGCGACAATTTTTGGCATCGGTTTAGGTATGGGTTTTCCCAGCATCCAAAACCTATTAACCGATATAGCACCAAAAGAATATTTAGCCACAATTGTTTCCGTCAACGGCACATTTTTCGGAATAGGGCAAACCTTGGGGCCGCTTTTGATGGGTATAGTTTTTGGCTTTGGTGGAATTGATAGTGTATTTTATGCAGGTGTAGGGTTTGCGATTCTCATCTTCTTTGTCTTTAGATATTGTACTTGTATGTGATGGTCTGTTGACGGTTGACGGATGATCGGAGAACAAAGTAAATAAGCGCACATATGTACCTCCCTAAAACAACGGACACCGGACTAGTCAAATCCTCTATCTCTACAACTTGATTTACTATGGCAGTTTAACTTTAACAGTGAACAGTCTCATTACATTCGCCCAGGCTTAAGTTTACACTAATGCCCCACCATAGGCCCTGGCTTACTGATAACTGATTTAACGTTACACTGCCGATTTTTTTGGGCAGACTAATACTGAGAGTAAATTGATATATTTTTAACTTTTGTGGCAGTAGTCACTGTGTTGATTGAAATCTGCTCATTCAACCATAGACTTTAGATAGGGTGCTTTATGTCTGTAGTTAACCTCAAAAAGATTCTGAACAAGAAAGAGTTACTGGCTCTGCTGGAGGACTTAGTTAACGAAATCAACGTAGCCGTGAGTGTAGAGTTGGTGGATGGTACACCAATTATCTGCATTGGGGAGCAAACTGCACAAAGTCGCTACCCAATTGAGGTGTCAGGAGAAATCATTGGTTGGGTGGTTGGCGAAGCAGGAGCAAGCATAGTAGCTAATTGGCTGTCATTTGTAGGAAAACAAGAAGCGGAAAAGAAAGTACTGGCTAAAGAATTACTGGAGCGATACCAGGAAATAGATTTGTTTGAGGATATTTCCACACAACTGACCAGAAGTTTAGATACTAGACAGATTGCTCAACTTGTGCTTCAGGAATTGCATCAGCTAATTGAATCATCTGCGGGCATAATTTTACTGTTGAGCGCAGATGGAAGTGCCTTTGAGGTGATTGCGGAATTTGGCAGATTTTTTCACCTCAGCCAACCGCAACCAGATAAAGGAATTATTGGCTACATTGTGCAAACTGGGCGGGCGGAGCTGATCAATAATGTACAAAGCGATGAGCGAATCGATGAGGAAAAAAACGTCAACGCCTTAATTTGTGTGCCATTGAGAGCAAAAGAGCGGATACTAGGAGCGATCGCTATCGGTACAACCAAAACCGAAGCATACAAAGCCGAACATCTCAAACTCGTGAGTATCTTTGGCTCACAAACTGCGATCGCCATTGAAAAAGCTCTACTCTACGAGCAAAGCATTCAAGCCACCGCCCAAGCTCAAGCCCAGACAGAAAAACTGCAACAAGCCCTGCATGAGTTGCAATTAGCCCAAACCAAATTAATCCAAAGTGAGAAAATGTCGAGTTTGGGGCAACTTATGGCCGGAGTTGCCCACGAAATCAACAACCCAGTTAACTTTATTTGCGGCAACTTGAAATATGTTGCCGAATATGCAAAAGACTTGTTACACCTGCTGCAAGAATATGAGAAATTAATCCCACAAATGCCGCCGGAGTTAGAAGTAGAATTAGATGCCATCGACCTGGAATTTATTAGAGAGGATTTGCCCAAACTCTTAGATTCAATGAAAATAGGTAGCGATCGCATTGTGGAAATCGTCAAATCCTTAAAAAACTTTTCCCGCCACGATGAAGCAGAAATGAAAACCGTCAACATCCAAGACGGTATCAACGGTACACTAATGATTCTCGGCCATCGCCTCAAATCCACCCCTCACCATTCAGCAATTGAAGTCATCAAAGACTACACAGACATTCCCTTAATTGAATGCTACCCCGGAGAGTTAAATCAGGTGTTCATGAACATCTTGGCTAATGCTATTGATGCCTTAGAACAGTCAATAGTCAATAGTCAACAGTCAATAGTCAATAGTCAACTGTCAACTGTCAATAGTCAACTGTCAACTGTTAACCATGAAATTTTGACTACACCCCAAATCACTATTCGTACCGAAGCCATAGATGACCAATGGGTAGTAATTCGCATTGCTGACAACGGCCCTGGTATTCAGCCAGAGATCATGGAACGCATTTATGATCCCTTCTTCACTACAAAAGAAGTTGGTAAGGGAACAGGGCTAGGTATGGCGATTAGCCACCAAATTGTAGTAGAAAGACACAGGGGAATTCTTAAATGTCGTTCTCAACCTGGACAAGGGACAGAATTCTGGATTCAAATTCCTGTTCATTGTTCGGCTATGGATGTTGCTCCCCAACGTTACTCAATTTCTGACCAGAAAGACACAGCCCCACAAAATAGCGACTCAGAAAACTTCATTCCCTCAAATACCCCCATTCTCCGACCGCAAGAATTGCTCAACCGCCATGCTCAATTGATCCGGCGACTGGCACAACGTAATTCTTCCTTAGAGACTACATCATCTGAAGATATTTACCAAATTTTCCAACGTCACCCCATTTCGTTGAAGCTTTACGCCACCTTGTTGTCCTGTTTCTATAATCTTCAACCTACTCATAACCCCAATCACATAGATTAACATTTTGCCACCGTGAATATCGGTAACAACAATGTTCCTGTCTCCTACTCACATCTACCAATCAGGAAACCACAACCATGCCCAGCGAACTTAATGAATATAATCACCTCCTGTGGGAAAAATGTCCCGTTGGTCTAGTATTATGGAACACACAGGGTCAGCTAATTGATGTTAATCCTACTTATGCTGCTATGTTGGGGCATACTGTTGCCGAAATCCTTAACCTCAACTATTGGCAAATTACTCCAGACACCTATATTGCCACTGAGCGAGCCTTGGTAGAGAACCTGGAACAGAATGGTTGTTATGTCCCCTATGAGAAGGAGTACATACACCAAGATGAACACCTAGTTCCAGTAAGAGTTTCCAGTGTATTGATTGAGCGCAATGGGAAGCAGCTAATCTGGTCGAGTGTAGAGGATATTAGCGAACTCAGACAAGCTCAACAAGAACGCCAACAGACCGAAAAAATCTTAAAACAGAGCGAAGCAAGATACCGCTCTTTGATAAAAACTAATACACAAATTGTTTGGATCAGTACACCGGAAGGGATTGGCTTTGGACTGGAAGACTGGATGGCTTACACAGGGCAAACTTTAGCTGAAGCTGAAAACGAAGGTTGGATTGATGCAGTTCATCCTGATGATCGTGATTATACCATAGAAGCCTGGGGTATTGCCGTAGCCAACCTCAGCCAATATCAAGTTGAATACCGCATTCGCGGCAAGGATGGCAACTATCGCTACTTTTGGGTGTGGGCCGCTCCTGTGATTGAAGAAGATGGTATTGTCCGGGAATGGATAGGAACTTGTACAGATATTCACGATCGCAAATTAGCAGAAGCCGAAAATCAGCGTCTCAAAGAACGATATCGCTCTTTGGTAACAGCTAGTTCACAAATTGTGTGGGGGGCTACTGCGGATGGGCAAGGGATCAGTACTGAACTGGCTACTTGGATGGCTTATACAGGCAGAAGTGAAGCTGAGATTGCGGGTTGGGGCTGGGTGGAAACCATTCACCCTGATGACCGTACCCACACCTCACAAGCTTGGAATACAGCCTATAGCAACCGCAGTATCTACCAAACCGAGTATCGCATACTTGGGAAAGATGGTAATTATCGCTACTTCTCTGTATGTGGTGTTCCGGTCTTGGCCGCAGATGGCAGTATTCAAGAATGGGTAGGTACTTGCACCGATATTCACGAACGTAAGTTAGCAGAAGCGGAAAATCAACGATTATTAGATATGTTGAACCATTCCAGCGATGCCATTATAGTCCGCGACATGAACGAGAAAATCTTATACTGGAATCAAGGAGCTGAAAGGCTCTACCATTGGACGCGAGAGGAAGTGATAGACCAGTATATTTACGCTTTTCTGAAAAAAATCTTTCCTAAACCCAAACAAGAGATTACAGCCGAGTTATTGCAGCAAGGCAACTGGGAAGGAGAGGTGCAACACCTCACCCATGATGATCAGCTGATTACCGTACAAAGCCGATGGACTTTACAACGAGATGCCAATGGTCAGCCCTGCGCGGTGTTAGAAATTAATACTGATGTTACTGCTCGTAAACAAGCCGAAATCGCTTTACGGCAACTGAATCAAGAATTAGAAGCCAGAGTTGCCGAACGGACTGCGGCACTACAAGATACCCTAGCGGAAGCCCAAGGTTTAAATGCCATTTTGGATAACTTGGCGGACGGTTTGTTAGTAGTAGATACCACAGGACAAATCACCCATTTCAATCCTGCGTTTTTAGCGATGCACGGATTTACAGCCAATGACCTCAAGGGACATTATCGGGACTTGCCAATATTTGGTTTAGCAGATTTAGTAGAACGAACCCAGTCCCGTCCCGGTGACGTATTTGCGGCGGAGGTGGATCTGGCGAAGGAACGCATCGGTCAAGCTGTAGCGACCGCCATATTTAAGCGGAAGGCGGATAATGAGCCTGCTACCTGCTTTGGTTCGGCGTTGTTAATTCGGGATGTGACGGTGGAAAAAGAAATTGACAAGATGAAGACTGATTTTATTTCCACGGTTTCCCATGAGTTGCGGACACCGCTCACTTCCGTCCTGGGTTTTGCTTCCATCATTCAAGAAAAGCTACAAAAAGATGTCTTCCCCGTACTGTCTACCGAAGACCGCAAGCTACAAAAAACCATCAAGCGCGTAGCTGATAATTTGAATATTATCGTGTCGGAAGCCGAAAGACTGACATCTTTGATTAACGATGTTTTAGACATCGCCAAGATGGAAGCGGGAAAAGTAGAATGGCAAATGCAGCCTATAAATCCGGGTGAGTTAATAGAATGGGCCAGCAATTCCACAGCCGCCTTATTTGAAAGCAATGGTTTGCAACTGATTAGCGAAATTGATTCCCCATTGCCGCAGATCATAGGCGATCGCAATCGTCTGTTACAAGTCCTCATCAATCTCATTTCCAACGCTGTCAAGTTTACTGAATCTGGTTCTATCACCTGTCGCGTCAAACAAAGCAGCGATGGTGTGTGTATCAGCGTCATCGATACAGGTATTGGTATTGCACCCGAAGACCAGCCGAAAGTATTTGAGAAATTCCGCCAAGTTGGCGATACCCTCACCGACAAACCCAAAGGTACAGGGTTAGGATTACCTATCTGCAAACAAATTATTGATCATCACGGGGGTACAATTTGGGTGGAAAGTGAACCAGGCAAAGGTAGCACATTCTCATTCCTCATACCTACTTATGCTAGCGATCGCCAAACAAATACTCATCTCAATCTCGATGCCCTAGTCAAACAACTCAAAGAACACGTTATCACGACTCACACTGTACCAAACCAAAAACGCAAAACTATTCTCATTGTCGATGATGATGCCCACATTCGAGAATTACTACATCAACAACTAGAAAACGAAGGCTACAATGTCCGCGAAGCTAAAGATGGCATGGAGGCGATTCAACAAATCAAAATCATCCATCCCGATTTGATTATCATGGATGTAATGATGCCGCAAATCAACGGTTTTGATGTAGCAGCTGTCCTCAAAAATGACCCCCAAACCGCAGACATTCCCATCATTATCTTATCAATTATTGAAAATAAAGAAAGAGGTTATCACATTGGCATAGACCGCTATCTCACCAAACCCATTAACACAGAGCAACTCCTCAACGAAATCGGCTCATTGCTGACCCAAGTTACATCTAGTAAAAAGGTCTTGGTTGTTGATCAAAATGAGTCTACTTTAAAAACCATTTCCGATGTCTTACAAGCTCAGGGCTACAACGTCATCGAAGCCTCAGATCCCCAAGAATGTATTCACAAAGCTCTGTCAGCTAAACCTGACATGATCATCATTGATTCTATCTTCTCCCAAGAAGCCGACTTTGTAAAGACCCTCAGATTTGAAAAAGACTTAGAAAATGTCTTATTCATCTGGGGGTTAGGGACTGGAGAGATGGGGGAGTAGGGGAAAAGGTTAAAGGGGAAAGGGGAAAGGAGAAAGGGAAGAATTTAAATCCTTTACCCCTTACCCTTGTCTCTTTCTCCTATCTTCCCCCAATCCCCAATCCCCAGTCCCCAGTCCCTAATCCCTAATCCCCAACTATGAACCAGAAAATTCTGATTGTTGACGATGAACCTAATATTGTGATTTTAATGGAACAAGCCTTAGAATCACTAGAAGAAGAAGGCGTGGAACTTTTAACTGCCAGAAATGGAGTAGAAGCTCTGGAAATTATTAAAACTGAAAAACCAAATCTGGTATTTCTCGATGTGATGATGCCTAAAATGAGTGGTTTGGAAGTTTGTCAGCTCGTTAAAAATGAACTGGAAATGACTGATGTCTACATTATTATGTTGACAGCAAAAGGACAGGAATTTGATAAACAAAAAGGAATTGATGTTGGTGCTGATTTATATTTAACTAAACCATTCCGTCCCAAAGAAGTGTTAGAAAAATCTATCCAGATATTGGGTATTTGAAGAAATTTTTATCTTTAGAGATTATCGGTTGTAGGGGTGTATATCTGTCATAGGTGTCATAACCCCTCACCTATACTACTTAGGGCGATCATAATGAGCTTTACTTTGACCATCAAGCGTTTCCAGTACCAAAACTTCCTGACCGTTGTCGTTCTTTTCTAAAGACCAGCTATAGGTTTCTACTTTAGCTGTATTGCGGCGTTGATAGGTGTTGGAGGCGCTACATTGCTGACCTTTAACAAAGCTGTTGCTAGGCTCAAAAATTAATTTCTCACCGTCTATTTTGACCTGGCCCTTTTCTTGAATAAATAAGTACGAAGCGCAATCATAGGTGCTAGTTTGCAGTAATCTGGCACGCTCGTAGTTGCCATTGGGTGTGACTTTGAAGCGATCGCTAGAACCATTCGGTTGTGCTAATTCTCCAGTATAGCCTTCTTTATGTTGAATTGGAGATATCCGACGATAACCCCATTCACCTTGTAGTTGACTTGGTATCCCATCCGCACGACTAATATGAGGAATGGAAACAAGGCTAGCTACAAGGGTCAAATTTAGGGTTCCTTTAGCAATGCGAACAAGGGAAGATGTAAGAATTTGTGCCTTATTGTTAAGTTGCGATCGCATAACCGTTTAGTTCTTCAGTTGAATAGTTTTGTGGGTAGAAAAATCTGTTTGTTAAGACATCAGCTATAACTTAGGAACTTATGCAGTTAAAATCAGGTTATACCAATTTTTTCTGAAGCTGCGCTAAATAAAGCTTCAAGAATGAAATCGTCACAAGTGAGAGCAGTAATAACCGAAGGGGTAATAGTTTTAATACCAATTCTTGATGAAGTTGCGCTAAATAAATTATCAGGACTTACGCACCAATGTTATCTGTTAAGACTGGGTGTAAGGGTGTAAGGGTGTAAGGGTGTAGGTTTTGAAGGCTTACCCCCCTACACCCCTCTCTTACAAAGTTCTGATCGCCGGAAGCCGGCGCTCAGACTTTGCGTTATACCCCTATACCCTTGTCAAAACCCTTGATTTTTCGTTTTCATGCGTAAGTCCTAATTATGTAGAAATTGGCAGGTCAATCTCTATAGCCAGAAATAATGTGCAGGTTCATCAAGAGACGATATAACTAGCTAGCAGAACTTGGTGAGATAGTATGCTAGAGGGATTTTTGGCAATCTATCTAATGGTAGAAATAAATAGTGAGCGATCAGTCAAAATTATTTTTAAATTAATACTAATCATTACCTCTTGTATCTTTTATTTCCTCTTCATTCTCTATATCTATGCCATATAGAAACTTTGCTCTAATAGCATTCAGAGAACTGCCCTTTGCCAAAATAGTTATAGCCTCTTTTAAGCGTTGAGATGCAACATCACCCATCTTAAGGCAGTATCTAACCATCCTAACTAAGCCAGAATCACCTTGTTGAAGCCATTCAACATATTCTTCGATAGTACAGTTATTTAAAAACTCAATATCTTCGTAAGACCAGGGTTCGACGTATGATAAATCACTGTAATTATTTATTATTTTTTTCAAAACTCCAGTAATATCACGATTTACATCAAATTGAGATATTTTATTTTCTAATTCTAAGTTCAAATCATAAAAATTATCTACTTTATTTCTTAGACTTTTCAACAGGTGGGGTGGTGATTTTCTAATCATATGGGCTAATAATTGTCTTTTATATTCAAGGATATCTTGTTTAATATTCAAACCAATATCAACGGCAGTATTTTCTATTTTTTCAAATTCTTCTATAGTTAAATCAAGATGATGCTCTTGAATAAAAGTAGTTAACCTTTGACAAATTTCTTGGCTGGAATCTTGAAAAGAATTATAATAAGGTTCCCAAATATAAGAGGATTTTTCAATAATTTGTTTTTGCTTTTCTCTTACATTAATGAAATCATACTTTCTGATAAATTCCTCATTATTGTAAAAATAGCTTTCAACCATTTGAATAATTTCTTTATCAATTTCTAAAACATTATAACCTAAATAACTTAGGTAAGATATTGTACTTATTCTATCATCCAAATCTTTAATATTCTCTCCACTATTTATAAATGAATCTATTAAATTTGAAATTGTTTTAACACTAATTTTTCTAAAGCCACTATAAAAATTTATATCAAATCTTGCCAGTACAATTATAATAATATTTATAATTATTTGCTTACGTAATCTTGGGTGGCAATCTGGTATTAAGCTTATGATTTCATCAATTAACCATTTACATTTGTGTATAATGCGAATATTTCTTGTATAAGTTTTTTTAAAAACTTCTAAAATTGTTTCTATATCATGACTATCTTTTTCAAATACAACAAATAAATTTTCTTCTACTGTTGGTTTAAATTCGGCTTCAAAATCAATAACTTTTTCTCGATATTTTGTAAGAACATCTTTCGCATTTTCCCCAAGAGAGTCTTCGTCATAAATCAAAATTACCTTACATTCTTTTCTTTGAGCTATATTCTCAACAAATCCGAGTATTTCATCTAATTTTAGATTAGATGTTCTTTCAAGATCGTCAATACATATAACTGATTTACTTATCTTCTTATTGAAGAATAAATTCAGCCCTAATGGTATAACTGAACCTGATAATGAAAATGTGATATCTTGCTCCTTAAGATTTCCCAAATTAATCTTAGATATTGTTTCAGAATTATTTAAAATAAAATCCCGTATATGTTTTACTTTATTTACAAAAAAATCAAAAATATTTTTTTTGATTGAAGATATGTTACATATTTTATTAAGTATGTGGATACTTTCAGATGATTGAGATAAACTTTTTTCGTTTGGGCTTTCTTGATAGTTATTAAAATTTGTCAATATTTGTATTTTTAGCTGTTCAATGGAAGATAAACCAAATACAGAAGCATAATAATATTCCTGCTTGCACTCAGATAGAAACTCCTGTACTATGTAGCTCTTTCCCACACCCCATTTACCTTTGATAGCAAGCACTTTATAATTTTTATTATCTAAAAATTTTTTGAGAATAATTTTTATTTGCTCTCTGTTGACTGTAGAACTGGTTATGGTTGATTGCTCAGTCATAATAAGTTACAAACTCCAATAAAAAAAGTTTTGTTTTCCAATGTATTAATTTATCAACTAACTACTGCGACTAAAAAACACCGCCGCCGCCACAATTAAACCCAAAAGCACTAAAGGAACCCAAAGGTTCGGTAAATCAGATAAACTCATGACATAGCTATGATTAGGGATATCCCTTTTATACAGCAAGCAGCCGACGCGGAGAAACCAGGATGACATCTCCAGATACAGTTATATGGCTACAAGAGCGGACAACTTTAGGTATTCTCTCACCTGCGGCACTGGATGCGATCGCCCAAGTTCTGGAACCGCAAACCATACCCAAGGGAACTACCCTAGTTGCAGAAGCCACCCCCCCAGCAGCACTTTACATCATCCAAGATGGACAGTTAGAAAGCGAGACTAGTAATCAAAATAGTTCAGTTTTAGCCCGTGGCTTCCTACCAGGGGCAGTAATTAACCTGCAAGAATTACTCTTAGATGAACTCACATCATGTAAAATTGTTACTCTGACAGAATCTCATGTCTGGGCTGTACCTGCGGCTAAATTTCGGGACTTAATTAGCAAATATCCCGAAATTACCAAAGCCTTTTCTCGTCAGTTGGCGCAGGAACTAGCACAGGTAACATCTGCATTAACTTACGAACAGGAACGTTCTGTGGCGTTGCGTCCCTATTTAGTCACCAAAGCGCAACGGGGAATTGTCGGGACAAGTCGTTACGCCGTGCGTCTGCGGGAACAAATTCGCGAAGCTGCGGCTGATAGGAAGTCAACAGAAATATTTGGTGAACCAGGGTTAGAGAAGGATAATATCGCCGCTTTGATCCATTTTAGTTCGCCCAAACGACGCGAACCAATTATTAAGGTCAATTGTAGCATTTTACAAACTAGCGGTGCTGACTTATTTGGTCGTGCTGGCGGGAAGCCTGGACTGTTGGAATGGTTGGGGGAAGGTAGTTTAATTCTCAACAACCTGCAAGAATTACCGCCTGAGTTATTACAACCTGTGGCGCAGTTATTAACCACAAATATGTATACTCCTGTAACAAGGGCGGGGGAACCCACGGCGGAACCACGCAGCAACAAAGCGCGAATTTTCATTGTTTCGGAAAAAACCGAGGCGAAAATTGAACGCTGTGTGGGACATATTATCAAAGTACCACCGTTACGGGTGCGGAAAGCTGATATTAAATCTCAGGTTGAATATTACACTAGTTTGTATGTGCGATCGCGTGGAGTTAGCAAACCCCAAATTACCCCAGAAGCTTTACGCCGCTTACAATCATACGATTTTCCCGGCAACCTCAAAGAATTGAAAAACCTGGTGGAACGGGCTATTGTTCAAGCTGGGGAACGTCGCGAATTAACAGAAGAAATCTTCTGGGCGGCGGAAACCAAGAAAAAGCAATATCGTGTCAACCTTTTAAACTTATATCCAGAGTTACGGCGGTTTTTGCGGAGTTCTTGGTGGCCTGACAAAATTAACTATGGTTTTACAGTGGCGGCGTTTGCGTTTGTTGTGGGTGTGTTGTTCGTGGGGCCGCAAACACGCGATCGCAATTTTGCCTTAAATTTATTTTGGGCTTGGTGGTGGCCTATCATCCTGTTTATTTTCCCCTTCTTAGGACGGGTGTGGTGTGCTGTCTGTCCCTTTATGATTTACGGTGAAATCACCCAAAAATTATCGCTGTGGCTATTCCCGCGCAAACTCCAACGCTGGCCGCGAGAAAATGCCGAAAAATGGGGCGGATGGTTTTTATTTGGTTTATTCACCTTAATTTTTCTCTGGGAAGAACTTTGGCATTTAGAAAATACCGCCTATCTTTCCGCCTGTTTACTATTATTAATTACCGCCGGAGCAATGATATTTTCTGCCCTATTTGAGCGGCGATTTTGGTGTCGCTATCTTTGTCCTATTGGCGGCATGAATGGTTTATTTGCTAAACTTTCCATGACAGAATTGAGGGCGCAACAAGGCATTTGTTCTGCCACTTGTACCACCTATCAATGTTACAAAGGCGGCCCCGAAAAAGGTGAAGGAAGGGAAACAGATGGTTGTCCCTTATATTCTCATCCTGCACAGTTGGAAGATAACCGAGATTGTGTGTTGTGCATGACTTGTCTCAAAGCCTGTCCCCATCGTTCCGTTGAGTTTAACCTGCGTCCCCCTGGAATTGAATTGTGGACAACTCATGTACCGCGTAACTATGAAGTTGCATTGTTGTTATTGCTGTTAGGGGGAGTTTATTTACATCGTTTACCGGAATTACTAAATTGGTGGGGTTTGCAACTTGATTTAACTCAATTTTGGCTACATTTGGGAATCTCAATTTTAGCTTTATTAACTCCGGCGGCTGTAGTTTTGTCAGCTTACGGTTTGATAAAATTATTCAATACTCGCCGTAAACCTCGACGCTTTATTGAACTTGCCTATGGTTATTTACCATTAGTATTAGGAGGAAATTTAGCTCATTATCTGCGTTTGGGTTTAGGTGAAGGAGGAAAGATTTTACCCGTAACATTTGCCACTTTTGGCTTAAGTGGTGAACAATTACCAATATTAGTAGCACACCCAGCAGTAATTGCTTTTTTACAAGGTGCAACTCTCATCTTTTCGGTGCTGTTGACAATATTATTGACTCAAAAAATTGCTCGTCAATCTTTCAGAGCTATGCTTTGGCAACATCTAGCAGCTATAATTTTAGGTGCTACTATGTGGGCGATTATTGTTTTTTAACAGTGAACAGTGAACAGTGAACAGTTATCAGTTAAATACCTTGGTGAAACACCACAGCAATTGGTGGAAGGCGTAGGATGGCGCTTCTTTATCCCCCACCATACGCCGTCAGAACTGATAACTGGTAACTGATAACTGTTCACTGATTTAATGGTGGTGCTAGAGGTCGTCTTCGTTTTCCACCGCCACCAATGCTATTAGGGCTATTATTATCAACAACTTTTAGCTGACTGAATAATGTATTTATATCATTAAAAAAATCACCTTTGTTCCCCGACAAACTGAAGCCGTAAGCTTGCTTAACTTCTTCAAGAACTCCAGATTCCATATTAATATAATAAGCATCCCAGGCTGCATCATCAACCACATAAGCACCATAATCTTGAAGGGCTTGGAATATCTTTTTACCTGGGATAGTTTTCAGTTTAAGACTTTTTTGTTTGACTTGAGGTGGAATAGCTAATAAGCTTCCTTGTACTAATGCCCGATTAGTACCCTTGTATCTTTTAGCGGCGTAAGAGTCAGCGCGATCGCCTGGATAACGAAAACCTTTTCTCTTATTAGAATAGTAAAGATATTTCTCTCCCCAGATTAACACTTTTAGAGCGTGAGCAATTGGTTTATTATTAGTTAATTCACCTTTACGAATAGAGCCACCAAAACTAGATAATCCAGAACCAAAATGCGCTCCTCCTCTACCATCACTATATATAGATACATCGGGGAAGTATCTCCAACCATAAATCGGCCCTCCTTGAACACATCGTGCTAATACACCAACTTGCACCAATGTTTTCCCATCAGGAAGTAAAAAAGCAGCCGCATTATTTGGTGTATTGTAAGGCTTAGTTGTAGCATCGGGAATAATTAAATCGTCAGGAATTGGCAAAGAAATATAAGCTGTATTCTTACCCTGACATCTTTTAGTCCAGCTACCTGGAGTGTAAAGGGGTCGTTTGGGATCGGTAGCTTTTAGCCTAAAAAAATATTCAGTATCAGGTGCTATCCAAGATGCTGGTTTAATGTTTGCAGGCACATATTTAGCCTTTGAGCCAATTGGTGTATTCCAAATTGAATTAGAGCTAAATGGTTGTAGCCAAGGGTCACGAGTATTTTGACGCTGAGTTTGTGCTAATACTCCTATGGAAGTTAAGGATAATAAAAAAAATAAAATCAACGAAATAATTTTCTTGTACATAAAAGATTTCGCCAAGTTCCTAAATTGATTAAATCGCAGATTATTAGCAAGTTAATCTTGAAATCTCTCCTCCTGAAAAAAGTAGGTAGCGGCTATGTCTTACCAACCATGATACTTATATATCAAAATCAAGCAAGTATGAATTTTATATGTGGTTGTCTTGCTTGTGGTTAAGTCTTACACTCTTAGAGATGATTTATAAAGTAAATCTGAAATTGTAGTGGAATGTCTAGACTAAATTTGTGCATTAGCAAACTCTTGTGGGATGGGCATCTTGCCCGTCCAGTGCAGGCAAGATGCCTACACCACAAGAAAATTTTTTGCAACCTTTTAGCCTAGACACGCCAGTAGTAGCGTGGCAAGCCTAAACTTGTGCATTAGCGAAAAATCTATCATCTTGTTCATCTGCGTTCATCTGCGTTCATCTGCGTTCAAATTTATCCAAACCTATTGCCACATTTTAGCCTTGCCACGCTAGTAGGGTGCGTTGAAGCAGCGCTTAACGCACCGTATTTGCTGGTGCGTTACGGCTAATTCCTCATTTCGCCAACGTTCAAATCCTGACATAGCCGTAACACACCCTACTTAATATTTACTAAACCCTTACACCCTTACACCCCTAAACCCTTACACCCTTACAACCTGAGTGGGTAAGTCCTGACTGACTTGCAGCGATCGCTCCAAAGATAATCTAAACTCAAGGTGAGAACGATTATTCACACAAGCTCTTATGTCTTCCAGTTTGGATTCTTTACCACCTGCACTTGCTAAAATAGTCCAGCGCTTTCAACGTGCTACCGACCAAAAAAGACGTACCGAACAGTTAATTGCTTACGGTAACAAGGTCAAGGATTTTCCCCAAGAGGACAAAATACCGGAAAATAAAGTTCCCGGTTGTGTATCTCAGGTATACATCACTGCTGCACTCAATGATGGTAAGGTAGTATATCGTGCTGATTCTGATGCCTTCATCAGTAAGGGAATGGTTGGTCTGCTCATTGAAGGATTAAATGGACTGACTCCGACGGAAATATTGGAATTGACCCCTGATTTTATCCAAGCCACTGGTTTAAACGTCAGCTTGACACCTTCCCGCGCCAATGGATTTTACAACATATTTAAAACCATGCAAAAAAAGGCGTTGGAATGTAAGTTAGAAGCATCGGGCTGATGAGACAATGTTATGTCTACTAATTTGTTATCTACCACTGACCCTACTGGATTTGGTGGAGTAGTTAAAGAATTTCTCTGGCAATGGGAAAATCAACCATTACGAGTGGTGTATGAAACCCTTGGTCAAGGTTCACCACTTTTACTATTACCAGCTTTTAGCAGTGTATCTACCCGTCTGGAAATGGCGGAAATGGCTAGGTTATTAGCGCCCCATTTTCAGGTGGTAGCAGTAGACTGGCCGGGGTTTGGCGAATCTTCCCGTCCCAGTTTAGATTACCGACCAGAAATTTATCAAAAATTTCTCGCAGATTTTGTTCAAGCTGTTTTTTCAACCCCCATCACCGTGATAGCGGCTGGTCACGCAGCTAGTTATGTGTTACAACTGGCGCAAAAACAGCCGAATGCTTTCTCCAAAATTATTTTAGTAGCACCCACTTGGCGCGGCCCTTTACCAACAATGGGTGCAAATCAACTCTTAGCGGGGATGGTGAGAGGGTTAGTGCGATCGCCTATTGTGGGACAAGTCCTCTACAAACTCAATACCACACCCTCATTCTTAAGTTTTATGTACCGCCGTCACGTTTTCACCGATGCGGATAGACTCACACCCAGTTTCATAGACAAAAAGTGGCAAACAACACAACAACCTGGAGCAAGATATGCTTCGGCGGCTTTTGTCACAGGTAATATCGACGCTGTACACAACCAAGCTGATTTTTTGGCGTTAGTGCAGTCTTTATCTGTACCCCTGATGGTAGTTATTGCTGAATCAAGTCCACCCAAATCACGCGAAGAAATGAATGCGATCGCCGCACTACCAGGAGTGCAAAGTGTAGTAGTTCCCGGTTCCTTGGGACTGCATGAGGAATACCCAGCCGCTATTTTTTCCGCCATTGAGGATTTTTTATTCCCACCACGTTAGGTAACTCATATCTTGCACCATTAGATTATTGCGAAAATCAAAGCCTAAAACCCCTATTATTTCGTAGGGTGGGCATTGCCCACCACCTGCTTATTGAGAAGGTGCAAGATATGAATTAGGTAATGAGTTAACAGTTATCAGTTATGTTCACTGATAACTGTTAACTGACACACCCAACCCCTAAAATTCATCTTGCAGCATAGCAAACTATATCTCATTAAACTGTTTGTTGAATTCTGTTGCCGATAGCAAGTAGTAGAAATATGTATTATTAAATAAAATATCTTATTTCTCCGGGTATATCAATCAGATTTGTCCTCATGAGTTTGCTATAATAATGGACGAAAAAGACTTAAGTTTAAGTTAATGGCTGCTAAAGACATTTTTCATGATGCAGTTAGGAAAGGGCTAGAAAAGGATGGTTGGGTAATTACAGACGACCCTCTAAGAATTCGATCAGGTAGAGTTGATATGCAAATCGACTTGGGAGCAGAAAGAATCATTGCTGCTGAGAGAGGAGCAGAAAAGATAGCGGTTGAGATTAAGAGTTTTACTAGCCCGTCGAATATTTCTGAATTTCATATGGCGTTGGGTCAATTTCTTAACTATCGTGTTGCTTTAGAGGAACAGCAGCCTGACCGTTTTTTATATTTAGCAGTTCCGCAGAGTGCTTATCAAACATTTTTTAACCTGCCATTTGTGGAAACTATTATTGAACGTTTTCAACTTAGCTTGCTAGTTTATGATCCAAACAATGAGGTGATTTTAACATGGAAAAAATAGAGCAATATCGGACATATATCCAACAATTACTAATTGAATATGCTAAGGGAAGTCCATCAGATGATGAGGTGGAGACAGAACTGATTTTTGACACGGAACGGGATCATTATCAGGTTGTTTATACAGGTTGGAAAAATCGCCGCCCTATGTATGGTTGTGTTTTACATCTCGATATTAAAAATGATAAGATTTGGATACAGTATGATGGAACTGAAATTGGTATCGCTAATGAGTTAGTTAATTTAGGAGTTCCAAAAGAAGATATTGTTCTAGCATTTCATGAACCATTGGTGAGACAGTATACAGGTTTTGCAGTTGGTTAAATTTATTAATTCGCGCTGGAATTTTTATGGCGATCGCAACGCACTCTACAATATCTTTCAAGAAACACAGGTGACAGGTGACAGGTGATAGGTGACAGAAAGAAAAAAGGGAATAGTTGTGTTTCTTTCATATTTTGCGGGAGCGTTCATCGCGCCCTTTGATAGGCTGATAGATTACTGTTATAGCAGTCGCCTGATAAATTAGGACATTATCTAATCTTAAAACCTATCATTTCCAAGACTTTCAGCCCTGTCCCCTGTCTGACTTTTCACGGGATCTGGAAGACCTCTCTCCAAACCTCTCTCCTACAAGGAGAGAGGCTTTGATTTCTCCCCCTTCCCTACTAGGGAAGGGGGCTGGGGGGTTAGGTCTGTCGTTAGCTTTTCCACATGACGTGAAAAGTCAGGTCCCCTGTCCCCGGCTATAACTGACACACCCAGTCCCTAAAATTCATCATGCAACATAGCAAACCACAGCTCGTCTACCCAGTTGTTCTTAAACCACAAACTCTTAATAAAGTGACCTTCACGACGCATACCCACCCGTTCTAATAACTGAATAGAAGCTATATTTTCTGGGTCGCAGTTAGCGCGTACTCTGTGCAATTTCTGCTGCTTAAATAAATAATTCAATAAACAAGTTACTGTTTCCGTTGCATAGCCTTTCCCTTGATGTTGACGCGCTAAAGTAAAGCCAATTTCCGCTTGTTTGCCATCATCAGCTAAAATACAGAAAGCACAGTCACCAATCATTTCCCCTGTTGATTTAAGTTCAATGGCTAGCTGATACCACTCACCTAAAATACCAGGGGTTAAATTCTGCAAAGATTCGATAAAAGCTGCGGCTTGTGCTTCTGAATAAGGTATATCCCAACTTTGATATTTTGCTATTTCTGGAGCAGAGCGATAAGTGGCGAATGCTATCTTATCGCTAATTTGAAACTCACGCAGTAACAAGCGTGGAGTTTCCAGCTTAAGAGTAAATGAAGACATAATTTTTGGTAAAAACTAACTAGTGGACTGACACGACTAAAATGTTGCATAAATATAACTCTTGTGGTGTGGGCATCCTGCCCGCACCGGACGGGCAAGATGCCCATCCCACAAGAAAAAAATCATGCAACATTTTAGCCTTGCCACGCCACTAGTGGACTGACACGACTAAAATAGTTCATTAACCAAAAATCTATCATCTTACTCATCTGCGTTTATCTGCGTTTATCTGCGTTCAATTTTTTCCCCAATCTAATGGTAAATTTGGCGTTGCTGAATCAAGATATGAATTTGTCTCACGCAAAGGCGCAAAGGCGCTAAGTTACAAAGAAAAAGGAAGGTCATTTTGCGATTTCATATTCCAATTCAGCAACGCCGTAAATTTTAGCCTTGCCGAACAAATTAAACAAACAGAGCAAATAGCATGATTGCCTGCTAAGTGGTTGTGATGTATCAAGCGTAACTGCATTTTCCGTCAACCGTCAACAAATTTTGCAAGTCAAGCCGATAATAGCGATCGCTAGTTACACTGATAAACGAAAAACTTTTACGGTGGTGTGTGGTTTCATCTTCTGGGACTGTGTTTGATAACTTAAAAAAGTAAATCGTCTATGAAGCTACGTCTATATATGCTGATAGGTTTTGTCCTCAGCCTGCTTCTGAGTATATTGCCTATTGCTGGCAATTTTACTTATGCTGCTGCACCTGCAACAGAGGTTGCACCTGTTTCTGGGTTATCCTTGACCCAGGGAGTGCATAAAACTGTTTTAAATAACGGTTTAACGGTTCTCACCAAAGAAGTACATACTGCACCTGTGGTAAGTGTGCAGGTTTGGTATAGAGTTGGTTCCCGAAATGAGCAGAAGGGAGAAAATGGGATTTCTCATCAGCTTGAGCATTTAATGTTTAAAGGTACGAATGACCGTCCAGTGCAGTTTGGACGGTTATTTAGTGCTTTGGGTAGTCAATTTAATGCTTTCACCAGCTACGATGAAACGGCTTACTTCGGGACAGTGCAGAAAGACAAACTCAAAGCACTGCTGACTCTGGAAGCAGACCGCATGGAAAATTCTCTCATTGGTGCAGAACAACTGACCAGTGAAAAAAAGGTGGTAATTTCTGAACTACAAGGGTATGAAAATTCACCTAATTATCGCTTAAGTCGGGCTGTGATGCAGGCGGCTTTCCCCAACCGCGCCTATGGTTTGCCTGTGGGTGGAACTAAAGCCGATGTGGAAAAGTTTACAGTAGAACAGGTACGGAATTATTATCAAACTTATTACAGCCCAGATAACGCCACCTTGGTAATTACGGGAGATTTTGACACAGCCTCTACTCTCAAAGCTGTTAAGGATGCGTTTGGTAAATTACCCAAGCGAGGACAGGCGGATAAGCAGACAAGGGAAGTTGGGAATAACAAGACTCCTGTTTCCCCAACTGGGGCAAAAGCGCCAATTGTGCTGAAGCAACCGGGAAGTGTATCCTTAATGCAATCTGTGTATCCGCTACCAGATGTCAAACATCCTGATGTACCAGCAATTGATGTCATGGATGCCATTCTCACCGGGGGACGTAGTTCTAGACTATATCAAGCTTTGGTAGAATCTGGTTTAGCTAGTTCTGTCAGTGGTGGTGCAGCAGAACTAATTGAGCCTGGTTGGTATGAGATTAATGCAACGGCTGCTCAAGGGCAAGAGTTAAGCAAAATTAACCAGGTAATCAAAGCCACTTTGTTAGAATTACAACAAAAGCCTGTTTCCCCAGATGAATTAAATCGGGCGAAGACACAACTGCAAGCTTCCTTTGTCTTGGGAAATCAGGACATTACCAGCCAAGCTAGTCAACTGGGATATAACCAAACTATCACGGGTGATTATCACTATATTGAACAATATTTGGCGGCGATCGCCAAGGTTACAGCCGATGATATTCAACGGGTAGCCAAAACCTACCTCAACCCCGCTAAAGAAACCATCGGCTATTTTGAACCAACCCAAGTAGATGGTCAAGCCGCCAGCAGTGGTGCGCTTGAAGGTCGCACTGTCGAGAATTTCAACCCTGGTAAGCCTGTAGACCCGGCAGAATTGGCTAAATATTTACCTCCCGCCACCTCAACAACCAACACCAGCAAACAATCTTTACCTCAGCAATTTTCCCTCACCAACGGTTTGCGGGTACTCTTGTTACCCGACCATAGTGTGCCTACTGTTAACCTGAGTGGACAAGTTAACGCCGGGAGCGAGTTTGATACCAATCAAAAAGCTGGACTAGCTAATCTGACTGCTGGTAATTTATTGAATGGGACAAAGACGAAAAATGCTCTAGCTTTAGCCCAGGCTTTGGAAGACAGAGGAGCCAGTTTAGGGTTTAGTGCGACTCGTGAAGGTGTCAGCATCGGTGGTCAAGGCTTATCAGCTAACTTACCAATATTAGTCCAGACTTTGGCAGATGTATTACAAAATGCCTCCTTCCCCCAAGAACAGCTAGAACTTACCCGCCAAAGGGCATTAATTAGCCTGAAAGCGCAGTTAGATGATCCTAATAGTCTGGGAAGACGGGTATTTCAGCAAGCAATTTACCCAGAAAACCATCCCTTTTACAGCTTCCCCACAGAGGCGAGTTTAACAAATATTAGCCGTGAAGATGTGGTTCGTTTCTACCGTCAACATTACCGACCAGACACGACAACCATCGCCATAGTTGGAGATTTTGAACCAGACAAGGTTAAACAATTACTCAACCAATCTTTGGGTAAATGGCAAGCAATTGGTCAACCGCCTACGGTGAAGGTAGCTAATGTGTCATTGCCTGAAACTTTGACCAGGGTGAATAAGGTAATTCCCGGTAAAGCCGAGGCTGTGACCTATCTGGGTTACAGTGGAATTTCCCGTAAAGACCCGCGTTACTATGCCGCATTAATACTGAATCAGATTTTAGGCGGGGATACCTTATCTAGCCGCTTGGGTACAGAAGTGCGCGATCGCCTGGGTTTGACCTATGGTATTTACAGTGGGTTTGCGGCTGGTGTCAACCCTGGCCCCTTCCTGATTCAAATGCAGACAGCGCCCACCGATGCAGAGAAAGCGATCGCTAGTACAATAGCTTTACTCAAACAGTTACGCGAACAGGGAGTGACCCAAGCAGAAGTCAACACAGCCAAACGCACAATTACCAACAGCTACCCTGTAGAGTTGGCTAATCCTAGTGAGGTATCTAGCATCATCTTGGATAATTCTGTGTATGGGTTGTCAGCCTCAGAAATCCGAGAATTTCCCCAACGCATACAAGCTGTAACTATGGCTGACGTGCAGCAAGCAATTAAAGACTTGATTAAGCCAGAAAATCTAGTAGTTGTCACAGCCGGGCCTGGAAATACCACACCTGGCGGTGGCTGATTTTCTTGACATTGACCCCTCTGCAAACTTATCCCCGTTTTGGGGAGAGGTTTGCAGAGGGGTTTTTTAGATATGACTTACGCACCAATGTTATCTGTTAAGACTGGGTGTAAGGGTGTAAGGGTGTAAGGGTGTAGGTTTTGAAGGCTTACCCCCCTACACCCCTATACCCCTATACCCTTGTCCAAACCCTTGATTTTTCGTTTTCATGCGTAAGTCCTATTAGATATGAATGAGTATCTGAGGTGGATGAATGAGTAGTTGAGGTGGATGAATGAGTAGTTGAGGTGGATGAATGAGTAGTTGAGGTGGATGAATGAGTAGTTGAGGTGGATGAATGAGTAGTTGAGGTGG
>NZ_JACJSG010000029.1 GCF_014697625.1 Anabaena azotica FACHB-119 | reverse complement strand
GGTCTGTACCAAAAGCACCTTTGTTGACAACTCCTGTGGGTCTGAGAGTGATGCTGGTATTGAGTTGGCTGTAGTCAGCAGTATCAACACCTGCTCCACCATTGAGGGTATCACTGCCAGCACTGCCATTGAGGGTATCATTGCCATCAGCACCAAACAGAATGTTATTGCCACTGTTGCCAGTGATGACGTTGTTATTGCTATTGCCAATACCATTAATATTGGCAGAACCTGTCAATGTTAGGTTTTCTAGCCCAAATCCCAGGATGAAGCTCACCGAGGAATTGACTGTATCGACACCACCGAGTGCATCGTTAGTCGCTTCTATAACTACATCACCTACGTTATCTACGAAGTAGGTGTCATTGCCATTACCACCATTAAGACTATCTGCGCCTAAGCCACCGTCAAGGACATCATTGCCATCACCACCAAGCAGACTGTTATTGCCACTGTTGCCAGTGATGACGTTGTTATTGCTATTGCCAGTACCATTAATGTTGGCAGAACCTGTCAATGTCAGGTTTTCTAAACCAAATCCCAGGGTGAAGTTCACCGAGGAATTAACTGTATCGACACCACCGAGTGCATCGTTAGTCGCTTCTATAACTACATCACCTACGTTATCTACGAAGTAGGTGTCATTGCCATTACCACCATTGAGGCTGTCAGCGCCTAACCCACCGTCCAGGGTATCATTGCCATTACCACCATTGAGGGTATCATTACCAGCGCCGCCATTGAGAGTGTCATTGCCATCCCCACCAGAGAGAACATTATTTTGGCTATCTCCAGTGATGGAGTCGTTACCGCTAGTGCCGATGACATTATCAAAGTTAACTACTCTAAACGGCCCAACAGGAAAACCGTTAACTACCAAAGATTGTGTTTCCAGGTTGGCGGTGATGGATACACTAGTTGCGGTTGAGGTATCAATGGTGTTATTGGCGACCAAAGCATTGGCAATAATCGTCTCTACCCCTACGAGTTGGTCTGTACCAAAAGCACCTTTATTGACTACTCCGAAGGGACTAAGAGTGATGCTGGTATTGAGTTGGCTGTAGTCAGCAGTATCAACACCTACTCCACCATTGAGGGTATCACTGCCAGGGCTAGCATTGAGGATATCATTGCCATCAAAACCCAAGATGAGATCGTTGCCAGAAGTACCGACAAGAAAATCATTGCCGGATGTTCCAAATATATTAGCCATGAATTTTACTTCTACTCCTTCAATTGGCTTGGTAAGAGTTTCAATTACCCCATCAAAATTAATTGCTCATTTCAAATGCCTAAAGCACAAACCTTCGTTTAACTGCTGTTAAGCAAAATTTGAAGTTGCAAGTAATTTTGCTTAAGTTCTGCTTGTGACTGTTTTGTGTATCTAATAAATCACAGCAATATTACTTAGCCTGTGAAAATACATCATGAAACACAATGAATTACACAGAGTAAGTTCTGATATTCGATGAGTATTGCTAGCTTGTGAGAGAACAGTTTTTAATGTGTTAGGTCGAGATCAAGCAATAGTTAGCTTTATAAGCGTAATTAAACTTGTTACAAAAAGTATCATTTCATAAAAATCTATAGATACATATAAAACTTGTGTAAACAAGTCTTTTTTTTTGGTAAATTTAATGACAAATTAAATACTGAAATTTGGATGACCACTTAAGTATATGTAGATTAGATTTTCGCCAATAAATTGGCAAACAGAATATTTATGCAGTCCATCCTTTCAGAAATAGATATGATAGAAAAGTCGATAAAACTTAAAGAATATTCATCAAATGCTGATTGACTCCTCTGGCTTGTCCAAGGTCAAAGACTCAGTAACAAAACAGATTTTCTTCGGTAATGAACCTACTGCCGAATTAATTGCCATTCTCAGCGTCTACTTTGTCCAAGGAATTTTGGGGTTGGCGCGGCTAGCCGTCAGCTTTTTTCTCAAGGATGAATTATTGCTAAGTCCTGTACAGGTATCAGCCTTATTAGGGGTTGTGGCCTTACCTTGGATGGTTAAGCCGTTGTTTGGTTTTATCTCAGACGGCTTACCGATATTTGGCTACCGTCGCCGACCATATTTAGTACTATCGGGAATATTGGGGGCGATTTCTTGGGTGAGTTTAGCCACAATAGTTCATACTAGCTGGGCGGCGGCTTTAGCGATCGCTCTCGGTTCTCTCTCGGTTGCAGTCAGTGATGTCATAGTTGACTCGCTAGTTGTGGAACGCGCCAGAGCAGAATCTGTGGCTCATGTTGGTTCACTGCAATCATTATGCTGGGGTGCTTCTTCCTTTGGGGGCTTGATTACAGCATATTTTAGCGGGTTGTTACTTGAGCATTTCACCACCCGCACCGTCTTTTGGATTACCGCCTCATTCCCCCTGATTGTCTCAGGCGTGGCTTGGTTGATTGCTGAGTCTCCCGTTAGTAAAGATGGAGACAATACCAATCTCCTCACTGTCAAGCATCAACTACAGCAACTACGTCAAGCATTCGCACAAAAAAGTATTTGGCTACCCACAGCATTTATTTTCATCTGGCAAGCCACACCCACAGCCGATGCCGCCTTTTTCTTCTTTAGTACCAACGAACTCCACTTTGAACCAGAATTTTTAGGGCGAGTACGTTTAGTTACCAGCCTCGCCTCTTTAATTGGTGTTTGGATTTTTCAGCGTTTCTTAAAAACAGTTTCCTTTCGACTGATTTTTGGTTGGAGTACAGTCATTTCTACAGTCTTGGGAATGACAATGTTACTACTGGTGACACATACAAACAGAGCCTTGGGTATAGACGACCATTGGTTTAGTTTGGGTGATAATTTGGTTCTCACCGTCATGGGACAAATCGCCTATATGCCAGTGTTGGTATTATCTGCCAGACTCTGCCCTCCTGGTGTAGAAGCGACATTATTTGCCTTATTAATGTCAGTCTTCAATTTAGCAGGCATGGTTTCTTACGAAGTGGGAGCCATCATCATGCACTGGCTAGGAATTACCGAAACTAACTTTGATTCACTTTGGCTTTTGGTATTAATTACTAACCTCAGCACATTATTACCATTACCTTTTCTCCAATGGCTACCGTCCGATGATACCGACAATGAAACCTCTGTATTATTACCAGATTCTGCTAATAGCCAAGTCTCTAATTTAGTACCTGAATAAAGACTCACTTTTGTAGGACACATCCTCTGTCTCTCTGTGCCTCTGTGTTTAAATAATTTTTTACCACAGAGACACCAATTCACAGAGAGAAAAGTTTTTTATCTCTTACTCTCTTTTTAAATATGCAAAGTTTCAAAACTCAAGAAAAAGACATTTTACAAAAGTCATATACTCGTGAAGACTGGCAAGGGGGGTATAAATCCTTAACACAGGAGTTCGATTATTGGATTGATGATATAGAAGGAAAAATTCCTCCAGAATTGCGAGGTACTCTGTTTAGAAATGGGCCAGGATTATTTGATGTAAATGGGCAAAGCATACATCACCCATTTGATGGTGACGGGATGATTAGCCGCATCACATTTGTTAATGGACGCGCTCATTACCGCAACCGTTTTGTGCATACAGAAGGGTATTTAGCGGAAAAACAGGCTGGTAAAATTCTGCATCGGGGTGTTTTTGGTACTCAAAAACCTGGTGGTTGGTTAGCTAATATTTTTGATTTCAAAATAAAAAATATTGCTAACACCAACGTTATTTATTGGGGTAATAAACTTTTAGCTTTGTGGGAAGCTGCGGAACCTTACCGCCTTGACCCCAAAACTTTGGAAACAGTGGGTAGAGAATATTTTAATGGTGTTTTGTCAGAAGGTGAAGCTTTTGGCGCTCATCCTCGTTTTGACCCTAGTTGTGAACAAGATAATGGCGCACCTTGCTTAGTTAATTTTTCCATTAAGCCAGGATTATCTACTACAATTACTATTTTTGAGCTAAATCTCGCAGGTGAGGTTGTGAGGAAGCAAGCTCATAATGTGCCAGGGTTTTGTTTTATTCACGATTTTGCCATTACCCCTAATTACTGTATTTTCTTTCAAAATCCTGTTACTTTTAACCCCATACCTTTTGTGTTAGGACTACGCGGTGCTGGGGAATGTATTCAAGTACAGCCAAAGCAGCCCACAAAAATTATTGTAATTCCCCGTTTTCCTCAACTAGGACAAAAGGAAGTCAAAATATTAGAAGTGGGATCGGGTTTCATTTTCCATCACATTAATGCTTTTGCTGTGGGAGAGGAAATTTTTGTAGACTCTATTTGCTACGATTCTTTACCAGGAGTAGAGCCAGCAAGTGATTTTCGTCAAGTGGATTTTGAGGCGATCGCACCTGGACAACTGTGGCGTTTTTACCTTAACCTCAAGAATGGCACAGTAGAACGCAAGTTAATTGAGGCTCGTTGTTGTGAGTTTCCTACTATCCATCCTGCTTATGTAGGTCGTTCTTACCGATACTTATATATCGGTGCGGCTCATGCAGCTAGTGGAAATGCACCATTGCAAGCATTATTGAAAATAGACTTAGAGTCTGGGGAAAGACAACTTTGGAGTGCTGCACCTCGCGGTTTTATGGGTGAACCTGTCTTTGTTCCCCGTCCGGGTGCAGAAAACGAAGATGATGGTTGGATACTGGCTTTAGTTTATGATGCGGCTCATCATCGTTCGGATGTGGTAATTTTGGATGCCAGTAATTTTGATAAAGGGCCTGTAGCAAGGCTACATCTCAAGCATCATGTACCCTACGGTCTTCACGGCAACTTTACCCCAGAGGTGTTTATTTAACTCAAGTGAGTCTCAGCCTTGCTGTTGTAATTGTTGCACAACTTCCACTGTTAAACCAGTAATGCGAGCGTTGGCGCAAGCCCACCGTAGGTGTTCGCCTCAATTGCCATGCCTTCTGCTATCAAGTTGAGGGCTATTTCCTGCGTTTTTTGTTGGCTACCTTCCTGTTTTCCTTCCTCTAAGCCTTCGTCTTTAATCATTTGCTAAATTACCGACTCGCGCATCGTATCTCTCCTGAGTAAACGCTGAATTACCTCTTGCTCTAATACTAGCCCAGCCAATATTGTTGTTGATGCTGTGAGATTATTTTGCGTTTGGCGATCGCCTATACTATCAATAACTGTTCCCTATAACCAAGAAAAATTCACTAAATTATGCTTATTTCAATAAATTTAATGGAACATCTCACTTCTAGTTTGATTTTCCTATTTAATTGTTGATTTTAATAGTTTTTTTAATAGTTTACTAATTAAGCGTTCGCACACCATTGAAGTTAAGAATTTTGTTGTCAGCAGTTAACAAAGGACAATTATAAAATCTGGCTGTAGCCACAATAAGTTGGTCAAAGGGAACGCTATGGAAGCCACTCAATTGAGTTGAATCAATTACTATCGGCAGGGATAAATTTAATAGTTGTACGCCAGGGTAGGCTAAGGCAACTTCTAGCCATTTATCAATAGCCAAAGGTAAAATCAGTCTGTTTTTTTCTACTAATTTGGCTACTTCCCAGCATGAAAGAATGCTGATTCCTAAACCATCAGACTCATAGTCTTTTAACCATTGTTGGTGTTGTTTGGTCAGTCGTGAATCATTTTGTACCCACCAAACCCAAATATGAGTGTCAAGTATAATCATTGCAAAATTTCCCAGTCCTCTAAAGCGACGGGTTCTGTGGGGTCGTCATAACGGTATGGCTGTGTGTTGTGCAAAGGATAAGGATTTCTACTTGATTGGGGTAACTGTTGGGCTTGATGCTGTGGAGTTTTCGTTTCCAGAATAATCACTTCCACAACATCCCCAGCATGAAAAGGTAAACCCTGTAGCGTCAGAGTTCCATCTTCAGTTAAAACGACTTCTACCTTGTGAGCATTCATATTTCAACACAGTAAGCAGGGTTTTCAGTCTGAGTTACAGTTTTAATAATGTAATTATCTAATTAAATACTTTTGTAAGAAAGTAATTTATTACATTATCTCTTTAGCTCCTCCTCAACCAGATTTTGTGATTCATCAATGTCCTAACCTATGTGGCTACTGGTATATATTCTCACTGGCTGCCTCTAATTGATCCTATATTTTGACACCCTCCTTCAATATCAAAAAATTAAAATAAAAATGTAACAAAAACTACAAAATTAATACTTTTTATAAAAACTCAAGATAAGCTAGGCATATATGTATCTAGTTCGCAAAGATACTGCGAATAGGAGAAAATTTTATGGTTTCCATGCCGACGCTACCATTGGTAGGTGCTACTCCGGGTCATATTTGCCCCTTTGATCAAGCCTGTAGCTACTTAGAAGCTGCTGCTAAAGAATTAAGCTTAGACCAAGGAATACTGGAAATTCTCAGCCATCCACGCCGAGTAGTCACAGTTTCTATTCCTGTGAAATTAGACAATGGTGATATTCGGGTTCTAGCCGGACATAGGGTACAGCATTCTGATATTTTAGGCCCCTACAAAGGCGGAACACGTTACCATCCGGCTGTCACCGTCAACGAAGTATCAGCATTAGCCATGTTGATGACTTGGAAATGTGCGCTGCTGGGTATTCCCTATGGTGGTGCGAAGGGAGGTATTGCCATAGATCCACAAAATTATAGTGTGAGTGAATTGGAAAGAATTACTCGTCGTTATACTAGCGAGTTGATTAAAGATATTGGCCCTGCACTTGATATTCCCGCGCCAGATGTGGGTACATCTGCCCGTGAGATGGCTTGGATGATGGATACTTATTCCATGAATGTTGGTCACGCTGTACCGGGAGTTGTCACAGGTAAGCCGCTTTCCGTTGGTGGTTCACGGGGACGGGAAATGGCGACTGGACGGGGTGTGATGATTATTGTGCGTGAAGCACTCGCAGATTTGGGTAAATCTCTAGATGGGGTGCGAGTAGTTATTCAAGGCTTTGGTAATGTCGGCGGTGCGGCGGCTGAATTGCTGTACCAAGCTGGGGCGAAAATTATCGCTGTCTCGACGGCGGAAGGTGGTATATTTGCTAATGATGGTTTAGATATTCCGGCATTAAAAGCTTATGCTGCGGAAAATCATAAAAGTATTGTAGGTTTTCCCCAATCAGAACCCATTAAGAATGCAGAGTTGCTAACTTTATCCTGTGATGTTTTGATTCCCGCCGCATTGGAAAACCAAATCACTGAGGAAAATGTAGATCAGATACAAGCGCAAATTGTGGCGGAAGCGGCTAACGGGCCTGTGACGCTGGAAGCTAACCGAGTGCTAGAGGCGCGGGGTGTAACTGTATTACCAGACATCTTGGCGAATGCTGGGGGTGTGGTGGTGAGTTATTTGGAATGGGTGCAAGGTCTTTCTTACCTATTTTGGGATGAGGAGCGTGTTAACCGGGAAATGGAACATTTGATGGTGCAAGCTTACCGTCAGGTGATGCAACAATCGAAGATGCGGCAAGTTCCTTTGCGGTTAGCGGCTTATACTTTGGGAGTGGGTAGGGTGGCTCAAGCGTTGAGTGATAGGGGTCTTTATCCTTGAGGAACTGGGGACTAATCAATTCAAAATTCAAAATTCAAAATTTTTCAGCAGTGGCTCAACACTATGCTACCTGTAACAGTAATCTTCTAATACCATTTCTCCATAAAGCTGCACTTAATACCCCAGATTATTAAGCTCACGCATTCGCCGTAAGGCGTTCCCGCAGGGTAGGCGCAAAGGCACAAAGGAGTAACATTTTATTAAGTGCATCGTTACAGAGAACTGTTATAAGTTTTTGGTGCGTTTGGAATAATTTCCATAACGCACCTTTAGCTTTTAATTACGCGCCTTCTCGTAATTTGTCTAAGACGCTTCTATCTTCAAGGGTGGAGGTATCACCAGAGACTTCTTGTCCGGCGGCGAGATTTCGTAGTAGGCGGCGCATGATTTTACCCGATCGCGTTTTGGGTAATGCGTCTGTAAAGCGGATTTCGCCGGGACGAGCGATCGCACCAATTTCTTGGACTACGTGCTGCTTCAGTTCTTTACTCAAGTCATCACTGGCTTGATAAGTACCCTCTAATGTAACAAAAGCTACTACTTCCTCGCCTTTTAGTTCATCTGGCTTACCCACTACCGCCGCTTCAGCCACGGCTGGGTGCGATACTAAGGCTGATTCTACTTCCATCGTACCCAGGCGGTGTCCTGATACATTCAATACATCATCTACACGCCCCATGACCCAGAAGTAGCCATCTTCATCTTTTCTTGCGCCATCGCCAGCAAAGTATATATAGTTACCATCTTTGGGTGGTATATGTTCCCAGTAGGTGCGGCGGAAGCGTTCAGGGTCGCCGTAGACTGTCCGCATCATCCCTGGCCAGGGATAACGTACTGCCAAGTAACCGCCTTCATTCTCAGGGACAGAATTACCTTCCAAATCCACAATATCCGTAAGAATGCCAGGGAAGGGACGGGTGGCGGAACCGGGTTTGGTGGGAATTGCTCCCGGAAGCGGTGTAATCATGATACCGCCGGTTTCGGTCTGCCACCAAGTATCAACGATAGGGCAACGTTCGCCACCAATCACTTTGTAATACCACATCCAAGCTTCCGGGTTGATGGGTTCACCCACGGTTCCCAATAATCGCAGGGAAGACAAGTTACGGGCTTTGGGATGGTGTTCACCCATTTTAATAAAGGCGCGAATGGCTGTAGGCGCGGTATAAAAAATGTTTACGCCGTATTTCTCAATCACATCCCAGAAACAGCCAGGATTTGAGGCACGGGGCGCTCCTTCATACATGAGAGTGGTTGCACCGTTGGAGAGGGGGCCGTAAACTATGTAACTGTGTCCTGTAATCCAACCTACGTCTGCTGTACACCAATATACGTCTGTGTCTTGCAGGTCGAAAATCCATTTGGTGGTCATGTGAGTGTATAGGTTATAACCACCAGTGGTATGGACAACGCCTTTGGGTTTGCCAGTGCTACCGGAAGTGTAGAGGACAAATAGCAAGTCTTCGCTGTCCATTGGTTCGGCGGGACAATCGGCGGATGCGCCTTTTTGTAAGTCGTGCCACCAGTGATCGCGTCCTCCCAACTGCATATAAGTATCTTGTCCGGTACGCTTGACAACTAGGACGTTTTCGACACTGGGAACAGCACCATCAGCTAGGGCTTTATCGACCTGTTCCTTGAGAGGAACAATCGCATCTTTGCGCCAACCACCATCAGCTGTCACTACTACCTTAGCTTTGGCATCAATTAGGCGATCGCGTAATGCTTCCGCACTAAAACCACCAAATACCACACTATGGGGTGCGCCTATTCTGGCACAGGCTAACATAGCGATCGCTGCTTCGGGAATCATCGGCATATAAATACCGACGCGATCGCCTTTTTGCACTCCCAATTGTTTCAATACGTTGGCGAACTGGCAAACTTCCCGATGCAGTTGGGCATATGTGAGAGTGCGGGAATCTCCAGGTTCTCCTTCCCAAATTAGGGCGGCTTTATTTTTGCGCCAAGTTGTCAGATGTCTATCTAAACAGTTGTAGGAAATGTTAATCTTTCCACCCACGAACCATTTAGCAAAAGGTGGTTGCCAATCTAATATTTTATCCCATTTTTGGAACCAATGCAATTCAGTTTCGGCTAACTCAGCCCAAAACTTTTGCGGATCGGCTTTGGCTCTATCATAAAGCTTCTGGTAGTCTTCCAAGCTTTTAATCTGGGCGTTTTGGGAAAATTCGCGGCTGGGATGAAATAAGCGTTTTTCTTGCAGGATTGATTCTATAGTTGGTTGAGACATAGTTATATGGATGAACAGTATTGTTACTGAAAACTATTTTTATCGGATTGTGTCAAACAATGCTGAGATTGACGCTAGTTTTTACTTTTCGCAATATGGAGTCAGGACTTAAGTCCTGACTACGAACTTAATTTGATTTAGATTCCATTTGCTCTAATAGTCGAGCAATCTTTTTGGCTGTTTCTGGTTGACGCTGTTTTTGTAATAATTCTTGAGCTTGTTGTAAGTTAGTTTTAGCCTGGGCTTGTTGCTCTTGCTCCATGAGGATATTTGCTAGACGCAAGTAACCTTGGGGGTTTTTTGGACTGCGGCGAATTACTTCTTGAAATAATTCTGTGGCTTCGGCAATTTTACCTTGTTCCCTTAAGGTATCGCCCAAAAACAAGCGGACTACATCATTGGTAGAGTTGATAGATATAACTCGACGAAAAGCAGCTTCTGCGCCTTGATAATCTTTTTGTTGATAAAGATTAACGCCTGTTTGGAAAGCATTGGATGTAATTAATGTTTTGAGCGCGAAGTAAATCAGCAGTGTGATACTAACAAGGACTGCGATAGTCGCCAGAATATCAGTTAATTGTAAATTGTTGAGCATGGTTTCAAGCTAAAAGGCAGGCGATGGGGAATATTAAGTATTCTAGGAAAAATAGCTTCCAAATGAACTGATAGAATTGAGCGATCGCAGTTTTATCATGTATATCTACTGCTAAACTCTGCATCCACATCCAACACAGCAGAATTAAATGAGAAATTACCAAAAACACTGGGTTAATTGCGCCTAACCGTAGCACTCCAATTATTACCATGCCTAAGTAACAAGCGGTGAGTACCCACAGGGCGAAATTAAATACAGCTTGCGGTCCTAATTGAATGGTGAAAGTGGTGATATTGTAGAGGCGATCGCCTTCCATATCGGGGATGTCTTTAAAAATGGCGATCGCAAAGGTAAATATTAAGATAAATACAGTCAATACCCACACAGATAAAGGAATTGCCTGTTTATTTTGCAGTAACCAACTAAAGTGTAGATACAATCCCAAATTAACAATAGTTCCCCTAACTGAAAAAATACACAAAGCCGCCCAAAAAGGAAACTGTTTTAATCTGATTGGGGGTAAAGAATATGCTGTACCAATTGCCAAGCTAATTGCCACCATTCCCAACAAATAAGGGCCATTTAACCAAGCTAACAATAAAGCAATAATCCCTGTACAAATGACAATCAATTGCCCTTGTTTACGGCTAAATTCCCCTGAAGCTAAAGGTAGGTGAGGCTTATTAACTTTATCAATTTCAATATCTTCTAATTGATTTAATCCTACGATATAAACATTGCCACATATACAGGCTAACCATGCACCTAAAACAGAAATTATCTGCGAAACAGCAAAACCTGTCGAACTAACAGCAATAGAAATTGAATATAAACCCAACACACTCAAACTCGTGCCGATAATTGTGTGTGGACGGGAAAATTTCCAAAAAGCATAAAGCCACTGGAAAGAAAATGGTAGTGGTTTACGTTGCAACGGACTTTTTTGAGTTTGGCTCATGAGTTAGGTTACATAAGGGACTGGGGACTGGGGACTGGGGAGAGGTTAACGAGTGTAATTGCACCTCTAGCACCTACTTACTTATTTCCGCACAGTAACCCAAACTTAATTAACCCACGCTCATAGCCGCGACGCATCAACCCCAGGGACAGCGCCCCTTGGATAGTAGTCCAACCGGCAAGGAATAACCCGATAATTGCTTGAGGAGTAAAGGCAGAATCAATAACTACATTCCAAAATGGTGCAACAGCCACTGACCAGTCAGCAGTGCGGATATTATTTAATGGCAGTTGACGAGCTATGGCTTCATATTCTGGTAAGGAAATTACATAGGGCAAGCAATACACTCGATAAATATCTTCTAGGTGCTTTTGTTCATCTGCTGTTAGTGGCGTTTCATCTGTAGGACGGTGACACCATGTCACCATAATCAAAGTACCACCTGGTTTCAGCACTCGATAACACTCCTGCATAAACTTGGTTTTATCTGGCATATGTTCGCCACTTTCCAGCGACCAAACCAAGTCAAAAGAATTATCCTCAAAAGGCATTGCTTGAGCATTGGCGACGAGAAACTGACTCCTACCACTTAAACCAGCCTCCTTGGCACGTTCCGTAGCTCTAGCGGCTTGTACTGGGCTTAAAGTAATTCCTGTAGCTTGCGCCTGAAACTTTGCGGCTAAATATAGAGAACTACCCCCTATACCGCAGCCCACATCTAGTATATTTTCTGCCCTTTCTATATCTGCCCAATTGAGCAATTCCTCGATTAAATCAATTTGCGCCTGACGACGATTTTTTTGCTCAGTCCCATCTGCACCGTAATACCCGTGGTGCATATGTTCGCCCCAAATGTCCTCCCATAGCCCGGAGGAAGCATCGTAGAATTGCTGAATTCGTTGGTAAAGTGTTGCACTCATGTAATAAGCAGTGTTAAGACAAAACAGAAATCAGTTATCAGTTATCAGTTATCAGTTATCAGGCCTGTGGTAGGGGATAAAGAAGCGCCACCAACTTCTTCCACCAATTGTTGTGGTGTTTCACTTTCGTATTTAACTGATAACTGTTTACTGTTCACTGTTAAAAAAACATATCTGTAGGCTACCATGTGTGTTTTTAATTAGATAAGAAAGTTCTTACTTCCCAAAATTGATGATCAAGCTGATGGCTCTTGTCGGTAAAAGTTTACAGCTAAACCTTTTAATCAAACAACCCCTACGAGCTAGCCAAGGTATTGATTTTGACTGTTAAATATTGGATGTTTAATTGTTTATGACTGTTTCACGCACCGTTTGTCTAGGATTTCTGGCTGTTATTGCAGTAGGGACACTTTTGCTGATGATGCCTTTTTCTACCAGTAGTGGTACATGGAATGACCTGATTGTGGCATTATTTACCTCAACATCAGCCGTTTGCGTAACTGGATTATCTGTAGTTGATCCTGGTACTTATTTTTCCTTCTGGGGACAGTTGTTTATTGCTTTGTTAGCGCAAATTGGTGGCTTAGGCTACATGACAACCACTACTTTTTTAATTTTGCTCATTGGTCGTAAATTTGACTTACGGCAAAAAATCGCTATTCAGCAAGCGTTAGACCGTCCTGGGATGAGTGGTAGCACCCAAGTTATTCGCTCAATTATTGCCACAACTCTTATTTTTGAGATTACTGGTGTGTTTTTACTATTATTTGCATTTGTGCCTCAATATGGATGGAATCAGGGACTATGGTTAGCAATTTTTCATAGTGTTAATGCTTGGAATAATGCCGGGTTTAGCTTGTTTAAAGATAATTTAATCGGCTATCAATCTTCCTTTATAGTTATTTTCACCGTTACAGGATTAATTATCTTTGGAGGGATTGGATATCAAGTAATTTTAGAAGCATATATTTGGTTGCGCGATCGCTTCCTCAAGAAGAAAAACGTCAATATAGTATTATCGCTAGACTTTAAAGTAGCAACCAGCACAACATTAATCCTGCTAGTAGCTGGCACAATAGCGTTCTTCTTTATAGAAATTAGAAATCCCCAAACCTTTGGTTCACTCAGTTTACATGATCAGTTTTTAGTAGCTTGGTTTCAATCAGTAACTCCTAGAACTGCGGGTTTTAACACCATTGATATTGGTAAAATGACCACTGCTGGTTTATTTATCACAATTGCCCTCATGTTTATTGGTGCTAGTCCAGGCGGTACAGGAGGAGGCATGAAAACCACTACCCTCAGAGTTTTAACTAGCTGTACTAAAGCAATTCTTCAAGGTAAAGAAGAAGTGTTATTGTATGAGCGGAAAATAGCGATTTCTCTAATTTTAAAAGCAGTTGGTGTTCTAGTTGGTTCTATAGCAACCGTTATTTTAGCAACGATTTTGATATCTCTCACAGACCCAAAACTGGATTTTATCCAAATTATATTTGAAGTAGTTTCCGCCTTCGCTACTGTCGGTCTTTCCACAGGTATCACAGCTAGCGTGTCTCCCGCCGCGAAAATAGTTTTAATTATCACTATGTATATAGGCAGAGTCGGGGTTTTACTACTCATGTCCGCTATATTAGGAGATCCTCGCCCAACTAGAATTCACTATCCCGAAGAAAACCTACTTGTAGGATAGTCTTGGGATGAGGTAGTAACCCGCTCCTCACCCCTAAGAGGAGGGGAACAGAAAGCAGTGAAAAATAACAACTGATAACTGACAACTGACAACTGATAAAATTTGAAAGCACAAGCAAAATAAAACTTTTAATTAATTTAGCCTAAAAGTTTTTGCTTTAAATACAGATAATAATAAGGATTTCAACTGTGAATTTGTCATCGCTGGGTTTTTTTCGCAGTTTACGCAAAGATAATAGCCAATTTGCTGTAATTGGCTTAGGTCGTTTTGGTCGTTCTGTTTGTTCAACACTGCATAAATTAGGCTATCAAGTGTTAGCAACAGATATAGATGAAAAACGAGTATCAGCAGCTTTGACTGAAGAAATAGTTGGTCATGCTTTACAACTAGACTCAACTGAACCAGCAGCCCTCAAAGAAGCTGGTATTTTTGAATTTGATACGGTAATTGTGGCAATTGGTAACTATGTACAAGAAAGCGTCATTACAACTTTAAATGTCAAAGAAAGTGGCGTACCTCATGTAGTTGCTAAAGCTTCTAGTGAAGTTCATTACAAGCTACTAAAGCGAGTAGGCGCGGATCATGTGGTCTTTCCTGAATATGAAGCGGGTTGTGCATTAGCACGTACACTGACAAAACCATCTATTCTTGATAGATTCGACCTCGACCCAGATAATAGTATCGTAGAATTAATCGTGCCTGATGAATTTCATGGTAAAACGATCGCCGAATTACAACTACGCAACCGTTACGGCTTGAACTTGTTAGCTGTCAGTCAGGATGGTAAGTTCCAAATTAACCCAAACCCCGGTAAACGTTTAGAACGTGGTTCCGCAATGGTAGTTATAGGTTGTAATAAAGATATTAATCGTCTGCCAATTTAACTATAGTAGGTGACAGATGACAGGGTACAGGGAACAGGCTTGAAAATCTACTGTTATTTGTACCTCATTTACTCGCAATCTGCTGTAATAAGTAGAGAGACCTAATTAAATATAAGTTTGTAGTAAGGACTTTAGTCCTTTCAAACCCAGCAATAGAGCGATAAATCGCTGACTACGAACAACTACTCATTTAATATTTAATTATGCCTACCTACTTACCAATTCTAAAAATCATAGCCACACATCAATTACTTGTAAGGACGCAAAGCTTTGCGCCCCTATCAGGCTATCTGTGGCTGTCTTTTAGCAAATTGGTATAAAACCAAAAATTAAGACGGGTATTTTACCCGTCTTATCAAAAATACTGTCAATTACCAATTATGAATTGCTATTACTATTAAGTTTTTCCGGTGATGGACTAGGAAATATTGGTTGAAATTGCTGTGGTTCAGCAGAAACAGGTACTTCACCAGAATTAGCTGGCTGTTTTCTTTGCGTTGCTAGTTGAGTTAGTTGTTCTATAAGGCTGGCTGTAGGCTGTGGTGCAGATGCTTGTCTTTGTTGTAGTTTTTGTTCTTCAATTTTCAGGGTTACTTGCTGCATTAATTGCTCAGTTTTCGCTACTTGTTCTAGATTACCTTGCTGGCGGTATTCTTCTTGAGCGCGTTTGAAAGCACTACTAGCTCTTTTCAGGTCGCCTTGATTATATAAAGTTACACCCAAGTTATAATAAGCTAAGGCATTTCTGCGGTTTTGGCGGACAGCTTGAATATAAAGGGCTATAGCTTCATCAGGTTTACCTTGTATGGCTGTGAGGCTACCTAAATTGTTGTAAGCTGCCGCATTTTTGGGATCTAACTTCAAAACTTCTCTATAGGCTGCGATCGCCTCCTCAATTTTACCAGCCTGTTGCAGCGCCAGCGCTAAATTATGATGAGCAGTGGCTTTAGTTGGAGCCAGCTTAACTGCATCTTGATAAGTGGCGATCGCTTCCTCTAATAACCCTTGTTCGTATAAGACCAAACCCAAATTATAATGAGCATCTACCCTTGTTGGCTCTATCACCAAAGCTTGGCGATAAGCTCTAATTGCATCCTCATTTTTTCCTTGTTGCTGCAATGTTAGCCCCAAGTTATAGAAAGCGTCTGCCAAACTGGGGTTAAGTCTAACTGCTTCCGCATATTCCTGAACCGCCACATCCAACCGCTTTTGCATCAGGAATATATTCCCCAAATAATATCTAGCCATTGCTAAATTAGGTTCTCGCTGCAACGCTTGGCGGAAAGCATTTTCTGCACCTTGCCAGTCAGTGCGATTATAGCGCGTAACACCTTGTTGATAAAGACTAGCTGTTTGCAAATCTTGCGAAACAGGAACTTGTGCCAGCAACTTGCTTCCTGGTAAATTCACAATTGTCGGTGTAGCCAACACCAAAAAAGCTGATGCAGCACAGAGAAAACCCAAATGCGGCTTTTGCCAATCACAAGTATAGTGGCTAGTAATTGACGACAAACCGCAAAACCACTGTTTTGATTGAAATTTTCTATACATAGTGGAATCTCTGTACTTATTGTTAAGATCCTTATAAGTCAGAGTACCCACTACAGTATAAAAAGTTATAAATGCAAAATTAAATTTTTGGGGACAGTGAACAGTAGAAATAACCTGATAACTGTCAACTGTCAACTGTCAACTGTCAACTGACTAACCCCTTCCGGCAAAATCAACATAGCATCACCAAAAGAATAGAAACGATAGCCAGAAGCGATCGCTTCTTGGTATATATTTAACAAACGCTCTCTTCCAATCAACGCACTCACCAGCATTAATAAACTAGAGCTTGGTAGGTGAAAATTAGTAATTAAACCTTCTACAACTTGCCATTTATAGCCAGGATAAATAAATAAGTTAGTTTTGCCGCAAAATGGTTGCAATTCACCAGAAACAGCCGCACCTTCCAAAGCACGGACTACTGTTGTCCCCACAGCGATAATTCTGCCGCCTGCTGCTTTAGTCGCCTTAATTTTTTCCACTGTAGCGGCGCTTACTTCTATCCATTCTTCGTGCATTTGATGAGTCGCCACATCTTCCACTTCCACAGGGCGGAAAGTTCCCACACCAACATGAAGGGTAATAAAAGCTTGATGAATATGGCGATCGCCTAACTTTTCTAGCAACTCTGGAGTAAAGTGTAACCCAGCCGTAGGCGCAGCGATCGCACCTGGTTGTTCGGCATACACAGTTTGATACTGTTCATCCGCCGCCTGGGATGCAGTAATATAAGGTGGTAACGGTATTTCCCCAAACTGATCCAAAACCTGTACCAAAGATTTTCCCTCTGGTAAATCAAACTGTAATAAACGCCCCCCCGTCGCTGCATCAGTTTCTAAAACAGTAGCAGTTAACTGATCTAACCCATTCCCCAGTCCCCAGTCCCCAGTCCCCAACCTCTCAAAAACAATCTGCGTACCTTTTTTAAACCGTTTTCCGGGCTTAACTAAAGCCAACCAACAGTTAAATTTACGTTCCTCTAGTAATAAAATTTCCACTTCTGCACCAGAGGTTTTGCGCCCAAATAAACGTGCGGGGATAACCTTTGTATCATTCATGATTAATAAGTCACCTGGACGCAGAATATCAGGCAAATCACGAAAAATATAATGTAGAGGTAATGTTTCCTTACCTGTAGTTTGAGAGTTGACGACTAGCAGACGAGAACTGTCTCTTGGAACTGCGGGGTTTTGGGCAATTCTCTCTGGAGGTAATTCGTAGTCATACCCAGCGAGTGAAAAATCTAAATTTGTAGCTTCCACTGCTGTTGTAGAGATTTGATCAGGATTTAATTGTGATATGTCTTTCTTCATTTAAATTTCCAATGGTGAGGATAAGTTTGGTTGCGCCTTTGTGACAAAAGTAGTCAATTTTTAGATTTAAATTATAAGATTGACATTAGTAGGTAATACTTAAAGCAAATTAATCAAAGATGGGTAAGGTTCCCCATGCAAAGACGGGGGCATTTACCCTACCAACAGACAAATTAATTGAGGAAGATAGAAGTGTAAGATTGGCTTTGATCCCAAGCACCGACATGGAATACCTGTATTACCTGGCAAATGCCAGTTTAACTCTAAGGGTCGTTCAATACCTACACGCTAGGCCCCAGTTACCTGTTTCGTTCGTCACTGTGATTCATCAAATAGATGGTTGGGTGGTTAGGATCAAACTGAAAACCCCTATATCTGCCCAAGAAGATGGTGATTTTCGAGCTTTCCTCTACGAACTAGGCATTAGCTATGAACCACCTATGCGTGTGCAAATGGCACTTTGGAGTTTAGAAGCCGGCCAATGTCCTGTAGATGTTATGCGCCGCTATCAAGTAGCGATCGTTTCACATGGTAGCCCGGAAAGAGAAGAGATAGAAGCTTTCCGTCAACAGTTTGTCAGAGGACTAGGTTACTGTCCAGAAACATTGGCCTAATATCAATGAGATGGAATCTGGACTCGACAAGTGATAATTGGTAATTGGTAATTGATGACATAAATCCTCATCCACAACCAATTACCAATATCCTAAAAAATTTAGATTTTTTTAATAGCATATTTAAAAATAATAATTATCAACAAGTACCTAAAACGATTCTCATTTATCAGGTAAGAAGAGAAACCCAAAACTCCCAGCTTGTAAAAGTTATTAGTAGCAGTTATCAACAGTAGGCCGATGCACTGCCCACCAAGACCACGATAAGGTACGCAATACCCATCCTACAGATACTGAGAATTTTATGGCTACGCTCCCGTAAGGGATACAGAAATTAAATCGGTTTCCTATAGTGCCGCACAGATTAGGAGATATAGTAATCCGAATTGAATCGTGAGAAAACACGTAGATTTAACATCAAATGTAAGTGTAATATTTTATTCAGCCTTGGCGATTAGAAATCGCGGCTACACAGACGAAACCCGCCTGCGCGGCTTATCCTAGCAAGTCCACGCACCATCTGGACTTTGTTTGTGTAGTAGCGATTTCTAATCGCCCAATTATTTCTAGATTTCTCATGAGTGATTTAGGATTGCTATATATAGCAGTCGCAGCATAGGTTAGGACATCATAATAATTTTAAAACCCTTAATTTCAAAGCCTTTCAGCCCTGTCAAGAGTCCCCTATCACCTGTCCCCTGCTATAATAATCGTAAACCCTTAAATAAAAGGGTTTTTCACCCTGTCCCCTGTCCCCTTCTATAAATATTCAAAAGCTGCGGGAATATATTCTTGTAATTGAAATTTGTATTCTCCTAAGCAGACAGCTATCGGTTCCTGAGTAACAGATAACTGACGATTATTTTTAGCAGCTATCTCATAAGAGACAATAGCCACATCAAAGCGACAGGTATAGTCAGATTTTTCAGGGTATTCAGCTAAAAATATCCCCGCCGTTCGCTCAATTTTTGCTTGCTTTTTTAGCGTAATTGCACCTCTTCCCCCATCATCCCAGCTACCGAAACTACGTGTTTTAACTTCCACAAATGCGAGTACGGGTTCTCGAATATTCTCAGTATATTCGGCTATGATATCAATTTCGCCCCAACGGCAACTAAATTGACGTTGTAAAATCATCCAACCCGTAGATTCTAACCATTGGGCTACAAAGTCTTCGCCTAAATTAGCAATATTTAAATATGACATAAGTAGGTCGATACAAACAAATGTACGAAATTATTCTGTCTGACGCACCCTACAGTTAGTTTGATTATGACACTTGCGTAAGTCCTATGGAAATTTAGCAATAAATTAAGTCTTCCTATGTGCAGATGTCATATTTTAATAAATGTATATGATTTGTAATTGTCATATTAAACAGTTGTTACTTTACTAAATCTTTAAACTTAATAGCCAAATTCTCAAGACATACCACTAAAGCAAAACAAGTAAAAAACACTAAAACTCAGGTAACATACAGACCCCATACAATCCTAAATCTGTTCTTACACAGCAGAATTACTGCCTAATCATAGACAAAAGAACAAACATACTTGTGAATCACCCTAATTTTACGCAATATTTGCAGATATCTGATGTTTACTACATGGAAACTTAATTAATGGCAATAGGGTTTATGTCTATACTTAATATTTAATAGATACATAATAGTAGCTAAACCGTAAACAGTCAACTCATCACATCCTACGGAGTAAAGCAAAGACAACTTTTACTTAATCTTCAAGAAAAACCAGTGACATAAAAAAACTCTAAAGAGAAAATTAACTATGTAGATGCTTTAAACCCATAAGCAATCTAAATAATTGCCCTAGTTATCCAAACCAGTCGGGGAACTTCTGACTAATTTGTTATGCGGATTTTAATTTACTCTTATAACTACTATCCAGAACCTATTGGTATCGCCCCGCTAATGACGGAATTAGCAGAGGGACTGGCCAAGCGAGGACATCAAGTGCGTGTTATCACTGCGATGCCTAACTACCCTGAGCGTCAAATCTATGAAGCTTACCGTGGTAAATGGTATCTTACAGAATACAAGAATGGTGTCAAAATTCAACGCAGTTACGTGTGGATTCGTCCACAACCAAAACTATTAGATCGAGTGTTGCTAGATGCTAGTTTTGTTGTCACCAGCTTTTTACCTGCTCTTTTTGGGTGGCGGCCTGATGTGATTTTATCAACTTCGCCATCATTACCTGTATGCGTACCTGCATCTTTGCTGGGATGGTTGCGTGCTTGTCCTGTGGTTTTAAACCTCCAAGATATACTACCTGAAGCCGCTATTCATGTAGGTTTACTGAAAAACAAATGGCTGATCAAAGTATTTTCATTATTAGAAAAATTTGCCTATCGTAGTGCTACCAAAATTAGTGTTATTGCCGATGGATTTGTAGAAAATTTACTTTCCAAAGGTGTATCATCTGAAAAAATAGAGCAGATACCTAACTGGGTTGATGTTAATTTTATTCGTCCCTTACCAAAAGAAGAGAATAAATTCCGTGCGGCACACAATTTAAATGGCAAATTTGTACTCCTATATTCTGGGAATATTGCGCTTACCCAAGGATTAGAAACTGTCATTCAAGCGGCTGCCAAATTACGTGATATTTCTGAAATTGCCTTTGTGATAGCTGGGGAAGCCAAAGGTTTGGAAAGGCTGCAAAAATATTGTGCAGACTGCGGCGCTGATAACGTTTTACTATTACCTTTTCAACCTAGAGAACATTTGCCAGAAATGTTAGCGGCGGCGGATGTCGGCTTGGTGGTACAAAAGAAAAACGTAATTTCTTTTAATATGCCATCAAAGATTCAAGTCTTATTGGCTAGTGGAAGGGCATTAATAGCATCTGTACCCGATAACGGTACAGCAGCCAAGGCAATTAGACAGAGTGGTGGCGGTGTTGTCGTTCCTCCAGAAGATCCTCAAGCTTTAGCAACAGCAATTCTGGATCTGTACAAACACCCTGAGAAAGCTAAAACTTTGGGTTATAACAGCCGAAAATATGCTATGGAACAATATGCTTTTGAACAAGCATTAAATCAATATGAAAGCTTATTCTATTCAGTGACTACAGAAGGTCAACCTCTTGAATCTAAGGTAGTTTCTAAACAAGAAGTCTGATTTGACTGGCTTTAAATTATATTTTCGCATTACCTAATATCAAACAGTATCACAAAGTCCAACAATATACCCATGTATGACTCTGTGATATTTTGCTGGAAACTTTTCTACCAATTTTGAAAACCTCAACTAAATTCCTGACTCAGTAACTCAAGCTAATTTTACTGCGGCATCAGCGATGCTAGCTGGGATAAAATTAGAGGATTATATTATATATCGCTTGTGCGGAGGGAAATCATACAGGAATCTGTAATTGCTCGTTCGATTTAACAAGAGGGAGAAGCAAAAAAGCAACGAGAGATTGGTGCTAATCTTTTAAGCTAAGGAGTCATATTCGATATTATTGCCTCTGCAACGGGCTTGTCGGTGGAGGAGGTGCAGCAACTACAACAGCAGCTACCCGAATCTAAATGAGTTGAGTGCTTAACTAGGGAAGATGATTTTTGCTTGACTTAATGAGAAAAATAGTCAAAAGATTAGACCGATCACACTTTAGACAGAAGAACTAGGTCTGTCATGATATATAATTCTTAATAAGAATATTTTATAAGGTTAAGAGATGATGACATTAGTAACTTATCTTATTGATGGGTGAGAAAAGTCATAGAGAACGATAAATTAAGATGAATGGTAAGTAAATTTAGGCAATTATGTATCAAATATAGCCATTGGTGGAGATATCGCTACAAAAAGACTGACCTGCAACCACTAATTATGACATGGCGATACATCAGCCAATTTGTCAGCCATTCTCATAGATACCTGTTTTTTTGTTAGTATTCAAAAAAACCAATAGATAGATTTACTATTCAATTATTGTTTGTAAGTAATTCTCAAAAACCGTAACAAAAGGGATAAAGTACCTGAGGTTTAATGTCTGATTATTTCCAAGGAATACCATTACAATCCGTCTCGGTAGCTAAGAGTGCTACCAGAAGTCCAGAGGCTGCAACTGAGTTGAGCGGAAAATTAGCTCTAACTATTGCCGAAGCTGCATCAGACCGGAAAGCAGGCGATATTTTGGTGCTGAGAGTAGCAGATGTGTCATACTTGGCAGATTATTTTGTAATGCTGACTGGCTATTCTAGGGTGCAGGTGAGAGCGATCGCCGATGCAATTGAGGATAAAGTAGAAACAGACTGGCATCGCCGACCATTGCGGACAGAAGGCAAGGTCGAAGGTAGCTGGGTACTGCAAGACTATGGCGACGTAATTGTGCATATTATGATGCCAAAGGAACGGGAGTTTTATAATTTAGAAGCGTTCTGGGTTCATGCAGAACGTATTCCCCTACCAAAATCTGATGAGGATGAGGGTAAGCCAACATGATCAAGTCGTCGCTCTTCAATTGTCCGGTTCCTGTAGACCAACAACCACTCAATGAGTACGAAGAGTTAAAAACTTCATGGTTATTTCGTGATTGCGTCTTAAATTGGCGAGAGTATACCACAAAACTAGTCTGGATTTGGGGTTTATCTTGGCTAATAGCAGGGCCAGTCTCAGCAGCCAGCTTCCCGCCAAATAAACAACTGGTGCATTTCCTGTTATGTGGTGCAGCTGGGGCAAGTGTCGGAGTAGTACTAAGTCTATTACGGTTATATTTGGGCTGGCTTTATGTGCGCGATCGCCTCTACAGCATGACTGTATTTTATGAGGAGTCAGGCTGGTATGATGGTCAAACCTGGATCAAACCACCAGAAGTCCTCAACCGCGATCGCTTAATTGTCACCTACGAAATCAAACCCATCATTCAACGGTTACAATTTACATTCTTTGGCTTGGCGGGAATCTTTGTTATTGGTACTATAGTTTGGCATTTGTTTTAAATAGTCAGTGGTCAATAGTCAACAGTTAATCAACTATGGACTATTGACTGTTGACTATTGACTAATAAAAAAAAGAGATAATTTAACCCATGACAATGGGCAAGCGCACTCAAGCCGCAGCACTGGAAGTCCGGTTGCTGCGTGAAGGTATCATCGAATCGAAGCATACAGTCCAAGCTGTTGTTTGTGACAACCGAGGACGAGTACTAACTGTTGCCGGCAATGCGGAAACAGCTACATTTGTCCGTTCCGCCCTCAAACCATTTCAGGCGCTGGCAGTTACCTCTACAGGGACATTGGAACGCTATGATTTAAGCGATCGCGACCTCGCAATTATTACCAGTTCCCACAGGGGTACAATCGAGCAGGTACGCCAAGCATTTAACATCCTCTGGCGAGCTGATTTAGACCCTTCTGTACTCCAGTGTCCCATCCCTCCCGGCAAACGCAGCCCCTTAGAATACAACTGTTCAGGTAAGCACGCGGGAATGTTGGCTATATGTCAACAACGCCACTGGCCTTTAAATAACTACCTGGAACGTAAGCACCCAGTACAGCAGTTAATTCTGACAAAAATTGCCGAATTACTGCGAATGCCAGCCGAAGAATTTATCAGCGCTCACGATGATTGTGGCGTACCCACCTACTTGATGCAACTGGGACAAATCGCTTCCTTATACGCACTTCTGGCTTCTAGTAATAACGTAGATATGGAGCGGATTGTCCGTGCTATGACCCACCATCCGTCAATGGTAGCAGGAGACGGAGAATTTGACACAGAACTGATGCGCTTAACCCCCGGTGAATTGGTCAGCAAAGCTGGTGCGGAAGGTGTACAGTGCATCGGTAGGCTGGGCGAAGGTATGGGACTAGCAATCAAAGTTATGGATGGGGCGAAACGGGCAAAATATGCTGTTGCTATTCATCTACTCCAACAAATGGGTTGGATTACTCCCAGCGTGGCGGAAAGCTTGGCAGAGAAGTTTATGAACCTGGGAAAATACACACGTTTAGAAGTTGTGGGGGAATTATCGTTTTTATAGTTGCCAAACTCAAAAGCTTGAGTTATACTAAAAAAGTAACGAAACGACGCGGGATAGAGCAGCCTGGTAGCTCGTCGGGCTCAACTAGCAAAATTAACTAAGCGCTTGTTTGTTAATGTTGCAGTGGGCGGTATACGAGGAAACTTGTATACGATTACCTGTCAAATTCGGGGAAGCCAATAGCGCGGTAATCCCGAACCAAGCTCTGGAAACAGAGAAGGTGTAGAGACTGGTAGGCAGGTACCCTAACGGTAACGCCGAGGGTAAAGGGACAGTCCAGACCACAAACCAGTAAAAGCTGGGCAGTGAAAACTGTAGATGGTAAGCATAACCCGAAGGTCAGTGGTTCAAATCCACTTCCCGCCACCAAATAAAAATAAAACCCTGCAATCCTAAAAAGTTGTGGGGTTTTGTTTTATAGGAGGGGATAGGGGATAGGTGACAGGTTATAGACGCTTGAGTATCATTAGCGAATGGATACGAAACTCAAAGGGGACATAGCTGAACAGGCGGCTATACTCCATGCTTTACAACGTGGCTGGGGAGTTTTAAAGCCGATAGGCGACCGACTACCTTATGATTTAGTATTTGATATAGAGGGAACTTTCATTAAAATCCAAGTCAAATATGCTTGGTTGCATGAGCCATCGGGTAATTATGTTGTAGATAATCGCCGCACCAAAACAAATCGAAGGCTGATGCTTCGAGCAGCATATAAACCATCAGACTTTGATTTTGCCCTAGTCTATATAGAAAAGCTTGACCTGTTTTATATCTTCCCGGTGGATGTGTTTATCAGCTATGGTAGCGAAATACACTTAGTGGAAACTGAAAAAAGACAGCGCCAACCCCGTTCAGCACAGTATCGCCAGGCTTGGGAGTTAATCTCACAAGCGATAGGTAAAGAAAATTGTGTCTTTTCGCCTGAGCAATTCGGTGAAACTGGGTTTTGATCTATTCTTGAGTTGGAATCTTCCAAAAAGCGCGGAGAATAATGGTTGTGAAGTTGCAGCGTCCAATCTTAGTAGGAGGATTAGGTTTATCCTTTTCCTTGTGGATGGTAGAAAGTTGGCATCATTCGCTAGTGCAGTTAGGTGAGTTGAGTTTATTGAGTGTTTTAGCGGTTGGTGGTGGGTTGTGGTTGTTCAAACACAAGCGACCAAAAAATAGTTCTGAGCAGCCAGATGGTATCCTGGTGGATAGAGCTACAGCAGAAAGTGCGATCGCTAAAACTGAAGTCGTCATCAACCAACTAGCTCAAGAATCGGCAAATCACCAAGCTTTAGCCACATTACGAAATCAGCTTGACCAATTATCGGTAGATTTAGACAGACAAGAAATTAGAGTGGCTGTGACTGGTGGACAGTCAGTAGGTAAAACCACTTTAATTGAGGTGCTGAAGTCGGAAACACAGCAAGTCACTTTTCAAGAAACAGCACCACTGTTTAGAGAGGTGGATAATCAGTCAGATGTCGGTATTTTAACAGAAGCGGCAAAATCTGATGCGGCGCTGTTCTTAACTAACGGTGATTTGACAGACTCACAATTCCAAGCCTTACAGCAGCTAAAAAGACTAAATCTGCCAAAAATCCTGGTTTTCAATAAACAAGACCAGTATATACCAGATGAACGTGCTAGTATCTTGCAGTCTTTAAAACAAAGAGTCTCAGATCATGTAGTCGCTGTTGCTGCTGCGCCTGTCGCTATCAAAGTGCGGAAACATGAAGCGGATGGTTCTGTGCAAGAGTGGATGGAACAACCAGCAGCAGATATTCAGCAGTTGTCGCAGGAGTTGAGTGAACTTTTGTTACAGCAACAACAACTGGTGTGGACAACCACTGCTAGACAGGCGGTGTTGCTGAAATGTGAAGCGAAAAACTACTTGAATGGTGTGAGACGCGATCGCGCTACCCCAATTATTGAACAATATCAGTGGATAGCTGCGGCTGCTGCTTTTGCTAACCCAGTCCCAGCACTAGATATTTTAGCGACTGCGGCAATTAATGCTCAAATGGTAATGGATTTGGGTAATATTTATCAGCAGAAGTTCTCCTGGGAACAGGCGCAAACTGTAGCCGGAACAATGGGAAGTTTGATGTTGAAACTGGGTTTAGTGGAACTTTCAACTCAAGCCATTGGTACTGTCCTCAAAAGTAACGCCGTTACCTTTGTCGCTGGCGGTTTAGTACAGGGTGTAAGTGCTGCTTATCTGACTAGAGTAGCTGGGTTATGTCTGGTAGAGTATTTTGAGCAACAAGAAATCGCTTTAGATTCTGGAAGTAATTTAAACTTAGACAAATTACGCCAAACCTTACAAAAAGTCTTCCAACAAAATCAACAAGTAGCATTGCTGCAAGGTTTTGTTAAGCAAGGCGTGAAGCGTTTGTTACCAGAAGCACAGCCGATGGAAGTTGTAGGATAATTTAGAGCAAAGGCGCAAATTTTTATTATGCGTCTTTGCGATTATTAGTAATGAATACTATTAGACCTTGTATTTTCTCTTTTTTCGCTGGAGCGGGCTTTTTAGACTTAGGTTTTGAAACAAGTAATTTTAAAATTGTTTATGTCAATGAAATATTCTCAGCTTTCATGGAAGCATATCGCTATTCAAGAGAGAAGCTGAATTTACCTTTACCAGAATATGGGTATCATGAAGGGGAAACAGCAGATGTATCTAAACTTGTAGAAGGATCTTTAGCAAAAAATTTATTAGACATAGTTCAAGATTGTCGTCAAAATAATATTGTTGGTTTTATTGGTGGGCCTCCCTGTCCAGATTTTTCGGTTGGGGGCAAGAATAGAGGTTATTTAGGTGATAATGGTAAGTTATCTTCAGCGTACATAGAATTAATTTGCCAAAACCTACCTGATTTCTTTTTATTTGAAAATGTAAAAGGTTTATGGAAAACTAAAAAACATCGTCAGTTTTTTGAATCATTAAAAATTAAATTACAGACAGCAGGTTATATACTAACAGAACGGTTAATAAATGCCATTGAATATGGTGTACCACAAGATAGAGAAAGAATAATATTACTAGGTTTTAGAAAAAGTTATTTGCATGATTTAGGAATTAGCAATAATAAAGATATACTTGCATTAGACTTTCCTTGGAATAACAAAATTTTATATTCTCAAGACAAAGTATTTACATATCCGTGGAGTCAATGTGAACCATTTAGAGAAAATTCTACTATTTCTTGCCCTGAAGATATCCCTCAAGAACTAACGGTTGAATATTGGTTTAGAAATAATAAAGTTTTAAGCCATCCTAATTCTGAACATTATTTTCGACCAAGGGCTGGTATGACAAAATTTGCTAGTATTGCTGAAGGTGATGATTCAAAAAAGTCTTTTAAAAGATTACATAGATGGCGCTACTCTCCTACAGCCTGCTATGGAAATAATGAAGTACATCTACATCCCTACAAAATACGGCGAATTTCTGTAGCGGAAGCTTTAGCTATACAAGCATTACCTGCAAATTTTGTCTTACCAGATAATATGTCTCTCACTAATATGTTTAAAACTATAGGTAATGGCGTGCCATATCTGGCATCAAAGGCGTTGGCTGAGTCTATTCTTGATTTTATAAATATTAATATTAAAGTCCGGCTAAACCACGGTTAAATATAACACTTTGATTGTTTGATTAGTACTTAGTTGTAGGCGAGGAAAACAACTAAAATTTGATTTTTCCAGTTAGAGTCCTAAGAAATATGCTTTAATTTATGTAAAGGGTATTAATTTTTATAAAAGTTTATAATCAATCACTAAGAAAAGGCACGATGGCAGCAGACTATCCAGATATTGATATTGCGCCATTTATCGATCATGCGCTATTAACGCCAACGGCTACTCCAGAGCAGGTTGAGCAATGGTGTGGACAGGCTGACCGATTTAATTTTGCTGCGGTTTGTTTGTATCCTACTTATGTCAAGCAAGCGGCGGAACTCCTCCACGGCAAAAAACCCAAGGTTTGTACGGTAATAGGCTTCCCTACTGGGGCGACAACTCATTCAGTTAAGTTGTATGAAGCTCAAGAGGCTGTGGAAAATGGAGCCACAGAGCTAGATGTAGTCATCAATTTAGGCTGGTTGAAGTCTGGTAATACGGAGGCGGTACACCGGGAAATTGCCGAAATTTGTGAGGAGACTGGGCAAACTGTTAAGGTAATTTTGGAAACAAACTTACTGACGGATGCGGAGAAAAAACTTGCAGCTGAAATAGCTATGGATGCGGGGGCGACATTCCTCAAAACCAGTACGGGTTGGAATGGTGGTGCTACGGTGGAGGATGTACGTCTTCTGAAAGAGATAGCACGGGAAAGAGTAGGAATTAAGGCATCTGGGGGGATTCGCACTCTCAATCAAGCTATAGACTTAATATTAGCGGGTGCTACTAGATTAGGCACGTCTCGCGGTATCGATTTGATCCGTCAGCGCGATAACCTGGAAAAAGGGGAATAGTCTGTTGTCAGTTGACAGTTAACAGTTAGCAGTTAACAGTCAACAGTTGTCTTTACCTAATGACTAATGACCCTCCGGGTATGCCTTCTCTACGAGAGGCTGCGCCAACGGCACGCCAAGGGCGAACGCCAGTTCCCTACGGCGGGTCTCGCGCCGTAGGGAACTGGACTCACCAATGACTAATGACTAATGAGTAAAACTTATAAGGCAACTGGTATTAATCTTAAAGCCCAAGCTTTGGGGGAATCGGATAGAATAGTGACGATTTTAACACAGGAATTTGGTTTGATTCGAGCGATCGCCCCAGGCTCACGTAAGCACAAATCCAGCCTTGGCGGTAGAAGTGGGATGTTTGTAGTCAATGAACTACTGATTGCTAGAGGGCGATCGCTTGATAAAATTACGCAAGCCCAAACTGTAAAAACTTACCCCGGTTTGGCGAAAGATTTGGGGAAATTAGCTGCTAGCCAATATCTAGCAGAAATAGTTCTGTCTCAGGCTTTAAGTGAACAGCCACAACAAGAATTATACGAATTACTCAATGAACACCTCCATCGACTGGAAGATTTACCCACGGGGGAATCTTATGGTGTGCTTGCTTGTCTGGCTCATGCAGTTTTTCACTTATTGGCTTTAGAAGGAATTCCGCCACAAGTGCAAATTTGTTGTTTGACTCAGCGCCCCATAACGCCTGATCTAGAAGATCCCAACTGGCGAGTCGGGTTTAGTATCGCTGCTGGCGGAATAGTTGGTTTAGAAGCTTGGGAAAATTTACGCAAAGAAGTTGTGAAAAAGCCCGAAAAATCAGATAAACCAGTTTCTCATCCCATAAACCCTACTTATCAAACAGTTGTGCATCGGCAAGAGTTACCCACAATTACATCTCGGTTGACTGCACAAGAACTTCTCATACTCCAACAGTTGTCACAACCGGAGATAATGCAAATTAGTAACGTCAATAATGCAAACTGGTTATCTGTAGAGCAAGTTTTGCGCCAGTATGCTCAGTATCATTTGGGTCGCTCTATCCGCTCTGCTACTTTGATTGATTCTTATTTTGCTGCTAACCATGATGCAACCGTCTGAATTGGATAGAAAAGTTCTACCATTGTCACCCAGCCAGGCCAGAAAACAGCATAGGGCATCAGACCCCACAGCACAAAATCATTTAAGTGCTGTCCCCCAGCCTGTACCCAGCCATAAACATACTCCAGACTCTCAACCAGAGATTTCTACAAATGAGAAAAGTTGGATATCGGAGAATCCTAAAACTGATTTACCTGATGAAACAGACAAGTATTCGCCAGAATTAGGCAAGATTGAAGTTAATGGTAATGGACGAGTACCAGTAACCGCTACCCCAGAAGAAATCACACCCACAGATAACTCTGGTTCTGGTGGGAATGACTCAGAAACTATAGAGCATCAGGGTTTTTTCGCTATCTTCAAAAACCCTAATTTCCTAGCGCTTTGGGGTGGTCAAGTGTTCTGTCAACTGGCAGACAAGGTATATCTAGTATTGATGATTGCCTTAATTAATACTCAGTTTCAAGCCAGCGACCAGAGTATTAGCGGTTGGGTGTCAGCGTTGATGATGTCTTTCACCATCCCGGCTGTGTTGTTTGGTTCTGTCGCTGGTGTATTTGTTGACAGGTGGTCAAAAAAAGCTGTGTTGGTAGCCACAAACGCTTGGCGCGGTATTTTGGTGTTAGCAATACCCTTTCTGTTGTGGTTAACTCATGATTGGCAACCTATAGGAGTTTTACCTGTAGGTTTTCTGATCATTTTGGCTGTGACTTTTTTGGTGTCTACCCTAACGCAATTTTTCGCCCCAGCCGAACAAGCAGCAATTCCTTTAGTAGTGAAAGAACAGGATTTACTTTCGGCTAACTCTCTATATACAACTACGATGATGGCATCGGTGATAGTGGGGTTTGCTGTGGGAGAACCATTACTCGCCTTGGCGGATAATGTTTGGTCACAACTTGGGGGACATAATGGGTTTGGGAAGGAACTTTTGGTGGGTGGAAGTTATGCGATCGCCAGTATAATTTTGCTGTTATTGGTGACTCATGAGAAAACCCACAGCCCAGAAACAGAATTTCCCCATGTCTTTGAGGATTTACGGGACGGGTTGCGCTACCTTAAAGAAAATTACCGTGTCCGCAACGCCTTATTACAACTGACAATATTATTTTCTGTCTTCGCCGCCTTGACTGTATTAGCAGTCCGCATGGCAGAAATTATTCCTCACTTAAAAGCTTCCCAATTCGGTTTTCTGCTAGCTGCTGGCGGTGTTGGGATCGCCATTGGGGCGACAATTTTGGGTCAGTTTGGGCAACGCTTCTCCTATACTCAATTAAGCCTTTGTGGTTGCTTGGGTATGACAGCATCTTTAGTTGGACTTTCCATCTTTACAACACAGCTATGGTTAGTCTTGCTGTTGGTAATGATGCTAGGGGTGTTTGGCTCTCTCATCGGTATCCCCATGCAAACTGCTATCCAAACGGAAACTTTGGCGGAAATGCGTGGTAAAGTATTTGGGCTGCAAAATAATGTGATTAATATTGCTTTGTCGTTACCCTTAGCATTAGCAGGTGTGGCGGAAACCTTTATCGGTTTAAAAGCTGTATTTTTGGGATTAGCGGCGATCGTCTTTTCAGGAGGTATATTAACTTGGTATAACTCCCGTGATTAATAATTAAATTTTGGGATAATTATAAATTTTGCTTTCATGGTAAACTGATGGCAGAAAATTTGATCACGAACTTGCTGGGGATTAATTTGATATCAGCCAAGCAGGGTTTTGCGTTGTAGATATACATTTATGTACAACTAAAAAACAAAATAAGCCTAGAAAATATCTGGTTTAGCAAACCCAAAATTTGGCTTTTTGACTGGTTGGAGCGGAGTATACAAGAAGTAGATAGCCAGCAAGTAAAGCAAGATAAGTAACCAAAGATTCAAAATAAATAACCACGCTCTTCTGATAGCCGATAAAGAATGCGTATAGCCTGGATTGGAAAAAAATCACCCTTTTGTGGCAACGTAACTTACAGTCGAGAAGTTACAAACGCCTTGCTAGACAGGGGACATCAAGTTAGCTTTCTCCACTTTGCTCAAGAAGAACCTGAACCTGACAATTGGCCGAACTTCCAAGAAGTTCCCTTACCCTTCATCTACAAGTCGCAGGTTTATACAATTCCTACTTTCAAAGCGACAAAGGTTTTAACTGAGTCATTAAGGGAAATCAAACCAGATGTAGTCCACGCTTCGTTGACTTTATCCCCGCTCGACTTTTTTCTACCAGAAATTTGTGACCAATTAAACATACCTTTAATTGCCACATTCCACACTCCATTTGCAGGCAAGGGAGCGAAATTAATCTCAGGGACACAGCTTTTAGCTTATCAACTATACGCGCCTTTTTTAGATAACTACGATCGCGTCATTGTCTTTTCCCAAATACAGCGTGAATTATTAGCTAGTATGGGCGTGCGCGAAAGAAATATCGCTGTCATCCCCAATGGGGTAGATACTAGCAAATATTCTCCAGGGTCTTCTAATGTCAAGGCAGAATTTAAAGCTGAACGCTTGTTTGTTTACCAAGGAAGAATAGCCCCAGAGAAGAATGTAGAAGCCCTATTAAGAGCTTGGAAACAAGCGAATATGGATGCTGGTAGTAAGTTATTAATTGTTGGGGATGGGCCGTTAAGAGCGACTTTAGAACCTTTTTATGGTTCTGAGTATGGCATTATCTGGTTGGGATTTTTAGCTAGTGAAGACCGACGCATAGAGATTTTACAGGGTGCGGATGTATTTATTTTACCTTCTTTAGTTGAGGGTTTATCTCTATCTTTATTAGAAGGTATGGCTTGTGGACTGGCTTGTTTAGCCACAGATGTAGGCGCAGATGGTGAGGTTTTGGAAAAAGGCGCTGGGGTAGTAATAAATACAAAGACAGTGCGATCGCAGTTACGCACCCTTTTACCACTATTCCAAGACCATCCAGAGTTAACAACATTGTTAGGGCAGAAAGCCAGAAACCGCGTTTTAGAACGCTATACTCTGAGTAAAAATATTACTCATTTAGAAGAACTGTATCAAGAAGTTTTAGCCCAGCAACCCGTAAAACTAAGTTGGGGTGCTTAAAAATTCAAGTTGCTGACGATGGGGAATATCAGATAAGAATAATTAACCGCAGATAACCTGATAGTTTTGTAGGGTGGGCAGTGCATCGGCATAGGCTTATTGAGAAAGTGCAAGATTATCATTTAAGATTAGGACTTACGCAACTGGCATATTTTTTCTGTAGGGTGTGTGAGGAGCGATAATATTTGAACGTAGTCATGAGAATTGTAGCGTCACGCACCAACCACCAATTGTGACACTTGCGTAAGTCCTGAAGATGTTTAATCAGTATTGCCACTCAATCTAGCATTAACTGAACTGTATTCATAAATATCAAATGTAGGGTGCGTCAGTAGGAGAAACCCCAGCCACACCAAGAAAATATTCATACTGACGCACCCTCCTAAGTTTTTCCTTCTACTTAAACCAAGGTAGAAACAATGACACAATCTCTACAAAAAGTATTTTCATTTGATGAATTTTTAGATTTTTTGGCAACACAACCAGAAACTATTCGCTATGAATTACACGACGGAGATATTATACAAATGCCGCCACCGCCAGGGCAACATGAGCAAATAGTAGCATTTTTAACAATGATTCTCGGTTATGAGTGTCTTCGTCTGAAACTTAATTACGGTATACCTAAAACCGCTACAGTTAAGCCAGAAAATAAAGCATCAGGATACTATCCAGATGTTTTGTTAATGAATTTTTCTAACTTGAAAAATGAACCACTGTGGGAGAAACAATCAATCCTTAGTCACCCAGATTCAATCCCATTAGTAATTGAAGTGGTGAGTACAAATTGGAGAGATGATTATCATAAAAAGTTTGCTGATTATGAGGAAATGGGTATTTCAGAATATTGGATTGTGGATTATGCAGCTTTGGGTAGTAAAGAGTTAATAGGCGACCCCAAACAGCCAACAATCACAATTTACACTTTAAGTGATGAGGGAGAATATCGGGGGAAACAGTTTAGAGGAAATGACCGTATAGAATCCCCAACATTCTTAAATTTACAGCTAACTGTTGAGCAAATTTTTCACTGTGTTATTGAGTGATGAAAGCGCGGTATGGGGATTTCTAGCTAAGTGACAGAATTGAGGTTTTTAAACGCGGAGGAACGCAGAGGTTTTACTAGTTTTATGAATGATTTAGGAAAGGCGATAATCTATGATGGCTCTGTTAAATTAACGTGAGTTCGACAAGCGTTGTTTTGACCTCACCCCCAACCCCTCTCCTGACGGAGACGCTACGCGAACGCCTTTTAGGAGCGAAAAGTCTGAGCGGAGGTTTCCTCCGATCAGAACTTTTCAAGAGAGAGGGAGGTTGGGAGGGAGAGGTTCATCGAACTCACGTTAAATTAGTTTGAATGTTGCCTTATTTCTCAGAAATTTCTAAAGCCCAACCCAAACTCGTAGGCTGTTGATAAACTCGCTTCAAAGTGTTGACATCCCTGGGAGAAATTGGCGGTGGGTTGCGGACTTGGGAAAAATATAAAGCATCAGTTTGTAGCGAACTATGTCCCCAAATACCCAAGGCGTGACCGAGTTCGTGACGGGAAGCTGATAAGAGATAATCACCAGTTTGGCTAGGACTTAATAGGATAGTGAAGCGGTGTAATAAAACATTATTACTATTGTATAACTCATAGCGAGTTAGGGCTGAACGCGCACGAGGAATTTTATTCTCACGCGACAAACCCAGAGGCGGTGTTTTGCGTTCGATGGTAATATCGGCAATTTCTGGCTGTTCTACTACTATTAAAGGTAAATAATTATTCCACTCCTGCACAGTTTGTAAAACACTATTAACCCATGCTTGCGCCTGTTCCTGGTTAATAATTTGTGGTCGTTTAATATGAACTTTTACAGGAAATTTCGACCATACTAAATAACCTACTTCAGTTGTGGCAACTTGAGAAAAGTAATCACCGCTATTGCTATTGTCTTGCCATTGTGCCAGTGTAGATGGTAAGGGATGTGGTTTCTGCGCTGTGGAAGCATGACTAAATTGCAGGTTAGTTAAAACAATTAGCAGTCCTGTACCTATAGCTAAGGCAAGGACTGCTAATAAACGTTTTGTAATGAAATTTTTTAGGGTGTTAGGTTTTGGGTATTGAATTTTATTCCCCATGTATAGCAGTTGCCACATAGATTAGGACATACATAAATCATAAAATCTTGATAGCAAGCGCCTAGTTACCCTGTCCCCTGTCCCCTGTCACCTAAATTTATTTAGGTAGCCAGCCGGCGCTTAAAACTACTGTTAAACCGAGGAAAATTACTGTTAATGCCCAGGTAACACGGTTTAAGGTATTTTCGGCACTTTTGGTGCTGCTAAACAACTGGGCTTGTCCGCCTATAGCACCAATACCGTCACCTTTGGGGCTATGTAACAATACTAAAACTATTAGACCAAGGGCAGAAAGCGCCCAAATAGCTTGCACGATATTTGTCACAGTCATGGTAGCAATCTCTTTTATAACAAGTTTCAAAACAGAAGGGTTTGCCAATGAGAAAACAGTTAACAATTTACTGTTAGCTGCTTTCTCTTAGCTTAACGTGAGTTCGACAAGCATTGTTTTGACCTCTCCCCCAACCCCTCTCCTTCGAGGAGAGGGGAGTAAGACGGTGATTTTTTCGTTTCTCCTCCCTCTCCTGACGGAGACGCTACGCGAACGCCTTTTAGGAGAGGGAGGTTGGGAGGGAGAGGTTCATCGAACTCACGTTAGCTTAATTCAAACCTACAGGGATACGAGTTGGGGGAAATTGTACATCGTATTCTGCTGGTTGGAGAAGCGATCGCCCAGTCATTTCTGGTGGTTGGGGTAGCTGTAAAATATCGAGAATCGTGGGTGCAATGTCGGCTAGTTTGCCATCGCTACGTAATTCAACGTTAGTACCACGCCCTGGAATTTTCGCGCCTTCACCTTCCACTAAAATTAGGGGGACTGGGTTAGTTGTGTGAGCCGTCCAAGCATTACCTTGTTCATCCATCATAGACTCGGCATTGCCGTGGTCGGCGGTAATAATTGCTGTACCGCCAGCTTTACTCACTCCTTCTAACAAGCGACCCAAACAGTTATCAACTGTTTCAATGGCTTGAATTGTGGGTTCTATTTGACCAGTATGCCCTACCATGTCCGGGTTAGCATAATTAATCACCACTAGAGAATATATGCCCTTTTTCAGGGCGGCGATCGCAGTATCAGTTACCGCTACTGCTGACATGGCTGGGGCTTTGTCATAAGTCGCTACCATCGGACTGCTGACAAGTTCCCTGTCTTCCCCTGCAAAGGGTTCTTCCAAGCCACCGTTAAAGAAATAGGTGACATGGGCATATTTTTCAGTTTCGGCGGTGCGGAACTGCTTTAAACCCTGATTGGCGATGACTTCACCCAGAATATTGCTCAAGTTCTGCGGCTCAAAGGCTACAGATACGGGCAAATCAGAATCATACTGTGTAAATGTGACAAAAGACAGGGGTTTAATTTGCTGTCTTGCAAAACCTGTAAATTCGGAACTGACAAAGGCTTGAGTCAGTTGTCTAGCACGGTCTGGACGGAAGTTAAAGAATATCACTCCATCCCCTGGCTCGATAGTACCAGGAGCAATCCGAACTGGAGCGATAAATTCATCTGTCACCCCTTCAGCGTAGGATGCTCGTAAGACATCTACAGCTTTGCGTCCGTCTCCTGCACCAGCTTGTGTCATCACATCATAGGCGCGTTGTACCCGATCCCAACGGCGATCGCGATCCATTGCGTAGTAACGACCGCTCACGGTGACAATGCGCCCAATGCCTACACGTCCTATGTAGTCTTCTATGGCGCTGATTGCAGTTATACCATCTGTTGGTGCAGTATCACGACCATCAGTAATGGCATGAATACAAACTTCTGAAATTCGCTGATCCTTGGCTAAGTCAACTAGTCCGAATAGATGGGTTATGTGGGAATGTACCCCCCCCTCAGAACAAAGCCCTACTAGATGTAGCTTGCCATTCCGATTGCGAACTTCCTGGCAAATTTTGACAAGAGCTGAGTTGCTGAGGATAGAACCATCTTCCACTGCATCGGAGATTCGTACCAGTTCCTGGGGTACGACTCGCCCAGCACCAATGTTCAAATGACCAACTTCTGAGTTGCCCATTTGACCTTCTGGCAATCCTACGGCTTTCCCTGATGTGTGGATGAGGGTATGCGGGTAAGCTGCCCACAGACTTTCCATTACTGGCGTTTTGGCAGCAGCAATAGCGTTTCCTCGCGTCTCCTCGCAGTAGCCCCATCCGTCTAAAATGACTAGCACCACAGGAGCAACAGGTGCTTTGGTCATAATAAAATTGCCCTTTACTTTTTGTAATACCCGAATGATACCACTGCTACCAGCCCCTGCAAGTGAATTTTTGCTTATTAACTTCTTTTATGACATAAATCTATTTTTTTTAGATTTTCTTTAACCTTGGTAATTCTTGAAAATATTTTGTGATAAGTGGTAATGAGTAATTGGTAATTGGGAATTGGTAATTGGTGATTGGTAATGGGTAATGGCTTTTTTACTATTACCCATTACCGCTTCACTTCTTCTTAGCAGCAGATTTAGCAGCTTTAGCGGCTTTTTTGGCAGCTTTTTCGGCGGCGATCGCTTCTAGCTTTGCGGCTTCTTTTTCCTCGGCAATTTTATCTAAGTAATAGTGGTAATCACCTAGATATACACGGAACTCCCCATCCCGAATCTCGACGATTTTGTTAGCTACCTGGGAGATAAAATAACGGTCGTGAGAAACCACAATCGCCGTACCATCATAGTTTTGCAGCGCTTCCTCCAGCATTTCCTTTGCCGGAATGTCCAGGTGGTTGGTAGGCTCATCAAGAATTAGTAAGTTGGCAGGACGTAAGAGCATTTTTGCCAATGCCAAACGCGCTTTCTCTCCTCCACTTAATGATTCAACCCGCTTAAATACCGTATCACCTGCAAACAAAAATCTTCCTAACAGTGTGCGGACTTCTTCGTTTTTCCAGTCAGGAACTTCATCATGAATAGTTTCCATGACTGTTTTTTTCAAGTCCAAAGCTTCGGCTTGATTTTGCTCGAAGTAACCAGGAATAACACCGTGATCCCCAAGTGCAACGCTACCTTCTGTCGCTGGTTCTAAACCCATAATTATGCGTAATAGCGTCGATTTTCCTGCACCGTTGGGGCCTAAGAAAGCGATGCGATCGCCTCTTTCAATCAACAGATTTGCACCCAAGAACAAAATCTTGTCGTCGTAGGTATGTGTTAAATCCTTAATTTTCACCACCTCGCGTCCACTCCGGGGTGCGGGGGGAAAGCGGAAGTGCAAAGTTCTCACCCCGCCTGTAGGTGCTTCGATGCGTTCGATTTTGTCTAGTTGCTTCTCGCGGCTTTTAGCTTGGGTACTGCGGGTAGCGCTGGCGCGGAATCTATCAACAAAGGCTTGCTGTTTCTCAATTTCTTTCTGCTGACGTTCGTAAGCGCTTAATTGTGCTAACTGACTTTCTGCTTTTTGTTCTAAGTAAGCTGTGTAGTTACCCAGGTAACTGCTAGAAACACCACGTTCAGTTTCTACAATTTGGGTGCAGAGGCGGTCAAGGAACTCCCGGTCATGGGAAACTATCACCATCGGGGTAGTCAGCTTTTTGAGGTAATTTTCTAACCACTCAATGGTTTCCAAGTCTAAGTGGTTAGTCGGTTCGTCCAGCAGTAGTATATCTGGTGCTTGCAGCAGAATTTTACCCAAACTCATACGCATTTGCCAGCCACCAGAGAAAGCGCTGACGAGGCGATCGCCATCTTCTTGTTCAAATCCCATTTCTGGGAGAATCTTCCCGATGCGTGCTTCTAAACCGTAACCATCCAAAGCTTCAAACTGACGCTGCAAACGATCCATTTTATGAATTAGCTCATCCAGTTCCTCTGGAGTGGCTGTTTGCATATCATGCTGCACTTTGGTTAAAGCTAATTGTACTTGGTTAGCTTCCTTGAATACTGTCCAAAATTCTTCTCTGACTGTGCGGCTGGGATCTACCTCAAATTCTTGGTTGAGGTAAGCTATGTGCAAGCTAGCAGGACGAATGATTTCCCCTGCTGTCGGTTCAATTTCCCCAGTAATAATTTTTAGCTGAGTTGATTTACCTGCACCGTTGACACCGACTAAACCAATGCGATCGCCAACTTTGACTTCCCAGTTGATATCTTTGAGAACTTCGCCTGTAGGATAAATTTTACTAATATGTTCTAATCGCAGCATCGAGTTTCTCTCAGGTAGAAATTAATAGAGGGTTGCGGACGAAGTACCAACACTGCCAATATTAACAAAAATTAACCAATAAGTTGTCTTAAGAAACTCTTGTTGCACAGAAGGCAAAAGTTATCAAGCTGAATCTCCACTTTCGGAGTTAGGCGACTGCGGTTGTGCAGCTTGTTGTACATCCTCAACAGTTAAATCCAAAGCTTGTGCTACTTGTTCTATCGTCAAACCTGTTGACAACATTGCTGGTACTGCTTTTAACTTGCCTATTCTCTCTCCTTGCTGTATCCCTTGTTCCACGCCTTCTTGAAAAACATCTTGAAAATATCTGGTATTCCTTAGTTCACTAAGAGTAAACATTGCTTCTAATTCCTCCCTAGTAATTGTAGGTAGTTTGTACAACAGGATAGTCTCTATTAATTGTAATAACTCTTGTTGTTTCGCTGCTGAATTGATTTCTGATTTTGTTCTGGCTATCAACTCCCTGGCTTCTACAATGGCTGTATCTTCAGAGGTTACTATCAATTTGACAGTAGCCAGACTAATTGGTAAAGAAGTCGCAACTGTTAATTCATCCAGATAAATTCGCCTGACTCGCTCACTAACAAAAAACTCTCGATAATGTTTAATATCTCCTGTGTCTATACTTCTGCTTGGATATAAAATGACTGCACCCCAATCATTTCTAGGTTCATTTTGGCGCAGGTATAAGCAAACCTCAGCAAACAGCCGTGAGTAGATTCTTTCATCGGCTTGAAACTGCACTTCCACAAAATAAATTGGCTGTTCCTCATCAACTGTAGGCACAAACACACCATCAATTCTGAATGAGGTTTGTTTGACTTCAACGGAGGAGAATTGGTAGATGCTGGCTAAAGAAGGAGAATCGCCAATTAGCTCAAAGAAAATATCAGGAAATTCTTGAAATAGGCGATAAAAAATACTGTCTGTTTTCACTGTAATGGATAAATATTTAACTGTTAATTATACATCTTTAGCACCATCCCTTACTTCTAGCAAGCGCTCCTTTGTAATTCCTAAAATGCGTGTAAGGGGTAATAATAAACTATCATCTACTGGTTCACCAACATAAATACTATGCAATTCCGTTGGTGATACTTTGAAGGTATCGCAGAATTTTGTAAACTCTGCATCGTTTAAGTCAAGTTCTTGTTGTCGCTCACGCAGTAGAAGAGCGATCGCTCTACTTCCATACTTAGGACGTTCACTCAGTTTGATATATTTCTTAATTAAAGAATTAACCTTACTCGTATCACCACCAGTTTTTTGTAAGAAGTCCAAGCAAGCTAATTTTAGAGCTTTCTTCAACACATCATCTTCATTCAAATAATTAATGATCTCGTTAATGTATTCTTCTTTAAAAAAGCCGACTAAATCGCCCTTATGGTAAACAGGAACATAAGCTTCATCAGAATTAACCTGCCAATCTAAAGGCTCATTTCGTAGTGACATAGTTGCACCTATCAAAATTTGATGCACACCATTTTAAAGCCATTTATACTGAGTCGCCAGTGGTAAGCTAAATTTCACAATTCACGTCTAATGTGAATTAAAATCTTGTAATTGGATAGACATTTGTAGGGGTGGGTTAATCAAATATCATCAAGAATTAACGATGCTCCCGGTGAACCCGCCCCTATCGAGTCTCATTCCCTCCCAGCATGGGCTATTACAGCATATTTTGGGTAAATCAGGTACAAGCGTAAAACCCAAAACCATGTAGAGACGTTACATGTAACGTCTCTACAGTATTTCACGAATAGCGAAATTGCTGTATTTGGATAATAAAGGTTTTGCTAATTCACAATATCAAAATCAGAATGCGGCAAAAAATTCCATAATGAAATGTTAGAAACTCGCCCTCAAAATTGTAACTATAACTGAGGGCGATCGCTCTTTGGAAGTAAGCGGAGTTTTTGGTGCGATCGCTTTGGTAAAATGGCAGAGAATCTTCTGGACAAAGCCAAAGAAATGACAAGATTCATCCATGATCAATTTGCCAAAGACTACCTAGAAGAACTACTAAAAACATTCGGAAGCGTGCAAGCAGCAAGCCGAGTCGCAACCGACGTGCGAGAAATCGATGTATTATTCACACCAATTCCCACACAAACAGCCAACATAGCCACATTAGGCTTATTAGGAAAAATGGCGACAACAACCGCCATATTTGAACCCTTCCGTAACCCAGCATCCGCAGAAGAAATCAACGATTGCATATCAAAATTATCATCAATAAAAAGTGCAATGCAGCGAGAAGCAAAGCGCAATCAGATGAAAATACCAAACTCCGAGATTCCCCAACTGTGGATACTCACACCCACAGCATCAAAAAATCTCATCTGCGGATTTGGTGCAACTGAAAAATCAGATTGGGGAACAGGAGTATACTTTACACCGAAACACTACCGCACAGCCATAGTAGTAATTCATCAGTTACCATGCACTCACGAAACACTGTGGCTGAGAATATTAGGACGTGGTAAGGTACAACGTCAAGCAATTGATGAATTAACTGCACTGCCAGCAAATAATCCATTTTTGAGAGTCACGTTAGAATTACTTTATAACCTGCAACAAAACTTGCGAATTAATCAAAATACACCAGCAGAGGATCGGGAGTTAGTGATGAGATTAGCACCACTGTATCAACAAGACAGAGAACACTAACGCGAACGTCTCTTTAGAGCGAGGAGTGTCAAAAGAGGGTTTACAGCAAGGGTTACAGCAAGGAGAACAACAGCTAATTCTGCGGTTGTTAAATCGACGACTGGGAAATTTAGATTTATCTGTAGTCGAACAAGTTCAAAAATTATCTATTGGGCAGTTAGAAGCGTTAGGAGAAGCATTATTAGATTTTTCTACAATGGCGGATTTAGAAGTTTGGTTAAGCCAACAACAATAATTAAATATTGATGACTTGAATTTAGTTTATGTGCGATCGCTCTCTCAATCGCAAGTGTTGAGGTATGCGTGAGACAAAAAACCGCCTGTTCCTCACAGACGGCTAAAATATAATCTATTCAACTAACAATTAACCAGCACCAGAAGCGGCTAACTCAGCCAGACGTTCCTGCTGGTCTTGAGAAATACAAGATTGAATCATTCCTTCAATATCGCCTTCCAACGCCGGGTTAAGGGAAAAGTTTTGACCCAAACGGTGGTCAGTCACACGATTATCTTTGTAATTATAAGTGCGAATCTTCTCCGATCGCGACCCTGTACCAACTTGCGATCGCCGCATCGAAGTCACTTCTTCCTGTTGTTCGCGCAACTTCATCTCATACAACTTCGCCCGCAGAATTTGCATCGCCCGTTCTTTGTTTTGCAACTGGCTACGTTCTTCCGTACAGAAAATCCGTATACCCGTCGGTTTGTGCATCAAGTCAACCGCCGTTTCCACCTTGTTGACGTTTTGTCCACCCGCACCGCCAGAACGCGCTGTCGTCATTTCAATATCCTTCGGGTCGATGTGAACTTCCACATCATCAACCTCTGGCATAATAGCCACTGTCGCCGTCGAAGTATGAACCCGTCCGCCAGCTTCCGTTGCAGGTACACGCTGCACGCGATGAACTCCAGCTTCAAATTTCAGCTTACTGTAAACGCTCTCACCTTGAATTTCCAGTATCACTTCCTTGAAGCCGCCCATTTCACCCAGGGACTCACTTACCAACTTCACCCGCCAACCCTGAGTATCAGCGTAGCGAGAATACATCCTTAGTAAGTCTCCAGCCCAAATACTCGCTTCATCGCCACCAGTCCCAGCGCGAATTTCCAACATAATGTTTTTATCATCGTTGGGGTCGCGGGGCAGTAGCAACACCTTCAAGCGAGTTTCTAAATATTCTATTTTTTCTTCTAATTCCTTCACCTCCAAAGCTGCCATTTCTTGCAACTCTGGATCACCATTTGCTTCCTTGAGAACCTGACGCGCCCCGACTAATTCCTCCTGGGCATTTTTCCAAGTATCATAAGCCTCCACCACTTCTTCCAAAGAAGAACGAGACTTAGCTATTTTTTGATACTCATCAGGATTATTAGCCGTATCAGGGTCAGCTAAACGACGAGTTAATTCATTGAATGTTTGTTCAACGGATCTTAATTTCTCCAGCAGGTATGCTTCAGCCATAACAAATGCGACGCTCCTTAAAAAAATAACAAGTTGGCTCGGCAAAAAATGACAATCGACCCAGCAAACGCAGGGTCGTCGTTAACAGCAGAGCCAAACCGCTACTTTTTCTTTTTGCCGCCTGCGTTTTGTTCGCCAGACATACCGTATTTGCGAAGGAAGCGTTCAACGCGACCCTCAGTATCAATAATCTTCTGAGTACCAGTGTAAAAAGGGTGGTTGCCAGACCATACGTCTACGTGTAATTCTGGTTTGGTAGAACCAACAGTCATTACAACTTGACCGTTGCAATACACTTTTGCGTCTGGATACCACTTGGGATGAATATCAGGTTTAGCCATTGTTCCTTTTGTGGTGAATCTAAATAAATTATAACTTTTTGCTTGAAGTTGGGTACTAGGGATTAGGGACTGGGGGCTAGGAATTTTCGACTTTATACTAGACCTGTTGTATAAATACTTTGGTGTTGCTGAAAATACTCTTGAACAGCTCACGCAAAGGCGCAGAGGCGCAAAGAAGAACGCAAAATTATCACTTTTGAAGTTATGTATTTTGATTTCTCAACTATTTTTGCAACGAGCCTATTGTTGATTACAAAAGTATTTCCCAATACCCAATACCCAATCCCCAATATCTTACCGCTTGGAGTATTGAGGAGCTTTCCGGGCTTTGTGCAAACCATACTTTTTCCGTTCCTTTGCCCTGGGATCACGTGTTAAGTAACCTTCGGTTTTCAAAGGTGGGCGATTTTCGGGGTCTAGTTGGCATAAAGCACGAGCAACACCTAAGCGTACAGAGTCAGCTTGTCCAGTTAGACCGCCTCCTTCTGCTTTGACTAAAATGTCGTATTCGTTTTCTAGTCCCAGGGTTTCTAAAGGTGCTTTGATCACACCTAAATAGTTAGCGTTGAATTGAAAATACAAGTCTCCAGGCTTGCCATTTACAATCAACTGACCACTACCGGGAACCAAGCGCACCCTTGCTACTGCGGACTTACGGCGACCTGTACCCCAGTACACGGCGCGACCGCTATTTGCTTCTGCTACTGTCATTAACCTTCTGCTCCAGGGATTGTATTAATGTTGAGTTCTTTGGGTTTTTGGGCTGCGTGGGGATGAGTCGGACCTGCGTAAACTTTCAGTTTGGTGAACAACTGTTTACCCAAGCTGTTTTTAGGTAGCATACCTTTAACAGCGTGTTCCAAAATTCTTTCTGGTAAGCGCTGTTGCAGTTTAGCAAAGGTTTCTGTCTTCATCCCACCAGGACGACCAGAGTGACGGCGATAGAGTTTTTGGGTACGTTTCTTGCCTGTAACTGCTACTTTTTCAGCGTTAACAACAATAACGAAGTCACCTGTATCAAGGTGTGGGGTGTAGTGAGCCTTATTTTTGCCTCTTAAAATCATGGCAATTTCGCTGGCGAGGCGACCCAAGCGTTTGTCTGTAGCATCTACTACATACCAATCACGCTCAAGGGTATCTTGAGGAGGTAAGTAAGTTTTACTCATTTGTATTTGTCCTTTGACATTTTTTTAGAGTCCATAGTCCATAGTCCATAGTCTATAGTCTATAGTCCATAGTATTTGATTAATGACTGTTGACTGTTGACTGTTGACTGTTGACTAATGACTAAAAACTAACTTTGGCATGGTGTCATACCAAACATCAGGGGTAAAGGGAAAATCTGGATAGCCGACTCGTAATAAGCATAAGCCTTGGGACGGTGCGGCGTGTTTTACTTCTTCCCGGCGTTGTTCTTTCCAGAGTTCGGTGAAGTTAGCCAGAGTTCTTTGTCCAGAACCTACCTGTACTAACATCCCTACCAACAGTCGCACCATGCCATATAAAAATCCATCTGCCTGAATTTCAATATGGATAAACGGCCCACTGCGATCGCACTCTACTGCTTGTACTTCTACCCAGGAATGCGATCGCTTTGACCCTGCACGGTGAAATGCAGCTAAGTGATGCTTTCCCAATAGCGGTTGAAGGGCAGCCTGCATCAGAGTTTCATCCAGAGGAGCATAATAATAATGCCAACTGAAGGGGGTAACGAACAAGTTCGGCCAATCTTCAGTATAAATTGTATAGCGATACCGTCTGTAAGCTGCACTAAAGCGAGCGTGCCAACGGTTATCTACACCTGCTGAAGCCTTGATTAATATATCCTTGGGCAGATAGCTATTAAGCACCGATGCCCACTTATTGGGGGGGATTAAACCCGTTGCGTCAAAATGGGCTACTTGAGCAGCAGCATGAACACCGCTATCTGTACGCCCTGCACCATGTAGTGTAACGTGATGCCCAATAATTTTGGCGATCGCCGTCTCAATTTCTTCCTGAACTGAGCGATGATGTTTTTGTCTTTGCCAGCCATGAAAATGAGTGCCAAGGTATTGTATTACCAAGGCTACTCTCTGAGTTTCTGTAGGCTGGTGACTATCTAACATAAATCTAAGTGCTGAGTGCTGAGTAGTGAGTGCTGAGTTATGAGTAAGAATTACTCCCTCATCTCCCTCATCTCCCTGTTCCCCTCCAGGGAGGGGTTAGGGGTGGGTTACTTCCTCATCTCCTCTAACCTTCTCTACACCAACTCAATAATCGCCATCTCCGCATTGTCCCCACGACGAGGAACGGTATGCAGAATGCGGGTGTATCCGCCTTGACGATTACCATACCGAGAAGGGACTTGCTCAAACAGTGCATGAACTAGCTGTTTGTCGTAGATATATCCCAAAGCTTGGCGACGTGCTGATAAAGAGCCATCTTTAGCTAAGGTGATGATTCTATCTACTTCGCTTCGCACCACTTTTGCTCGAACCAAAGTAGTGGTAATCCGACCATGACGGATTAGTTCAGTTGTCAACGCACGTAACAGGGCGCGGCGCTGATCTGCTGGTTTACCCAGTTTTTTGACTCGATTCCGGTGACGCATAATACTAAGGTGAACTATGAAAGGTTTAGATTAGCCGTGTTTGCCACTTCTTTCTTGAGGTAGAGTAATCCCCAAACGTCGCTGTAAAGCTTCAACGACTTCTTCTGCTGACTTCTGACCGAAGTTTTTAATTTCTAACAAGTCTTCTTGGGTGTAATCCAACAAGTCAGCCACAGAGTTGACCTGCGCCCGCTTCAGACAGTTATAAGCGCGGACAGAAAGCTGCAATTCTTCGATCGGAATTTGGGCAGTTGGGTCGTCGGGAATATCGGCATTTGTGTCCGTTGGTTCTAGTGAGATGTCCTTCAACGGATTGAACAAATCTACTAAAATCCCAGCTGCTGATGATAGTGCTTCTTGAGGAGAGATGCTACCATTTGTCCAAACTTCTAATAACAGTCTGTCTCTAGGAATCGAGCCATCTGCACGCACTTCTTCGACGCTGTAGTTAACTTTCCGCACTGGCATAAATATCGAGTCGATTTGCAGAAAGTCTAAAGAAGTGGCTTCTTCCCTTCCTCTTTCGACTGTGCGATACCCTTTACCTCGCTCAATGCGAAATTCCATTTCCAGTTTGCCGCCCTCAGCAATAGTGGCTACATACTGGGTAGGGTCGATAACTTCAACTTCACTAGGCAAATCAAAATGCGATGCTGTAATTGTTGCTGGGCCGTTAACTAACAATCTGCCGATTTGGGGTTGAGAAGAATAACTCTTGAGGATGACTTCTTTCATCCGCATAATGATTTCTAACACATCTTCCCGTACACCCGGAACTGTGGCAAACTCGTGAGAAACACCCGCAATTCTTACTGCTGTAACTGCTGTTCCCTCTAGGTTGGACAGTAAAACTCGCCGCAACGCATTGCCGACTGTTGTTGCTTGACCACGCTCTAGAGGTTCTAGAATAAATTTACTGTAATGATTCCGACTTTCCTCTGTATTAGACTCTACACATTCAATTTGAAACTGCGCCACGGAGTAGCCTCCCTTATTTAAGGTGCTGCTAGCAGGCAAACTTATTTGCCTCTCGAATTTACTTTATTGCCCTGAGCTTTATTAGTAGTATCAAACTGCCAACATCTCATGGCCGTACAGTTTGACTTGCTAATTAGCTTGGGGGTATTGATTATATTTGGGGTGATTTGGTTGATCGCAGCCCTCCCTTGTGGAAGAGCTGACACGCTTAATTGTCGTCCCAGCCGTCGGAAGTTCTCTTACTCTAATTGCTAGGGAATTTTGACCTATACGCGGCGGCGCTTGGGTGGACGGCAACCATTATGAGGAATGGGGGTAATATCGCGGATGAGGGTAATTTCTAGCCCAGCACCTTGCAACGCCCGAATCGCAGTTTCTCTACCTGCGCCTGGACCACTTACCATGACTTCAATTTGGCGCATTCCTTGGTCTATTGCGCGTCTAGCTGCGCTCTCAGCTGCGGTTTGGGCGGCAAAGGGAGTTCCTTTTTTCGCACCTTTGAAACCGCTAGAACCAGCACTAGCCCAGGAAATTACATCTCCGTTTTGATCGGTGATGGTGACAATGCTATTGTTGAAAGTAGATTGGATATAAGCCATTCCGTTAGGAACGTTCCGTTTCTGCTTCTTACTCCCAGTTTTCTTTGTTGGTTGTCTTGCCATATTATTTCAGTTAATCTAAGGTAAAACTTGCTAGTTGTAGCCAGCCGAGAAATATTACTTCCCTGGAGCCTTCTTCTTACCGGCTACTGTCTGTCTTCTACCGCGACGGGTTCTAGCATTAGTACGAGTTCTTTGCCCTCTTACTGGTAAGCCCATCCGATGACGACGACCTCTGTATGTACCAATGTCAATTAAGCGCTTGATGTTCATTGCTTCCAAGCGCCGCAAGTCACCTTCAACTTGATAGTTGCTTTCTACTTCGCCTCGCAGGGCTGCTACGTCGGCATCGCTGAGGTCTTTAACGCGGGTGTCTGGGTTAACCCCTGTAGCCGCTAGGATTTCTTGTGACCTTGATAGCCCAATTCCGTAGATATAGGTCAGACCAATTTCTACACGTTTGTCCCGTGGAAGGTCTACTCCGGCAATACGTGCCACGATGAATACTCCCTATTGTTGTCGCAGTTACTGATGGAAAAACGCGGTCAATCGCGTCAGTATTTTAGCTGGTGGTGATGTGGGTTAGCGTCAATACTCAACGCCCACGGTAATTTTATCCTTGACGTTGCTTGTGCTTGGGGTTGACGCAAATCACCATAACGCGCCCACGACGGCGGATCACGTTACACTTTTCACAAATCTTTTTGACCGAGGCTCTAACTTTCATGCCTTTAAAAATTGACTCCAAATGTTAGATTATAGCATTTCTAGGAATTTTTATGCAATTAAGTAAATGGGGTACACCCAAATAATTTGTTTTATGGTAAACTTCCTTAGATATATAGGGAAGAGGGGACAGGGGATAGGGTGAAAAGTAGCTTAGTGAATGTGTTTGTTCACTCAATTTGTACCTGATTTACCTGTAATTGGCTTTGTTTACTTCTTACGCAATCGGTAAGTGATTCTACCTTTTGTTAAGTCGTAAGGGGTCAGTTCTACTTTGACGCGATCGCCAGGCAAAATCTTGATGTAGTTACGGCGAATCTTGCCAGAGATGTGTGCTAAGACGTTGAAGCCGTTATCCAGGTCAACCCGAAACATCGCATTAGGCAAGGACTCGGTAACGGTTCCTTCCATTTCAATCAAATCTTGTTTAGACAAGTTTTTTCCTCAATTCAACAATTTTTTGTTCGGATGCAGCACTCATCTGCAAGAGAACATATTTTAAGAAATATATCAACCGTTTATTAATATATCTTAGCTAAATTAGGGACTGGGGATTGGGGACGGGGACTGGGAATTGAGCAAAATCCTTTAGTCTCTAGCCTTTATCCCCTAGTCTCTATTGTTATGAAGCTAAAGTGTGCTTCAATTCGTGGGTGACTTCTTCTTGGGATTGGTCGCCGTTGATGGTGACGAGTTTTTGGCGATCGCTATAATAATCAATCAAGGGTGCGGTGTCGTTACGGTAAATTTCCAAACGGCGACGAATTACTTCTTCAGTATCGTCTTTGCGTCCTCTGGACAATAAACGTGTCACTACAACTTCATCTGGCGCATCTAAATTGACTACCCTTTCGCCACCTTGACCAGTTTTTTGCAGCAATTCCTCTAGAAACGCCGCTTGTGTGACTTTGCGGGGGAAACCGTCTAATATCCAGCCAGATGTTGCATCTGCTTGTCCCAGCCGTTCCTCTACCAAGTCTTGCACTAACTGGTCAGGAACCAACTCACCGCTATCAACATAGCTTTGAGCTTTGATTCCTAAAGGAGTTTGCTCTTTCATGGCTTGGCGCAAAATGTCCCCAGTGGAAATATGGGGAATATTTAGATGCTGTGCCAAAATTTGAGCTTGTGTTCCTTTACCAGCACCAGGCGGCCCCAAGAAGATTAGTCGCGTCACTATTGTTTCACCATTCCTTCATAACGCTGAGAAATTACGTAAGTTTGGACTTGTTTTGCTGTTTCAATCGCCACACCAACGAGAATCAGTAAAGAAGTTGCACCTAATCCTCTAAATGTTGGTACACCTAAAGCTCTTTCTACAGCAGTAGGGATAATTGCCACCAAGCCCAAAAAGATTGCACCCAAGAAAGTTAGTCTGTTAATTACTCGCTCGATATATTCGCTAGTCGCTTTCCCTGGACGAATACCTGGAATACTAGAACCCATTTTTTTCAAGTTCTGGGCGACATCCACAGGGTTAACAATCAAAGACGAGTAGAAGTAGCTAAAGAAAACAATGGAAATTAAGTACACCAAAGCGTACACCCAAGAACCAGAACCACCTGGGCTGAGGTAGGTATTGACGATGTTCGCCAAATCTGGGTTTTTGGTGAAGTTAGCAATCAAAAGTGGCAAGCTGAGGATGGCTGCGGCAAAAATGATTGGCATCACACCACCGGAAATGAGGCGTAAGGGTAGGTAGCTACGTTGTTCTGCTAACACCCGACGACCAACTTGACGACGAGCAGAAATGATGGGGATGCGGCGGATACCTTCTTGCACGAAGACGATACCGACAATTGTGGCTAGAAATACCAGCACTAGCACGATGACGCGACCAACAATTTCTCTACCGCCGACCTGTACTAAATCGATGGTGTCACCCAAAGATTTCGGTAAGGAAGCAACGATATTGACAAAAATCAACAAAGATGCACCGTTACCAATACCACGTTCAGTGATCAGTTCCGATGCCCACATAACGAACATAGAACCAGCCGTGAGTGCGATCGCCGTTTCTGCTACAAATATTGGCCCTGGCTTTAAGGCAAATTGTTGCAGGAATAAAGCCGAGAAAGCTGTACTCTGAACTATTGCCCAACCCACAGTTACATAGCGAGTAATTTGGGAGATTTTCCGGCGACCAGCTTCGCCCTCATTTTTCTGTAAATTTTCTAAAGATGGTATTGCTGCCGTCAGCAATTGGATGATAATGGACGCATTAATAAAGGGCAGAATCCCTAAAGCAAAGACTCCCAAAGTTGAAAGTCCCCGCCCGGAGAATATATCCAATAAACCGAATATGGAATTATTGCCCGAAATGGCTTCGGCAAATCTAGGTCTATCAATTCCTGGGACTGGTAAAAAGATACCCAGGCGAACCAAAATTAAAATACCGACAGTTACAAGCAGCCTACCTCTCAGTCCGGCTGCTTGTGCCATCTGCATAAAAGTTTCTTGAGCCGTTGGGGCTTTATCTCGACTGATCATAGAGTGCTACCTTTATCGTTAAGCAGGCGCTGGAAGCGAGTTAGCTAGCTTGCAAGTGCGCTGTTAGGCTTCACCCTAAAACTTCACAACTGCCTCCAGCAGCCTCAATTTTGCTACGAGCTTGACCTGTGAAAGCTGCCGCTTTGACGTTGAGCGCTACGCCCAATTCCCCATTACCCAAAATTTTCAATGGGCCTTTAGCAGCAGTTAAAATACCTGCTTCTCTTAAAGACTCCAAAGTTACTTCTGTATTTGCAGGAAGTGAGGCTAACTTCTCTACATTAATCGTAGTGTAAACTTTGCGATTAACTAAAGGAAAGCCCTTCAGTTTAGGTATCCGGCGGTACAATGGCTGTTGACCACCTTCAAAACCCGGTCTAGTGCTGCTACCAGAACGAGATTTTTGACCTCTCATACCTAGACCAGCGCTAGCGCCTTGTCCAGCAGCAATACCTCTACCTACACGGCGGCGGCGTTTTTTTGAGCCTTTTTGAGGCTTAAGATCGTTGAGTCTCATAGTCTAAAATTTGTTAGTTGTTAGTTGTCAGTTGTCAGTTGCTTGAGAACTACAGATAAATGACAACTTAGATGTAGAGTTTTTCGATGGCAATGCCTCTGTCTTCGGCGACTTCAGCAAAGGTACGCAGTGTAGATAGGGCGTTAACTGCTGCTCTAGCGTTGTTGAGTGGGTTGTTAGAGCCGAGTTGCTTGGCGAGTACGTTACGCACACCAGCTAATTCTAATACTGTACGCACAGCACCACCAGCAATTACACCAGTACCAGGAGCGGCTGGACGCATCATCACTTTAGCACCGCCACCTACACCATCAATGGGGTGAGGGATGGAGTTAGATTTGGTGATGGGGATATCAATTAGGTGTTTTTTGCCGTCGGCTACACCTTTTTTTACTGCGCCAATTACATCAGAGGCTTTGCCTACCCCTACTCCTACTTGACCGCGTTCGTTACCAACTACCACGATCGCACGGAAGCTGAGTTTTTTACCACCTTTAACTACCTTGCTCACCCGTCGGATTTGAATTACCCGCTCTTGCCAGTTGGTTTCTTCTTTTTTTGCGCGGTTAGTTTTACGACGACCTGTTGCCATAATTTCTGCTCTCTATTTAGTCAATAGTGAGGTAGCGCGGTCTTGGGGGTTTCCCCCATAAGCGACTACCGTTCCCCGCAGGGGTTCTCGAAGAGTACCCGTAAGGGTCAATAGTCAATAGTCAATAGTCAATAGTCAATTACTTTTGACTTTTGACTTTGGACTTTTGACGATTTAGAAATCTAAACCAGCTTCGCGTGCTGCTTCGGCTAGTGCTTTGATCCGACCGTGGTATAAGTTACCACCTCTATCAAATACTACTTTGGTGATGCCTTTTTCGAGCGATCGCTGTGCAATCAATTTACCGATTTGGGCTGATGCTGTACAGTTAGCACCGGAGGACAAAGTAGACTTTACTTCTGGTTCTACAGTTGATGCTGCTACCAGTGTGTGATGCTGTGTATCATCAATTACTTGAGCGTAAATATGCTCATTAGATCGGAATACAGCCAAGCGTGGACGTTCTGGGGAACCATAAACTTTGCCACGAATGCGTCTATGGCGACGCTGTTTTGATTCTCTACGAGTAAGTTTCATGTTTACTTCTTACCACCCTTACCAGTCTTACCAGCTTTACGTCTCACCACCTCACCGGCGTAACGAATACCTTTACCTTTGTAAGGTTCTGGTGGACGAACGGCACGAATTTTTGCTGCTGTGTTACCAACAATTTCTTTGTCATAGCCAGTGACTATCACGTTGGTGTTGTTTTCCACAGCAAACTGAATCCCATCTGGTGGTTCAATTTGCACTTGATGGCTATAACCCATGTTGAGAACTAGGTTTCGCCCTTGAACTGCTGCCCGATAACCTACACCTTGAATTTCCAAGCGACGTTGGAAACCTTGGGAAACACCTTCTACCATGTTGGCAACCAGAGTACGGCTTAAACCGTGGAGTTGTCTGGAGGTACGAGTATCATCCCGACGGGTGACTTGTAAAGTATCACCTTCTTGGGTAACTGTGACGTTAGCAGGCAGTTGTCTTGAGAGTTCGCCCTTGGGGCCTTTCACCGCTACTTTTGTGCCGTCGATGGTGACTTGCACTTTGGCGGGTACTGTAATTGGACGTTTACCAATACGAGACATGATTTTTTATCCTTTGTCAGTTGTCAGTTGTCAGTTGTCAGTTGTCAGTTGTCCTAATGACTAATGACTAATGACTAATGACCAATGACCAATTAACTACCAGACGTAGCAAAGTATTTCACCACCCACGTTTTGCCGACGTGCTTCGCGGTCGGTCATGATGCCACTGGATGTAGAAATAATAGCGATACCAATACCGCCTAATACTCTTGGTAATTCTTTTCTGTTGGAGTAAACACGCAAACCGGGCTTACTGACACGCTTGAGAGCAGTAATCAGAGGTTGACGATTTTTACCTTTGTATTTCAGGGAGATTACTAGGTTACGTTTTACGCCATCTCCTTCTTCTGTAAATTCAGAGATGAAGCCTTCTTCTTGTAGCACTCTAGCAATGTTACGTGTCATTTTTGTGGCTGGCACTAGTGTAGTTTGATGCCTTGCCAAATTAGCATTGCGGATGCGCGTCAGCATATCTGCAATTGTGTCGTTAGCCGCCATCGTTCCCTCTTTAGATGAACTTATTGATCGCGAAAGGGCATTCCAAATTCTTTGAGTAAGGCGCGGCCCTCTTCGTCGTTTTTCGCTGTGGTGATGATAGAAATATCAAGACCACGGATTTGATCGATGCTGTCGTATTCGATTTCTGGAAAGATTAACTGTTCTCTTACGCCTAGAGTATAGTTACCACGACCGTCGAAGCTTTTGGGGCTGATACCACGGAAGTCTCTAATTCTAGGTAGTGCCAAGCTAATCAGGCGGTCGAAGAAGGAATACATCCTTTCGCCTCGCAGTGTCACCATGATACCTACAGGCATACCTTGACGAATTTTAAAGCCGGCGATCGCCTTCTTCGCTCTGGTCACTACTGGCTTTTGACCAGTAATTGTGGCAATTTCGGTTAAGGATGCTTCTAAGGCTTTAGCATTTTGAGCCGCTTCGCCCAAACCCCGGTTCACAGTAATCTTTACCAACTTGGGTACTTGATGTACGTTAGTGTATTGAAACTGTTGGGTCAGTTTGGGAACAATTGTCTCGTTATATATGGTTTTGAGTCTTGGTGTCGCCATAGTTTTTTGCCCTTCTCCCTGGGCTTGGTCAGGGATTTAATTCTGATTTTAGATTGTCAGTTTAATTGCGTATCTAAAATCTCAAGTCTGTTAATTCTCTAGCTATCGAGAATTTCACCAGTTTTCTTGAGTTTTCTGACTTTCTTGCCTTCGGCGGTGAAAGTGTAGCAGACACGACTAGCGACGTTTTGCTTGGTGGAATAAAGCATGACGTTGGAGCTGTGAATAGGTGCTTCCTGAGACACAATTCTGCCAGATTCGCCTTCTTGTTGGGGCTTAACGTGCTTAGTCTTAATGTTGACACCTTTAACGATGACTTTACTCAGTTGGGGTAGTGCTTTAATTACTTCCCCGACTTTGCCCTTGTCCTTACCAGCAATTACTTGCACAGTGTCGCCGGTTTTGACGTGCATTTTATGGAATTTAACGGTGGTGTCCTTCTTGGTAGCCATTACAGCACCTCCGGCGCAAGAGAAACGATTTTGGTAAAGTTTTTGTCGCGCAATTCCCGTGCCACAGGGCCGAATACCCTTGTACCTCTGGGATTACCATCTTTGTTGATGATGACGGCGGCGTTATCGTCAAAGCGAATTGTCATACCGCTATCGCGCCGGATGTGATGGCGGGTGCGGACGATAACCGCTTCCACCACATCGGATTTTTTTACAGCCATGTTAGGTGTAGCATCTTTGACGACAGCGATAATCTTGTCGCCAATGAAACCGTAACGACAGTTACCCGAACCTAAGACACGGATACACATCAATTTACGAGCGCCGCTATTATCAGCGACATTGAGATAGGTTTGGGGTTGAATCACAATTGGTCTCCCTTAAGCCTTGGTGTTGAGAATTTCTGCAACTTGCCAGCGCTTGGTTTTACTCAAAGGTCTGGTTTCTGTAATCCGCACGCGATCGCCCACTTTACATTTGTTTTCTTCGTCGTGTGCTTTATAGCGGCGGGTTTTAACTACAATCTTGCCGTACTTGGGATGGGGAGCGCGGTTTTCTACGGCAACTACTACCGTTTTCTGCATCTTATCGCTCACTACCAAGCCAACTCGTTCTTTGATTGCCATAATCTCCTACTTTTATTCTTGAGTCGCTTGACTTGCTGCCCTTTTCCGTTCACCTTCTACCGTTAACAATTGGGCTAGGCGATGGCGGGCATGGCGGAACTGGTGAGGCTTTTCTAGTTGTCTGGTTGCTTTTTGTAAGCGCAACTGAAACAGTTGTTTCTTAACAGCAGTAATTTCTGCTGCCAATTGTTCGTCGCTTAGTTCTCTAGCTTCTGAAATTTTGGGAAGTGGCATAACCTATTCCTGTTCCTGTTCCTGTTCCTCTATTTGAGGACGCACAATAAATTTGGTTTTGATAGGTAGCTTGTAAGCCGCTAGACGCATCGCTTCACGGGCGATTTCTTCTGTAACACCAGCGATTTCAAATAAAATCCGACCTGGTTTAACTACAGCTACCCAAAACTCTGGATTACCTTTACCGGAACCCATCCGGGTTTCCGCAGGACGCATGGTAACTGGTTTGTCTGGGAATATGCGAATCCAGATTTTTCCACCCCGGCGGATGTAACGAGTCATCGCCCGACGGGAAGCTTCGATTTGCCGAGAGGTGATCCAAGCTGGTTCTTGGGCTTGGAGTGCGAAATCTCCAAAATTCAGGGTACTACCCCGATGGGCTAACCCTGTCATCCGCCCGCGCTGTTGTTTGCGGAATTTAGTTCTTCTTGGACTTAACATGGTTTGTCAATTGGTAATTGGTAATTGGTAATTGGTAATTGGTAATTAGTATTTTTCCTATTACCCATTAGCCATGAGCTATTACCCTTCGTTGGATCTATCTTCAAACTGCTGGCGGCGGCGTTGTTGTTGACGACGGCGCGGTTCGCGTTCGCGTTCACGGGATGAGGGTGGCGGTGCGGCAATTTCTTGTCCGGGGATGATTTCGCCTTTGAATACCCAAACTTTGATGCCGAGAATACCGTAAACGGTTTTGGCGGTGCAGTAGGAGTAGTCAATGTCAGCCCGGAGGGTGTGTAGAGGTACTCTACCTTCTCTTGTCCACTCTGTCCGGGCAATTTCTGCACCGTTGAGGCGACCGCTAACTTGCACTTTAATACCTTGAATGCCGGCTTTTTGAGCGCGTTGAATGGCTTGGCGCACTACGCGACGGAAGGAAACACGACGTTCCAACTGTTGGGCGATAAATTCGGCAATTAGGTAAGCGTCAGCATCAACTCGTTGTACTTCGACTACGTTGATGCGAATTTGGCGATTTCCACCTAAGAGTGTTTGTAGTCCGGTACGCAGGGCTTCGATACCTTGTCCACCACGACCTACAACTACACCAGGGCGTGCTGTGCGTACTTCTAAATCGATTTGGTCGGCTTTACGCTCAATCCGTACTTCGGAAATACCAGCGTTATTTTGTGCGAGTCTACCCAGTTTTTGTTCTATATATTGACGCAGTTTGTGGTCTTCTTGTAGAAGTTCTGGATAGCGGTTAGGTTCGGCAAACCAACGGGATTGGTGTTCTTGGGTAATTCCCAGACGAAAGCCTACTGGATGAATTTTTTGTCCCACAAATGCTTCCTCTAAAATTTCTGACTTTAACGCAATTTTTTGTGTCTAGAACTTATTTAGCGTTGGCGTTAGCAGCCACAGCCAAGGTGATATGACACGTTGGCTTGCGAATTTGGTAAGCTCTACCTTGCGCTCTGGGTTGGAAGCGTTTCAACACTGGGCCTTGGTCAGCGTAAGCCTGGGTAATTACTAACTCGGTGCGGTCTAAGCCTGCGTTATGTTCAGCGTTAGCAGCAGCACTCCGCAGCAGTGTTAACACTGGCTCAGTGGCTCGATAGGGCATAAATTCTAGGATAATTAGCGCTTCCCGATAGGAACGCCCCCGGATTTGGTCGAGTACACGACGTACTTTAAAGGGAGACATTCTGATAAAACGGGCGATCGCTTTTACTTCAGTAGTATCAGTAGCCATAATTTTCTCCATTTGTCAATAGTCAATAGTCAATAGTCAATAGTCAATAGTTTTAACTGTTGACCCTTACGGGTTCGATAGTTGCTTTCCGACGCAAGGCTACAGGATCGCACTATCTCACTGTTGACTGTTGACTTAATGACTACCTACCTGCTTTTTTGTCAGATTTACCATGACCTCTGTAGGTACGTGTTGGAGCAAATTCTCCTAACTTGTGACCTACCATTTGGTCGCTGATAAATACTGGAACGTGTTGACGACCGTTGTGAACGGCGATAGTATGACCTACCATTTGCGGCAGAATTGTGGAAGCTCTAGACCAAGTTTTGATTACTTGTTTTTCGTTTCTATCGTTGAGCTTTTCAATTTTGCTTAGTAAATGATCGGCTACAAAAGGCCCTTTTTTAAGAGAACGACCCATAATTCAAAAAGTTTTGAGTTGACGTTTTGTGTTTTTAACTTTGAGTTTTGGGTGTTAATTTAGCTAACGCTACTCATCACTCAGCACTCAGCACTAATTAAGACTCACGACCACCACGACCGCGCTTAGATGATTTACGACGACGGCGTACAATCAACTTGCTGCTGGCTTTCTTGGGTTTGCGTGTTTTCTTACCCAAGGTAGGTTTACCCCAAGGAGTAACAGGCCCGGATCTACCGATAGGCGCTCTACCCTCACCACCGCCGTGTGGGTGGTCTACTGGGTTCATGACGCTACCTCTAACTTTGGGACGGCGACCTTTCCAGCGATTTCTACCAGCTTTACCAGCGCTTAAGTTTCTTGCGTCGGTGTTACCTACTTGACCGATGGTGGCGTAACATTCGCGGCGAATCAAGCGGACTTCACCAGAAGGTAGCTTGAGGGTAACGTAATTACCTTCTTTCGCCACAACTTGGGCTGTAGCACCAGCAGCACGGACGATTTGACCGCCCTTACCTGCTTTTAGCTCGACGTTGTGAACGCTTGTACCCAAGGGAATGTTTGCTAAGGGTAAAGCATTACCATCTTCAATGGGTGATTCTGGGCCAGCAATGATTGTTGTCCCGACTTTTAACCCGTTGGGATGGAGAATATACCGCTTTTCCCCATCTTCGTAGGAAAGTAGGGCAATCCGCGCGTTACGGTTGGGATCGTATTCTACAGCTATGACTGTAGCGGGAATCCCGCGTTTGTCACGCTTGAAGTCAATAATCCGATACAGTCTTTTGTGTCCACCACCACGGCGACGGCTGGTAATGCGGCCTTGGTTGTTGCGACCTTTTGCCCGATGTACGTATACCGTCAGTGACTTTTCTGGCTCGGTTTTGGTAATTTCCGCAAAGTCGGAAACTGTAACCTGCCTTGTACTGGGGGTATAAGGGCGATAAGAACGAGTACCCATGATAGTTTATACCTCTGGGAATAGAACTTGTCTGATTTTTTCTACATCCCCAGGTGCGACAGTGACGATCGCTTTTTTATATTGGGGTTTAAAGCCAATAAATTTACCAACACGTTTCTTTCTGCGTGGTGGCAATGCTGTATTGACTTTGACAACTTTGACTGCAAATAAGTCTTCAATTGCCGATCTAATTTGTGGCTTGGTTGCTTTAGGAGTCACTTCAAATGTATATTTGTTCTGCTCCATTAAGATGGTCGCTTTTTCTGTCAAGATGGGGCGACGGATCAAATCGGGCAGGTTGCGGGGGTCAAACTTAGCCATTGTAGACCTCCTGAATTTTTTCTAAGGCTGAGGTGGTGACAACGATTTTGTCAGCGTGCAGCAAGTCATAAACGTTGAGTTGATCAGCTGCAATGAGTTTTAAGTTCTCAATGTTACGAGCTGACAAATATACGTTCTCAGGAAATTCCGTCAAAATTAATAGGGTCTTGCTTTCCGGTTCTGCACCCCAGCGAGTTAGTGCTGCAACTAAATCTTTGGTTTTGGGACGGGATAGCTCGTTGCTAAATTCTTCTACTACAATCAAATCTTCCGCACGGCTAACAAATGCTGTCCGCAGTGCTAAACGCCGCTCTTTGCGGTTCATTTTTAAATCGAAATCTCTGGGTTTGGGTCCAAAGATTACACCACCACCACGCCATAATGGTGAACGGATAGAACCTGCACGCGCACGTCCGGTTCCTTTTTGCCGCCAGGGTTTACGACCACCGCCTCGGACTTCCGCACGGGTTTTGGTGCTGGCTGTTCCTTGACGGGCGTTGGTTTGTTGTCTTACTAGGGCGCGGTGTACGATATGTACTGCCGTTTCTTCTTTGGCAACACGCAACTCGAACGTTTTCTGTCCGACTTGCTCCCCTTGCCAATTTTTTACTACACTCTCTACCATTTTTTTGTCCTTTGTCAGTTGTCAGTTGTCAGTTGTCAGTTGGTTGTTGACTTGTGACTACTTGCCAACTTTTTTAGCAGGTACAATACTTAATAAAGCTCCTGGTTTGCCAGGAACAGCGCCTTTAATTAGTAGCAAGTTGCGCTCTGCATCAACGCGCACTACGGTGAGTTTGCGAATGGTAACGCGAGTACCACCTAAGCGACCTGCCATCCGTTTGCCGGGATAGACACGACCGGGGGTTGTACCTGCACCAATAGAACCGGGCGCTCTATGGTTTTTGGAACCGTGGGACATTGGCCCGCGTCCAAAGTTGTTACGCTTTTGGTTGCCTGCAAAGCCACGACCGATACTAGTACCGATCACGTCTACAAGTTGACCTGCACTAAAAATATCTGCTTTAATCTCTTGCCCTAACGCATAATCGCTAGAGGTATCTGTGTGATACTCTTTCAAATGCCGCAATGGGGGGGCGGATGATTTGGCTAAGTGACCTAGTAAGGGTTTGTTCAACGCCTTGGGTTTAACTTCGCCGTATCCTACCTGAATGGCTGCGTAGCCGTCGGTTGGTTTGGTTTTAACTTGGGTAACAACGCATGGCCCCACTTGCACGACTGTTACAGGAATTGCAACTCCTGCTTCGTCAAATATTTGGGTCATGCCCAGCTTGGTGCCGAGAATCCCTACAGACACAGTACTGGCTCTCCTTTATAGCAATCGGGTTTTCTAGACACACTGTGTGAACTCCGGTGATGTACGGACGAAATTAGGAATTTGTAAACGGCTTACGCCACGACAAATTCAACCGGACACAACAGGCGGTGTCTTTATTTGATAAATCTATTTAGTTGCACTCTCTTTCTTACCAGAACAGCCACAAGCATCTTCATTAAAAGAAGAGATAGCTTCTGGTATCAGGGCAAGCTTGTACAGCTTTGCGCTTTGTGCAGCAATGCTTTCGTCCGAGCATTTGCTTAGGCACTTTTCTGGCGGCAGTGCCTTGAGGGTTTCTCCCGATTTGAGACAACTGCCATTTAGTAGGGGACTTAAGCAGTTCTTACTACTCAGTATCCTTTAACTGAAGTCACGCTCAGTTTCTACTTCTCTAAACAAATTCAACCTTAATCTAAGGTGTTGCTTGTTTTTTGACTACAGGAGTGGGTGTAGTCGTTGCTTTGACCTAAAGCTTTTCTAGTTTATCAGTCTTTGATCACTTTTGCGAGTTTATCTACATAAACTTTTTGGCTTAGGCGATCGCGTCTTGATACTTTGATAGGCGATTTTGGTCACAATCTAATACTATAAACTATCTCATGGTTATTGTCTAGAAAATTTATAGATTGATTTTTCAACCACAGAGGCACGGAGTCACAGAGAGATGGATTTGAAGAAATTAACAGCCGATAATCAAGATTTGGAATATATATCGGTTCTTTTCCCTATCACTTGTCACCTGTCACCTGTCCCCTGCATAATTGAGGATTGCTTATCTCAGGTATAAGCTTCCTGATCTAACTTAATCTGACCTTTAAAGGTAAATAATAGAGATATCAAAGTGGGATAGGACAAAACCTCAAAAAACTATATGGCACTAATTACCACTGGCAACGGTTTCATTAAGGATCTGGAAAAATTTGGATCTTTAGGTGTTTATGTACCTCTGGAAGGAGGTTTTGAAGGTCGGTATCGGCGGCGGTTGCGTGCAGCTGGCTATACGACTTTGCAGTTTACCGCTAGGGGACTAGGCGATGTCGCTGCCTATCTTACAGGCGTTCACGGGGTTAGACCTCCCCATTTAGGGAAGAAAAGTTCTGGTAATGGTGCAGCAGTGGGTAATGTATATTATCTGCCACCAATTGTGGGTTCTCAACTAGAACAATTGCCACCCAAGTCTAAGGGGTTGGTGTTGTGGATTATTGAAGGGCATATTTTGTCTGATCAAGAAGTTGAGTTTTTGACAGAGTTACCGAAACTGGAACCCAAGGTGAAGGTAATTGTTGAGAGAGGAGGCGATCGCGCTTTCCGTTGGAAGTCTCTTAAAGATACTTTCTCTGATGCTTATCAGGCTGTGTAGGTGATAGGGGAGAGGTTACAGGTTACAGGTTACAGGTTAAATTTGCTGTCCCCTGTTCCCTGTCCCCTATACCCTAATTACTAGTCTTGTTGATGGGCGAATTTATAACCACCCCAGTAGGTAAGGGCGATCGCCATCACTAATAAAATCGGTATGCTATACCAGGGAAACTGAGATAAGGGAAAGTTAGCGGCGGCGCGTAAGCCTGTACTGGCGTAGGTGAGGGGGAGTAAATAAACTACGGCTTGGAATGCGGTTGGTAGGGTGCTGGGGTCAAAGAAGGTTGCGCCTAAGAAGGACATGGGGATAATGACAAAGTTGTTGTATAGCCCTACTGATTCTAGCGATCGCACTGATAAGCCGACAATTACACCTAACCCCGCGAATACGGCACAATTCAAAATTATGATCAGTAAAAATAAGGGATTAATAAAATTCCAGTTTCTCGTGATTATCAGCGCTACTAAAATTACCGAACAGGAAGTCATTAAACCACGCACCACTCCCGCCAGCATCTTACCAAGGTGCATTGCTAAGGGATTGATGGGGGTGAGCAATAATTCTTCAAAGGTTTTGCTAAACAGTCTATCTCCACAAATCGAGAATGTTGTCCCCGCAAAACTCACGGTCATGGATGATAAGGCTACCATGCCAGGCAACATAAACTCTAAATAACTATTGTAATTACCACTGATGCCAGCACCTGGTCTAATTGAATTACCTAGTCCTAGACCAAAGGCCAAGATATATATCAGTGGCGATATTAACCCAGACGCTGCTATTTGTGCTATTCTTACCCGCAATTCTAACCAATCTCCCCAAAAGATAGTTAAGGTATCGGCTAACAGGATTTGCAGTTGTGAATATTTAAATTTATTTCCCCAGATTAAAGATTTTTGAGATGTCACTTTTTTGAGTCAGGTAGGCAGTGTGTTGTAAATATTACTTTACATTATCTGACATCTCAATATCTGAGGGTGGAATTGAAGATAATTGACTGGTATATAAATCTTTTACTCTTAAGCTGGACAAGGGAGGCATGGGTGACGATGAGATATAAAGGATATGAAGCCGTTGTTGAATTTGACGATGAAGCCGAAATTTTTCATGGCGAAGTCATCAATATTCGAGATGTAATTACATTCCAGGGTGATAACGTAAAAGGACTGAAGCAAGCGTTTCACGATTCAGTTGATGATTATTTAGAATTTTGCCAAGAACGTGGCGAAGAACCTGAAAAACCATTTTCAGGTAAGCTGATGCTGAGAATTAACCCAGAGTTACATAAAACAATCGCTATCAAGGCAAAGAAAGAGGGTACAAGTCTTAATTCTTGGATAGAAAAATGCTTGTGTCAGTATGCTAGTTAACAGTAGGGTTAGTGTTTAATTTTTAAATATTCTATTTGCCGAAAAACACAAAAGACGGACAAAATGCCCGTCTTATTAAAGTAACAAGATTAACTTGCAAATATGCAGTGCTGAGATTTTGAAAACATTAAAGCAGGTTCTTATATCTCAATAATTTTGTAGGGATGGGTGATGACACCCAACTTTCTCTTACTTGTACTTACCCACCCCAATATGTGTTTCTTAAAGCCAGCTTGCTGAGTTTAACCTAATCCCAATCTGGAATTTGTGCGTCTTCACCACCAACCCCGATCGCCGTATTATAAATTTCTGCATCGGTGATGGTGAGGTTATCCATTGATGCACCATATACGTTGGAATCAATCACATGAGCGCGAGTTAGGTTCGCTCCATTGAGATTGGCTTTTTTCATGTTGACGTTGGTTAGGTAGGCTGAAGTTAAGTTAGCCCCTTTTAAGTTGGCGTTGGTTAAGTCAGCACCTTCCAGGTTAGCGCCCGAAAGGTTAGCGCCAGAGAGATTTGCTCCTCGTAAGTCAGCACCAATTAGATGAGCGCTGCTGAGGTTCATGCCTTTAAGATTACACCCGATACATTCCCCGGTGGATAGTAGCTTTTGTAAGTCTTGCGGATTTCCAGCGTTGACTGAGTTCGCCAAAAATAGGGGAGTTGCTAAGGCCACAGCCGCTAATAGCTTGAGTTTCATAAATATCCCCCTTTCTAGTTAAGTTGCGTCCGTTCTTTACCTCACATTTCTATTATCTCATTAAACTTCTGGAGAATGTTGATTTAAAGCACAGTTGCTTTTTATATATTAATTTTCTCATCACCATATTGGAACTACTATTGGGTATGGTTTTTAGCATTTTTTGGGGAAATAATTAGGCATAAATACTTGCATAAATTTTATGTTAAATCTTTTTAAGATATTACACCATTTAGTATATATGTATTAAGAAATAACTTAAGTATTTTCCTATTACTAAATGGTACAATATCAAACTTAATATTTAGTAATTTAAATTACCAGAAATTCCCGCATATACTGGATAACTAATTCGGGTTTTTCTTGCTGTACCCAATGCCCACAAGCGGGAATATACTTAATTTCCAGATTCTTGACATAGTTTTCTGTGCCGTAAGTGAGTTCTTTACCAAGGGCAGTATCGTTTTCTCCCCAAATCATCAGTGTTGGCACATCTAAAATGCCCCAATCTCTATTAAAGAATGAGTGTGAAAAAATATTACGATAGTAGTTTAACATTGCCGTGAGTGCGCCGGGTTTTGCTGCGGCTTTTTGATAGGTATCAAGGTCTGCTTGATTGAACGCATCTTTATTAAAAGCTGTACCTTGAATAGTTTTAGGGATGATTTGATAATCTCCAGATTGCAGGAGGAATTCAGGTATTCCCGGAAGTTGAAATAAAAATATATACGAGCTGCGGAGAAATTGTTGAGGGTTGAATAGACCTTGAGAAAATTTCGCTGGGTGGGGTAGGTTGAGGATAATTAACCGCTCTACCATGTTAGGGTGTGCATAAGCGAAAGACCAAGCGATCGCTCCACCCCAATCATGTCCGACTAAAATACATTTATCATGTCCTAATCCTCTAATCAGCCCTTCAATATCTTTGATAAATTCGTCCATAACGTAGGCTGACTGTTCTTTGGGTTTATCACTATCGTTATAGCCACGCAAATCAACCGCCACAACTTGGAAATGTTGAGCAAAAACGGGTATCTGATGTCGCCAGGAATACCAACATTCAGGAAAGCCATGTAACATTAACATTAATGGGCCTGTTCCTTGGGTAACGTAGTGCAGCTTCACGCCATTGGTAGTGATATATTCATGTTGCCAAGTCTCTTGAGTAACAGTCATAGGTTAGATTCCTTTGGAAAATGACAGGATTGTTTTTATATTGGTAAGCTTGGCAATTTAAAACATCTGTTCGCAGAGGTGTTGTTGCAGGGAATAGGTGACAAGTGATAGGTGGAAAACTCTTTTCCTATCTGGAAATTGCTATCTTGTGCCAATCTATATGTATAGGATTAATACTTGATGGATAAAGGATAGTAGGGTGGACGTTGCCCACTTTGTAGATAACACAGTACGCAGTCATCTGTCGGGAATAAATTAAAGGATGTTTAGTAATGTCTGATATTAAAGAAAATGTAGTTACTTTTGCTAAACAATTTCTACCTTATTACAGATTTATTCGCCCACCAGAATCGACAATTGATAGTAGCCATGTACTACCAACACAATTAAACAGCGACTCGATTAAGGTTTTAAATTGGAATATTGCTAAAAATAATTTTGAGAAATTTTGGTTTAAGGATTTCTTAAAACTACAGAGAGAATGCCAACCCGATCTGATATTTTTACAAGAGGTGCGTATGGGTTTGGGGGTGGAACAAATTGTTGGGTTTCACAATATGAGTTGGGCTTATGCGCCTAATTTTATTGATGCTCATCACCAAACTTATTCGGGGATTTTGACGGCGGCTAAAATTAGTGCGATCGCTAAAAAAGTTATTGTGACTAAACACCATGAGCCTCTGTTTAAAACTCCCAAGGTTTCCCTATTTACTGAATACTCTTTATCTCATCACCGAGAAACTCTGTTAACTATCAATAGTCATTTAATTAATTTTGTAGATTTAGATAAATTCAAAGCGCAATTACAGGAATTAGAGTTAGCCATCTCAACTCATACTGGGCCGATTATTTTTGCGGGGGACTTTAATACTTGGAGCCGCAAACGAGCGCTGCTGTTAGAGAAAACTGTCATGCGGTTGGGTTTAAAAGAAGCACATTTCGCCCCGGATGAAAGTAAGAAGATTAAACGGTTCCTTTTGTCACCCCCCTTAGACTATATTTTTTATCGAGGACTAAAAGAAAAGCGCAGCAGTGCTAAAGTTTTTGATGAAATCTTTTCATCCGATCACAAACCTTTACTGGCAGAATTTACTTATGACCATATATAAGAATTGAAGATGCTGGTAGACAGTAGCATCCTGGCTTTTTTTAGCGCAGCGACGGTTGTTGTTCATATTTTGGGAATTGCTCACGCTGCTCATGCGGTAATGAATGTGCGTTCTTCCCGTGGTGCGATCGCTTGGAGTATTTCTTTAATCACCTTCCCCTGGCTATCTATTCCGTTATACTGGATTTTAGGCAGAACGAAATTTCACGGCTATGCTGAAGCTTTGCGTTCAGTTTACGCCCAACATTATCAGCTTGTTCGTCAGGCTTACATCGAAATTACTCAATTTCAGGTAGCAGTTTCCGCGAAATTAGTATCATTGCAACTAATAGCAGAAGCTTGTATTGGTATTCCTTTTACATCAGGTAATAATGCCCAATTATTAATCGATGGTCAGCAGACTTATGCAGCCATGTTGAGTGCGATCGCATCTGCCAAGAGTTATATTTTGCTGCAATCTTACATTATTGTCAATGACCAAACTGGTAATCAGTTCAAAGATGCTTTAATTGCTAAGGCGCAGGAAGGAGTAGAAATTTATTTACTTTACGATGAGATTGGTTCAAGTAAACTTTCTCGCTCTTATATTAAATCTCTGCAAAAACATAACATTCAAGTCAGCGCATTTCACACCACCAAAGGTAGAGGTAATCGTTTTCAGTTGAATTTCCGCAACCATCGCAAGATTTTAGTAGTTGATGGTGAAATTGCATTTATTGGTGGCTTGAATATTGGGGATGAGTACCTGGGGAAAAATCGCCGTTTGAGTCCTTGGCGCGATACCCACATGATGTTACAAGGGCCGACTGTCCAAAGTTTGCAAAGTACCTTTTTACAAGATTGGTATTGGGCGACTCGTCAAGTCCTTGATGTGAATTGGGAAGTAAAACCTCACCTAGAAACTGATTTTACAGCATTAATATTACCCACAGGCCCCGCAGATAAACTCAAGGTTTGTAAACTTTTCTTTGTCAACGCCATCAATCAAGCAAAAACTCGCCTTTGGATTGCTACGCCCTATTTTGTCCCAGATGATTCGACTCTCACAGCTTTGAAATTAGCCGCAATGCGGGGTGTAGATGTGAGAATTATCTTACCCAACCGACCCGATCATTTATTGGTTTATCTGTGTTCTTTCTCTTATTACACAGAAATGAAGACGATGGATATTAAATTATATCGTTATAAGAATGGATTCATGCACCAAAAAATTATGCTCATCGACCATGATTTAGCAGGTGTGGGAACGGTTAACTTAGATAATCGCTCGTTCTTTCTCAACTTTGAAGTGATGGGTTTTATTGCTAATAATCAGTTTGCTAAAAGTGTAGAGGAAATGTTACAAGCTGATTTAGCAGCATCTGTGAACGTAGATTTTTCTGAGTATGATAGAAAACCTTTGTGGTTTAGTTTAGCTGTAAGAATATCGCGGTTGTTAACACCTTTGTTGTAAAAGGCAAAGCATAATGTCATAATCAAACCAACTGTAGGGTGCGTCAGCCCCAATAATTTCCTACAAATTCAAAGATTTTCCTCATCTGACACACCCTACCCCAAGTGCCAGTTGCGTAAGTCCTGTAAATTAATCTTGTTCTCCTTCATCAGTTAGATGTCCCTGAATATCCAAAATGCCAAGCTATGAAAGCAAGTTTTTATAGTATGCCAAAAGGATAAATTTGTGGATATTAGCAGACGAAATTTACTGAAGATATTTTCTGCTTCAGGTTTAGGTGCAGCCGGAGTGTTTGCTTCTCAAGCTTTAGCTAAACAAGTCCTAGCACAAAATCAATCTACCCCAAACCAGACCAAAAAAGGGGAAATGCTCTACAGACAACTAGGACGCACGGGAGAAAAAATATCTGTAATTGGTTTAGGCGGTCATCATATTGGTAGACCAAAAGATGAGCAAGAGGGTATTAAACTTGTTCGCACCGCCCTTGATCGCGGCATTAATTTTATGGATAATAGTTGGGATTACCATAACGGGGGTAGTGAGCTTCGCATGGGTAAAGCTTTACGTGATGGTTATCGTCAAAAAGCTTTTCTGATGACCAAAATCGATGGTCGCACCAAAGCGGCGGCGGCTAAACAAATTGATGAATCTCTCAAACGCTTGCAGACAGACCGCATTGATTTGTTGCAGCACCATGAAATCATTCGTTTGGAAGACCCAGACCGCATTTTTGCCCCTGGTGGTGCGATGGAAGCGGTGCTAGAAGCCCAAAAAGCTGGTAAGGTTCGCTACATAGGCTTTACCGGACATAAAGACCCCTTAGTGCATCTCAGAATGTTAGAAATAGCCAATCAAAATAACTTCCGTTTTGACGCAGTGCAGATGCCTTTAAATGTGATGGATGCTCATTTCCGTAGTTTTGAAAAGCAAGTTTTACCGATACTGGTAAAACAAGGAATTGCTGTGCTGGGAATGAAATCAATGGGCGACCAAACCATTCTCAAAAGCAATGTAGTTAAACCTATTGAATGCCTACATTATGTAATGAATCTGCCGACTTCAACTGTAATTACAGGCATTGAAAGTATGCCTATTTTAGAGCAGGCTTTTGAGGCAGTACGTACCTTTACACCTATGAGCCAAGCACAAGTCAGAGCGCTGTTAAATCGGACTCGTCAAGCAGCTCTGAAAGGTCAGTATGAACTGTTCAAAACTACTAGTCAATTTGATAGTACAGCCAAAAATCCTGAGTGGTTAGGATAAGTTTTAGTTATTTTCACGTCTTCACAAGAAAGCAACAGAAGTTTTGATTGGATTGGAGATTATGGGATAATATGTCTAAAATGCAGTAAATTAAGATGAATATCAAGCAAACCCTAGTCTCGATTATTAAAGTTGTATCTACAGTTCTCATCAGCAGTGCTATTGCTTTGGAAGCGTGGAATATCTATGCTGTAATCGCTAACATTAATATTCCCAGCATTTTAATTCCGATTTTTTGGGTTGAGCGTTTTATTGTTACCTGCCATTTTTTGGAAGGAGTAATAGCTGCTTTTTATGCAGGCGCTAAAAAAAAGATGCCAATCAAATATGGCATTTATACTTTTTTTGTGGGAACAGTTGGCTTGTTAGAATTGTTTAGCAAAGAACTGGAAGAAATATCTAATAAGCTGTCGCGCATCTAAGTTGCACATATAGGAATCAGATTTGATTTCTGTAAAAATATTCAGTATCTGTAGTGGCGTGTCAAGACTAAAATGTGGCAATAGATTGGGAAAAATTGAACGCAGATGAACGCAGATGAACGCAGATGATTAAAATGTTAGATTGGTGGCTAATGTACTATTTTAGCCTAGACAAGCCAGTAGGGTGCGTCATACCGTTTCTTAATGAAGATGCACTTTATTCTGCACTGTAGAGACGTTGCATGCAACGTCTCTACATCATTTTTTTGTGCAATTTCATAGAGAATCGGTATCAGTATTATCAACCCTGGCTGTACCAAGAAGATATTCATCCTGACGCACCTATTAATAGTCAATTTAAATAATTTATTTTTTGGTATTTTCTCAAGACTTAGGCGACGTTCGCCAAAGGTGGAGCGTAGCCCATTGCCTGTTTTTGCTGCAATAGTTCTGTGATTTTCTCGGCGGGAACAGGAACGCCAAAGTAATATCCTTGACCTTCATGACAGCCACGCTGTTGTAGATAATGACGTTGTTGTTGGTCTTCTATGCCTTCGGCTGTAATCTTTAATTGTAGGCTTTTTGCTAAAGCAATGATGGCATCAGTCACAGCAGCGCTATCAGGGTTAGAGGCTATATCTTGCACAAATGACCGATCAATTTTCAGCATATTTACAGGGAAGCGCTTGAGATAGTTGAGAGAAGAATACCCAGTACCGAAGTCATCTAGAGCTAGCCATACACCTAATTCTCGCAATTGTTTGAGGATTTTTGTAGAGTGGTTTATATCTGTCATTAAAAAGCTTTCGGTGACTTCCAGTTCTAGATAGGATGGTTGCAAACCACTTTCCTGCATGATTTGATGAATAAGTTCTACCAAATTTGCTTGTTCAAACTGTCTAGCTGATAAGTTTACTGACATCCGCATGGGTGGAAGCCCTGCAAGTTGCCAAGCACGGTTTTGGATGCAGGCAGTCCGCAATACCCATTCGCCAATTTTCTCAATTAATCCATTAGCTTCAGCAATGGGGATAAACTCGGTAGGAGAGATTAAACCTCTTATGGGGTGTTGCCAGCGTACTAAGGCTTCAACAGCCGTCATTTTTCCAGTTTGTAAATTAATAATAGGTTGATAATAAACTACAATTTCTTTTCGCTCTAATGCCCCATGTAGTTCATTCTCTAAGGCTAATCGTTGTTGTAGTTGGGTGTTAATATCTGGTGAATAAAACTGGTATTGGCTGCGTCCTTGTTGCTTGGCTTGATATAAGGCTATGTGCGCCTGTTGCAACAACTGATCTAAATCAAGAATACTATCGGGTTGATTAATTGTGATGCCAACGCTAGCTGTGAGTCGAATGTGGTTTCCTTGAATTAGGAAGGGTTTGTTTAATGTGGCCAATAGCAGTTGCGACAGCTTGATGATACTTTCAAATGAAGGTATTTCTTGGCGAGCGATCGCAAATTCGTCTGCATTCAAATGAGCTAAAATATCCGTCTGAGCAACACAACTTGTTAAACGCTGGGCTACTGCTCTTAATAGTAAATTACATTGCTCACGTTCCAGTGCATGGCTCATTCCTGTAAAATCATCAATTCCCAACACCATCACGGCTACCATTCTTTGGCTGTCTTGTGATTGAGATATAGTCTGATGGATACGTTCCTCCAATAACTCACGGTTGGGTAAACCTGTGAGTTCGTCATAATTACTGATATAGTCAATCAACTCGTTTAATTTGCGGAGAGCTTGTGATGTATCTGCCATCAGCGTACCTGCTTCATCAGCAAATTCCGTAGGTAAACTGGGCAAGGTTTTGTTGTTGAGATAGTCTCTTAGTGAGGCTGATGTTAAATTAATTGGTAGCAGCAGATGATGAAGCGCATAAAGGGTGGCTGCTGTACCAACTAAAGTTGCAAATACAGTAGTGGCTAATATTTGAATTGTCATCTGTCTAGAGTAGGAATTAGAGATGACGCAACTAAAAATTAATGTTAAAAGTGGAATATGAGTACCTAAAAATACCACCGACATAATTTTGGCGGTGTAACTTTTGTTGAGGAATCTGAAATTATTTAGAGTTGAGTATAAATAGAGTTTGTGATTTAACTGCATAGATCATTAATAGGGCTTAACAGTTGGCAAATCAGTACATCACTTTGATTTCACCATCAGTGGGAACAAAGCGATATGAGGTTATCTATTATGCTGCACTAAATAACAGTCTAATGTATAGGTACTTGTATATAGATTTAGTAAATATTCAGTTTAGGGTCATTTATATTAATTTCAAATTAAGTAATAATACGTAAATTTATATTTATAATTTGTAGAACTTTTAACTATAGTTATTGGCGATCGCCCATCTCATCAGTATATACTTGCGTTTTGCCTATTTTTACCTACGTAAATCAATTTAGGCATAAAACATGATTATTATAAAAGATAATTTTTTATGCTTACTTATTATCAGGACTTACGCAACTAGCACTTGGGGTAGGGTGCGTCAGATGTGGAAAATCCTTGAATATGTACGAAATTATTGGTGCTGACGCACCCTACAGTTAGTTTGATTATGACACTTGCGTAAGTCCTAATTATATATAGGACTCATACTTGATTTTTGAAATATTACGTAGGCCGATGCACTGCCCACCATATCATGGCTTTGCCGATGCACTGCCTACCCTACAGATACTACATATACTGAGATTTTTTCAGAAATCAAATCGGATTCCTATAGAGTTTGATTTTTTGCTTTTCATACGATTAATCTAATAGCAATTAATATAAAGCTGCATAGAATAATTGAACGCAGATGGACGCAGATAAACGCAGATAAATCAATGGATATAGGTTTTTACTTTAAAAAATTAGAGGTTTCTTCACTATCGGTAAAAACTGACTTCAATCTTCGTTATATTGAGAAGGCACAGACTAACTTTGATATCTAAGCAACATTAAGACCGCCATGACCTACTTAGAAACAGCCGCACAATTTTATAGCGAAGTTGCTCAAACGCCACAGGTGGGACTGTGTTGTGTTCAAAGTACACCCTTGCAACTACCAGGGTTAAAAGTTCCTTTGGCTATGCAGGAAATGAATTATGGTTGTGGAACTACGGTTCATCCTACGGAACTAGGCAAGCAACCCACAGTTTTATATGTTGGTGTAGGTGGTGGGTTAGAGGCGTTGCAGTTTGCTTATTTTTCTCGCCGTGCTGGTGCTGTAATTGCAGTTGACCCAGTTGCAGCGATGCGAGAAGCAGCAACAAGCAATTTAGCAACTGCGGTGGCGGAAAACCCTTGGTTTGACAAGAGCTTTGTCGAAATTCGGGAAGGAGACGCTTTCAACTTACCTGTAGCTGATGCGTCAGTGGATATTGTCGCCCAAAATTGTTTATTTAATATCTTTGAGCCGGAAGATTTAACCCGTGCATTAAAAGAAGCGTATCGGGTCTTAAAGCCTGGTGGACGTTTGCAAATGAGTGACCCTATTGCGACTCGTCCTATTCCTGCACATTTGCAGCAAGATGAACGGTTACGTGCTATGTGCTTATCAGGCGCACTTACCTATGAAGAATATACTCAGCGCATAATTGCTGCTGGCTTCGGTCAGATTGAAATTCGCGCCCGTCGTCCTTATCGCTTACTAGATACTCAAACTTATAACCTAGAAACACCTCTACTTTTAGAAAGTCTTGATTCTGTTTCGTTCAAAGTGGCTATTCCTGAAGATGGTGCTTGTATTTTCACAGGAAAGACGGCAATTTATGCTGGTTCTGAGCCATTTTTTGATGATGCAGCCGGACATATCCTACAACGTGGCATTCCGGCAACCGTATGCGATAAGACTGCTGCTAAACTAGCAAGTGTAAAGCCAACGGAAATAATAATTACGGATTCAACTTGGCATTATAGCGGTGGTGGTTGCTGTTAATTTATACTTCTGGAAATGTTGTTAATTAGTCTGTTTATTGCTACCCTGTTCCTAGCTTATGCTAATGGAGCTAATGATAATTTTAAGGGTGTAGCTACGCTGTTTGGTAGTCGCACAACTAGCTACCAAACGGCAATTTTGTGGGCGACTTCTACAACTTTTGCAGGCTCGTTAGCTGCTACCTATTTAGGCAGGAATATAGTTACAGAATTTACTGGCAAAGGTATATTACCAGATGCGATCGCCAATAATCCAGAGTTCCATTTGGCAGTGGCGATCGCATCTGGTTTAACTGTATTGATTGCTGCTATTTTCGGATTTCCTATTTCTACCTATCACAGCTTGATAGGTGCAATGTTTGGTGCTGGTTTAGTAGCCCACGGACTTCAGGTAAATTTTGCTATTTTAGGCATTAACTTTATATTACCCCTATTCTTGAGCGCTATTATCGCAATTCCCTTAAGTGCTGGAACTTACAGTTTAATTGATTACCTAAAAAATCGTTTCCACTGGCAATTAAATCAGACAATCACTAATATCCTGCATTATATAAGTGCTGGTATCTTCAGCTTCGCTAGAGGCTTTAACGATACAGCTAAAATTGCTTCTTTCATTTTGATTATCGATTATTTTTCTCTTGCCGGAGCTATGATTACTATAGCAATGGCTATGGGACTTGGTGGTTTACTCAACTCTCAAAAAATTGCCGAAACCATGAGTACAAAAATCACATCAATGAATCGTACTCAGGCAATATCTGCCAATATAATTACCAGTCTTTTATTGATTGCTGGCACTAATTACAGCGTACCTATAGCTACAACTCAGGTTAGTGTGTGTTCTATTTTCGGTGTAGGGCTAATTGGTAACAAAGCCAATAAATATATTTTTGCTCAAATTTTCCTAGCTTGGATTTTCAGCCTGCCCATTGCTACTATTATTGGTGGTATAACCTATAGATTGTTGCAAGGGTAGCATGATTTTTAACATCTTCAGGAGTAGTCATCAATGACAAGCATATCAAGCACTACCACCAATCCAAAAATCACCAATTTTCAATCTAAATTAGATGCTCCTTTAAGCAAACAAGATATTACTGTTTTACAAATTAACTTAGGTAAACGTTGTAATCTTGCTTGTACACATTGTCACGTTGAAGCAGGGCCAAAACGTACAGAAGAATTATCAGCAGAAATCTGTCAACAGTTAATCGAGTTAATTCATCGGTTTCCCCAAATTCAAACTGTTGACTTGACAGGCGGCGCACCAGAAATGAACTATGGATTTAAGCCGTTAGTCGAAGCCGCAAGTCAACACAATAAGCAAGTAGTTGTCCGTTCTAATTTAACTATTTATTTTGTTGATGGGTTTGGTGATTTACCTAAATACTTTGCAACTCATCAAGTCAGAATTGTAGCTTCCTTGCCTTGTTATTTAGCAGATAACGTTGACAAAATGCGAGGAACAGGTGTATTTGATGATTCTGTTAAAGCGTTGCAATGGCTAAATCAAGTTGGTTATGGGCATAACCCAAATTTAATTTTAGACTTGGTTTATAACCCACAATTACCAACAACTGAAAAATTCTCTTTAACTCCTGAACAGGTGAAGTTAGAACAAGATTATAAAAAGTTCTTACAAGAAAAATTTGATATTGTATTTAACAACCTTTTCACTATTACTAATATCCCAGTTGGCAGAACGAAACTTCACTTGGAGCGGAAAAAGCTACATACGAGTTATTTGCAGTTTTTAGAATCAAATTTCAATCCTCAAACAGTTGCGGGTTTAATGTGTCGCAATCAATTGTCTGTAGACTATCTAGGAAATATATATGATTGTGACTTTAATCAGATGATGAATTTACCAGCAAAAACTAGGAATGGGGAAATTTTAACTGTTACTAAATTACTCGAAAGTGGCAGTTTAGATGTAATTGATGAAATTCAAACTGCTAACTATTGCTACGGCTGTACTGCTGGTTATGGTTCTAGTTGTGGTGGTGCTTTAGTTTGAAATGTCAGTTCGTAGTCAAGGCTTTAGCCTTTTCTTCAGGACTAAAGTCCTTACTACAAACTTTGAATATATCAGCTAGTGGCAAGGCTAAAATAGTACATTAGCCAATAATCTAACATCTTATTCATCTGCGTTTATCTGCGTTTATCTGCGTTCAATTTATCCAAATCTATTGCCACATTTTAGTCTTGCCACGCCAGTAGGGTGCGTTAGCCCCAATAATTTTGTACACATTCAAGGATTCTCCACATCTGACGCACCCTACCCCAAGTGCCAGTTGCGTAAGTTCTGTATTGAGCAACTGATTTATAAATGTTTGGATTTTTAACTAGGCAGTGATTTTCTTAACAATAGCTAAAATCAATGTTAAAAATTACTCACTTCAATGTAAAGTCTGTTAACCTTTCATGCTAGCCAGTGATATCAATTCAAAGTTAACAAAACCTGATGATTAAAGGGTTCCTGCACTGAGGTGTTGCTGAATGGGGGGAATTAACATCTAACTTTTCACGTTATGTGGAAAAGTCAACGTCAGACCTAACCCCCCAGCCCCCTTCCCTACAAGGGAAGGGGGAGAAATCAAAGCCTCTCTCCTTGTAGGAGAGAGGTTTGGAGAGAGGTCTTCTAGATGCCGTGAAAAGTCAGAATTAACATAACAAAATTTCTTTAGGTTTATTTTAGAATGGTGCAAATGTTTGAAATTGACTGAATCAAACCGAAAATTCCAATTCAGTAAGGAAAAAATTTGTCACAGGTGAGATGACTCATCTATCGTAGGTTACTACACTGGCTTACTAGCACTGGCAAAACTGTTGTGTAATTGGAAATACATTATGACTTTAGCAAGTCCTCCACAAATTAAGCCTTTAACAGATGAAGAACTGCATAAAATAAACGCCTATTGGCGTGCAACCAACTATTTATCAGTTGGACAAATATATCTACTTGATAATCCCTTACTTAGAGAACCACTGAAAATAGACCATGTTAAGCCCCGTCTGTTGGGTCATTGGGGAACAACACCGGGACTAAACTTTATTTACGTCCACCTCAACAGGATTATCAAGAAGTACGACCAAAGTATGATTTACATTGCCGGGCCTGGTCATGGTGGGCCTGGACTGGTAGCGAATACATACTTGGAAGGGACATATAGCGAATATTACTCCAACATCTCCCAAGATGCGGTGGGAATGCAGAAACTGTTCAAACAATTCTCCTTTCCAGGCGGTATTCCTAGCCACGTTGCACCAGAAACTCCTGGTTCCATCCATGAAGGTGGTGAACTCGGTTATGCCCTAGTTCATGCGTTTGGTGCGGCTTTTGATAATCCTGATTTAATTGTGGCGGCTGTTGTTGGTGATGGTGAAGCAGAAACTGGTGCATTAGCTACTAGTTGGCATTCCAACAAGTTTCTCAACCCGGTTAATGATGGGGCTGTATTGCCAATTCTACATTTGAACGGGTATAAAATTGCTAACCCTACCGTACTTTCACGGGTAAGTCATGAAGAATTAGAAAGCTTATTTGTCGGCTATGGGTACAAACCTTACTATGTTGAAGGTTCTGATCCCGCAGTTGTCCATCAACAGATGGCAGCAACTTTAGATACCGTTATTGCCGAAATTCACAGTATTCAAAGAGAAGCCCGTGTACATGGGTTTACCAAGCGTCCCCAGTGGCCGATGATTATTTTGAGAACGCCCAAAGGCTGGACAGGGCCGAAAGAAGTAGATGGGAAGAAAACAGAGGATTATTGGCGATCGCACCAAGTCCCCTTCGGTAATATATCAGGTCAACCAGAACACCTGAAACTGTTGGAAGAATGGATGAAGAGTTACAAACCAGAAGAACTCTTCGATGCTAACGGCAGACTCATACCAGAATTAGCAGAATTAGCCCCAAAAGGCGATCGGCGCATGGGAGACAACCCCCACGCTAACGGCGGTCTCCTGTTGCGTGATTTAATTATGCCAGACTTTCGGGATTATGCCGTTGATGTTCCCAAACCAGGCACAGTAATTGCCGAAGCCACCCAAGTCACCGGAAAATTCCTGCGGGATGTGATGCAACGCAACCTAGACAACCGCAACTTCCGCATCTTCGGCCCTGATGAAACCGCATCCAACCGCATCAACGCCGTGTTAGAAGTCACAGACCGCACATGGGTAGCCGAAACTCTCCCCGAAGACGACCACCTCAACCCCAATGGACGAGTCATGGAAATCCTCAGCGAAACTTGCTGTCAAGGATGGTTGGAAGGATATTTGCTGACAGGTCGTCATGGTTTCTTCTCCTGTTACGAAGCCTTTATCCACATCATCGACTCCATGTTCAACCAGCACGCCAAATGGTTGAAAACCACCCGTCACATTTCTTGGCGTAGACCAATTGCTTCCCTCAACTATTTGTTAACTTCCCACGTTTGGCGACAAGACCACAACGGCTTCTCTCACCAAGACCCCGGTTTTCTCGACCACGTAACTAACAAAAAATCTGAGATTATCCGCGTTTATCTTCCCCCCGATGCCAATACCCTATTATCGGTGACAGACCACTGCTTAAGAAGCCGTAACTATGTCAACGTCATCGTTGCAGGCAAACAACCAGCCCTACAATATCTAGATATGGATGCAGCAGTAAAACACTGCACCAAAGGTATTGGTATTTGGGAATGGGCTAGCAACGACCAAGGCGGGGAACCAGATGTAGTTATGGCTTGCGCTGGTGATGTTCCCACTTTAGAAACCTTGGCGGCTGTGGATATTATCCGCAGCAACTTCCCCGACTTAAAAGTGCGGGTAGTCAACGTTGTGGACTTGATGACCCTACAACCCAAAACAGAACATCCCCACGGTTTAAGTTATAAAGACTTCGATACCATTTTCACCACCGACAAACCGATCATTTTCGCCTTCCACGGCTACCCCTGGCTAATACATCGCTTAACCTATCGCCATACCAACCACAACAACCTCCATGTGCGCGGTTACAAAGAGGAAGGAACCACCACCACACCCTTTGATATGGTTGTGCTGAACGACCTTGACCGCTTCCATTTGGTAATGGATGTAATTGACCGTGTACCAAAATTGGGTGCTAAAGCAGCTTACGTCAAGCAACATATGCAAGACAAGCTAATTGAACACAAACACTACATTTCTAAATATGGCGAGGATATGCCAGAAATTAGTGACTGGCAATGGCCGTATTAGAGGGTAGGACTTACGCAACTGGCATATTTTTTCTGTAGGGTGTGTGAGGAGCGATAATATTTGAACGTAGTCATGAGACTTGTAGCGTCACGCACCAACCACCAATTGTGACACTTGCGTAAGTCCTGAGAGGGTAGAAAACTCTTTTCATTGTAGTTTTAATCGGCGTTTATCGGCGGTTAATTATCTATAAATTTGAACTGTTGCCAGAAGCCTAATATTAACGGTTGACTGTTGAATCTAGACTAATGACTAACTGGCAACCAAATAATAAATGTTGTTCCTGGTGCTTTAGGTGAAGTTAATTTAGCATTAATTCCTGGGCTGAAAATCTCTATTTCGCCTTGCATTTGCTCAATTAATTGTTTAGCTATGGCTAACCCTAAACCTGTACCAGGAATTTCCGTTTGCGCTTGTACCCCTCGGTAATGTCTTTCGCCTAAATGGGCTAAATCTTCTGGAGGAATACCAGGGCCATTATCACTAATAGCAATTCCTTGAAACTTAGGTTTTTCTTGCCCGGCTTGAATATAAATCCTACCGCCTTGAGGCGTGTATTTTAAAGCATTATCAATAATATTGCACAATACTTCTTGTAGGGCTTTGATATTGGCTTTTACTATTGGTAAATTTGGCGGAATATCCGCTTTTAATTTAATTTGTCTTTCTTGGGCGATCGCTTTGGCAGAAACTAGCAACGGTGTTAACAAATCAGCCACATAACAATCGGTTACTTGTTCTCCTGTTCCCGGTAATAATAATGCTGGTTTGTCCTTATGAACAGTTGCTTCCACAACGCTATCATTTTCTGGTAATGAAAGTGTGGCTAAATCAGTTTCTGTCCAATCAATCACCTGTTCAAATTTTTGCAGCAATTCTTTGAGGCGATCGCTTTCCCTGACAATATTTTCCCCCACATCCCGATTTGGATCGCCTGGGCGCAGTCTTTTTAATAACAGCTTACCAAAAGTTCTTAAGGCTGTTAAGGGGTTGCGAAACTGATGTAAGAGGTTATCTAGTAAATCTTGCTGTTGTTCTTGGAGAATTTGCTGTTGATGTAGTTGATGTTGCAACCATGCTCGACGTTGATCCAAAATACAAGCGATCGCTAATGTTTGTCCTACCTTCTGCACTTGACTTTGCTCTTGTTCACTCCAGGGGCGATCGTCCCGGCTTGTTACCAATAATCCCATCATCACCCCCTCATGCGCTAGAGGTAAGACTATTTGGCGCTCATCAAGTAAGTATTCTTCACCAAAAGGCGAACTTTTCGCTTCTGGTGTTTCCTTGACTGGCGCTACTGTCAATAAATTGTCCTCTTGTTGAGGTAGCAACAGCACATCACCTACTTGTAACTGTTTACGTGCAGTTACTTCCGCAATCTCTTCCCCTGGTAGTATCACTGCTGTCTCTGGATAAACCACCACAGGAATCAGTTTCGCCTCTCCTGTGGGCGAGTCTACCAATTCTTGCGTTAGATAAACTACACTTAAAGAAGCACCTAGCCCTTGGGTAAGTAATGCTATTTGCTCTCGACATAGAGCCACAAAATCTGAACTGGCAGACATTAACATTTTTTAGCTCTTGCTCAGGATCACAGGATTTGAGGAAGATAAGAGACAACTCTTATTGTCCTCAGTCTATTTAATAAAGCTTAACTAAAACTTTTCATTCATGGTTTTTTTCGGGCAATGATGTACTAATTGGCTTTTTGTTTATCTACCGTCAATAGTAATATCTTTCTTGTATCTAAAGTTAAAAAACTATTGATCTTTTGAACTAGAACTTATATAATGACGACGGATTTTGTAGCTATCACTACAATCTATAGCTTGAAAGAGGAGGAAAATAGGTTGGCAAGGAGACGTAAGAGGAAAAGTCGTCGTCGCCAGGAAGGACGACGTATTTTGGAACATGTGCCTCAATATAGCATCGAAAGCGGCGAAGAGAAACCCGTGACAGCAGCCAGAAAATTTATTCAAGCTGAAGGTATCTTGCCACCGGCGTTGCTACTCGTAAAGCGAAACGAACACACTACAGATCGTTACTTTTGGGCAGAGAAAGGGCTATTTGGCGCTCAATACGTTGAAGAAAATCATTTCTTATTTCCTAGCCTCCGGGTGTTAGAGTCCCCCGCAGGTGCAGAACCAGTGGCAGTAGGCAGTCGCTGAACGATAGATGATGATCTTACGGATTAGGTGCAGCTTCTGACAATCATTTAACTGGCAAAAATGTTCAATTTATGCAAAAGTTCCAATTTTTTTAAGTTTGTAACTGATTTGCCAGTACAGCTAGTCCAAGCAATTGGAAAGTTAACTCTCAACAGACCAATTTGGTTTGTCTGGGTTGATTACTGGTTTCATGATGCAGAAGGAAATCAGCATAGAAAAAACAAAGCCCAGAAGCGAGAGTTGAACTTTACTTTCCTCCTGTGGATTGTTCAGAAACCTCTGTCAGCAGATTACTCTTTTCCCTACGACCTGATCGCGTAGGGAAAAAGAACACTAGTACAAATGGCGCAGGTAAAAAGCAAAGGGCAAACATTGGGTCATATCAATTCAAAGTTAAAAATCAAGAAGTCCCAATTTTGTGTAGGTTTCTGATTTTTAGAGAATTAATATGTTTGAGATTTAATTACGCCACCTAGTACTAGTGCTTCTTCCCATTGTTGCTGTCAAACTTTGGTAAGGTAAATAAATTGACAGACATCAGGCATCTACACACCTATTCAGCAGGCTTTAAAGGCAATACTTTTTGTAATTCAATTAGTTCGTCACGGTGAGCAACCACAGTGATTTTACTAAAAGATTGCTGCTGAGTAGTTTGGGGTTCTAGCTTAAGCAATACCTTTTCTATCCTGCCAGCTTTTCGCCAATAAAAAAGCCCACTGAAAGGCGCAAATAATACTAATCCAAAGAAAATATTACCGAATCCAGGCAACAGCAGCGCAAAAACCAAAGACAAACAAATTAAACCGACAGATGCTAGCAGCGTCAGGAATGCTGCTAAAAAGATGCTAGGTTTAACAAACCCTTCAAAAGTCACTTGGTTTTTGTCATGGTCTACTTCTGCCACTCGGTAAGACCGAGAACGAAAATACTCTTGCAATTGTGGCATAAAAACAGCTTCCTCTTGGTCAGATATTAATTTTGCTGTTTCTGTACGGTCTTTAGTCGATGCTCGAATAAAGAAGAACAACCCAACCGCTAGCAACAAGGTGAGTACAAACGTTGATGGCAGAATAGCAGTATCCATAAATAATTACTAATGTTCAATAGGAGGAGACTTATTCATTATTAATTATTAGTTAATTTGTCCTTCCATGAATGTAATTTTGCCAAAGCCGAGCTAATTCTTGGGCTTGCTGCTGCCATTCTGGAGAAACTTGATACATTCGTCTAGGGCGACCTCTTCCTTCCAACTTCTTCCAATACCCCGTAATAGCCTTATTGTCTTCCAGAAATTTGATCGCACTATAAAGCACAGTATCTGAAAGCCTATAGGTTGGGTGTTCAGTTTCTATTTGTTGAATTAACTCAGTTCCGTAAGATTCACCTTGAAGTAAAACATACAGAATGTAACAAATTGCTACTTCCTGGCAAAGGTAAGTTGGCGGAGGATTTTCAAAGAACTTATATATATCCTCAAGTTTCATAGGTTGGTGATGGCTAAAAGTATGGCTTTACTGCGGAATCTACAGGCTGTTAGTTAGTGTATAACACTACTACCAAAGAGGTAAGTATATAGCACTAATTGGACAAGATTTTTTTCGGCGTAAATAATAAATCATGACCCACGCCATAAAAAACGCAGGACAGATACGAAAGTTTGAGAAACGCACAGATAAGTGCGTCCCTACCTAGCTCTAAGTTAGTGTGGTGAGGAGCCATCAAGACAGTGATTTTATCACCATCTTAGTGTTAAATAATGCCGAGCTAGTTGAGAACTGCTGAAACGTAAGATGCTATCGAAGAAATTTTACAGGGAAAATGCTGTTTTGTCTGTAACTTTAATAAATAGTCATTAGTCAGTTGATAGGTGACAGGTGACAGGTGACAGGTGATAGGTGACAGGTGACAGGTGACAGGTGACAGGTGACAGGTGACAGTTGTTATTTACCCTTTCCCCTTTCCGCCTTCCCCTTTCCCCTTTCCCCTTTCCCCTTTCTCCCTTTCCCCCTTCCCCCACTCCCCACTCCCTGGAAAACTAGGAAATGCTTGGTATGAAAGGGCAAAATCGAGATAGTATTTTAGATCAGTGCCTAGCCCACAGTCTGGGCGAGTTTGTCATTTCCCTTTTGCTTCGTTGGTGAGCAGTATGTCACAAAACCCTGACGCGCCATCTTCCTCCACAAATCTCCGCGCGATCGCCGAGACTTTTCGCCTAATTGGTTGGATTAGCTTTTGGATTCAGTTAGTCTTAGGTGTTGTTTCTGGTGTAATTTTACTGTTATATGCTGCTTCTAGCCAGAGAACAGGGAGTGGTGGCAATAATGCAGGAGCAGGTTTTGGTATTTTTTTAGCTTTGGTGGGACTGGCGGCTTTGGGTGTAGGGGTTTATTTAGCCTTCCGTTACACTAGGCTGGGAAGACAACTAGTATCTTCCAATCCCAGTAACCGTCCTCGGAAAAGTGAAACCGTGCAGGTTGTGCGCTTCGGAGTGATAGTAAATTTGGTAGGAATACTCTTGACTTTGTTGGGCGCACAGGCGATCGTTGGGACTTTAGCAACAAGAGCGCTGACCCAAGCTCAATTTCTCTTCACAGCACAAGCTAATCAACCCTTTATCAGTGGTTTAGATATGTTTGTCGTGCTAGCTAATATCCAGGCGCTGACAGCGAATTTTGCCGGGCTAAGTGGCTCATTGTGGCTACTCAATCGCCTCAACCGTCCCTAAATTAATGTTTAGAGTAAGTAGAATCTTTCCCCTGCCAGTTTGCCAAAATTAATATATGCTGAAATCTTGTATGTTAACTGTATTGATAAAGAAAATCATAGGCGAAAAACTGAGAAAAATTTGTGCTGGATATTAAGCAAATACGGGAAAATCCGCAATTAGTTCAAGAACGGTTGAATAGTCGCAATGGTAAGTATGAGATTCAGCCGATATTGCAGTTGGACAAGCAACAACGGGAATTGGAAGCGAACCGCAGCCAACTCCAAGCCCGGAGTAATGAAATTGGTAAAATCGTCGGACAGAAGATTAAATCTGGGATAAGTCCTCAAGACCCGGAAATTCAATCTTTGCGGGATGAAGGTAATGCTGTTAAAGCCCAGTTAAGTGAACTAGAACCCAGGGAGAAAGAACTTAAGGCGGAAATTGAGCAACTTATACTCGCAATTCCCAATTTACCTAGTGATTCTACACCTGTAGGTAAAAGTGAAGAAGAGAATGTTGAGGTGAGACGTTGGGGTGATGAGTACATACCCCAGAACCCGAATATTCTCCCCCACTGGGAAATCGGCGAAAAGTTGGGTATTTTCAATGTGGAACGAGCTGTGAAAGTTGCTCAAAGTCGCTTTATTAATTTGATAGGGGCGGGTGCGGCTTTAGAGCGGGCATTGATTCAGTTTATGCTGACTATGCAAACTCAAGCTGGGTATGTGGAAGTTAGTCCGCCACTGTTGGTTAATAGTGCATCTTTGACGGCGACTGGTCAATTACCCAAGTTTGCGGAAGAAAGCTTTAGATGTGCTGATGATGATTTGTGGCTAATTCCCACAGCAGAAGTACCTGTGACGAACTTGTACCGGGGTGAAATTCTCGCTGCGGAAGATTTACCTATTTACCACTGTGCTTACACTCCCTGTTTCCGCCGGGAAGCTGGTAGTTATGGGCGGGATATGCGGGGGTTAATTCGCCTGCATCAATTCAATAAAGTCGAGTTGGTGAAATTTGTCGATCCCAGCAGTTCCTTTGATGAGTTGGAAAAATTGGTGGCGAATGCGGAAGCAATTTTACAGGCTTTAAAGTTGCCTTATCGAGTCATCAATTTATGTAGTGGTGATTTGGGTTTTTCATCGACGAAAACCTATGATTTAGAGGTGTGGCTACCTTCTTCTGGTAAATACAGGGAGATTTCTAGCTGTTCCAATTTTGTAGACTTCCAAGCGCGAAGGGCTGATATTCGGTTTAAAGAAGCTGGGAAGAAGGGGACTCAGTTTGTGCATACCCTCAACGGTTCCGGCTTGGCTGTGGGGCGGACAATGGCTGCTATTTTAGAAAATTATCAGCAGCCTAATGGGACAATTCAGATACCTGAAGTGTTACGTCCTTATCTTGGCAACCAGGATACTTTGGCATCCACCGTACTTAAAAATTAGCAATTGGTTCCAAAGTAACTTGTTGTCCTGTAATTTGGTCACAAAACTTACACACAGCCTTACAGGAATTAATCTCAACGCCAACAAAACAATCTAGATACTGGTTGATTAAGTTGTTACTTTGGGTTCCAATTGCTGATTAAATTGTGTGGTTCATATTGTCATTATAGTTTTGGTGGGCAATGCCCACCCTACTAATAAAAGGATGTAGAATGATGATTCCCATTAATGAAGCACAACAGCAGTTACAAGAATTAGTTGATTCAGTGAATCAGTCTCATCAACCTATTATTATTGCAGGCAAGAGTGGCAATGCTGTTTTGTTATCGGAAGCAGATTGGGCATCTGTACAGGAAACTCTCTATCTTCTGTCAATTCCAGGGATGCGAGAATCAATTAGGGAAGGTTTAGCAACGCCCATTGAGGAGTGCGATCGCAACTTAGAATGGTGATGTGGAATTTAGTTTACACTAAACAAGCACAGAAAGATGCTAAGAAACTAGCTGCTAGCAATTTACGAGATAAAGCGCAAACTTTACTCGATATTATTCAAATAAATCCTTTTGAAAATCCACCACCTTATGAAAAGTTAGTGGGAGATTTAGAAGGTGCATATTCCCGACGAATCAATATTCAGCATCGTTTAGTGTATGAAGTTATTGAGTCTGAAAAGACAGTGAAAGTTTTACGGATGTGGACGCATTACGAGTAGCGATCGCCCAAACTATAATAAGAAGGTAACAAAGTTAATGACGGCAAGATTCCTATGCTTAAAAGTTACGAAGCGATTTATGAGAATGGTAAAATAAAGTGGATATCAGAACAGCCTCAAGTTAATACTGCCCGTGTGATTGTTACCTTCATAGAAGAAATACCATCAAAGAAACGTCGCACTGCTCCTGCATCTATTGCAGGTAAAGGGAAAACATTAGGTGATATAGTTAGTCCTATAATAAATGAATAAAAATAATTATTAGAACGACTGATTCATCAGAAGTAACTATGAAGTCATTAGAAATAATTGTCACTATTACTAGCGATCGCCAATTATTAATCAATTCACCTGTAGACTTACCAGAGGGTGAATATAATGCTGTGCTTGTACTAGAAGATAAACCAATCCGTAGTAACATAGAAGCTTCTGTCAAAGAAGCCCAGGCTATTTTTAGAAAATATATTCCTGCTAGTAGAAAAATTTCTCAAGAGTTGATTGAAGAACGAAGAGTGGAGAGTTTGAGTGAGTGAAATTGTTGTTGATGCCTCTGCTATTTTAGCCTTGCTTAATCAAGAAAGTGGTAGCGAAGAAGTTTTGCAGTTTATTGGCAACGCAACAATTAGTACAGTCAACTTATCTGAGATAATAGCCAAGCTGGCAGAAGGTGGCATCCCTGAAGAAGATATTCAGCAAATTCTCTCTAATTTCCATTTAAAGGTAGTTCCGTTTGATGAAGAACAAGCATTGATAGCGGGAATGCTGCGTCCAGCTAGTAAACCAATAGGGCTGTCATTTGGAGACCGCGCTTGTTTGGCTTTAGGTATTGTTCTCAACAAGCCTGTCATAACCACTGATCGCTTATGGAGTAACCTGAATGTGGGAATTGAGATTCGAGTGGTACGTTAGCCCAGACTAAACTAGGATGCCTGCAATCTCTAGACCCGTTGTCAAGCTATTACAATAAAAAGATATATCCGCATATTTTTGATTAATTTGCTTTATGTCAGTTTTAGCAGCGATCGCAGTCTTGGCGGTATTAATCTTGGTACACGAGTTGGGACACTTTGTCGCCGCCCGTTCTCAAGGTATTCATGTCAACCGCTTTTCTCTTGGTTTTGGGCCTGTTCTGTGGAAGTACCAAGGCGCACAAACTGAATATGCTGTCAGGGCTTTTCCTTTGGGTGGTTTCGTTGGTTTTCCCGATGATGACCCCGATACCGATATTCCCCCCAATGACCCGAATTTGCTGCGTAACCGTCCTATTTTAGACCGGGCGATCGTCATCAGTGCAGGTGTCATCGCTAATTTAATTTTTGCTTATATGCTACTGGTAGCCCAGGTAGGCTTGGTTGGTATTGGTCAAGCCAGTCAGCCAGGGGTGTTAATTCAGCAATTAGCGCCAGAGGTGAGTGCTGTTGCTACCGATGCTGGACTCAAACCTGGGGATGTCATTCTTGCAGCAAATCAAAAGCAGTTCGGTACTTCCCTGCAAGAAATAGACGCATTAAGAGACATTATTAAAAATAGCCCAGGTAAATCTATTCAACTGCAAATTGCCCGTGGAGACGAAAGGCTATCAGTTAATGTTACTCCTGAAGCCAAACCAGCTGGTGGTAGCATTGGCATTGGGCTTGCGCCTAACGGTAAAGTAGAACGCCGTCCTGTGAGTATCACTAAAGCTTTTAGCGTAGGTGCTAGTGAATTTCAGCGCATTGTCATCATGACATTTAAAGGCTTTGGGCAACTAATTACTAATTTTGGCGAAACAGCCTCTCAAGTAGCAGGCCCCATCAAAATAGTCGAAATTGGCGCTAATATTGCCCAAAATGATACAGGCAGCTTGTTCTTTTTTGCAGCTTTGATTAGTATCAACTTGGCAGTCATTAATATTCTGCCTCTCCCAGCTTTGGACGGGGGACAACTAGCATTTTTACTGATTGAAGGTTTACGCGGTAAGCCCTTACCTAACCGCATTCAAGAAAGTGTCATGCAAACTGGTCTGGTGCTACTGTTGGGCTTGGGTATTTTCCTCATCGTTAAAGAAACCACCCAGTTAACTACGCAGTTGGAGTGGGTGCAAAAACTGTTCCAGTGATTACTACTAAGCGCAAATCTCTTCCTAAAAAGCAACGGGCGTTAGAAATTCTCTCGCGCCTGAAGCTTCTTTATCCTGATGCAACTTGTTCATTAAACTACACCACACCAGTACAGTTGTTAGTAGCAACTATTCTCTCCGCCCAGTGTACAGATGAGCGAGTCAATTTAGTCACACCTGCTTTATTTGGTCGCTTTCCTGATGCGCCTAGTTTAGCTGATGCTGACTTAACAGAGTTAGAAAACTTGGTACGTTCGACAGGGTTTTATCGCAATAAAGCGAAGAATATCCAAGCCGCCTGTCGGATGATTGTCAATGAGTATAACTCTGTAGTGCCTAATACAATGGAACAGTTGTTAAAACTGCCTGGTGTGGCGCGGAAGACGGCAAATGTGGTTTTAGCTCATGCTTATGGTATCAATGCTGGGGTGACTGTGGATACTCATGTGAAGCGCCTGAGTCAAAGGTTGGGTTTAACTAAGTATCCAGACCCTATCCACATTGAACAGGATTTAATCAAGTTATTACCCCAGCCCGATTGGGAAAATTGGTCAATTCGGCTAATTTATCACGGTCGCGCTGTCTGTAAAGCTCGTTCTCCTATATGCGAGGCTTGTGAATTGGCGGATTTATGTCCATCGAGGACGAAAACAATTATTGTTGGGTAGATGGATAAAAATAGAGGCGATTAGCCATTCCTAAATGTAGAATGGAAAATGCTGTCAAAATTGTTGAATTAATTTATGGCAAAGAAAAGTATGATTGAGCGCGAAAAGAAACGCGCTAGGTTGGTGGAAAAGTATGCTGCAAAGCGCGAAGCTTTGTTAGAAGAGTTCAGAACTACTGAATCTCCTCTAGATAAGTTAGAAATTCACCGCCAGATCCAACAGCTACCCCGCAATAGTGCGCCTAACCGTCGCCGTAACCGTTGCTGGGTTACTGGTCGTCCCAGAGGTGTTTATCGTGACTTCGGGCTATCTCGGAACGTCCTCCGGGAATGGGCGCACGAAGGTCTTTTACCTGGGGTTGTTAAGTCTAGCTGGTAGTTTATTGGTCATTAGTCATTAGTCATTAGTCATTAGTTGTTTACTATGGACTGTGGACTTTTGACTATGGACTAACTTTACTGTCCACAACAACGGTCTATACCTAGACTTTCTAAGAGTAGATCGCTGACGGCGTTGGCGATCGCAAACTCTCCATAAAAGCTTTTGGAAAAATCAAAGGCCTGCATCTCTGTGACAATGGCAATTACCAGAGAACCAAGGTCATTTTCACCTTCCATCCTTTGGCGGACAAAAATTTGGGCTGCGCGTTGAGCAATTTTTTGGTTGACTGCTTCGGGAATAAATTCTGTATCTAGCCACTTTAGCAAACGCTCTTGTAGCCATTCACCTTCAAGATTGGGATTGGCGGCTGGTGGTAGGGTAATGGGTGGTATTGGTTGTGTCATATTCAACAAACGCAGAGGAACGCTAAGGGAAACGCAGCGAAAAGTTCCTCGAAGCCGGGTTTCCCGGCGTAGGAACGCCACTTGCTACAAGCCGGGAAACCCGTCCAACGCAGTGGCTCAACTTTTCAAGACAGAGGAGCGCGGAGGATGAGTGATAACATCAGACTGCGTTCCTCTGATATTTTTTATTTTTATCTATGCAATATGATATCGCCTCTATTATTCAAGGCTATGCACAAGGCTATTTTCTCATGGCAGACGACAGCGATCGCCTGGGATGGTATGGTAGCCGCGATCGCACTTTGATACCCTTAGATGAGCGATTTCGCTATCCTAAATCGTTACAACGGGTTTTGAATCAAGAAAGGTTTTCCGTGGCGGTTAACCGAGATTTTGCGGCTGTTGTGGCTGGTTGTGCTAACCGGGATACTACTTGGATTTCTCAGGAATTACAAGAGATTTACTGGCTACTTTACCAAACAGGTTACGCCTACAGTTTTGAAACTTGGCAAGGTGATGAGTTAGCAGGCGGTATTTTAGGAATTGTCATCGGTGGTGCTTTTATCGGCGAATCGATGTTTTATCGCATTCCTGACGGTTCTAAGGTAGCGATGGTTAAATTAGTTGAAAGATTACGTCAAAGGCGGTTTGTTATGTTCGATGCACAAATGATGAACCCCCATTTAGAAAGATTTGGCGCTTATCGCATTCAGGATCAGGAATATAAAACTCTGCTGGAAAAAGCACTATTAACTTCTTGCACTCTAATTTAACAGTTATGGCAGGGGACAGGTGACAGGTGACAGGTGACAGAACAGGGATAGGGAATAGGTAATTGCTTTCTACCACTCCCCATTACCAATTACCAATTACCCATTACCAACCTCCAAGATATGATAAGTCTTTAAGCGCAAATAATTTCCCGTGCAAATTACTACCTCTTTCTGTGTAATTTTTTCTACCCTTTTAGGTGGATGAATGACTCTGTAAGGTTAAGTAGAAATTAGTTATAAATTTCATGGAGGTCAAGGAAATGGCTACAAGTAACGGAAATTCTCAACAACCTATCAGCAACTTAGAGTATGATTTTATTACCGTTTTACAAAGTAAAGCGGAAGCAGTTAGAGCTTATGACAAATACATCGAAGATGCACAAGCTGCTAACTCTAAGCCTTGTGTAGATTTATTCCAAAAATTGCGCCAGTCTGATATTGAGCAAGCACAAGAAATTCGTCATCATCTACAAGAAGTAATGCAGAAAGGCTCAATGTAATAATTAAAGGCAATAATATTACCACACAGTACCAGTCATCGTATTCAGACAGATTCCGGTTCAAATACATCATTGATTCGGTAAAAAAGCGATGATACAAAGCTTCTACTTTGCTGAATTTCAATTTCAGCAAAGTAGATAATCCTCTTGGTTGCACCCTCTGGAGGTAAAAAGACCCCATCAATGCGAAAGGAGGTTTCTTTCACCTCAACCGATTTAAATCGATAATTCTGCGCCTGTTCGGGGCGGTTATCAACGAGTTCAAAAATTAATGCAGGAAAGCGTTTAAATATTTGGTAATAGATGGAGTCGCGTTTCACTAAAATATTGCCAAAGATTAATTACTGACTCAGTATTTTATCATTGAAGTAACACAGTAATATATCTAATTTTGCGTAGCAGATAGTTAAATACTATTATTTATGAATCCAAAATAATCGAATTGGATCTCCGTCAAAATAATCTACTCTAATAAATTCAGAAGAATATTTGCTACTCATTTCAGATAAACACATATCTTGCACCTAGCCCTAGCGAATTGAATTCGCGGCTATACAAACCAAGTCCACCTACGCGGACTAACGTAAAATCAAGGGTTTGGAACCTGCGTAAGCAGGTTTTGTCTGTGTAGCCAAGCCACTGCGTTGGAAAGACAGCGCTGTGCGGAGGTTCCCTCCGTTGAAGCGACTGTCATCGGCTTTGCCGACTCCCTCAGTGGCGCGTGACTTCAGTCGCTTGGTGCAAGATGTGAATTTTCTAGATCCCGTGAAAAGTCATAATAAGTTGTATTCAGACATAATACTTCGTACATGAGTACGAAGTATTGCAATACGCCCCTACTCCCCACTCCCACCCCAAGATCGCCCATTGTCTGCAAATTTGTCAAACCCAGTTACCACAAACATTTGCCCTTGGCGGATGAGTCTACTGCACTGGCAAACAATTTCTAATAGTTTAAGAAAATTTACGTAAACGTATAGTTTGTATTTTCATTCATCTTCTGATAAATTAAAACCTATTAAGCTTAAAAATATACATTTCAAGCGACTTCCAATCTTTGCAAAGATCAAGAAATGCGCTTTTAGGTAGCGACTGTACTTACTGATGCAACAAAACTTCGCATTGGCATAATGTCTTGTGGCGTATATTGTTGTACTGAGTTGTCGTTTACGTGCCTATACATTGGAACAAGAAAAACCATGAACTTATTACGCAAACCTTCTCAAACAAGAAATGGTAACAGTGGTTTTGATTTGAATCTGGTCGGCTTTATATAGCTGGCTAGATCCAACTTCTGGACAATGCGACATAGCTTTTAGCATAAGAATACTTTATGCCAAGTATTTAGTCAGCAGTTTCTTAGCGAAACACAACCAGAAGTTTTTCCCATTACTTTGCTCAAGTTGAGCCATTTTGTAACAAAGGTGAATATATGGCAGAACTGAATTTCACGATCTACCCACAAAAAAATACTAACTGGTGCTGGGCTGCCTGCTCATATAGTGTTGCCAAGTTTTATGACCCAGCAACTGCTTGGACTCAAGCCACAATTGTCAATGCTGAATTAGGGCGCACAGATTGCGAAGTTAATGGTTCCTCTGCTGCTTGTAATAAACCCTGGTACTTAGACAAAGCACTTACAAGAGTCGGGTACTTCTATAAGTTTTACAGTGGTGTACCTAGTCTGGCAAGTGTCGAAGCAGAACTCGCTAATAACACTCCTATGGGTGCGCGGATTGGTTGGAACGGTGGTGGCGGTCACTTCGTGGTGATCTCAGGTGCAACTACCTCTACTGGGTACGTTACAATTCAAGACCCTTGGGGCGGTGTTACCAAGAATATAAAATACGACACGTTCTGCAAGTCATACGAGAATAGTGGTCAGCTGACGCACAGATACGAGACTAAATTATAAACTTGGTCATACAAATTAGGAGAGCAGCTCATGGGAATTAAAAAGAAAAATCCACCAGCTAAATCGGAACAAGCCTTAGTCGAAGGACTCAACAATCTACCTCCTGGACTAGCACGTTCCAAAAAAGGTCGTTTTTTTGCTGAAAGCGCCACTCAGTTTAAACCAGGTTCACCTAACGTAGTACAACACCCTGTTTATACTGTGAGTTTGCAAGAATTAGCAGAGAGCGGTTTAGCCAATGCTAAACAAATTAGTTGGCGCTATGTGTATCCTAAACGCAACAAAAATGACGATGAATTTGCAGTGGAAGTTGCGACCGATGAGACTGGACAAAACCATGCTTTCTTGAATACCGAAGAAGGGGATTTTGTACCAGGGACAATGTCAGCTATCAAAAAAGCTGAACGCCTAGAGCGATCGCAAAAACACGATTACGAATTGCGGGTGTTAAAAATTCCTAGTATCTATCTGTTTGCTTTGTGGCTCAAAGATGAACAAGGCAGTAATGACATCTTTGTCCCACTCGCGGAGGCCAGCCCACAACTAGCAGCTAAAGAAGAGTACTCTAAGGAAGAGTTTGAGAGAATCTTGCGCCAAGATGCTCAACAGCAATTGCAAGCACATGAGCAATTACAATTCCCGGAAGAAAATGAAGGTAGTACACCACCTACACCATAGAGTACTGATACTCGTTAATGAACTTTGAGCTACTATGGTGCGATTCTCTCATTCCACATTTAGCTAAATTATTTCCATAGTAACACAAAGTCCAAATTGAGAGTTAGTCCCGCGCCGCAGGTTTGCCTGCGGCGTGATATTGTTGTCGATGAGCCGTCTAACCGCGATCGAAAATCCGCACCGCAAATTATACCCAAGTGATTTATTTGTTTACAAATCAGGTCTAATTGACAAAATAACAGGCTGAAAAACTCATTATTTCGTGGGGTGGGGAGTGCAGGGAGCCACCTGCTTATTGAGAAGGTGCAAGATATCAGTTAAGAAGTCGGGGATCTGAAGATCACTAATTCTCACAAATCAAATAGGATTGCTATATAAAATCTATATTTTTCTGTAACCTGTGACCTGTAACCTATCACCTAACATGAGTTTTGATAATGGGTAAAGATTGTCCTTGAGTAGGTTGTGCCGAAAATTCGCAAATTGACTCAAAGGGGCAGAAGCGACAGTGATAACCAGGATTTGGGGGAAATATTTTACTAAAATCTCTAGCAGCATCTTGATATTGTTGTACGTCTTCGTAGTGCTTTTTGGCAATATTTATTAGCTCAAGCTTTAATTCTTCTAATTCATGCTTTTTGAGACTAATTAACTCTGATTCTTGACAGAGTTCTAAATTATAAAATGAGGCGACGGCTTCTTTACCTGGGTAAAGATAATGAGCGGCTAGTAAGTAAACTAAGGCTTGTCTTTTATCAAAAGCAGCTTTACCTGTTTTAAAATCTAATATATGTAAGGTGTGGCGGTCATCGGACTCAATGAAAACACAGTCCATCGCCGCATACAAGCGAAAACGGTCGTCTTTCTGTTCAATTAAAATCGGTTTGGGGAAGCCTTCATCGCCACGAGTTAATTGCAGTATTTTTTTGCCCAATAATAAAGGGGCGTTGTAATATTTCTTAAGAATTTGTAGCACTCTTTGTTGAATTTGCATCGTAGCGTTACTTAATTTCAACAACCGCGCTACCTGCTCAACTCCATCTGAGCGTGTTAACAGATGTCGATTATGATGAAACTCATAAACACCTTTTTGCGCGAGGATGCCAATTCGCTGCGGTGCGGTAGCATTCGCTAGTAGTGCTTTGACTTGTGGTTCGTTTTGACGCGCCTTGATAAACCCCCGTCTCATCTGGCAATGCCAACGTTCTTGCCCTGTGGCTGGGGCAACTAAAGACCAGAGGTGATAACTAACAAACAGTCGTTCGGGGGTTGACATTGGTCAAGAGCAGTGAGAAAAAATACGGTGGAGGATGCTTGCGACTAAGCACGCTTTGCGGGAAGCTTCCTATAGTGTTCAAATAGATGGGAGTAAGTGGCAGCCATGAGTGCTAGTAGTAATTCCGGCAAGATAAAGTTTGGTACTGATGGATGGCGAGGTATTATTGCCGATGACTTCACTTTTCCCAATGTGCGGAAAGTGACAAGGGCGATCGCAAGTTATCTGGAAACAGCCTACTCAAAAGATAGACCTGTTCTCATTGCCTACGATACGCGGTTTTTAGCTGATCAGTTTGCTCAAACAGCAGCTCAAGTCTTGGCTGACTTGGGCTGGAATGTGAAAATTACTGATCGGGATTGCCCCACACCAGTAATTGCTTATAATGCCCGTCACCTCAATTCGGCAGGGGCATTGATGTTTACGGCTAGTCATAATCCAGCACCATACTGTGGAATTAAATATATCCCTGATTATGCTGGGCCTGCCACTCCAGAGATTACTGATACTATTGTGGCAAATATCGAAAGTGCATCGGATGAGTTGCCATCTGGCAAGCCATCAGGTTCGATTTCTACTTTCGATCCCAAACCGGACTATCTCCAGTTTATTTACACATTGCTGGATGTGGAAAAAATTAAAAGCGCCCAACTTAAAGTCAAGTATGATGCGTTATATTCTACATCCCGTGGCTATTTAGATGAAGTTTTGCAACATAGTGGTACACAATTAGAAAGTTTCCACACTTGGCGCGATGTTCTCTTCGGGGGAGGAATGCCTGAACCCAAGGGGGAACAGTTGGTTGAATTGGTCGAAGCTGTCCGCAACGACCATGCAGATTTAGGGCTGGCGACCGATGGCGATAGCGATCGCTTTGGGATTGTGGATGAGTTGGGTAATGTCCTCACACCCAATACTGTGCTGTTAGTCCTGGCGCGTCATTTGATTAAAAATAAGGGCAAGAGTGGCGCTATCGTCCGCACAGTAGCTACAACTCACTTACTAGATAACTTTGCCGCTAAATACGGTTTGACGATTTACGAAACCCCTGTAGGCTTTAAATACATTGGGGAAAAGATGCGGGAAACTACCGTGCTGATTGGAGGTGAAGAATCAGGCGGTTTAAGTATTATTGGTCATATTCCCGAAAAAGATGGCGTTTTAGCTGATATGCTGATTGCTGAGGCGATCGCCTACGAAGGTAAGCCCCTGAGTCAATTGGTGAAGGAAGCGATCGCGGAAGCTGATGGTCCCTTGTATAACAATCGTCTAGACTTACACTTGACAGAAGCACACAAAAATGCTGTGATTGATTCCTTTACCAAAAATCCTCCTTCCGAGGTAGCAGGAATTAAGGTGAAGGAAGTCGGGCGTAAGGACGGAATTAAGCTGTATTTAGAAGAGGGTAGCTGGGTGTTGCTGCGTCCTTCTGGTACTGAACCATTGGTACGGGTTTACCTAGAGACTAACTCACCTGAGAAATTAACTCAGTTGGCGCAAGAGTTGGAAAGTGCGATCGCTAAGTTAGCTTAATCCGACAGAAGCCCCACGTCTCACCCGATAGGGGAGCGTGGGATGAATGGCTTTCTCGACGACGAGTTGACCTCCGACCGCTATCAACCGCTAGCTTGATCAGGGAGTGGGGTCGCTTAGGAGTCGCCAGTTTTTTGATTTGGCAACCTATCGATCCAGTCCTCAATAAGTTGCGTGACTGTTTTTTCTCTGTCCTGTGCATAAGCCTTGAGCTTGTCGTGCCGCCTAGAAGATATACGAATATGTCAGTCTTTTTTCTCCATGAATATGTACATAAGATGAACATATTTATGGTAATATGTAAATGGTCATTGACCCACCCACACGGCTGTAAACAACACGAAGTAGCGGTACGACGCTTGCGGAGGTAACGAGCGTGAGCAAGGGGGAAGAGAATTTACCACTGGGACGCACCCGTCACACTCCATGTAAATTCTCGGATTAACAATTAAACTGCCTGCGGGAGGCGGGCGGCTGCCTGGGTTCTGGCGCTTACCAGATAAAGGGGGTTTCCCCCAGAGATGCTATGTAAGACTCGGAGCGTTTTTGGTAACGCACATTGTTTTTACAATGTTCCTAACAGAGCAATGGCAAGTGAGACAGGAAGCCTACACTGTATACGTTCGCGGAGCGTTCCGCAGGAAAGTATCAGTGTAGGTACTTCACGATAAAAATCTCAGCCACAGATGAACGCCTGTGTTCATCTGTGTGTATTTGTGGTTAGTTGTATATGAAAACTTTTGCTCCTTTGATCACATCTGTAATTGTGGCTGTTTGGGTGGCGGCGATCGCAATTATTTCCGTCCAAAATGCTACGCCTGTATCTTTAAAATTCTTAACATTTCAATCGGTGCAAATACCAGTGGGTTTGGTGCTGGCTTTCAGCGCTGGTATTGGGTTAATTGCTATGGCTGTGTTGCAACCGCTTTGGGGTGTGGCTGGTTCTAGGGGTCGTTCTCGGTTGGAAGATGATGCTGAGTTTTTTGTGGATGATGAGGAGTTCTAGAGAGGGGTTTTTTAAACGCGGAGGGGCGCGGAGTGTTTTTAGAGGTATTGGAGGTAGTTTGGCTTTAGTCTGGATAGCGTTTTGAGGCGTGAAGAACTCGAAGAATTTCTACAGACTCCTCTTTTACGCGGTAGATAATAATGTATGGGGTGTTAGCAATGACGAGTTCTCTTGTACCTTCTACACGTCCAACTCGCCCCATGAAAGGATAATTCTCAAGTTGACTAACAGCAGTTTGAATCTTTAATATTAATTCTCCTGCTGCATCTGGGTTGTCTTTGAGGATGTAGCTGTGGGCTTGTTCTAAATTACGCAGCGCACGACGTAGCCATTTAATCTGCATTAGTCAGCCTAGCAAAAGTCGCGTTTACTTCCTCATCACTGGCGAAGTCGCCTGCGTCTGCTTCTGCAATCCCTTTTTGAATTTCTTCAATTTGCCATTGGTGCATTTCTAGATAAGCGTCTATGGCTTCATTGAGTACGTAACTGCGATCGCGGTTTACACCCTTCGCAATGGCTTCAAGCGCAGCTTTTTTCTCAGTATCTATCCGAAAGGTAATATTTTCTTTGCTCATAGTTTTACTAGATTGTTTTGCATATTATTATCTTGCAATATTTTGCCTTGCATTGCAACACACTAGTAATATTATGTGAAGAAAAATAAGCAATGGAAATCGATAATATCAATACCTCAATAACTGATTGGGATAGAATTGATGCTATGACCGATGAAGAAATCGACACTTCAGATATTCCACCCTTATCAGAGGATTTCTTTACGAAAGCCCAATTGCGGATGCCCAAGTCATCTGTAAAAATTACAGTTGAAATAGACCCAGAAACTTTTGCTTGGTTTCAAGCACAGGGAGATAATTATGAACAGCAGATGGCTGTGGCGTTAAAAATTTATGCAGAAGCACACAAAGCTTATTCAAAATCTGAAGAGAAGTCTGCTTAATACTCTATGAGAAAATAAGAAATTGTAGAGATAAGATTAATTTTACCTCTACAAAAGCTATATCAATATATTCACAAAATCAAAATGTCCATTCATGATTGGGGTCGTTAAGTCCTGCACGGACAGAATTTAAATTAGCTAAGTCCTTGAATGGGCTGGATTTAGCTATTTCTGTCATGGAGTTTAAAGCAAGGGCTAATTGTTCGTTATTACCAGATGCGATCGCACTATCAACCACCGCAAATAAAGAGCGATCGCAATTAATATATTCTGCTTAAATAGCCCTGGGGTTAGGGAGGATTATTAGACTTTAAAAATACGCCTTAGCCCCTAACCCCTATGTCCAAAAAAAATTAATAACTAAATCGTCAATACACGCTTTTTCAATTGTAATTCCACGCGATCGCCTGGATGCGGATCTAATACCTGTGTAGGCAAGTTATGTTTTTCTAGTAGCAGCCGGAAGTCTGCAATGCTGCCCTTGAATGTGATTATTTTGCTTAATAAGCCTTCATAGGTTGTTTCTTTGGCATTAGCTGTAGAAAGCATAACTTGTGGTTGCAACCATTGGGCTACTTCTAAGGCGCTGTTGCCACCCTTAATAAAGCTCCCAACAAGGGGTAGTACCGCATCAATAATAGGCGTAATGACTACATCAACTGGTGCTACTTGTTTTAACTGTGGAGAATGATTTCCGTGGGGTTCGTAGTAGAGGGTTAAGCCAGTTGCTAATTCTTTAATAAAATAACTATTCTCGACCAAAGTAGGGCCGACTAAAGAACCAGGAAAGGCTTTAATTTCTATCAAATTATTGAAAGTAAAACTTTCACCATGAGCCAAACTGGTAACAGAGGTGAAACCTAAACCTTGCACAACTTTTGCCGCATTGGGAGAAGCTACCACTGGAATATTCCGGTTAAGTTGCTTTAGTGTTGGTAGGTGAGCATGGTCTTCCAAACCTTGAGATAAGAGAATTAGGTCAATATTCTCTGGTATGGGGCGTTGTTGAGAACGGGAGCCTTTAAAGAACCAATCTAAATTTCCAAAGGTCAACACGTCAACCAGCCAAGGATCTATCAGTATTCGCTGTTCGCCTAATTCTAGCAGCCAGCTGTTGTTGTCAAACCAAGTTAAGTACATAGCCACAGGATAATAACGCTGATTTCATTGTGGCATTAGTGCGATCGCCTACTAGTGGCGTGGCAAGCCTAAACTTGTGCATAGCGCGAAAAATCTATCATCTTGTTCATCTGCGTTCATCTGCGTTCATCTGCGTTCAAATTTATCCAAACCTATTGCCACATTTTAGCCTTGCCAGTCCATTACACCAATTCCAAAAATCTCGGTAACACATCCATTATCTGTATGGGCGCACAGATGTGCATTAGTGTCAACTTAAGGAAAAATAAACAAGTAGAGGTAAAGTAGGGGAGTAAAGACAACAAAATAAGGAGTTGTCAAAATGGCTACTCCCCGGAAGAGAGGCTCGTAGTTAATCCGGTAAGCGTAAAAGCTGACAAAGCTAAAAGTAATAGCCAAAGTAATTAGGACTTACGCATAAAAACGAAAAATCAAGGGTTTGGGCAAGGGTGTAGGGGTATAGGGGTGTAAATCATTAAAACCCTTACACCCTTACACCCTTACCCCCCTACACCCAGTCTCAACAGATAACCTTGGTGCGTAAGTCCTGGTAATATTTGTCTATGAAACTAGTAACTATAAGTCAGAAGAAATTGTTAAATAAAAAGACGTAAATAATATTACGTCTTTTTATTTAAATACATTTGATATTTTATGGGTCTGTTTTTTTCGGTTTGCCATTATCTAATGGTCTTTTTCTATTTGGATTAACTGATTTGAGATTTTTATTAGATGGTTGGTTGGAATTAGGTTGTTGACTAGTCATAGGATAAAATTTGGTAATTGATGATAATTGTAACTACATCCAGCATATTACCGTTTCCCGAAATCAGTCAATAAATTTACTTAGAAAATAAAATAGAGACGTGATAAAATTTACGTCTCTACTGCAAAGGAAACCCATTATTTGTAGTTGTTTTCAGCAGTTATCAATGGAGAATATAATTTTTTCCTGTTTTGATTTAATTTTGATAGATGGTTGTGTCACTGATGGAGTGGTTGACAAGCATCTGTTTTAGACTTACAGGAAAATACTAATTTTTGATTAACTTATATACTCAACTACAACAGTGTTATTAGGGATTCCAGAAAAAATATTCTGGTGGTTGTGATTATTTTGCAAGGAGGGTTAAAACCGAATGGCACGCTTGTTAAGCGCAAATCCTTAAGTTATAAGGCTTTTAGGGTGTAAGGGTGTAAGGGTGTAGGGGTTGCACGGTCAAGAACTAATAATTAAATCAAAATGCCTAAAAAATACTGTTCTTCTTCTAACCCCTACACCCCTACACCCCTATACCCCTACACCCAGTCACAGTGAGAGTTTCACGTTATCTTAGTGCCATTCGGTTAAAACCCTCTCTACGAGACGCTACGCGAACACTACAAACTAGGCGAAGGAGGAAAAATCTAAGTTAGGTGGTATGTCTTGTATACGTCCAGGGCCGATCGCCTGCAATGCCTCTCTTAAGTTAATATCCCCAGTATACAAAGCACGTCCCACAATCACACCTGTGACACCTTGGGGCGACAATGCTAACAAACTTAACAAATCGGTAACGGAACTTACCCCACCAGATGCAATTACGGGGATGGTAATGGCGGCGGCTAGTTCTCGTAATGCGTCTAAATTTGGGCCTTGTAGTGTTCCGTCACGGTGGATATCTGTATAAATAATTGCGGCTGCACCTAGTTCTTGCATTTGTACAGCTAATTGGGTTGCTAAAACTTCTGAGGTTTCCAACCAACCGCGAGTAGCTACTAGTCCGTTACGGGCATCAATACCAATGATAATTTGTTCGGGGTATTGTTGGCAGAGTTCTTGTACAAGCTGGGGTTGTTCTACGGCGACGGTTCCGAGAATTGCCCAGCGTACACCTAAATTAAACACCTGTTCGACGCTAGAGCGATCGCGCAATCCGCCGCCTATCTCAATGGGTACAGAAATTGCTTGAGCGATCGCTTCAATTGCTGCTAGGTTTACTACTTTACCAGCTTTTGCACCATCTAAATCGACGATGTGCAATCTGGTTGCACCTTGATCCACCCACTGTTTAGCGACATCAACCGGATTTTCACTAAAAACTTGTGAGCGATCGTAGTCTCCTTGATAGAGTCGCACACAACGACCCTCAAGTAAATCAATTGCGGGAATTACGTCCATTTAAATTACCCTGTATTTAATCAAAAAGTGAGGAGTGGGAGGAGATGAGGGAGATGAGGGAGTAGGGGGAGAAAAGCTTGTAAACTTAGCACTTAGCATTCATAACTCAGCACTGATGTTTAGCTTTTCGCTTTTAATTGTCTGACGGCTTGCGCGAAACCCACCACAACTAGAATGTTAGAAAGCGTCAAAAAAACTTCAGCACCACCATGTAACCAATCTATATTGGCTAATTGTTCACCATAATGGACTTTGGCATAAATCCCGGCGGGAATAGTCACGCCTACAAAAACGAGAGTACCGTAAAATCCATACAGTGATAAACGTGGCATTAGTTTACTGCGGCTGATAAACCACAAGAAACCCAAATAGGGAAATAGGGAAAGGGCGAATAGGGTTTCTTTAGACATAATCTTATTTTAGTAATGGGTACTGGGTATTGGGGACTGGGGACTGGGTATGTCAGTCAACAGTTAACATAACCTGATAACTGATAACTGATAACTGTTAACTGTTAACTGATTAACCCTCTATTTTCGCCGATCGCCAAATCCACACGGCTGCTGCCCAAAGGGTAAAATTACCAACTAGAGTCATGGTAGCTTGCAGTGTGACTAACCATTCTAGAGATTCGGAATTGTCGTAATAATGCCATGTACAAGCACACATGGCACTCACTAATGCTGGTAACATTGCTAGAGACAATCCCCACCAACTACGGTTAGCAGTGAGTTCGCCGTAAGTCCAAATTAACCAGATAGCGGCTATCCACTCTATAACGCTAGAAACATGAATAATCCAAGTGGGAATTGATAAAGCGTGCATAATTAGTTATTGGTCATTGGTCATTAGTCATTGGTCATTGGTCATTAGACTTCTTGCATAAATCTTTTTCTGTCTCACGCATTCGCCGCTAGGCGTTCCCGCAGGGTAGGCGCATTCGCCGTAAGGCGTTCCCGCAGGGTAGACGCAAAGAAAAGAACGCTAAGAACGACTTTTGCAAGAGGTCTACTGTTGACATACTCACCGACGTTGAACGTCGGTGATTCTTGACAGTTCACAGCAACTAGCAACCGTTGTAGTCTTATGGTCGCTCCCTGTCCGTTTAAGGTCGTGCTGATGCCCCA